>CAWCBD010000023.1:0-20327 GCA_963793665.1 uncultured Paenibacillaceae bacterium
GGCCTCGGGTTTTTATTATTTAAAGAGAATATCTCGCGTATCGGCATCAGGGGCGATGAAATCAAACAAGCGCTCCGCTTCCTCGGCAACTTCTGCGTGATCAACCTGAGATAAGGGCTCGAATAAGTTGATGATCAAAATAGCCGATTTGCGCTTCTGTGTGATGGACCAAATGCCGCAAACAAAACCATCGACAATCAACGTCGCCCGGATGATGCCATTGTCCGTGAACACCAGATGCTTATCTTCATCACGCATGATGCGGGTGCGATCGTCGTAGGACAGGAGCATATTATCGAACTCCGATAAGAAACGTGGCGGAGCTGGGGCTAAAAGGGTCAGGCCGAGGAGCGTCAGGCAGGTCGAACAGCTCGTTTCCTTGTTCGTCGCGGAAGGAGAGCAGGCTTGGGCGCAGCCGCTCGACCACCTCGCGCAGCCGAGTAAGCCCGGACCAGACCTGCATGTCCTTAACGGATGCAGGTCCGAAGGCCGCCAGGTAGCGCAGCAGCATGACTTCGGGGTCTTGCCCTTGTGCCAGCGGGCGGCCGAGCCAAGCCTCCGCTGTAGTGTGGGCGGCCTGCCCACTGGCGCCCCAGATGCCGCGGGGCGGCACCTGGACAAGCGGCAGGCTGCAGCGCACCGCTTGAGAGAGAGCAGTGGCATCGCTCTGCGGCCGCTGGGCTTGAAGGCGCTTGCCGAGCTCACTGAAGGTGAGCGGCTGCGCCTCCAGGAGCGATCGCCCGGCGGCGGCGAGCGCGTCTAGATCCAGTTCGGCAAGCTTCTAGCCGAACGTGCCCTTTAAGGCGCGGTCCTGCACGGACTGCAGGACGGGGCGAAGTGTCAGGCAGTCTTCGGCCGTGACGAGGTGGATCGTCGAGCGCATAAGAGCGATGCGCACGATGCTTCTGTTCATGATGAGCTGAGACAGCTCCTCATGGCGAAAGTTCTGCAGTCTAGTCCACAACGCCACGTAGGGTGGGTTAGGAGCTTGCGCCTGCAAGCCGACGAGGTGCTGGACAGCCTGAAGAACGGGCATGTCCGAGCGCTTGAGGAGCAATTGCCGAGCTAGTAGTGCTCGGTTTAAGGCACGCTGACTGAGGATGGGGCTGGCACAGCCGGTCATGTCGGGTTTAGCAATGTCCATTTTAGCGCAGCCCTCGTCTGAAGATTATTAACGACATGTGTACATGCCCCCTATCGTTTGAACGATCATATGCTATATAAATTCCATTATATAACAAATTACTGACAACGTAATGTCAGGGAGGAAAGTACGTTTTAAAACCAGACAAGTTGTTTCCGTTGGCATCAGCACGCTACAATGGGAGAAACGAACGAATAGCCGAGAGGTGAAGGGCATGATCAACATCGGTCTAGCCGGATGGGGCGACCATGAGTTAGGCGGCAGCAAAGGGAAGCTGCGGAGTATGGCGCACACTTTCCGATTGTGGAAGTGGATACATCTTTTTACGCGATCCAACCAGAGCGTAATTATATAAAATGGAACCAAGAGACGCCAGAACGCTTTGGTTTCATTATTAAGGCATACCAAGGAATGACGGGTCATCTGCGGGGAGAGAACCCTTTTGCCGGTGGGATGGAGCAAATGTTTGAGGTATTTCTCCAGTCGATCCGACCTGTTCAAGAAGCGGGGAAGCTTAAAGCTGTGCTGTTTCAGTACCCGCCATGGTTTGATTGCAGTAAGACGAATGTGGATGTACTGCGTGAAGCTAAAGAGAAGATGGGTGAAATACCAGTTGCGCTGGAATTCCGCCATCAGAGCTGGTTTACGGAGGAAATGCGCGAGAAGACGCTCACCTTTATGCGGCGAGAGGGTTGGATGCACAGCATCTGTGACGAGCCGCAGGCAGGGATTGGTTCGGTGCCGACAGTGCTGGAGGCTACACATCCCGAGATGACGATGGTTCGATTCCACGGCCGCAATGTTGGCGGTTGGGTGCAAAACAACGAGGCGAACTGGCGCGACGTACGGTACTTATACCATTACAATCAGCAGGAGCTGCTGGAGTGGAAGACGTGGCTGCAAGAGCTGCAGCAGCAAACGCGAGAGGTATGCGTGATCTTCAATAACAATTCAGGCGGACATGCCGCAGGCAATGCCAAGGAATTGATGGGGCTGCTCGGTTTAGAATATGAAGGGCTGGGACCACGGCAGTTGGATTTGTTTTAGCAATCGAAAAGGGTTGTTCATTTGCGTGTTGAAAGATTTTCGGGCTATAGTAAGGGTTATAATAATTGGGGTATAAGAAAAAGAGGAGAGTTAGACAATGGTTGGTGCCATCATCTTAGGTATTATTGCCCTTTTGATCATCGTGGGTTTGACATTCTGGGTAACGAAGAAAGCGTACTCCCGCAAATGGGATGAAGAGGATAACGATTGAGTCACAGACTACGAAATGGAATGCTAAAGTGCCAGCCTTCAAATGAAGGTTGGTCTTTTTTATAAATGAGTCTAGCGGTTCGGTTGTCAGGTAAGGGCTTTCTTGCTATGATGAAATGGTAAAGCTAGTAAACATAAAGGTGGCTGGCCGATGAACCGTATGGAGGCCGAATTCAGTAACCTCGTGAAGGCGTATCGCAAGAGGCATATGGGCAAGGGGCCGGAACGCGTGACGACGACCTTCTGCAAATGCTGGGCGATCTGCGAAATGGCAGGAAACCTTTCCCCTGTAGAGAAGTTTATGGCGAAGACGGGCGATGGCAGACAAATGCTCCGCACGGCACGCACGGAAATGGTCAAAGAGATTTACAAGGATCACCCTCCTGTTGAGATGGAAGCGTTGCTTGGCGCGAAATTCGTCCAACTATTCGTCGATATCGATATTGAGCAGGATGTGGGGATGTCGGTATTCGTCTTTGATGAAGATTTGGAAAAGAAATTTGGTACAAGAATCGGATAACTAACCGCTCGTACATCTACATATACATAAGTAAGGTGCTTGGCACTTGGTAGCGAACCTGCCGGAGACTAACCACTGTGAGACAACTTGAGACTTCCTCTTGTAAGAGGGGCTTGGGGTTGTTTTGCGGTGGTTTTTTGCTTCTGAGGGGCATGTTAGGGCGGCTATGTGATGTACGGAGTTAGGGAGAAGCGATAGTGATAGGTATGCAGCGAGAGATGGAAGTGGGGAAGTAGACTCGAGGATCTGAGCCAATGGGATAGCGGCTATAGTGGAGTGTGAGCAAGGGTTACTGGAGAGATGTTCGTAAGTTAATAGAGGTAGATAAAAATACATAGAGTAACGAACAATAGCATAGAGCAAAAGCAAAAATGGGAGAGATAGAAATATAAACCAAAGGAGCGTTCTATTGGGGAAAACGAAGCACACAGGGCCGATCAAGCTGCCCGCGAAGCCGGATCCGAAGCTCTGGGTCAGCAAAATGCCGTTCGGGCTCGGCAAGGTCAAGCCGAAGCATATTCGGGAAACGGTCAAAATCGCTTGGCAAAATCGAGATAATCTGCCTTATGCGGTAAGGATTCTGACACAAGGCGTATGCGATGGCTGTGCGCTCGGCGTGTCCGGGCTTTACGACCAAACGCTGGCGGGGCCGCATATCTGCACGACGCGGCTGAACGTGCTGCGGCTGAACACGATGCCAGCCATTCGCGAGGAGCTGCTGCATGCGGACATCGACGAGCTGCAGCCGCTTGAGCTAGCACCGAGCTTCGTCAGCTCGGGCGCATTCCGTATCCGCTCATCCGCAGGAAGGGCGAGCGACGTTTCCGCCGCGCCACATGGGATGAGGCGCTGGACATGGTTGCGGCGAAGATGCGCGCGATTGAACCCGAAGCAGATGGCGTTCTACTTGACGGCGAGAGGGATTACGAACGAGTCGTATTATGTGGCAGCGAAGGTGGCGAGATTGCTCGGCACGAACAATATCGACAATGCCTCGCGCATCTGCCACTCGCCGTCGAAGACGGCCCTGAAGCGCTCCGTAGGCGTGGGCGCCTCGACCTGCAATTACAAGGACTGGATCGGCACGGATGTCCTTGTGTTCTGGGGCAGTGTGGCCGCGAACAATCAGCCGGTCTCGACGAAGTATATGTATGCGGCCAAACGCAAAGGGACGAAGATCATTGTCATTAACCCGTACTACGAGCCGTCGATGGAGCAGTACTGGATTCCTTCGATTGCCGAATCGGCGTTATTCGGCACGAAGCTGGCCGACGATGTGTACCAAGTGAACATCGGCGGAGATATTGCCTTCATGAACGGCATCATGAAGGTGTGGTTCGAGATGGAGGAGCGCGAGCCGGGCTCCGCGATTGACCATGCGTTCGTGCAGGCGCACACGAACGGACTACGAAGAGCTGCGCGCCCATGTGGCGCAGCAGGACTGGACGACGCTGGAGCAGTCGTCCGGCCTCACCCGCGAGCGCATGCGCGAGCTCGCGGAGCTGCTGGCGCGTGCCGCTAGCGCGGTTTTCGTGTGGAGCATGGGGCTCACACAGCACCGCTTCGGCACGGACAACATCTCGCAGGTGGCGAATCTCGCCCTCCTGCGGGGCTTTCTCGGCCGCGAGCACTGCGGGCTGATGCCCATCCGCGGCCACAGCGGCGTGCAGGGCTCCGGCGAGATGGGCGCCGATCCCTTCAGCCTGCCGGGCGGCGAGATCGCCAGCGCCGCCGACCGCGAACGCATCGAGCAGCTCTGGGGCTTCGAGCTGCCGAGCTGGCAGGGTGACATCGTCGGTGTCACCCTCGAGAACGCGCTCCTGCCTGAGGAGCAGGAGCGGAAGCTCCGGCTGTTTTACACGTCCGGAGGCAACTTCCTCGAGACGATGCCGGATCCGGCGTTCGTCCGGAGCGCCTTACAAACATGGATGTCCGTGTCCACCAGGACATCATCCTCAACACCTCCACGCTGCTCGACGCGCGGGAGGCCGTGGTCGTGCTGCCCGCGATGACGCGCTACGAGCAGCCCGGGGGAGGCACATCCACCTCGACGGAGCGGATGGTGTATTTCTCGCCCGAGATCGCCGGTCCCCGCATCGGCGAAGCCCGCGCGGAGTGGGACATCTACGTCGATCTCGCCCGCCGGGTGAAGCCCGAAGCCGCAGCGGCGGCTGGGCTGCGGCAGCGCAGAAGCGATCCGCGCGGAGATCGCGCTGGCCGCGCCGAGCTATGACGGCATCCAGCACCTGCGGGAGCGCGGGGATGTGTTTCAGTCCGGCGGCGCGTGGCTGTGCGAGGACGGCGTCTGTCCGACGCCGGATGGCCGCGGCCGGCTGCTGCCGATCGAGCTTCCGGAGCTGCGGAAGCCGGAGGGGCATTTCGCGGTGACGACGCGCCGCGGCAAGCAGTTCAATTCGATGATCTACAGCGACATTGATCCTTTCAATGAAGCGGATCGCTACGATGTGCTGATTCATAAAGAAGACGCGAAGGCACTCTCTTTGAGCGAAGGAGAAGCCATCGTCGTCTACAACGGCTACGGCAACATGCATGGCAGAGCCAAGCAAGCGGACGTCAAACCGGGCAACATCGAGGTGCACTGGCCCGAAGGTAACAGTTTGATACCCAAAGGGGTATATGAGCCATTTGCGGGCATTCCGGAGTATAACACGGCCGTCATCGTTGAAAAGGCGGAAACGTATCACGCACACAAAGACACACGTTACGTGGAGAAGCGCATTTTAGAGCTGGAAACCGAAATGGAGGGATGAGGGTGGATGATTTACGCTCCTGATAGGACACCCACTACGTGGTCTATTCACCGCTATAACGGTTCAGAGGTACTTCCTGCGGAGGATACGATCGCGATCGAAGCGCCTCTGACTATCCTGCTCGATGGCGAAGAATTCGCCACACTCGTCTACACACCAAGCGACACGGTCGATCTGGTCACTGGTTTTCTTGCCTCCGAAGGCATGATCCGGTTCGTCGATCAGATTGAATCCCTATCCCTCGAGGAGGACCGCGGCTTCGCTCATGTGAAGCTGCGCCATCTCCATCAGCTGAGCCGTCAGATGGTGTCCAAGCGATTCATCGGGTCCTGCTGCGGGAAAAGCCGTCAGTTTTATTTTCACAATGATATGCGCACGGCCAAAACGGTGACCACCAAGCTCAGTCTGACCATTCCCCAATGCTTTCATCTAATGAACGAGCTGCAGAACCAATCGGAAGAATTTCGCCTTACCGGAGGTCTGCATAACGCGGCATTGTGCACGACGAATGAGCTTCTTTTTACCCGATCAGACATCGGCAGGCATAACGCGCTTGATAAAATATACGGTCACATCCTCCGGCAACGGATTTCGGTTCGGGATAAAGTCCTCGCTTTCAGCGGAAGAGTCTCTTCCGAGGTTGTATTAAAGGCGTCGAAAATCGGCGTCGGCCTTCTTTTGTCCAAATCAGCACCAACTGATCTGGCCCTCCGTCTGGCTCAGGATCTTGGTATTACGGTTGTTGGCTTCATTCGGAGGGACCATTTAATCGTGTATACGCATCCAGAACGCATGGTGGAATGTCAATAGAGTTACCTTTTTGTGGAAATATTTATGTTGTCTCTCTATTAGAATTGTGCTAGATTCTAGCTATTGCCAACTTTTGTTAAGAGAGGAACGACACAATGGGGAATTGGAAAGTTTGGATGAAAAAGGGGAGCATAACGCTGGTCGCAGCCTTCGTCCTGGTGACGTTTGCACAGCCCATGTCTTCGCATGTTTACGCAGCAGAAGTAAATGCAGAGATTCCGCAGGTTATCGAGAAAGCCTCGCCTTCCGTGGTCGCCATTATTGGAAAGCCATCCTCGGAGATGGACAAGTCATTAGAGAAAAATCGATTTAATCTTGCACACGGGACAGGTGTGATTGTGGCCTCGAACGGTGTGATTGTAACGAATGCCCATGTTGTCAAAGATATGAAAAATATCGTCGTCGTGACCTCCGAGGGGACAACCTATCGCGGGCATGCCTCGAATATCGATGAGGAGAGCGATTTGGCGCTAGTCAAAATCGACGCTGTCGGTTTAACGCCTGCCACTTTTGCATCCTCTTCGGATATTAAAGTTGGTGAAACGGTAGCGGCGATTGGTACGCCGATTTCGTTCGCTTTACGTAACTCTGTTACGGTCGGAATTGTCAGCGGTCTAGATCGTTCCGTGAGCTCGCAGTATCAGTTGATTCAAACAGACGCAGCCATTAACCCAGGCAACAGCGGGGGCGCTTTGATCAATATGAAGGGCGAAGTCATTGGGATTAATACGATGAAATACGCCGATATTGGCGTTGAAAATCTCGGTTTCGCGATTCCTGTGGATACCGTGAAGTATGTGTTGAAGCATTTTGAGCTGTATGGCAAAGTGAAACGCGCCTACACGGGACTCGAATTGGAAGAAAGCTGGGAGGCTGTTGTTGGCTTACCAAGCTCAACGGGGTTAAGAGTGGCCTACGTGGACGCGGATTCGCCGGCGGCAGAAGCGGGGATTGAACAAGACGAAGTCTTAGTTTCCGTCGGTCCAAATTCTGTTAAAACACTCGTGGATTACAACGAGGCGATTAAAACCTATTTGCCAGGCCAATCGGTGGATATTAAGCTTCAGTCGGGAAGCACGCTACTTACCAAAACGGTAAAGCTCGGAGAGCGCACGCGTGAAGCGACGTTGACCGAGGATGCCGAGGGGAGCTCTTTGGATGCAGATAGCGGCAAAACGAAGATTGGCGACAGCCACTTCGGTTGGTCCATGAAGTACCCGGCGGGTCTTGTCAAAAGACAACAATCGGACGACGGTGATTCGGTAAGCTTCGTCGATGCGAAGGGCGAATTCGCACTATCCATTCGCATAGACAGCGATCAAAGCGATGAGCTGTCGCCATCTGCTCTTTTGAACAAAATAGCAGGTGATGATGGCAGTGATTATTCGGGTTATTCGGAAATAGCGCGACGATTTTGGAGCGTCAGTATGTGAAGCGCGCAGAAAGTCCTTATGCCAAAATCGTGAGCCGCTCAGGTGAAGACGGCTATATACAGACCCGTGGCTACCTGCACGATGGTCGCTTGTATACCGTGCAGCTATTCGTAACCAAAGAACAATACACGAATCGTTCCAAACAAAATAGCTATAATGATCTGTTGGATAGCTTTAAGCTTGCTTTTAATACGGCGGATGGTTCCCTGAAGGATATTTCCGTGTTTAATTCCGATGACGTAGACGTACACCAGTGAGTACGGGTTATCGATCGATTTGCCTGCGGCTTGGGAGCAAGGCGGTCATACGGGAAGCACATCCTTTTACAATGATGACTATTCGCAAACGCTGCATGTCAATGTGACCTCAGCTTCTTCAGGTGATACCCTTCGGAGTTGGGTTGATCGCGAGATTAAGGGGTTTGAAGCAATATACGGCTGATTACCGCCGTATGGACAAGCCAGAGGAAGTAACCGTAGACGGTGTGCCTGCATGGAAGGTAGGCTTTGCGAAGTTCCTTAGGGGCAAGTGGAATGCGGGAGTTCGCTCTTTTTCATCAAAGATAAATACAAATATGAAGTGCAAATGACCTATCCGCAAGATGATCAAGGTGATGAGCTTGAAGGATTCTGGGAATAACGTGGTGGCGCTATCTCCGTGGATAAAGAGACGATGGATGGGGAGCTTGGCTTCATTCAGGATCTGGATGAACTCAGGATCCAAATCGTACGTCGCTGTACAAGAATGAGAAGTTCAACTACACGTTGCATATTCCTGAAAATTGGACAACCAACAAGGCGTACGATGGAAAAGATCAGGCGAAGAAGTCGTTCCCCTTCACAGGTGGTTACTTGAGTGTTGAGGCAGAAACCAAAACGACCTACGCAGAGATCCTGAAAGATGCCGACGACGAGCAGAAAAAAAGTCACGACAATGATAATGACTACACGTTTACAGATGAGGAAATCTCGCTTTTCGGTGATGTGAAAGCGAAGAAGTATGAGATTGGCTATGCAAGCGCCAAGATTCCTTACAAGGAAACGATCTACATTTTCAATCGAAATAATATTTCTTACACAGCTACCCTCCGTATGGATGATGCTGTCTGCACCGAAGCCAATCTGGCTCGGCTCAATAAGGCTTTTGAGTCGTTGAACTTTTGGACGGTGTGAAAAAATAGAGCTGCGCTAATCGAGAAACCTCTCATCGGTCGAGACTGAAGGGAGGTTTCTTGTTTTAACCTTTGATGGCTTATCTAAAGGGGATAACTAACCATGAATATCAAGCTCGCTCGGCCGCTTATCTGGCTGCTTTTCATAGGCTATACGAGCTGTTTGCTGTATTGGATGTTTCTAGGCTTCGGCCGGCATATGCACACGACAGGTCAACTTGCTTACAATGTCGTTCCTTTTCGAACGATTGGTAAGTATGTACTGCATGCCGATTCGTTTTCTACGCGGACTTGGATCATTAATTTGTTTGGCAATATTGGTGTTTTCATGCCTTATGGTTTTTTACTGCCTTATTTATTTCGCTCCGTAAGACGTTATGGTATGTTCCTTCTGTACTTTGGTTGTTCGCTTTTAGGTTTGGAATTGCTGCAAATGCTGCTGCGGGTAGGCAGCTTCGATGTCGATGACGTGATACTGAATGTGCTTGGCGCCAGTATATCCTTTGTTCTTTTCGCGGCTGTTGGGCGAAGCTTAGAAGGAAGAGAATCAAAAAGAAGGTATAAAATGTGAGCAAATGCCTCAACATAGCGGGTGTAACGAATTAACCCCAGAGGAGGAGTTTAATCACCATGACACAGCCAGATTCAAGTCTACAATCACAAAATCCGATATCCTCAGCACAAAACTCGGTAGATAATGTCCATGCAGCCGTTTCACGCGCGATGTCTCATCCAACACCTCAGACGAAGGAAGAGGCTCAAAATTCAATCACTCATGCGGAAAGAGCGCTGGAGCAGGCATCGAATCATTCCGATTCGCCAGCTTTGCAGCAAGCCGTTCAATCATTGAACGGTGAGAAAGCTAGGCTCCAGAATATCCAATAATACAAACAGCCCCGATTCCTGCAAAGGATCGGGGCTGTTCTTATCTACTGCTTATTTTTTATGATATAACGCATAGCCGGGATCTTCCGGAACTTCAATGGCAATGATACGCAGGCTTTGATCGCTATCAGCTTTCAGATGAAGAGACTTCACCTTCCTCGGTAGCTTGGACTATCGCGAAGTCTTTGTGTGACCATCCTTGAAGCTCCTCCGCGGCGATTTCACTTGTACCTTCCCCTCGAATAACGAGAAAGGCTAGCGGGCGGTTTGGTGTAAGTGTGTAGCTGAACTCGGAACCAGGCTCAAGGGTCCAATCGTACATGTTAACGTCCGTATCCAGCTTAATGGGAGAATCCCCGCCGATTACGGTTTTCACCGTTGCTCCACCGTTATGGCGGATTGGGAATTTCTCATGCTCATATTGATGGTAAGCAGCAGGTTTTTTCACGGTCTGACTAAGGTGCGGCTCGAACCAGATTTGCATCGCTTCGCTGCCGGCTCTGCGGAACGCCTCCGCGTGATAGACACCTGAACCAGCTTGAATGACTTGCGCGCCGCCATTTGTCACTGTTTCCAAGGAACCAAGGGAATCTTGGTGTTCTACAAGACCATCAATGACATAAGTGACAATTTCGAACGCTTTATGAGGATGCATACCGATCTCCGATACTTCGGAAGCTTTGCCCCATGCCCAGTAGAATAAGGGACCGACGCGGTCTACAGCCGTTTTCTCACCCGGAAAGCTGATGGCTCGTTGTTCCAGGAATTTACCTCCGTCAAAAGCGCCAACGCCCTGTTGCTCAGCTGAAAATAATTGAATTTTCATAGTAATAGTCCTCCTTCGCTATAAAATATTTAATTACTTACTATATGTAAGTATTATAAGTCTTTTCTATCCGGATGTCAAAGCGCTTATCGCTTACCAAACTTGGGTAAATCTTGACTTCATATCTACCCCGAACTACAATTTCTATATGTAAGGAGTGTGCCTATAATGAAAATGCAAAACTTTAAATATAAAGGAAGCGGACTTAACCGCTTTTTCGGCCCCTTAGAAGCAAAAATTATGGAAATTCTCTGGACCAACTCCCTTGAAATGACGATAAAAGATGTCCAACAGAAGTTGGATCAAGCCAAAATCATCAATTTCAATACCGTTATGACCGTTATGAATCGCTTAGTAGACAAAGGAATTCTGCAAAAAAAATCCGTTGTAAGATCGTTTAAGTATAAACCCGTTGTTACAAGAGATGAGTTCATGGAAACCCAATCCAAAGAGCTTACTTTTGACCTTATCGAAGAATTCGGTTCTTTGGCGGTCACCCATATGGTGGATGCGCTTGATAAAGTAGACCCCGATCTGCTCGACCAGCTGGAGCAAAAAATTAAAGAAATCAAAAAGGATCGATAACGATGATGGAAAAGCGGTTCAAATGGCTTGTATGCGGCTTCATTGGCCTTATCGGGGGCCATTTTAGGACAAATGTTACTCTATGCCTCCAGCATTTTTTTAAATGGAAATCCCTATATAATATATTTGATTTGTGTGTTATTTTATTTCAAGATCTTCATGTGCCTGCACCCATTGCTTTGAATGTAGTGAATGCTCTTATCCTCTACACGTTTAGTGCAATGCTTTGGATATCGGCTCGGCATGCTCTGGATGCCATCAAAGCGAGAAGCTCGTCGAGATGTATCAAGACCCTATTTAACAGATCAGTGCCGCGATAAATTTCAGCTTGGTAGAAGGTCAATTCCAGATCATTTCGTACAAAGCTCCCATCGCGATGACGATAGGGCTGTGGAAGCCGCGAATAATCTTATCATCGGGACTTATGGACATGCTGGAGCCTAACGAGCTTCATGCGGTTATCGAGCATGAGAAGTGCCATATAAGGCACAGAGATCCACTCGCGATTTTCCTGCTTTCGATGATATCGAAGTCGATGTGGTATATCCCTATATTCGCTTGGATGGCAGATAAATACCCTATTATGATTGAACTTCGGGCAGATAAGTATGCCATTGCACAAATGAAACAGTCCGCAGATTTAGGCAGTGCTCTCCTCAAACTACTCAAACAAGCACCGACACCGCATGTATCCTTATCTCATGCTTCATTTGCAGAAACATCAATGAATGTACGAATCATGCATATTCTCGATCCACAGATGAAAATCTCATTCAAATGGCCCCTCGTTCGGATACTCATTTCGCTCTTAACAATTATTTTACTCGTGGGACTTATCTAAGATAGAATATGAAACTAATGGTTCACATTTAGAAGTCGGAGCCCATGTCAGAAAAGTTGACGGGCTTCGACAAAAACTGCGAAAAAGGCTTGACTTTTCGGATATCCAAAACTACACTTTGTAGTGTGAAATATTATATGGTTTTTTAATATGGGGAGAATAATTAATGGATTATATCTTGAAAAATTTACACTACATTGTAACACATGTACCAATTGCACTTCTTGTTTTTAGTTTTATTTTTGATCTTAATCGCAATTATTGCGAAAAAACGTGAGTGGCACTCCGCTGGTATGCTTTGCCTAGTTGTGGGAGCGCTCGGGGCTATCGCAAGCGTCCTGACAGGCCCATCCCCATGGCGTAATCCACTAGTGGTCCCGCATGAGTTTTATGCGAAATTAACGATGTTTTTGTCTATCGTGTTAGCGATTGTACGTGTTGGCTTACTGATCTGGAAAAAGAAAGAATTGGGTCGTAACCCTATCTACTTAATTGGTTCGCTCGCGGCCGTTATCCTTGTTGGCTATACAGGGCATATTGGTGGGCAAATGGTACATAAACCGGTTCCAGCTAAGACGACTGCTCCAGCTGCATCACCAGGAGCATCACCAGCAGCATCCACTGCACCGCGGCTACAGCAGCACCAGCGAAATAATGAAAAGGGTTATCCAAAGGCTAGTAGCCTAGGGGATAGCCCTTTTTTTGTTGGATTAGGATTCAGGGAGCTACTTGTCCCGAACCAATTCCAGCTCCTCCAGCGTATAACGATGCTCCCACAAAAATGTCATATCGTACTGTGTAGAATCACTTTCGACAAACCGCGCAATGCCTGCAATAACTCCCCCAATAACAACCCCAAAAGCGAGCAATCCAACCTATCAAAGCAAATACTTGATCGACCATGCACATCCACTCCCTTTAAAGCTTTCCGTAGGAAAGCTATCTTCGTAAGCGTTGGCCCTATGCGCTATGAACCTATATGCTATGGATATGCCGCAATAATTTGAAACATGTGTGACAATTAAAAAGGGTGCAAAGGCAAGTAATTTCATCCGAAATGTCGAGGTAAGAGAGTTCGTTTATAGTCTTTTTCTCCGATTGACACAGCTCGCGAAGGGTGATAAGATCACCTCTGTAAGCATGAATATACAACTTTTGGAAAAGAAGTTACGTATGCAAGTTTCTTACAACAACACTAAAGGAGGGTTTCAAAAATGATTGATATGGTTATGGATCCTAATACCCATCGTAGATTACAGATAAAAACCATACAATTTCATATTTGGTAACCCGATTGTTAGCCGAAGCGCATGATTGTGCTTGTTCGGCTGCTGCCACCCCTTCACATACACTAATTAAAAGCGCGGGTTACAAGAAGTTCGTAACGAGCGCTTTTCTGTTTCATAGAAGGCATATCGCTGCGTGCGGTGTGCCTTTTTCGTGATAGTAAGGTAATTTGCAGCTTGACGTCATTTTGGACAGCACCATTTGAGAGGAGTGACATGATTACATGTTTACTGTATTAAAGAAATTAGCTTGGTTTTTCCGAATGAACTGGAAACGTTACACGATCGCCATTGGACTGCTTATTATCGTCGGAATCATTGATGTCATTCCCCCGAAATTGATTGGCTACGCGATTGATGGTATACACATGGGAACTTTAACGGGCAGTAAATTGATCCAATTGCTCGCCTTTTGGGGGGCATTAATTGTAGCTGGCTATGGGCTATCCTACGTCTGGCTGTATCAGCTATTTGGCGGCGCTTTCGTCCTGGAACGTATTCTTCGTTCTCGATTAATGAGGCAGCTGCTGCGGATGACGCCTACCTTTTATGAGCGCAACCGCACGGGTGACCTGATGGCGAGAGCGACGAACGACCTGCAAGCGGTGTCGACGACAGCGGGCTTTGGGATTTTGACCTTCGTAGACTCGACGCTATTCATGCTTACCATTCTAGGTATGATGGGCTTCTTCATTAGCTGGAAGCTGACGCTTGCTTCGATTCTCCCGCTGCCGATTATGGCTGTTGCGATTACGATCTATGGGGGGCGCATCCACGAGAGATTCATGCTCGCTCAGAATGCTTTTGGAGAAATGAATGATCGGGTGCTGGAGACGATAGCAGGTGTTCGCGTTATCCGCGCTTTTGTGCAAGAGAAAGCCAGTGAACAAAGCTTCAAAACGATGACAGACGATGTATATCGCAAAAATATCGCGGTAGCCGTGATCGACGCCCTTTTTGAACCAACGGTCAAAATTCTAGTCGGGCATTTCCTATTTAATCGGATTATGTTACGGCGGATATTTGGTGTTTCACAGTGAATTGACGCTTGGAGAGCTCGTGTCCTTCAATACATTCCTTGGGATGCTGATCTGGCCGATGTTCGCCATTGGCGAGCTGATGAACATTATGCAGCGCGGGAATGCTTCCCTCGATCGGGTGAATGAGACACTTGGTTACAAGCCGGATGTAAAAGAGGATCCGAACGCGACGACGCTGCTGCTGCCGAACTCGATTAGTTTTAAAGAAGTAACTTTCCGCTATCCTTCTTCTTCTATTGATAACTTGGTGAATATTACTTTCCACCTGAAGCGAGGGCAGACGCTCGGGATTGTAGGACGTACAGGAAGCGGAAAAACAACGCTGCTTAAGCAGCTGCTGAGAGAGTATCCATTAGGTCAAGGCGCGATTGCCATATCGGAAACGCCGATCGAGCAGTTGACCATCGACACGCTTCATGGCTGGATTGGTTACGTGCCGCAGGAGCCGATTCTTTTCTCCAAAACGGTGAAAGAGAACATCATGTTCGGGCGCAGCCAAGGAACGGAAGAAGAGCTGTTGCAGGCGCTTGAGCTTGCTGCGTTCCGCAAGGACGTCGAGTTCTTACCGGAAGGCCTTCAAACGTTGGTCGGTGAAAAAGGCGTCGCCTTATCCGGCGGTCAGAAGCAGCGCGTTTCCATTGCGCGGGCGCTTTATGTAGATCCGGAAATTCTCATGCTGGATGATGCGCTTTCTGCGGTGGATGCCAAGACAGAGGCGGAGATCATTCGCGGCATTCGTTCGGAACGCGCTGGCAAAACGACACTGATCACAACGCACCGACTCTCTGCTGTTCAGCATGCGGATTGGATTCTTGTGCTGGATGAGGGCTATATCGTGGAAGAAGGCACGCATGAGCAGCTTGTTGCGCTCGGCGGCTGGTATAAAGAGCAGTATGACCGTCAGCAGTTAGAAGAGCAGACGCAAGGTTTAGCTGAAGTAAGATATCCGATGAAAAGAAGGTGAGAACCCTCATGAAACAAACAGGTAAGCGATTATTTCAATATGCGGCGATATTTAAAAAGCCCCTACTCATTGCGCTGTTATTCTTATCGGTTGCGGTGGCAACGGAGCTGGCAGGACCTTTCATCGCGAAGACAGATGATTGATACGCACATTCTCGGTATCGAGAAGCCGTGGTACGAGACAACGTCTGCGACGAAGACGGGGAAGGCTGTCCCTGCGAATGGGATGTTTTATAAGCGAAGCGATAACTTTGCAGAAGGCGAGCCGAAGGGGAAAGAAGTTCGCATTTTGCAAGTGGGCAGCCAGTTCGTATGGGTGGATCAGCCGATCGCCTTTGATGGCGTACGCAAGCTAGCAGACGATGGTAAGCTTACGATTACACAGGGGACGGAAAAGGCGGAGTATGCGGTTAAGAAGCTGAGTATTCAAGAGCTTTATACGTTCTATAAACCGGAATTTAACGAGTTTAATGAAGCTTGCAGGGTTGTATTTGCTCCTAATCATTATTGGCGCAGGCTTTACCTATGGGCAGAAGTATTTACTTCAATCGGCGGCGAATCGGATTATCCAGCGCATGCGAAGTGATGTGTTTGCACAAATCCAGCGACTGCCGATCAACTATTTTGATAATCAGCCTGCGGGTAAAATCGTGTCGAGGATTACGAATGATACGGAGTCTGTTAGGGACCTGTATGTACAGGTGCTTGCGAACTTTTTTACAGGTACGATCTATATTGTGGGCATTATCGCGGCTTTATTCATTCTAGATTACAGATTGGCTTTATTCACACTCCCGGTTATTCCGCTGCTTTATGTATGGATCATTGTTTACCGTAAATATGCCTCCTTCTATAATCATGAAATTCGGGAACGGATCGGCTCGATCAATGGGATGATCAATGAGGCGATTCAAGGGATGACGATCATTCAAGCTTTTCGCCGGCAAAAGGAAACGATCCAAGAATTCGAACAATTGAACGATGAATATACGAGATATCAGAATAAATTGCTCAGCTTGAACTCGCTGACCTCTCATAATCTGATGAATGTGGTTCGGAATTTGTTCTTCTTCGGTCTGATCTGGTATGTCGGCGGCAGTTCGATCAACACATTGATCACCGTCGGTGTGCTGTACGCTTTCGTTGATTATCTGAATCGGATGTTTCATCCGATGGTCGGGATTGTGAATCAGCTGCCGAATTTGGAGCGTGCGCTAGTATCCGCTGACCGTGTATTCGAGCTGCTGGATGAGCAGGGCATCGACGTGGCTGCGGAGAAAGCGGATCGCTATCTAGGGCAATGTGAAGTTCGAGCACGTTCGCTTCGCCTACAAAGAAGGGGAGGATGTGCTCAAGGACATCTCCTTCGAGGCCAAACAAGGGCAGACGGTTGCGCTTGTCGGCCATACCGGATCAGGCAAAAGCTCGATCTTGAATCTGCTCTTCCGCTTCTATGATGTGAATGAAGGCCGGATCACGGTGGACGGCCGCGATATGCGGGAGATGCCCAAACAGCTGCTGCGTCAGCATATGGGCATCGTGCTGCAAGATCCGTTCCTGTTCACAGGGACGATCGCGTCCAATGTCATCCTTGGACGATCCGTCCATCACCCGGGAACGGGTGGAGGCGGCGCTGCGCGAGGTTGGCGCAGACGGAGATGTTCAAGAGCCTGCCGCACGGCATCGATGAGCCCGTGATCGAGAAGGGCAGCACGCTGTCTGCTGGGCAGCGGCAGCTGATTTCTTTTGCCCGGGCGCTGGCGTTCGACCCGGCGATCTTGATCCTCGATGAGGCGACGGCCTCCATCGATACGGAGACCGAGGCCATCATTCAGGCCGCGCTCGAAGTGCTTTCGAAGGGGCGGACCACCTTCATCATTGCCCACCGCCTGTCGACGATTAAGAGCGCCGACCAGATTCTTGTGCTCGACCACGGCGAGATCGTCGAGCGTGGCAATCACGAGGAGCTGATGGGGCTCCTCGGGCGGTACTACCAGATGTACCAGCTGCAGCAGGGACATCCGGAAACAGCCTCGGCCGCTGAGAGCGAAGTGCGCAGCGTGTTGTAGGGCAGGGAGCCAGCCGTCGGACTTATTGTCCGGAGGCTGGCTTTGGCTTTTCTCCCTTTAGGAAATTGAGGTAAAGAAAAAGCCTACCGAATGGTAGACTTTGTATGATATATTAAGTTAGTACAGGACAACCTTGGGTGAGCATTCTCCTCCAGAAAGGAGGGTGATGCCATGGAAACTTTCCAAACGATTGTAATCATGCTTGCGTTCGGTAGCTTTATACTGGCGCTATTGACATACATCGATAAACGAAAGTAACCCACTCGTATAGGTTGACGACCTAGTGGGTTACTACTCTGGTACAATCCGGAGGGTATTCACACCCAAGTCTGTGCAGGAGACGGTGTTGGTCGCACCGTCTCTTTGTTATTATAATCATACTACGTATGCTTTAGACACGCAATATAAAAGGGAAACAAGCTTAGAGTGATGGCCATTACAAAGTGCAAACTGCATTGTTTTCTCGATATTGCAGCATCTGAACTAGAATGAACTCCACTACGGACAAGGCTCTTTAACCGCACTAACGACTATCTGTCGGTGCTATGCTACAATAAGTAATATTTCCCTATTTGAAATGGAGGAGCATCATGCGTCCAGAAACGATTCGATTGTTAAACTTGCTTCAGCTGCTGTCCGAAATTGCCATTGCTGTCGGATACTTGCTTGGTCTTATTCCGTTTGTATATTTGTGGTCGTGCTCGTGGGTGATCCCGCTCGTATTCGTCAACCTGGTCTTTGCCATACTTACAAGCAATGGGACCACGACCAAGACGGTCATCAATATTGTTATGGCTTTCTTGAGTTTTATTCCAGTAGCGGGGTACCTTTTCCGTGTGGTTGGGATCGTTGTTTCGTGGATCAACATCCAGGCATTGGCGAAGGGAAGAGGCAGAGGTTACTAGTTGTTCGTATAAAAAAAGACGGATGGAGGCCAGTTTAGCTGGCTCCCATCCGTCTTTTTTTCATATTTTTGGTTAGGGGTGTTGTGACGAAGTTAAAAAGGTAAGGCAAGTTGTACTGCGTACAACATTTCCGTGATTTCTGCTTGGAATAGCTCATATTGTTGTATATTCTACAACAATTTAGCCCGTTTACTAGGCTATAGAGCTACTTTAGGCTGAAATTGTTGTATTTTTTGCAACAATCGCGCGGACATACAGCGGATTAACTTGCTAAAGTTGTACAAAGTATCGACAATTACACGGATGGGTCAAGCGAATGGTCCAGCATTAAGTCACTTGGGAGCAGCTTGCTTTCTAATATAAATCCTTAAATCAAGAACGTTAAGCCGTGTGTTATATTTTATTTACGTCTTTATAGTCTGGTCTGCCTTGTTCTGCTCTGCTAATAAGCAATCCCCACACGATACCCCACATACTCGCCCTCGAGAGCGGCTCGGTAGGTGAAAGCCGCGGTGTCGCCCACGGAGATGGACATCCCGCCTTCGGGCAAATAGTCCCGCTCGATGCGGTACTGCCCCTGTGGCTCGCCGTCGGGCAAATAAGTTGGACAGACAACTGTCCAACTTAAGCCCGAGGCAGCGAGCTGCTCCCACGCCTTGCGATGCTCTTCGGCAGCTCGCGTTGAGGAGCGCCGGGAGTCCGGCGCCTCATAGCGCAGCAAGCCGGGATGCTCTCTGCTTTGCAGAATGCCGGCTGTACCGACAGTGACGATTCGGCTCACGCCGTGTGTCTTCATAGCCTCTATGAGCAGAGGCGTAAACTCGGTCAGCACCGTGCCGCCATCGGTGCCGAGGCAGCTTATGACCAGCTCCGCTCCGCGGAGGGCAGCATGTAGATCTTCTCCGTTACGAGCGTCCCCTTGAAGCATGGTTAAGCCTTCGGAGTGAATTCCCGTCAGCTTCTCCGGGCTTCGAACGAGTGCAGTGACTTCGTGTCCGTCCGCTAGCGCTTTTTCCAAAATTCTTCTTCCTACTCTTCCTGTGGCTCCTAGTATGAGAATATGCATGATGGGCCTCCCTGTTTCGTTAATGGTTATCATTATTATACGCTTATCACACTCGGGGAGGGAATTTCCTCTAGCCTCGAGCTCGCATTGTCTTGTCATAACGGATTCACCAGTACTGACCCTTTGTTCAGACGAAGCCGGAGGTCGGCCCGTTACAGATCGAGTCGGCACGTCGGTGCAGTTTGTTCCGTTTAATTTAAACGGTCCTAATTTCATGGATGCAGCCATTGCGCAGCCTTTTTCAACGGTTTACTGAACCCGCGATACTTGGTTAGCTCAACCGGCCAATTGATTACTCCGAGTGGACATTTGCTCAGCTACTCTATCGGTGACCGTTTTTTTAAATCAGGCCGTACAACCGGTCTTGTCTTTGGTACTGTTGAAAGAATTGGCATGCAAGTTAATGTTGGACCTTACCCTGAGATTGGCAATGCCACTTTGCAGTTCCGTAACCAGACCGTGATTACAGGACCCAATAACATTGCATTACCCGGCGATTCCGGTTCCGTATGGATGAGCGGTAGGTTTGCGGCCGCTTTGAATTTTACCGGTGGCGGTACTCGTTCAATCAGTACCCCGATTGCAAGCGTATTGAATACGTTCGGTTTACGTGTAGCTATTCCTGCAGGAACTAGCGGTTTCAAGGCCGGTATGGTTACAGGGGCTGCTCCTAAAGGGAACTATGCTTATGTTCGGCCTTTAACAGAAGGACAACGCAAGCATCTTCGCATCGTTCGCGCCGCATCGCGGAGATA
>CAWCBD010000024.1:0-523490 GCA_963793665.1 uncultured Paenibacillaceae bacterium
ACTGAAAAGGATTCCACCCATTCCCTCGGCGGCTCGCATCTCTAGAATAGCAGAAAGCTTCCGAATGTATATAGGTTCGGAAGCTTCCTCTCATTATCGTGGCCTTTCGTCGTTTCCTATTCGAATATTAGATTTTTCCGATGAGATACTCTTGTTTTCCATCCCGTAAAAATACCGGAATCGTGCTTAGAGGAGCTTCAACATGGATGGTTTGTCCGCCTTCGAAGATCCTTCCTGTACGTGCATCCGTCCAGCTTGCACCTTCAGGCAGATATACCTCTCTTGATACGGCGCCTTCATAAAGGATGGGGGCAACCAACAGATCCGGACCATACAGGTATTCGTCTTTAATATCCCAAACCTTATCGTCATTCTGGAATTCATAGAAGAGCGGCCTCATAACCGGCGCGCCTTTTTCATGGGCTTCTTTCATCAATTCGCGGGTATAATCTCTTAAAGTTTCCCGCAATTCCATATATTTAACCAATATTTCATAAGCTTCTTCTCCAAAACTCCATACCTCGTTGTTTCCGCCCGTACTTAATGCTTTGCTTCCATCTTTTCTAAATACTTCCTTGCCACCCCTGCGGTCGCCATGCAATCTCATAACAGGACAGAAAGCCCCCCATTGGAACCATCTGATTAGCAATTCACGGAATTTGGGATCGTCTGGGTTACCGCCTGCAAAGCCTCCGATATCCGTCGTCCACCAAGGGATTCCTGCCATTCCCATATGAAGGCCGGCAACGATTTGTTTTCTGAAATCTTCAAAAGAAGAATGAATATCTCCCGACCACACTAATGCGCCATATCGTTGGCTGCCTGCCCAAGCGCAGCGAACCAGGTTTACGATTTTGTCCTGTCCTTCCGCCTGCATCCCATCATAAAAGGTTCTGGAATAGCGCTGCGGATATATATTTCCGATTTGAACATTAGGTCCCATAGCGTAGCGATAATTATCAAAGTCATACACATCGTATTCAGGTTCTGCTTCATCCAGCCAGAAGATATTGATGCCATGATCATAATAATTCTTCTTGCATTTTGACCATACATATTCCCTGGCTTTCGGATTTGTAGCATCATAATATATACTAGAAGGGAACCAATCCATCATGGCAACTTGGACTCCCCGTTCCGCTTTGATCAAATACCCCTTTTGCCGCATTTCCTCAAAGTTTTCGCTGTGCCGGTCAATTTGAGGCCAAACAGAAACCATCAATTCGATTCCCATGGATTTTAGCTCATCTACCATTGCTTTTGGATCTGGGAAAAATTCTTCCTCAAATCTAAAGTCTCCCTGTTTGGGCCAGTGGAAGAAGTCAACTACGATTACATCGATAGGCAGCTTTCTTCTCTTATATTCCCTTGCAACCTCCAACAGCTGTTCCTGATTATAATATCTTAATTTGCATTGCCAGAAGCCAAGTCCATATTCAGGCATCATGGGAACGGTACCCACTGCTTTTCCATAAGCGGCTTCTATTTCTGCCGGTGAATCGCCTGCTGTCATCCAATAATCCATCTGTTTTGTACTTTCTGCAGACCATTCGGTTCTATTATTAGCGAAGTTAACTTTTCCGATCGCCGGATTATGCCATAAGAAACCATACCCTTTGCTGGAATATAAAAACGGAACGCTGGCTTGGGAATTACGATGAGCCAATTCAAGCGTAGAGCCTTTCAAATCAAAGGTTTCTTGTTGGTATTGACCCATTCCGTAGATTCTCTCACCATCATTCCCGGCGAAGGAAACCGTTAATTGATGATCCCCTCCGATAATCGGTTTGAATGCTCTTGACCGAAGCTTCAAGGCTCCGCCACTGCTTATTTCTTGAAGCAATAATTCTCCTTTTTCATTGTAAAAAGTAATTCGTCCAGGGGTATCCCAAAATGACTGTCTAACAACTGCTCTTATCTTACCGTTTGTAATTGAAGCAATTGAAGCAGTTTGAGCTTCATTATTTATCTCAATTTCAGCTTCCACATCGCCATTAAAAGGCAGTAAGGCATAATCTGTATCCAGTATTTCACCCATCATTCGAGAGCGAATACGTAAACTATTTTCACCCCAGGCCTCAATTTGTAAGGTTTCTCCGTTGTACTCAAAAATCAGCTTCCCATTCCCTGCAGTAAAAAATTCCATGCTTATCCCCTTCCGCAAAAGCGTTTTAATGTTTTTCATCTGTCTTTTATATGCAGCGCTGCCCTCGAATGATGACGGACAGGAAGGATAGACAAGTCTTCAAACGGCCGATACTACGTACCGTTTTCCAGCTTCAGCATGGAATCCGATACAACCGTTCTCTTCTTGAGAATAATGTGCTTCTTCGCCATCCTGCGTAATCCTGACCTTTTGCTTGGCAAGGACTTTGCAGGTCTGTGTTATGGAAACAGCGATTTCCGCCTTTGACAATACGCCATTCTTCCACTCAAGATCGACCTCATACCCCCCTCTGCCCCGCAAGCCTTTGACATATCCGTCTTTCCAGGCATCGGGCAACGCCGGCAGGAGTTCCAAGTAGCCTTGATGCGATTGCAGCAGCATCTCTGCAATCCCCGCTGTGGCGGCAAAGTTTCCGTCGATTTGGAAAGGAGGATGCGCGTCGAACAGATTGGCGTAAACACCGCCTCGGCCACGATGAATCGAATCTTCTCCCTTAACGAGCGACAGTAAATTCGAGATTAACCGCTCAGCACGGTTGCCGTCCTTGAATCTTGCCCATAGGCCGATTTTCCAGCCCAGACTCCAGCCCGTTCCCCCGTCTCCCCTTATTTCAAGCGATGTCTTCGCAGCTCGGAACAGATCGGGAGCAGACTGCTCCGTAATCAGACGCCCCGGATAAACCCCGACAAGATGAGAGACGTGACGATGATGGACATCTTCCTCCTCGAAATCTTGGAACCATTCCTGCAATCGACCGTGCTTGCCGATTTGAAGCGGCAGCAGCTTTTGCTTCTTCTCTGCCAGTGTCTTTGCAAAATCTTCATCAATCCCAAGCAGGTTCGCAGACATGATGCAGTTGTAGAAACATTCGCCGATCAGAGACAGATCCATGGTCGTCGCCGCGCTTACGGCATGGCGCTTATCGCCAACCCGGAATTTCAGCTCGGGAGAGGTGGAAGGCGAAGTAATCAAATAACCGTCTTGATCTTCCATGAGCCAATCCAGACAGAATAACGCCGCTTCCTTCATGATGGGGTACGCCGTTTCCCGTAAAAACGCTTCATCCCCGCTGAAAGCATAATGCTCCCACAAATGCTGGGTCAGCCATACGCCTCCCATCGGCCAGTACGCCCATACCGGGTCTCCATCGCCATAATCGCCAACCGGCGCCGTTTGGGCCCAAAGATCCGAATTATGGTGCGCCACCCACCCTCTTGCGCCATAATTCGTTTCCGCCGTCTCCTTTCCATTACATGCCAATCTGCGGATAAAATCAAACAACGGCTCATGCAATTCCGCCATATTGCAAGACTCTGCCGGCCAGTAGTTCATCTCGGCATTGATATTAAGCGTGTGGTTGCTGCTCCATGGCGCTCTCGTTTCCTCATTCCATATGCCTTGCAGATTGGCAGGCTGGGTTCCCGGGCGGGAGCTTGCAATCATCAGGTACCGGCCATAATGGAACAAGAGCTCCACCAGCCCCGGATCGCTGCTGCCATATTCAGCAATTCGCCGATCGGTCGGCATATCGGAGGGAGCTTTGGACTCTCCCAAAGACAAGGCAACTCTGTCAAACAGCTTGCGATGATCGTCAAGATGCCGGTTTCGAATCTCCTCATACGTCATACCGCTAACAGCCTGGATAGCATCCGTTGTGATTTTCCGCAGATCCCGTTCGGAATGGCTTGCGCCCATGCTTGCGTCAAAGGAGGTGGCTGCGCTGAAAAACAAGGTCGCGCTGGTCGCTCCGACAACGTGCAAGCCGTCTGCATTAACCTTCAACGTCCCGCCTTCATGCACCACAGCCAATCCGCCGTGGAACTTCAAAGCTTTTGATGACTCAGGCGCGCCGTAAACAATGGGATTTTCCGAGTTGTAGTAGCTGGGCCATACTTGCTCAGGAGCTGTACCGGATATCATATATTGTTTTTGATCGGCATCAAAGGACGATGCATAATGAATGGGACTGTCCAGCCAGGCCCGAAAATCGAGCATCCCTTCCTTGCTCGACGTCAGACGCACGACAATGGATTGATCGGGATAAGAAGCGAATGTTTCTCGGGTATACTGAACGCCGCCAACGTTATAGGTAACCGTCACGATGCCGGTAGACAGATCAAGCTTCCGGCTGTATTGGTGGTTCACATCGCCATGATGCATCACAAAACGCAAGTCTCCGAAAGGCAAATAGGATTGCGTATAGGGACCCATCATTTCCTTGCAGAGACGATCTGCTTCCTCATAGTTCTCTTGGGCAATAAGCTCTCTCACCTTCGGCAACACTTCTTTGGCCCCCGGATTATTCCAATCTTTAGGGTAACCGGACCATAGCGTGTCCTCATTCAATGCAATGCGTTCTTTCTCAACTCCGCCAAATATCATCGCGCCAAGTCTTCCGTTTCCAACGGGAAGGGCTTCCGTCCAATAAACGGCGGGGGACTGAAATTGTATTTTCATGTTGATTTCCTTTCCTTCTATTTCAGAATTTTACTCGTTGTTCATACCGAATAATCGAAACGATCTCAGGTTTGCTTACTCGCAGGTCGGAGGCATAAGCTTCAGTTCAAACGGCCGGTCTCGGTCGCATACCAGCTTACCGTCAACAACGTCCAATTGGGCTACTTGTATGGAGGAACGCCGTGTTCCGTAGGTGTAGGAAGGAGGCTCTTGCCCGGTTAATCTCTCCGGATGGGTGAAATAAAAGATATAGGCTTCGTCCCCTGAGCAGACTACATCCGCATGCAAGCCAATCGTGCCGTCATCTTCCCTCGTGCCTGGCTGATCGAGAATGAGGCCGTTCCGTTCCCAGTTGATCAAATCATCCGATCGGTATACACCTTGCCCTCTCCACTCGTCCACGATTAACCAATAATATTCTTTGAACCGAAAGACATTTGGCCCTTCATGTCCCCGTCCCTCGATAATCAGCCCTACACGTTCCCAATGGTATAGATCCTTGCTGTCGGCGGCGTAGGTGTTGTTGTCTTCTTTGAACCACATTCTGAACAGGCCGTTAGGGAGACGGTAAATACAAGCATCTATAATACTTCTCTCGCTGATATCCAGCCTGGACTGAAACGTCCAATTGAGGAGATCCGGACTTGTATAATGGAGCATGTCCGCCCGACCTACCCAATCCTCAGGTACCCCTTGAATATAAGTGACATACATATGGTAAATGCCTTCATGCCAGTAAATCTCAGGCGCCCAGAACGTATTTCTTCCCCATTCGATGTCCAGCCCCGGGAGCGTTCCCCGGTAAACCCAATCGTTCCCGTCTTTGGATGAAGCAACACCGAGATCAGTGCCGTGCACCCAGGCAAATCGGCGATCTTCCGCCGTTGCCCTGCGGTTTGTGTAAATCATCCACCATTCCTTGGCTTCTCTGTTCCAAATAACGACCGGATCCGCTGCTCCGTCATAAATGGGGTCCCTAAACAATGGCGATTTCATTCCTTCTCCACTCCCATATCAAGTATGTTCGAACGTCATGTGCGCTTACATTGCTCCTGCGACCTCATAACAAAATTGGTCTACATCGATATAACCCTGTTCACTTTCACAGTTATAGCTGTATAACCCGATCCGATCTCCCCTATAATTCCCCCACCCCAGCTGATAGGCGTCTCCAAAGCCCGTGAAATGGTCCCCATCGACGCTATATTCGAACCGGCTGATTCCGTCAATGTTCCACACCGACCTCAACCAAAGAGTGCTGCCTGATAATTCCGGTCCCCATTCCATCGTTCCCGAATGGTTAAACTTCAGAACCCTTGTCCCATTCTGTTGTTGGACGCCAATCGTGCAATAGGTTTGTGCAAAATGGCAAAGCCCCGCTTCTTGCCCGTCTGCCATGCCGCTGATCTCTATTTTAACGGTTGCCGTCATTGTGAACGGTTCTAAACGCTCTTTGTGAAATGATGTTGCATACGGTAAAAAAATTGTCCTTATCGATGGGTTGGCATGCGTATAGACGCAAATAGCCGGGCCGTTCCGTTAACGACCATTTGTCGGCTCTCGGCTGATGGTTCCATTCCCAATACGGCTCAAGCACCGCCCGGTCAAAATCGTCATTTGTGGAAAGAACCGTCACAGGATGTCCGTTTATGGGCTTCCTGCCTCCCCATACCATCTCCCCGATTCCGTCGCCGTCCGTATCGTTTCCGATGATCGGCCATCCGTCAACCCACGTTACGGGCAGCAAGTGAAGCGTTCTCCCTTCGTAATACCCGCCCGTTCCTTGATGCGAAATGAAATACCAATCACCGGAAACGGTCTGGACAAGTCCGCCTTGATTCGGCTCCCGGTCTACATCCTTGCCGTGCGTATGGATAAGCTCCTTTTCCTCATAGGGCCCATAAATATGTTCGGCCCTTAACATCATAACGACTCTGACTTCAATGCCTTCCTCTACAGCGAACCTCGCTGTGGAAAAAATAGTAGGTTCCGTTTATTTTGTAGAGCTTATTGGCTTCGCTCCCTTTGTACTGATGAATAATCGTATCGCTGTCATGCAACAGTTCTTTGCCGTCTTCACTTAGTTTAAATAAATGGATATTATAGTTATCGGCAAAATTGGTGGCAACGAGGTAGCCTTGTCCGTCATCGTCCCAAAACGGACAGCAGTCATCCCAGCCGCTGACCTCCCAAACTTGATGAAGCGGCTCCCAAGGTCCCGCCGGATCGGCAGCCGTGCTCATAAACAATCCTTCATCGGGCGTGAAAAAATAGACCCAATATTTATCCTTGTGGAATCGGATCGCGCCCGCCCAGACTCCTCTGCCATAACGGTTCATTCGATCGTAATTGTATTCCGGGCCGATGATTGTCAAATCATTCACCACATGCCCGATCATTCTCCAATTAACAAGATCTTTGGAATGCAGTACCGCCATCCCCGGAGAGCAATGCAAAGTAGAGGAGATACCGTAATAATCATCTCCGACTCTAATGACATCCGGATCGCTATAATCTCCCGGCAAGACAGGATTGACATAAGTGCCGTCCCCCTGATCTCCCCAAGCTCCCTTCTTCGATAACAGATTGTAGTTATCTTCCATAACAGGGTCATCCTTTCCATTCTAAAAGAATATTATATTTTTCCGATGAGATACTCTTGTTTTCCGTCCCGTAAAAATACCGGAATCGTGCTTAGTTGAGCTTCAACATGGATGGTTTGTCCGCCTTCAAAGATCCTTCCTGTACGTGCATCCGTCCATCTTGATGTTCGCCTCAAACGATTCAGTCAATAATTACCTGATCGTACGTGCTCTCCATGTCTTCGTTTAGAGAGTACAGCAGATAATAACGTCCATTCACAACCCCGCGAAATGACTGTGGGTAAGCTTCATACTCCTCACGAGTAAGTAGAGGGTAAATTCTCACGCTCGTTTTCGCGCGTTCTTGTACCATTTTCTTGATTGCATCCCCAAGTTTGTCCATGACGGAAAGAACAGATGCCTTTTGTTCATCGTACAAACAGAATCTCACATCATAGCCCCCCTCACTCTTGATGTGCTGGAACTTCTCACGTAACCCTACACAGTTTCCGACGCATTCGTCATAAGTATCATTCAACGGATCAGAATAAAGCTCCACCGCCGAACAAATGACGGAAAGTCCGGAACACGACTTGCATGTTCCGGACTTCCGCTGGTTCATTCACTGCCGCTGTAATCTACTCGTTCATCACAGCCGATACTTCCTGAGCGGTTAAAGCTAAGTTATAGATGCTATCAGGAACAAGAGAAGCTTCAAGAACATTGTATTTATAGTTCGGAAGCTTCCTCGCGTCATTGCATTGTCATTGAACCTTATTTGTTACTTAATGCCTCTCTTGGTTGCCTCATCGTTGACTTCTTTGATCGCATCTTGCACGCCTTTGGAGTCATATCCCTTGACTAAGTCTTTCCACTGGGCAACCGGGTCCCCTTTGCCTAAAACCACTTTAATGATGTCATCTTCTATATTTTTGCTTAGAGCATTCACTTTATTTTTGGCCGGCGTTGACATCAGAAAGATATCGAAGTTGAGTGGCATCGGCTTATCTTGGGCTTTAAATTTGTTAAAAGTATCCACTTGCACTTTTTGGAGAGCGGCAATATCTGGGTTGGCACTCACAACTTGTTTGCCCGCATACAGGAGATTTCCCCATTCCCCCAGGTAAGCGAGACTTGATATGACCGGGTATTTGTCAGCAATTTTTTCATCGGCTTTAAGCAGAGAAACGATTTGTCCATTTTCCACTTTATAATCGACGTTCTCAATTCCACTAACCGCGGAGACCAAGAACTTATCCGACACCATGTAATCCATCAATTGGAGCGCCCGTTTAAACTTTTCGTCGCTGAGCGAACTAGGGAAAAACGTTTCGGACCAGTAAGGAGTTCCAACGAACGTATAGCGTTGGCCGTCGGCTGCAGGCCAAATATTCATATAACCGATCGCGCCCGAAGCGCTGACACCTGGATTCGCTTTTTTGAATTGGGCTAATTGATCGTCATTTACACCTTCCAAGCCATAAAGCGCAAAGCTTTGACCGGACAAAAACTTGTTAACGCCATCGGCGTCTTTCTGGATAGCAAAGTCCTTGTCAAGGATATTATCTGTAAAGAGCGTACGAAGCTGCTGAATGCCGGTATAGGCTTTCTCGGACGTAAAGGCTGGAATCCACTTGCCGTTTTCTTTTGTCCAGTTACTGGCACTCACCATTTCTGGGAAGCTTCCCAGAAATTGCGTTAAGAGATAATCTTTATTGTTAATCGACAACCCGCTAATCCCAGGGTGGTTCTTCATGACGGCTTTGGTCATGGCCATGAATTCCTCAAAGCTCGCAGGATCCGTCTTATAACCGGCTTCCTCTGCCCAATCCTTCCGATAGCGGATGGGCCTGCCCAGTCTCGAATCGGCAGGTATCCGCACCGCCCATGCGCGGAATCATATAATATTTCCCATCCACCTTGAGTGGTTGCACAGCCGGCGAAGAAAAGATTTTTTGCAAATTCGGATACGCGCTCAGATCGTCTGGGATCGCCTTGATTACACCTTGCTTCGCCCACGACACGTACAACGCGGTATCATCGGTAGCGACTGCGTCGGCGAAAATATCGGGCAGCTGCTTGGATGCGGCCCAAACCTTCGCTTTCTCCTGCCAGTCGTTCCAGGTAATCTGAACTGGCTTGATCGTGATGTTGAATTTCTTAGCCAAATCATTGTAAACGGCATCGTTCTTTGCATTCGGCTTATCAAAGCCCGTCTGAATGTCCCAGGCTGCAACACTGAGCTCCAATTGCTTGTCCATTGCCGGATCATTTGGCTTCTGTGTCGTGCCAGCCGTTACGTTGGGCGAGGCGCTTGAAGACACATTCTTATCGTCCCCTTTACTGCAGCCGGATAACGCCGTCCCTACAACAAGAAGCAGTGACGACCATACCAATACTCTTTGTTTGAACATCTTCATTCCGAAAACCCTCCTTGTATTTATGAAACTCATGATTTATATAATAAAGGCCGAAGCCATTATTATTACTCTTTCACGGAACCGATCATGATTCCCGCATTGAAGTATTTCTGTATGAAGGGATACACCATCAAGATCGGAAAGGCGGATACGATGATCATCGCGGCCTTTACCGAATCCGCATAAGCGGTTTGAACTCTTGCGGCCATCTGTCTGCCCAACGTGCTATTGAGCGACTGACTCAGATCTGTGATCGTGTCTCTTAACACAAGCTGTAACGGGTGTAATTTGATATCGTTGATAAACAAATAGGGGAGCCACCATTCATTCCAACGATCAACCGCATAAAACAATGTCATGGTCGCCATAATCGGCAACGAAACAGGTATGACTATGCGAATAAGGATACTCAGATCGTTAGCCCCGTCGATTTTTGCCGACTCCTCAAGAGCAGGACTGACGGTTCCGAAGAAATTCTTCATCAGGATTAAATTAAATACGTTTACAGCCGCCGGCAATATCATGACAAGTAAATTATTCTGCAAGTGGAGATTCTGAATTGTCAAATAAAAGGGAATAAGACCGCCTGAAAAAAACATCGTAAAGATGATACAAGTCATGATCAAGTTTCGCCCCGGCATCGACTTCTTGGATAACGCGTAAGCGCCTGTCGCCGTCACCACCAGATTTACCAATGTGCCAAACACAGTCACGAAGACTGATATAAGCATGCCATCGACTACTTTCCCTTGACGAAAAATGTATTCATACGAAGAGAGATCTATGGATCTCGGAAACAACATGACCCCTCCCGCATTCTTGTCCAATATGGTAGAAAAGGACATAACGAGCGTTTGATAGAACGGGAATACAGCCGCAATCGCGCTAAGCCCCAGGATGAGCGTGATAAGTAGATTGGAAATCGAAAAACGCTTCAATAGAGGCCCTCCTCCTTCATAACATGTTTCACAACAAAGTTGGCTCCGAACAGTAACACGCAATTGATGACGGATTTCAACAAACCGACCGTTGTCGAGAAGCCGAACCCCGTTGAGTCTACAAAGGCGCTGCGATACACGAACGTATCGAGAATATCAGAGCGTTCATACACGGCAGGGTTGTACAAATTGAATATTTGGTCGAATCCGCCGTTCATAATGCCACCGACCGCCAATATAATTAGAATGGCTGCCGTATTGCGAATTACCGGCCATGTAATGGCCTTCATTTGCTGGAAACGGTTAGCGCCGTCTATGGCCGCCGCCTCATAAAGCTCGGGATTGATACCCGCGATGGCGGCCAGATAAATAATGGAGGACCAACCTACTTCTTTCCATATGTTCGACGTGAAAAGCAGTGCCAGGAAACTCCCATTCTGTACCAGTATCGTATTTTTTTCCCATCCGAATAGCTGCAGAATCTGATTGAGCACGCCCTGATCGCTCAGAATACTCGTTATGATTCCGCTTAACACGACCCAGCTGATGAAATGTGGAAACGTAAATACGGTTTGATAGATCCGCTTCAATCCGCTGTGTCTCATTTCATTCAGCATGATCGCCAGCAGAATCGGGATCGGGAATTCTATGATCAAACGACCAAAGCTAATCAACAAGGTGTTGTTGAACGCCTGTATGAAATCCGAATTGCTCAGTACATCCCGAAAGCTTTGAAAGTTATTCCATGGACTTTTCATAATACCCAGAGAGTAATTGAAGTCCTTAAAAGCTAAGATCACGCCGTACATTGGCACATACGCGAAGATTAGAAAGAACAGCACCGTTGGGAATACCATCAAGTAGAAGTACTTATGCTTGATGACCTCCTGCCACCGGCGATGTTTGGCCTCTAACCGCAGGCGCTTGCTGTATTTCGTTTGACTTACTGTATTTTGCATACCCCTCTTGCCTCCTATCTCGTCTATAAATCTATTGTAAAGGAAACGCTTCCATAGGGGTATGTCGTTAAATTAGTGTTATTCTTGTATTTTTCATGTAACTTTATGTCGAATTTGAGGAGAAATTGTCTTGCACCTAATTCAAGTACAAGTTATCGATAAGGAATACAAAAAAAAAAACCGGCTTCCGTTTATTAGGAGCCGGAAATATAGCCGTTCTGACTTTGGTCGTAACGATAGCTTCTTGGTGGAATGCCCATTATTTTTTTGAACATTTTACTGAAATAAAAATAATCTTGGTATCCTACCTGGTCCGCTATATCGTTGATCGGAATGGAGGTAGTTCTGAGCAACTCCGAAGCGCGGTTCATTCTAAGACCGGTTAAGTGCTCGGTAAAGGTTTTATCCAGTTCTTTTCTGAATAATTGCGAGATGTAATTCGAGTTTAAGTTGAATTGTTTACTTAAGCCCTGAATTGTAATGTCCTCGCTGAAGTGCTCGTTGATGTATTCCAGCATGGCAGAGAATGTATGAATGCGTCCAGACTGCATGGAAACATGCTGTTGATCGGTCTGCTCCTCCCGGAACAATCCCTTTAAATAATCGATCATATCCCGGACATCTTCAAACTGATCTGCCAATTGTTCGAAAGAATAGAGGTATAAATCGTCCGATTCCATACCTTTTCGACTTAACTGCGTAATGCAATCGTTATACAACAACATGGCATGCCGGATATTCAGAAGGCCGCTCTGAAACATGGATAACAAGGAATCCATATGTGCAATGAACGTCTGGTTATTTCCGTCAGTCGGCACAGCAAATGCCGACTTCATGTCATTGGTTTTCCAAGACTCTTCCCATGTGAAGATTTCGGCTAAAGTGAAATATTGATAGGCTTGAAGCTCTGCATCTTGAATAGCCTGTGTAAATCCTTCCGTATCGATACCCCGTTTGCTGAATCCGATTCCTTTCAAGAAATGACGACTTTCAGAAGCAAATAGGGTCATTAATTGGGCCGCATCTCTGTCAGCCATCACGTATATAAACTTGCGATAACCGATACGCAACGTAAAGCAAGGTGTTTGTTCATTGATCTGCAACCTGTCTCTTCTTACTGTAAGCATGATACGCAAATCTTCTTTTCCGGAACTTGTAATGCCGGCCAAAGCTAACTCACGCCGCAATCTGCTGTTTGCTTCCGGCGTACCGCTCTCGATCAAATCAAAAATTTCCCCTTCAGGCAACAGACGACGGGAGTCTAATTCTCGCTTGATCTTGATAAGATACCCCATGATTTCCATCTCGTCGAAAGGTTTCAGGCAATAACCGGATATGTTATTCTGGATTGCTTTCTGTACAAGAGCAAATTCCGCCAGTCCGCTCACGATAATAAATTTGGCGGATATACCTGCATCGTCCAATCGTTTTTTCAGTTCCAGCCCGTTCATTCCGGGCATCCGGATATCGGAAAAAATCACATCCGGTTGAATTTGTTTTACAGCTTCCACTGCCTCCTCCCCGCTGAGTGCAAATCCGACAACTTCATAGCCGCAGCTCTTCCAATCCACCGTCGCTTTCAGGCTTTTAATAACCAGTTCCTCGTCGTCCACAATAAAAACTTTATACATGACCATCCCCCCTGACCGGAATTGTAATCGAGACCGTTGTTCCGACTTTGGGCTTGCTCGTCATCCTGATGCCGTATGCTTCTCCGAAGATCATGCGGATTCTGTTATGCACATTCGCCAGTCCGATGCCGGATGCGGAATCGTCATTAAGGTCTTCGGTTGCCGATCGGCATTCAATTGTATGATTAATCTCCTCTAACTTTTCCAAACTTATTCCTGTACCGTTATCATTGACGGAGAGATACAGCTTCTCCCCATCCCTGTCGCCTTTTAACACCAACAAACCCGTTCGTTCGAGCGGCTCAATGCCGTGTTTGATGGCGTTTTCCACGATGGGCTGCAAGATCATTTTAGGAACCAGACATGAGAGGCATTCCGTACGAATATCGTATTCCACCTGCAGTCGTTTGCCAAATCGGATTTGATGAATGAAGATATAGTTTTTAATGATGGTCAATTCTCTTTCCAAGGGAACCATATCGGATCCTTTGACGCTGTATCGGAAAAACAAAGCAAGCGCTTTTGTCAGTTCGAATATTTTCGAAGAACCCTCTTCCGCGGCAAGCCCTTTGATCGATTCCAGTGTATTGTATAAAAAATGCGGGTTGATTTGGCTTTGCAAAAAGGTGAGCTCCGCTTTCCGTTTAATCAATTCCGTCTCGTAGAGAACACGCTTGCTTTCCAGCAAATGATCCGTCAATTTCTCAATTTCCGCCAACATTTCATTGAAACGCGATGCCATAATAATCATTTCCGCATAACCATCTAATGCGATTCGTTTGCTGAGATGTTTTTTTTCCCCGAGACTCACTTCTCCCATCAGCCTCATAAACTTCTTCAAAGGCTGCAGAATGTTGTTGCTAACGAACAGAAGCGGTATGATCATCAGAACGAGTGCGATGGCTATTAAGATAAGCTGCTGTAGACGAATCTCATTAAGACCTTGAAGGAGCACACGATTCGGCACTTCAATCACAATTTCGCCGTCCAAATCCGGAATGGCTTCCCTCTGAATCATATATTGACTGTTATGATTCAACAATCCATCTTTTGGAATCGGCTCCCCAAGGTTACTTGAATCATCATTCGTATAGAAGAGCCTTCCGTTACGATCAGCCATGTAGATTAAGGCACCCTCGGGTAAATTGACAGGGTTGCCGTCGCCAAAGAGCAGTCGATTGTCGATTATCAAAAGCAGAGTTCCAAGTTCACTTTTGACGGCCTCAAAATTAGTTGTTGAATAGATAGGTGCTCCCGCCACCAATATCGGCGTTGTAGTATAAGGTAAATCGATCATTTTAAGCCCCAAAATATAGGACAAGTTATCTCTCGGAATTTCTCTGGAAATTGCTTCGATTTGAACCGAATTGGCTAGGAGATTGAATACGGCGCCGTTATTTATCAACCAGTGCAATATCCAAAATAGCCTTTTTCATTTTCCTCATATCTGACAAATAAGCTTTTAACTGGTTGAACATTTCAAACTTTTGGGCTGGATTTGTTTCAGACAAAAAATTTTGTACGGTTTGTCCGTTGTAGGCAATCGTTTCCATAATTCTTTTAATATCATTACTATTCGAGGAAATGGACTGGTTCAGTTGCGAAATAACACCTTTGATGTAATCGCTGTTATTCTTCTTTACGACATTGACGGCACGGTAATAATTCACAGCCATGATCGAAATCATAACCATAACAATTAATAAACCCAGTAAAGATAACTGCACCATGATGGGAAGTTTTTTCAAATATGATCGTTTCATGTGACTTTTCCTTCTTTGATAGTTAATATGAGTCGAATCAGGGACGCTCTAAGGTGAAGTCTATCAGAGCAAAATCAAAAATCAAGCGGGAATTTTCGCCTCTGTCAAATTTCCTACCACAAAAATAAACCTCCATCACCATTTTCACGTGGTTCAGGAGGTTTGATTTAAAAAGTAGATCTATAAATTTTATGCCGTCCGTCATTAATTAGTTTCGTAGATTCATAGGAGTGATCATTCGGGTTCAATGGGTGAAGGTTTAAGACAGCACCTTGAAGCCGTTCAAGCTTTTATTCAAAAGATTCGTCAAGAGATCCCTAAAGCTAGTCATTGAGAACAGTTCGTCCGGTGGCCATCGACTCGAACCCTCTATGATGGAGCTCGCCTCGATGGCTTCTTTTTCCGATGCCCATGAACAAAAGGAAATTCCTATCATTGCAGCTAATCTTCATCGTGCAATATTGCCGAGCACCGATGAACCGCTTATATTTTTCAATATTGAACTCAACAGGCAACGCTTTAAATCTTAATACCAAGACAGAAAAGCCTCGGCAATAGCAAAGCCCGCTTTTCCATTCGGATGCGGATCTAACTCGTTGGACATATATTCAGGCCTAACAAGGCTATCGCGAGGAGCCGTTTGAGAGAGCACTTCCGCTATATCGAATACTCGATCAACCCCGGCTATGCCATTGCTTCGTATTGCCTGATTCACCTGCCTCCAGTCAAGCTCCTGCGAGGCGGTGAAGCTGTAGGGGGGCACAGTGCAAAGGATCACCGACAAATCGTCACGGCTGTCTTTAAGCTTAGTCACCGTTGTTTGCAAATCCTCCAGCACTTGAGCGGCGCTTCGCCCCTCCGTACTGATATCGTTGACTCCCAGCTCTATGACAATCACATCGCTGTGCTTGGCTTTGCTCAGCCAAGCCTGGTCGCTTGCGGCATCGTAGGCGCGCGCCCAGCCCGAACCGAGATTCCATACACTGTATTCCGGGCCAAGCCCCTCCGCAATGCGGGCAACCCAGTATTCATAACCGTCGGGGCGCGTTCGTACACCCTGGGTGATGGAATCGCCAAAGAACGCAATACGCCTTGCTCCCTCACGCTCGCAGCCTATGAAATCCGGCAGAAACAGACATCTTTCGGATTCGCGGAAGCCATCGGCTGTAAGCTGGCCAGCTGCATGCCCGGGCGCATCGAAGGCGGGCACCAACGGACTTTCCGTATTGTATGGAAAGCTTACGCCTGCAGCCAATGCCGTGATCGTCCACGAAAATACCAAATAATGCTCCTTCGGGAGCATGATCCGGACGGCATCGCTCCAAAACGTCTCACCCGGCATAACCGTCCTGGTGATCGACGAATCGAACGTAACCGGAATTAGTGTGCCCTCGGCAACGCTCCCATCAGGCAGCCTCCCGCCGTCAGCGATGTAAGCCGACTCGATTTTCCACATGCCTCCTGGCAGATTGGCACGCGATTCGGAACCGTCTGCCCATGTAGAATCCACCAGATTGCTGCACCAGAATTTCAGCTTTAATTCCCCGCATTCCGTTGTCTTGATGTAAGCTCTGTACGTATGGGTAAAAGCGGAATCGCTTTTCATAATAAAATTTTTGGCCGTAGATTGAACCGTCGCCGAAGTATAAGAACTCCACAACATGGATACGTTCCCCCTCTATTGTATTCCTGAACCTTTATAGCCGCTTAGCCAAACCGCTGACCGCCTATTGTTGCAACTTTATTCTATTCATTGAAGCGTGATGATCTTCGGCTAAACCTAATCCATGTCCGCCGCTTTCAAATACATGCAAATCAAAAGGCACTTGACGACTGCTAAGAGTAAACTATTTTCAAAGTGGTGGCATTTTTATTTTAAATGCAAGATGTTCCGGAGAATACTATAAAAAATCGTCTAAAAATCATATAGAAATTCCATTTTTTTGTATTTAATGATCCGAATGAAAGCTTCCAATGCGTGAGAACGCCTCTGGCGCCTGTGGAGATGATCTCTTCTGGTGTTGGAAAATGACGCAGCGTCTTGAGTGACGCTTTACCTTCCCAATCCTTGAACACTTGTGAATATTCCGGAAAATAGCGGTCACACCAATTAATGATTCGAGTTTTCGATTGAATCAAGCTCACCATGACCTTCTCGCGCAAATTCATGAGAATGTGCCAGTTCTGCATATTCCTTCGTCGGTATAGAACAGCCTAGTTGCAGGCAGAATTCAACGCCGCGCTCATCCGACCTCGGCTCCCTGACCTCTTGCATGCCATGCAAGCGCTCTCCCAACTGAGCTCTGGCCTGCGTCAAAATGGACATGTTTTTCAAGCTTCGTCACCCCCGAACCGACATAACCATTCCTGCTTAAACGATGTCAGCACATTCTACGATTTCTATGCGATTATTTGCGGCTTGCTGTCCTCATCTCAACACAATAGTACCATGGGAAGGGAAATGGTTGTAGAAATGGTTGTAGAAATTGTTTCACTTTCGCCTTGACGATAATGGAGTTTCCCATACAAAAAAAGAGAGGGCTTTTGCCCCCTCCATATCTTCGTTCATATTGTCGAATTAGACGGATTCGGATGTTGAGTCAATCGATACGCAGTCGGAGATAAACCTGTCGATGATTTGAATAATTTGGATAGGTAGGAGACGTCGGGAATGCCGACTTTGGCACCGATTTCCGCCAGCAAGAGGTTTGTGGAGGTTAGCAGCCACTTCGCTTCTTCTATCCTTTTTCTGTTCACGTATTGGATCGGAGATGTGCCAAATTGCCTTTTGAACACGCGGATAAAATAATTGGGATGCAGGTGGGCGCGTTCCGCCAGCATATCGATCGTCAAGTTTCGATGATAGTTCAGATGGATGTGCTCGATGACTCCTTGAAGAGGTTCGGACACTGCAGCGAGTTCGACGTCTGCCACAGCGGAAGCTGCATGCTCAACATAATATGCGATCAATTTCAGCATGGCCGCTTTTATCAGCAGGGGAGCGGAAGGGACGTACCGGATTCGCAGGAAAGCAGCTCCCGGAACAGATGCTTCGGTTCGCCGTCCTTCCCCGGTTCGAGAAATACGGGTATTTTCAGCAGATTGAACAGGTTGTTTTCCCCGACCTTTGCCGTAAAGTGGCACCAATATTTCGTAAAGCGCGGGCCGTCCGTATAAGAGTACGATTGCTTCACTCCTTGCGGCATCAGGAACCACTGCCCCGATTTGGGAGCATATTCCGTATCGCCGATTTTCAGCCAACCTTCGCCATCGCAAATCAAATAAAATTTGTTATAGTCCGGCGTGTAATCGAGTTCCCGCCAGTCGGACCAAACCTGGTTATGTCCCATTGCGGTTACGTGAACCTGGAGGTTATCGAGATAAAGCCGAATCAGTTGTTGTTGGGCATTGTCCATGGGTAGTCACCGAATATGGAAAGTTAGATAGTTTTATACAACAGGAAGTTAGAATTCTATATTCATGAGTATACCACAATACTGCTAGGATAAGGCTGTAGCAAAAAAATAGGAGGCCTGATCAGCATGGTTAAGGCGCACATCGCCAAGGGTCCTTTCGAACCCACATTTGAATCGCTCAGGAAATTCGAGTGCCCGGAATGGTTCCGGGATGCTAAACTCGGCATATGGTCGCACTGGGGCGCACAATCGGTGCCGATGTACGGGGACTGGTACGCCCGGAACATGTATTACGAAGGTTCCGACCAATACCGATACCATATTCGCCATTACGGACATCCGTCGAAATTCGGCTACAAAGATATCGTTCAGCTGTGGAAAGCGGAAAAGTTCGATCCGGAATCGCTGATGGACTTGTATGTGGCTGCCGGTGCCAAGTATTTCGTTGCACAGGCTATGCACCACGACAACTTCTTCAATTACGATTCGAAAATCCACCGCTTTAATTCGGTCAACATGGGACCGAAGAAAGACATCGTTGCACTATGGAAAGCCGCCGCTTCCCGCCATGGACTGCCTTTCGGCCTAACCGAGCATCTAGGTGCGACGTTCAGCTGGTTTCAATTTAATAAAGGACAGGACAAGGTAGGCCCTTATGCGGGCATCCCTTATGACGGAAATGACCCCGAGTACGAGGATTTGTATTTGCCGAACCGCGAGCATTATCACCCGGACAAAAAGCTGTGGGATCCGAAGGATCCATGGTACACCTCCAATCCTTGGTGGCATCAGCGATGGTTCGACGTGATCAAGGAAGTCATTGATCTGTATCAGCCGGATCTGCTGTACTCTGACGGCGGGCTGCCGTTCGCCAGCGCCTGGATAGAAGGGATTCCTCCTTGGATGACCCGTTGTTCGCAGCCGGGCTGCAAGCGGTCGCGCACCTTTACAATACGAGCGCTGCGGCAGGCGGCGGGGTGAATCGCGCAGTTTATAACCAGAAAGACCGCATGCAGGACGTTTATCGCATCGGGATCCTCGACATTGAGCGCAGCCAGGAGCCGGACATCAAGGCTGACCCGTGGCAGACCGATACTTGCGTCGGGGATTGGTTCTATAATGTGAAAACTGTATACAAGAAACCGAGTCACGTCATCGAAATTCTGGTCGACATCATTGCCAAGAACGGTAACCTGCTCCTCAATATTCCGCAGAAACCGGACGGTACGATTGATGACGAGTGCACGTATATCCTGCAGGAGATGGCCAAATGGATTCGGATATGCGGAGAAGGTGTGTACGGCACCAGACCGTTCCGTGTATCGGGCGAAGGCCATTCCCGCGTGGTCATTGATCATTTCAAGGAAGACAGGGTGGAATGGAACTCCGGCGACTTCCGTTTCACCCAAAAGGGAAATACGCTTTACGCATTCCAGATGCGTGGCCGGAAGATCATCGTGCCGTCATACGTACGTTGATCGCCGGCAGACAAAGTCGAATCGGTCCGGCTGCTTGGAGTGGGTGAAGTTCCGTTCGAACAGCCTTACGGAGCTCTGATCGTTTCGCTGCCGGAACGGCGGCCGACGTCGTACGTCAATTGCCTGGCAATCGAACTTAAGTCGTAAGTATCATTAGGTACAACAAGCTGGTTACCTTGATGAAGGTGACCGACTTTGTTCGCTTCTTCTTAACATACGCGAAATGTCGACGAAGACTGGATCTTAGAGGGAATTACCCTAATTTATAAAACCTTCTCGTCAGGTCCCGGCCTCAACTGACTAATAGGTGAATCCTTTTATTTCAAACTAACAATTTATTTATTCAGAATCAGGATGACCCTATATATCAATTACCACCATCTGATGACACTACAAAGCTTGTGATCGTGTACTTTAAATCTTGTTCATTCTGTACATAGTACCAAATCGATGCCTTGTGGAGCTAAGTAAACACATTTCGCTACTGACTTAAGTTTGAGCGTCACCTCTATATTATGAAGTGGAATAATATCCTCAATAATTTCAATATCATTTCCACGTTTAACCGGAGATGCATATAGCAAATGATTGATATATCTTTGCTCACTCGCTTGATATTGCAGCGTTGTTATACCTTGTGCAGGCAGGTTGGTTACTAAGGTCTTTGTAGACGACAACAATCGATTTAATGCGAAAAGGGCGGTTTCTTTCAAAATAAGGCTTCCTTTGGTCGCATAATCATCAAATATATCCCAAGCCATATAAATCCCTTGGTTGCTTTCCACCATCCCTGGACCTGAGCTGCCCACTCGATTAGGCGAGTGCTGATGTGGGCTAAAAGTAAAAATATACACGATAGAAATAAGGATCCTCACGATGACCCATATCGATATTCATGCCAAGTATTTTGGAACCAATCAATGAAACAACCATAGGATGCCCGGCGTTAAAAATAGCCGCATGCTCCGGACGGCGTGTACTTGACGACCTGATAAATGGATAATTTACTTAATGTTAAGCAAAATTACAATAGGATTTTTCGAAAGAAGCACTACCTTGTGCGCTAGCATCCGGTGGCGACCGATCTGACGACCTTGCGCACAATTTTTGTGCGCTAACGCCTGGTGGCGACAGATCCGACGACCTTGCGCACAATTTTTGTGCGCTAACGCCTGGTGGCGACAGATCCGACGACCTTGCGCACAATTTTTGTGCGCTAGCGTCCGGTGGCGACCGATCTGACGACCTTGCGAACAATTTTTGTGCGCTAGCGTCTGGTAGCGACCGATCTGACGACCTTGCGCACAATTTTTGTGCGCTAGCGTCCGGTAGCGACAGATCCGACGACCTTGCGCACAATTTTTGTGCGCTAGCGTCCGGTAGCGACCGATCCGACGACCTTGCGCACAATTTTTGTGCGCTAGCGTCCGGTGGCGACCGATCTGACGACCTTGCGCACAATTTTTGTGCGCTAGCGTCCGGTCGCGACCGATCCGACGACCTTGCGCACAATTTTTGTGCGCTAGCGTCCGGTGGCGACCGATCTGACGACCTTGCGCACAATTTTTGTGCGCTAGCGTCCGGTGGAGACGCGAACTGACGACCTTGCGCACAATTTTTGTGCGCTAGCGTCTGGTAGCGACCGATCCGACGACCTTGCGCACAATTTTTGTGCGCTAGCGGCCGGTGGCGACCGATCTGACGACCTTGCGCACAATTTTTGTGCGCTAGCGTCCGGTGGCGACCGATCCGACGACCTTGCGCACAATTTTTGTGCGCTAGCGTCCGGTGGCGACAGATCCGACGACCTTGCGCACAATTTTTGTGCGCTAGCGTCCGGTGGTGACCGAACTGACGACCTTGCGCACAATTTTTGTGCGCTAGCGTCTGGTAGCGACCTATCCGACGACCTTGCGCACAATTTTTGTGCGCTAGCGTCCGGTGGCGACCTATCCGACGACCTTGCGCACAATTTTTGTGCGCTAGCGTCCGGTAGCGACCTATCCGACGACCTTGCGCACAATTTTTGTGCGCTAGCGTCTGGTAGCGACCGAACTGACGACCTTGCGCACAATTTTTGTGCGCTAGCGTCCGGTGGCGACAGATCCGACGACCTTGCGCACAATTTTTGTGCGCTAGCGTCCGGTGGTGACCGAACTGACGACCTTGCGCACAATTTTTGTGCGCTAGCGTCTGGTAGCGACCGATCCGACGACCTTGCACACAATTTTTGTGCGCTAGCGTCCGGTGGCGGCCGATCCGACGACCTTGCGCACAATTTTTGTGCGCTAGCGTCCGGTGGCGACCGATCTGACGACCTTGCGCACAATTTTTGTGCGCTAGCGCTCCGGTGGCGACCGATCCGACGACCTTGCGCACAATTTTTGTGCTCTAGCGCTCTGGTAGCGACAGATCCGACGACCTTACCAATTGTTTCATTTGTACACGCAATTGCTTGTCGTCCAGAAACACAGTCCTTGAAATTTCCACGGTTCATCTACCTATCAAAATCTCTTGTCAAACTTAAATCCGGTAATATTCTTGAAAAAAAGAAACCATTCCTTACCGCAAATGGTAGATCGTACTAGATCGTACTCCCATTTTAGTTAAGAACGGTCTCTTACAATTATTTCACTACTCAACCTTTAAATTTGCCATTGCTGATTATATCCGGGGCCTGCTGTTCAATCCACGATCTCTAAAGTGATCTTGTAAACATAGATGCCCTTTTCGATTTTATATTCATCGTGAATATTTTTGGTCCAACCGTTGTCTCCGCCAAGACCTGCATGTTTGTAATCGATATGAAGGAAAACGGAATCGGATGTGCCAAGCTCATCTTCATAGGCGGCATTGTCATATTGTCCGATGCTGTATTGATGAATATCAAAATGGAAGTGACCCGCCGAGGTAACTTTTACCTTGCGATCATCCGCGGATACATATAAATAACGGACATCTTCCTTGCCCCCGCATTCAACCGGCACGATGTAGGGAACATGTTGTTCTTCGGCAGAGCTTTCATATATACCAACGAAGGCAGCCGTTTTACGGTCCGCATAGTTTTCCCATGGCCCGCGGCCATACCATTTGATATTCTTCCAGGCAGCAGAGAAGGTAAAGCTTAGACCGATTCTCGGAATGGTATCGATATTGGCATTATTCACGACAGTGTTGGTAATTTCAATGCCTTTACCGCCAATCGCATACTCCGTTCGTGTTTCAATGCACCCATGATACAAAGCATGAACCTGAATGATAACGGAAGCAGGCGCTGCATATACCCGGATACGCTTGATCTCTTTCTGATCGGAGTCCAGCCCGAGGCTTCTCCATTCATCCGCATAGTTCAGCGTCTCGCCAGGTATACCGGCGTCTATCCCCGTTGGCGGGCGATAGAAATTGTTAGCTCCGCCCGTAAAGTAGTCCCGGTTATTGTATCTCACAGAAATGAATTCTGCCGTTTCTTTCGAGAAGACCACGTTCGTATTTTCATTATAAATATGAATTCGATCTGCGGCTTCTTCATATACCAGGCTTCCGCTTTCAATATCCCCGGTATGTATTTCATAAACGGAATCATTCAACTCGATCTGGCATGCATAAATACAGGTTCCCTTATTTGCATAATAGGTGTCTTCGTTCAAATAAGCATAGAAATTCAGGAACGCTTCCCCAGAGACCTTGGTTGGATCGTATGGCGCCTGAACACTGTCCATAGTTCCGGCAGGCGTGTGCAATTTGGGCAATGTACCGTTTTCCACAACCTTCCCGTCGCAAACAAGCTCCCAACCGATGTCCAGGTGGCTTAAGTCCCGATGCGTATAATGATTATAAATTCGATAACTTTTGTTACCAGGAACATAATAAGGCCGTTCAAAGTAATCGATCTGGACGGGAGCTTGAACATTTTTGATTTCATAGGCAGCCGGTTTCGGCGTTAAATCCGGAAATACAATGCCGTTCAGGCACATATCGGGCGCAGAATCAATAATCTCTTCCTGGAACGCGCCGCCATAAACATATTTTTTGTTCCCGGATTCATCATGCCTGACAAGCGCTTTATCCTGGAAATCCCAAATGAAGCCGCCCTGAAACCGCGGGAATTTATGAATAAGGTCCCAAAATTCCTTGAAATTCCCGTTGCTGTTGCTTTTCGCGTACGCATATTCACACATAATAAACGGCCGCAAGTCTTCGCAGTTCGTCATGCATTCCATGATCCAATCCTTCTGAGGATACATGGGCGCCAGGATATCGGAAATATTGGCCGGAGGATTCAAGGACTCATACTGGACATATCTTGTTTTATCATATTCCTTAATCCAGCCGTACATTGCGGCATGGTTCGCTCCGTAACCGGATTCATTTCCCAGGGACCACAGAATGATCGAGGGATGATTCTTATCTCTGAGCACCATCCGTGCTGCACGTTCCATATAAGCATGCGTCCATTCGGGAGATGCGCTGAGCTGGCCGCCGATGCCATGGGTCTCAATATTGGCCTCATCCACGACATATATGCCCAGTTCATCACAGAGGTCGTACCATTCGACTGCATGCGGATAGTGACTCGTTCTTACCGCATTGATATTTAGCGATTTCATGATCTTGATCTGCTCACGCATATATTCCGTCGACACCACGCGCCCCGTTTCGGGACAAAACGCATGAAGATTGGTTCCGCGAATGATGAGACGTTTGCCGTTAATTTTCAATATCCCGGTCTTATCGATGCTGACTTCGCGGAAGCCGACATTTGCACTCTCGATGTCAACGACATTTCCGTCAGGGTCGATCATTTCCAATACCAATTTATAGAGGTAAGGAATTTCGTCGCTCCACAATTGGGGACTCTTAATGGTTTGTTTGACCTTCGCCACATAGTTCTCTTGCAGGTAGGATCTGCAATCCGCAAACTTCGGCGTTTCAAATTGCGTAACCAATTTTCGATCGTGATCATAAAGAGACAGGCGCACATGAGCTTCCCCGTAACAGCTTGCTTGATTATTAGGATAAACCGTCACGGCTAATTCGGCATTGTCGTAATGACCCGAGAAGAGCGTTTCGATTTTATAATCATGAATGCGCATTCGCGGTTTTGCATAAATCAGAACATCTCTGTAAATCCCCGATAGATGCCAGTAGTCCTGATCCTCCAGATAAGTACCGGCTCCAAATCGCATCACCTGAACGGCTAAATGGTTCTGTCCCGTTTGGATGTAATCCGTAATATCGAAAGAAGCGTTAAGCTTGCTGTCCTGCGAATAACCGACGAACTTCCCGTTTAACCACAGATAAAAGCACGATTCCACACCGGCAAAATCGATAAACAGATCCCTGCCGTTGAAATGTTCGGGAATTTCGAACGTCTGGACATAGCATCCGGTGAGGTTATCCTCCGGCACATAAGGCGGATTCAAAACAAATTCATCTTTCTTCAGTTGAATTTCATGATGGGAGTCCGCCCACTTTCGTTCAAAGGGATACTTTGTGTTGGTGTATACCGGTTTTCCGTATCCGAACAGCTCCCAGTTGGAAGGAACAGGGATATCATCCCAACGGGACACGTCATATTCAGGATGATAAAACTCATCGGTTACAGCATCTGGAGACGAAAACGATTTAAATTTCCACGTGCCGTTTAAGCATTTTACGTATTTTGACGTTCTGCGATCGCCGCTTAGCGCCTGTTCCACGGTTTCGTATACGCCGTACGGCTCATGCATGGGATAACGGTTCTTTTGAGTGACATGCGGATTCTCCCAGTCTCTGTTCAGCTTCATACGTTTTGAATAACCCTCCCATCAATTGTTCTAATTGGTTGTACTATAAAATCGATACCCTTATAATATAAGGATAAGTCATCATATGAAATGTTAAGTCTGGTAATTCATTTATCCATTTTGGTAGGTGTAGCGACGATATGAATTACGACGATATAAAGGAAAATGATGTCGTATACCGGTGTATCGGCGACGATTTCGACCAAGGCATTTTGTCATGCGGCTTTATGAGAAAAAGAACGGCAGAGCGTTCCCAATATGACTTTAAGATCGGATATTACAGCTGTTTTTTGATCCTGCAAGGCAGTGGACGATTTATCTCAGAGGACGGTACCGTTATTCCGATGCAAGCGGGGGATCTGGTTCAGCGTTTGCCCGAACGTTTGCACTCCACCGAAATCGAGCCAAATGGGGAATGGATAGAGTTTTATATTAGCGTAGGTTATCCTGTCTATCATTACCTAATAACGCTTGGAATTATAAATTCCGATAAAGAGGTGCAAGCAACACAGGTTACAGGCGATTTTGTTATTGATTTTGCTGCCTTGCTAAACAGCCTTAAAGGCGCTGCAGATGAAAGGCTCCCCTATTTGCTGATGAGAGCACAAGAGCTCATTATCCGATTACACGGCAGCGTTCATTATACGCAGAGAGAGCACAATGATCATAAAATATCGAAGGCTTGCCAACTCATCGGCGGCTCCAATGATATCCATTATGATATGAAGGAAACTGCAGCAGCCGTAAATATGGGCTATGAGAATTTCAGAAAGTTATTTAAAGCCACGACCGGGGTTTCCCCTCAGCGATACCACATTGAACATTTAATGAAACAGGCAAAAATGATGCTCCTCTCTGGACTCCCCATCAAACATGTAGCCGTTAGTCTTGGTTATGGGGATATTTACTCCTTTACCAAACAATTTACTAAATCGGAAGGAATGCCCCCAGGACGTTATATTCGTAACCGCCACAGGTGCAAGGCTTCACAGGCGATTTCGTTTTCGATTTTGCCGCCTTGCTAAACAGCCTTAAAAGCGCTGCAGATGAGAAGCTCCCCCTATTTGCTGATGAGAGCGCAGGGACTCATGATCCGATTAACGGCAACATTCGTATACACAGAGAGAGCACAATGATCCTAAAATATCGAAGGCTTGCCAACTAATCGGCGGCTCTAATAATATCCATTATGATATTAAGGAAGCTGCAGTAGCCGTAAATTTGGGTTATGAGAATTTCAGGAAGCTATTTAAAGCCACGACCGGGGTTTCCCCTCAGCGATACCACATTGAACATTTAATGAAACAGGCAAAAATGATGCTCCTCTCCGGACTCCCCATCAAACATGTAGCCGTTAGTCTTGGTTATGGGGATATTTATTCCTTTACCAAGCAATTTACGAAATCGGAAGGAATGCCTCCAGGACGTTATATCCGTAACCGCCACAGGTGACAAGGCTTCGCATGGGGACTCTATACTTTCTATCTTTAAAAAAGACCTCACGGACGGTCCTTTAAACGTCATCGAATGGTTTCATGCGAAAAAACCTCCTTCTCTTATTCTACTTGATGAAACGAGCGAAGGAGAGCGCTTCCACACGATAATGACTCTATGAATTCCCCCTTTCTATTGATTAGTCTCATGGAATGACTTCCTGAAGACTGGCGTATGAGAGCTGCGGTGCAATTAGATTATATAATAATAAATGCCGATAAATTACCCCATAATTCGTCACAAAAATCACATAAATATATTGAAAAGGCTTTCACAAAAGCCATTAGTACGCTCTAGTTCGTTCGGTACCGCTTTTCTATCAGTTTGATCCCTATTGCCTAGCTTAGCTATGCGCACGCTGGCGTTTTGTCCAGCTCCCCCTTTTGTCCAATGGATTTTGAAAAGCTGTTCTCGGCAAGCCTGCTCGAAAACCGTATTTCCCTAAAGCTCCAATCCTTCTCCCGATTCAATACTTTCCCGATTCCCTCTTCAAGAGCGCGAAAATTTTCTCAACCATTCTGACACCACACAATCATCTCGAAATCCGGAATTAAACTTCCCAAAAATTCACTTGCATACCGAACTCACGTTCGGTGTATAATATGAATACGAATAAATGTTCGCATTACGTTGGTGGTGTATGTATGAGTGTTAATCCAAGAATCGAAACAGAAGAGGATATTCAAATCATCAAGGAGTACACATTGCTGCCCATTTTGTTGGATATGTTAGCAAGAGACATGAATGAACTGAGAACGCACAGGGATAAAATTGTGTACCGTCATGTCCTCGTTTATCTTAAAGAAGTTGAAGATTCGATTTATCCCGAGTTGCAAAGCCTTAAGAGAAAGATGACAACACGAGGAATTAAAGTTTTAAATACGGAAATGAGTTCACTGGGTATCGATGTTGAATATAAAGTTCGCGGTTATATCCACCATTTCACAATGTTGAGGAGCTTGGTTAAAGCAGAACTAATGACGATGCTGATGAGTATGCGGGGGCGTTTAAGATGATGGAGAAACGTGAAAGGGTTATATTTCTCGCCGATTGCCAAAGCTTCTACGCAAGCGTTGAAAAAGCCGATCATCCCGAATGTAAAAATAAACCCGTTGCTGTGGCAGGCTCAGTTGAGCGCAGATCAGGAATAATTCTAGCGGCTTGCCCGATTGCCAAAGGATTTGGGGTAACTACCGCAGAGCGCCTTGGAGAGGCTCTAAATAAATGTCCGGAACTCGTTGTTGTACGCCCTCGCATGCAGCATTATATTGATGTCTCACTGATGATAACGAAGATTTACGAAGAATTTACGGATCTGGTTGAAATTTTTAGTATTGATGAGCAGTTTTTGGACGTTACTGCAAGTCTGCCCATCTTCGGAGATCCTATTACGATCGCTAAATCCATTCAGCAAAAGGTTCTAAGTCAAACAGGCGTGTGGGTAAGAGTAGGCATAAGTTCTAATAAAATACTTGCCAAAATCGCAACTGATATTTGGGCGAAGAAGAACGAGAGTGGCATCTTTACTTTGCCCAAAACAGAAATCGAAAACGTTCTTTGGCCGCAGCCGGTTAATAAGATGTTCGGCGTCGGTTCACGCATGACATCGCATTTTGCTCGTCTTGGAATGAAGACGATCGGCGATATTGCAAGGACTCCCCTGCCGCGTCTTAAAGATAAATTCCGGGTTCGTTTCGGCAAGCAATCAGATATTCATGCAGAGGTAATGTGGAGAACAGCGAACGGTTTAGATGATAGCCCGGTTACACCCGGAACGTTTGACACGCCGCCAAAATCAGTCGGTCATATGATGACATTACCCAGAGACTATATCGAGACGTGGGAAGTGGACACCATTTTATTGGAGCTTACTGAGGAAGTATGCCGCGACTGCCGCCGCAAAGGATTTATGGGTTATGTCGTCACGGTCAGCTGCATGTGCAGCCCCTATGAAGCGCCAACTGGGTTCTCCCGCCAAATGAAGATGCAGGATCCTACTAACCACACCAATACCGTATTTGAAGCAGTAAAAAGGTTATTTTATAAATACTGGGATGAAATGCCCGTGCGTCGTGTCGGTGTGACATTAAGCCAGTTAATAGACGATCAAGACTATCAGCTCACCCTCTTTGACGATCAGGTCAAGTCTAGAGCGTTGGAGAAAGTTACGGATCATATAAAAAATCGATATGGCAGCGCAGCGATTGTAAGAGCTTCATCACTCACCACTGCAGGGCAAGCAACGGATAGGTCGATGAAAATCGGAGGACACTACAAATGAGCAAGAAGCTTGAAAAGAACGGGCTCTGGGAATCGAGCCGGATGATGCTGCCGCAGCATAAAGAGGCATTTCAGAACAGACTCCGCGATAAAACCGTTCAGCATAGTCGGCCAACGACAGAAGAAATCAATATGATGAAGGATTATGTTTTATTGCCCATCATGTATGCAATTAGCATTAAAAAAGCACGGGAAGCGGACCGCTCCCACGAAACGCTAAGATTACTCTATTCTAAAGCGGCCCAGGTTCTTGCCAAAAACATTCAAACCGATTTATCCAAACTAAAAAGATGCTTGATGGAAAAAAATATCCGTGTGTTTGAAGAAGAAAAAGATCATCAATCGATCCGTTACCGGTATATATGCCGTGAGTATGAAGATCATTTTACAATCACCAGGGACTACATGCGTGCTGAAATCAGTGTGAGAATTGGACGCTATGTTGACGGTCTTGTAACAAAGCTGTATGGCGTGGGAAAAACAGATCAGCAACAAGTATAAAACTGTGAGAGTGAAATAACAAGCAAGCCCTGGATCCACTTCGCGGAAGCTGAAGCGGATCTAGGGCAGTTTACGATATCGCTCAGGGGAACAGTCTAATCGTTAACATAACCACGGACATTGGGGGCAGTATGACAGAAAATCCTTGGTCAGTCAAAGTCACTCCGGAGAAATCAGATGGTTTAATTGCATCAGGTTGTTCAAAGGTATTGTGCGCATGCATATCCCCGGCCGTTAATATTGTTCCGGAGGCGATAGCCCTTGCGTTCTCTCCGCGGAGCTGTACGCTCACATTGGCTTCATCCTGAGGACTAATATTACATAAACTTACATGAATCTCCCCGTCGGCATCTTTCGACGCCGATGCGCTAACCTGGGGCAGCTGTTCTCCATGATGAACGTACTTGCCGCTTTCCAAGCGGATATCCAACCGCTGCATATCCTGATGCACTTTATACATTTCAAATACATAATAAGTCGGGGTCACAATCATCTTATGTCCTTCGGTTAAAATCATGGACTGAAGTACATTTATGGTTTGCGCAATATTCGCCATCCGTACCCTGTCATTATGATTATTAAAAATATTCAGAGTAACACCGGCCACCAACGCATCGCGAAGCGTGTTTTGCTGATATAAAAATTTGGGGTTCGTTCCGGGCTCGGGGTCATACCAGGTCCCCCATTCATCCACAATTAATCCGACTCGTTTATCTTGATCGAATTGATCCATAATCGTTGCATGCTTGGTGATGAGTTCATCCATAAACAAAGCCCTTTTCATTGTGCTAAACCATTCATCTTCCGTGAACTCGGTTGCCGAACCCTTATGCTCCCAATCAATTACCGTATAATAATGCAGGCTCAAACCTTCCATTAATTTCACTGCTTCACGCATTAATACCTCTGTCCATCGGTAGTCAGTTTCGTTGGCTCCGCTGGCAATCTTATATATTACATTATCCCCGTAATTATGGATAAATGTTTGATACCGCCGATACAGATCCGCGGAATACTCCGGCCGCATATTCCCCCCGCAGCCCCACGTTTCATTGCCTACTGCAACATATTTCACCCGCCACGGCAGAGCCCTGCCATTGGCTCTCCGAAGCATAGCTATCGTAGATTCCTCAGGGCACGTCATATACTCAATCCATTCCTGCATTTCCTGTACCGTGCCGCTTCCCACATTACCGCTAATATAAGGCTCGCATTCCAGCATCTCGCATAAACGCATAAATTCATGCGTCCCGAATTGATTGGTTTCAATGACCTGCCCCCAGAAAACGTTAACTGTTCGTTTACGGTACTCCCGCGGTCCAATGCCATCCTTCCAATGGTAAGAATCCGCAAAACAACCGCCAGGCCAGCGCAAAACAGGAATTTTGATATTTCTCAGCGCTTCCAGCACATCGTTTCGAATGCCGTTTGTGTTAGGGATCGATGAATTTTCACCCACCCAGAATCCCTCGTATATACCCCTGCCGAGATGTTCGGCAAAATGACCGTAAATTTCTTTATTAATTATTCCTGCTGCGAGATCGGTATTTATGATTAAAGTACTGTTGATCAATCTCCTTTGTTGTTCAGGGGAATGCTGTCGTCTATCGTTTAGACGTCCGACTGCAGTCGAAGGTGCAGGAATTTTCACTTGTTTCCGGGCGATATCTCGGCCCGGGTCGTCAATGTGCGGATTCAAAGGAATAAGCTCCTCAATTCCGATATGATAATTATTTGCGATTGTCAGCAGCGTTTCTCCATCATCAGCCATGTAGATTCTTATCATACTGCCTCCCGTCCTTCGTCTTATATAATGACTCTGGAATTGTTACATCTATAATGGTTATGACGGACTATAGTAAGGGAGAACACACTACGGAGGATTCGGCTACTTTTCGCGATGCGAATTTGGGGCAATACAATGCCGTAATCTTTCTCTCGAGATCCGGAGATGTGCTTAATGAAAAACACTGAAACGGAGCGCTGAAAAGGAAATAAACTGACGCCTGTTGATTATATCTTTCACGACATCGTCAAGTTTATCTAATAATTGATCTTTGTTGATTTGAGCGCTTTTGCAGCACCTCGCGGCAGATACCCTTGCTCTTGGCTAATGGTAGGCGCTTGCCAGCCCCCATTCCGGACTTTCACCCTAGACTAACGCCCATGCTGGACGTACTACAAAAAAGAGACATCCTCCTCGGACGTCTCTCTCTTCAGCATTCCTTACAGCTGTTTGCGCATTTTCACATGCAGAATGTTCGCTTCCAGGAATGGCTTTATCGATTCGGTCACATAGCCGAGCTTATGATAAAAGGCCTCCGCAGTGCATTGTGCCTCCAATACGCCGGCGGGATAACCGGATTTCTTGGCATCCTGCTCCATTCCGAGCAGCAGTACCTTCCCGATTCCGCGTCCCCGATAAGGCTTTGCAACCACGATGCGCTGAAACTTAACGACGCCTGGCTCATACTCACGCCATCTGCCCGCTGCAATAATCTGCCCCTCCTCTTGAACGATAAAATGATTGCACGCTGCAGGCGATACGTCGAATGCATCATACTCCAGTTCTTCGGGGACCTGCTGCTCGCGAACGAAAACCTCGAATCGAATAGCCAACGCTTCTTTAAGCAGCTCTTCGGTTGTAACCTTGATTAATTCCAAGAATAAAACCTCTTTCCATTATCCATTGTAAAGAAAGAATCAAGCCTGAACTAGAGCTAACCGCTTCGCATCCCCCGTAATAAACGGGCTCCATGCTGCTCCAACGGTGTACAAATGCAGCTCATGCATCGCCCGCGTGCACACCGTGTAGAACAAACGGCGTTCACTCTCTCTCTCGTAGCTGGCAGCAGAAGCATCATAGACGATGACCGCATCGAACTCGACCCCCTTGGCAAGGTAGGACGGGATAACAACATTTCCCGGCTCGAAGGTGGTCGTTTCCGTCTGGATCAGCCGCAGCTCTTCCTGATTTCGCAGCGCTTCATAAGCTTGCATGCTCTCCTCAGCTGTCTTGCAAATGACCGCAATCGTATGGCATCCTTCTGACCGAAGGAGCTCTATTTTACGTAAAATGGAACGGTGAAGCTCCTCTTGATCTGCGACGACCGTTAACGTAGGCTTCGCGCCATCGCGATTGAACGGTTCTATCGCATCGCCGCCCTCAATGAATCGGCTTGTGAATTCTACGATAGGTCTTGTGGAGCGATAGCTCCGCGTCAGAATAATCGTCTCAGTCTCCTCGGCATCGAAGCGCTCTGTCAGCGCATCAAACCCATTGCCTCCACCTGCTGTATGCGCATGAATAGATTGGTTTAAATCACCGAGCGCCGTTACTCTGCTCCGGGGAAAGAGACGCAATAAGAAGGCAAACTGAAACGCCGTATAGTCCTGCGCCTCATCGATTAATAAATGCCGCACCGAAGTGTTCATTTGGAAGCCGCGAATCCGTTCTACCAGATATAAGAAAGGCGTCGCATCCTCGTAGGCCATCACGCGACGATTCAACCGATCCAGCGTCTGCTTCGCAATCGCTTCCCAATTAGCCGGCAGTCCGGCACTATTCGGACAACCAGCAGCCAAGTTCACACCGAACTGCGGATCTGCGAACAAATGGCGGAAGCAAGCGCGAATATTGATAAATCCAAGCTTTCGCACCTGCGAACGAAGCGGTTTGAAATGCTCCCGCACGACAAAATTGCCAAGCAGCTCGCGTTCACGTTCAAAGTCATCGAAGGAAGAGCCTGAATAACTTTTTTTGCTTCTCAAGCTCTGGTAAGCCTTCAAGTACGTCTCCTTATCAAGCAGCTCTACCTCTTCGTCCACCCATGCATCGCCGCGAACCGACGCTTCCCGTTCCTTTAACAGCCCCAGCAGCCACTCCGCTGTTAAGCGCAGCCGGTTTGCAATAGAATTCGAACGATCAAGCGCGTAAAAGTAATCCCGGATTGCCCCCGCGGCAGCAATCGGTTCTCCACGGAACATAATGTCCCGAAACACGAGACCCTGCCCGCCCAAATAAGATAAATAGCGTTCGATCAGCGTCACATAATCGGTTGATGCTTTATAGCGAATACCTGCCATACGGGCCTCGTATTCCGGCTGATCCATCGCGGTTAATGAATATTCGAGCTGGGCATACGGTCCTTCAAGTGAGAATGATCGGCCAATCCGATAGGACAGATAATCCTGAAATGTCGTCTGCTGCATGTTCTCCTCACCAAGCTCAGGAAGCACGGTAGATACATAGCTGTTAAACATCGGATTTGGCGAAAAGAGTACGATCTGATCCGCGCTGAGCGTCCCCCGGAAACGGTAGAGCAAATAAGCGACGCGCTGAAGAGCGGCGGACGTTTTGCCGCTCCCTGCGGCTCCCTGAACAATAAGCAGACGGCTGCGCACATTGCGGATAATCCGATTTTGCTCCCGCTGAATAGTAGCTACAATGCTTCTCATTTGGGCATCCGACTGCTTGCCAAGCACTTCCTGCAGCAGCTCGTCGCCAATCGTCACGCCGGAATCGAACATACTCACAATCTGGCCATCTCGAATAACGAACTGCCGCTTCACTTTAAGATCGCCGTGGATCGTTCCCATCGGCGTCTCCACCTGAGCCGGGCCAGGCGGATAATCATAGTAAAGGCTTGATATAGGCGCCCGCCAGTCGTAGATCAAATAATCCTCATCATTTTTGTCCCGCAAGGAGGCAATTCCCAAATAAACGCGATCCGTATCCGATTGCCCCTCCTCGGTGAAATCGATTCGGCCAAAATATGGAGAATGCTGCAGTCTTTTTAGCGTGCGTAGCTGCACCTCGGCTTGCCTGTAGGTACGCTCCCGTTCAGATAACACTTCGGCCTGCTGCTTAAGACTGGCAAAGGTCTCTGCTGATTCCGCGGAGTCCTCAAAATTGACTGTCACATCATCCCAGAAATTTTTACGTATATCGACCATTTCGGATTTTGAGCCTAGTGTTTGTTCCTCAAGTACTTCAATGCGCGTATGGATATGCTGGACGACCTTATCTACGCGCTGCTGTTCCATATGCTGCTCCTGGTTGGCTGCACTCACTCTAACCCATCCCCTCACCAATAAATCGTTATTCAATCGATCTATATATTCCTCTATATAATCAGGCGAAAAAGCTGCTTGACTCTGCAGTTTTCCAGTGATATAATCATTGTGGATAATTACGTTTTTCGACGAATGCCCTTGCGAAGTCCAAATCTTATTTTAGCAGACACAATTCGTAAAATCAACTGATCATCCTTATATAACCAATCACGGAGCGCACTCCATGCGGCTCCGTTTTTTTATTTTCAGATGAGGATTCTTATCCTATCTTATGTAGGAATCCCCTTCATACCGCTTTGCTGTGGAGTTTGTGTATTAGCTCAATAAGACATTTAAAAAAACTGAATATAACAGAGCCTTCTTTTCTGACAGCATAGCTCAAATAAATCGCTTTATGCTAGAATATGGGGATAACAACTTAAAGGTGGACATCTTTCCAATGAAAAACTACGCCAAAATAATGGGGATCCAGTTTCCCAAAAATACATTATACCGTACTGTGGAAATTATCGACGATGTAATAGAACAGAAAAAACCAGAGCTTTTTCATGTTATTACTGTTAATCCTGAAATCACAATGGCGTGTCAAGAGGATGGGGCATTACGTTCCATTATAGATGAAGCTGGTTTGATAACAGCAGATGGTATTGGCATTGTAATGGTATCTCGCTTGAGAGGTGGAAATCTTCCTGAACGTGTTACTGGGTACGATACCCTGTTAAGGCTTCTTGAATCTGGTAACCGGAAGGAATGGTCATTCTATTTCCTGGGTGCAGATGCTATAACGAGTGAAAAAGTATGTGAAGTCATTCGAAATAAATATCCAAACGTTCTTATCTTGGGCAGGCACCATGGTTTCTTTAATCAAGATGAAGAAGGGGAAATTGTTGAAGAAATTGGTTCGTTAAACCCGGATATTTTGGTAGTCGCACTTGGTGCCCCATACGCAGAACGGTGGATTCATAAGTACAAAACAAGACTTAATGCTAGAATTGCTATTGGCGTTGGAGGAAGTCTTGACGTAATTGCCGGAAAAGTAAAAGAAACGCCAGAAAGTTGGAGGAAACTGAATATCGAATGGCTGTATAGACTGATTCAACAGCCATCAAGATGGAAAAGACAATTGATTTTACCGCGTTTTGCTATAACGGCATTATTATATAGAGATCGCAAATGACTTTACATTTTTTTTATGATGAACTCCATCGGAAGCGATATAGTCCCGAACTAACCGCCAGTGCCAAAAAGAAATGAGCATGAATCCGAAAAGATACATACCCTAAGCTTCATAGGTTAACCCTTTTCTTTTCGAACATAAAGGGTTCCACATATTAGTCATGCACAAAATATGTAGAACCTTTATGCTTAGCTGACGTTCTTAGTTGACGGAACAATATCAATTATGAATCCAATAAAAACTGCTCGACTTGATCAATTAATATTTTTGTATCTTGAATGGTATCCACAATTAATTCGCACTCCACATGCTCTATCTTAACGTTCTTATAATGCTCTTTAAGATCGGATAAGTTGGTAATCAACTGATTGGGCAATGGAGTGACACTGCGGGAAGCTAGTCTTTTCGACCAAATGGATTCATTACTGCATATACAGTAAATTGTTTTAAATGTCGCGCCTCTATTCTCAATCCAGTTTTTTAATCTTCGTACATCGTCAATATTATTTAACCCATAATCAAGTATGATTGCGGCCGAAGAATCAATAACCGTTTGTAAAAAACGATACAGAAAATCAAAACATATTTTATTTCTTAACCCATGTTCGGTAACAAATCCAGCAACCGAATCATAAATATCATCCTTGTGTAAAACAGGGATGCTGATTCTCTTGCCTAGTTCGTTTGATAATGTTGATTTCCCAGTTCCAGACATTCCTCTAAATAATATGATTCTAGACATATAACCTCCCTGGACTTTGATTACAGTTACAACAGAGGCTGCCGACGTTTATCCATCGGCAGCCTCTCGTGCAAGATGCTTGCTGGTTCGAACATCAATTTCAATTCATGCACCACATCATCAATAAATCTTTCAACCATATCGAGAGAGATAATTCCGGGTACATTCATCGGCTCATTGAGCGGATCCGACAAATAATCAATTTTCTGTTTTTTATATGTTAAGATCTCTTGTCTTGTCAGGCCACCAACATCATAGCACGCGGATTTGTTCAACTTCTGAATGACTTCTTCAAACCATTCCGCCGGGCGCGACAGTAAATACTCGATCTTGCTTACATCGATATTGTAGACATTCTTATCAGTAGATTGCTTTTCAAACTCGTGATATACGGTAAAGGTCCATGCGCGGTCGGCATAGATATGAGCAACATAGCCGAAAATAAAATCCAAATATGATGAATCGCATTTCTTTTGGATATTTAGAAATTGCTTCAGGTCTTCGTTGGTTGCAAAATCACCGCTTGGTTTCATGAGATGAGACTTATTTTTCTCTACACGGTCGTTCGTTCTTACATGAATTGAATCGGGCGCCAAACTTCCTAGCAAAAATTCAGAACTTGGATCACTATACAAACGCCTTGCAATTTCAAAATGTACCATAGGCCAAGGCAAGAATAATACCCCCATCCAAGCTAATTTAAAACAATCTTACTACATAAAGGAATAAATTTCCTACACGATAGATGAATAAGGAAACATACATTCCTTCAAATCTCACACCATCTCCCCCTCTATCCTACGGTGTCCGGTACTGCAGATCTTTTCCAATTGCCTCGCAAAATGAAGTGCTGGAGGAGGAAGCGGTTCCCTCTCTCTTGTAAGCAGAACAATCGGATTATACAGGGTCGTTTCTTCTACAAAGACCCGGGCAATATCGCCTCGGGCTTCGGATGGCTTCGCTTCCAGAGAAGAAACGAAGGCAAAGCCAAGGCCGGCTGCAACAGCATGTAGGGTCTCGTGGACACCATTTACACATAATGACGTTCGGGGTGAACGAACGCCGTTTGCCTCGAATAACGAGAGCAGCCGTTTCCCGGCTGCACTTCCAGGCTCTCGCATGACGAAGAACTCCTCTGCAATCTCCGCTAAGTTGGCCTTCTGACCTGCAAGCCGATGCTTGGAGGAAACGATAAACCAGAGCTCATCCTCAAGCAGCAGGCTGCAAGTCAGCCCTTCATGGGATTTCCCGCTACCGCCGATCAAGGCGAGATCCGCTTCATAATGAAGCAGTGCCTGGACCGCTGACTGCGCGTTAAGAGTTTCCATCGTAACCTGAACTTCGGGATAATCGTTTCGATACGTGATCAGCCAATCCGGAAGGAGAAAATTCGCCGGCAGCGAGGTTGCCGCAATTCGCAGATTGCCGGCTGCTCCCGAGCGATAATTAGCCAGATCCAGCGTTATGTCTTGCTGCAGTGCGAACAATCGGGCGGCATGCTCAGCAACACGCTGACCAGCTTCCGTAAGTAAAATGCCTCTCCCTTTTGGCGCTAGAAGCGTCAAGCCAAGCTCCTCACCGACATGCTTGACATGATTCGTCACCGCAGGCTGGCTAATACGAAGTGTTTCTGCTGCCCTTGTAACGCTGCCCGTTACGGCAACATGATGAAATACGATGAGCCCATACAGATTCATACCTGCTCCCCACCTCCATTCATAACTTTTAATTATGAAAACCATATTTATACGTATTAGAATTATTAATCAATTGCATTTATTGTATAAGGTATCCGTAAGGTAAACAAGCCAGCGGATAATAAAACCCAGCTAAAGCGGAGGAGGTCCAGCTATGGAAGCAGCTTGCAGTTTATGCGGCACGAAGGTTAGCTTGAAGCCTATGCGTTATGCATGCGGCATATGCGGTGGATTGCTGCAAATCGATCATGATTACCGTTATATAGACACGGAGAAGCTTAAGCGGGTATTTCATGAACGTCGTGCTGAGCGGAATCATCTATATGCAAGCGGAGTATGGAGGTACAAAGAATTAATCGCGCCAGAGCTGCCAGAGGCATTCATCGTCAGTAAGTATGAGGGAAACACCGGACTGTATGAATCGCCAGCTGTTACGAGTTATTCAGGAGTCCGCAGGCTGCGGATGAAGGCGCAAAGCGAGAATCCAAGCGGATCCTTCAAGGATAATGGAATGACAGCAGCCGTGTCGCATGGCAGATATTTGGGATATGATCGCTTTGCATGTACATCAACTGGCAATACGTCCTCTTCCCTGGCTATGTATGCATCACTAGCAGGCTGCAGCTCTATAGTGCTTATACCAGATCGCGATATTTCCCCGAACAAAGTGCTGCAGACGATTGCATACGGTGCTGAAGTCTGTTCCTTTACCGGAACCTATGACGATGGAATTCAATTTTTAGAGGCAAAAGCAGAACAGTTTGGTCTCTACCTATGCAATTCGATTAACCCCCTGCGCATCGAGGGACAGAAAAGTATGATCTATGAAATCGCGCAAGATCTGGATTGGAAGATGCCCGATTGGATCATCCTGCCAGGCGGGGCGCTCAGCAATGCCGCCGCACTAGGCCGCGGCTTACAGGATCTGTTTTCTCTGGGCTTTATAACGAAGCTGCCTCAGGTCGCTGTTGTCCAGGCCGAAGGCGCAAGCCCTTTTCATCGAATGGTTGCCGGCTCGAAGCGAATTTTAACCCCGGAGCAAAAGCCTTATACTCGGGCTACTGCTCTCAATATCGGTAATCCGCCAAGCTGGCGCAAAGCGGTACAAACACTTGAACTGACACAAGGAACAACCGTCTCTGTTAGCGATAACGAGATTATGGAGGCCAAAGCAAGAATAGACCGCAGCGGTATCGGCTGCGAACCTGCTTCAGCGGCAGGAGTTGCCGGACTTCGCAAGCTCGTACGCCAAGGCATCATTCACCCCGAACAGACAGCGGTCTGCATACTAACAGGATCCATGCTTAAGGATACAGAAGCAATCGATGCGTATCATCTTCGCAGCAATGATACGCACAATTACTCGTTAAGCAACCCGATTCGTCAGGTGAGCTTATCTACTACCAGCTGGTTGAATTGTTCTCAGCACAAGAGAAAGCTGCGCTGGTATTAGCAGAGGCGAGGATACGTATTGGTAAACACGGCTTAACAGCACATGTATTTGAAAAGGTTAGTGAGCATTTGATGAGAAACAGTTCGTAGACCTTATTATGATCATTAATGCCATTAACTCTTGGAATCGGATCGGAGTGTCCCTGCAGCTAGATCAGTCTCATAGCGTATAAGAATAACAAAGGGCGGCAGGCGGAGTAATGCTCCGTGCTGCCGCCCTTCTCTCTGTGCAATTCATCCGCTAGAATCCTACTTCCACTGAGGCATTGACGATATAAATAAGATCGTTCTTATCCTGCTTGTCAGGCAGAACCACACCGCTCGTCGTAACCATACCGCCATCGACTACCTCGATCGTCACTTGACCATAGGGCAGGACCGCTTTAACTGCCTCTTCATCCAGAGTCTCGCGTTCACATGGCACCGCCAGCTTTACGTTCACCTTCATGTTATGAAGGCTGCCCCCCGGCAGAACAGAACGAAGCCCAGGCATCGAGTTATGGTGGATGGCATTTTGAACCGCTCGAACCGCTGCCTTCGTTATGCTTTGTCCATGTAAATCTGTTCCCATCCCAAGCTGCACGAAAAATAACTGCTCCACACGAGAACCTCCCTTCATCCAAAATTAGCCTTAATCCCTATTATTATAACAGATTCTAAAAGCGAGCGATGTAGTTGCTCTCGACCACCGGGGATGGCGGCAGAAGATCTGGAAATCCACTGCTGGTTAATTAGTCAGTCGCGCGCAAAAGCCGTCCTCGCGGACGGCCCTTTTAACGAAAGATTAGGGATTAACAAATTGCCACTGCAGGTTGGTACTGGTATTGCTGCTCCATAATTTCAAGTCGGAGCCGTTTGCAGTGTTGCCGCCGCCGTCCAAGTACAGGCCGGTAGCGACATTTTTTATCCTGTAATTGCTTCCATAGGCTTCCAATACCCACCGCTGGTTGTTGCTGGTACTGCTGCTCCACTGTCCGCAAATGGAGCCGTTTGTCGTACTGCCCATGCCGTCAAGATATAATCCCGTAGCGACATTCTTAATTTTATTGTAGCTTCCGTAGAATTCCATGACCCATCGTTGGTTGTTGCTGGTGCCGGCGCTCCATTGGCCTGCATTGGAGCCATTTGTGGTACGGCCCATACCGTCAATATACAACCCTGTCGTGACGTTCTTCATTTTAGACGTGTTCATGACATTCATGATCGCATCAATAATTCCCTGCTGCGTGACAGCATTGGTAGATCCTGTTAAACAATCCAAAACCATACTGTCCGTTATCTCCATTGTCCCAATATAACAGGTACGGAACTGTACTTCCTAGCAGCGACGCATACTGCTTTTGCAAATGCCGCACGATACGTATTATTCGTTGAATCAAAGGCTGTTTTATCGATGGAGCCGAATTCACCGATGACCACAGGGTATCCTTGTGTTACGAATTTATCATAGGTGGACTTCAGCTGAGAATCTAAATAATCTTCCTGTCCCCAGGTTGATTTCTTCGAACTGTTGGTAGCCGTCGCTCCCCATTGGGTGATGTTGCCGGATTCTTCTCCGGCGAAGTCCCAAGGCGAATAATAATGAACGGATATCATGATTCTCTTCTCGGAACTCGGAATTGTAGACGAACTGATAATTGTCTGTAGGAAGCACAAAGCCATAATTACCTACTGTATAATCAATGTTAGTATTCCAGCCGGGAATCAGAAGCCATCTTGCAGCATTGTTTCCTCCGGTTTGTCTTACGGTATCGACAAATATTTGATTATAAGCATTAAGATTCGAATAGTATGTGGTGTTAGGCGTGCCATAATTACCATCAAATTCTTCGTTCATGGATTCAAAGATCAAATGCTCATCATAATTGACAAACGTATTTGCAATCTGCTGCCAGACTTTTTGATATTTTGCTTTAATCGTTGTTTGATCGCTTGAATTGACTAACAGCCAAGAGCCGGGAACTGAATTGTAACCGTCTCCATGAATGTTTATGATTACATACAAGCCCTCGTTGTAGGCATAGTCAACGACAGTTTTAACTCTGTTAAGCCACGTAGTATTAATCGTATAATTCGGTGCACTCCCTATATAATTCAAATACGAAACAGGGATACGGATTGTTTTAAAGCCCGCTGCCTTCACCTTTTGCATGAGAGCCTGTGTTACAGCAGGATTGCCCCAAGCCGTTTCGTTGGGTGTACCGCCCGAACTGGCTTCAAGCTGGTTTCCCAGATTCCAGCCCGCGCCCATTTCAAAAACCATTTGCGAAGCATTCAACTGTGTGAAGTCAGCTGTTTCTGCTGCTGATACTACCGGACTCCAACTGGAAATAACAGTTGTAAACACCAATACCATGGCTAATAAATAGACCCTGAATGTCTTAACTTTTGACAACATGGCAAAACCTCCGACTCTTATTTTTCTTCATTTTGCAATTGCCTTCACCCAAGAACTTCTTCCATCCGAACAACGACTCTATTAATTCCCCCTTTCTGTTTACTATAGTCTTTTGGAATTTCTTCCTGGAGACTGGGGTATGGATAACTGGCGTGCATTTTAATGATACAATTATAAATGCATATAAATTACCCCTCAAATTGTCACAAAATTCATACAAAAAGATTGAAAGGGCTTTCATAGACCGGATAAATTACATTACAAATTAAATATTTCGGCTACTTTGAAGGAGGATATAGCTGCCAATGAACCCTGCCTATTTATATGAACGACGATGGAGAGAAACGATCAAAGAAAAATTCACTTTTAAAAAGCAGCTTGCTTCTCACAGGAATAACCAGCTATTCCAGGTGTTTCAACAGTCCATGACAGAAGAAGAACATTTTTTAATGCAGTATCTATACGCTTATATGCCGCTTAACGATCTTGCCAATTATGATGGAGAAATGTTTTTAAGCCATATTCGCAAAACGTTGAAAATCAGAAACTCTGTACCTTGGGGTAAAGATGTTCCTGATGATTTATTTTTGCATTTCGTACTCCCTTATCGCGTCAATAATGAGAATATTGAAGACAGCCGCGACTTGCTGTTCGATCAATTGTACGATCGTGTGAAGGATCTCACGTTAACCGATGCCATACTTGAAACCAACTATTGGTGCCATGAGAAAGCCACTTATACCGGTAACGATATCCGAACTGTCTCTCCTTTAACGCTCATGCGTACCACTCTTGGTCGCTGTGGAGAGCAGTCTACCTTGGCGGTTGCTGCTCTGCGCAGCTTATCGATTCCAGCTAGGCAGTGCTATACACCCCGCTGGGCGCATTGCGATTCCAATCACGCTTGGGTAGAAGCTTGGGCAGACGGGCAATGGCATTTTCTTGGTGCTTGCGAGCCTGAAGCCCGTCTTAATCATGGCTGGTTCCGTGCCCCTGCCAAGAGAGCCATGCTCGTAAATACCCGTATTCCGGCCAATTACGCTGGACCTGAAGAAATAACGTTAGCACATCCCTGGTACACGGAGATCAATTTATTAGATAACTATGCCAAGAACAAAACGGTTACGGTCAACATTCAAAATCAGGACGGATCCCCAGCGGATGCCCAGGTCTACTTCCAGCTGTACAACTATTCCGATTTTATAACGATTCTAAACAAACAAACGGACTCTAGGGGTGAAGTTACCTTAACTACGGGGTTTGGCCATATCTATGTTCACGCCGCTTCGGCTAGCGGATGGAATGCCGCAGTCATTCATCCTGCAGATGGCGATGAATTTACAATTGTGTTAGCAAGTGCAGAACCTATAATAGGACAGATCATGGAATTCGATATGGTGCCTCCTCCTGTCGTCTCCGATGCGGAGCAAGAAACGATCACCGATGAGGAAAATCAGCGAAACAACGAGCGAGTACAGGAAGGTGCACAGATTCGGGCAGCCTACGAAGCGACATTTGTCAATGAGAGTCAGTCTGATCAGCTTGCAGCTGATCTCCTTCTACCCGCAGAACGGGTGTGGGCTGTGCTGAAGGAAGCACGGGGAAACAGTCATGAGATCATGGCTTTTCTGCAGGAGCAGACAAAGCTTCATGGTGAATGGCCGCTTAAGCTGTTGGAATCGCTGAATAAGAAAGACTTAACGGACACGTTCCGCCCTGCCTTATCCGATCATTTATTAGGTACGATGTCTTTATTGGAAGAGCATCAAGATGAAGCTTTGTTTACCTCTTATATTCTTTGTCCGCGGATACATTTTGAAATGATCGTCCCTTTTCGGGAAAGGTTCCAGCAAGCTTTCACACAGGATGAACAACAATTGTACCGCAAACAGCCTCAGGCTTTATATGATCGGCTTATGAGTGAGTTTGAAGTTGTTGAAGATCTGAATCATTACAAGGGTTCCGCTACACCGGTTGGAAGCTTTGAATTGAAAAAAGGGGACAAGCTGAGCATGCATATCATGCTATCCGCTGCTGCAAGAAGTGTTGGCATTCCGGCTAGGCTTGAACCAAATGATCAACGCCCGCAGTTTTGGATCAATGGAAGCTGGACAGATGCCGTAGTCGAAAGGACGGATGGGGTAACGGGTTTACCCTCGCACTCCCCTGCTCCTGCACCAGCAGTCGGATACTGCCAATTTATTAGGGATGCTTCCGCAGAGGGACAAGAAGCTGCGTACTTTAATAATTTCACGATCGCACGCTGGGAAGCAGGTCTATTCAAGACATTGACGCTGCCTTTTGGCAAAACGGACGTCTATCATCAACCGGTTGAGGTTCTAAGCGGACGCTACCGGCTAACGACAGGAACAAGGCTTTCGAGCGGTACGGCTAGAGTGCGAATGGCTTTCTTCGATATCCTGCCTGGCGAAACGACTGAGGTTCCACTGATCTTCAGAAGCAAGGAGGTCGACATTCCAGTATTAGGAGTTTTGGATGAGGCGACACTCGAAGCTAGCCTCTTCAGCCCTGAGATTCAGATCGGCACAGCCATTCAACCACACGGTGCCATCCTGGTATGGATTGAACCGGATCGCGAGCCATCCAAACATCTGCTTCGCGAGCTAAGAGAGTCCGCCCAGGAATTTGACAGCTGGGGTGGTCCAATTCTACTGACAGCAGGGGAAGATAAGCTGACCGCATCATTTGCTCTGGATCGCGATTCTTCACTTCCGAAGCACGCTGCGTTCCGCAAGGATCCTGCCTATATGGGATTGAACTCCCTGCTCGCTCCAATCGAGACAGCTTCTACCCGAGAGTTCCCCATCGTATTCGCATTGGATTCGCAAGGTCGTATCCGCTATACTTCATCCGGATACAAGCTCGGTATTGGCCGTGAATTGTTGGATGTCGTTACCCGCTTGTAAATGAGAAGAAAATCAAAGAGGCAGTCTCAAAGTAAACACTTTGGGACTGCCTCTTTCACATTTTTCTTCTGCAACCGTTTTCTGGAACATCCCACACGTGCTGAACCGTTCCGTTATTTAATAGGGAATCTCATCAAGTGCGGGTTTCGTAGGAACAGCCGAAGCCTCTGGCTCTTTCTCCGGAATCTGTTTCCGGCCAACAAGCTCAAGCACCTCTAGCAAATCTGGCGGCTGCAGAAGCTCAACGGGCGACATGCTCCGGTCGAACTGGAACGCATCTCCTTCAATGAGCGCGATATAACGTCCGTTATAGGTGGCAAAATGAATCGCCTGACCGAAATCCGTGAGCGGCCCTTTAATCGAAACGGCATCCAGCTTGAACGACACGCTAAGGTTCGGCTGCTGCTCAACCAGTCGCTCCGCCGCCGTTACAACCTGCTCATGCGTCCATTGCTCCTGCAGTCCGCGCTTCTCGCTCGCTGCCCAAACCTCGTACTTCTGCTCCTCCTGCTGCCGCTCCTCGCCGCCTTGACCCTGCCATTTGTCCTCCATATATTCATGAACCATCGTTAGCATTTGCTCGGTCATAAGCTCCGGCATGGCCTTCTCATAGCTGACAAAGCGCAAGAAATCTTCAAAATATCTGGCATGAGAGGCTTGATGAATCTTCAGCTCCCATGGTTCAATCATCCCTTCCTCCGGCATGAGCGGATATTGGATCGACTTCATATTCCGGGCACTAATTGCCATTTCAACATGAGAGATGAGCTGCCGTTCGTCGGCAATTCTAGCAATCTTCGGTTCAAAATCGCATTTAAGCACGAACAGCAGCGGTTGATCCGTCACCTTGTTAGGGGTTGCACTAACGACGATAAGCGCTCCGCCGCGAACGGCAGCCGCATCCATGTAAAGCCGGACCAGTTCATCGGCGAAGCCATGATACTGCTCCTTCGATTCCGAAGTACGCAGACGCTGGAACAAGTTATAGTTGGGATTGCTATCCAGCTCATAGCCGGGCTCAGCGATGAAGCGGCCAATCTTGGTCGGGGCATTCTCTGTACTTGCATGGCGCTCGGCTTTTCTCTTGGTGATACGCTGAAACTCCCCATCCAAAAAGGCTTTCAGCTCACTCTCGGCATATTCCTCACGATCCATCGTTTGAAAATGTTTAAACGTCTTCGCGGCTTGATCCGATCCATCCGCTTGAATGACGAAGAATGACAAGTAATTGACGATAAAATCCATTTGCAGCTTCCCCTTTATAATAGAAAATAACGATTCGCAAGTCATAATCATAGCATATTTCGCGCCCCTTCGACATCCATTGGGCTAGGATGAACCGATTCCTCTTGGTTGAATAGGCTAATGGAGTATAGCTGCCAGTTATTCAGGCTGAAAGGTGCGGATTACGATGGCTTTTCAATTTCCGGTCGGCATTCAGACTGGCTCCACGACTGCTCCAGGCATAACGATTTATTATCCTCAGGTAGTCGGGTTATCCAATCGAATGATCCAGGATCAGATGAATCGAACAATTATTGGGCTCGCCTCATATTTGCGGCAAGAGCAGCTGAAAGTACAAACCGGCACCAACATGCAAATGACCGGCCATTATGAAATCAAAACGAATGAGCGCGGAATACTCAGCCTGATTCTCAGCAACTACGCCTATTCACAGCCGATGGCACATGGGAACACAATCGCCAAATCACTTACGTTTGACGTAAATACAGGGAAGCTGTACAGCCTGGCGGACTTGTTCAAACCAGGGTCTAATTATGTGTCCGACCTGTCCAAACAGATTAGCGAGCAGCTAAAGGAACGCGATTTACCGCTATTGAACGGGTTCACGGTGATCAGCCCGAATCAGGATTACTATCTGGCGGATAAATCGATCGTCATCTATTTTCAGCTGTATGAGATAACTCCGTACTATGTCGGCTTTCCGATGTTCCCGATTTCGGTCTATACCCTGCTGAGAATCGCCGCTGAAGGCGGGCCGCTGGATACGCTTGCTGTGGATGTGGTGTAGGCAGAATAGAATTTATTGATCCCTATCCAAGCCAAAAAGCCGATCAGGAAAGTAAATCTCCTGGTCGGCTTTTTGACTTATAAACGTTTAAGGGTACAACGACAATGAATCGAGCCAAACTTGCAGGATTAGTCTTCCAGGTTACCACCTAGCTATATCTAGCTCATCACAACGGCTTCTTGTACCAAATTCGTCAGCGCGCCGCAGTACAGCAGCTTGAGCTTATGCAGTGCGCGGGTGCAAGCGACATACAGCAGCTTCGCATCGTTAGGCCCGAAGCTTGCTTGGTCGGCATCGGCGATAAGCACGGCATCAAACTCCAGCCCTTTTGCCAAATACGCCGGAACAACCGTCAACCCGCCCTTGTATGCCTCCTGTTTGTTCTCTACAAGAGTCACCTGCAGCCCTTCGGAGGCAAGCCGGTTTGCAATCGCTTCACATGAACGAGCGGTTCGGCCAAGCACAGCGATTGTGCGATAGCTTCCATCGCCCTGCCAGCCTTTGACGGTTCGAACGACTTCATCCAGCCGCTCATCATCGGTTGACGCAGGCTCGACATCCACAGCCTCGCCGCTGCGAAACACAGGAGTCGCAGGCTTCACCCCATCGCCCATAGCGCCCAAGACCCGGTTGGCAAAATCAATGATTTCCATCGTTGACCGATAGCTCCGGTCAAGCTCGAAATATCCAGTATCTTCTGGCGGAAACAGAGCAGTCAGCTCATTCCAGCTGTGAATACCCGCATAAGCATGTATCCCTTGCTGCAAGTCCCCAAGCACCGTCATGGAAGCCTGGCGCTGGCAGAGCTTCAGCGCCTCCAGCTGAAAGGGAGAATAGTCCTGCGCTTCATCGATGACAACATGGTCAAACGTCGGATGCTCGAAGCCGAACAAACGAAGCTGAATATAGACGAGCGGAGCCAGATCCTCTGGCTGCACGACATTCTGCTTCAAGCCTTTGACCGATGCCTTGCATATTGGGGCACTTATCATCGTCACCGCGCTAGGATCAGCAAGAAGAGAGATATAGAGCTGCACTGCCGTAAAGGATGGAATCTTCTTACAATAGGCATTCAGCCTTGCATTTGCCTTCGCCTTTAATTTACTATCGTTTATTCGCCTTGTCTTCCACTCCGACTCCAGCCAGCGTTTGATGCGGCTGACCAGTCGGTTGCGCCGTTTCATGAAAGGCTCTGAACGAATCGTCTGTCGCTATCCATTCCGCTATCGTATTCGGGTGGAGGACCATGCCATCCATCGGTTCAAAGGATAGCTTCGGAAGCAGCGCCTCTTCGGTTTGAGCCAGCTTCTGATCGACAGCTTGCTTAAACAATAGGCTGCCTTTAAGCCGGCCAGGCGCAAGCTCGATCTCAGCTCTGGTACGCGGCTGCTCAAACCAGAAGTCCATCGTATCCGTATTTTCATCCAGCCTGACGGTTTTCTGCAGCTGCTCGAGCGCCCATTCCGTATAGGTCGTCTGCACGATATCGCCAACGCCAAGCTCCGGCAGAACGCCGGAAATATAGTCTAAGAACATCCGGTTCGGCGCAAAAATAACCATCCGCTCCGCTCGAATGCTGCCTGCGTAACGGTAAATCAAATACGCGAGTCGATGCAGCGCAACGGTCGTTTTACCGCTTCCCGCGACGCCTTGAATGAATACGGCTTTATTTTTCTCCGTACGAATAATGCTGTCCTGCTCCTGCTGTATGGTAGATACGATATCTCTAAGCTTGTTATCCTTGCTCTCGCCCAGCCGGTATAGCAGGAATTCATCTGTTACGGACTCATCCTTCTCACCCCGGACATAGCTGTCGACTAAACGTTCCAGCTTGCCTTCCCGTACCATTAGATTACGTTTGAGGTGTACGGTACCTTCAATATCGCCATCAGGCGATTCATAGGAAATCGGCGATTCACCGCCGCTGAAGGCATAGAACAAGCTGGCCACAGGAGCCCGCCAATCGATAACGAGCAGCTCGGACGTTTTCTCGTGAGCGACGCCTGCTTTTCCAATGTACAGCGGTTTAGGCGCTTGCTGAGATGGCTCTTGAAAGTCAATCCGGCCAAAGTAAGGCTCTCTCTCGGAAATTTCAAGACGCTGTCGGCGTTCATCACGCTGCAGCTGGAGCATACGCTCCGTGAAATCATCCCCAGTGTATTTTGGACCGATCGCACGAAGCTGATTACGAATATGCAGCAGAACGGTTTCAACCCGCCCGGCTTCGTCTTGAAAGGCACTTTGAACAGTCATGTCAGTTACCTCCCTTATCGACCTGATAGTCAGCTAAGATATACGGTTTTCGCCAGCCTTTTCGATACTTGAAGTCAGCGAAAGCCGCATTCTCATGCGGCTTGGTCGAATCATATGATAGCTCCCGCCAGTCATTAAGCGGAGCACGAATGAACACTATAGCATATCAGTGCCGGAGCAGTCAATCTGTTCCAGTTTAGCGGGATAATGGTTGTTAGTAGATATATCGGATCAGCATAATAGCTATGGTAATATGAATCAAAAGCATGAGCGGAATACCGATGGCAAACGAGGCATGCTTCGTTTTGTGCCGGAACAATCGCATCCCGACATAGCCTCCGAGAGAACCTCCAAATGCGCTTACACCTAGCAGTTTACGTTCAGGGATACGGTGTCTGCGGTCGCGAACCGCACGTATTTTATCGCTTCGCATCATGATGAAAGCAGCTGCATTGATGATGATCAAATAAGCGAGAATTAGAGTTAATGGTGATAGAGTCATCGTTTTACTTAAAACCTCCTGGGTATCCATTCGCAATGTGATTACGAGCACGGATTTTGCGGAAAATAGGGACTAGCATCTGCTAAAATGAGATTACATACCGGTTGAATGAGGTTACTTCCGGGGCTTTGCACGATTCGTCGGCGCTGCTTCCAGCGGATTATCAGGCCAGTAATGCTTCGGATAACGGCCCTTCAAATCCTTCTTTACCTCAAAATAGGCATTCTTCCAGAAGCTTGCCAAATCCTTCGTCACCTGCACTGGCCGCTGAGCAGGCGATAATAAATGTATCGTTACTGGCAGCTTGCCGCCGGCAATGAGCGGTGTTTGCTGTAAGCCGAACAGCTCTTGGAGTCTCACAGCCAGGAAAGGCGCGGCGGGATCGCTGTAATCGACCGGAATACGCGACCCGCTTGGTACCGTCAGATGGGTCGGCACCTCTTCATCCAGCTGCTGACGTTCCTGCCAGGATAGCTGCGACTCCATAATATCGGTCATCTTCAACCGGCTCAGGTCGTTACGGCTGCGCATTCCGCCAATATATGGACTCAGCCACTTCCGCAGCGCAGCTGTCAGCGTCTCATCAGAGACGTCAGGCCACGAGCTGTTATGCGTGCGCATGAGCTCAATCCGCGCTTGCAGCTGCCTAGCAGGCTTCGTCCATGGCAGAAGATCAATCCCCTGCTCTTCAATTCCGTCCAGCAGCGCCTTTTCAACGAGTGCCGGGTCTGGGCTCGCGAGCATGCTTTCCTTCAGAATGAGGGAACCAAGCCGTACTCGGCGCCTTGCTCTTACTGCTTCAGCAGCACGCTCCCATTTCACTTCCGTCTCTATTTCCAGCTGTTCTGCAAAATGCAGCTCAATCTCTTCTAGTGAAAGGGGTGCTGCCAATAGAATTCGGCAATCCGTTCCGATATCTTCAAGCTCAGCTGCCGCCAGATAAGGTGATGCTGATAAAGGCTGCAGCTCTTGCACGGCCGCACCGCGCCCATTGCGCAGCAAAAATCTCCCATCCTCGCGCCGCTTGGCGATGCGATCCGGATAAGCTAGAGCGAGCAGCAAGCCGCAGTTGTCTAGACTTTCTAAGCTGTCTAAGCTGTTGTTTAAGTAATTAGAGCTGTTCATCTGCCCAGTAGTGACCCTGGCGCTTCCACCATTGCTGGGCTGCCCGGGCTGCCCGGGTTGCCCGGGTTGCCCGGGTTGCCCGGATTGCCGCGCACTACCCGCATTTGCTGGCTGAATTCCAGCAGCCCGCATCCACTCTTTCGCCTCGGCGGCAATTCGTTTGCCGGCCGCTTCATCCAGCGCGGCTCCGCCTGTCGCCTGACCATGCAGCGCTTCCAGCCGAAGCCTCATATCGATGCTGCGTGTGCCGCGAAGCGGGTCGCGGTCGCTCAGCAGCGCAGCAAGCTCACAAGCGGTCGCGCCAAGCCCGAGCTTGTCCGCGGCGAGCACCATATGCGCAAGCCGCGGATGCATGCCGAGCTCGGCCATCGCCTTTCCATGCGCAGTCGGTTTGCTCTGCGCATCAAGCGCCCCCAGCTCGCGCAGCAGCTCCAGCGCTTGCGAATATGCCGCAGCCGGCGGCTTATTCAGCCATGCCAGCTCCTCCGCTGGATCGGCGATGCCCCAGACGGCCAGCTCCAGCGCAAGCGGCGCCAAATCTGCGCCCAGCAGCTCCGGCTCGCTTTGCGGCTGCAGCGCGCGATGCTCCATTTCGGTCCACAGCCGGTAGCATACGCCCGGCGCTTCCCTGCCCGCACGCCCGCGCCGCTGATCGGCTGAGGCGACAGATACGGCAACCGTTTCCAGCCGAGTCATGCCCGTGCGCGCCGAGAATCGCGGCACCCGGCTAAGTCCGCTGTCCACGACAATCCGTACGCCTCGCACCGTAACGCTCGACTCGGCAATAGTCGTCGCGAGCACGATCTTCCGCTCGCCTTCCGCACAAGCCCCAATCGCCCGGTCCTGCGCGTCCGGCGGCATACTGCCATACAGCGGCATAACGCGAATATTCGCGCTCAGCCCGGCCGATCCGAGCAGCCCCTGTACGCGGCGAATCTCCCCCGCACCAGGCAAGAAGACAAGCGCATCTCCCTCATGTCTGCACATCGCATCAGCAGTCATGCGAGCAACCGCTTCTTCCATTCTTCCTTCTGCGCGCTTTAACGCATAATGCGTGTCCACCGCAAACGCTCGTCCCTCACTGACGAGTACCGGCGCATCGCCAAGAAGTCCAGCAACCGGTTTTGCATCAAGAGTCGCCGACATCACAAGCAAACGCAGGTCATCCCGCAGCACCGACTGCGACTGCAGGCACAGAGCCAAGCCAAGATCGGAATGCAAATGCCGCTCATGGAACTCATCGAAAATGACAATCCCAATCCCTTCAAGAGAAGGATCGGACTGCAGCATCCGGGTCAGCACACCTTCGGTTATGACCTCAATACGCGTGCTCGGACCTACCTTTGTATCCATTCGAACCCGGTAACCAACCGTCCCGCCCGGTTGTTCACCCATAGAGGCCGCCATATACCTGGCCGCAGCACGGGCGGCCATCCGCCGAGGCTCCAGCATGATGATCTTCTGCCCTTTAAGCCATGAAGCATCAAGCAGCGATAAAGGTACTCGTGTCGTCTTCCCTGCACCAGGTGCAGCGATAAGAACGGCATTCGTTTGCTCCTTGAGCCGCTCCAGCAGATTCGGCAGCAAGCCGTCAATCGGCAGTGCCTGCTTTTGCCGTCGTTCCATATCATTGTCCCCTCTTCATGAACACTGTAAAATACAGCACGATCTCTGCGAGTTATCCCTTTATTATACTAATTTTCAGTTCCAAAATGCTAGGTTCGTTTATTTACTTAACCGACCGTATACACGCAACTTTCTATCGCAAATTGTCGTTTATGGTTTATAATGGAATAATTCCTTCTTTTTTGTTAATTCATGCACAGCATTACAGTTTGGAGGTGTATTTGTACGAAACGTTATATTTTTATACTCCTCGGGGGTATAGTGCTTTTTTTACTCACACTTTATAGTTTGTGGGACATCTATTGGTCTCATACAGGTCCAGTTGGAAATGGAATAGACGATAACAAAGTGATCCGAGAATTCATTTTGCGAATCATCGCACCAATCGGTTTTATAACCGCCGGAATAATTGGCATCTATAGTGAAAAGAAGAAGAAATAAGCAGTTTCCGGTAAGAAATAGGAATTCTTTTTACTTTTGCTGCTATTCTTCCTTCTGTGTACGCACGGATTCATGAACAGATTCGTATACCAATTTGCAGATCGAATCACCAATTGTCGTTGCCGCTCCTGCATAGTGGTGAAGCTCGTTATAACGGGAAGACTGACTTACTGCGATCACAACCGAATCGGTAGTCGTTCCGGTCGCTTCCCTCCCATGCAGCGGGTCCATAATTCTCAGATCCTGCAGTGCAGCCGTCTTCGCCTCAGTAGCCGCGATTACAGCGTTAACCATTGCAGAGGGAGTCATGCGCCCGTCGATGAACAAGAACGAATTAATGGTCCCGACCGAATACGCCGGGTATACAGGACGGGATAAGCCGGCTCTCGCCGCATTCCCTGTTCCTGCAGTCGTACAGCATAGAATGGAAAAGCAATCACCATCCGTTTCGATGATCGAGGCATGCGTCAATTTGGCAGCTGTTATTAGACCAACCGACCAATCCGGTGAATAGCCCCAGTGATTGAGCCTCTTTCCCAGATCTTGGGCTGGATCACTTCCGTTATAGCTTAAGGGCACCTTCCAATTAACGAAGCTGCGAGCATGACCCAAACCACCGCCATATACGGCGCTGCTGAGAACATTCACGGGTTCTTCGCTTTGTATGACGATATGATCCTCTTCGAGCCAAACAGAGACTCCGCCGCAAAAGTGTGAATGGAACACACCGCTTCCGGTGCGGAAAGGCTGTGTCATTCTTCAATCTCCTCCACCCGATTATATCGTTCTTTCTATATGCTATGTTTGAAATTACTTCTGCAGGATGCTGTCAAGCTCTCCAATCAAGCGAATATGATCCTCTCTGAAACGTACCGCACTCCGGCAATATGAGCCGTTCAATCCCTCATATCCTGAGGCATCTCGAATCAAAATGCCTCTTGTACCAAGCGCCTTCTGAAGCTGCTTCGAGCTCCAGCCGAACCGCTCAGGAATTTCGAATAAAATATAATTAACCGCCCCTTCATAAACAGTGAGCCCTAAAGAATGCAATTGCTTCGCAAACCATGGGCGTTCCGCTTGGAGCCACTTCATTGTCTTATCATGGTAATCCGCTTCATCCAGTACAGCTTCACCGATAATCTGGGCTAGAGAATTAACGCTCCATGGTATTTGCAGCTCCCCCAAAGCTTGAACGAGCGAAGCTCCCGCTACCAGATAGCCAAGTCGAATCCCAGGGATCGCATAAAACTTCGTCATGGATCGAATCACAATTAACCGACTGCTGTTCGATGCTTCAAGAAGCAGACTCCAGCGATCCGCGTCCGCAACAAAATCCATGAAGGCCTCGTCAACCGCAACGGTCTCTCCTTCTTCAAGCAGCAATCGGATAAGCTCCGGATCGATCAGCTGACCTGTCGGATTATTAGGTGATCCTAGAAACCACAGCGTCTCTCGGCTGGTTACACCCTCGTCCCTCAATTGCTTCAATTGGTTCATGACCATACTATGAGCCAGCCTAAATTGATTATCAGGCTCAAGCGTCATTGTCCGAACCTGGCTGCCGCATTTGCGGGCAGCGTCTTCATACTCGTTAAAGCAAGGAGCGGTTAGTACGGTGTAAGCTGGCTTCAACAATCTAACCACCAGATCTATAAGCTCAGCAGCACCATTACCGACAAGCACATTGCGCTCGTCCACATCATGATACATGGCCAGTTTGCGCCGCAAGCCTCTAACGGCTGGATCTGGATAACGTCCAATCCTGTCTGCATAATTCCGAAGCACTTCGGCAACGGATGAAGGAGGTCCGAATGGATTCATATTTGCGCTGAAATCAAGAAACCGGTCAGCTTCAATACCATAAAGCTCCTGTGCCGTCCATAGATCCCCGCCATGTCCGAATCGCTCCAGCATGTAGCACGCTCCTTTACTTAACCTCATTAATTAACTTTATTAACTTCATTAACTACTTTATCTACTCCATTATCTATGCCTTGCCTTCATTGACGCCTTCATTGACGCCTTCATCTAATCCAAATTATTTCTAGAATAGATGGAACCCGTTAATTCCGCCTAAACAAGCAAACAATAAAACCAGCTCTATCAGCTCATTCAATGCTCCATATGTATCTCCTGTTAAGCCGCCCAGCTTGCGATTAAGCCAGTTGGAGACAACCCACCCCGTGATGATCGTCAGACCTGCTTGTACCACTAACTGATTCAGCATATCATCCCATGTTAAACCAAAGACAATACCTATTAAGGTCATGAGTATAAGCTGTATCGACGTTGCAGCAACCGCATGTCGTACACGAACGTCCGCGAACATCGAAGCCATTCCTTCCCCAGGTCTGGCAAAAGGCCATCCGGTCATCGCCCATACGAGCCAGAGCCTGCTCCAGCCGCAAGCACCAGCAATGAACACACCCGTATGAAGCCAAGTCTCCTGTTCGAGCAAGCTGGATAGAACAGCGAATTTGAAGAGCAGCACAAAAACAGCCGCAATGACCCCCATCGCACCAACACGGCTATCCTTCATAATCTCCAGCATCCGGTCGCGTGAACGGTGACTGAATATACCGTCTGCTGTATCCATCAGCCCATCCAAATGCAACGCGCCGCTTAATACAGCCCATAAAATCAAAAGAAGAACGGCAGCAGGCATTGCCGGAACATAGGCGAATAAGAACGAACCAACAGCACCCGTAATCCCTCCGACAACTGTTCCAACGAGTGGATAGTAGACTACACTGCGAGCCAGCACTTGAGGAACGAATGGAATCATAATTGGAATCGGAATTCGTGTAATAAGCTGAAAAGCAGCACCTGCCGCTTGCAGCTGCTTGCTCAGGAAACGTAATACCATAGAATAAGCACCCCCGCCAGCATGAGCATGGAAACCAAATAAAGCAATCGAACCGTGCGAATAATATCTCGCGCAGCAAGCGGGCGAAGCGGCCATCCGAGCCGGGCTCTTTCACTTGCAGTACCAAAATAAACATTCCGTCCACCCAGCTCGATCCCCAGCGCTCCGGCCACTGCCGATTCCGGAATACCGCTGTTCGGACTTGGGTGGAGGCTTGCAAACCGATAAATAGCCTTCATCGATCTGCCGCATGCGGTGAATCCGAGGGAAAGCAGCGCTGCTAACGATAGCAATATCCCTGCTATTCGTGCGGGAATGTAGTTCAGCACATCATCGAGCCTTGCAGACGCCCAGCCAAAATATAAATAGCGCTCATTCCGGTAACCTACCATGGAATCAAGCGTATTCGCCGCTCTATAGAGCATAGCTAGCGGCGCACCTCCAAGCAAAGCGAATATTACGGGCGAGACGAACGCATCCACCGTATTCTCAGCAACCGTTTCAACCGTCGCTCTCACCGTTTCCTTTTCCTCCATGGACGCTGTATCCCGGCCAACAATATAGCCTGTATATGTTCTAGCATCCTCCAGATTCCCTGCCAGCAGCGGCCGATAGACAAGCATCGCTGCATCCTTAAGCCCTTTTACAGCTATCGTTGTCGATATATACCAAGCGGATACCGCATAGCCGAGCCATGGATGAATACGTGCAGCCGCTTCACTTACCACGTATAGAACTGCAAATGAAAGCAGTACCGTTGTCACTGTCAAAATAACTCCTAATCTGCGCAGTTCCTTCGCAGACTTCGCCGCTCCTTCAGGCCGCAAGCGTTTCTCTAGCATTCCTATGAAACGTCCGATCCATATGACCGGATGCGTCGGCCATTTTGGGTCACCGATAATCCAATCCATAACGATTGCCGCAGCTGCTATCAGCAGAATTTCCGGTAAGGAATAGAACAGCATGCTACAGCTCCTCCAATTGAAAAGCATGTGCCTTCAAGTCCAGCGGGAATCCCGCCACAACGAGAAAAGCCTGCTCACATACCGCAGCAAGCTTCCGGTTTAATCTCCCCGCCTCATCTCGAAAGCGCCGGCCTAAAGGATAGGCCGGAACGATCCCGCTGCCTACCTCATTCGTGACCATCAGCAGCGTGCCGCTATAGGCTTCTACCGCATGGACAAACTCTTCGATAACGGAAGTCAGCGAATCAGGAACTGGATTCTGCGATACTTCTTCCGATATTCCATTGGTCCTGCCCGGAACTGGATTGTGTCGATGCTTCTTCCGATACTCCATTAATCTGGCCTGGTACTGGATGTTCGTTATGATCATCGAGCTTCAGCATCCAATTCGTCAGCCACAGCGTTAAGCAGTCGATCAGCACAGCCGGCCTTTCTTCCCCGCCTACGGCTTCCTTCTCAAGCTTTCGCAGAATAGCGGCAATGTCATACGGCTCCTCTATCGTCCGCCAAGGAAAATTGGAGTGTTCTCTTATCTGCTTATGACGCTCAATCCGTGCCGCCATTTCCTCATCCCAGCTTTGGGATGTCGCAATATAGATCCCTTGAGCGCATAGTCGCATTGCATAACGTTCAGCAAAGTCGCTCTTGCCGCTGCGCGCTCCGCCTGTAATCAAAATCGCCATCTGAAATACCGCCTCCATACGCCTTATCCGTCATCACAACCAAATAGGGGATTTAGCCTCGCGATACGCCCGCACTCTCGAAAGTAGCCATCTCTCGCATAATAAGCATGGCGGCATCAATAAAGTGAAAACCCAGAACGGCTCCCGTTCCTTCCCCGAGACGCATATCCAAATGGATCATCGGTGTAAGTCCGATTGCGGACAGCAGCTTCCGATGACCTTGCTCATGCGACAGATGAGAGCCGATCATGAATGGGACGCTTTGCGGAGCCAGAATAGAAGCAACGAGTGCAGCAGCGGATGAGATAAATCCGTCAATGACGACTGGGCAGCGATTCGCGGCCGCACCTAGAATAACACCAACCAGGCCGGCAATCTCCAAGCCGCCTACCTTGGCAAGCACATCGATGGGATCAGCCGCATTCGGCGCATTGACAGCTATCGCCCGCTTTACGACATCAACCTTATGCAGGCGGCGCTGCTCGTCGATTCCGGTTCCAAGACCTACTGCTTCATCAGCAGACATACCGCCGAGCACCGTGCACAGCGCAGCGCTCGCGGTTGTATTCCCAATCCCCATCTCACCGGTCGCAAACAACCGGTAGCCTCTGGAAGCCAGCTCCCCTGCCACTTCAAAGCCTGCGTGGATCGCAGTAATCGCCTCTTGACGGGACATGGCAGATTCACGCGCCATATTCGCCGTCCCTTTGCGAATCTTGCGGGAAATCAGCCGTTCATGTTCAAGTTCAGCATTAACCCCCATATCTACGCAAAATACTTCCGCTTCCGCTTGTCTGGCAAGCACATTCACAGCGGCCCCGCCCGACAAAAAATTCATGACCATCTGCGGAGTGACTTCAGCAGGAAAAGCACTGATTCCTTCCTCGCAAACCCCATGGTCACCCGCCATGACTATGACCGCCCGCTTCGATAAATCAGCGGCTGTTTCACCTGTTATTCCAGCGATCTGCCGGGCGATATCCTCGAGTTTGCCTAAGCTTCCGGGCGGCTTTGTCAAGCTGTTCAAATGCTGCTCCGCTGCCTCAATCGCTTGCTCATCCAGCGGTTTAATTAATGTCATTAAATTAGTTAGTGCTTGCTCATTCATACTTGTCTGCTTCCCTTCGGTTTCCAATTATTCCGTTTGTGAGGATGGCTGTGACGGCTGCAGCAGCAGCTGCGGAACACCCGTTATGGGATGCGGCAGCACAATTGCTTTTGCCCCGAATACCCGTTCAATCAATTCGGGCTCCATGATAGCGGCAGGCGATTCAAATGCCTCTATTCTGCCATTATGCAGCACGAGCAGTTTATCACAATAATGTGCCGCTAAGTTCATATCATGCAGGACAGCGATAACCGTCATATGACGCTCTCGCTGCCAGCTCTTCACGATATCGAGCAGCTGTACCTGATAGCCGATATCCAGAAAGGTTGTCGGTTCATCAAGCAGCAGCAGCCTAGGGTCCTGCGCCATCACTTTGGCTAAGGCGACGCGCTGCCGTTCACCCCCGCTGAGCTGATCCATTCTCCGCTCCTGCAGCCCCGTGAGCCCCATCGCTTCGAGCGCTTCGTCAATAAGAGGGGTAACATCAGCCTTCTCTTCGCCTAGCCAGTTTTGAAACGGGTACCGCCCCATCGCAACGACCTCGCGCACCGTGAAGCCAGCTGGAGCAAGTCCGCCCTGCTGCAGCACCGAAACCCATTTGGCCATTTCCTTGCGGCTGTATTGTCCCGCATCCCTGCCTTCAAGCAGCAATTCTCCGGAGGTCGGCTTATCAACGCCGGATATGAGATGCAGCAGGGTTGATTTACCTACGCCGTTAGGACCAATGATGCCGTACATGCTTCCTGCTTCCATAGTAAATGATAATTCATTCAAAATCGGCTTCTCATTGATCGTTTTGACCAATCCGCGCGCTTCGATCATGATGAACCCCCCTGCAGCACTTTACGCCTGTATAACAGATACGCGAAGAACGGAGCACCGATTAAGGCCGTAATGACCCCCAACGAAATTTCCCTGGGACTTAGAACAGTCCGGGCAAGCGTATCCGCCCACAGCAGGTAGATACCGCCGCCAATTGCCGATAACGGAATAATGATCCGGTAATCGGGTCCAACCAATAAACGAAGCAAATGCGGAACGACAAGACCGACAAAACCAACAACACCGGCAATCGAGACAGCAACAGCTGTCAGGAGCGTTGAGATCAGAAGCACAATTAGTTTGGTCCGCTCTACGTTAATCCCGATATGTGCCGCATGCCGCTCGCCGAATACGAATAAATTCAGAGACTGACCATAGCGTATAAGTATCGGCATTCCAATAATAAGAAATGGCAGAATTAACCTGACATGCTCCCAGCCGCGAGCGCTTAAGCTTCCCATCAACCAGAACATCACTTCGTTGACGACACCTTGCGACAACGAAACCATGAACGAAACGATTGCACCCAGAAAAGCTTGAACGATGACGCCTGACAAAATCAGTGTCTCCACATTCATCGAGCCTCGTGCGCGAGAAAGCGTAAAAACAATAAGAAGCGTAATCATGCCGGTAATGAATGCAACGAGAGGTACCGACCAGATGCCGATAACGGTCTGGAACCCAAACACAATTAAGAATGCCGCCCCGACCGAACAGCCTGACGCCACGCCAAGGGTGAACGGATCCGCAAGCGGATTACGCAGCACACCTTGAAAGCCTGCTCCTGCAAGTGATAAGCAAGCCCCGACTAAAACTGCCAGCAGCACCCGCGAGAGCCTGAGCTGAGTAACGATCGCGATACTGCTCGCGTCCCATTTGCCTGCTCCGCCATCCATCCAAGGAAGCTGATGAACGAGGATTCCCCATACGTCACGCAAGGGTAATCCAGAGGAGCCGATCGATAAACTGACGACTATAGATGCGAGAAGGAGGAGCATAGCTGCTCCTCCATACGTGTACAGTTTTATTGTCATCTTACTTGATTAGGTCCGGATGGAGTTTCTTCGCAACTTCGAGCAATCCTTCCGCAAGGCGAGGCCCTACGCGTACAAGCGGATCTTGAGCAACCTCGAATATCTGTTTGTTAGTGATGGCTTTCATCGTATTCCAGCCCGGTCTTGTTTCAATCGCTGCTAGAATCGGATTCTTCTCGCCTTCCTTAACAGTCATCGATGCGTAAATGATCGTATCCGGGTTAGCTTTCAATATCGCTTCTGGATCGATTTCATACCAGCCTGGCTTCGTCGCGATATTGGTACCTCCAGCAAGGGTCAGTACTTCGTCAAGGAACTCGCCTTTACCGACTGTATAACCCGGCGAAAACTCCAGATAAACATTAGGCTTCGGCGCATCTTTAACGGCATCCGTTACTTGCTTGAGAACGTCTTGCATATGCTTTGTGACTTCAGCCGCTTGCTTGGCATGGTCCAGAATAGTGCCGATTTGAGTGATTTTGTCGATAACCGCATCATACGTCTTCGGATCAGTGGCATACACTGTCAAGCTTCAGCGCACGAAGCTTGTCGACAACAGGCTTGCTCATGCTGGAGGAAGCTAATATGAGATCAGGCTTCAACGAGACGATTTTCTCAATGTTCGCTTCCATCCCGCCGATTTTTTCCTTCGCAGCCGCTTCTTCAGGGTAATTGGAGTAATCATCAACTGCAACAACAAGGTCACCTGCACCGATTGCGTATACGGCTTCCGTCTCACTCGGAACAAGCGTTACGATTCTTTGTGGAGCCGCCGTGAAAGTAAGCTCCGTATTTGTAGCATCCTTCACCGTCAGGGGATAAACGGTTGCTTGCGGAGTGTTCGCTGCAGCATCACCAGTCGTCGCCGTATCGTTCGCAGCCGGAGTATTTGCTGGAGCAGCAGTACCCGTATTCTCAACGGTACCCCCATTTGTACCAGATGCCTGATTATCATTTTTGCTGCCGCATGCCGCCGTTATAAGCAGCATAGCTGTGAAGAGAACCATTAGCGTTAATTTGAGCCATTTTACCTGATTATTCGATTTCATTGTACGATCTCCCTTTTTCTTCTTAATTTTGCAATTTTATACTTTCTGACATTCAAAAAAAGCATCCCCGACCCCAAGTGTCAGAAATGCTTAAGTTCCGAAGAACAGCGGCTTCATAGACGCAAATGCCATTGCTGGCGGAATCCGTTCCCGAATTCGTCTTGTCTTAGCCAATCTCTAACACCTCCCTAAGTCCTCGTAGGTAGCGTTCAACTAAACAGGCAGGTTTCCTGACTCGGAGCGTGGGCAATGATCGTCTTCCCAGGTATTTCATTACCCAGTGACATCGCAATCATTCCTTTAGTCAGCTTGCAAACGCGAGCATTGATTGACTCACCTTCGCGAACTGACACTCCTTACAGTGGCGGGTCCGTGCCGGATTTACACCGGTCTTCCCTATTAAGCTTGAGGCAATGCTCAGCACCTGTTTATAACAGCTATATAATTATGCATGTGTAACTATAACATTACGTTTTATGCTTGTCTATACAAAACGAACGAGATTTCGGGGTCTTTTGTCGAGCTTTGCCGCATACGTCTAAATAGTGCATCTGCTTCTAGCCAACGATTGGGAGGAATCGAAATATGAAAAATATGAAACAAACGAAGAAACCAACTGACACTTCTGCTATATGGGCAGCCACCGCTGTCCTTGCCGTCATACGCGCCAAAACAACAAGCTCGGTCGCATCTTTAGGCGAGGATTTGGAAGATCGGGATAGACAGCTCCAGGATGAACCTTACATGGGCAATCTCTTCATGACAAGGCCCGCTATACAATCAAACGCCGATTGAGCGTTCTGTTCATTTGCCCGTGAAGCCGAAGCGCATTCCCGACCACGGAAACCGAACTTAATGCCATCGCTGTACCTGCCATCCAAGGTTCAATTGAACCCAGCGCAGCAAACGGTATGACAACAAGGTTGTATATAAAAGCAAAGCCGAGGTTTTGACGAATATTCCGCACGGTGAGCCGGCTAATGAGCAATGCTTCATAGATGCCGGTCAGCCTTGGGCGTATAAGGGTCAGATGTCCGGCACGAAGCGCCGCTTCCGTACCGTTTCCCATGGCAATGCCTACGTCAGCCGCAGCCAGAGCCGGAGCATCATTATAACCATCGCCTGCCATCCCCACCGTACGTCCCTCCTGCTGTAATTTACGTATCAGTGAAGCTTTCTGCTCGGGCAGCAATGAGGCTTGGCTTAAAGTTATTCCCGCTTCGCGTGCCGCGGCATTAGCAGCTGTATAATGGTCACCGGTAGCCATCCAAATCGTTATTCCTTGTGCTTGCAATACGCTGACGGCTTCGATAGAAGAACGTTTTACCGGGTCCGCAAAAGAAAAAGCTCCTGCGCATTCTCCGTTAATAGCAGCATATACGACGCTTTCACCCTTTTCTTCTTTCCCTGCTGCAAATCGGAGAACAGTCTGGCTGGGCTGCCAGCCTTGATCTTCCGTAAAACGAATATTGCCGATCTGGAATCGCCTGCCTTCAACAACGGCTTCAACTCCCTTACCCGGGTGCGGGCAGAAGTCTGCTGCCCCTGGAATAACAAGACCAGCCTGCTTTGCCGCCGCAATAATAGCTGCGGCAAAGGGATGCTGGGCACCTTCCTCCGCCGCTGCCGCCAATCGAAGCAGCAGATTGGGAGAGCCCAGGACACTCGAAATACCCGTAACCGTCGGATGGCCCTCCGTAAGCGTGCCCGTCTTATCAAGCACAATCGTATCCAGCTGCGTTAATCTTTCTAACGCTCCTGCATCCTTTAATATAATACCCCGTCTAGCTAGTTTGCCAGAGGCCAGCACGAGAGATATCGGCGCGGCAAGTCCAAGCGCACATGGACATGCTGCCAGAAGGACGGCTAGCGCATGAACGGATGCAGCTCCATAATCGCCTGGGCGAAGCACAAAGAGCCAGACGAGCAGCGTACTGGCGGATAGCAGCAGCATAACAGGCACGAATATGCCAGCGATCTGATCGACCTTACGGCCTATAGAGGACTTAGTCGATTGTGCTTGCCGCGTTAAAGCTGCAATGCGGCTTAGAAGCAGATCTTCACCGGTCGCCGTCACTTGAATACGAAGCGCAGCAGAGCCGTTGACCCGTGTCCCTGCGAACACTTGATCACCTGCATTCTTCACGACTGGCATGCTCTCACCCGTCAGGAAGGATTCATCCACCGTCGCATGACCCTCCAAGACGGTGCCGTCAGCAGCCAGCAGCTGGTCTGCCTCTGCGATGAGCTGCTCACCTATCCGAATTTGCTCCACAGGTATCCGCTCTCTCCTGCCGCCGCGCAGGACAAGCGCATCTTTTGCCTGAAGAGAATGGAAGGCTTCATTATCCCGCATAACTCGAGAAGTTGCGGTGGCTTCGAGCAGCTTACCGAGCAAAACAGCCGTAATGACGACTGCCGACGTTTCAAAATATAACGCCCCGCCCGACATCATCGCATAATAGCTGTATCCAAATGCTGCCGTTGTTCCAACGGCAACTAATACATCCATATTGCCCATTCGCTCCCGAATGGCGTAGAAAGCCCCGAAGTAAAAGGGCATTCCGATAAAGAACTGCACGATCGCAGCAAGCACAAACTGCAGCAGCGGCTCCTGAAGCATCAGCGGTACGGGAATACCCCGCAGCCAGCTATAATGATGAGCCATCGACCATAATAGCGGGAATGTCAGCACGGCGGCAGCTGTAAATCGCAGCCTCAACGCATCGAGTTCCTTATCGGTATCGTTCGCACTGCTTGCATGATCGGCATGAAAGCCAAGTTGTCCAATTCGTTCCATAATACTGGCAGCTGTAACGACGCTAGGCGTAAAGCGGATCGTTGCTGATTTGGCTGCATAATGAACAGATACGCCGGATATTCCAGACATTTTGCCGACAGCCCTCTCAATACGGACTGCGCAAGCGGTACAGCTCATTCCTTGAATGTGCAGATCCAGAACGCCGCTTCTCTCTGCCATCGTCACCCCTCCTGCACCAGGCTCGACCAAATCTTCTACTCTCACTATATGGCTGAGTTGGTCAGGTCATGATTGATTCCTTCGGTCAAGAAGGACTTTTTGAGCTTCGCGTGGAAAGAGGAGGCAAGAAAGAACTCATTCCAACACTTACTGGGGGTAACTACTTTGGCACTTATTCAATGCGACTTTTATTCGGAAACACTTGGTCTCTCCACTTCAATGAACGTCATTTTGCCTCAAACCACTTATTCGCAAATCGGAATGAAGACACGCGCATCGGAGCACAAGCATAAAACGCTGCTTCTCCTGCATGGTCTGTCGGATGACCACACGATTTGGCTGCGCCGCACCTCGATCGAACGTTATGTATCTGAGCTGGGTATCGCTGTCGTCATGCCATCCGCTCAGCGCAGCTTCTATACCGATATGGAGCAAGGGATGAAATTCTGGTCGTTTTTAAGCGAGGAGCTGCCTGCACTTGCAAGATCCTTCTTCCCATTATCCGACCGGAAAGAAGACAACTTCGTAGCCGGACTTTCCATGGGCGGTTACGGCGCCTTCAAGCTGGCCCTCAATCATCCGGACCGATATCAAGCAGCTGCCAGCTTATCAGGAGCTATGGATCTCACTCATACGATGCAGCTGTTCCCGGACGACTTCAAGAAAACTTTCGGAACGTTAGAGCAAGCCCAGGGAAGTATAAACGACTTATTCAAGCTCGCCAGCGATGCCGCAGCACTTGGCGCTGATGCTCCGCTTCTCTATCAATGCTGCGGTACAGAGGATTTCTTATACGAGGATAATATCAAGTTTCGCGACCATGCGAAGCAGCTAAACCTTCCTCTCACTTACGAGGAGGAGCCTGGGGACCATAATTGGGGCTACTGGGATGTTAAAATTAGGCGTGTGCTGGAATGGCTGCCTCTTCAATCGACCCGCTGACGCACATATTTAGTGAAGCAGAATCGGCGTAATCGCGATTCCAGAGGGGAAGCTGCCTGTCGGCAGAATAGCGACTGGCAGCTGACTCTGAATATCGATGACTGCCAGATAGCCGAAAGTCAGCACGGTCACATAGACCTTCGCGCCGTCCGCGGACACCGCGATATCGCTCACATTGCTGCCTTCAGGTAGTTCAATGGTCGTTAATATCTCATTCCGTGATGTATTGACCACGACGATCTCATCACCGCCGCGGCTTGCTATATACACAAGGGCCCCATCAGGCGTAATGACAAGGTTCTGCGGGTCACTGCGCTCATCGAGTTTAATTGCAGCAATTATAGAAGCAGAGGACAGACGGATCACGTAAACCTTCTCATAATGAATATCGGTGACATAGGCAAAAGCACCGCTTGGCATAATTGCGATAGCGGAAGGCTGACTGCCGCCAGGAAGCTTGATCGTCTGTTTGATCGTATCGGTCGCTGTATCCACGATTGCGATAGAGCCATAATTAATATGGCACAAATAGGCCTGGCTCCCATCCGGCGAGAACGCAATGCTCGAGCAGTCCGCCCCCTTGGGAATCGAAATCATTTTCGTTATTGCTTGTGTTGAGGTATCGATAACGATCACATAATCTTCAATTAACGTCGTTACATAAACTTTGTTGCCCAGTGGAGACACCGCTGCAGCAAAAGGCACCGCTCCTATCGGAAGGGTAATTTCGGCGCATACCTCTTGGGTTCTGGTGTCGATCACGCGAACGGTTTTGTCGCCCTGACAGGTCACATAAACAAGTGAACCATCCGGCGTAATGGCAACCAGCCTGGGCGAGCTCCCATCTGGAAGCATAATGGTTGCTACTCTTGTTAACGTGGAGGTTTGGATGACCGAAAGTGTATGCTGGGTATGGTTAGCCACATAAGCCAGCATCAGCTCATCGACGAAAGTAGCGCCCTCCGCACTTAATCTCCGCTCCCCGATCCGCTCCATGTTCTCATCGAGTTCCACCATGGACAAGCTAACATCTCCTGCACCTAACCCGTTCGTAACGATGCGCACCCCATACGTCTCAAAGCTCTGAATCGAATGATTAATCGTAAATACCGATTCACTCGTTCCAAGCGGCTGCAGGTGGATAAGCTTCAACGTTTCCATGTGCAAACTTCCGTATTCCCCATGCTGCGGCGAAGAATGCCCCGTATCCATGCTCTGCCCTTGATCTTGGCAGGATAAAATCTCCTTGTTCATCGTGTACACTTGTATACCAACGACTGCCGGCTGCCGTCCCATATTCATAACCGTCAAAGTGAGAAATGTTGTTCGCCTAAGCTCCCGATTAAACAGCAGACCCGTATCCAATACTGGCATGCAGTCGCCCCCTCTACTCTTCCATTCTCCATCGTATGAATCGATAGAACGAATGGCATGAGGCATATCACTAGCAAGAACAAGTAGATTTAGCGAACGAGCATCCTGGTTCATAGAGTACAAACTAAGCAGGGTAAACTAGGGATTACTCCCTCGGACTCTCTATAAAACCGTGTATGCGGATTTCCCGCACACTGCTTACCTTCGTCAGTTCCCCATCTTCAGAGTGAGTTCCTTCATCCGTCGCCGGATTGCCTATTTCACTCCTGAATTTGGAACGTGTGGTAAGTAAGGTTGTTAGAAATACCATTATTGCTGATTCCAGCACTTTGTTAGGAATCAGAGCATTAGAAACCTTAGATTTCTTTTGGGGCATAAAGGCTCGCACCCTCATGCGTAGCTTGACATTTTCTGGCTTGGTTCCGTTACTTAAATAGCAAGGGGTGAGAGTGTACCACGTCGAATAAGAAAAATATGCTGGTCGTCTCTTGTCTCTTTACTATAAAACAGACAAACATCAATCTTCGGCGAAAATCTTTTTCTTATAAGCTAATAGTAGTCATTAATAATTTTAAGGTAACAAATAAGGCAAATTAAATGTCCTTGGAATGAGGTGATATTATCAAAGTCAATATTTTAATTATGACTTTATTGATATTTGTGATTGGCGGATGTCAGTCAACGAATGAAAGTGAAGAGCCTGTGAATTACGTTAGTATTGGAGAAAAAAGTTATGTAAACGCCTGGCAATTAGCATTGATCGATCCAGCGAAGATCGAGAAAATCGGTGAAGTGAAGAATGCTTCACGACTTGCTAAAAGGTATCTCTATTTACGAAATAGAGGGATATCCCGAGAGAGATGTCATTGCAGTAAAAGAGGAAAGCAATAGTACAGATATGGTAGAGAATGTAACAGGATTTAGTATTTATGTTTGGAATGAAGGAAACGGTAAACCTCTCCATTATCCTGAGATTCCAGACTCAAAGGTACATCAAATTCGAGTTTATAAAGGGACGAAGCTTATTCATGAATTGGAAAAAGGTGATGTTCAAACCTTTCTCGAACTCATGAAACAGAAGGGCCCATATAACGAATTTCAATACGATCAAGCTCCTCAATACACTGTTCTGTATCTTACTGATGATGCGTTAGGTTATAACTATGGAATTATGGAAAAGAATGGGGAGTTTGGATTACCTCATCTTGAAAGTAAATTGCCTGTCGCGATAGCACCTTTCTTTAAGTGAAGATATCGAGTGAGTCGACCCATTTATCTTTTTGGATGTTATTACCCAAACACAGCCCAATCGAAGTCGTTGTCTCAGGAACCAACGCTATATAAATCTATCTCAACTGAGATCTTTAAAAGTGCGCGTTGCCACAGAAGGCAGCGTTTTTTTATTTTAATTTTTGGCTATGTTAAATCATGTTGTTGATATTTGATAACTTCGATCATTTGTTCAATAATTAGGGTAAACATCAAACTTCGAAGTACAGCGTTTTCTTGTTGAAACAAACTTATAAGAAAACTCCCTGATTGATTTCAAATTGTGATAGTATTATTGAAATATATTCTAGGGAGATGATTTAGTGAAATTTGTTATAATATTTGGTCCGCAGGCGGTAGGTAAAATGACAGTGGGTACATGAACTGGAAAAGGTAACTTAAACTAAAGTTGTTCCACAACCACATGACGATTGAATTGCTGGCTCCAATTTTTGGTTTTAGTCGTGAAATGTGGAGGTTAGTGAATAAATTTCGTCAAGACATATTTGAAGTCGCCGCCGTCAGTGATATATATGGAATGATTTTCACTTATGTATAGGCGATTCGATTTGCAGAGTGATTGGGACTATGTTGATAAAATTAGTAAAATAATCGAAGAAAAAGATGGCAAAGTGTATTTTGTTGAGCTTGAAGCGATTTTGAGGAGAGAATTGAGCGTAACAAAACTCCTCACAGGCTTGAACACAAACCAACAAAGAGGGATGTCACTCGTTCAGAACAGGATCTAATACAGACAATGGAGCAACATCGATTGAACTCATTCGAGGGAGAAATTAAAAGAGAAAATTACATCAGAATTAACAACACGAATTTAACTGCTTGTGAGGTTGCTGAAATTATAAAGAACAGATTCAATTTATAACCACATTGATGCACTTATGTGTATGATAGATTAACCGTCCTTTCAATGGACGGTTTTCTTTTAGTTGAAGATCAACATTAAGATTTAACATAGCCTAATTTTAAAAAAGAAGCGAACAAGAGGAGAACAAATCCGGGTAACAACGCAACAATTTCCAATATATGTTCTGGCGAAATATCCTCTAACCTGACAGAAGCACATACCGCTTGACATAGGAGTGTCCGGTAAAACATGCCATTTCACGGTGCTTGACTGACCTTTAAATGACGGAAATGGAGTCAGATCACTGCGACTATGATGAACTGAATAATGTCGGGGAGGAAAGCACGACATTAGGTGCAATTGTTTAGTAAGCCTCGCTTAATACTCTATACGCAATCCCCAAACGTATGTGTTAATAATTCTTACCTTCTACTTCGAAACTAAGTTGCTAGAACTTCCCTGGCAGTTGCGTAAGTTAGATACCCTAAACCTGGAATATTCAAATATTCAGTAGAACCTGACGCCTGCCAGTGAACTGTCAAGGCCTGTATAATTTACGCCGCTCCCTGCCAGTCCTGTTCCTGTCGAATTAGGACATCTGCTTCGGCTACAGCACTTCAAAGGGTAAAGTTACCGAGTTGATTTGAGCCGCTTAGTTTGTGCAACTGTGAGGCGCACGCAAAAAGACCGCTGTCGTAGTCGGAGCCAGCGGTCTTACCCAAAATTTGCCAAACTATCGTCACTTGTCATCCGAAAATCAACCCGCAATTGCAGCAATCCTTGCCTTACCCCTGTGGTCCTTCGGCAAGCAATTGTTGAATTTCATTCAGCCTCTCCAGCATCGTCTTAAGCTCAATCGACAGAAAATCCTCATCCGCCAAAGCAAAGGCTTCTTTGAGCGAAGCTAAGCTCTGGATGGCTGCTGGCAGTAATTCAAAGGCTTGCCCGGTATGCTCGTAAAATGGATGTACGTGAAGATCTTGATCTTGGTTACTCATCTGAAACAGTCACTCCCTAAGCGTCGTTTAGAACTACTCTACCACCTAGGTTAAAGTGAAGTCCAGCCAGTCATAAGCTTAAGGTCAGCTCCCGCGGTAGGTGCTGTACCCGCCCGGAGCAATTAGCAAAGGCACATGATAATGAGCGCTTGGATCCGTAATGCGGAATCGGATTGGCACTTCTTCCAGAAATAGCTGTGACTCGTCAACATGCATAGACTTGCGTTCTCGATAATAATCGGCAACGGAGAATAACAGCTGATAAAGACCGGATTGAAGCTCATCCTGCTCGAGGAGGGGCGCGTCCAGACGGCCGTCATCATTGGTATATACGTCTTTCATTAGCAGATCCAGCTCGTTATTCTCCGATAACAGCCAAAGTTGAATATGCATGCCTGCTGCCGGCTTTCCAAGCGACATATCCAGAACATGTGTCGTTAGCCGCCCATTCATGGCTGGTTTACCGCTTGCGTGCTATTGTGGGGAGCGGATGGTTCGCCCTTGTCCAGATCCTCCCTGGTTAAGGAGAAGCCTTGGAAGCCGAATGGCGGCCGCGGTTCCGTGAATACCCCCGCATTTGTTACGGGGTCCGGCTCAATAATGGTCTCCCATGTCCGATTATTTGACTCGAAGCGAACCTCCGATAATTGCGGAAAACGAGTAAGAATTCGTATCCCAATTTGATATATTAAATATTGAATAGACGGTGTTTTGTATTCATGGAAAACATGGTGGGCAATATCCCGTATATGCTCAGCAGGCACATACCGCTCCCAATCCGCATCTAACGCATCTTCAAGATCCGAATAGCACCAATAGATGTTAAGGAAAATAAACAAGGGCCGGTCATAGCTCTCTGGCAGCGTCGTATATTCATCCCGGATAAAGCCATAGAACGAGCTTCCGCTCACTTTGATCAGCTGCAAATCCGTCAACCCGCACCAATGGGACTGAAGCTGCACGCCTTGCGGCTCCCGTTTGTAAACTAGCGACGCACTGGCATGGTCATTGTGTGAACGCCGATACACAAGGCCGCTTTCCTCGAAGCCCTCCTCCCCGTTCACTTGAAGGGTTTGAAAGGGAATTCGATCCGCACGGATCTCAATCGCCGTTATATGCGTATAGGTCTCAAAGAACCGATTGCTGACAAAAGCGAGGAACCCTTCCGTTGTACTTCCCTCAAACTGCGCGGCGTGCCTCAGAATAAAATTTTTCATAGAGTCCGTAGCGACAACCTGCGAATTATCCCCCTGCGTGAAGGAGCCGAGCAGCAGCTCACTGCTTACTGAGAACGTCAAGTTATGTGCGAAAATCACATTTGAATCACCTTGGAAGGCAGATTCTGGAATTGATGCTGCACGCAATGGTTTGGCATAGGTGCGGTAGGTTAAGACATCGCCTTTGCCGTAATATAACGTACGTCCGCTTGCAAGATTAAGCATTGCAGTCATCCTCTCCGCTGTTATTCTTCTATGATATCTTGAATACGAAACGCAGTAATTCTTCCGATTTCCACTAAAGCCTGCTGGCGTTCTTCAAGCGGCGTATGGTTCATCCGTACTTTCATCGCGCTCAAAATATCCGCTTTCGTCTTGCCGCGTACCGCGTATACAAAGGGAAAATCAAATTTCTCCACATACTCCCGGTTCAAATTAGAAAACTGCTTGAACTCCTCCGGAGACAACTGATCGAGTCCGACCCCTTTTTGCTCCAACGTGGAGAATTCGCTTATGTTTAATCGGGTCGCCAAATCCGGGTGTGCGCGTATTAAGCCAAGAATTTGCGCCGGTTCGGCCTCCCTTACTGCCAGCATCATAGATTCATGCAGCTCCAGGCAGGAATGAAACGGCCTCCGCTCCCATGCCTTATCCGCCACCCAAGGAGAATGCTCGAATATACTGCCAATCATATGGACAAACACTTCACGGCTGAGTGTATTCAACTGCCATAGATTAATTTTCATGACCAATACCCCTCATGAACGGCGATTGTCTCCGTTTCGATTTCCGGAAAAGGACCAATGACTTCAATCGGCTTGCGGCCGCTTGCAAAGACCTCGCGACAAGGTAAATTTAACGTCAGGTTCTGCTCATCATCCCCCGTCAGCTCTGCCAGACGCTCTTCAGAGATGCCGTATACGACCGTCCCGACGTTGCCCCAATAGATCGATCCCGCACACATCGCACAAGGCTCCGCTGTCGTGTATAACGTGAAGGACCACAGCTCGTTCTTCGAGAATAGGCCCGATGCACTCACCATTAGGGAGGTTTCGGCATGACCGGTACAGATCGATTCAGTTACCTCTATATTGCCTTGTTCTAGCAAAATATCACCAGACGGATGTACGAGTATGGCACCGAATGGTGTATTTCCTGATAGTCTAGCTTGCTTAGATACTTCTATGCACCGACGCAAATAATAGATATGCCGCTCCCGATCGTTCACAACGATCCCCTCCTCTTCTCAATTGCCCGGTGGATGGCTCTAACAATACCGCCGTAGCCCGTACATCGACACAAATTACCAGACAACGCTTCTTCCAGTTCCTCTTGCGTAGGATTCGGGGTATCATCCAGAAGAGCTGTGACAGTGACAATCATTCCAGGGGTACAATACCCGCATTGATAACCGCCTTCCTCCAAAAAAGCCTGCTGAACAGGATGCATCCCTTCTGCAGAAATCCCAACACCTGCAATCCCTTCAATCGTCGTTATTTGCTTGCCCGAGCATTGATAGGCCATTGTTAAACAGGCATTGACCGGCCTGCCATCCAGGAGCACCATGCAAGCACCGCAGCGACCGATCTCGCATGATCTCTTCGTGCCGGTAAGCTCAAGATCATCTCTAATAATGGACAACAATCGTTTACTGGCCGGGACTGCAAGGGTTACAGATTCGCCGTTGACTTGGCAGGATAAGCTGGGCTGACTATAGGATTCCAGCTGCGCTTCATTGTTCATTTGCCAATCACCGCCTTCTGGATGAATGCGGGACGCTCTTGAAGCTCAAGCGGATCAATCGGCAGCTTGCGGATCCATTTGCCGGCCGCATCGTGAACAGCGGCAGCAATTGCAGGCGCGAGCCCAATAGAGCCAATCTCTCCAATCCCTCTTGGGCCATATTCATCCCCCTCATTCAACGTTTCAATCGGCAGCACCTCCATACTTCCCCGAGCATCGGCAAACGTTGGGATGAGGTACGTATCTAAGTTGCGGGTCACATAGCGTCCCTTGCTCATCAATGCTTCTTCCGTCAGCGTATAGCCAAGCGCCATCATGGCACCGCCCTCGATTTGGCCCAAATAGCCCTGCGGGTTCATGACCGGCCCAGCCGCAACGGTATGGAATTGATTAAGCACCTGAACCCGGCCTGTTAACGTATTGATCTCCACTTTGACGGCAGCAGCAGCGAACGTATAGAGGAAATGGGCGCCAGTCATCGGAGAAACAGTCATTGGAAACGAAAAGGCGGTCTCCGCTGCGATCGGTTCTTCTGCAAGCTCAGCCAGCTTCTCATAAGTGATTAAGAGCATCGCAGGATTATGTTTCGCCCGTATTCCGTTTGCGCCGACCATCAGCTGATCAATCGGCATCGCTAAATGCCGGCCAGCCGTCTCAAGCAGCTGTGCTGTAAATACAGGATGTAAATTTTGCAGTGATTTCCATATCATCGAGGTTGCTCGCGAGGCGGTAGTCGAACCGCTATTGGGAACGACGTCCGTATCACCGATGATCAATCGGATATCACGGGCATCAAAACCAAACTGCTCGATCAGCATTTGCTCAAGCGTCGCCAGTAAGCCTTGACCGCATTCTTCATACCCGAATACCGCTTCGATACGGCCATCCTTGGCTAACACAAGCCTGCCTCCAGCAGGATCAGGGATACCAACACCTAGTCCAGCACCATGCATAATGAAGGAAGCACCAACTCCTGTGCGAATCCAAGGGGGCTTCTCGGACGAAGCCTTTGAAGCTTGTTTTTCCTGCCACAATGAGCTGGAAGCCAGCGCCTGCCAGACTTGCTCAGCTCCATTGGTAGGGGCAATCGGTTGCCCATACGGACCAGGATCCGAAGCTTTTCTCATATTCAGGCGGCGAAACTCCCATGCATCCATGCCTAGCTGCGAAGCTAATCGTTCAATCTGACCCTCCAAGGCAAAGATGGCCTGATTGCCGCCGAAGCCTCGGAATTCCCCCGACATCCCATTGTTCGTATAGACGGAAACACTGGCGATATCAACATGCTCAATCCGGTATGGACCCATCACATGCTCCGTCGTAAAGTTGAGCACCTCTGCCCCGAGTGTTGCATAAGGTCCCGTATCTGCCGTAATGCGAACTTGATGAGCGGTCAGGCAGCCATCCTCATTAATTCCAGTTTTCATCCAAATCTTCATCGGATGACGCTTCAAGCCTGCACGAACAGATTCCCATCTTGAATGATGAATCTTAACCGGCTGGTTGGCGGCAAGAGCTAGCAGCGCGCCGTATGGCTGTACATTCAGTTCATCTTTACCCCCGAAAGAGCCGCCGATTGGGCTCGATACAATGCGAATGGCCTCCTCCGGCAGTCCAGTAATACGGGATAACTGAAGCCGATCCATGAAACCGTGCTGCGTCGGTGAATATACCGTCAGGCGGCCATCCTGTTCCGGAACAAAAAGCCCGCCTTCTGTTTCCATGTACGTATGCATCTGCCTCGGCGAGTCGTACATCTCTTCGACAATAAAGGAGCAAGCGGCAAACGCGCTCTCCACATCGCCTCGGCTGTAGCCATTCCGGTGCAGCACATTGCCATGCGGATGTAACTGCGGCGCGTTTTCCTCCAGCGCAGCCTGAGGATCATCTACGATAGGGAGAACCTCATAATCTACTTCGATCAGTGCGAGAGCCCGTTCAGCAGCTTCTATGGATTCTGCTGCGACAGCGGCAACAGCATCTCCGATATAACGAACAACGTCGAAGCAAAATACAGGCTGATCCTGAGCTGCGATACCATATGCGTTCATGCCGGTAATATCTTCATGAGTAAGTACGGCGGACACACCCGGTGACTGCTTAGCCTTCTCTGTTCGGATCGCGATAATTTTTGCATGAGGATGCGGGCTTCGCAGCACGCTGCCAATCAGCATGCCCGGCACTGTCATATCGGTCAAGTAGGCAAGCTTGCCGGTCACTTTATCAGGACCATCGGGTCTCACCCGCCATCGTTCCCCGCTAGAGTCTCGGTTTAACAGCATGTTCCCACCTTCTTTCCCTTACGCGAATGTCCTCCCGTAATCCTTAAAGGGGCTGGGTTAACTTCCACAGCTCAGCTGCAATGAGATTAGCTGCTGTTCTTTTCCGATATTCAACTGAACCGAATAGATCGCCGCTGGGCTCAAATTCCTGTAATAGCTGTTCGTAGAGCGATTCTAGCAAGTCCATGTCTATAACCTTTCCTTGGAGCAGTGATTCCGCAGCGTATAGGCGATGAGGAATGGTTTGACCGCCTCCGGCTGCTATTCTCGCCGTCATGATCCGTTGATTTGAATCTATGGATATAAAGAGTGACACGGTAACAAGAGAGGGTGTAAATGACTCCCTGCGGCCGACTTTGTGATAAGCGCAGAAGGGTTTATTCCGACCATTGTTAATCGGGTCAAGACCCCCGCCTCTATAGGCGGGCTCTGATTCAGGTGGAGTAGAGTCTCCATCTGATTCCCCGATGTTCAGCCGGACGGGCTGAACGAGTTCACTTGGGGTTTCCGGCTCATCATGTCTATAAGGAAGCCTCACCTGCATCAGCAATCTCCCGGGCTCTGCTCGCGAATGAAGCAAGTCATCCAGCCAATCCGCCAGCGGCTCTGCAGCCTGCTTTTGACCGTCATACCAGACCAATTCAGCTTCGTAAGCAAGAAGAGCTGGAATGGAGTCACCGACACCGGCTGTAATGTTGCCACCCAAAGTGGCTAGATTCCTTACAGCAGGTGCAGCAATTACCCGTACCGCATCAATAAGCATAGGATAGTGTTCAAGGAGAAACGGGTCCTTCCGTATGACGGACATCGGTGTAAAAGCACCAATCTCCACCTCCCTGCCATGGACAGCAATTCCCTTTATGCCAGAGACAGAACCAAGATCGATTATATGCTTTGGCATGGCGATTAGACCTGACTCCCATTGCGTCCGCAGCAACGTACCTCCTGCCACATAGACACTTTCCTCGCCCAATGATTGCTTGTAATGCCAAGCTTCCGCGGCATCCTGCGGCTGCCATACGAAGGGAGTCTGCAACCTATCATCGTTGACTGTCGACATCGCTCTCCCCCCTTATTTGAAGAACTCGAATGCTTGCTAGGCCGCAGCTAGAATCGCTGTTCACGGACATATGGAACACCGAGTGCCTCGGGAGCGCCCGACGGTTTATTGCGATTCCTCCAGCCAAGAACCATCAGAACGAGAATCGTCACGATATACGGAATCATTTTCAAGAAATAAGATGGAATTTCACTTCCGATCAGCTGAATTCGGAAGCCCACTGTATCCAGCATACCGAAGAAATAAGCACATAATAGGGCTCGAATTGGATTCCACCGTGCAAAAATAATGAGTGCAACGGCAATCCAGCCCCTTCCTGCCGTCATTCCTTCATTCCAGGTCGGCGTATAGACAAGCAGCAAGTCCGCGCCCGCAAGTCCAATGAGTATGGAGCCTGCAATAATAAAACCATATCGAAATGCGAACACTCGGATCCCCATAACGTCAGCAGTTGGGGGGTTATCGCCAATTGCGCGGAGATGAAGTCCCCAGGAGGTTCGATGGATGAATAGATGCATAGCAAGGACGAGAATGAAACTAATCCATGTCAACATATCGAGATGGCCAAGTACATCACCAACGATAGGAATGCCATCTAACCAGCTTAGATTCACCTTCGGAACCGGATGCGGCACGGGAATCCCGCTGACGGGTTTGCCCAGATAGGCGCTAAGACCGGAACCGAACAGCGTCAACGCAAGTCCAGTCACAATTTGATTCGTTCGCAGCGAAACCGTAAGCGAAGCATGCAATAATCCAAGCACAGCACTAACGGCTATGACTGCAAGCAGCGTAAGGGTTAAGCTGCCCGAATTCAGAAAGGTAAGACAGGCAACGACCGCTCCCATCAGCATTAAGCCTTCCGCACCAAGTTGAATAACACCAGAGCGCTCAATAAGAATCCCGCCTAAAGTTGCGAAGAGCAGCGGAGTTCCCGATGCGATTGCTGCGTTTAATAGTTGGATAACGACATCCATACAGGTCCCTCTCCTCTCACCCTGCTTGCCGCAGCCTTAGCTTACTGAACATACTCCCTGCAATGAGGGCAAATAGGATTGCGCCTTGCAGCATATTTGAGATGGAAGAGGGCAGGCCGATCGTCTGGACACTATATCCCCCGACGATCAGTCCGCCGAATAGGACAGAAGCCACGATCAAACCAATAGGATTCAGCTTCGCAAGCCAAGCTACAATAATGGCGGTATAACCATACCCCGGTGATATTCCATACATGAGACGGTGAGTGACACCTGCAACCTCGCTCATTCCGGCAAGGCCGGCCAATCCGCCGCTAATGACCATAACGAATAAGATATGTCTATTGATTCGAATACCGGCATTTCTTGCTGCCTCCGGATTCGCGCCGATGATTCGGAGCTCATAGCCCCATTTGGTATAGCGAATCGTCAGTGCATAGAAGACAACGGCAGCTAAAGCGAAGATTAAACCAAAGTGAAGACGGGTGTCGCCTAGCACAGGTAAGGATTGAGCATCGGTGAACATGGGTGTTCCGGGGAAATTAAAGCCTTTTGGATCCCGCCATGGACCGAAAACAACGTAATCCAAAGCCAGCAAGGCAACATAATTGAGCATTAAGGAGGTGATGAGTTCGTTGACTTGAAAATAGGTTCTAGGAATTGCGGTGAGCAGGCCCCAGAAACCACCTGCGATTATACTGAACAAAATCATTAACGGAATAGAGAAATAAGCCGGTAAATCAGGAAAATAAATGGTAACGGCCGTAGCGCCGATCGCGCCAGCCGCGAATTGGCCTTCAGCGCCGATATTCCATATAGAAATCCGGTAAGCGATGGAAACGCCCAGACCGCAGAGCAGAAGCGGAATCGATTTGACCAACGTCTCCGTTATCCCAAACGGTGTACCGAAAGCGCCAGTAATCATTTTTTTGTAAACAGGGATTGGATTCATCCCATTAGCAGCGATGAAAATGCCGCATAGGAGAAGTGCCAGCAGGATGGAGATAATCGTTATCCACCACGGGCTGCCACCCTGCTTAGATAAATCCATTTCAAGACGATACTTAAACCATTGTCTACGGGCCGGTTCCTTTTCAATTGAAAGGGGCGGCGTTATCGGTTGATTGCTCATACCGCTTCCACTCCTTCATCAACTTGCTGCATGCCCGTCATATATAAGCCTATTTGTTCCCGATCGGCCTTATCCCTGCTCACCTCGCCAACAATCGATCCGTTATAGATCACGAGAATTCGGTCGGATAGCTTCAGCACCTCATCCAGATCCTCCGCTATAAGCAGTACGCTATTCCCCGCTTCCCGCAGTCCTCTTAATAATCGGTGAACCCCTTCGGTTGCACCCACATCAAGTCCCTGCGTTGGATGAACGGCCACCATAAGCCTCGGCTTCTGATCGATTTCCCTGGCAAAAAGCAGCTTCTGCTGATTCCCCCCGGACATTTGGCTTACCGGTGCAAGTAGGTCTGCCGTCTTCACATCGAATTGGTCGATTAACGACTGGGACCACTCCTTATTGGAACCGGCACGAAGAATGCCAAACCTTGAACGCTCGCCAGTCCGGTAAGATTTGAAAAGCAGATTATCGATAGAGCCCAAGCTTCCGGCAAGCCCGCTGCGCATTCGATTCTCCGGTACATGAGCGATGCCGGCTTCGATAGCTTCCCGTACGGATGCCGTTTTCATCTCTTTGCCATCAAAGATGATGGTACCTCCGCTCTTAGGCCGAAGACCAGTCAGTACCTCGGCAAGCTCCTTCTGTCCATTTCCGGCTACACCGGCAATGCCGACGATTTCGCCTTCATAAACATCCAAGCAAAGCGCATGAAGCGCCTTCCGGCCATGTTCGGCGTGCACATCGACCTGATCAACCGACAGCAGTCTCTTTCCCTTAGGTGAATGGATAGAGCAGTTTCGCTCTTCCAGGTTCATTTCTTTCCCCACCATCAGGCGCGCAAGCTCACGTTCATTCGTCTGGCTGGTAAGCGACGTATAGATCATTTTCCCTTTTCGCATGACCGATATCCGGTCTGAAGCGGCCATGACCTCCTTCAATTTATGAGTGGTCATGATGATGGTTTTACCTTCCGCCTTCATGCGTTTCAAGGTGATGAACAGCTGATCCGCTTCAATAGGAGTCAACACCGAGGTCGGTTCATCAAGGATAATAAAGTCTGCCCCGCGGTATAAGGTTTTAACAATCTCCACGCGCTGCTGTTCCCCGACGGATAGCTGCCATATAGGCCGATTAACCGGTATGGATAATCCAAAGCGATCGGCGATTGCTTCGATTTCTTCCTGTTTATTCTTCATCCACTTCGGGCCGCGCCAGAAGGAGGATTTCTCCCCAAGCACGATATTCTCAGCGGCAGTCAGTGTCTGTACGAGCCGGAAATTTTGAAAAACCATACCGATGCCGAACTTCATTGCATCCTTGGGGGATCGGATTCTCGCTTTCTCGCCCTTGTATATAAATATCGCCGCTTGTAGGCCGATAAACACCAGAGAGCATGCACATGATCGTGCTTTTACCAGCCCCGTTCTCCCCTAGCAGTGCATGAATTTCACCAGGCTTTGCACGAAAATCAACCGAGTCGTTCGCAATAACCGTTCCGAACTGCTTCACAATTTTACGCATATCAATGGAGTAGAAGTCCTTCATGAGCTCTTCCTCCTAAAAGTTTTTGCGAGGCTCTGCCTCGAGGTTCGAGTCTATCGAACGTCTAAGCAAAAACTCGCTTCGAAAGCATAAGCTTAGTTTTTGCGAGGCTCTGCCTCGAGGTTCGAGTCTATACTTGATCAAATCCATTTATCTGATGATAAACCAACAAATCCCTTCTCGAAGGGATTTGTTGGTTTGGCCTATAGGGGTTAGTGGTTATTTGGGAATAGTACCGTCTACCCCTTTAACAAACCAATCCATTTTCAAAATATCTTCGATACTCATCGTCTCGCCTGCTTTGAGCTTCTCTGCCCCGCTCGCATCCAGGATCTGCCCAGAGAACACATTCAAGCTGCCTGCCAATATCTTCTTTTTAGCGTCCTCCACAATCTTCTTCACATCATCAGGAACCTTAGGTCCAAGCGGTGCGATGTCGACCATGCCATCCGCCATTGAACCGATATATTGTTCATTTGTCCAAGTGCCATCCTGCACAGCTTTCACAATTTTGGTATAATACGGGCCCCAGTTCCATGTCGGATTAGTCAAATAAGCATCCGGTGCATACTTGCTCATATCAGAGTCATTTCCCCCTGCGAATGCCCCTCGTTCCGCTGCTGCTTGCACGGTTGCCGGCGAATCCTGATAAGCCAGCAGTACATCGGCTCCTTTATCAAGCAAGCTGATCGCTGCTTGTCGTTCAGTCGTTGGATCATACCAAGTATTCGACCATACGACACTTACTTTAGCATCAGGATTTACACTCTGTGCGCCTAAGGCAAACGCATTAATATTATAAATAACCTCCGGAATCGGGAAAGCGCCGACGTAACCGAGCAGGTTCTTCTTCGTCATTTTGCCTGCCGCAATACCCGCCAGGTAGCTGCCTTCAAAGTTTTTGCCGAAATAAGTTCCCATGTTGTCTGCTGTTTTGTAACCAGCCGTGTGTTCAAAGATGACTTTGGGGAATTTCTTGGCAACATTCAATGTGTAATCCATGTATCCAAAGCTTGTCGTAAAGATGATGTCATGATTCTGAGCAAGTTCGGTTATGATACGCTCCGCATCCGCGCTCTCCGGTACATTTTCCACCGTATCCGCCTTAATGCCCGTTTGCTCTTCCATAAATTTACGCCCTTGATCATGCTGGTAGGTCCAGCCGCCGTCTCCAGGGGGGCCGATATAAACAAAAGCTACGCGAGGTGCTTTCTTAGTCGTGTCTGATGTACTGCTGTTCTTCGGTGAATCACTTGCCGCCGTATTCGCCGGGGGTGAATTCGTTTCTTTATCATCTTTATTACTTGAACACCCGGAAAGAACAATCATAAATGTAAGAATGAAAAACAAACCCATCGTCAACTTCATGTTTCGAATTTTCATACGGTTCCTCCCCAAGTCTCTATGTATTTCATCCTAGGTTTCCAGGTTCTAGCCAAGATGTAATTCAACTATATAATCATGTAAGTAGTACGTCAACTTATATTACATAAATGTCACTTCGCCTTCAATTGCAGCTCGGACCAAACCAGCCTTGCTCTTTCCATTTCATCGGGTGTATCCACATCAATAAAAGCCCATTCGGCCGCATAACGTACTCGCGTTCCTCGGAATTCCGGGGAACGAAAAATATGCCTCGCCCCAACATCCCCTTCAAGACAATTTAACACCGGAAATGTCGACTTTGACAGAATAACAGGCGGAACAGCAGCTTCCCCTTGCCCGCTTGCAACATAGTCCACTGACGGATCCTTCAGATAGACTGAAATAAGGTGCTTCAACAGCATCTCCGTCACGAAAGGCTGATCAGCCAGCGCGATGAGAACGGCATCAGGCGATTCCGGAATTATTGCTTCAAGGCCGCTGCGAATGGAATGAGACATCCCTAAATGCGCTTCCTTACAAGGGACGATCCGAATTTTAGAAAGACGATTGCCGATTTCTTTGCGGTCATAGACCCACAGAAGCGGATCCTCCTGGCGAACAATGACAGTTAACGAGTCCAGCCCGCAAGCGCGCATTTCGCGCAGCCCCCTACTCCCAAGGGTAATGCCCGGCGACAGTTCTAACGGAAGCTTCGCCTCCCCCATTCTCCTGCTTGCCCCGGCTGCCAAATAAACTCCTGCTATTTTCATCTAATCGCACTCCCTTCACACCCTCATTCCTAGCTCTGGCACGTACGGAAACAAGCTCAGCAGCAATACTGACAGCTATTTCCTCCGGCCCTTCTGCTTCTATAGCCAAACCCACAGGCGCATGCACATTCGCTGTGGCAGCGATTCCTTCAAACATCGTTCTAATTCTGTTTTGAGAACCTAAAACACCAATATATCTCGGTCTGCGCGGTATAGCCTGTTCAAGCATTTCACGGTCCCGCTGCAGCTGATGACTGCAGATAACAACGAAGTCATGCCTTCCGATACCTAACTGTTGCGTAATCATCGCTGCGGTTCCATTCACGATCTGAACGCCAGGATAACGGGACTCCGTATCCGGCAAATCACGCCAATCTGCCAAAATAACATGAAAATCGATCATACGCGCAATTTTGCAAATAGCCTCCGCATCATTACCGCCCCCAAATACGATAAGACGGGATTTTGGCATCCAAACAGACCAGCATCGTTTCAGGCTCAGCAGCCTCCAGAGAAGCTTGATTCAATGCTTTCGCCATGCAGACTTCACTTTCGTGGAGGAGGGTATATTGAATGGTCTCTGCATTCAAGTCCCGTAACAATTGAACGTCTAGCCCCGCATTCATTCTAGCTAGAGAGCGACTGAGAAGTGCGCGAAATTCCTGATCCACGGGCTCCAGCAGCACACGAATTGAACCGCCGCAGCCAATTGATTCCCCCCAGATCGCATCCTCTTCCGATCGCATATTATAAGAAATGATTTCGCATGCACAACTCTCAAGCACAGCAGCTACCCGCTCTTGCAAATCCGCCTCCAGGCAGCCCGGACTAATGCTTCCGATCCTGCTGCAGTTCTGGAGAAACAACATCATTGCTCCTGTTTTTCGATAAGAATGACCGCTTACTGATAGAATTGTCGCTAGCACGGCATCAGACTTCATGTACGGTATGGCATTCAAGATTGAATAGGCGTCCATATGTCTCCTCCTCCAAATGAATCCTTAACTGTAAGAGAGTGGCACACCAATTTTACCGAGCAACAGATTAATGTTATATTATATTACATGATAGGCGGAAAGGTGATAAAGTTCAAGAAATAAATGTTACTAAACCTAACATAATATTTATGACAATTTCCATAAAAAAATACCCCTTTGAGCCATCTGGGAAGCGGTAATTTACCGCATCATCTCAGGCAGCTAGAGGGGCATTTTAAGCAGATCATCTTGGTGTTTCATTTATTGAACAATATTATTGGTAATACCCGTTCGCGGATGACGACGGATTAGTTAAATTGGACGACATCGATGAAGCCGATGCATTCGCCGTTGAAAGTGAGGATTGAACTTGTTTCACGGCTTGCTGAAGCTTCTGCTGAATGTTTTGAATCTGCCGTTTTTGCGCATCCATTTGCATTTGAAGCTGATTCTCAGCAAGATTTAATTCATCCTGAATATTTTGAAGCACTTGAATAACCTGCTGTACCTGTTGGGATTTGGGATCTAATCCAGCATTCCGAAGCGCCTGCTGTGCCATCTGCTGCTCCTCTGCTGCTGCTTCTGCACCTGAGCTTGAAACTGCTCATAGCTTAACTGCTGACTATTGATCTGGTTTTGATATTGATCCATCGTTGCATCCTCCTAAAAGTTTTTGTGGGCTATGCCGCCTCACCGTTATTCGGTGAAGGAAGCAAAAACTCACTTCGGAAGCATAAGCTTGGTTATTGCGGGCTATGCCCAGAAAACGTAAGCTCTACCGTTTCATCCATGATTAGGATGTCCAAGCCGATGGATATTTATGTTTAATGCGGCCTTACTGACCGCTCTTCTCATGCTGCTCCAGCAATAGACGAAGCTGTTCGTCAGAAACTGCCTTGCCTCCATAACGTACTCGGTTGTAATCTGAACAAGCTCATCACCAGCGGTATTTTCGTGCTTCTGCAGCTGCAGGCTCAGCTCAGCGCCAGTTTCAGACGGGGTCAAATGCGGCTTGAATGCATATCCATTCCTACGCGCCGTCCCACCCATTGACGATACAGATAGCGGATTTTTGATTCGTTATCATGCAGATCTTTCCAGCTTAGGCGAGGCTCTTTGGAAGAAGAACGCCAAAGTCCGCCAAAGAGTCCAGGTTGGCGTATACTCTTTACTTCATCTATATAGCCTCTCGCCAACTTATTTTATCACGTTGGAATAACCCGGCTAAGTTTCTCGCGAAGCACCTTGAGCCAGCTTGGCAAATGCCGAAGCCTCCGCAGCACAAGCCATAGCAGGGCAGCAAGAATGATGCCGCAAAATCCATAAAGCAGATAATCCACCCAATGCGGCAAAGTCTTTGCAGCCTCATCAGGCAATTGGATATTAGGAGGCTTTGCATTCTGAGGCGTTTGAGGCGGCATCACACCTGAATCACCGCCTTTTAGCAATTGAGCTAACCATGCACGAAACGTCTTGAATAGTGAACCGAGAATGGCTTGAATTTGATAAGTAAATACAATAATGACCGTAATGAATAGAGATAATGGTGACATAGAATCGATTATGTTGTCTAACTGCAGGCTCCACGATAGGCTTATCATTGCCTGAGAGCGACTCTTGATTGACGTTGCCGCGATTTAATTGAAATAACGTAAGAACAAGCACGATCAATCCCGCAACCGTAAAGTACGGCAGATACGGCGAGCCGTAACCAGGCTTCAAACTTAGAAACAGGGAAACGAGAAAATAGGCAAACAAACCGAATGTGTAGTGCCGGGCCTGCAGCCTGTTTGTAAGCGTAGTGACAGCCATTTGCTCACCGCGAAATAGGCAAAACGTCAATAGAATGGCCGATAAAAAAGCTTCTGCAGATACACCTTTAACCAGCCAACTGAACCCTCCACCAAGAATGAAGGCGATGAGCAGCAGCGGAAAAGAATGGCGGAATTTAAAGATAAGATTGAGCAAATAATCCTACCGGATATCCCGCCAATAGCAGAACTAACCATTGCCATAACGGTGCCGAATCCGAGAATTTCAAATAAACAATGAACAAGACTGGGAATATGAGCAGCAGCTCGATTATTCCTATCACACTGGCAGCTGGAGTATTTCTCATTAGTGGTTTCATGCGGTTTCACCTGCCTGTCCTGCAAGTGTTGGGATTGGCATCCAATCCACGCTATGACCATCGCTTCGTAATTTATCGGCAGCCAGCTCGATTTTCTCACTCATAAACGCCGAAATAATGACGATATCACAGGATTCATCACCCTTCCATTGCTCCGCCAATTGCTCAAGCAAAGCATCAAAGGGCACCGTTCGAACGATCACAAGCTTAGCCATCTGCTCGAACATATGAAGTAAATGATCGCTGCCATTCCCCCGCTCAACCGACATGGCAGAACCTGGTACGTCAAGGTCGTGACCATTAGACGCAAAGCCGGTCTCCAGCCCCTGTTCAGTAGCATACTGCACGAGAGCAGCAGCAAGCCGTATCCCGTGCTCAATAAGCTGGGTCTGATTAACAGCCTCCCACATCTGCTCGTGATCCTCAACGTTCAACAGCACCATTAGTCGATAATCAGCCGTGAAATCGCGACGATGAACCTGCAGTTTTCCAGCTCTGGCAGTCGCATTCCAATTGATCGTCTTCAGGGAATCACCTGAATGATAATCACGCACACCAGAGATGGTGAATGGATCCTCTACAACCCATCGTCGTACCGTTATATCGCCTTGATAGCTTCGTGAAGGAAGATTCAGCTCTGAATAATCAACTGGCTGAGGATAAACAATCAGCTCTTCCTTCAGCGGTACAGCCGCCCATGTACTGAACAGCCCGAACAAATCACCGTATGTAAGGGAAGCGCTTGTCAATCGATAACAGCCTCTTTGCATACATTGAACGGCATGCCTTCTCGTCAACTGCCGATTCCCTCTTAAGCTGAATAAGCTTTTATGATTTTGATAAAATTGTCCGTTGCTGACATCAAAGTTAGCATCGCTTTGAAACTTGAGACCTGTGTGCAGCAGCGACTCGACTCGAAGCCACGGAACTGGCAGTATTTTACCATTTGTAAGCCGCTCGATCATTTCAATATGGTCACCTTCAAAGCAGCGGCTTACACTGAAGCTTCGCTCGTAGGTGAGCCTCTTCATACCGAAGCGCCGGAACAGAAACCGTTGAATCACAATGACGACAATGGCGCTTAAAATATACCAATGGATTCCCATCCAAATCCCCTTTCGAGTCCAGTCATTCTCACGACCTTGTTAATAGCGGTGTATCCGAAGGTACCGCAATCGTTTGGATAATGGACTCTAGAACGCTATCAGCTGCATCAGGCCGCATCCGCTGTGCACTTCTCAAGCGTTACGCGGTGCGCCAGAACAGGGATGGCCATCGCCTTCACATCATCTGGCATGACGTAATCCCTTCCTCGCAAGGCTGCATAGGCCTGACAAGCGCGAAGCAGCGCCTGACTGCTGCGCGGGCTCGCTCCAAGCGCCGCATCCGGGTGGCTGCGCGTCGCTTCAACGATTGACAGCATGTACATCAGCAAATCCTCCGATACCGCCACACTCGTGTACAATCGCTGAGCCTCTTCAATTTCTTCAACGCCAGCTACCGCATCCAGCTGGTCGAGCGGATTATCCGCCATGAACCTTTTCATAATATCGATGCCCTCCGTCGTTGATGGATAGCCCATCTTCACCTTGAAGAGGAAGCGGTCCAATTGAGCTTCAGGCAGCGGGAAGGTTCCCTGCTGTTCCACCGGATTTTGCGTGGCAATGACCAGAAAAGGCCGGCTTAAGAGATGGGTTGTCCCATCGATGCTTACCTGCCGCTCCTCCATACATTCAAGCAAGCTCGATTGCGTTCTCGGCGTTGCACGGTTAATTTCATCGGCGAGGACGATATTGGTGAATAACGGTCCGGGTCTGAACTCGAATTCAGAGAGCTTCTGATTATAAAAATGAATACCGCTCAGATCGGACGGGAGTAAGTCCGGTGTGAACTGGATTCGTTTAAAAGCGCAATCGATAGATTTTGCAAGCGCTTTCGCAAGAAGCGTTTTGCCTGTCCCAGGGACATCCTCCAGCAGAATATGGCCGGATGTAATAATTGCAATAACTAATTTATCAATCACATCTTCTTTTCCAACAATCACGTTGCTGACATTCGTACGTATTCGATCCGCTAAGCTTTGAATCTTTTGCAAAGTCATCTGGCGGTACTCCCTTCGTCTTCCTAGGAAATGGCAGTTCATATTTCCCAGTATACCTGCTAAAAGATGTAACCGCTATACCAATCGTTATCGCAGAACACACGCCTGTTCCAATGATACAGAAAGGAAGTGCCGATCAAATAATCGGCACTTCCCTTGGATGATTATCGAAGAATTTTCTGCCCCTTCATATAAGGGCGCAGCGCAGCAGGAACGCTGATCGAACCGTCTTCAAGCTGATGGTTCTCAAGTAACGGAATGAGAATACGCGGTGTCGCTACCATCGTATTATTGAGCGTATAAGCAAACTTAAGCTCCCCGTCTTCGTCCCGATACCGGATACGCGAGCGTCTGGCTTGAAAATCAAGCAGCAGCGAAGCCGAATGTGTTTCCCCATAGCCATTGCGGCTTGGCATCCAAGTTTCAAGGTCATATTGCTTATAATTCTTTTGCGACATGTCGCCCGAACATACCGCTACTACCCGGTAAGGCAGCTCTAGAAGCTGCAGCAGCTCTTCCGCGTTAGCCGTCATTTGCTGCAATAGATGCTCAGCAAGCTCCATGTCCGCTTGACAGATGACAACCTGCTCCACCTTCGCGAACTGATGAACCCTGTAGAGTCCGTGGACATCACGGCCAGCTGAGCCCACCTCGCTCCTGTAGCAAGGGCTTGCTGCTCCTAGAAGCATAGGTGCAGTCAAATCCAATACTTCGCCGCCATAATAAGAGACAAGCGGCACTTCAGCCGTTCCTACGAGCCATTTGTCCTCCCCCTGAATCGCATAAGTCTGATCGCGGTTCCCCGGGAAGAAGCCCGATGAGACAAGAGTCTCCTCCTTCACCATGACCGGCACATCAAGCAGCGTATACCCTTTCTCCTCCAGCAGATCCAAAGCAAGCTGCTGCACGGCACGATGAAGCCGCAGACCGTTACCCTTCAGCACATACTGCCTAGAGCCGCCGATCTTCACTCCGCGTTCCAAATCGAGCATGCCAAGCTCCGTACCAATTTCCACATGGCTCCTGGGTTCAAAAGCAAACGAGGCAGGCTGACCGTATCGCCGTACCTCCACATTATCTTTATCGCTAGCTCCAACCGGCGTATCCAGCGACATAAAGTTCGGCACTTGCAGCATGAGATGGTTAAACTCCTCTTCCAATCCGCGCAGCTCCAAATCCGCTTCCTTCAACTTACCAAGCATCGCCTGGGCAACCGCTCTCTCTGTCTCGGCTTCTTCTTTCCGATTCTCGCCCAGCAGCCGTTTGATCTGGTCAGAACGACGGTTACGCTCTGCCCGGAGATTCTCCGTAATCGTAAGAAGCTCTCTTCGGCGGTCATCGATTGCCAGGAGCTCCTTAACCTCAAAGCTGATGCGTTTCTGCTGCGCCGCTTGCTGAACCTCTTCCGATCGTTCCCGAATGATGCGAATGTCTAACATGAATAAGCACTCCTTCTTTGCGAAAATAACAAAATACGCGTTCTTCTCCCCATAATGGGACGAAGAACGCGTTCGCGGTGCCACCCAAATTAGTCGTTCACTACTGAACCGACTCTCTTGATCCGCCGATAACGGTGCGGTACCGGAATACTTAAAGGACGCTTGCAGCCCATGCTGCACAGTCCCGATCGCAACGCCTCCGAGTTGGATTCTCTTCATCGGCCTATTTGCGTTTTCGGTTGTTGATGGTCATTGTATCAAACCTCTAGCTGCGAATCAAGCGGCAGATACACGTGATTTTGAGGAATATGAATTGTTATCGGTATAACGCAAAAAAAGCAGGCAATTTACCTGCTTTAAAGCAGTCCACCCACGTTCTACTGCCGCACGGAGTGCCTTAGTCTACGGTGTTGTATAGCTCGCCTTCTATGACCTGTTCCTCAAACTGGGCTGCATATTTACTCATACAGTTACAGTAGTAGTCGCGTCTGCAAACCGGGCAGGGTACAGTCAGCAACCGATTCGTGCCGATCAGCTTCCATTCTGGCGTATTCGTGAACATCAGTCTTACTTGAGTCTGATCGGAGAAAGTCGCAACAAAATGATAAAGTCCTGTCGCCGGATTACTATCTGCTGCAACAAAATTTTTAAATTTGTAATTGAATGACATAATCAATCTCCTGTTTGTTTAGATTTAAAAAGGCATTGTAAGCTTATATACTTTTTGGAGACTTGTCAAACAATTTATGAATGATCGATGCTGTTTTTTGCGTATCATCCTTTATTATTCATCATTTGGACGAAAAGAATACCTATTTGACCAAATTACCCCCGAGTGAAAACAGCCTCGCAAAGGAGCAATCCTTCACAAGGCTGGTTCAATCCCTAACTTTTAAGCACCTGTCTGCAGGGTCAACGATTGCTGCATCTCGAATTGTGTCATATACAGCTTACGGTATAATCCATCCTTCTTTATGAGCTCATCATGAGTCCCCTGCTCGGAAATCCGGCCTTCTTGAACGACAAGGATCAGATCCGCATCCCGAATTGTCGATAAACGGTGCGCAATTATGAAGGCAGTACGCCCTTCAAGAACATTATGAAGTGCAGATTGAATGTGCTGCTCTGTTTCTGTATCCACGCTTGAAGTCGCTTCATCAAGGATAAGAATTCGCGGATCGGATAGCAGCACCCGGCCGAATGCAACCAGCTGACGCTGTCCAACAGATAGCTTAGAGCCCCGTTCTTCAACCTGCGTCTCGTAGCCCTCGGCAAACTGCGAGACGAACTTATCAATACGAACGCTGGCCGCCGCACGCTTCAATTGCTCATCAGAAGCATCCTCGTTACCATAACGGAGATTTTCCTCGATCGTGCCTGAGAAAATGAAAGAGTCCTGCAAAACAATCCCCATCTGCCGCCGCAGCGATTCCAGCGTGACATCCTTTACATCCTGCCCGTCAATAATAATACGGCCGCCAGTCGCATCATAGAAGCGCATCAGCAGGTTTACAATAGTGCTCTTCCCTGCTCCGGTTGGACCGACAAGCGCTACGCGCTGACCTGGCTTAATAGTCAAATTAACGCCGTGCAGCACCTCCGGTTTGTCTTCTCCGTATCGGAAGGATACATTCTCGAACACAACCTCGCCGCGGATCGTCTTGAGCGGCTTCGCATTGGACTTATCATTCACTTCCGGATCCGTATCAAGTACTTCGAATATCCGTTCTGCGGAAGCCATCGCCGACAGCACTTGGCTGTATACCTTGGATAAGGCACTAAGCGGACCCCAGAAACGCCACAGATAGTTAATGAAGGCCATGATAAATCCTAGTGTAAGCTGATCATTCATAACTTCTCTGGCACCGAACCATAGGACGATACAGGTACCGATCATACCGATCATCTCTACAGCGGGCCATACGGTTGATTCCAGCGTAATCGCCCGCATGAAGGCAGCCTTGTTTTTCGCTATTCAACGTTTCGAACCGCTCATTGTTCACCTTTTCCCTTGAAAAGGCTTGAATGACACGCATACCTTGTATCGTCTCATTCACGTTACCGTTTATTGCTGACATCGTTTTACGTGAACGCGACCATGAGCCTTCGATTTTGGGCTGCATCTTGCCCACAATTAAGTACAGCAGCGGCATCGTTATAAAGGATAACAGCGCCAGCTTCCAGTCCATCCAAAGCAGGATCGCAACGATCCCTATCAGATGGGTGACTTCCATGACGATCGTTATTAAACCGCCGTTAATGAGCTCGCCGATCGCATTCGTGTCATTCGTAATACGAGACATGATTTTACCCGCCGGCCGGCCGTCGAAGAAACGGAAGGACAATGATTGCAAATGATTGAACAGCTGCTGGCGCAAATCGAATAATATGCGCTGCCCTGTAAAATTAATCAGCTTCGTATGCCAATAGCCAAACAACCAGCCTACCAGCCTCATGGCAAGAAGCGTGAATCCGATCCAGTGAATAATATGAAAATTCGGGTTTCCTAGCCCGATACCCTTGTCGATAATGGCTCTAATCAGCAATGGCTCAGCTAAGCTAATCGCCATATTGAGAAGAACAATGACGACGACGATGCCTAATACGCGGCGGTATGGAAGCACGTATTTGAAAAGCCGCTTCATATAATCGCGATTAAAGGGCTTCTCCTCCAGCTCATCCCCAGAGTCCCATTCTACTTGACTCATTGTATTCCCCCCTGTAAAGCTGCAATATTTATCGAACCGAAGCCGCTTCCTGCATCTCGAACAGATTGCGGAAGAAGCCTTCCTGCTCAAATAATTCCTTGTGTGTGCCCTGCTGTACGATTTGGCCCCGGTCCAGCACGATGATGCGGTCTGCTCGCTTCACGGAGGATAATCGCTGCGCGATGATGAATGTTGTGCGTCCCTTCATTACCTCCAGCAGCTCCTCATGAATTGCCGATTCTGTCGCTGTATCCACACTTGCCGTAGCTTCATCCAATACGAGGATCGGAGGATCCATCAGAATCGCCCGGGCAAGCGCAACGCGCTGGCGCTGACCGCCGGATAACCCAACTCCGCGCTCGCCAATCAGCGTGTCATAGCCAAAGGGCATCGACTCAATGAAGCCATGAATCTGCGCTTTCTTTGCTGCCCACTCAATTTGTTCCTGAGTCGCTTCCGGAGCGCCGTAAGCGATATTCTCCCTGATCGACGTGGAGAAGAGGAAGGTTTCCTGTGGAACGATGCCGATTTTGCGGCGCAATCCCTCCAGCTCATAGTCTCTTACGTCGACTCCGTCAAGGAGCACCCGGCCGCGGCTGACATCGTAGAACCTGGATAGCAGTGCAATGAGACTGCTTTTACCAGAGCCTGTCGCTCCAAGCACAGCAACAACCTCCCCTTCCCGCACGCCCAAATTAATATCCTGGAGTACGCCGGCTTCGGCAGTTGAATCTTGATCGGCAAAATGAAATGAAACGCCTTCGAAAGCTACATTGCCGGAAATCCGGGCCGAGTCAACGCCGCCATCAGCCGGAGCACTAATGTCAACTGGCGTATCGATAACCTCAAAGACTCGCGGAGCCGCTTTGATCGCCTGCTGCATAATGTTGATTTGCCAACCCAGCATGTTAAGCGGCCAGATGATCCCCCATGTATACCATTGGAATGCCATAAACGTCCCGAGCGTCATCTGATCCTTCGCTACATAAACCGCACCGAGCCAGATCATGATCAGGAAGGTAAGCCCCCCGTAAAAACCCATTAGCGGAAATGCCTTGGCTTCCAGCTTCGCCCGCACCATATTGGTCTCGAAGTTCTGATCATTACGGCTCTCGAACTTATCCTGCTCTGCCTTCTCTCTTGCGAAAGCCTTAACAACACGAATACCAGAGATATTCTCCTGCAAAGTTGTGGTTAATCTGCCCATCTGCTCCCGTATTTGCCCCCAAGCGGGTCCAACATTCTTATTAAACCGAAACAGGATAAATAGGAGCAGCGGGATCGTCGTCATGCTCAGCAATGTAACCTGCCACTGCATAAAGACCATGAAAATAATCGTACCGACAAAGGTCAGAAACCCGCCGACCATCGTCAAGGAGCCAAACCCGATAAAGTTTTTAACCGCCTCAATATCTCCGGTCATCCGGGACATCAGCTGGCCCGTCTTTGCTTTGTCATAGTAACCGAACGATAGCTTCTGAAGATGTTCGTACATTTGCTTACGCAGTGTGAATACGACGTTCTGCCCCACCAGCTCCTGCGAGCGGCCCTGTACGAACATGCCGAAGCTCTTAACAACTTGAATGCCTGCAAGCAATAAAGTAAACAGCAGAATAGCTTTGGTGTTATTCTTTGCGATCCCCTTATCAAACACTTCTTTGAGCAGCCATGGTGCAGTTAGATCAATCAGCGTACCTAGAATCAAGAGTGTTACGGATAATACCACCCATCTGGTGCTAGGCCGCAAATACGTCATGAGTCGAAGCAATACTTTCATTTTCTCTATCTCCTCCTTCGAAAGCATGCGAAATTGTTGGAAATTATCCAATAGGGCAACAAAAAAGGAGACATCAAGCCGCATGGGCTCAAAGTCTCCTTATACATGTATGACTCGCAGCTAATAGTTGCTACGACACACGTAAGAAGTCGGGCCGATGGATAAGATATATTTTAAAATTGCGCACATCAACGTTAAAGTTAATCATAGCCATCGCCCTCCTTTCCTTGTTTTCCGATTATTGGAACAACCAAATCTTATCATCACTTCCAGCAACGTGCAACAAAAACATTTTCCGAAATTTATTCGTAAAAAGGCATATTTACATTTTCTAATCGAACTCCATGTCCTACAATCGGGTTAAATATCAGGAGTAGATTCAAAATCAGCAGCCGTAATGCCCTGCTCTACAGCAAACTCGTAATCCTCGATATCATAGACCTGAACAGGGACTTCCGCTTCCAGCAGACGGTCCTGAAATTCGAATTGGTCTGACAATAAAGGCACGCTTAGTTTAAGCGACGTTAGCAGCAGCTCGGTCTCTATTGGATCAAAATACTCCCCATAGGAAGCATTATCAACAGCATGCACGACAGTAAATTGAATCATGTCATTGAGAAGCAGCGGCGGGCTCGCGCGCCAAGGCATTTGGAGTGCTCGCTCGATTTTTTTGCGATTCAGAGCATCTTCAAAAAAGGTAATCAGTTCATTAATTTTCAGCTTCACATGGGCATCGTCCTCCGGATCATCCATGACCGGCTCTGCCCCTTCCTTCATATCGTAAAGCTCTAATATTGTGGAATATGGCAAGACAAAATCGACAGGACGACTTGGTACGAGCAATTGTCCATATGTGGCTATCATTACAGCTTCAACAACAAAGCGCCGTCGCATTCTATCTCCCCCTTCTGCATTTCAATATACGTATATTCATTAAGATTAGTTTATTATACATCATATCGCCGCCTGTACACAGAGCCAATTGCCTCGCAGCCATTCACCTCCGGGCTGTCCGGGTAACGGTATTATAATTCAGTAAAGCGGTAACTTATGGTTCAATATGTTAAAATAGATCCGTCTGAGAAACCATTTGCCAGGAGGCTAACCGAATCCCTATGATCACCGAGCAAGTTATTATTATCGGCGCTGGTCCATGCGGACTTGCCGCAGCTATCGAGCTGCAAGCCGCTGGCTTAAATCCGCTTATCATCGAGAAGCGGAATATTGTTTATTCCATCTCCCAATATCCGACTTATATGCATTTTTTCAGCACGCCGGAGCTGTTAGAAATTGGCGGTATACCGTTTACGACTGCAAACGATAAGCCTTCCCGGCTGGAAGCGCTCAATTATTATCGCAACGTCGCGCTGCGCCGGCAAGTGCGGATTCAGGCATATGAGACTGTAACGGCGATTACTCCTCGCGATGAGGGTGGATTTCTGCTTCAGAGCACGGACCGCTATGGTGAAACAAAGAGGTATGAAGCCTCGGATGTTATCATCGCCACAGGCTATTTTGATCATCCGAATGAGCTGGGCATACCTGGGGAACAGTCTGATAAAGTCAGTCATTTTTTTCGCGAGTCGCATCCTTATACCGGCATGAATGTGGCGATTATCGGCGGCAGCAATTCCGCAATCGATGCTGCTCTAGAGCTTGAGCGCGTCGGTGCATTTGTTACAGTTGTATATAGGGGGGAGCAATATTCGCCTAGCATTAAACCATGGGTTAGACCTGGCTTTGAAAGCTTAGTGAGCAAAGGCAGAATCGGGATGCGCTTTGCTTCAAGAGTAATCGAGATCACGCCGCATTCCGTTACGATCGAAAATGCTGAAGGCATGGAAGAGCTGCCCAATGACTTTGTACTCGCTCTGACTGGATTCCACCCTGATCGCGCATTCTTAACATCTATCGGCGTTACGATGGAGGAAGAGGGCTATCCCACCTTCAATGAGGAGACGATGGAGACTAACATCCCTGGCATCTATCTCGCGGGTGTCGTTGCGTCAAAGCGCGAGGCAAACGAGATTTTCATCGAAACCGGACGGTTTCATGGTCGGAAAATCGTCAATCATCTGATGCAATGTGCGCAAAGACCATTTGATTAATGAGGTTAACTAGTTGGTTACTATCAAAAAAAGGGTGCTGCTGCCGGCTTGAGCCAGGCTGCAGCACCTTTTTCCACTTTTCCAGGACCTGTTATTCAAGTCCCTCTTGATCCGCACCGGTAAAGGTGACGACAGTCGCAATCTTTTGCAGGCGTATGTACTCGTTGTTAGTCAAATCCGTCCGGAAGTACGCGAACATATAGATGGCTTCCATGAAGGATAAAGCCGGATACACGGCGATATTCTGATTGGAATGGGGATTATCCAGCAAAACCTGCCATTCCCCATCCCGATTCGCAGCAGCAATAGATTGGAACAAATAGATCTTTGTTCGAATAATCCGATCAAACTCCTGCCATATATAAGCCCAGGACGGGCTGATTCGACCGGGCTCAGGAATCGCCGATACGAGCTAGCCGAAGGAGCTCAAGCGCCCGCTCTCCCTCGCTGTCCGTAAAGCGTCTTAGGTAGTCGCGAAATTCGTCCAGCAGCCGTCTCACCGCTGTGAAACCTTCTGTGCGCAGCTGCTCGCCGAAGGCAGCCGCTTCCGTATCGTTAGTTATCTCTGTAAGCTGCTGGTAATGGGCATTTTGTGTCACGCTCATCTATCGCTTCAGTCTCCTCCCTTGATCGCTATCCTTTTTGAATCATTATCGTCCCGTCTGCTTCCAGATAGAGCCGACGCAACCTGTCATTATTGAGCTTCACATTGAACATCTTTAACCGCTCGTCCTTCACTTCAAGCAGCTCCCAGCTGGACTCTTCCTCGATCTCGCCCATTACATCTTGCAGAAGCTGTGATATTCTAGTCTCCGCCGTTTCATTATCCTCCCACCAATAGGCGCCATAATATTCAATATCATAGGCATTGCGCAAAATTCCGCAAGCGATTTCCCCTGTCTTGCGATTTCGAAGCACCATTGGCATCACGCAGTCCCTCCCTTATATCCTCAGCCACCCGAGCTGTCGATTAAACGCAAATGGGGTGCGAGCACGACTCTGCTGCACCCCGTTCACCTAGCAAATACGTCTCTTATAAATACGGACTTTCGTGCTTCGCCTTGAGCCTAACCCATCTGCGTTCAACCTCTTCTTCAAAGGATTGAAGCGCCTCTGCGTATTCAGGGCGAGTCATGTGCTTGGTCTTGCCCATGTTTTTGAGCCAGTCAGCGAGCGGTATTCGTTTACCCTTCTCCTCTGGATTATACGTGATCGTGGTCACGCCCTCCTCCACCTCGTACATCGGGAAGAAGCACGTATTGACCGCTTCGTCAATTAATGTCTGTCCGATTTTCTCTTCCGAAAGCCAATTGAGCGGACAGGAAATGAGAATTTTGCCGTACACAAGTCCTACGTTGTTGGCATAATACTGCGCTTTTGCCGCTTTGCGAAGCAGATCCTGCGGCAGTGACTCCGAGCCAGTGAAGACATAGGAAATATTGGTGGCTGCCATGATTTGCGCAGTATCTTTGTGATGGAACAGCTTGCCGCCTTGATGCTTGCCGACATTTGAAGTAGAAGTGCGATGACCAAGCGGCGTAGAATAGGACAGCTGAGCACCGGTGTTCATGTAGCCCTCGTTATCGTATTCGACAATGATCATCTTATGGTTGCGCAATGCGCTGCCGATTGCCGGCCCCATTCCAATGTCCATGCCGCCATCCCCTGTTATCATGACGAACGTGAAATCATCACGTATGCCAAGTCCATCCAGCTCCCCGCGGCGTTTGCGTTCCCAGAACATCTCCACGACTCCGGAGAGCGTAGCTGCGCCATTCTGGAATAGATTATGAATGTAAGTTGCTTTGTGAGAGGAATATGGAAAGCCTGTCGTAACTACCATCGCGCAGCCCGTTTGATAAAGTGCCACGATGTCACCTTCGATGCCTTTGAAGAACAGCTCGAGCCCTGAGAAAATACCGCAGCCCGGACAAGCGCCATGACCTGGAGCAAGCCGTTTAGGCTTCTTCGTCAATTGACGAACCGGCGGTACTTTGACCTTCAATTTGCCTGTGGAGGCATCGCGATCAACCGTAATCAGTCCGGTCTTCAGCTCTTCGAATTTCATAGGTTCGAGGACGCGAGTCATTACTTTATTAGGGTCACCCGCGGTATGGCCGTAGTAATCGAACGGAATCTCAACTTTACCGCTGCTTGCAGCTTCAATTGCCAGCTCGAACAGATGATGGCCATCTTCCGCATAGAAATCCTTACCGCCGAGTCCATATACACGGCTAACGACGAGCGTATCCCGGTTGCCATGCGTAAATAATGCCGCTTTAATCTCGTTAGTCATGTTGCCGCCATGCCCTCCGTAAGAATCCGCCCGGTCACCAATTGTAATGGCCTTGATTCCCGTGAGCGCTTCGGCAATTTCCTTGGCAGGAAACGGACGAATCATATTCGGAGCAATGGAGCCTGCTTTAATTCCTTTGGCCCGCAGCTGGTCAACGACATCCTTGATGATTTCGGAGGCGGAATTCATCAGGAATACGGCGACCTCGGCGTCCTCCATGCGGTATTGATCGAGCAGCGGATAATCACGACCGGTAAGAACCTCATACTCCTTGCGCAGCCGGTCAAATACCTCTGATGCGTTATACATCGCTCTGGATTGCTGGTAGCAGTTATTGATGTAATCCGGTTCATTCATATACGGTCCGACAGTAATTGGATTATTCCGATCGAGCACATGCTTGAAGCCTTCAGGCGGATGCTCACCCACAAAAGAATGAACATCTGCCCGATGAGCAAATGTTTGCACGCGCCGCTTCTGATGAGAGGTGAAATAGCCGTCTGAGGCTACGAGCACCGGCAAGCGAACAGCTGGATCCTCAGCAAGCTTGAGCGCAATAATGTTCATATCGTACACCGCTTGCGGATCACGGCACATCAGAATCGGCCAGCCTGTATTCAGCGCGAAATACAAATCCGAATGATCGCCATGAATATCAAGCGGTCCCGATACCGATCGGCATACCAAATTCATGACCATCGGGAACCTGGTCCCCGATTGTACCGGCATTTGCTCAAGCATATACAAGTATCCATTGGAGCTTGTTGCATTAAATACCCTGCCGCCGGCAGCCGAAGCGCCATAACAGATCCCTGCCGAGCCATGCTCCCCGTCTGCTGGAATGAGCTTAATATCATGCTGTCCGTTTGCTTTCATCAGGTCGAGAAATTGCGCAACCTCCGTTGATGGTGAGATCGGGAAATACCCCATGACATGATAATTAATCTGATGTGCGGCATAGGCTGCCATTTCATTGCCAGACTCATATACCATACGCTGTTCGACGGTACCCTTGCTCATTTCCTTGTTGATTTCAATGGCCATTGTTTCTCTCCTTTCTCTCATGCAACGCGTGACGCGACTAATTTATTAATTCGCCCAATTAAATGTATGCGGAACTCGGTGTGCTTCCCCGTAGCCATCCGTCTCGCGTGCGGACGCAAGCGCTTCTGTCGGACAAGCCACGACGCACTTCAAGCAGCCTTTGCAGTACTGATAATCAATGCCTTGAAGGAACATCTGCGGACGCCCCTTCTTATCCGGCTGCTCCTCCCATACGAAGCAGAAATCCGGACAAGCGGTGTCACATGCGGCACAATGAATGCATTTCTCATCATCAAAATGCGGCATCATGCCTTCACGGGAAATACTCAGGTCCTTAAGAACACTGTTCCCGGGATTCGTAATCATGCCGCCAAGCGGCTGTGTCTCATAACCAAGCGATGGAATATCCCAGCGGGTCGGAAGCGGCATGGTCTCCCCTTCAGGCAGCGCGAAATTCCGGAATTTAACCTCATCATAACCCCGCTGGAAAGTGCGCAGCGCAGGCTCGACGGCTTGGGGATATTTCTTCTCCAGGGATTTGCGGATAATCCCTTTCATATGTTCAAAATCCAGGAAGTCGCACAGTCGGAATAACGCTCCAAGCATCCCCATGTTCACTCGATTATTTTCTTCTAATGAAATGCCTGTTGCATCAACAACCGCCAGCGTGCCGCCAAGAAGCTTCAGCTTCTCCTTTAGCTCCTCGGGAGATTTGGGAGAGTTAACAAGCACGACACTATCCTCGTAAATACCGCTGATAACATTTACGGTTTTAGACAAATTCTCATGAAAAATGCCTACGATATGAGGCCTCTCTACCGGAGTTGTATCACGGATATTGGTGTCCATATCGCAAAAGCGGATATGTGCTTTTACCGGAGAACCCTTCTTCTCTGATCCATAGGAAGAAAAGCTAACCCCATTGAAACCGCTTCCAACTACACCAGCCTCAGCCAGCATTTTTCCAGCTAAGTTTGCGCCCAAACCACCGATTGACTCTAAGCGAATTTCGAAGAAACCGAGTTCATTCTGTTTTGGAAGATCTGCCACTTGCTCAACTCCCTCCCTGAATTTTCTGAATAAGTTAACAAATTCACAATTATCAGTATACCATTGCAATCCATTTCCGAATAGACTCTCTTTTTATTTCAAATAATCATTAATAGAAAGAAGATATTTACGTTGAGGAAAGCTCGTCCACAGTCTGTAAACGCGACATCTTCAATTCATGAGAAAAACAACCCTTCAAAGTGTCAGCCTCTCGTCAAGCTTCGCTGCAAATTGCGTAAATCACGCCACTTGATCGGTATGATCCCTTCGGCTCGAAGGGTCTCCTGAATATCAGGATCACGGAAGAGCTCAAGCTCCATTCCCCGTTTGAGCGGTGCTTCATGAAAGGCGCGCAGTTCATCCGTAACGAGCGAGGGATGTATAATGATTTCGGATACGCCAGGGTGTAAATGCTGCAGCAGCTTAATCATTTGAACCTTAAAGCTGTCATAGGTTTCATTGACCTCGGACCTGAATGGCAATCCAAGCAAATAATCGAGAACAACCACTCCAAGCCGATCAGCCTCTTCCGCATGCTTTCGGGCTTGATTTGCCAGCTCAGCCGGGGCTAGTTGACCATTCTCCAATAAGAGGTTACGAGGCAGTCGGAAGGGAAGACCATAGTTCGCGCATACTTCTAACACTGGCTTCAAGAAATCTCTGCCCGTTTGCAGTCCATACAAACTGCCCATATGGTTATCTGCATGCGTCAAATTAACACCGAGCTGAAGGGCCATTTTGATTTGAGCAATGAGCTCATGGCGGACTTGAACAGGGTCTGCCTGGCGCTCAAAGGTTTTGGCATCCTTACAGAAATAACCTTCGTTCGTAACAAGAGAATCTACTGCTCCATCCCGGTACACAGGCCCCCACTTCATTGAACTCCACTCACTCGTAAACGTAAAATGGACCCCTACATCCAAATGCGTATGACGCGCGCTCCAAAGCGCAGCTTCTCGTGCCCATGCGCATGGCATCATCATGGTAGCGGAGGAAACAACACCATCTTGCAGCAGCGATTGAATGCCGCTGTTCGTCGAATGACATAAACCAAAATCGTCTGCGTTTACAATGAGTAACCGATCCTGCGGTCCATACCCTAATGACTGTGCGACATTCATCTGTAACGACCTCCAACATGCAGCATCATGCCTCCACACCCTATATATATGGCAAATGCCCGATGTTTCATTCTTAACCGTTCAAGAATGAGCCAATCGGGCATATATTTAACTACATTAAATAGTTGTCAAACAAAGCAATAAGCTCATTATGATGCTGATCTATCCATCCGCATACATAAGCTGCACGTCTGATTTGATCATCCCAAACCTGCTCACTGTCAAGACCTTCCGAATATCTCCCCGCAAAATGAAGAAACACATCCAGCATTCGAAGTTTCACTAGATCGGGCAGCAGATTGATTTCATCCTTAGTCAGCTTGACTGAAGCCCCATATCCCCGGCAAAAAAGCGTAATCTGCTCCATCGCCCTGCTAAGATCCTCACTTGGAAATTCAGCTAACACAACTGCGAGCTCCATCGCCCGTAAATCAATGGTGCAAAACTCAAAATCAAGCACGCCGGATACCCGATCCTCTTGAACAAGCGCATTATTAAATACGATATCCCCATGAATCCATTGATGAGGCATGGATGCGAATGCAGAGCGCAAGTGAGCTAACCGAGTCCGCTCATTAAGAAGCAGCTCAAGCTCGGCCTGACGCGCATTTAGAAGCTCGGAGGAAGCTGCCATTCGTCCAATAATCTCCCCGGCCATCGCCTCATGCGATTGCTCAAACTCATAATAAGGCTTATAGATGGGCTTGATATCTTCACCCACTTCCAGAGCGCTCATCGCATAGGATAGCGCTCCTGCCGCTGCTCCCAAGCCTTCAACATGACGATCATTGTCAGCCGTCGGACGCTCACCCTCTATGTATTGGTAAAGTGCGGCAAGCTTGCCCTCAAGCGTGCTTGTAATCGTTGAACCGTTACGGTTATAAACTGGCCTTGGCACTCGAAACGGTAATTTAGCCTTCTGCAGCTTGTCCAGCAGCCGATGTTCAATCCGAACAATCGCTGTATCGCAATGATTATCGTATACCCGCAGCACGTATTTCTCATTACCCGCATATACGATCCGAGTGGTGTTGTTCATACCGCTCTCCTCTTTGACCGCCTTCCACGGCGCATCAAAAGGATAAGTATCCAAATAGACAGCAAAATCGCTGTCTGTACTCTTTATCGCCATGGTGCTAAAACCTCCTGCATGAATAGGGCTTACCTGTAACATGGTCTCTAACTCGTTCCAAGCTATTGCTCTTGAGCCGATAATTTGTCCAGCCGTTTGGCAAAATGATCCTTCCAGCTCTCCGCCAGCTCTTGAACGCTGAGCAGTCTGCTGATTCCGTCACGATCTTCTTTATTCACATACATTAGCTCATTCGCTTCTGCAATAGATAGACCAATCTCATGGCGCTGCTCCAATATAAGCTCATCCCCTTCTTGAACGATACCTTCCTGGAGCACGCGAAAATAATAACCAGTGTGACCTGTTTGCTGAACATGCAAGGGAAGTTCCGGCATAAGATGCTTCACTCCCAGCTTATAACATGGCGAACGGGGCTGACTCACCTGTACGACGGCCTCTCCAATTCGGAATGTATCACCAATATGCATAATAGCCTCCGTCAACCCTTGTACCGTAAAGTTCTCGCCGAATGCACCGGTTTCCACCGGTTTCCCCCATTCCTTTTCCCAATAAGGGAAATGGTCGGCTGAATAGACACAGACCGCTTTATCCGGTCCGCCATGATTAACCAGATCGGCTTGTTGATCGCCGATTAGACCCGTTCTAGTTAGCATTAACGGCATAGCGCTTGAAGTTTTGAAGATACCTGTTTCCACTTCTTTCGATCCATACGGTACAGAAACTGTTTTTGCGATATTTAACGATATGAGCTTGCCTAAGACTGTCATCTGCTTCCCCCGCTTCGCATACTTGAATGCTGAAATTATAAAACGTTAAGCAAATAAAGGCAATTGTTAAAGCTGTTCAGAACTGCTTTCTATAGCAAAACAATCATTTTTTGTATCTTTTTCGACATTAAACACCTTTCATCAATTGTCGATTAAAATCTCTTTCTGTATTTTCATGCGCTTCCCCGGGAAATGATTACGGTTTTCTTGGGAAATTAAAGTTGAGGAAATTTTCTTTCAATTCGGATAAGTTCCTCTAAATGCTTCCTATTTAGACGTGTAATACTCACCTTTGCTTGCCGGCCATCCCGCCCTCCCAAGATGCCAGGGCCCTAAAGGAACAGGTTTACGGCCCAAAAAGGAAGCCTTCGTGGTTCGTTCTGCGATTCGCTCAACGATGATAATTAGCCGCAAATGACAGCAGCTAAACTGAACCCCTACATAGCCATAAACACAGCTCCACCCCCATACATGACTGTATGAGGGTGGATTCCTTGTCAGCACAGGAACATATTCAGGATACTTCGCCTTCCCTTTTCTCTCGTTCCCTAAGGATGTCCATGACATATTTTTTCACGTGATCGATATCAAAAGGCTTCGTGAAGAAGGCCTTCACGCCCATTTGCTTGGCAGCCTCCAGTTTATCTGGGTCGCCATAGGCTGTAATCATGGCCACCATGATATCAGGATCTAGCTTTCGAATTTCTCGAAGTGCTTCGATCCCATCCATATCCGGCATTTTCAGATCAAGCAGAATGAAGTCGATAGGAAGATGCTGAACCAGCTCAATCGCAGTCTTTCCATGCGGTGCTTCATATACCGTAACATTCTCGAGCTCAAAAAGCTCCCGCATCAGCAGCCGTATCGCAAATTGATCATCCACGATAAGCACACTGTATGGGGACGAGCCTAAGCTCGTTGGCATGAAATCGGCTTTGCGCCTCACATCTGATTTTGTACCTGCAGCAGACTGAATAGAGGTGACGCTTGGCATGGATTCCCGTTCAATGATGGGCTTGTGCTGTGATCGTTGTCTAAGACGAATAGCAATAGCAAGGACAACACCAAGAATCAGCAGCAGGATAAATAAATAAATCATAGTTAAGCTCCTCTAATCGGCATAATCACCAATCTTTCGACATTGGAGTGTAAAACCCTTCTCTTCCAGTCAAAAGATTGTTAATCGTTCATATCCATTGGCGCAAGCAGGCCGTTCGGATTAATAATATCGCTTAAATCATACACCGAAATCGGAAAATATGGAAACCCGAACGCATAAGGTGTCAACTCATATAGCGCAAAATAGATAACGAGAGCCCGATCGGCAATATAAAAGGATTGATCGACTCGAATCGAATCGAAAGGATCCAAAGTGGCAATCTGACGCGTTGTAATCTGCAGTTTAACCAGATCAGATATTCGGCCGACATAATTACTTCCAGGCTTAAACAGCTCGGCAAGTGAATAATGCCTGCCGGTACCGGTATCAAACGAGAGTGACTCCTGAAGCGTTAAGCCATGCGCCCCTCCGGTATAGGCATAGTTGAAAAGAGAAAGACTGAGCACACTCTTCTCATTCGTTTTAACCTCGAAAAAACCTTGCATTTCCGCGCGCGGGTCCGCTAATGAGCCTTGATCAGCAACCAGCTCACGAACCGTTTGACGAATCTTCTCGTTCATCGAATTGCGAGCAGCTGGATGATGCAGTCCGCTCAAGACAGGAACCCACAGCTCCGCCTTCGGAAAGGTCGTTCGGGAAGCGTGGATGACTGCCGGAAATTGAAAGGCCATAGATGGACACCTGCCTAATAGGTTGATGTTCTATTCTATGCCGGTTAATTCGCTTCCTTTGCTATTTCATTTCGTAAATGGCCTAAACTCGCTCTAGATCCAGCTTCATCTCATGCCACTCGATTCCGCCGTGCTTCGAAGATGAAATTCCAATATAGCTGAAGCCGTGCTTTGCATAAAACCGAATTAATGGTGCTTCGCACATAAGGAATATCGACTCCAACCGATCTGTAACCGCCTGTTTGATCAGCGCATTCACAAGAGAGTCCCCTACTCCTTGAAGGCGAAAATCCGGATTGACCGCCACAGACAGAATACACAGATTCATTCCTTCCTCTCTCGCCGCGTGAGCGCCCTTCACCTCATCCTCTTCGCATGCGCTAGCTGTTGTACGAACCGCACAAGCAAGTCCAATGAGTGCCGCTTCTGACCAGGCCGACCAAAAATAACCCGGGAAATGCAGCTGGCGGAACCTAAAGGCTTCAAGCGTTGCAGCCGCCTCAGGAATGTAGCAGGCAAGCTCGAGCTGATAGGCAGCTTCTAGTTCACTTGCATGTATAGGACGAAGCTCAACATTCATCTTAGTCGTGCTTGCAGGTGGAGTTTCGGGCATCACAGGAGCATTTTCTCCCGTTCTGTCATTCTTCTTCCTTTAATATCGAGAACAAGCTTCCCGTTATTAAGCCCAATAATCCGATCCGCAAATCGCTCAGCCCAGTCGCCTTGGTGCATAACGGCGATTACGGAAATCCCTTGAATGCGGCACATTTTCTTCAAGTCAGCCAGCACCTGCTCAGCCGCATGTGGATCAAGCCCGGATACCGGCTCGTCGGCAAGCAAAGTAGTCGCGCCATGAACCAGCGCTCTTGCAACCGCAATACGCTGCTTCTCGCCCCCGCTCATTTGCCCGCCCTTCTGATGTGCTTTTTCCAACAGACCCATCTTCTCGATCATATCCATTGCGCCCATGTAGTCATCGCTGCGGACCATACCCGTTACTCTCCGCCATACCGGCGTTTGATAAGCGGCACCGATCAGCACGTTCTTAAGCGCTGTACGATTTGGAATCAGCTCCGGCTTCTCTTCCAAGAACGCCATCTCGCGGCGAACCTTCATCTTGCCGGAGTACCCTTTCTTGAATATATCTACACCATCTACTATATAAGTGCCGCCGCTCCAGCTCTCGCGCAATGCCATACAGCGCAGCAGCATTGATTTTCCGCTTCCGCTTGCTCCCTTTACGGCAACGAATTCACCTGGTTGAACTTCAAGATTAATCCCCGACAATACCCGTGGGCCGCCAGGTATTTGTTTTGATAATTGAATAACTTTTATCATCAATGGCGCTCCTTTATACAAACAAAAATAAACTCTATCAATCTAGTGTAAGGGAAACAAAAAATAGTTTCCATCCGAACAAATGTTTGGTATAATAAAAATAGGAACACACGTTCTAATCACTCGTTTTTACTAAAGGAGGCTAATCATCATGAACAACTGTGAAAACTATCGATTTATCGAGAGACATCGTCCATTCCGGGATCTAACCTTTAAGTTTTATTCTAACGGCTCGTTGACTATTATCGACAACACAGCAGAGGAGGTGATTACGCCCCGTGAGCTTAAAGGCGAGAGCTATGATTTTTATGTAAGACGAAGAATTGCTTATATCAAACAAAACTTACACGATAAATTGAACAAGTATGCTTAATCCTTGGTGCTCGTTAGGCATGCGTTCGTATCAAGATGGCAATACGAACGCATGTCCTTCAAATTAAAGGGTGCTTAGTCGGCACGTGTGTGTATTATGGTAGTTGTTTGTTTATGCCGTTTAAGCTTGGCGGCCGGACTGCCGATTTCTCTGGAGTTAAGGTTGTGTTGCGTCCTCTGAATCCACTCCGATTTTCCTTCTTCTCATTTTGATTTATAGCCATAGGAAATCTCACCTCCAACTACAGTATTTGTTAAACCAGCCATTTATATTCGATTTGACGGCGAATCCCAAGATGAGGTAGATTTGATCTACAGCCGCATCAACTGGAGAAGGAGCTGTGCTCACGATGAAGCAACAACTATTGTTCGATCTCGATGACACCCTTATTTATTGCAACAAGTATTTCTATCTCGTGATTGAGCAGTTTACCGATGTCATGACAGACTGGTTCCGCGGACATAACATTAGCGCCGGAACGATTCGGGACAAGCAAACAGAGATCGATATCGCCGGCGTTCATGTAGTCGGTTTCAAGAGTGATCATTTCCCTGAATCCTTTATTGAAACGTACCGCCACTTCTCGAATTTAGTTGGCCGATCACGTTCGATTGTGGAAGAGGATTTATTGTGGAAGCTTGGCCGCAGCGTCTACGAGCATGCTGTGGAGCCTTACCCGTTCATGGAGGAAACACTTGATAAACTCGCATCTGACGGGCACGAGCTTCATTTGTATACGGGTGGAGAATTACTTATTCAACAACGCAAAATCAATCAGATGCAGCTGGAACGTTATTTTGACAATCGTATTTATGTTCGCTCACACAAGAATATTGAAGCGATGGAATCGATATTATCCAATGGTGAGTTTGACCGAAGCTCAACTTGGATGATTGGTAACTCCCTGCGCACGGATGTTATCCCAGCTCTAACCTCTGGCATACATGCCATTCATATGAAGACCGACTCCGAATGGGCATACAATATTGTTGGCATTGATGTCGAGCCCAAAGGCGCTTTCTTCACATTAAACCAGCTCTCCGACGTACCTGACAGTATCTACGGATACGTCCAATCCCGCCAGTCCCAGTAGATGTATTTCATGCCATGAATAGAACAGGCTTGCCCCACATGTAGGGCAAGCCTGTTCTATATTCATCATGATCCAATCTTACTCTGAGGGTACAAATTCAATCGTTCCTTTGGCTGCATCAGTCAGTATAAGCTTGCCTGACATTGCTGAGCCATCTTCGGACTTGAAGGATAGCTTCCGGGTTCCCCCGTTTGCAGCAATCGCTTTGGCCATCGCTGCCGTTATTAATTTGTTATTCTGCTCTTTCCAGATAACGAAGGAACAGCCTTCTCGGAACTTTAAACACCCGTACCCGCGCTTTCCTTCAACTAACTGGCCGTTACAGCCAGGACGTGGACACGGTGCAATAACAGCCGGTGAAGACGGGCTCGCTGGTTTATTGACCGTTGCCCCTGAAGAAGCTTTATTGTTTATTTGACGCTTGGAAGCCGTACGCGGAGTACTTCCTGCTTGCTCCGAAGGCGCATCCTCGTCTAAGCTCTTCTTAGCAGCTCGCCCCTTTCCCTTTGCTTTCGCTTCGGGTGCAGGCTCTGCAAACAAGCTGGCAGCAGCAGGACGTTGATGTTTGACTTTGCCTACAATCATCTCCGCAAATTGCTTGACTTTCTGTATGAACTGCTCATCAGATGCCTCTCCCTTGGAGATCTGGTGAAGCCGCTGCTCCCATCTTCCAGTCATTTCGGGCGAGGCTAATAATTCTACCCCCGCACCGCGGATCAGCTCAATTGCGGCACACCCTTTGGTCGTAATATCGAGGCGTTTTCCGCTTGGCTTAATATAGCCGACATGCTTCAATCGCTCTATAGTCGCTGCCCGCGTAGCTGGAGTCCCAAGACCTGTCTGCTTCATCGCGTCCCTCAGCTCTTCATCCTCAATGGACTTGCCTGCACTTTCCATTGCCTTAAGCAGCGTCCCTTCCGTAAACGCCTTCGGCGGGTTAGTTGCCTTCTCAATGCCAGCTGCTTCTTCACAACGAACTGGTAAATCCTTATTAACAGCAAACGGCCGATCCGTCATCAGCAGCTCGTCTTCGAGATCGTCTGAGCCCTCATCGGCCTTCTTCTTGCCGCGCGTCTTATCTTTCGGGCCTGCACCATCATCTCCGCTCAGAACGACTCGCCAGCCTAGATCAAGCTGCTCCTTCGCCCTCGTACGGAACATTTCATCCAGCACCTGTGTTAAAACTTCATGATTGTTATATACAGCGGGCGGATAATAATGCGATAAGAAGCGGCGGACGATTAGATCATAAATATTCTGCTCTTCCTGGCTGAGCGCTCCTGGTCGTTTGGGGGTTGGGATGATCGCATGATGATCCTCGACCTTTGCCGGATTACAGACCGCTTTATTGCCCTTATGCACCCTGCCGCGATCTGCGTTATTAGCAAGCTCACCATAGCTCGTTTGTTTAAGCATGTTAAGCACATTTCCCATGACAGGGATATTCTCTTCCGTTACATAGTTTGAGCTCGTACGCGGATAACTGATGATCTTATGCTTCTCATAGAGGGCTTGCGCAATATCCAGCGTTTTCTTCGCGGGATAGCCAAACTTTCCGTTCGCTTCCCGCTGAAGCAAAGTAAGATCATATAAACGATAAGGATATTCTTTGGATTCATTCGTTTCGTAGCTTATGATTGTGCCCGGCTGACCGGTAATTTTTGCTGCCAGAGCATCCGCATGCTCCTTCTTGGTGATGCGATCCCCTTGCCAAAGCCCTTTATAGCTAAAGTCCTCTTGACTGAAGCCAGCTTGGACGACAAAATAAGTTTCACTATCGAAGGCTGTTATTTCCTTATGACGGTCATAAAGCAATGCTAAAACAGGCGTTTGAACACGGCCAACCGATAAAAGCGTCTTATGGCGGATGGTGAATGCTCTTGAGGCATTCATACCCACTAGCCAGTCCGCCTCACTGCGTGCTCTCGCCGCTCTTGTGAGCGGATCGTAATCTTGGTCGCTCCGAAGGGAATCAAAGCCCTTACGTATCGTCTCAGGCGTCAGATCGGATATCCATAATCGCTCTGTCGGCTGCATCATCTTCAAATATTGCCGGATCAAATGAAAAATGAGCTGACCTTCGCGCCCGGCATCGCATGCATTCACGAGCCGATCGCAGCGCTTAGCCAACTCTCCGATCGTATTCAGCTGATCCTTCGTCCTTGCGTTAGGCCATAGCTTGAATTGATCTGGAATGATCGGCAAGTCCCCTTCATTCCAACGCTTATATTTGGGATCGTAATGATCCGGTTCTGCCAGGCTGACTAAATGACCGATAGCCCATGTAATAATATAACGTTCGCCTTCCAGATATGACCGTTTGTTCTGCGCCTTTGGTTCAATAACGGCAGCAATAGTCCGGCCCATATCCGGTTTTTCTGCGATGATTAATGTTTTCAACTAATCGCCTCTCTAACGCTCGATGTCTGACTGGATATAACGCTTCATAGCTTGCAAAATGCTTGTCACGCCATAAGACCAATTCAAGTCTTCAGCATATTCACGGTTAATCCAAGTAATGGCATCCTTATTATAAGGCCGATCTTTACTTAAGCGATTGATCGTATTTGCAGCAATTCGAGCAGACTGCTCAATGGTTGTGTTGTATTCCTTCCAGCTATAATACACATTAAACGGGTTATTCGCTATCTTCTTCGCGAGCTTATTTGTTCGTGGAACGAAGGCTTGCTCTTGACCCGTAATCGCAAATAAGAAGAGCGGATGGATATCCTTCTCTTTTGCCACCTTGAGAATAGCCTGAAGATACGGCTGATCTGCGAGCAGCGAGGATTTGCTGTGCAGATATTTTATTAATAAGTCTTCATTAATCTCGGTATATTGGAGCTCCCTTGGAAGCTCATTCATCATATGCGCAGCAATCCCCTGAACCGGCTTGGTCATTACGGTTGGCTGAAGCATCTGAGCAGGCTTTGGTCTTAGCATCACCCAACCATATACGAGCGTTATCGCAACAAGCGTCACAGAAAGAATGATAAAGAGTGAACTGCGCGCAAACGAGCGCTTATGTAAGAGAAGCGCAACCACTTCAGCTGGTTTTCTCGTATAGGCTCTCAACAATTGATCTGCGTCATGATAGAAACTTGAGCCGATAACTTGTCCTGCTAAAGCCCGCCATGATTGTAATCCGCTGCTATCCGCATCTCTCGTTCCAACAGCCTCTACCAATAACTTGCGAAATAGATTTGCCTCTATGGATTGGTTCAGCTGCTGCTGCGTCCAGACATGAATAGGGGTAAACAGTTCTTCATCCTTAAAATCCAAGGATAAGCAAACATGAAAGATATGCTCAGCACGTACTGGAATCTGCTGCAGCACTGCCACATCGCGCAGCAGTTCGCCAGTCAGCTTATTCTTGACCAGCTCCGGGAAATTCGGCAGCTGCTTCATTACAATCCGCTGCATGGCGTCCGCTACGATTTCAGCACGTCGTTCGCTTGGCAAGTCTCCATATTTATGCTGAACATAATGACGAATGTTTCGAATTTCGGTCGGCGTAAGGATACTTACGGCTTCGGTCCGCATCGCTCATTCCCCCACGAAAGTTCGACGGAGCCTGCCTTCTCTTAAGCTGGCAACAGCGTCGTGGGTTTAATTTTACCACAACTTTCCTTCATTTGTGGAGTGGCCTAGAGGTGATAACTGCCTGTATTTCTGCGCTTTCAATAAACGAGCTTATTTGCGCTTTTTCGTCTGCTGTAAACTGAAAATCACAGTCACAGCCCTCATCAAGCGGCACAATTTGCGCAATGGCACCACCGGCCGTGCAAATAACGAGGACGGTTAAATCAGAAATCCCGGCTGGGACAGGTGTTTCCGGTGATAGCACTACAGTAATCTCAATGTCAACCCACTGCTCGTCCCGTCGTTCAATCCGCGGAAGAAAAGCTTGAAAACGAAGCTGTGTCACTTCTTCGGATTCATATTGGATCATCTGAGCATCGTCCCTTCTTCTACCCAAGGTGAAACGGCTAACGCCATCCTTTAACGGCGGAGCGCGGTTCATTCCTGAGAAATATAAGCAAAGTATAGTGGAAATTTATAATATCTTATTGTTTCGAAATAAAAAGCGCCCGAAGGCGCTTTTCTTTTAAACCATTTATGGAAGCATCGTCGTTCCCATCAGGTAACGATCCACTTCACGAGCTGCTTCGCGGCCTTCGTTAATCGCCCAGACGACCAAGCTTTGTCCACGGCGCATGTCACCCGCAGCAAATACTTTATCCACGCTTGTCCGGTAATCGCCATATTTGGCTTTTACGTTGGAACGGCGATCTTGAGCAAGACCAAGCTGTTCTATCACTGTGTTCTCTGGACCTTCGAAACCAACCGCGATCATAACAAGATCAGCCGGCCATACTTTCTCGGTTCCTGCGATTTCTTTATAGATTTTACGGCCGGTTTCATCAACCGTACGTTCAATTTGTACCGTGTGAAGCTCCTTCAGGTTGCCATTTTCATCGCCAACAAATTTCTTCGTTAAGACAGAGAATGCGCGTGGATCTTGTCCGTACAGGGCACGAGCTTCTTCCTGCGCATAATCAAGCGTGTACACATTAGGGAATTGCGGCCAAGGGTTGTTTACTTGATCACGCTCAAGCGGTGCTTTGGAATGCGTACCGAATTGCGTAACCGACTTACATCCGTGGCGCAGCGCTGTAGCGACGCAGTCTGTACCGGTGTCTCCACCGCCAATTACGATTACATCCTTGCCTTCTGCAGAGATATAATTACCATCAGCCAGGTTCGAATCCAGATAGCTCTTGATCGTCCCGTTCAAGTAATCCATCGCAAGATGAACACCTTTCAGATCACGGCCTTCGATCTCTACCTCACGCGCTTTCGTTGCGCCGCCGCAAAGTACGACTGCATCAAATTCATCCATAAGCTGCTGAGCAGAAATATCCTTGCCAATCTCTGTATTCGTAACGAACTGAACGCCTTCTGCTTCCATCAGATCAACACGGCGCTGAACGACCTTCTTATCCAGCTTCATCGTCGGGATTCCATAAACGAGAAGCCCGCCAATGCGGTCGGCACGTTCGTAGACAGTAACGGTATGACCTGCTCTGTTTAATTGAGCTGCAGTTGCCATACCTGCAGGACCGGATCCAACAACGGCAACCTTCTTGCCTGTACGCATATGCGGAGGCTGAGGAACAACCCAACCTTCTTCAAAGCCTCTATCGATAATCGCTTGCTCGATTGTTTTGATCGTAACGGCATCACCAATCAGACCAACCGTACATGATCCTTCGCAAGGAGCTGGACAGACGCGTCCTGTAAACTCCGGGAAGTTATTTGTTTTATGCAAACGGTCAAGCGCTTCACGCCACAGACCGCGGTATATAAGGTTATTCCATTCGGGAATGAGGTTATTGACCGGACAGCCTGAAGCTCCTCCAGGAAGCTCTATGCCTGTGTGACAATAAGGAGTCCCGCAATCCATACAGCGAGCGCCTTGCGTGCGCAGTTGATCTTCACTGAAATGTTTATGAAATTCTTCCCAATCCTTAATCCGCTCAAGCGGATCGCGGTCAGCGGGCAGTTCACGTTTGTAATCCATAAATCCAGTAGGTGTAGACATGATCGCTTATCCTCCATCCGTATTCCCGTTACCCATATAACAGTATCTTTCTAAAACTATATCGGGAATCCAACTATTATTCAATATCAAACTTTCCCATCATTCCGAAAAAGGCTATCCACAATATCGTAGCAATTAGGCCAATGCCGTTAAATGGATTTTCCGTACAATCATTTGCACTTTATGACATAACGTTCGACTTTATCATCAGCTATACCATTTCGTTCCCCTGCTTGCGTACATAAGTTTGGATTTGAAAGCTGTAGCTGTTCTTCTCATCCTTCGGGAATGGCTCATAATGGACCAATAACCATTCCGCTGGATCAAACTCTGGAAAATAGGCATCGCCATCAATATCCGCATCCACTTCAGTTAGAAGGAGCTTGTCCGCATGAGGCAGGAATTGTTTATATAGTTCCGCACCGCCTATTATGACGAGTTCATCATCCTTAGAGGCTGCGTACCGAGTCAATGCTTCATCAAGTGAATGCACAATCTCGCATCCATCAGGAGCGTAATCGACATTTCGAGTCAAAATAACATTCCGTCTATCCTTCAACGGACGACCTAACGATTCGAAAGTTTTACGTCCCATAAGCACGGTTTTGCCTATTGTTGACCTGCGAAAATGACCCATTTCGGCGGGCAGATGCCAAGGCATTGCATTATCGATCCCAATAACCCGGTTTCTAGCCATGGCGGCTATCATCGTAACAGTCAATTTAAAGCCCCATTTCTTTTATATCGCCACATCAGCTTTAATAGTTGGATGGTACTCATAGTTGATGATTTCGAAGTCATCATAATGATAATCAAATATAGATGATGGTTTGCGCTTTATGATAAGCTGCGGCAAAGGCTTCGGCTCCCGTGCCAGCTGTATCTCCACCTGATCAAAGTGATTGCTATAAATGTGGACGTCTCCGCCCGAATATATAAATTCCCCAACCTCTAGATCACACTGCTGGGCAATCATATGCGTTAATAAGGCATACTGCGCGATATTAAACGGCAGTCCTAGAAAAATATCAGAGGATCGCATCGTCAGCATGCAGGAAAGCTTACCATTCACAACGTAAAATTGAAAAACAAAATGGCACGGAGGCAATTTCATATGATCAATTTCCGCTACATTCCATGCGCTTACAAGATGACGCCTTGAATCGGGATTTCGTTTTATGGAATCCACGACTTGGGCTATTTGATCGATTTTCACTCCGTCAGGCGCTTCCCAAGCTCGCCATTGCGAGCCGTAAACCGGACCAAGATCCCCATTCTCATCTGCCCATTCATTCCAAATGCGAACGCCATTCTCTTGCAAATAACGAATGTTGGTATCACCCATCAGAAACCACAGCAGCTCATGAATGATCGACTTCAGATGCATTCGCTTCGTCGTTACAAGGGGAAAGCCTTTATTCAAATCGAATCGCAGCTGGCGGCCAAATACGGATTTAGTGCCTGTACCGGTCCGATCTTCCTTCACTGCCCCGTTATCCATCACATCTTGCAATAAATCCAAATACGATCTCAACGTACGTCTTGCCCCTTTCTCCACCTTTATCTATATGTCTATTCTATCATTTAAAGGTCTTTCTGTCTGTCCTGTTTTCGCATCATACGTGAATCATAACGGGTTTGTGCGGTGGCATGAAGCGACTTCTGCTCATCGGTTTCGGGGATAACGGCTGGCACTTTAGCTGGCTTCCCTGAATCGTCGAGTGCGACAAAGGAGAAAAAGGCCGTTACCGCTGTTTTACGCTCTCCGGTGTACACATTTTCCGTTTGAACCTTCACGAAAACCTCCATCGAGCTGCGATGTGTCCACGTTACAAAGGCCTCCACTTCAATAACTTCACCGACCCTTATCGGCGCAACAAAATCCAGGCTGTCTGTCGAAGCGGTTACGACGGGCTTCCGGGCATGGCGCATACTTGTGATCGCCGCGATTTTATCCATGTACTCCATCACTTTACCGCCAAACATCGTACCATGATAATTCGTATCCGAAGGAAAAATGAGCTGCACCATCGTCGAACGTGATTCACTTGCAAGCCTTGTTAGTGATTCGGATTCCATTTCGCATACCTCCTGAATGGATTCTCAATATGTATAGAAAAGAGGCCCTGCCGCTTCGCTTAAGCGGCGTGACCTCTTTGTTCATGTAACTTGATGCTATGGTTAGTTATCTTATTTGCTAATGGCGTGAATCGGATGTCCGAGCGCCATCTCAACAGCGTCAAGCACGATTTCACCCAGTGTTGGATGCGCGTGAATCGTTAGAGCGATATCTTCAAGCGTTGCACCCATCTCGATAGCAAGACCAAGCTCGGCAATCATGTTAGAAGCTTCGATACCTGCAATTTGTGCTCCGAGCACAAGACCGTTATCCGCATCTGCGATGATTTTGACGAATCCTTCTTTTACGCCAAGAGATAATGCACGGCCATTAATGTTGAACGGGAATTTACCCACTTTAACGTTATGGCCTTTCTCCTTCGCTTCCTTCTCGCTGTAGCCTACGCTAGAGCATTCAGGATCGGAGAATACTACAAGCGGAATACATTTGTAGTCAATTTTGCTTGGTTGTCCTGCAATAGCTTCAGCAGCTACGCGGCCTTCATACATGGCTTTATGCGCAAGCGCAGGACCATCAATAATATCGCCAATTGCATAGATATGCGGGATGTTAGTGCGGCATTGATCATCAACTTCAATCAGACCGCGGTCAGTCATTTTAAGATCGATCAGATCCAAACCAAGCTCACCATCCGTATTAGGACGACGACCTACGGTTACGAGCAGATAATCCGCTGTTACTTGCTTGTCTTCGCCGTTAGCGGTGTACGTTACGGTTACGTCTTTGTCAGTTTGCTCTGCACTCTTAGCTTGAGCGCCAGTTACGATTTCTGCGCTTGCCCCTTTAAGCTTCTTCGCAACAAGTGAAGACATATCAGAGTCAAAGCCTGGAAGGATCGTGTCAGAGCCTTCAATAACAGTTACTTTCGTACCGAAACGCGCATACATCTGACCAAGCTCTACGCCGATGTAGCCGCCGCCGATAACGACAAGGCTTTTCGGAATTTCTGGAAGTGATAATGCCTCAGTTGAGGACACGATACGGCCGCCGTAAGGGAATGCTTTCAGCTCGATTGGACGCGAGCCAGTTGCGATAATACAGTTTTTGAAACGGTAACGAGGCGCTTCCTGGTCATTAAAGACGCGTGCCTCCGTATCGTTGATGAACATCACTTCTCCAGCGAAATACTGAATCTTATTCGCTTTAAGCAGGGATGCAACACCGCCGGTTAATTTCTTAACAACACCGTTTTTGAATTCCTGTACTTTGCTCCATTCCACTTTCACGTCGGAAGCTGTAATACCGAATTCAGAAGCATGGCTGATTGATTCATATTGATGAGACGCGGAAATTAACGCCTTTGATGGGATGCAGCCTACATTCAAGCATACGCCGCCAACATATTGTTTATCCACGACTAGCACATTTTGACCAAGCTGGGCTGCACGAATAGCTGCTACATAACCGCCTGGTCCTGCTCCGATGACGAGCAAATCGATATCGAGTGAAGCGTCACCTACTACCATGGGTTACACCTCCATTACAAGTAATTGTGGGTCAGCAAGAAGCTGTTTGACATAGTTCAAGAAGTTTTGCGCTGTTGCACCGTCAATTAGACGGTGGTCAAAGCTGAGCGATAGTGCCATAACAGAAGCTGCGACAATTTCACCGTTCTTCACGACTGCCTTCTCTGAAATACGGCCTGTACCAAGAATGGCAACCTCAGGGAAGTTGATAACCGGTGTAAAGAACATACCGCCAGCAGAACCGATATTCGTAATCGAAATCGTGCTGCCTTTGAGTTCATTTGCGGATAATTTGCCGTCGCGACCGCGAGCAGCAAGATCCTTAATCGCTTCCGCGACCATCCATACATTTTTACGATCCGCATCTTGAATGACAGGAACAATCAAGCCGTTCTCTGTATCTGTTGCGATACCGATGTTGTAGTACTTCTTGAGTACGATTTCTTGATTCTGTTCATCAAGTGTCGCATTCATGATTGGGAATTGACGGCAAGCGGCAACAAGTGCTTTCACGATAAACGGCAGGTAAGTCAGCTTGATGCCTTTCTTCTCTGCTACCGGTTTCGCTTTCGTACGAAGTGCCACAAGCGCTGTAACATCGACTTCATCCATCAGCGTAACATGCGGCGCTGTATAGACGGATTTGACCATCGCATTAGCGATGATTTTGCGGATACCTTTGAAAGGAACACGTTCTTCAGTCCGGTCGCCAACAATCTGTGTCACAGCATGAGCCGGCTTCGTTTCTCCAGCATCCTGCACGGCAGCTGCTGACGAATCTTGAGCGGCGCCTGCTGCAGGTGCTGCTGAACCGCCGCCTGCTGCAAAGGCATCGATGTCTTCTCTTGTGATGCGTCCGTTCTTGCCCGTACCTGTTACCGATACAAGGTCAACGTTCTTCTCACGAGAATATTTGCGAACGCTAGGCGTTGCAAGCACAAGACCCGCTTTGGCTGGCGCCGCAGCTTGTACAGGTGCTGGTGCAGCTTCAGCTTTAGGAGCTTCTGCTTGAACTGGAGCTGCCGATGGAGCTGCTGCTCCGGCGCTCGAAGTGTGACTGTCGGCTGGAGGAGCCGCTTGCTCTGGGACTTCGCCTTCCGCATCAATGATGGCAACGATATCGCCAACATGGCACACTTGACCGTCCTTCACAAGCACTTCAAGTACTTTGCCGTTAACCGGACAAGGAACTTCAACGATCGCCTTGTCATTCTGAACTTCCATAATAATATCTTCGTCGGTTACTGCGCTTCCTGGCTTAATATGCATTTTAACGATTTCGCCTTCATGCAGCCCTTCGCCCAGCTCCGGGAATCGATATTCGAATTTCGCCACGTCCCGTGATCTCCTTTCAGGTCTTAACAACCTGCTTATTGTAGCTTCGCAGAAGCAAATGGATTAAACGCGATTTCCGTTAGTCTTTAATCCTATTAAAAGGTCAGAACTTGATTAACAGCTTTAATGATACGGGCTGTACTAGGAAGCCAAGCATCTTCAACTAATGCGAAAGGATAAACGGTATCCGGACCTGCAACGCGGAGAACCGGCGCTTCCAAATGCAAAATCGCATTTTCATTAATTTGAGCGATGATTTCAGCTGCAGCACCCGATGTTTTCTGTGCTTCTTGAACGACGATAGCACGATTCGTTTTTTGAATCGATGCAACAATCGTTTCAATATCAAGCGGCATCAATGTACGAAGATCGATAACTTCTGCTTTAATGCCTGTTTTCTCAAGCTCTTCAGCAGCTTTAACCGCTGTATGAACCATTAAGCCGTATGCAATGATCGTTACATCACTGCCTTCACGAACAATATTCGCCTTGCCGATTTCAACCGTATACGCTTCTTCCGGTACATCTTGGCGGAAGGCATGATATAGATTCAAGTGCTCCATGAAGAAGACTGGATCGTTATCCCGAATCGCAGCAACAAGGAGACCTTTAGCGTCGTAAGGATTGGAAGGCACGATTACTTTAATACCTGGCGTTTGGATAGCAAGACCTTCGAGTGAATCGGTGTGCAGCTCCGCCGCTTTAACTCCGCCGCCAAAAGGTGTACGGAATACGATCGGTGAATTGTAGCGGCCGCCGGAGCGGTAACGCATACGAGCAGCTTGAACGAACATTTGATCAAGCGCTTCATAGATAAAACCGACGAATTGAATCTCAGCAACCGGACGGAAGCCTTGCAGCCCCATCCCTACTGCCATACCAGCGATAGCCGATTCAGCAAGCGGCGTATCAAATACGCGATCTTCGCCAAACTCGCCTTGCAAACCTTCAGTCGCGCGGAATACGCCGCCGACTTTACCGACATCTTCACCGAAGACATATACATTCGGGTCATTCTTAAGCTCCACGCGCATCGCATCGCGGATTGCTTCTTTCATATTCATTTGTGCCATTGACGGAAGTACCTCCTTAAAAATTGTCGAAAGTATATACCAAGCACGCTGCGAGGTACGATTACTTCGAGGAAATAAGCCAAACGATATCGGTTTAAGCTATATATTTTTATTTGAATTCGGCTTTTTGAGCTTCCAAATGTTTCGGGGTTGTTTCGAACATGGAATCAATCAAGCCATCAACCGTCATTTTCTCAGCTGCTTCCGCTTTCTTGATATGCTCGTTAACGGTAGCTTTCGCTTCCTCTTTCACGCGAGCTGTATCTTCGTCTGACCATAGACCTTTCTTAGCCAGGTACTTGGCAAAGCGAGTAATAGGATCTTTCTCGCTCCATTCGCTCTCTTCATCCTTCGTCCGGTATTTCGACGTGTCATCCGCCATGGAATGCGGACGGAAGCGATACGTTAACATTTCGATCAATGTAGCGCCTTCTCCGTTACGTCCGCGCTCTGCTGCTTCAGATACTGCTTTGATAACAGCAAGTACGTCCATACCGTCAACTTGAACCCCTCTAATTCCAGCAGCAATCGCTTTATGAGCAATTGATAATGCAGCCGTTTGCTTCGCAAAAGGAGTCGTAATGGCATAACCATTATTTTGAACCACGTAGATAACTGGAAGCTTGAATGCGCCGGCAAAGTTCATGCCTTCGTAAAAATCGCCCTCAGAGGAACCGCCATCACCTGTATACGTAATCGCTACACGTTTCTCATTACGTTTCTTGAACGCCATAGCAACGCCTGTAGCATGCAAAATTTGCGCACCGATAATGATTTGTGGCATAAGTACGTGAACGTCTTCCGGAATCTGTCCACCATGCTGATGACCGCGTGAATATAGGAAAGCTTGATAAAGCGGCAGGCCGTGCCAAACGATTTGCGGCATATCCCGGTAACCAGGACAAACGAAATCATCTTTGTTAAGGGCATACTCGCTGCCGATCATGGAAGCTTCTTGACCAGATACTGGCGCATAGAAACCAAGGCGGCCTTGTCTTCCAAGATTAACGGCACGCTCATCCCAAGTACGTGTAAATACCATCCGATACATAACTTCTTTTAATTGATCATCCGTCAATGCCGGCATTAAATCCGGGTTGATGATCTCCCCATCTGGCGATAGGATGGACAACGGCTGAACTGGCTCCGTTTGAACTTCGTAAGGCAGCTTGCTCATATCGTTCACCTCAACTAAATATTTGAAAAAACGAGTGTGTCTGTTATAGAATGATTATAACCCTGTTTAACCTGAATGGTCAAAGCATAAAATAGTAAAACCCGTTGATTATTCGCACTTTCCGTCTTTTTCCCTATCGAATTGTATATGTAACAGAGTCTCAAAATCAATAGTACAGTATAATACAACGTATCAGGAATCAGCGTATATCGCCAGTTGTTTACTTCCTTTTGTTTACCCATATCCTATCTAAACCATGCAGCCATATAAGGAGAATTTTGAAAATGACCGACCAACGCTATTTGAAACGTACAATAAATAAAGAAGTCATCACAAGCCGTCATTTGCCGGAAGGTGAACGAAATCTGCGTGTCTATTTGCCGCCGGGCTATAATGAGCTGCTCAGTTATCCTGCCGTATACTGTCAGGACGGTGAGGAATTTTTCAACTTTGGCCGTATCGCCACAATCGCGAATCAGCTTATTCTCGATGAAGGCGTTGAGCCCTTTATCATTGTTGGCGTCGATGTCGATAAGAAGCTCCGCACCGCCGAATACTCGCCGGACGGTGATCGTTATGCGGGTTATGTCTCTTTCTTTGGGGAAGAGCTGATCCCTTTTATAGAAGAAAAGTATCCGGTCCGCCCGGAGCCATCCGAACGGATTGTTGCCGGTGATTCCTTGGGTGGATCTGTATCCCTTCACATTGCGCTTGCTTATCCGGCCATGTTCCATCAAGTTATTGCCTTGTCTGGCGCCTTTTATCCAGTCTCCCAGACGCTAGCTGCCGCTGAAGCCGATTTATCCTATCTTTCTCTCTATATGATTGTCGGACTGCAGGAAACCGCTTATAAGACTGACAGCGGAGTCTATGATTTCGTTGCTATTAACCGTGAAATGAAGCAAATCCTTGTATCCAAAGGTGCGAAGATTGTTTACAGCGAGCATGACGGGCAGCATGTATGGGGCTTTTGGCAAACGTTCATTCCAGATGCGCTTACGACCTTCCTTCGCTCCGAATAGGTACTATATACGGGCAAAAGACCGGCTCTACATGCTGACCAGTGTCAGCGATAGAGCCGGTCTTTTTCAATTTAATCTTTAAGCTTGCGAATGCTCGAGCTGGTCCTGAGTGATCCTCTCCAGCAGCCGTTCACAGCCTAACGAGATTAACTCATACACTTCATCAAAGTTTCCCGTGTAATAAGGATCGGGCACATCATCCGTCTTCCTGTCAGGCAGCAGGTCCATAAACTTAAACACCTTGGCATTACCATCGGATTTACTTCCGAACACCGCTCTAGTATCACGTTCATTATTGCTGTCCATACAAATGATGTATTCAAACTGCGTATAATCATCTAGATGGACTTGTCTGGCGCGCATCCCTTCATAGGAGATGCCATAACGGTCAAGCAGCCCTCGCGTGCCTTCATGAGGCACTTTACCCAAATGCCAATCTCCCGTGCCAGCCGAATCCACTTTAATGTCCTGTTCCAGATGCTTGGCTGTTACCTGATGACGGAACACAGCCTCCGCCATTGGCGATCGGCATATATTGCCAAGACATACAAACAATACAGAAATCATAAAAACCGCTCCTTATCCACCTTGTCGTTCTCTGTTTCTACAAATCGTTTCTTCTCCTCGGTGTGAACAGACTGGGCGAACGCGTATTTAAGCGACCGCCGGGGAAGGCGCCAACGAAAATGAACGGACAGCATACGAAAAATGATGACGACAACGAACAATGTAAGCAGATCGAGCTCGGTTACGAACCATCTAAGTCCAATCGCGGCTCCTGCAGCCATGGCCCAAACGGCATAAATCTCATCCCTTAGCACCAGCGGCTTCCTGCCGGCCAATACATCGCGAATGATGCCTCCGCCAATCCCTGTCAGCATAGCCGCTACAATGACTGCAGAAAGCGGGTATTTGCCCGTTGCGTATAACGCTCCTTGAATCGCAAAGGCTGATAATCCAATCGCGTCAAAGAAAGCCTCGCTTTTTTTCCACTGCTTAATCAATCTAACGGGAAGAAGGAAGGTAATCGTCATTGCTAAGACTGCCGTTTTGAGCAGCATGCCTTGCGTCCAAAGCATCGTAACCGGTACATCGATGAGCAGGTTGCGTACGACTCCCCCGCCAAATGCGCTTACAAGGCCAAGCACGTAAACACCCAGAATATCGTACTCCTCTTCCATTGCTACAATCGCGCCGCTAACTGCAAAGGCAATCGTGCCAATTATACTGAATACCGTGAAAATATCCATGTCTACAAGAAAGTTCACTTCATGCTGCCTCCGCTACCCGTCCAAACAATAGGCTTATCGAATCCCATCGTCCTTTTGAGGTCTGAATGTAATCCTATATCATTTTAGCTTCGCTTGTCGAATTGATCAAGGACGATTTTCATAGGGCTTCTGGCATATCGGCAAAAATTCTTTTCTATAGTATGTTCCTACTCACTGCCCACTGATTCATCAGCCGATTCTGCTTTTTTGCCGCTGGTCAATCGCTATGAGGACGAGTATACTGACAAAAGCATACTTGCACGAGAGGAACGAAACACGAGATGAACTCCACCAGACGCATAATTATTTTTACAGGGGGCAGCCTTGGCGATTGGGCGCTGCAATTAATCGAACCCGGTGACTATTTGATCGGCGCAGACGGCGGCGCACTTTTCTTGGTTTCGAACGGATACCAGCCGGATCTCTCACTTGGAGATTTCGACTCCGTCACGATAGATGAGCTCGCCGCCATTCGCGCCGCCAGCAAGGAGACGCTAGCCTACGATCCCATTGATAAAGATTTCACGGATACAGAGCTTGCGTGGAAATATGCAATAAACAAGAACCCGGACCAGCTGCTGCTGGTTGGTGGATTAGGCACACGATTCGATCATACCCTTGCCAATGTGCATTTGCTTCGCCAAACGGTTGAACAGGGCATTGATGCTTGGATTATCGATAAACATAACCGCATCCGCCTCCTTGCTAACAGAGCGACTTTATCACACAGTGAATTTACATACATCTCCTTACTTCCCCTAACAGCCGCTGTAAAAGGCATCACACTTGACGGGTTTCAATACCCCTTAATTGATGCAACTCTCGAAATCGGACAATCTCTTGGCATCAGCAATAAGCTGCAGCGCTGACACCGGAAGCATCACCATTGGTGAAGGTCTCCTATTAATTATTGAAAGCCGTGATTAAGGTTCAAGGCTGCGGGCGCGGTTTGTCGGGCTCTGTAGTAATTTGAAGCCCTGGTACATATTTTCGCTGCATTTGCTTTCTTGATTTCCGGTTCTCCTTCGAATCAAAGACGATATCCATATCATAATCTCCGCCTGGATAGAGCTTCTCGCTCGGAATATAGAGTGACAGGCGCTTGCGATTAAACGTCATTTTACTCTTCTGCACCTGAACCAGAATGTCGCCCCGTTCATCCGCCGGCTTGAATACGATCCCAGTTCTCTTCAAAGGATGAATCCAAACACAATCGCCCACTTCAAAAGGTTTGGAGGGTGGGTTCTTTTCCTTATGTGCATCTGTTGACTTCTCCGGATGAGATTTCTTTGGCTGAGACTGCCATTTCCGGGAAGATGGCTGGTCAGCTTTACTTCGGTCAATCTGCCCATAGTTCGCGCTATCTGCCTCGGGGAGCTCTTCCGATTGGGCTGCACTCCCCAGCTCCTTTGTTTTGTAAGCAGCTGCTCTGCGCTCAGCACGGCTTACGATTGTTTCCGGCAATCCAAAGCGTCTGGCAATAGCGAAGGCATAGCTATCCCCAGCTTCACCAATTTCGAGCCGGTACAAAGGAATGAGTGTCTCCGCGTGAAAAGCCATGCGGGCATTCATGCATCCTTCCTGCTGGGCAGCGAAGCGTTTGATTTCGTTAAAATGGGTCGTTGCCGCCACAAGCGAGCCTCTCTCCAGCAGCTCCTCCAATACTGCAATCGCGAGCGCGATTCCTTCACCCGGGTCGGTCCCCGCTGCCATTTCATCAAGCAGAAGCAGGGAATGACCATCTGCCGCTTGAAGCATTTCTCTCAGGCTCTCCATATGAGCGGAGAAGGTACTGAGCGATTGTTCGATGCTTTGCCCATCCCCAACATCAGCCAGAATATGATGGAACATGCCGAATTCGGTTCCTTTTTCAGCTGGAATGAGCAGGCCCGATTGGACCATAAGCGCCAGCAATCCGATGGTCTTCAGGGTTACGGTTTTGCCCCCTGTGTTCGGACCTGTAATGATAAGCTGCTTCCAAGCGCCGCCAAGCTCAGCATATAAGGGTACACAATTGGATGCTAACAATGGATGTCTCGCTCCCACTAATTTGACATAAGGGCGATCAGAGAGCACGGCCGAAATACCATTATACGTTCTGGAGAGCTTTGCCCTGGCAAAAATAAAATCAAAAGAAGCCATCGCCTCCAGATTCCATCGAAGCCGCTCTCCTTGTTCCTCTGCAAGCTCGGACAATGCCGATAAAATGACCGTCCGCTCCCGCTCCTCCTCTGCTTTCCACATCTGCCATTCCACCTGGAGTTCAGCCACATCAACCGGCTCGACGAAAAGCGTTTGTCCACTCGACGATTCATCCCACACCGTACCAGGCACCTGCTTGCGCAGCTCGCGTTTAACAGGCAGAACATAATGGCCGTTGCGTTTACTGACCAATTGATCTTGAAGCGCAGCTTTGTACTTGCCTAAGGTCTGTGTTAGTTTTCTCTCGATTCGATCTTCGATTACGGCTAAATGCCTGCGGATATCACCAAGATCAGAACTTGCTTGATCTGTCAGAACGCCATGCCGGATACAGCGTTCCATTTCCTTGCGCAGCTCTGGACAATCGTACATGGAATCCGCGTAGCTGCTTATCGTCGGAGCCGTGAATCGTTTGGCATCCATGTATCGCTTCATCTGTGCAACCGCAGTCAGCCATGCCGATAAGTGACTCAGCTCCTGTTCGGTATAAATCTTGCCCTTGCCGAGCAAAGCGATGAATGGCTCGATACCTTCCATAGCTGATAGCGGTACACTCGCACCCGAGATCAGCAGCTGCATCGCTTCATCAGTTTCAAGCAGCCACGCCCTAACCTGTGCCTGATAGACGCTAGGCTTATGGTTGATCACAAGCTCTCTGCCGGAATTCGATACAGTGTAACCAACAAGCATTTGTTTGATTTTGTCATACTCGAGCTTCTTCAAACTGGAATCGTTCATCGTTCCTGTCCTCCTGTAGGCTTATGCTCTTGGAGCATAAGCTGTAACAAATTGATCATCTGTCTAAGAAAAAAGATACAAAAAAACAGGAACAGAACGCATACGCGTCCCGTTCCTGTTCGTCTAACGGCATTTAATGGAAACGAAGGCTGTCTGTCCCTCCGGAATAGAAAACACCCTTTGTTCCATTAAAAAAAGCGTGCTCGAAAGAGCACGCAGATTTGCCGTCCAGCAGGCGGAAATCGTTATGTCCTTAACTCTTGGTCGACGCGGAGTAAATGCAACTTAACAAACATGCCCCTATTAGGAACGAATGCGGCTCAAGCCATAGGGTTTGAGCAAACAATCATTCGAGCGGACATGCTGATTTCGTTACCCTTTAACTACCTTTCTGTAAGGAAAGTAAATTCCTGTACAGTGCGTCTGTTATCCAATTATGAGTTAAGAACACCAACAAACATCAAAATTTCCCCCTGCTTTATGAAGTTATTGCTATCATATCGAGATTCGAACACCAAAGTCAAGAGGCTTATCGCCTCTATACGATAACCTTCAAGCCTGCAGTCGCAAAAGCGGCTCCACTAGGCAGCTTATAATCATGGTTTAAGTCAATATCATGCGATAAATGAGTGAATAAAGTACGCTTTGGCTTCCATTCCACAAGCAGCTCCAGCGCTTCGGTTACATCATAGACCGAACGTGTCTCGAATGGGAAAGGCTCCTGATAGAAGCTCGTACCAAATATAAGCAAATCAAGACCATATAGCGGCTGACGCTGTTCCTCTGTTAATGCAATCGAATCCGAGCAATATGCCCAGCTGCGTCCGCTGGCAGGATGGTCGAAACGGAATGCATAGGCATAGCCGTTTTTGCCATGGTTGATTTTCCAGCACGCGACGACCCAGCCCCCGAAATGAAGATTGCCTTCAATGGGATGAAAGTTAATATGATGGCTAACCCAAGGAAACCGCGAATGAATGTCCGCAATCACATCCGGCATCGCGTATGCATCTCCTTTGCGCTGCAGCCATCTGCACATATCCGCCCATTCGGCAATTCCAGCGATATGATCAAAGTGAGAATGAGTAATTAAAATGCGGTCGATCTGCTTTAAACCAGCCGCCTCCATCTGCACACGCCAGTCTGGTCCGCAATCGATTAACATCGAGCCATATTCAGTATCCTCTAAATGAACGAGTGAACGAAGACGTTTGTTGGTACCGCCCTTTCTTGCTTCCTCGCACACCTTGCATGAACAATAGACACGCGGGACTCCCATGGAATCTCCCGTGCCCCAGAAAGTTACTGTCGTCGACAACCTTGTTCCCCACCTTATGACTGATAATCTATAATGTAGCCTTTAGCGCAATTGATTTTCTTCTCCAGCTTTTGAAACCATTCAGTTCCCGACGAATAGACGATCATTTCATTCGCATCGGCTTCTAATTTCGGCCTCCGTACTCTTAGGACCAATCGGGGTATAAATCGGTTCTGCGATCTCTCCATGTCGTTACGGATCCGGCGGCACGAACGTCAGCAAGCAGCTGTAAATTCAAATCACCTACAACGAGCATGTCATCATTCAAGACACCTTCACTTAGTATTCCTGCAGGCGGGAATGGAATATCGTTAGGCGTAATAATTGCCGCTTGCCCGAAATTTGCCCGCATGAAGTCAACCTTGCGCAAGGAACCTACCGTTCCGCTCGTTACAATATAGATTTGATTCTCGATCGTTCTGGCATGACAGCAGTACCGTACCCGGTAAAATCCATGTCGGTCATCCGTGCAGGATGGGCAGAAGATGATATCCGCCCCCTTCGCCCGAGCCATACGAACAATCTCTGGAAATTCGATATCATAACAGGTCAGCATTCCAATCGTGCCGTACTCCGTCTCGAATACTTGCAAGGAATCCCCAGCTGTCATATTCCACTCATCCACTTCAACCGGAGTCAAATGAATCTTCGCTTGAACGGCTACCCGTCCATCCGGATAGAACAAATGGGCGGCATTTTGCAGCTTTCCGCCTCCTACGTCGATAACATGGGTACCGCCTATAATATGAATCTCATATTCTGCCGCTAAACCTTTAAACAGCTGAACGTATCGGTCCGTAAAGGAAGGAAGCTTATCGATAGATAGCGGCTGTCCCTGATCATCACCAATCGACAAAAGCTGTGTCGTAAAAAACTCCGGAAAAAGCACAAATTGAACGTTATATTCGGAAGCGTTTCTAATATAGTGCGTGACCTGAGAAGCAAATTGATCATAACTATCAATATCTTCCAGTTTATATTGTATGGCACATACACGTATACTCAATTCCTGCAAACCTCCATTAGAAAATTTTAATGAAATTGCCACAGCCCTTGGTACGTATGGGGATAACCCACCTGTGGAAATGTTTAGTCAGCCATAAATCTGCTATAGTATCCCTATGACCAACTAGAAGATATTTGGGGGGACAACTAGAACATGTCAACGAATGTAGTCATTCGCAAAATCATCACAATTAGCCTTGCCGCAGGAATCGCATTATCAGCCTTCGGAATGGGACAAGCCCCAAAAGTTGAAGCAGCTTCACTCAGCACAGCTAATCAGATTGTTAGTATTGGGGAAAGTTATTTGGGTGTACCTTACTATTTCGGCGCTCAAGCAGGTATTACAAATGTGTTCGATTGCTCTTCCTTCACCCAATATGTGTACAAGAAAGTCGGGATTTCTTTGCCCCGTACTTCGGTGTTACAATCCAGAGCAGGTTCATACGTTCCACGCAGCAATTTGGAAATAGGCGATTTGGTTTTCTTCTCCACAACACGAACAGGCACAGGCGTTGGACATGTAGGTATTTATGTCGGTAACAACCGCATGCTGCACACATATGGTCCCGGCGGTGTGAAATTCTCGACTATTAACTCTTATTGGAGCTCGCATTACGTTACTGCTCGACGCGTGTAAGCGCTTCCTAACCCTATACCTAACATAAAATGATCAAAATAGCTGCTTGACTGGATGCGGCTTCGTTCATTCACTTGTGAATTTCGAAGCCGCCATCCACTTAGGCGAGCTATTTTTTTTGCGGCAGGGCAACTGTTATCGTCGTCCCTTTCCCAAGCTTGCTAAAAACATCGATTTGACCCTCATGCAGCTCCACAATCCGCTGGGCTATTGATAATCCAAGCCCTGACCCTCCCGTTGACCGGCTTCTGGCACCATCAACGCGGAAAAATCGTTCAAATAGAAACGGCATTTCGTCATCCGGTATTCCGATACCTTTGTCCGAAACCGATAGCCTTACAACACCTTTTGACACGGACAAGGTGATATCAATGGCCTCTTTGCTATATTTAATAGCGTTATCCAACAGAATAACAAGGAGCTGCCGGATCTTATCCTTATCTCCGTTGAGACGTACATCCTGTTTCCCGGTGTGTACACGAATCATACGCTGAAAGGTCATATGCAGCATATCGGCTGTTTCATCCGCAAGCTGGACAAGATCAAACGATTCGACCTTCAACCAATCCTCTTGCTCCGCTTGAGCGAGCATAAGCATCGACTTCGTTAAATTCTGAAGACGCTGAGCCTCGTTGCTGATCGCCTCGATCGCCTCATCGCGAACATTCTCATCATCCCGGCCCCAGCGTTTCAGCATACCTGCATAGCTGCTAATGACCGTTAGTGGTGTCTTCAGCTCATGTGAAGCATCAGCAACGAATTGCTTCTGCCTCTCGAACGTCCGGTCCAGCCTGTTTATCATTTGATTGAACGCTCTAGCCAGCTGAAGCAGCTCTGCGGATTGATCCCGTTGATGCAGTTCAATTTGCCTTAGTTTACCGCTTCGGTCGATCTCCCGCATCGTCTGTACCATATGCTGGATAGGTGATGTCAGTCTCGATGTAAACCAATAGGTACCGAATATAGCAAATAAAATCGCTCCAATGCTCGTAATCGTTAGCGCAATTACCAGCACCTGCAAGTAGCTGTCCAATAAAGTCAGTTTTCGGTAGAGCTCTAAAGTTCCAATGACGTTGTTATCTTTGAACAGCGGCACTCTCATATAAAGCACTCTGCGGCCATCGATAAAAATCATGCCTGTGTCATGCTTAACGGTAAATTCCGGTGCCAGTGCAAGAAGTTGTGGATCAGATCCCTGCGAATTGATAACTTTCCCTTCAAAGTTGACGATTCTCATAAGCTCGTTTACATTATAATAATCCTTCAGAAGGTCGTAATTGGCGAGCTGTGAAGGATCGTCAATTCGCTTGTCCTCTAACAAAATATTCACTTTATTCGTGAGCAGCTGATCTTCGCTGCGAATCGTTATCTTAATGACGAATAAATAGACGAAAATGTTAAACAAAATCAGAATAAAAATTAACCAAAAAATTGTAAAAAATGTAAACCTTCTGCGAAGCGTCATGCGTCTGGCTCCTTGAGCATATAACCGACACCGCGGATCGTATGAATCAGCTTGTGGCGGTAACCTTTATCAATTTTTTGGCGCAAATATCGAATGTACACATCAACAAGATTCGTTTCCCCAATGAAATCATATCCCCATACCTCGGACAAAATATCTTCGCGGGATTTCTCCTTGTTGCGGTTCTCAGCCAAATACACGAGCAGCTCAAACTCACGAGGTGTAAGCTCAATGGGAACATCTTTGCGGAACACTTTCCGTGTACGAAGCTCAATCGTTAGATCAGCCGTTTTGAGAATATCCGGACTCTCCGCTTCCTTCACCGGCTGCTGAAAAATCCGTAATAAATTACGGACACGCGCGAGCAGCTCTTCCATCGCGAAGGGCTTCGTTACATAGTCATTGGCCCCTTGTTCAAAGCCGCTTACTTTATCAGGAATCGTATCACGAGCAGTTAATAAAATGATCGGAATCGGATTACCTGCCTGCCTTAAACGCCGCAGTACCTCAATTCCGTTCATTTCTGGCAGCATCACATCAAGAAGCAGCATATCCCACTCTCCAGAAACGGCTTTCTCAAGCCCGCTTCTACCGTCGGAGGCGCGGCCTACTGTGTAGCCTTCATGCTCGAGCTCCAGCTGGAGGATACGCGCAATGCCTTCTTCATCTTCTATGACAAGTATGCGTTCATTCATCTGGCTGTCCACCCACTTCTCTTCAATTGAAATATAGGCCGCTTGTTTTCCCCTATCATAATGAAGCATTTTCGTGTTTGCAAGCCAGCACCAATACTTGCCATCTATAGAATAAGCCAGCCGGCCAGCGCTGCGATAAGAACAGATTGCCAAGGCTGTTTTTTCCAAATATGAAGTAGTAAAAACACGAGCAGCACGATTATAAAATGCCGCGGAGAACGAACGGCATCATACCATATAGGATTATACAAAGCGGCAAGCAAAATACCTACGATTGCTGCATTTATCCCCATTAGTGCAGCTTGCGCCCTTCTATTCCTTCTAAGCGTCTGCCAGAATGGCAGAGCTCCTGTAAGCAGGAGAAAAGAAGGCAAGAAAATCGCTGCCAGCGCGACAATGCCATAAATTATACCTCTCCAGCCTGACGCCATCGCTCCGCCGATATAAGCAGCGAACGTGAATAATGGACCTGGCATCGCTTGAACTGCTCCATAACCGGCTGTAAACGTTTCTGTCGATATTTTCCCCGTGCCCGTGCCTACGACCTCTTGTCCCAGCATCGGCAGAATGGCATGGCCACCGCCAAAAACAAGCGAACCTGCACGATACGCACTGTCCGCAATTGACCAAAGAGGCGAACCGGAATAACGCGCAATAAGGGGAAGCGCAACAAGCAGCAATGTAAAAATAGTTAAAGACGTCCAGGCCAGCTTATAAGAAATGAGCTTATCTCTGGTTATAACGGGCTGCCCCGGTTCAAGTGCCGCACTATCTATGACAGCGGGCTTCAGCCAGAAAAAGCCGGTTATCGCACATAGGAATAAAGGCACCAGCTGTCCGCCGGCCCCGGGTATCGTAGAGGCTGCTATCGCTGAACCGATGGCGAGTGTCGAGCGAATTGGACCTTGAGCCAACGTTTTCCCCATACTCCAGACCGCCAGCCCTACCACTGCTACTGCCGCAAGCTTCAGTCCCTGAAGCCAGCCAGCCTCAGAGATATCGGCTCCAGATGAGGTTAAAGCGAATACGAGCATAAGAATAGCAGATGGCAGCGTAAACCCGACCCATGCAAGAAACGCGCCTAGTAACCCGGCGCGTTTAATTCCGATAGCCATTCCTAGCTGACTGCTAGCCGGCCCCGGCAAAAATTGACATAGAGCAACGAGATCAGCAAATGATTGCTCGCTGAGCCATTTTTTCCGCAGAACATATTCGTCTCGAAAATATCCGATATGCGCTGTCGGACCGCCAAACGAGGTCAAGCCTAATTTAAGGGCAGTTATGAAAACCTCTCCTGGACTTTGTTTCGATAGTTGATTCCTCTCGTCAGCCAATTGCTGTCCCTCCATATGCTACCTAATTAGAAAGCGGCAATATCGTCAGGATTTTAATTGACTGGCTGCATCGACCATTGTTCAACATCCCAAACCTTCGTTACCCAGTCTTCATAGAAATCAGGTTCATGGGAAACGAGAATGACCGTCCCTTTAAAAGCTTGAAGTGCACGCTTAAGCTCAGCTTTGGCAACAACGTCCAAATGGTTCGTCGGCTCATCGAATGCGATCCAGTTCGTCTCACGCATCATCAGTTTACATAGGCGAACCTTCGCCTGCTCGCCGCCGCTAAGCTGACTTAGCGAGCGTGTAATATGCTCGTTCTTTAATCCACAGCGTGCCAGAGCAGCGCGTACTTCATGCTGGTTCATCGACGAAAACTCATTCCAGACATCATCAAGCGGAGTCATGCTCGGCGCCTTGGATTCCTGCTCAAAGTAAGCCGGATGCAGGAAGTCACCGCGATAAGTTTTACCATCAAGCGGCGGAATTACGCCAAGTATTGTTTTGAGAAGGGTCGATTTACCGACACCGTTGCAGCCAACGATCGCGATTTTGTCGCCGCGTTCAATCAGCATATTCATCTCAGGCAGAAGCGGACGATTGTAGCCAATCTGAAGATTTTGCGCTTCAAATACCGTTTTACCGCTCGTCCGAGCTTCTTTAAAGCCAAATGTCGGTTTAACCGATTCCTCAGGACGTTCGATTCTATCGACACGGTCAAGCTGCTTCTCACGGCTCTTTGCACGTCCGCTCGTCGAAGCTCGCGCTTTGTTGCGCTGGATGAAATCTTCCTGTTTCTTGATGTATTCCTGCTGCTTCTCATAAGCATCAATATGCTGGTTCTTATTCATATCAGCCATCAGCAGGAACTTCTCATAGTTCGCCGCATAGCGAGTCAGCTTGGAGAACTCCAGATGGTAAATAATATCTACCACTTCATTCATGAAGCCCGTTTCATGGGATATCAGAATAAAGGCATTCGGATAGTTCTTCAAGTAATTCGTCAGCCATGTAATATGTTCATCATCCAAATAGTTCGTAGGCTCATCGAGCAATAAGACCGTTGGCTTCTCAAGCAGCAGCTTGGCCAGCAATACTTTGGTCCGCTGTCCACCGCTGAGGGCCGTAACATCGCGGTCCAGACCAATCGCGTTTAAGCCTAAGCCGTTGGCCATCTCTTCAACCTTGACATCAAGCAAATAGAAATCGCCGATATCAAGCGCTTCTTGTATTTCACCCATGCGTTCGAGCAGCTCTTCGAGCTTATCGGGGTCCGCATCAGCCATTTGAACAGCAATTTCATTCAACTCATTCTCAAGCACAAGCAGCGGCAGAAAAGCAGCCTTCAATACATCACGAATCGTCTTGCCTGCTTCCAGCTTCGTATGCTGGTCCAAATAGCCAAAGCGAACTTTAGGCGTCCACTCAACTTTACCTTCATCCTTCAGCTGCTTGCCTGTCAATATATTCATCATCGTCGATTTGCCTGTACCGTTTGCGCCGACAAGGCCGACATGCTCACCTGCAAGGAGTCGGAACGATACATCCTTAAACAACGTACGATCACCAAAATTATGGGATAAATCTTCAACTGTCAATAAACTCATGGGATTTAATGCTCCATTTCTATATGTTCAGGTATAATAAAGCGGCTTAAAATGACCGCATGCGTATTATTGTATCACAGGAGTTCCTACCTTGTGTCAACTTCACGCAAAAACCTTGCTGAAAAATGGCTGAAAGGCACGTTCCAGCACGGGCAGCCATGTTTTATGCGCAGTTGCCCAAGTGCCTCTCCACATTTGCTCGGCCCACTCTTCAGGGGGAAGCAGCGGAATCGCAACCATGGGCCTCGCAGGAATCATTGCCATCCATTCGCTCCTATATTGGAAACGAAGATCTTTATTAGCAACCCATAACGTCTTCCGGTGATGGTTGTCCCTTTCAAAGCAAAGCGCCTGAGCCGCCTTCATCCGTTCAGATGACCATTTGGCCGGAAATGGATCCACAACAAACAATAGAATATCTGCTTGCAGCAGCTCAGCTTCCATTTGCTTGGATCATCCACCTTGAAGATACATCAGTTACAACAACGGATTGCTGCAAAGAGTCAACCATCAATCGATATTGAAGCCTATGCTCTGCTCCCACTGCTCCCTCTATTAAAGCTGACGGTTGGAGCGCATGCCATGTAACCGAACGGGACGATGAGCTCCATCTTACATATCGGGAATCAAGCGGACTGCTTGCGTCATTAGAACTAACCTGATGCGGTATATTGAGCAGTGCATGCCACTCTGGCTCAAGCTCCGGATGCTCAAATGCCGCAGTGTCAATTCCTCGCCGGCCGAGCAGGTGACAAAGAGTAATGGCAACGAATGTAGCCCCGGCTCCCGGAGATAATGAGGCAACTGTTATGCGCAAATGTTTGTTTGGAGCAGTCGACACTATGCTTGGCTGACTCAATATCTGAGCGGAGCAGCGATTTAAAGCGATTTTCGTTTCTTCCATTGAAGTAAAACGACGTTCCGGCAAAGGATCCAGCATACGTGCGAGCATCTCGTTTAATGGAGCTGGAAGATGTGCCAGCAGCCTGCTGGTCTGTGCCATGTCGTTCGTGAAGCGGCTTCCCCCGCTTAATAAGAAATACAATAGAGCTCCTAGCCCATAGACATCTGTCCTGGCGTCGCTTTGCTGTTTGCCTTCCTGCTCGGGAGCGGCAAAGCCTGGCGTGCCAAGCATGAGGGTATCTTGGTGTTTCCCGTGCTTGAAGCTTCTGGCAATTCCAAAATCAATCAGACGGACAAACCCGCTGCGGTCCATCATGACATTGGTCGGTTTCAAATCACGGTGAATGATTGGCGGATGCTGTCCGTGCAAATAACCCAGAGCTTCACAAAGCTGAACACCAATTTGAATGACGGCGTCAAGGCTTAGCGATCCGTTATTGTCCAACAAATGCGCCTGCAGCGTCATACCGTCGATATAATCCATAATGAGAATTTCACGACCGTTCTCACTTGCTGGAAAGTAATCAATAATGAGCGGCAGATGCGGGTGATTCAGCCGCATTAACAGACCAGCCTCCTCTGCGCTGTACATCGCATCAGCTGTTTGAACCTTATTGACCTTAAGGGCACGCAGCTTTCCTTGAAGCCTTAAATCTTCGGCAGCATATACCGCTCCCATACCGCCTTGACCAATCAACCCCACAATCCGGTATCTGCCGCCAATTACATTGCCGTTCTCATAACCTATTGGATCGAATGACATCGCGCCCAACCTTTCTATTATTAGGAATGAATTTCTAAATTCTAAGATCATGGACATTCGTATTAAAAAAGCACCCCGAGCGGACAGACAGAAGCCTGTTCATTCGGGATGCTTTCCCAGTTATCCGCCAGCCACTTCGGCATGCGGTTATTTTTTTATTAAGTATAACGTAATTTCATCACGGTTGTGAAACAATTGCTTCGCTTTTTTCAAAATAAAGTCGGATTCAAGCCGTTCAATGACGTCACGAATCGTTTGCAGCGGTTTTTTGTGCATGAGCTTAACGGTTATGATGGCTGTCGCATTCTTGGATAGTGCATCGATCTTCTCAAGCACCAGCTTTGACATTTGCATCGGGCTCCAGCTCATATCACAGACTAACAGGTCGAAAGTACCATTCGGAAACTTAACATCAGAAGCATTCTTCTTCATATAATTCAGCCTTTGATAAGCCTTCAAGGAAGGATGGAGCTCAGCAGGATCCACAGATGTCACACGCAATCCGCGCTCCAGTAATAAATGCGTCCATCCTCCAGGCGCCGCGCCGATATCCAATGCTTCGCGGTAGGATTCAAATCGCAGTCCAAATGCTCTCTCAGCCTCCAGCAGCTTGAATTTCGCCCGTGAAATTTGTCCTTCCTCGCGCTGAAACCGCACCGCTCCCCCCGGCCAATCCGAGAGCTGTTCCTTTGGTGATCCCCATCCGACATAGAGGTCGTCAACGCCTGCATAAATCGAACAGATCACCTCTGGTGATTGCATCTCCGGTTGACCGCCAAGCTCTGTCAGCACCGCATCTAATACAGCCTTCGTATCTGCGGCCGAATATAGAAATTTCGTATGCTCTGCGCGCCGCAGATGAACAGCTACCGTCTTCCCCTCGCACTGGATTCGCGCAGAACGAACCAGCTCTGATAAGGCCTGCAGATCGTCAGCATTCCCTTGAATCGGCAGTGCACGATCGATCGCCTGAATATGCCGAAGAAAGATCGGTTCATTCGCCAGTAAATCGGATAACGTCTCCTCCCGGCCAAATGGCACTTCCATTCGGAAGATCTCTCCCGCTCTCAGCTGAACGAATTTAATGTCACGAAATAATCGGCGGAGCTCCTCCATGGCAAGTGTCGCAAAGCCATGATTAGCCGTTCCTATCCACTCACTCACTATTCATTTCCTCCTGATACTGCACGGATCCAAGGCCTTCCGCTTACCCAATCCATTTCAACTGGCCAATCGTAGATTTGACTAAGTAATTCTTTGTTAAGAACTTCTTCTTTGGGACCCGCAGCAGTTATTTGACCATCACGAACGAGCGCGACATGTGTAAACAATGGAATAATTTCTTCGATATGATGAGTGACATAGACGAGCATCGTATCACGGCTGGCCAGCTTGCCAAGGTCAATGAGCAGCTTCTCTCTCTCATGGAAGTCAAGTCCTGCGCAGGGCTCGTCCATGACAAGCAATTTCGGCTCCAGCATTAATGCCCTTGCCAGCAGTACTTTCTTCCGTTCACCCTGTGAGAGCGTGCTAAGCGGTTGGTTCGCCATATGACCGAGACCCACCTCGCTTAGCAGACTTAACGCTTTTCGACGAACCTCATCATCAATCTCTTGATAGAAACGCAGGAAAGCATATTGTCCAGTTGCAACCACTTCCCATACCGGGTCACGAAGTGTCAATTTCTCGAGTACCGATTGACTGATATAGCCGATTTCCTTGCGAACCTCTCGAAGATCTGTTTCACCATATCGGTAACCCAGCACATCGATTGTACCGGATGAGGGGAATAAATAACCGTTCATCATTTCGAGCAGCGTAGTTTTGCCAGAGCCATTGCGGCCAAGGATAACCCAATGCTCACCTTTGTTCATATGTAAATTAACGCCGCTCAGCAGCTGACGCTCGTCTCGCCGAAGATAAATTTCTTTCAAATGTATCATTCCATGTCCTCCATTATTAAGTCATACCCTATAGGATTCCATCCCATCCGCCTAATAAGAAGCCATAGGGCCATTATGAATTTGAATCTCAGGAGGAGCATGCTGCTGGAGCAGATGGACCATCTGCATCCGGCCTGCTGCACTGGATGTATGAAAATAAACCTGTTTGGGGTAGCGTCCGCTGTCAACGATATATTGAGCAACCTCTATCCCTGTCGGTTGATTCCATCCCAAATCGTAATCAAGCGATAGAATGTCCACTTCCTCTGTGCTTAGAAGCCGAACACATTCCTCCACATTAACAGCCAGAACAAATCCTCTCGGACATGGCCGATAATCATCCAAATAAACGTTAATCACGCTCATTCTCCCCCATCCCATGTACGGATTAGCTCAAGCTCGCCTCGATGGGTCCCATCTACTCCGGCAGGCGTTTCTAAAACAAACGGTATCTCAGCTAAATCTGGATGTTGGATCAGCCATTTGAATCCACTCATACCGATGAATCCTTTGCCGATCGCAGCATGTCTATCACGCTTTGCTCCAGATGGATAAACCGAATCATTCAGATGTATCGCAGCCAGATGCTCTAGGATATGCTGCTCCCGGGCTTTATCGAACCAAGGTGCATCAGGCCTGCCATCCCATACCCCGCTTGCAAACAAGTGGCAGGTGTCCAGGCAAAATCCGATTTTATGCGGATCCTTGCTTAACTGACGAATTTGAGCAAGTTCTTCCATCGTTGTTCCCATGAACGTATGCTCGCCTGCTTGATTCTCAATTAACAGCTTGGCACGCCCATTCCATTGGGACGTCACAGCACTTAAAGTGACAACTGCATTCTGATACCCTTCCAGCGGATTAGATCCTTTATATACGCCAAAATGAACAACAACGCCAAGTGAGCCGCATGCCTCTGCAATGTCCAAATCATTGAGCAGGGATACGACCGTTCTCGCTCGGTGCTCCGGATCTTCCGTCGCAATGTTGGTTGGATAGGCTGAATGAGCAATAGAAACGATACCGCGCTCTTGGCAGAACGCTGCACATCGCTTCGCATCGCGCTCGTCGAATGGTTTTACGACCAAACTGCGCGGATTCTTCGGAAAATATTGAAACGATTCCGCTCCTAAGGAAGCGGCTGTTTTTGCTGCTTGGGCATAACCGCCACGAGTAGAAACATGACAACCGGCTCGCATCCGTTTAATTACCTGTCACTCTGGCAGGATGGGCAGAAGAACATTTTACGGGAATTAATTTCGCCCTGTTCTACCGTTCCTGAGCAGCGAATGCACGGCTCTCCGCCGCGATCGTAGACACGGCAATGATCATTATAACCGCCAGTTAATGTATCGTCCGCCGTAAGCGGCATTTCCATATAGCCGCCATAAGCAGCAGCCTCAAGCAGCACTTTGTGCATCGCATCATAAAGACGCTTCCAGGATTCTGGCTCTACAGCGGAAATTCGGGCATCCGGCCTTATCCCTGCTTCGAAGGCGATTTCATCGGCATAGCAATTGCCAATACCAGATAGGACGCGCTGCTCCAGCATAGCTGTTTTTATTGAGCCTCGCTTGCTCTTGAAGCGTTGGGTGAATTTGTCCAGCGTTAATCGCTTGTCGAAAGGATCGGGTCCTAATTCAGCAAGCTTCGCCTCCAGTTCCTTAACAGACAGGAAGTGAAGGTATCCAAGCCGAAGTCCGATAAAGCACAATTCCCCATTTGGGAATCCTATGGCCACCTGAACGGAACGATCAGGACGCTCCTCTCGTGGTCCATAATGAATTAGACCGCCCAGCATCAGATGAAGAAGCAGACGCTTCCCGTTATCCAGATGAAAGAGCAGCATTTTGCCACGGCGTTCCACGAACCAGATTGTCCGTCCAACAAGATTCTCTTTGAAGGCCTCCTCGGAGACATTGATCGATTTAAGACGATTCACTTCGACTTCTGTTATTGGCTGACCGGAGATACGCTCCGCCAGCATCTTGCGATAGGTTTCCATTTCTGGCCATTCCGGCATCGCTATACTTCCTTCCTGCGGCGTTTACTGTTGTGAGATTAGTTTGTCGTTTATATATTGATGTAAGTTATGTAAGTCTTCCAGGACGACATCTGCATCACAGCCTGCCGCTTCAAGAAGCTGCCTATAATTATCCGGGGTTGCAAGCCCCGTGAGCACGAGAACGGATTTACAGCCTGCTGCTTGACCAGCAGCAATGTCAGTCATCGGATTATCACCGATCACCCACGCTTCTTCCGCCTTGAGACCCAGCTTATCCAGCGCAAAATTCATCAGAATCGCGGATGGCTTGCCAATTACAGTTGGCTCAACTCCTGCAGCAGCCTGCAGCATCGCCGAGATAGAGCCAGCGCCAGGCAGAAAACCGTCTGCCGTAGGCAGCAGACGATCCGGATTCGTTAATACATAGCTTGCTCCACCAAGAATAAAACGAACCGCTTGTGCTGCTCTAGCGTAAGTTAATTGACGATCCATGCCTTGTACAACGATGTCAGGATTGTCCTCTACCAGCTGCAATCCAGCATCTGATAGCGCCATTCGAAGACCTTCTTCACCAACGGCAAAAACGCGGGCGTTAGCATTGTTCTCTGCCATATAAAATGCGGCAGCCTGCGCGGAGGTGCATACATCCCAAGGCTGCGCTGGAATTCCCATCGATTGCAGCCGCTGGGCGACAACCTCAGGCGTCGCCGTTGAGTTGTTCGTGACGAATAAGTAAGGTATGTTCTTGTCCTGAAGCATTCTCACGAGCTTATCCGCACCGTCGATCATTTTATCTCCATGGTACACCGTACCATCTAAATCAATTAACAGACCTCTTAGAGGCAGTTCCTTCTTCGCCACCAAAGACCACCCCTTATTCTCTTGAATTACGCGATCGATCAAATGGCAAATCGCACCGGCTTCATCCGTAATGCCTCTTGATTTTCGAACGCAAACGATCCATACGCTTACGAATCGCTTCAAGCTCCGAACGCCGCTTGGCATCCAGCCTCAGGCCGGAATACCGCCGCTGCGCGAGTGAGAGCGAGGTCTCTGCAAGCGTCAAAGCAGCTTCAAGCTGTTTGGTCTTGTGTTCATAGTACATTGCCAGTTCAATATGCGCTTCCCAATCCGGCCAATCCGAATATTGGACAGCATGTACAGCCTTCTGCCACAATAACACAGCACGCGTCCAATTTCCACATTTCTTGTCTCTCTCGCCCAGCAGACACAAGCATTTGACAGACATGCTCTCCTCCTCGGCAAGTCTAGCAAACAGCTGCTCTGCGTGGTCGATTCTCCCCATTTTCTCGAGCCACAGACCCGTCCGGAGCAGCTCCTCGTGTTCGGCAGGCTGCGCATCGAAAATACTAAGATCTCCGTTCAATAAATGACCGAACCGGATCGCAAGACAAGCAAGTGACAGCATATCCGTCTCATTGTGCTGGAATACGCCAAGCAGCGGCTCAGGCTGACCGTCAGCCAAGTATTGAAAATAGATAGCTGGAGCAAGAGAGCCCGGCACATCATCCATTCGAGCGATGCCGAGCCGCTCCTCTTCAACATGGCTCAGCTTGCATGAAGTCAGCGTATTTCTCCATACGCTGCGGGAGGGATGCAATAAATCGATGTGGATCGGCTCCCAAGTAAAGTGACGAAAACCGTTTAAAATGAACCGATTATGAAGAACAGGCCAATCAAAGGTGCGGCCGTTATACGTAACCAAATGAGTAGTATGATGGCAGCTTCTGAGTTAAATAAGCGATCATTGCGCGCTCCTCTGCAGGATGACGGATCAACATCTGCTCTACGCAGAACGTCCCGTCTTTGCTGTACGCCAGCCCAACCATGAACGGAACGTTCCCTGTACCAACACCAAGACCGGTAGTCTCTAGATCGAGGAATAGCACTTTATCCGGCTCGATTGCGGGCATCAGCGAGTTCAAGTTGGTTTGGGCTGCATTTTCCGGTACATTGGCTGAGGATGAGGAGGTATCTCTTAGGACGTTTCTATAGCTCTTTTTAATAAGCCGATCTTCGGGTTTCCGAAAATAGGATAGCCCGTACGCCGCCTGCTGCAGCTCATCCATCCCATGAATGCCATGCCGATGCGTGTGTGGATATATGACTTCTCGTAGCAGAAAAGTCCCTTCGGAGGTCTGCATTAATTGAACGCCAAGCTCCATCCACTCCGGGGCCAGCTTCTCTATTACGGCTTCGTTTTCCGGATGTGAAGATGAGGTTGAGGTTAGCGCCGCTGAGACCTGCTGCTGCTGCGGCAGGATCCAACTGCTCTGCATCCGTACTATTGCTTTCCTGTTCCTTCTGTTCTTCTTCTGAATCCGGCATACCCGCCCTAAGCTCATCCCGCAATGCTGCGGAGCCTCTCATTCGCAGCAGCCGATCTCGAAGCCCGCTCATGACGGCACCTCTGCAGCCTCGATTAATTCGAGTGCCAGTGACTTGCCCAGCAAGCCTACCTCTTCAATGGGTCCTACGCAGGCGGGACAGCCGCTGAGACAGGTACAGCCGCGAATAAGTGATTTGGCCTGGCGCAGCAGCTCATCATGAACATCAAATAGCCGTTCGCTCAGACCAATCCCCCCTGGATAGCGGTCGTAAAAATAAATAGTCGGCAGCTTCGTATGCACCGCTTTAACCTGCGGAACGACCCGAATATCCTGCGGATCACACATCAGATACAGCGGTGCGATATGAACAAGCACATTGGCAAGGCCTAGCAATGCCTGCTGCATGTCATTCGTGCTCTTGCGGGCCGCGGCCTCCTCGCTGAACGAGAACCAATAGCCGCTCGTATGCAGCTCCTCTTCTGGCAAATGAATCGGTCCGGAGCCGATATTTTCATGGGATGCGAAGCCTGATTTTTTTGAAAATCGTTGCTTTCGCATTGACCGTTACTTCTCCGTACTGCCTCGACAGCTCCCCGCTCTGACGCTCTTTATCAACATGCAGCACCTTCAGCTCAACTGCCAGATTCGCATCGGTAAAGTAGTCCACGTCCACTTCGCGCACAAAAGCCTTCTTCTCATGATAGTCGAGCTTCTCGACCTGATATTGAACACCCTCGTGTATGTAGATCGCCTCCTCATGAATGAGCGTTGGCGCGCTGAATCGGTCTACTTCCCCAAGAACGCGGCTTCCTGTCGTTATATCGATAATGACGAAGTTCTCCTGCGCAGCTGATCGCAGTGAGATCCCATGCGCCGGGAAGGACTGTTCCATCCAATACCACCGGCTCTGAACGCGATGCAGCACCTTTTCCTCCACCAGAAACTCAAGCATATGCTCAAGCGGCTCGATCACCAAACTTATCTCCCGCTTCGAAAGGCAGCTCATAAGCGGCGCATTTGACATGATCAATCAAAATAAGCAAATTATCAGGATGAATAAGTGCACGCTCCGGCGGGCGATTAAAGAAAAAATCCGGGTTTTGAATCATATATTGATCAAGCGGATTGCTGCTTGCCACAAGAAATGTTACCGACGTGCCTTGACGTCTGCCAGCGCGGCCTGACTGCTGCCACGTACTTGCGATCGATCCCGGATAACCATTCATGACGCATGCCTGCAGCTGTCCAATATCGATGCCAAGCTCGAGCGCATTCGTACTCACGACGCCGCGAATCTCACCATTACGCAAGCCGCGCTCAATCTCACGGCGCAGCTTCGGCAGATAACCGCCGCGATACCCGCGAATCGTCTTCGTCCCAAGCTCATCCTTCACCAGCTCCTGTAAATACGTGAGCAGCAGCTCAACCCTCACCCTGCTCCGGGCAAAAACGATCGTTTGAACGCCCTGCTTCAGCAGCAGCGCCGCCAGCTTTTGCGTTTCCAGCACACTGCTGCGTCGAATACCGAGCTGTTTATTCACGACAGGCGGGTTATAGCAGACAAAATGCTTTTCTCCCATTGGAGCCCCATTATTATCGACTAGGACCACCTGCTCCCCAAGCAGACGTTCCGCGTGCTCTCTGGGATTATCAATGGTTGCTGATGCGCAAATAAATTGCGGATTGGAGCCGTAAAACTTGCAAATCCGCTTCAGCCGCCTAATGACATTCGCCACATGGCTGCCGAATACCCCGCGATAGGAGTGAAGCTCATCGATAACGATATATTTAATATTTTCGAACAGCTTTACCCATTTGGTATGATGCGGAAGTATGGCGGAATGAAGCATATCCGGGTTCGTCACGACGATATGCCCGGCATTTCGTACAACCTGACGTACTGTCGGCGGCGTGTCCCCGTCATATGTATTCGTCTTCAAGTCAACGTCCATTGCAGCTGCGAGCTCCTGCAGCTCCGCCACCTGATCCTGGGCCAAGGCCTTTGTCGGAAATAAATAGAGGGCTCGTCCGCTGTCATTCTCAAGCAGCGATTGGAGCACCGGTAAATTATAGCAAAGCGTCTTTCCTGATGCGGTCGGTGTTACAGCCACGACATTGCTTCCATCCCGAACCGCCTTATAGGCTGAAGCTTGATGGGTGAACAGCCGGTTTATTCCCCGCCCTGCCAGCGCTTCCGCCAGCTTCGGATGTATATCAGCCGGCATCTCCGACGAACGCGCTTCACGCGTCGGTATCGTATGCCAATGCGTCACATTTTGCATGATCTCCGGTTTCTGTTTGAGCAGCTCTAACCACTCATCCAAGCCGGATGCTTTTCCCGTCCACCGGTTCATGAGTTATCTCCCCTTTAACACTTTCTATGATCAGCCTTTCTATTCATTGTACAGAATGCATGTTCGGTCTGCAATTGCAAAAGTTGTCATTCAGCCTGCTCATCCACTCTGAAAACAAAAAAAGCCGCTCCCCCGTCGCGAGCGACAAGGTTGCGGCAGTATGTTAGACATGGGGCGGTTCCCATGATTTCTTATTCCAACCGAGCTGGTCACTGAGGACATTCAAATCCCGGTCAAGCGTGACAGCAGCGGAGAACGGCATCTTATTATTATGCCAAAATCGAACATCGCTCCAAGTCACCTCATAACCGTCCAGCAGCTCATTCACTTGAACATGAACGTTTTCGGCAAAATGCAGAAAGGCGCGTACACCATCCGTCTCCATCGTCGCTCTCGTTATCGGCGTATAGCTGCCAGGTGCAGTCTTCTTCACAATGGCTTCCTGCATGATACTGCCTCGCTTTACCTTCCCGTAATATAAGCATCATCGGTCTCAGCTACATATTGCCAGGATCCGCCGAGCAGACTCGGTATCAGGGAGATATGTCCTTGATTACCGTAATTGAATTTTAGCTTTTGAACTATTCGCTTGCTCTCCCAAGCTCGCCATACGAGATAACAAGGGTAATCGTATACACAGCAGCAAACATCGGTCCTGCCGATAAGCCCCCGTAGAGCCATATAATAGCGGCAGCAGCATGCATGGCGAACAAATACGGATCGAAAAGGCAAAGCACATCGAGATGCCACCATTTTTTTGAAAACGGACGTAAACATTGAACGCCATACGCGTTGAATAAATCAAGTCCAATGTGGAAGCATACCGCGATAAACGCCCACAGAACCACGACCCAGCCATGCGCCATCGCTCCAAACAGCCAGGCAGCTGGCAGTCCAATTAAAGGTGCCCATACAAGAGGAGCTGGCAAGGAATGAGTCAATCCCCGGTGGTGGCGAATGTACGCCGATTCTCCGCGTAATCGCATCACAGAATCAAAGTCGGGCGCATGGCTTCCAACAAGCGCTGCTGCAAGCACAGCATGCATAACCTCTGGATGTGCAGATACAGTCGGATCCAGCATGGAAAGACCAGTCAACGTGACGCCAAACAATAAATGACTTCCGGTATCCACAGTGATCACCCTTTCTCAGGTTGTAATCGGGGCCTACGGGATCATTGTATCGCCGGATCGTTAATAGATTATTTGCGGTTTATGATGAATTTGTAAGGCACACCTCATTCGACAATAATTCGTACCTTCCACCCGTTTACAGCCCTTAAGGGATTGATACATAATGATAGGGCCACCAAACATTTCCAAGGAGTGTGAGATAATGTCTAAAAAAGTATTAATCGTAACTGGTGATGGCGCAGAGGTATTAGAAGTGTATTATCCTTATTATCGTTTGCTCGAAGAAGGCTATGAAGCGGTGATCGCTTCTCCAACCAAAAAGGTGCTGCATACGGTTGTTCATGACTTCATTGAAGGCTGGGAGACGTTTTCGGAGAAGCCTGCGCATTTGCTTCCCTCTCACCTTGCATTTGCGGATGTTGATCCTGCCGAGTATATCGGATTGGTCATTCCCGGTGGACGCGCACCGGAATATATCCGCTCCGATGAGAGTCTTCCTCGAGTCCTGCAGCATTTTCTTGATGCGGACAAACCTGTCGGCGCAATCTGCCATGGTGCTCAGGTATTCGCCGCTCTGAAGGATAAGCGATATTTTGAAGGCCGTACAATGACGGCTTATAACGCCTGCCGCTTAGATGTCGAACAGCTAGGCGCCACCTATGCCGCCGATACACTTCATGTGGACGGCAACCTTGTCTCCGGCCATGCATGGCCCGATCTACCCGGATTCATGCGGGAATTCATCCTCAAACTTAAAACAGCCTTGTGATTAACTGAACAAGGTTTGGGTTTGCGGTTTGCGGTTTGCGGTTTGCGGTTTACGGTTTGCGGTTTGCGGTTTGCGGTTTGCGGTTTGCGGTTTGCGGTTTGCGGTTTGCGGGTTTGTGGGTTTGACGGTTTGTGGTTTGTCAGGTTTGTCGGTTTGTCGGTTTGTACGGGTTTGTCAGGTTTGTCGGTCTGTCGGTCTGCGGTTTGTCGGTTTGTCGGTTTGTCAGGTTTGTCGGTTTGTCGGCTTTGTCGGTTTGTCGGGTTTGTCGGGTTTGTCGGGTTTGTCGGCTTTGTCGGCTTTGTCGGGTTTGTCGGCTTTGTCGGGTTTGTCGGGTTTGTCAGGTTTTACGGGTTTATTGGGTTTGTTTAAGGTTTTACGCGTATATGCGCAGAATACGCGCGGACGCGTACTGCGCAGTCTAATCACTCCATTGCCGCGGAGGTTTTGGTGTTTGAGCGACTTTGGTACGAAGTACCACGAGAGCACAAACACCAAAACCGGAGCTTACCGTAACACACAAAATTCCAAATAATCATAAGCCGCCGAAGTATTCACGAATATCTCTTGTGCATTCTGAACAAGCTGCTCGACCGCATGATCATCGAAGCGGGAGCTAAAATGCGTCATCACAAGATTTTTCACATTCGCCTGTAAGGCAGCTTGAGCTGCTTGAAGCACCGTAGAATGGCCATATGCAGCAGCCTTTTCTTCCATTCCCCCGGCAAAGGTGCCCTCATGAACGAGCACATCTGCATCTTGGGCTAGTACGAGAACATTATCACATGGGCTTGTATCTCCTAAAATCGTAACGATCCGCCCATTCGTTGGCGGGCCGACTACATCTGAGGAATAAACGATTTCCCCGCTGTCAAGTGTGATATCCTCCCCTTGCTTCAACTTCCCATAAAGCGGACCCGAAGGGACACCTAACGTCTTAAGCAGCGGAAGATCAAGCTTACCTGGCTGAGAATGCTCCGTAATCCGGTATCCAAAGCAAGGCATGCGGTGCACCAGCTCAGCCGCCTCAACCGTAAAATAGCTGTCACTGAACACTTGTCCTGCTTCAATTTCGATGATTTCTAGTTGATAACCGAGATGTACCCCGCTTTGATGAAATACACAGTCGATAAAGGTCCTAATACCTGGCGGGCCATAAATGGTCAGAGGAACAGCACCTTCGAAATATGTACGACTCGTCAACAATCCCGGCAATCCATAGATATGATCACCGTGTAAGTGGGTAATGAAAATACGCTCTAGCTTGTTTAACTTTAGCTTGCTTCCAAGCAGCCGGTGCTGCGTGCCTTCCCCTGTATCGAACAACCAGAAGCTGTGCTGCGGCTCAGGCAATGACAAGGCAATCGAAGTCACGTTCCGCGCTTTTGTCGGCCTGCCTGCACTTGTTCCTAAAAATGTAAGTTTCAAAGGCTGCCCCCTCCTCTACTGATCTCTATAGCAATACCCTCCGAAGCCACGGATTAATACCGTGCTGCGGAGGGTATGCAAGGTGTTTCAGCATGATGCTGATAAAGTGAACCATTTCTTGCTCGTGCAGAAGCGATGCTTATTTCCGGAATAAGAACGTTTCGCTAAACAAGCTGTATGGAGATTGTTACGCTTTGTCTACGTTGAAATATTTGGCTTCTGGATGTGAGAATACCATTGCGGATACAGATGCTTCCGGCTCCATCATAAAACCCTCAGTCAGCTCGACGCCGATATCCTCAGGCTTCATAAGGTCAAATAGCGGCTCCTGGTCTTCCAAATTCGGACAAGCCGGGTACCCAAAGGATACACGAATACCTTGATAACGAGCGCCAAACCGCTTTTGCATCGTCATATCATGCGGATCTGGGAATCCCCAAGTATCCCGCATCAGATGATGCACGCGTTCAGCCATAGCCTCAGCTACCTCAAGCGCTACAGATTGAAGGGCATGAGAGCGCAAATAATCGCCATTATCCTTCAAGACGGTCGCTTTCTCACGAACGCCCTCACCCGCAGTAACGACGAGGAAGCCAACATAATCCATGACTCCACTCTCTACCGGTTTCAGATAATCCGCCAAACAGAGATAAGGCTCCACTTGCTGACGAGGGAATGTGAAACGCTTGATCTCTTTACTATGATCCTCTGCATCATAAATAATAATATCGTTACCTGTAGATTGTGCCGGGAAGAAACGATACATACCATGGGCCTGCAAATCACCCTTCGCCGCATCCTGGAGGATGCTGTCAACCGTTTCCTTCAGATTCACAGCTTTCTCGTTACGTTCCGCGAGCAGTTGATCCACGTTACCTTTAAGTCCTAGGTGATGGCCAAGCAGCATCTGCATATTCACATAAGGCACGATATGCGGGATTGGAACATTACGCAATACATGTCGATTTAGATCTGGCGGAATATAAACCGGCGCTTCTACGGAGATGCTTGAACGCTCAACACGAGTAAGCTCAGGAAGCGGCTTCTTCTCTTCCTCTTCCATACCGCCGGAAGCTTTGAATGCCGCCATTTCTTCCTCATATATTTTACGATACTCTGGATTCATTATTCTGTTCGCGATATCGAGACCGTCCATAGCATCTTTCGCGTAAAGGACAAGACCATCATATTCAGGTCCGATTCGATTCTTCGTGAATTTACGCGTCAATGCCGCACCGCCGACCAGAATCGGGACATCGATACCGGCAGTCCGCAAATCCTGTGCCGTAATAACCATCTGCTGCGCCGACTTAACGAGCAGCCCCGATAGTCCGATCGCATCCGCCTTTTCTTTTCGGTATGCTTCAATCAGCTGATCAGGCGGTACTTTAATGCCCAGATTAATAATTTTGTACCCATTGTTTGAAAGGATAATCTCGACTAAGTTTTTACCGATATCATGCACATCGCCTTTAACCGTCGCAAGAATGATTTTTCCTTTAACAGCAGTCTCATTCTTCTCCATGAAGGGCTCCAGATAGGCAACCGATGCTTTCATAACCTCGGCACTCTGGAGCACTTCAGCTACGATCAGCTCGTTGTTATTGAATAATCGGCCAACCTCTGCCATCCCTGCCATAAGCGGACCATTGATAACCTCTAGCGGCGAATATTTATTCAACGCTTCCTCCAGGTCAGGAATAAGACCTTCCTTCGTCCCTTCAATTACATAGGAACCAAGACGCTCTTCAAGTGGAAGGTTCGACGTTTTCTCTTTATTCTCAACCTTCTTATCCCGAAAGGCAGCGACAAAGGCAGCTAATGTATCATCGTTCGTATTATAGATCAGCTCTTCTGCTAATTGACGTTCTTCTGCCGGAATGGAGGCATAACGCTCAAGATTCTCGGTGTTAACGATCGCATAGTCAAGGCCTGCTTTCGTCGCGTGATACAAATAAACCGAGTTCAATACTTCACGGCCTGCCGGAGGCAAACCGAAGGAGATATTACTCAAACCAAGGATCGTCTTTGCCTTTGGAAACTTTTCTTTAATCATACGAATACCTTCGAGTGTTTCGACGGCAGAACCAATATATTGCGGATCACCTGAACCTACCGGAAACATATTCGGGTCAAAAATAATATCTTCCGGATTCATCCCATATTTATCGACGAGCAGATTATAGGAACGTGCTGCGACTTCCATCTTCGCTTCCCGCGTAACTGCTTGTCCTCTCTCATCGATAAGAATACATACGACGGATGCTCCATAGGCATGAATAAGCGGTAAAATCTGCTCGAATTTGGACTCGCCATCCTCCAGATTAATAGAGTTGATAATGGCCTTGCCCTGCGAATACTTAAGTCCAAGCTCGATAATATGGTCATAGGTGGAATCAAGCATCAAAGGTGCTTTAATTTTCTTTACAACTTCAGGCAAAAACCTATGAACAGCCGCTTCTTCATCAATATCCGTATCCTGCAAGTTGATATCAATGACATGCGCGCCGCCCCGAACTTGTGCCCTGGCAATTTCTGACGCTTCTTCGAACTTTTCTTCCTTGATCAAACGTTTGAATTTACGTGATCCCGAGATATTCGTCCGTTCCCCGATCATGATTGGACGGTTATCCTCTTCGATAAAGACCGTCTCGATTCCCGAAACTGCCGGAGGATGATCTCCCAGCTCACGGCGCGGCTCATAGCTAGCAAGCATTTTGGCCATTTCACGAATATGATCAGGCGTTGTACCGCAGCAGCCACCCGCTATGTTCAACCAGCCTTGCTCCGCAAAAGCAGCCATTTTCTTAGCTAATGATGTCGGCGATTCATGGTACTGTCCATTCTCATCCGGCAATCCTGCATTCGGATAACAGCTTATAGCTGAGCGGGCAATGGCTGATAAGGAGCGTATATGGTCACGCATGAATTCAGGACCCGTTGCACAGTTAAGTCCGATTGAAATCGGATTGAGATGCTCGAGCGAGATGTAGAAGGATTCAATATTCTGCCCAGCCAGTGTCGTGCCCATCGGCTCAATGGTTCCCGAAATCATGATAGGAAGCTTCTTGCCAGTCGTTTCGAACGCTTTTTGAATACCAATCGTTCCAGCTTTAACATTAAGTGTATCTTGTGAGGTCTCAAGAAGCAGCGTATCTACATTTCCCTCGATGAGTGCTACCGCCTGCTCATAATAGCTTTCGACAAGCTCATCGAATGTTACGCCGCCAGTGACCGATAACGTCTTCGTCGTCGGTCCCATCGCACCTGCTACGAAACGCGGATGATCTGGCGTAGAAAATTTATCAGCCGCTTGTCTTGCAAGGGCAGCAGCTGCAAGGTTAATCTCGCGGGATTTCTCTGGAATATCGTAATCATTCAGAACGATACTAGTCGCGCCGAATGTATTCGTCTCCAATATATCCGTTCCAGCTTCCAAATAAGCTTCATGGATACCAAGAATGACATCCGGTCTTGTCAAAACAAGCATTTCGTTACAGCCTTCAAGCTCCTCGCCGCCAAAATCTTCAGGCCCGAGATCTGCTTGCTGAATCATAGTTCCCATCGCTCCATCAAGAAGGAGTATCCGTTTATCTAACATTTCCTGTATCGTCAGTTTTGTCATCGATGAATTTCCTTTCCGAAGCTGCGTTTCACCCATAGGGGTATCCAGATGTAAGAAGGTGAGCGGTCAGCCAAAATCATTAATCTTTAGTTTATCAGAATCGACCTTGCGTGAAAAGGCTCTTTCTGACTGCTTGGTATTCAATCGACAGTTGTATGAACACTGGAGTCCAGCGAAGCTTCCTGCTGAGCTTGATAATAAATTCGTGAAGATCCGACGTTCCAGAAAGCACAAGCATAACCAAATATTCTATTATACAAACAAGACCCTTTCTCAGGCGCACACTCCCTTTCGGAGTACTCGCCCTTAGAAAGGGTCTGCTTGTATGAACGGCTATATAAGAGCCACGTTTGAGAACGAGCAGATTATACGAGCAGCGGCAGCAGCTCTTCCAAATGCTTAATTTCATGAGTTGGAATAATTTCGTCTGTACGTGTCATGCCGTGACGATTGACCCAAACAGACGTCATCCCGATCGTATTAGCTCCGAGAATGTCTGTTGTCAGTTTATCACCAACCATTATACCATCTTCAGGGCTGATGGAAAGGCGTTCTAAAGCATGCAAGAATATGGGAGCAGCAGGCTTGCCCTCGCCAAACTCCCCAGATATTATAATATGATCAAAATATGGAACAAGCTGAGGAACGCCCGCAAGCTTCTCTCTTTGGAGGTCAGGCGAACCATTGGTCAGCAGAAGCAGCTTGTACTGCCCCTTCAGCTTGTCCAGTATTCGGAATGTCTCTTCATAGATATACGGCCGTTTGCGACGCTCTGCCGGGAACTGCTCCGCAAGTTCTGCTCCGAGCTGCGCATCATCAACGCCAAGGGCCTTCAATCCGCGTGTCCATGCTTCCTTCCGATAACCGGGAGCAAGCTGCTCCAGCTTGCGGAATTCTTCCTGCTTGCCTTCTCTGAAATCAGCCCACAAGCCTTCAAATGGATTGATCCCAATCATTTTGGTAAATGCAAAGGTCTCGTAGGATTGGTATAGCTCACGCGCTTCATGGCGTACCGATTCCTCCAATGCCTGAACATCAAGCCCAGTTTTGGCGGATGCCCTTTGGCAAGTTGCTTCGAAGGCTTCCTTTACGCTGCGGTCATCCCATAATAATGTATCATCAAGATCAAAAAGAACTGCCTTTTTAGCCATAATCTCAATCGCACTCCAGTCGTTTATTTTTCTGTTAGAGGTATATCCTGGCTTGTCGCAAATGAGCGCAAGCGCTCTCCCATTTCACCTGTCGGATAACGGTTGATGACACGTGAGAACACCCAGTTGCCACCCTTGTGCTGTTCAATAATGATATAGCCCTTTTGAAGGGTGATCGACTTTATGTTCGCTTTGTAAAGCGATCGGTCTCCCCCGAATCGACGGGAACGGATGTAATCCTTGCCGACCGACATATACGGACGACGCAAAACAAACACAAGCGCGAGGAACAAATAGCAGCTAATCGTTACCCAGAACATCATGTTTGATTCCTTGTAAGAAGCGGACCCCACCGTAAGGATAATGTACATTGCAGTAAACAGAACCAGAAATGCAGGCATAAGAATGCTGCGGCCTTTATATGTATCTACCGGTGAAGCTGTCGTTTTGCTTCCTGATGACATTAATGGCTCTTTCCCTTGCTTCTTGCGCTGCTTGTTAATATGGACTTGATTCTTCTGTACCTTACGTTCCCAAGATCGCGACAATGCAGTTCCCCCTCATATATACAAACTAAGCTTCATGTTAAAACGGTCTTGCGAATTTGGCAATAAACCGGTTTGGATACTCAGATGGAAGCGCGCTCGCTTCATCTAAACGATTCCATACAGATTCCGGCATCGTCCAGCCGATCGACCCCATATTTTCTTCAAACTGTTCAAGTGTGCTTGCACCAAAAATAGGCGAAGTAATTCCTTGACGCTGCAGCAGCCAGCTCAATGCAATTTGGGACGGTGTCTTTTCTAATTCCTTCGCTGCGTTTAGAACGGCATTCAAGACGGCAAAATTGTGCTCCGATGCCCGGTTTGACCAAGAGCTCTCGCCAAGCTTTGTAGTTAAACGGCCTGAGGTCGGTTCCTCTCTTGAATATCGGCCGGTCAAGAAGCCTCCGCCAAGCGGGGCCCACGGAATAACGCCCACGTTCTCTTCTAAGCAAAGAGACAGCATTTCCCGATCCATTTCCCGGCTAACCAAGCTGTATTGCGGTTGAATAGAGATAAAGCGGACATAACGGTTCCAATCACTTGTAGCGAGTGATTTCATTAATTGCCAAGCAAAGAAATTCGAGCAGCCGATGTAGCGAACCTTGCCAGAGGTCACCAAATCATCAAGTGCGCGTAATGTTTCTTCTATTGGTGTGGCATGGTCCCATACATGAACCTGGTACAAATCAATATAGTCGGTTTGAAGTCGTTTCAAGCTGGCTTCGACCCCATCCATAATATGTTTGCGTGATACCCCAACACCATTTGGGTGGCTTGAGGTTGCAAAACGAACCTTAGTCGCTAGTACAACTTCTGATCGGCGATCTTGAATCGCTTTACCTACGATTTCTTCGGAACGACCGGATACATAAACGTTTGCTGTGTCTAGAAAGTTACCTCCGCGATCAAGAAAACGATGAATCATGTCCATGGAGTCGCTCTCACTAGTTGTATTGCCAAAAGTCATCGTCCCAAGACAAAGCTCCGATACAGCAAGTCCGCTTCGACCAAGCAACCGATATTGCATATGAATACCTCCTAACCATTATCAATCACTAAGTCGATTTAATGCTTCACACTATTATCATCCTCATCTTCGGCCCATTTGATGGTATCGAGCTGATCACGGAAGTTTCGCTTGAAATTTTCCAAGTATTTCTTGCGTAAAGCTTCTCTTTCAATCGTTTCTTCCGGAGTTAATCCTATCGTTTTATTTTTTCTCGAAAGCTCATTAATGCGAGCGATAAGTTCATCCATAATAAAAAGGCTCCTCTCTATATGATCAATGTTCCACTCTTTACTTTGACATTTATAATCCCGCATTGTCAAGGCAGGACAGTGTCAATTAGAGCTGGAAATCAATCTAGAGAGGAGCAATAACAAAGCATGCTATTGTCCGTTACTAATAACCTTGTGATCTATTGTGAAAGGCCGATGCCATCATTAGTCAGCTGGAATGATTAAAGATTGACCTGCTTGAAGAACGCTCGAAGTTAAATTGTTGCGTGACTTCAGATCGTATACGACTCTCCGAACATCTTGACCAGTTTCGCGAATATCACTGGCGATATCCCATAACGTATCACCCGAGCTCACAATAATGACTTTTTCCCCTGCACCAGCCACAGCAGATTGTTCACTGTTAGCGAAGCTCTTTATAACCGTCAAGCCGGTAAACAATAATACAAAAAACAACGCTGCTGCAATAAGTCTAATCATTAATCGTTCTGTTCGCCATTGCTTATGTATCCGAAGACTAGTACGTTTCTTTATTTCAGTTCCTTTATAAGTAGAGTAAGAAGATATCGTTGTCATCATTCTCAGCACCCCAAACGTTTGTTCTATTTGTCCTGAAAACAGAATAACACGAACACCCGTTTGCAGTCAATAACAAATTGGAACATTTGTTCGTCAAAAAATACGAACCCTTGTTTCTCGAACTTATGTTTGTACGAACTCCGGTTCTGTGTTATAATTTGACACAAATGAAACTTTGGAGTGATTCTGGTGTCGAAACTTTCAACCCGCCAGCAGGCGATTCTTGAATTCATCAAGATGGAAGTGCGCGAGAAGGGATATCCGCCTTCCGTTCGGGAAATTGGAGAAGCCGTCGGACTCGCTTCCAGTTCAACTGTACACGGTCATTTGGACCGCTTGGAGAAGAAAGGGCTTATTCGCCGAGATCCAACAAAGCCCCGGGCAATTGAAATCTTGGATTCCGATGATCATGAAATCCCCTTCCCGCTTGCTATTGCAAAGGTTCCTGTTATCGGTAAAGTAACAGCAGGTATTCCAATTACAGCCACTGAGAATATCGAAGACTACTTTCCGCTTCCAGCCGATAAAGTAGGCGATCACACCGTATTCATTCTTAGCATTGTCGGCGAAAGCATGATTGATGCAGGTATACATAACGGCGATTATGTTATCGTTCGCCAACAGCAATCTGCATCTAACGGCGATATCGTAGTTGCAATGACCGAGGACGACGAAGCTACCGTCAAGACATTCTACCGGGAACGCGATCATATCCGATTGCAGCCTGCGAATGAATCCATGGAGCCCATACGCCTTCGCAACGTAACGATTCTTGGTAAAGTCATTGGGCTCTTCCGAGATATACACTAATCGCACACAATCAAGGAAAGGGCCCATAAGTTCTGCTGCATGAGCAGAACTTATGGGCCCTTTCCTATGTCTCGAGCAGGTTCGCTTAACCGTTGATTTCTCTGAACAATTTGTTCTCATAGGTAAATCTAACCCCTTTATACTTAAAGCCCAAGGAGATGCCGGAGAATTCGATATTAATCGATTTTAACGCTTTTGAAGAAATGTAAAGTCGAACAAGCTTCGATAGCTGCTTCTTATTGTTAGTTCGCACCGCTAAGGCAACTGCTGCAGCAAAAGAACGGTTGGCAGAGAGTGCAATATAGAATGGCAGGACTGTTCTGGCTATCGCCCTGTGAACTGGAGTAGCAAATGTGAACTGCGTCATTCCCGGTATAATCGATGTTCCGTTCGTATACTGAAAAGTAGGCTTGGGAAATTCAAAATCAACAAAGTAACCGATACCGTTCGTTGATAAACTGTTAAATTTTGCATTTACAACTGTATAAAACAGCTTCTCCATCTTACTGAGATCAGCATCACGAATAGCTTTGGACCACGCCTTCGCGAATGTTTTATTCACAGCTATTTTATAATAAAATGGTGCCATTTTGCATGCAATCTTAGCCAATATAGGCCCTGTCAGCTTGAATTTGTCGTTCTTATTCGATGTTATACGAATGATGCCACCACCTCCAGCTTATTGGGCATCATATGCGGATTATAGTGCCAAAGTGTGCAGCTCTTACCGATGACGTGAGTCAATAACGCAAAAAGAACCGCCAGTCTGCCTCCATTCGAGGCCTTCTGGCAGTTCTTTATTGATACATCTTAGTACAGTGATAAATATTGTTGACGTTCCCACTCATGGACTTGCGTCCGATACATGTCCCACTCAATTTCTTTCAGCTCATAGAAATGTGCAAGCGCATGGTCGCCAAGCGCATCACAGATAACTTCGCTGCGAAGCAATTCAGTCAGCGCATCCTTCAAATCATCCGGTAAAGTCGGGATCCCCTCGTCGATACGTTCTTCGTCTGTCATCACATAGATGTTACGGTCTGTTGGAGCTGGCAGAGGTATTTTATTCTTAATGCCGTCCAAACCTGCTTTAAGCATAACCGCGAGTGCCAAGTATGGATTTGCAGCTGGATCCGGGCTGCGCACTTCGATACGTGTGCTAAGGCCGCGTGATGCCGGAACACGAATCATCGGGCTGCGGTTACTCGCAGACCATGCCACGTAAACAGGTGCTTCATAGCCTGGAACAAGACGTTTATAGGAGTTAACTGTCGGATTCGTGATTGCAGAGAAAGAGCGGGCATGACGCAGAACACCAGCCATATAGTAACGGGCGATTTGGCTTAAACCAAGCTTGTCACTCTCATCGTAGAATGCATTCACATTGCCGCGGAACAGCGACTGGTGACAGTGCATACCTGATCCGTTAACACCGAACAATGGCTTAGGCATAAAGGATGCATGAAGACCATGCTGACGAGCAACGGTTTTGACAACGAGCTTGAAGGTTTGGATCTGGTCTGCTGCTTTGATCGCATCCGCATATTTAAAGTCGATTTCATGCTGTCCTGGAGCAACCTCATGATGGGAAGCTTCGATTTCAAAGCCCATCTCCTCAAGTGTCAATACGATTTCACGGCGGCAGTTCTCCCCGAGATCCATTGGTGCAAGATCGAAGTATCCGCCTTGGTCATTAAGTTCTGTCGTTGGCTCACCTTTCTCGTCAGTCTTGAACAAGAAGAACTCCGGTTCTGGTCCAACGTTCATAGATGTAAAGCCTAGCTCTTCCGCTTCCACCAGAGCACGCTTCAAAATACCGCGCGGGTCTCCGGCAAACGGTGTGCCGTCCGGCATGTAGATATCGCATATCAAACGGGCCACGCGATCCTGTGCAACCCAAGGGAATACGACCCATGTGTCCAAATCTGGGTATAGATACATATCGGATTCCTCAATACGAACATAACCTTCGATCGAAGAACCGTCGAACATCATTTTATTTTCAAGCGCTTTCTCCAGTTGGCTTACCGGAATTTCGACATTCTTGATCGTTCCTAGCAAGTCAGTAAACTGCAAGCGAATAAACCGTACATTTTCTTCCTTAGCAATACGCCGGATGTCGTCTTTAGTGAAACTCACGATATCATCTCCTTTGAAGTTAATTGCTTTTAGATAGATCTATTACTTTTTGTTATAGAAACGGGACAGCTGACCTTGAATCATGGAAGCTTTGCCCGGTCTCTTCTCTAACAATTGCTGTTTCAGCAAACGGTGAAGCTGCGTATCTGACAGCTCACGGCGCTTCACTTCGGAAAGCTCACTTACAACTGTCGCATCCTCGGATTCTTTCGAAACCGGATACATCACTTGTTTAATGCCGGCAATGTTTACGCCCTTTTCAATCAGAGCTTTGATTTCAAGCAGCCTCTCCACATCATTGAACGAGAACAGTCGCTGGTTCCCTGCTGTACGAGCCGGAACAATCAAATCATGCTGCTCGTAGTAACGGATTTGACGCGCTGTTAAGTCGGTCAACTTCATGACGATGCCGATCGGAAAAAGCGCCATATTTCTGCGTATTTCGTCACCCATGTCGCATCAACCTTCCAGTATCTGAATATATGCACTTATTGTACTCTTCTGACAAAAATGTGTCAAGTTGTGTAAGGTTTGATCACAATTAACTGTCTCGCAGTGAGTACAAGTAAAGCATTCAGAACACCGTATTTAACATGCGAGTAGGTGAGGCCGCCTTGCATATAAGCGATGTAGGGTTCTCTTATCGGTGCATCCGCAGAAAGCTCCAAACTACCGCCTTGCATGAACGTTCCGGCAGCCATAATAACCGGATGCTCATAGCCAGGCATGTCCCACGGCTCAGGTACGACATGTGAATCTACCGCCGCTGCCTTCTGGATGCCTTGGACAAAAGCAATCAGCTGGTCGCTTTCCTTGAACTTCACCGCTTGGATCAGATCCGTGCGCGGAGCATCCCAGCGCGGATTGGATTCGAAGCCTAACTGATCAAACATGGCAGCAGCGAAGACGCTTCCTCGAAGCGCCTGACCGACCAGATGCGGCGCTAGGAATAGCCCTTGGAACATCGAGCGAAGTGTACCAAGTGTCGCTCCAACCTCGCCGCCGATTCCAGGTGCGGTTAGCCGGTACGATGTCAGCTCTACCGCATGTTTCGTTCCAGCAACGTAACCTCCGGTAGGAGCTAGACCTCCGCCGGGGTTTTTGATGAGAGAACCTGCCATCAGATCCACACCTACTTCCGTAGGCTCCAGTTCCTCTGTAAATTCTCCATAGCAATTATCTACAAAGACGATCACGTCCGGCTTCCATGCTTTTACTCGTCTAACCATTTCGCCAATCTCAGCGACCGTAAAGGAAGAACGCCAGTCATAGCCGCGTGACCGCTGAATGCCGATCACCTTCGTTTTGCTGTTGATGCTGGACTTAACTGTATCCCAGTCCACTGAGCCGCTCTGGCTAAGCGGAACCTCTGTATAGGTAATGCCGAAATCTTGAAGGGAGCCTGTCCCATCACCAGGCTTCCCGATCACCTTATGCAGCGTGTCATAGGGTCTGCCAGTGATGTAAAGAAGCTCATCGCCCGGCCGCAGCAAGCCGAACAAAGCGCAGCTGATTGTATGCGTGCCAGAGACGAAATGCGGCCTAACAAGGGCCGCCTCCGCACCCATAACATCAGCATATACCAAATCGAGAACTTCACGTCCCCGATCATTATAGCCGTATCCCGTAGATCCGTTAAAATGAAAATCACTTACACGATGACGTTGAAAAGCCTGAATGACCTTCCACTGATTACGCTCAGCGATTTTATCCAAAGAGCGGAACATGGGGCTAACTTGCTCCTCCGCCACATCCGCCCACTCCAAAAGCATTTTCCAGGTTTCATTCTCATGCTGGTTCACAACCGCTGTCTCTCCTCACACTTGGCACAAAAATCATTAGACTTGTTCTGTAAATTGTTCTAGCTTGTAGCCATGTACTTCATAATCCTGTTTGTTCAGCTGCACCGTAAGGCGCAAAGAATCTCCATCGACATCCTGCGCTATCACTTCGCCAGTGCGATACGCAAGCGCAATTAGATCGCCCCGTTCCGCCGGCAAAATAAAAGTACGCGTGTCGCCAGTCATTCGATCTTGAATCGTTTGACGCAGGCGCAGCAGGTCATCTGCGTTATACGCACTCATGACAAGCGCATCCTCATGATTCGCTGGAAGAAGCACCGAACCGTCGTTCTGACACAAATCAATTTTGTTGTAAAGCATAAGCATGGGCTTTCCTGCTGCTCCGAGTTCCTGGAGAATCTTCTCTACGACTGCTATCTGTTCGTCACGCATCGGGGATGAGCTGTCAATAACATGCAGAACTAGATCAGCTTCAAGAACTTCCTCCAGCGTTGCCCGGAAAGCAGCAATGAGATCATGAGGCAAATTTTGAATAAATCCAACCGTATCCGTAAGCACGACTTCCTTGCCGCTTGGCAGTTCCAAATTCCTTGATGTTGGATCAAGCGTAGCAAAAAGCTGATTCTCCACGTACACATCCGCATTGGTGAGCTCGCGAAGAAGCGTCGATTTGCCGGCATTCGTATAGCCGACCAGCGCTACCTGCGGTACCCCTGATTTGCGTCTGCGTTCCCGGTGAAGGGTACGATGCCGTACGACCTCATCGAGTACATTCTTGAGATCGGTGATCCGGTCACGGATATGCCGGCGATCTGTCTCCAGCTTGGTTTCACCGGGGCCGCGCGTTCCAATTCCACCGCCAAGGCGTGATAGATTCTTGCCTTGACCTGATAAACGGGGCAGCAAATAGCTGAGCTGAGCCAGCTCAACTTGAATGATCCCCTCTCGGGTTTTGGCTCGCTGTGCGAAAATCTCCAGGATTAGCTGCGTCCTATCAATAATTTTCAGATCAAGCGCTTCCTCTAAATTGCGAACCTGCGCACCGGATAGCTCCTGATCGAATATTGCGGTCGTTGCACCGAGCTCGTCAGCCATCGCTTTTAATTCTTCTACTTTTCCTTTTCCTATAAACCATTTTGTATCGCGCGCTTCTTTATTTTGAACCATTGTGGAGAGCACTTCGACCCCTGCAGTCTCAGCCAGGCTTATAAGCTCCTCAAGGGAGTGCTCAGGGTCGCTGGAGCTTCGTTTGATGTCTTGTGTTACAAGGCTGACCAGTACGGCGCGGTCTATCATATCTTGTTCGGTATCAAAGGTTGTATGTCTCATCGGTTACGTTAACGTCCTTTCCTGGTGAATCCAATTATTTCTCCCACTTCAGATCTTCCGGCCGAACAGACATGAGCTCCTGCTTGCCGGGGGAGCCGCTCGGATATTGATTAAGCAAACGTACCGCCTGGTGTCGGAATGCCTTCTCAATCACATTGCGTACGTATCTCGCATTGCTAAAAGCATAGAACGAGGCCGTCTTCTCCTGCATCAGATGCTGCCGGAGCTTGAAAATCGATTGCGGCATCAGGGCGTAATCCCGTTCCTTTGCCATAAGCTCCGCTATTTGAATCAGTTGGTCGACTGTGTAATCCGCAAAATCGATTTGAATCGGAAATCGTGAGGGCAGCCCTGGATTCGTCATCATAAAATGTTCAATCTCAAGTGGATAGCCAGCGAGAATGAGCACAAATTGATTGCGGTAATCTTCCATCGACTTCACGAGCGTATCGATAGCTTCCTTCCCGAAATCTTTCTCCCCGCCGCGTGCCAAGCTGTATGCTTCGTCCACAAAGAGCACGCCGCCGAGTGCTTTACGCACCAAATCACGGGTCTTCTGCGCGGTATGACCGATATACTCGCCAACTAGGTCTGCGCGCTCCACCTCAATAAGATGGCCTTTGGACAGCACTCCCATCTTGTTAAACAGCTTCGCTACGATCCGGGCGATTGTCGTTTTGCCCGTACCCGGATTTCCTTTAAATATCATATGATAGACATGCGAACCTGCGGATAATCCCGCATCCGCCCGCATCCGACTGATTTGCAGCAACGCGAAAATTTCATAGATCAGAAGTTTTACGTTATCGAGTCCTACCATAGGATCAAGCTCACGTTGAATTTCCAAATAGGGGTCATTGCTAACAAAAGGCTTAACCTGTGAAGCTGGCTCCGCTTCAACGGTTTGTGCAGCAGCAGCGCCTGTAAAAGCCTCTTGACTGCGCAGTACGACATTGATTTGCCGCGACGGCCTAGCGTTACCAGCTGTTCCAGATACGACTCGCTCGTTCATCTGCTTGATCACCTATCCTTCGCAACCGTTAATTTGGGCGGTATATGATCTGCTCGAATTCTGTTATGCATCCGGGCCCCACATGCCGCATGATCCATTGTATTCAAGCATTACCAGCCATATTAACAGTTTTCAAAGGGAATGCCGGCATTCGAAATTTAGAAAGTTGTATCGGGCGTTTGCAGCCCGATTCGCAGCAGCAGCGAATCCACCTTCCATTTTGTAAACGCTAGCACTTCTCTGGTTTGATTGTAGGTAGTTGAAAGCACTTGAGACTTAAACCCTACAACCACCGTATTCTTATAGTCCAAATAGCCCGCAATGTCAGCTGATCTTGGAGAATGATAGTCGTTGCGTCACGATGATCAGATGATTCCAGCCCTTGCTCTTGGCAATCGGCTTACTGAAAAGCAGGTTCTCATATGTACTTCGGGCATCGTTCTCAAGAACAAGACGATCCTTGGGAATCCCCTTTTCCACCAAGTAATTGCGCATCCCTTCTGCTTCCGTTAACGTTGATCCGTTATGATCAAGCCCTCCGCTGAGAAGAAGATACTTCACTTTGCCCTGCTTGTACAAATTGTTAGCATATTCCAGCCGCTCACGCAAACCAGGGCTTGGCTTATCGCTCCATAAAGCAGCGCCAAGCACAATAGCGGCATCCGCCTGAGGAATCGATTTGGGCATCTCGTAGCTGTTAATAACCCATAACAAATAAGCACACCAGAACACGCCAATTGCCGCTGTCCAAGCTGTTACACGCAGCAGCAGAATAACCGGACGAAACCGCTTTCGGGAGCGTTTCTTGGAACGTACCGGCTTTGCGCGGGGCTTGGCTGCCGGTTTAACCGCTGATTTCATGATTCGCTTAGTTCACCGCTCTGAGGTGCAAGCGCTTTGCGGTGCTTCAAGCTCATCGTGAAGTAGCGGAACCTTCCATTTCGGATAGAGGATAAAAGACGTCCCGCCGTCTTACGCGCAAGCGCAGCATCCTTCGAGGTCACGGCGCCATCGCGAACAGCTTCTTCAAGCTCATCCTCGTCAAGCAGAAACACTTCCCCGCTTGGCAGCACAACAACGTCCAAATACAAATCATCGAACCAGGGGACCTGCTGGTCGGTCAGCCCTTGCGTTTTGCAAATATCAATGTACCACTGAACAACCTTGTTCTTATCATCAAACATCGTCGTTACGACAAAATGCTCACCTCGCGGAAAGTGCTGCATCCACAAATACCCGCGATCAGCAAGACATAATTTACGCCCATTGTATTCTTTCCAAAGCGGCTCGCGCAATTCGTGAATCCGATAAAAGGTAACCAATCCTTTAAACTCGTCTCCATCCATCGCAAGACACGTATAGCTTCTTCGCAAGATGCGGCGCCAATTGGCTCGGTCAGAAAATTTACGTTTCATACAGAACGACCTTTCCATTAGGATCGCTTTCTGGCTGGTGCATGTCTGTCTTTCAATGTTTCATCATAAAGAAACGGAACACGCCGTCCTTTGGCAGGAAGCCAAGTTACTTCCTTTAGAAATATCAGAAAAGGCTGGAAGCGAAACTTATACATTTTAAAAAAAGCTTACCACAACTTAACCCTCATCTCCAGCAACCTTGAAAAATAAACCAAGCTTTGCATGCGGCTAAAGCCGCGAACAAGCTATGAAAAGCTTGGCAAAGACCAAAAAAGGAGAGGCGCATAAGCGCCCTCCTTCAGCAAAATTTATTTCTCTTCGATTGTGACGGAGTTTATAAGAATATCCGCTATCGGTTTGCTATTCTCGCCGTTACTTACCTCAACCGGTGTATTCGCGATTGCTGTCACAATATCCATACCCTCCGTAATTTTACCGAAGATGGAGTAGATCGGCTGCTGGTCCAGATTGGCGGCCGAAGGACCGGTACAGATAAAGAATTGACTGCCGCCGCTGTTTGGCTGCCCGGTGTTTGCCATAGCCAGTGTACCAACCTCGTACTTATGGCCGTTGTTCAATTCATCTTCAATATTATAGCCCGGTCCGCCCATACCAGTACCAAGCGGGTCGCCAGTTTGGATCATAAAATCACTAATGACACGGTGGAACTTAATCCCATCAAAAAACTTCTGATTAGCCAAGAAAACAAAGTTATTCACCGTGATGGGTGCATCCTTCGTATAGAGCTCAGCGGTGAAATCGCCCTTGGTTGTTTTGAAATGAGCCAAATACGATTTGCTCTTATCGATGGTCATCTTCGGCGGCTCAGACCATGATTTCGCAGCTGCAGCGTTATCGCCGCGGATACTGCAGCAGTTGTATTACTGTCAGCGGCCGTGTTGCTAGAACCTGTCGCTGGTGCTTCATTGTTCGGTTTATTGCCGCAGCCTGTTAGTACGACTAATAGCACCGCTAGGAGTAAAATCGTTTGCTTCATGGTAGTAGTCTGCCCCTTATTTGTTAGTGGTTATATGCTACTGTTCACGCAATCTATACAAGACCCAAATCAACCAGCGCTCTTCGCTCCATTAGTACCAGAGGTTCCATCGGTTCCTTGTTTCGCTGGCGGGTCTGTTGCAGTGCCTCCAGGATTCAAGATATCACCCGGATCTGGCAATACCGTTCCCGGTGTATCCGTTCCGGTTCCACCATCAGGTGTCTGAACGCCATTGTCTGGCGTTTGACCATTATTGCCGCTGCCGTCCCCTGGCTCACCGGTTCCAGGGTCCTGACCGCTTCCATTTCCTGGCGTTTCAGTGCCGTCCCCTGGATTCGGATTCACCTCACCTGGCGTCTCTCCACCATTTCCCGGTGTCTCGGTGCCATTACCTGGCGTTTCTCCATCTCCCGGTGTTACGGGAGTAACCGGCGTCAGCTCTTCGGCTGGGATTTCGACCGTTACCTGCTCAGATGGAGTTCCTTCAACATCTTTGCTCGCATCGTAAGGCGTCACATAATAGGTATAGGTCATCCCAGGCGCAACGCTCATATCGTCAGCACCAGTCGCAGCTAACGAATCCAAGAGGCGTGTGAACTCAGTTTCGCTAGCTTCTTTACGATACACACGATACGTAAGCCCGCTGCCTTCTGCAGCAGTCCATACCAGCTTAACCTTCACATTCTGCGAGTCATATATCGCGTCGAAATTCGATATCCCTGCCGGCGGCTTCTCTTCCTCTACCTTAGCCGGTTTATGGAAGCTTGTCTTAGGGACATCCTTCATAGCTTCTCTCATCACTTTACCAAACATAGCAGCTGATTGCGAGCTGCTTTTCTTCAATAGATGTTTCTTATCGGTATGGTCATAGCCCATCCAGACGACAGCTGTCCATTCCGGTGTATAGCCCGAGAACCAAGCATCACGGTTGTAGCTTGAATTATAGCCCTTAATGCCATGCTGCGTCGTTCCCGTCTTACCTGCGACAGGCCGATCAATTCGGGCTTGTGTTCCTGTTCCGCCCTTCTCAAGGACACCCTGCATAATGTCAGTCATGTAATACGAAGTCTCAGGCTTCATGAGCTGCTCCGCTTCGGGTGCGCTGTACTCGTAGACCGGCTCATCATCGCCATTCTCAATTTTCAGCAGAGCGTGAGGGTCTACAGATTTGCCATCGTTGGCGAACGCGCTATATGCGGTTGCCATCTGCAGCGGCGTTACCCCTGTCGTCAATCCGCCGAGGCCAATCGCCAAGTTACGATCTTTCTTCTCATCGAGCTGAAAGCCAAGCTTTTCTGCAAATTTCAATCCGGTTTTCACGCCGATTTCATTCAAGAGCCATACCGCCGAAGCGTTACGGGATTCCTTGATCGATTGGCGAATGCTGATTGGACCAATGTATTTCTTCGCGTTGGAATCACTCGGACAGTAATCACCATAGCATTTCTTAACATCCTGCACGATGGACCACGGGAAATAATCGCCGGTATCAATTGCCGGTCCATAGACGGTGACTGGTTTAAACCCAGAACCCGGCTGACGCGGAATGAGAACCCGGTTCGTCCCTTTCTTCTCATAATCCCGGCCCCCGACCAGACCCTGGATCGTCCCATCGCGGTGATCGATAATGATCATTGCGCCTTGAACCTGCTGATCATCTACGCTTTTCTCGAAATTATCATCATCTGCAAATTCTTTTTCCATAACGGTCTGCGCTCTTATGTTTAAGGTTGTAAAAATTTTGTACCCGCCGGTGCGTAGCTGCTCCTCAGTGAGACCGGTTTTATCCTGGGCTTCATCGACCAGATAATCAATGAAGGCCGGGTACGTATCACTAGCCACCGCATGTTCGGTTGGCGTATACGTATGCGTCTTCGCTTCATCCAGCTGCGCCTTGGTAATGTAACCTTGGTCAAACATTAATTGAAGCACCACATTACGGCGTTCCGTTGACTTCTCTGGGTTTCTAATTGGGTTATACGTGCTAGGAGCTTTAGGAATACCCGTTAAAGTGGCGATTTCCCAAATTTCCAAGTCTTTTAATGGCTTGTCAAAATAATACTCCGCAGCTGCTTTTATCCCGTAGACGCCTTTGCCGTAATAAATCCGATTCAAGTACAGCGTCAAAATTTCGTCTTTCGTCTTCTTGTGCTCAAGCGCAACAGCTATAGAAGCTTCCGTTGCTTTACGGAAGAAGGTTTTATCTTGGGTCAGGAACAGATTCTTGGCAAGCTGCTGAGTAATCGTACTGCCGCCCTCTGCCGCGCTTCTGGATATAACGTCGCGAACTAATGCCCTTCCGATCGACCATAGATCGATTCCGGAATGCTCTTCGAATCGTTTATCCTCTGTCGCAATTACTGCATCTCTGACCAGCTCTAGGAATGTCAGCAAACTCTACATTTTCCCGGTTGCCGCCCGATTGAGAGAGCTTCATAACCTCATGCCCGCCAGAATCATAGATCGTGGAAGCTTCCGGCAAAACGAATTTATCCTGATTCTCCGTCAATATGCGTTCACCGTTCAGAATAATTAACAAGTAGCCGATAATTCCGCAAACGACGGCGACAGCTCCTGTGAAGAACAGCCAGACAAGCAGCTTACGTCCGGAAAATTTGCGCTTCCCTTTCTTCTTCTCAACCTTCTTCTTGGTGCGTGGTCTATCAGTCATAGAAAGGTTCCCCTCCAGCTTTAACGAGATGCAGCCCTCGTCTCTATTTATACCCTATACGTGTAAACCGCAACGGCCCTCCTGAAACATAACAGGCTCAAACGAAAAGAACAACCCCGCACGTCGCAAGGGTTGCTCTGTCGTGCCGCTATACAATTAACGTAACACGTTAAGAAAAAGTTTCAAAACGTGCCGTTCACAGTCATTTAAGCTTCGTTGTCTTGTACTTGCACTAACGATACATTACGCTGCGGGGTAAACGTAGAAATAGCATGCTTATACACCATTTGTTGACGGCCTTCGCTGTCAATAACGATGGTAAAGTTGTCAAATGCTTTAATAACGCCGCGAATTTGAAATCCATTGGTTAAATATACCGTAACCGGGACGCTGTCTTTGCGCAATTGGTTGAGAAAAGTATCCTGAATGTTAATTGATTTGTTCATTAGCCGTTACCCCCATTGTCAAAAAGATTGGTTAGAAGTATATTCAATATCCATCCTAAACTTTCCTGCTATTATACCATGAATCGTTTGCAAATTCTTGTGAAAATTTTCAGAACTATCGATCCAATGGATATCCTTCATGTGACGGAACCATGATAGCTGGCGCTTGGCAAATCTGCGGGTATCCCGCTTTAACAGCTCGACCGCTTCTTCAAGCGATAGATGACCATGCAAATAGAGTGCGATTTCCTTGTAGCCAAGTCCATGCATCGATACCGCATCCGCAGGAACGCCGCGGTCTAACAGCCCCTTTACCTCTTCCACCAACCCTTCAGCAATCATCGCATCTACGCGCTCATTAATGCGAGCATACAGAATGGCTCGATCCATCGTCAGGCCAATGATACAAAGTTCGTAAGGCGATGTTTTTTTCTGTCCAGCGAGCTGTTCGGATAAGGTGGTTCCGGTCAGATGGTAAATTTCCAATGCGCGTATGATTCTTCTTTGATCGTTAGGATGAAGCCGCTCGGCGGAATCCGGGTCTACGACTCGCAGTTTCTCCAGCAGCGCTTGCGCCCCATGCGTAAGAGCAAAATTTACCTGCTCCTCGCGGTAATCCTCATCCGAGCCTACATCGGCGAAATCATAGCCGTATGCGACGGATTCCACATAAAGGCCCGTACCCCCGACAATAAAAGGCAGTTTGCCGCGAGATGTAAGTTCTGGAATCAACGCCGCACAGCGCTCTTGAAATTCAGCCACCGAGAAAGGGTGGATCGGATCGCAAATGTCAATAAGATGATGCGGGATGCCTTCTTGCTCCTCAGGCTTGATTTTTGCGGTACCGATATCCATTCCCCGGTACACCTGGATGGAATCACCGGAGATAATCTCAGCGTTCCAAGCTTTGGCAATATCCAGACTTAATCTTGTTTTGCCTACTGCAGTCGGTCCAATCAGGACGAGCAGCTTCGGTTTTTCAGTCGTGCTTATGCGGTCTGAGACGCTCATGACGGTGTGATCACTCCATAAGCAATTTTGTTTGCATGCTTGCGTTCAAAGCCCAGCCGGCTCAAATTCCCCGCTGTCCCGGTGCTCCTTGAGCACAACCGATTTGCGGGCTACCCGCACAGCTTGCTGAATAGAATACGCATCCAGTGCCTCACGGTTCGCAAGCCCCCGCAAGGGCTGAATCGACGATGAGTCGTGGAGCGGCTGCCTGAACATCGGATCAAAATAAACAATATCGACGCTCTTGTCCGGCTGCGCTTCTAACCAGCTCTTATGGTTCGTGCATCTAACGATGATACGGCGCAGCGCTTCGTTAACATCTTCATGGCCGGTTTGATAGGATTGCAGACCTTCTCGTATCACAGTTGACAGCACCTGCTCGCTCTCCAGCGCGGTAACCCGTCCTCCAGCGCCGACAGCATAAGAGAATACGATCGAATCCGAACCTAACCCAGCCGTACAATCAACAACAATGTCACCCGGAACGCAGCCTGATACATCAATCAGCGGGTCACGCTCCCCTTTGCGAAGCCTTTTCACGCGTACATAAGCCATGCTGGGGTGAAAATAGAGCGGCGTATCCGAATCCTCATAATAGCGCAGTCCTTGATCGTCTGCAACAAGCAGCCGGTCATCGCTGTAGCGCTGCCTTAATAACGTAAGTGAATCCTGCTTGCGCGGGACGAATCTGCCGCCCAGCTCCTTGCTTATCCGCATTGCATAGGCAATCAAATCTTCCGAAGGCTTATGCGGTGTAGTAACAATCATGACATCACCCGCTTGAACATTTTTTCAAGCTGATAGGTAGACATATGGACGACGATCGGTCTGCCGTGCGGACAAGTATAAGGCTGATTGCATGCTCCCAGCCGCTGGAGCAGGCCTTCCCCTTCTTCCCGGGTCAACCGGTCATTCGCCTTAATTGAAGCTTTGCAGGAGCACATGATAGCCGACTTCTCCCGCAGCTTGCCGATATCGATCGTTCCGCGTTCACTCAACAGCCATTCAATCATTTCTTCAATGACCGATTGCTCGTCGCCTTGAGGCAGCCACTCCGGATATGACCTTACGAGAAAGGTATGGCTCCCAAACGGCTCCAGTTCGACTCCCGCTTCAAGCAAATAGTCTAACCGGTCTTTCAATGCGGATGCCTCAGCAGGTGTATATTCCAGCGTCAGAGGCACCAGCAGCTGCTGGCTCGCTGGCTGAGGCCGGCTGAACTTATCAACGTAATATTCGTAATGAATACGCTCATGCGCCGCATGCTGATCGATTAAGAATAAGCCTTCTTCGTTCTGAGCAACGATATAGGTTCCGTGCAGCTGGCCGATCCAGTACAGCTCTGGGAATGCCGGAGCCGCTGGTATTCCCGAGCTTGGTCCATTACTGATATCAGGCGCTGTCGCAGCTGGATCAGGAACAATATCCGCTGCTGTTTCAGACTGGCCTGCATCCACCTCAAAAACTGCTCCTGCCGCGGTCTCACGAATAACGCTCATTCTCGCGCTGCTGCAAGGAGACATCCCAGGATGGCGGTGCATATAGACGTTCCGCGGCATCTTTAGGAATGGCGGAGCGTGCGCTCTGCCAGTCCGGCATACTTGACGCGGAAGAAGACCGAGTAGAATGGCCAGCAGTGATTGGAATTACCAGCATTACTGCCAGTTGACCCAGATGGCCGAGATGGAGTAGAACCCGTCACACGGTCATTTTGTCCGCTGCCGCTGCTTGCTTGGTCCGCCACAATGGTGATTGTTTCTCCGCTGCCGTCTGTGTGTCTCTCCGCTTTGGAGCCTTCAACAATCGATTGAAAGGAAGGCTCGGGCTGATGAAACGAAATATGCTCCTGAACGAACATCGGCTTGGAACGATCAGATGCCGCAGGTCCCGGTATATGCCTTTGTTTCCCAGCGCCTTGCTTACGGTTTCCTCAATAAATTGACGAAGCTCCGCTTCTTTGCTGAACCGCACCTCCATTTTGGATGGATGCACATTCACGTCCAGCAAGCTTGGGTGCATACCAATTTCCAGCACGACCATCGGATACCGATTAATCGGAAGCAGCGTATGATAGGCTTGCATGATCGCTTGATTGATCACAAAGCTCCTAATATACCGGCCATTGACGACGAGCGTGATCCCGCCCCGATTTGCTCTTGTCTGCTCAGGTTTAGAGATATAGCCCCGGAGATCATAATCCGCCTGCTCCCCTTCAAGGGGCAGCATCGCTTTGGCGGTTGACGTCCCATAAATCGCGGCAAATGTCTGAAGGCGATCACCAGTTCCAAGTGTGCGCAGCAGCAAACCTCCATTATGCTTGAGTGTGAAGGCAATCCCGGGATGCGCAAGGGCAAGGCGGTTGACGTAATCGGCAATATGTCCAATCTCCGTTTGGATCGTCTTCATATATTTAAGCCGGGCTGGCGTGTTATAAAATAATTCACGGACCGCAATATCCGTTCCTTGCGGGGCGTTTGTCTCCTCGTTCGTGCGAATGGTGCCGCCCTCAATGAGAAGCCTGCGGCCTAGACCAGTTGACTCCGGTGAAGAAATGCACTCTACCCGCGCAACAGCTGCAATACTCGGAAGCGCTTCGCCACGGAAGCCAAGGCTGGCAATGCGGAACAAGTCCTTGCCGGATGAGATTTTACTTGTTGCATGGCGGAAAAACGCCGTTTCGATATCATCTCCGTCAATGCCCGACCCGTTGTCGGTTACGCGTACTAAGGTGAGTCCGCCTTCTTCAATGACGATGTCAATCGTGGAGCTGCCAGCATCAATCGCATTCTCCACAAGCTCTTTAACGACCGACGATGGCCGTTCGACCACTTCTCCCGCAGCAATCTGATTGGCCAGCTGCTCGTCCAATACATGAATTTTGCCCATTCATGCCGCCTCCTTCCTATGTAGACCTGATCCTTAATTGTTTTATTTATCTTCCATAAGCTTGAGCTTCATCTCATTCAGCCAATGCATCGCCTGCATCGGAGTCATATTAAACAAATCTAACCGTTTGAGTTGATCCGCAACATGCTCCGCCTTCGGAGATGCTTTACGAGCCTTTGCTTGTTCAAGGACAGGCTCGGAGAAAATAGACAGCTGGACCACTTCCGCTGCGGCAGCAGGTCCGCTTGAACCGCCGACACTTAGGGATGTCTCGATTATTGGATCTTTCTCGGGCGCTGCTTGGTCATAGGCCGGAGCAGCCTCGCGCACCGAAGCCATAATCAGCTCCTTCTTATCCTCAATCGATATTGGCGGACTGACACGTTGGAGTCCTTCTTGCTCGTTCACATGTGATTCCAGCAGCGTGTAGGCTCTGGCAATGATGCTGTCTGGAAGTCCGGCGACTTGCGCGCAATAGATGCCATAGCTGCTGCTGGCCGCGCCGGGTACAAGCTTACGCAGGAATGTCACATTATCGCCGGTTTCTTGTACCGCCATACAGGCGTTAGCCAGTGATGGGAGCGTTTCTTCCAGATGCGCCAGCTCGTGAAAATGCGTAGATACAAGCGCTTTGCTGCCCACGATATGATGGACATATTCAATAACCGCCTGAGCGATCGCCATGCCTTCACCAGTCGAAGTGCCGCGTCCGAGCTCATCGATTATAACTAAGCTTCTCGCGGTCGCTTTATCCGTCATCGTTTGGATATCTTTCATCTCGACCATGAATGTGCTCTGCCCGCCTATCAGGTCATCCGCTGCTCCAATCCGGGTGAAAATCCGGTCAATAAGCGGAATCTCTGCACGCTTCGCAGGTACGAAGCAGCCGATTTGCGCCATGATGCAGATGAGTGCCACTTGGCGCATATACGTGCTTTTACCCGCCATGTTAGGGCCTGTGATGAGAAGCATGGATGAGCTGCCATCACCGCTGCGCAGTGACGTGCTGTTGGCGATGAACGGTGTCCCTTCCATAACAGCTTCCACGACTGGATGACGACCATCTTCCACGACCAGGTCGAAGCCTTCTGTAACCTCAGGCTTGACGAAGCGCTGATCAGCACTGACGGTGGCCATCGATTGAAATACATCCAGCGAGGCGAGCATCTCTGCCAGCTTCTGCAGCCGGTGCAAGTGCAGCGCTATATGATCGCGCAGCTCGATGAATTTGGCATATTCGAGATCGACCATCTTATCTTCCGCTTCAAGTATGAGCCGTTCCTTCTCTTTCAGCTCTGGAGTTACGTAACGCTCCGCATTCGCAAGCGTCTGCTTGCGCTCGTAGCGGCCCTCGGGCAGCATGGAGATATTCGCTTTGGACACTTCCAAGTAATAGCCAAATACTTTGTTATATCCGATCTTGAGCGACTTGATTCCGGTTGCCTCTCGTTCTTGGCGCTCCAGCTCTGCAAGCCACTTCTTGCCGTTCACGCTAGCTTCGCGAAGCTCGTCCAGATAGCTGTCGTAGCCTGCACGAATAAGAGAACCCTCGCGTACCGAGACAGGCGGTTCCTCGACGATAACCGTCTCGATCATCGCCGCCAAATCAGCACAGTCGTCGATACCTTCAACAAGCTTCCGAAGCGTCACCGAGTCAGAATTTGCGCACATGATAGAGATCGCAGGCACATGCTGCAGGGATGATCTTAAAGCATTAAGGTCACGTCCATTCGCACTTCCGAATGCGACACGTCCGACTAGACGCTCAAGATCATAAATCTCGCTCAGCTCCTGGCGGAGTTCATCCCGAAGCATGAAGCTGTGGTACAGCTTGTCTACCGCTTCAAGCCGTTCATCAATGACAGCCTTGTTAAGAAGCGGCTTATCAATCCAGCGGCGAAGCATTCTCGCACCCATTGAAGTGCGCGTGCGGTCTAACAGCCAAAGCAGCGAACCCTTCTTGCTGCGGCCTTGAACCGTCTCGACAAGCTCCAAATTACGGCGCGTGAACGGATCCAGAATCATAAACTGGTTCGGTTCATAGATCATGAATCCGCCTCATATGACCAAGTGAACGCTTTTGTGTGTCATCCAGATAACCCGTTAACAAGCTGACCGCCCGGTACCGGGCTGGATGGAGCTCCGTCAGGTTCACCTCATTGAACTGCTCGGCTAGTTTATTGCTGTCCATCACCTCACGGGAAGTGAATAATACCGGACGATTCCAGCCAGCAGCCGCAGCCTTCAGCTGCTCAAGCGGTACATGATCGCCAACAATTTCTGAAGGATGATATACATTCACCTCATCGGTCAGCATATCCAGCGCTGCATGAAACGATGTCACATACAGCTCACCGGTCGTTAAGTCACATGCCGCAACACCGAAGCTGCCGTCAAGTTGCGCGATCGAAACGATGAAATTATTCGCTTTTTCCACGATTGATTTGGATTCCATGACCGTTCCGGGCGTTACGACGCGGACAATCTCCCGCCTTACAACGCCTTTAGCAGCGGAGGGATCCTCAACTTGCTCACATATAGCAACCTTGTAGCCCTTCTCAATCAAACGGGAGATATAGCCCTCCGCAGCATGATAAGGGATGCCGCACATCGGAATACGCGTCTCCGCGCCGCCTTCACGACCCGTTAACGTTATACCAAGCTCACGAGATGCGAGAGTTGCATCATCGAAAAACATTTCATAGAAATCACCAAGCCGAAAAAATAAAAACGCGTCCTTTGCATCCTCTTTTATAGCGAGGTATTGCAAGATCATCGGGGTATATGCAGCCATGCCGCCCCTCCAGTATTATGTATCGTATAGTTCAAACATCAGAGTTTTATTATAGCAGAAAAGCGCTCTACGGTGGAGCGCTCCAGTTATTCCATTGAAGGTATGCGCCATTTTGACCGAATATCTGAATGTGTATCCCACGTTCGGCCTTGACGTGCCGCTTCCAGTACAGGTTCAATCCATTTGGATAACTCTCTGTACGAACGGGCTGCTTTAATGGAGGCTGTCAAAGGCTCTAAACAGCTTCTCAGCTGCTGACGGTCACCCGAATAATAGGCTTCGACAATACGCTCATCGCGGGAAGGAAGATAGAGCATATGGTCCGTTTCTCGCGCGCACAGGAGCATGAGCGCAAACGCCGCCTTGGCGGCACGCGGCGATACGAGCCAGCTTGGAAGCGTGCGGTATTCAAAGCCGCCATGCGGCTGCAGCCGAAAATCGCCGAGCGTTCCGTAACGCGGCCTGCGGGCATGATCACCAGCGGTCTCAATCATAGCGAGCGGCAGCGCGATATAGCTGTCAAGCTGGTGCAGCAGGCGGGTCGTTAGACGGGGACCGCTCATGTGGATATGACCGCCAAGCGCGAAGCCGCTCACTGGCATACCGCCAGCAGCCCATCGAAGGCTATGATCCGAGATACGTGTATTCGCTTGAATAAGCAGCTTACGGATATGGGCGGCAAGCTGGTCAGGCGCTGAAGCTGGAGCTGGACGCAGTTCAGCCACCGGGTACATCACCCGACCACCGACCACGGCGGCATCGCAGCCCGTTCCATGCCCTCCCTCCAAATAACGAGCGGCCGATACGACCTTACCCTGCTTGGATAAAAGCAGAAACTCCGGATCTGCGCCTATCATAACTGTCTTATTCTCTTCATCTAAGTGAGATAAACGGCTGCTTTGCCACTCTGCTTGGAATCTCTGAATCGCATCAATCCATGCAGCACCACTAAGCAAGGTTAATTCTGGCAGCTGGATTGTTCGGACTGCGCACCTGCCGCCATCCTCAGCGTTTATAATCACGATGCCCAGCTCCAGCCGGACTGCATGCAAAGCCTTCAACGCAAGCCGAGTCATTCGTTTATATAAAGGATCTGACGGTTCAAGTTGCCGGTTGCTGCCGGCTCCGGCAGCCGCCCATGCTGTGGAAGCTTCTCCTCTGCTTGCCGGTTGATTAGCAGCAGCAGGTGCTAATCTCTGCACTTCGATTGGATGCAAATGAAATAATGAAACGGAATAGGTTCGACAGAAGCCGTCTGCCTCCGTATCGTTCATCGCCACACCGGCTCTAGCCAACCTTCGCTTGATAGCAGCCGAATTCAGGCGGGAGAAGACAAAGGCCTCTTCGTTTAACACGAACGGCTCTCCTGCCGAAGACCAAGCAGGCGGAAGCGCGGTATCGTCAATTACGATGACAGCGTCCGATGCTTCGGGTACGCCATCCCGCCACGCATGAGGTATAAACGCGGAAGCTTCAGGGCGCTTCCTGCCCCAGAACCAAACCTTACCCGCCATGCTTGCAATCCTCCGATCGAGCGCTGTGTTATCACGTGCTTATTTACGCTGCCTGGGCTGTACAGGCTGTCATTGCTATTTTTCCAAAAAAAAGAGGGCTCTCGCCCTCGAATTCCAGCTCATTCTCGCATACGATAGATCAAACCTGCTGTAACCCTCGAAATTACAGCTCGTCGTCGAGAAGATCCGGATCCAAATCTTCATACTCGCCGTCATCACCATACTCGACACCTTTGTCAAGGTCATCACTGCCGCCCGGCAATGTGGCAACCCAGACTTTCGTTTCAGCAATCAATTCAACTGCAAACTCACGCTCCACACGAATTACTACGCCTGAGCCGCTCGCCGAAACATTAGCCTCTACACAGTTTGGTTCTTGCGTCGAGTCGGCCGATACTTCCTCCGTCGAAGCCCGGTGCTTCGGATCGAGATAGGAAAGCGGCACGTGTTCGACATACGACAATGTTTCTTTCGCTACATCGGTCTGTGAATTCTTGTTGTAAGAATACCAGATGTTGATATCGTAAGTACCGATAACCTCGATCCCATCGCCGGAACGGACCGCCTCATATTGATGATTAATAATCCACGCGCCCAAAATGCTAGTGGGATGATGAGGCGGCGTAACGTTGTGAGTTACTGTAGAAAACTTACGACCTTTGCCGCAGACAGCTTTGGTAATAATTTCTCTAGCCTTAAGCTGTTTATCTGCATAAGCCATCGCTTTAACCTCCTCCATACAATCATTCATTTAAAGTGTATGCAGGACATTCGTCTAGGGTGACTATTTCTTTTTGACATGTACAAATTTTATAGGCTTATTTTATTAAAGAATGCTGAAGCCTATGCTGACGGGTCATGCGCGGCTGTCTTTTGGCTTTTTTTTTGTTTCTTCCACCGTTTCGCAATGGCTAAATATCTCTCCAATTCGAGCATTAATTGCAGCAATGCAGCCCTTACCTCAAACTCTTTGCGAGTTGCGGGCAGCGGCATCGAACGGAAACGCTCCCTTAGCTGGGACAAGTTCTGCTCAACTGCTCCTTCATATACATCGGATTTCACGTCATCCGATAGAAGGTCGAACAGCTCCGCAACGAGTTCGCCTTGAGGCAGCGTTTCGTAGACAAGGGATAAATGCACAAGCATCTGTCCAATGGATTCAAACTGCTGGTGCCTCATATCGAAGTACGTCGGCCAATACCTCCAGTAGTCGCCATCTTGCCCCCAAATGTGATTCTCTACGTTCAATTCCGCTCGCCTGATTCCATCCTCTATGACATTGCCCGCTTCCAGTAACTCTTCCCCGTTCCATACGAGTGAGGGGCTGCGCAAAGTTTGAGCCATATAATGAAAGATAACGCTGAACTTCTCTTCCGTCACTCGCCGAAGCTCCAGCAGCCTCTTCTCTTCCTTGGGCATATAGAGAAGATTGATGACCGTTGCCCAGCCAAGACCAGTAAGCAGCAGCATAATTTCATTGCCGATTATTGCCGTCGTTACTTCTTCACTAGCATAGACGTGAAAAACGATAACGGCGCTCGTTACGATCCCATCCTTCAGGTGGAACCGGGATAATACGGGAAACACCAGTAAAATGAAGATGGAAAGCGTCCATACATGAAAGCCGAGCAGCATAAATAACAGCGATGCGAAGAACAGCCCCAGCACGGAGGCCATGAAACGCACAAACGCGCTCTTTAGCCCTTTGAGGCGTGTGACTTCTACGCCAAGAATCGCAAGCAAGCCGGCAGAGAGCGACGGCTGAAGATTGAGATAATGTGCCGTATACAGCGCAGCAAGAGCGGCTAATGCTGTTTTGACCACGCGAATTCCCATTTGTTTCACCTGACATCCTTACCGATATTTCCGGTTTTTCCCTCTATCGTACCTCTGTCATTAACGGTCAGTCAACATCTCGCCGAGTGGATCGTAGCTTTTCAACAGGATAACTGCATTATGTCCTCCGAAGCCAAAAGAATTGCTCATTCCAATCGTCAGCTTAGCATGGCGGGTGACGTTAGGCACATAATCCAAGTCACATACCAGATCGCGCTCAGCTTGATTGATGGTCGGCGGTATGATGCCTTCATTTAAACTTTTCACTAACGAAATCGCTTGAACCCCGCCCGCTGCACCGAGCATGTGGCCGGTCATCGACTTATTCGCAGTTACCGGAATATCGTAAGCTGCTTCTCCAAAAAGGCGTTTGATCGCCAGAGTTTCCGATTTATCGCCAAGCTCCGTGCTTGTTGCATGGGCGTTAATGACATCTACCGCTTCTGGACCGATCCCCGCTTCACGAAGCGCTGCCCGCATGGCCAGGTATGGGCCGATGCCTTCTGGATGTGTAGCGACCATATGATAGGCATCGGAGCTGGCCCCGTAACCAATGACTTCCCCGTAAATCCGAGCGTCCCTGCGCAAAGCATGAGAAAGTGATTCGAGAACAAGAATACCCGCTCCCTCCGCCATCACGAAGCCATCACGCCCGGCATCGAACGGCCGGCTTGCCTGACCCGGATCATCATTGCGCGTCGAGAGCGCCGTCGCATTACCGAAGCTGGCTAAAGAGATTTCGGAGATTGCCGCTTCTGAACCGCCAGCCAGAATAACGTCAGCCCCTCCCATCGCAAGCAGCCGGTACGCTTCACCAATGGCTGTGTTCCCAATAGAGCATGCCGTGACCGGAGATAAGGTTGGGCCTTGTGAGCCGTACCGGATACTGATCATCGCCGCAGCCATATTGGATATCATCATCGGGACAAGCGTTGGACTGACACGCTCTGGTCCGCGATCCCGCAGCACCCCATCCTGTTCAAGCAGCGTGCTAAGTCCACCGATGCCTGAGCCTACGTAAACGCCCATACGTTCCCGATCTACGTGCTCAAGAACAAGCCCTGAATCCTCCACAGCTTGTTCCGCTGCTGCGAGCGCGAATTGACAGAACCTGTCCATACGTCGCGCTTCCTTCCTCCCGAAGATGGCCTCCGCATCAAAATTCCGCACCAGCCCGGCGATTTTCGCTTTATGTCTCGACGTGTCAAACGTATCAATCCGAGTGATCCCGGATTTCCCGGCAATCAAGTTACCCCATAACGTCTCCACATCATTGCCGAGCGGCGAAATAGCACCCATACCCGTAATAACAACTCTTTCCATTATGTGAGCCTCCTAAAAGTTTATTGCGATACATCCGACATTTCCTGCGGCAATAAACCACCGAACACCTTGCGTCTGAGAGCAATAAACTCGCTTCGGAAGCATACCGTCTTACACGGAACTTCCTGCGAGAGTGAACTGAAGTGGTACATTCCCTTGTGGAAGCAAGTTTGTCACATTTAGTATCCTATTACAAGTTGTTGTTTATCATAGTATAATATGCACTACGATAAGCCATTCACGAGGTGAGAATTCCGATGAATCATCAAACTAGGCTCCAAGCATTATCGACTTTCTTGAAGGCACAACGAACGAAGATATTGCCGCAATCCGTTGGGATTCCGATAGGAACCCGCCGCAGAACGCCAGGCCTGCGAAGAGAAGAAGTCGCCCAGCTGGCAGGGGTAAGCCATACTTGGTACACCTGGCTGGAACAAGGCCGTGATATCAAAGTATCTACATCCGTGCTCGATGCAGTCTCGACCGCTTTGCAGTTAACACCTGATGAGCGAAAATACTTATTTGCACTCGCCCTAGAGGCCGGAACCGGCATTCATCATCCAGGACAGACGCTGCCCGAAACGAGCGAGATCAGCCCCTCTTTACGCAGGATTTTATACGAATTACGCTCCTGTCCTACCATCATCTCCGACCGGCATTGCCAGATTGTGGGGTGGAATGAAGCGGCCTCCCATGTATTCATGGATTTTGAGCAGATCCCATACGACGAGCGGAATATGATCTCCTTATTGTTCATGAGAAAAGAATTTAGGCGGCTTGCGGTGAATTGGGAGCATTTTGTGAGCGGATTTCTATCTATATTCAGAGCGTACTATGGTCAATATGTGGAGGATGAGTGGTACCAGAGGTTTCTTAGCCAAATGAAGGAGCTCGCATCCGGACTTCAATCGCCTATGGGAGCAGAGCCATGTCAGCGCCTCACCGGAAGTAGTCATCGAATTCAGGCATGCCAAAGCAGGCAAAATGCTCTTCCACCTCACTTCGCTGCAGGTGCATGGAAGCATCGATCTGCGCTGCAGTATCTATACCCCTGCTTCCGATTCCTCAACCGAATCCAAACTGAAACAGCTGATGGACAAAGGTGCCGCCCCAAGTTAATAGAAGTAAGAAAGTTCTGCCTATCGCCAAATGAAAATAAGGCTATCCAAGGATCGTACTGCACCTTAGGGATAGCCTTCAATATTCTCAGATTTATAACAGGCTTACAGCTTGTAGATATCCTTGTATTTCTTCTCCAAGTAAGCGACCAAATAATCCGGATCGAGCGGTTTGCCGGTAATGCCGTTAATCAGCTCCGAAGGCGTCCGCAGCTTGCCATATTGGTATACCTTATCGGTCAGCCAATCCTTGATCGGATGAAGGTCCCCCTTCTCGACGAGCTCCCAGAAGTTCGGCAGCTCGCGCTCCAGCGTGTCCGTGATTTGTGCCGCATACATGTTGCCGAGGGAATAGGATGGAAAATAACCAAAAGCCCCGCCAGACCAATGCACGTCCTGCAGCACGCCTTCACCGTCATTCTCCGGTACGATTCCCAGATACTCCTTGTACTTCTCATTCCATAAAGCCGGAAGTTCTGAGGCCTTGACGCCTTCATTGAAGATCAGCTTCTCGATCTCGTAACGGATGATGATATGCAGGTTATAGGTAAGCTCATCGGCTTCAATCCGAATGAGCGACGGCTTCACGACATTTGTCGCCCTGTAGAAGTCTTCAACCGGAACATCAAGCTGATTCGGAAAATGCTGCTGCAGATCATTATAGTAGCGATTCCAGAACGATTTGCTGCGTCCGATCACATTTTCCCAGAAGCGGGACTGGGATTCATGGATCCCCATCGACGTTCCCGTGCAAAGCGTCGTGCCAATCAGCTCTTGTTTAATATTTTGCTCGTAAAGCGCATGTCCGCCTTCGTGAATCGTACCGAATAAAGCACTTGTAACATCATCAGTCAAGTATCTTGTCGTAATCCGAACGTCTCCAGGATTCAAGCCCGTTGCAAACGGATGAACACTTTCATCCATACGTCCTGCGGCAAAATCAAAGCCCATCTGCTCCAAAATAAACAAGCTGAACTTCTTCTGCGCTTCTTTGGAATAGGATTGCTTCAAGAAATCCGTCTCAGGCTGATGCGGGGAGGCTGCAATCGCTGCCGCTAACGGAACCAGCTTCGCACGAAGCCCGCCGAATACGCGGTCAAGCTCTGTCGTAGTCATACCTGGCTCATAAGCATCCAGGAGCGTATCGTAACGAGAGCCTTTGACTCCCCATAGGTCGATGAACTGATTGGTGTATGTAATAATTTTATCCAAATATGGCTCGAAGGAAGCATAGTCGCTCTTCTCCTTCGCTTCTTCCCAGAAGGACTCAGCCTGCGACGTCAGCACAACATACTCTTGATACAACTTCGGCGGGATTTTGACACTGCGGTCATAATCCTTGCGCGTCTCCGCAACAAGCCGTTGGTTAATTTCGCTGAGTTCCGCAAATACACCCGGTTGTTCTAGTTCAGTCAGCCATTGACCCAGCTCAGGCGCCGTTGACAGCTTGAACATTTGCCCGGATAAATTTCCGATCGCCTCTGATCTTACTTCCATCCCTTTGCGCGGCGCTCCAGTGCGCAAATCCCAATACAATACACCAAGCGCTTCTTCGTAGCTCTTGATCTGTTTGATTTGTGCAATAAACAAGGATAAGACATTCTCTGCATTCTGTGTCACATGGCATCCACCTTTCTATAAGTGAAAATCGGTTCAACTACTTGATCATACTTTTTGCAAACCGTATAATCAAATTTAATCCATCTAATCGGAAATAAGAAGTTGAAAGGAGCGATCACGATGAATTTCACATTTACAACTGCCGCTGTAAGCCAGCTTTCCGAGCATATGACCGACGGAACCAAAAGTTTAAAGCTATTTTACGATACGGAAGGCTGTGGCTGCGTCGTTACCGGCGTTCCTGCGCTCCAAATTATTGACAAGCCTTACGAAGACGATAAGCTTGGTGAAGGAAAGCCTTATTCGGTATGGTATGAGCCCCGTTACGAGGTGTTTTTTGAACCCCACTTGAAAATTGATTATAATGAAGCCCGTCACTCCTTCAGTCTGAAGAGCGATAATCAAATCTACACGGCAAATTTGCGTCTTTTGAAGTAACTATAGCGTTAGCTGCACAAGAGAGAGAAATGTAATCATACTTTTATTAGAACATCGTAGGAGGATAATAATGAGCACTGTACAAGAGATATTATCATTTAATGAGCAGTTCGTAGAAAACCGTAAGTATGAGAAATACTTAACTGATAAATTTCCTGATAAGAAGATGGTCATTGTTACATGCATGGATGCTAGGCTCACAGAGCTGCTCCCCAAAGCGCTCAACCTGCGTAACGGAGATGCGAAAATCATCAAAAATGCCGGTGCAATCGTAACTCAGCCCTTCGGCAATATTATGCGTAGTATCCTTGTTGCTGTGTATGCGCTAGGTGCTGAGGAAGTTCTTGTCATTGGCCACCATGAATGCGGCATGACGGGACTCAACTCCGAAGCCATTATTCAAGATATGCTCACCCGCGGCGTATCTGAAGAAACGGTACGTACACTGCGTAACTCCGGTATCCACTTGGAGCGCTGGTTGACTGGCTTTGATAATGTACAGGAGAGTGTGGAGAGAAGCGTTGGCATCATCAGTAACCATCCCCTCCTGCCTGCGACAACTAAAGTACATGGCCTAATCATTCACCCAGGGACGGGTAAGCTTGACCTTGTCGTCGATGGCTATGAAGCCCTTTGGAACAAGGACCAGCAATAACGTATGTTCATTTAGATCGAAATGCAAATGGAAGAGCCTCGCTGCAAGCCGGAAATCCGGTATGCTGCGAGGCTTTTGTTCAAACATTACAGCCGAATAAAATTTGGTTATCCTTTGCTGATATTTCTCCGGAATGAAACGCACAGTGCCGCCAAAGGACGGCGCCAGCCGTTTCACCTTGGTTAATCCAGCTTATTTATGTTCACCAGAGTTCTTCGCAGCTTTCACAATGGCCGCAGCCGTTCTAGCCGCAATGACATCACTTCGGTCACGAAGGGTATGGCGGTGCAGTAAAGCAGCTTCTCCACTGCTAGGCGCTGACCATGAAAGGCCTTTCTTCGCACATAGGTTCAAGCAGCTTTTCAGAAGAGCTTCATCTATAATTGGCAGCTCCATATCTATAAAAGGCTCGCCTCGTTCAATCGATGCAAGCCGCTCCGTAATCATTGCCCGCAGCTTCTCACCATCAACTCCAACCTGCAAGGCCCCTGCATCTGTCATCCGTTTTCTCGACTGCAGGAGCATTTTTGAAGCACCGGCTAAATTCCCTCGTCGTTCATGATAGGAGCCTACCGCGAGCTGAATAAGAGCTACCCATATTTGGCCGAGACCGTCCCCGTGATGTTCTTTCCAATATTCTTCGAGCAGCTCATGGCATTCAAAATAGTCCCGTGTCGCATGAAACTCCACTAGAAATGAAAGATATGCTGATGGATACTCGTTCATTGGCATCATTATCCCCCATTTAATAAAGATGATCATAAAAAGAGAATGAAAGTTGAAACCTTTGATTATATTAGACGTAATTGTACCGAAAGGCAATAACAGATGAACGAGTATCCGCTCAGAAGGAGATTGACAGATGAGAAAAACACTATTGTTACTGATGGCCTTTACTCTATTCTTCGCTTTCAGCGCAGGAGCCGTGGATGCTAGGCCCAAATTCGGAGGCATCAAATCACCTAAGAAAAGCTACACAACGACACCTTCTAAGCCAGCTGAGAATGTAAATAAAAGTACTCCAGGTACTGCTGGCACACCAAAATCAGGAACAGCAGCAGGTCGCGGATTTTTCAGCGGAGGCAGCTTGATGAGGGGATTAATGATCGGCGGTATCGCGGGTTTGCTGTTTGGAAGCATGCTCGGCACTGGCTTTCTAAGCAGCTTTCTCGGGTTATTAATTAATGTTCTTGCGATTTATCTCGTCTATAAGGCGATCCGCGGAATCTTCCTCTACTTCCGCAATCGCCGCAAGCCCACGTATCCCGATGACCGGAGACGCAGCTAACGGTGAGAATCTACACCGATGAGATTATTAACGCAGTCTGCCTCCATATGGCTGAGCGTCGAGGAGTCTCGCCATCGGATGTGGAAGTTCAATTGTCGTGGGAGGAGCAGTATGGCTACACCGCTGAGGTGTGGATTAACGGCCGAAATCAATATTTAATCGAAGCTAATCTTCTGGAAGCTATCGAGCAGTATTTGTTGAAGCAGTACAGCATCCGGAAATTCCGGTCCCAAATCACGCTCGATGCGGATGAAGAATTTTGGGCAGATATTGAGGATTAATTGATCGATAGGAACCGAGTGCAGAATTCTGCATTCGGTTTTTTACTGCGCGCAGTAATCGGTAAATATCGGAAAATGTCGAATCTATCGCAACCTCTCCTCCTCCCCGGAGTCTAATAGATTAGCCTGGGAGAGGAGTTTTAATCAGACATATGAGGAAATATTGGACAACAGTTCTTGCCTTTTCACTGGCCTTGCAAACTGGTTTTGCGGCAGCTGCATCAGCAGCAGCGCTAGCCTCGGATCATACGACCAAATATCGTGTCTATCAGAATGATAAGGCTATCCGTGAATTCACCACGGATACAGGAGCCATCGCGTATGCGAAAAACTTCACGTATACCCATGTCGAGAAAATCACAGGAAGACTATGGGTGTGGGATAATTTTCCGAGGTATAAGGTATACGAGAATGGATTCTCCACCAGCGGACGAGAATTTCGAACGCTTCAGGAAGCTAAGCAATTCGCTGGCAAGCTCAAATTTGCTCAAATCCGCGATTTAGAGAAACCCGGCTTTGTTGCAAGCACGTATCCTGCATATCAGCTCTTTCAAGGGGATAAAACATTGCCCGATTGGAGCTTCGCCACGCTAGCCGAAGCGAAGAAAGCTGCAAAAGCTTACAGTAACGTACATATTATCGAACTATCAACGAATCAATGGATCTGGGATAACTTGACCGTTTACCAGAAAAATCAGCTGCGCCAAGGAACAGCCAAATACGATATTTGGCAAGACGGCATTTCAACGGGAACGACTCGTTATCCTTTCCTGCTTGATGCGATACGCGCTTCCGCTAAGATTGCTGGCAGTACAGTCATCAATGTAGAAACCGGTGTTACCGTCCACAGCAGCATACCGAGCTTCACCATCACTCAGAACGGAGCGCCAGTCAAGTCCGTTTTCAGTATGAATAGCGCAATTAACGAGGCGAAAAGCTTAGTAAATGCCGCTGTAATCAAGAATGGTTTGGTCTGGTGGACGAATGCCCCTTATCTGACTGTTGCCCAAGGGGATCAAATTTTACGTTTATTCCATACCCGTGAAAGCGCAGTCCGTTATGCAGCACAGTTCAGCGATTCTGTGGTCACCAATGCAGATGGAAGAGCAATATGGAACAACAAACGAAAACTGCAATATTTGGGATGGAACGGTTCATCCCGCACCTCAACCGTATTGAATCAGGTCAGTCAGACGCAAGGTCTCGATTACGATTCTCCATCTTGGTTTGAGCTTGCAGCTGCCGACGGGACGTTAACGGATTATTCAGATCCTGCTCTTGTCAGCACAATGAAACAATCCGGTATCAAGCTCACTCCGCTCGTTCATAATCAATTCGATTCTAAACTAACAACGGCTTTCTTGAAAAATGCCGTGGCTCAGAAAAGCTTCATCCAGAAGCTGATTGGACGGTTGAAGTCGCTCGGTGCAGATGGCGTTAATTTGGATTTTGAAAACATGGCTGGCAGTGACCGGGCTAATTATACTTCATTCGTCCGCAGCATCACCAATGCCGCTCATCTAGCCGGATTGACCGTGTCCATCGATCTTCCCCGAGGTGACGTGAAATGGGATGTCAAAACCGCCTATGACCATGTCGCGCTTGCAGGAATTGTAGATATGATTATGATTATGGCCTACGATCAGCACTGGCAGAATGGCGATGAGGCCGGGTCAGTCGCGGAATTACCTTGGGTGGAGGAAGGCGTTAAGCAATTTCTCGCTTATGGCATTCCACGCAGCAAGCTGATGCTTGGCGTCCCCTTCTACGTTCGCGAATGGCGTTTGGATGCTGCCGGTGCACTGGTGGATAACGAAGCGATACTAATGAAGGATCTGCCGGCCATTATCCATGAGGCGGGCGCTCAAGGAAATTACGATGCGGATGCAGGCCAAATGAAATATATGTATAACAAAGGCGGATACACCCATGTGTTCTGGGCCGAAACGACGGATACGATGAAAGCTAGAATTGCCATTGCAAAGAGATATGATCTTGCAGGTGTTGCTGCATGGCGCCTTGGGTATGAAAGCCCGAACCTATGGTTAACGCTGCTGCAGCAGAAATAATAGAGACTTCTAGGCTGCAAGATGTTATGAGCTGTCCGCTATGGTATAATCAGGTAGAAATACGACCTGCCACCAACAATCATACATGGTGAATCAAACCATAGCGAAGGAGACATGTACATGCCGCAAGTGAAAGAAATCCAATCTATCGAGGAATGGAATACGGCTCTGGAAGGCTCAAGCACGCGTCCACTCGTCGTGTTCAAACACAGCACGACATGTCCAGTCAGTGCAAATGCGTATGACGAATTCAATAAATTTCTGTCAAACAACGAGAATGCTGATGCTGATTTCGTTCTTGTCAAAGTGATCGAATCCCGTCCGGTTTCCAACCAGATCGCTGAAGATGTTGCCGTGAAGCATGAATCACCCCAAGTCATTCTCGTTAAGAACAAAGAGAAATATTGGAGTGCAACACACTGGGCGATCACAGAGGCGCATATGAAAGCGGTCATGGATTAAATTTGCTGGTTTTTGAATGCTATGGGATATAACAAAACGGGCATCCGAAGAAGCTTAAGCTTCTATGGATGCCCGTTTATTGTGCTGCCGAAAGCTATGAATTAGCTCAGTGAACTCGTTCAGCCCATCCGGATGAACATCGGGGAATCAGATGGAGACTCTACTCCACCTGATTCAGAGCCCGCCTATAGAGGCGGCGGATCTTGACCCGATTAACAATGGTCGGGATCAAATTCCTGATTAACTCTCCCAAGATACCGTCGAAGAAGATCACTTTCCATCAATGGCAGCATGAAGTAGGAACCTAGCTATTAATACGGACAAGAAAACTGGCTTACCTTCCCACTTTGCTTTAGAAAAAACTTCTTCTCCCGTTGAGTCTCTATGATCAGGGAACGTGGAACTATTCTTTTTTCGCAATTTAGAGATTACTTTTCGATAATGACAAAGTCCTGCTGATTTGATCGGATAAACGAACTAATTCGTTTCAAGCTGTCAGGAACAATCTCCTGAAACCTTCCGTATAAGCGATCTACTGTATGGGAGAGTTCATTATCTTGCTCCAGATTAATGGAGCCAACCCCCATTTGCACATTTAACGGTTTATTCCGCTCATCAATAATCTGCTTCGTATCTTCAAGTAATAGTAACAAGCTTTGGTCCCCGAAATAGCGCAGTCCCCCGGTCACTCCTAACCAATAACCCGGTGTCTCAAGCAAATATGATACCCAAGAATAATACTCGCTTGCCGAATCCTTGGCATGGTCATAAAATACCCTGAACATACACAATGCCTGCTGGCTCCTGTTCAAGCTACTAATAGTTTCCGCCTTGGTTGTAGCATCTTTCCCGCGAATACCTAAAAGTGTTGACTCAACACATGCCCATCCCAGTCTTTCGTCACTCAACGTATCAAACTCCGCTTGTTTCATAGTCACTATTTTCACAATAAACACCACTCCTTCCCTTCTTAAGTATATTATGGGAAATCGATGAAAGTAAACCGCCCTTGTCCATTATGCCTTTGCCATCATTCTTGTTCGTATTGTCCTTCCAATCTTCGTATTTCTTCCTAACGGAATCGGAGATTACTGAATTGGCTTACTGCCGTCTGGAAGACCGGAACGTTTGGGTGACTGACATGCCCGATTTCGGCATGGGTATCGAAAAGCAAGATGCGTTATCTCGACAAGTACGTGAAACATTCGGGGACTTTCAGATCCGCAAGCGATGCTCCAATTGAAGATTCTCGTATTGTCTGATACCGCATCTTGCTTATTTGCCATAGCCCCATGCCGAAATCGGGCATCATCCGGCATTTCAGTTACCCAGACATTCATCTTTCGAGGCACAAGTTCGTCAATCTGCGCAAGCTCCAGCGTACTGTTTTTCAGATCCAAAAACGGCTGTTGATACTCTTTCCCATACCGAATATTTTCTCTTCTGGATCGGACTCGAAACGCACCGCCAGGCTGTAATCGCCGCCGAGAATTGGCTTGAACTCGCGTGCTTCGATGTTGAGGGCTCTTTTATACTCCTGAATACCCGACCGATTTGCGGACATATTCCTGCATCAGAACCTTGCCAACCCTATTAAATCTCCCTTGACATCTAATACCCCATGGGGTATATTATTTTTAGTTCACAACATACCCCTATAGGTATATAAGGAGGAAAAAACAATGACAATACGAGTGGATCACATCTTAGATGCCAAAGGGTTAGCTTGTCCAATGCCTATTGTGAAAACAAAACAAAAAATGGAACAGCTTCTACCCGGTCAAGTATTAGAAGTGCAAGCGACGGATAAAGGTTCCATTGCGGACATTCAAAGTTGGGCTGCAAGAACAGGTCATGCTTACTTGGGAACTTTGACCAATGAAGATGTTATTCATCATTACCTTCAGAAAGCGAACCCATCAGAAGTAAAGCCTGAACAACAGCACCCTGTTACATTAACTAACGACGAGCTGCAAGTTCAATTAGAGCAAGTTAACAATAATGTCATCCTTATCGATGTCCGGGAGCCCGCTGAATTCGCGTTTGGACATATTCCTGGAGCATTATCTATTCCTTTAGGCATGTTGGAGGAGAATATTGAAACTTTGGATTATTCCAGCAGCATTTATGTCATTTGCCGTACCGGTAATCGAAGCGACGCGGCGGCTCAGATACTATCAACCAAGGGTTTTAGGAAAGTAACCAATATAATTCCAGGAATGTCCCAGTGGACAGGACCGGTAACCAGATAAGGAGTGACTATCATGACAAAAGTTAACCCCATGACTTCAGCAGAATTAGCTGGGTACATTCTCTCAAAGAAAAAGCTTTTCATTTTGGACGTTCGCAATGAAGAAGACTTTACTAATTGGAAAATTGAAGGAAATAACGTTGAAATCATCAATATCCCCTACTTTGATTTGCTCGATGGTGTCGATGGCATTCTTAATCAAATTCCTGATGAGGAACCCGTTCTTGTCGTCTGTGCTAAAGAAGGCTCTTCTATTTTCGTCGCAGAGCAATTAGTCGAGCATGGTAAAAGACAGATTTCCTATCTCGCAGGAGGTATGAAAACGTGGAGTGAACACCTTGAACCAATCAAAATTGGCGATCTCCAAGATGGCGGTGCTTTATACCAATTTGTTCGAATGGGTAAAGGATGCTTGTCCTATATGGTTGTCTCCAACCAAGAAGCGCTGATTATAGATACGGCTCGCATGATAGCTGCATACGAAAATTTTGCAATGCTGAACGATATTACCATTACGCATCTTGTAGACACCCATTTACACGCTGACCATATCTCCGGCGGGAGGACTTTGGCTCAAAAGGTGAACGCCACCTACTGGTTGCCCTCTAAAGATGCTGAGGAAGTAACTTTCGCTTACAGCGCGCTGGAGGAAGGAACTGAAATCACTTTAGGCGGGATGTCCGTGAAAGTTTCACCTGTCTATTCCCCGGGGCACACGATTGGCAGCACAACATTGATCGTTGATGATAAGTATCTTCTTACAGGCGACATTCTGTTTGTAGAATCGATTGGACGACCTGACCTAGCCGGTAAAGCTGAAGATTGGGTAAGCGACCTGAGAACGACGTTGTATTCGAAGTATAAAGCACTGGGCGAAGATTTAATCGTACTTCCAGCTCACTTTGGTAAAATAACGGAGCTTAACGAAGACGGCACCGTGTCTGCCCGCTTAGGGGACTTGTACAAAGTCAATGCCGGACTCCATGTAGAGAGCGAGATTGAATTTAGGGAGTTGGTAACCAATAACTTACCTCCCCAGCCCAATGCTTATCAAGAGATCAGGGAAACAAACATGGGGAAATTGAACCCGACAGAAGCGGAACAGCAAGAGATGGAAGCAGGCCCTAACCGTTGCGCCGTTCATCATTAAATAAACAACAAAATGGAGGATAAGAAAATGAATATTAAAAAAGTTGTGGATGCTAAAGGCTTGGCTTGCCCGATGCCTATCGTTCGTACCAAAAAAGCAATGGATGAACTCCTTTCAGGTGATATTCTGGAAGTTCAAGCTACTGATAAAGGTTCCAAAGCCGATCTCTCCGCGTGGACTAAATCAACCGGACATCAACTTATCGAAACCAAAGAAGAAAACGGATTGTTTATTTTCTTGATTCAAAAGGGATAAATCATCCAGGCTGCATGGGAGGTTATTCAAGTGGATGTATCCTTGATGTTCATTTTGTTTGCAATTGGTTTTATCGGCTCATTTATGTCCGGGATGGTTGGGATTGGGGGAGCAATAATCAATTTCCCTTTACTGCTTTATATCCCGATTGCACTTGGATTCGCAGGGTTTACCCCTCAGGAAGTATCCAGCATTTCAGCTGTTCAGGTCTTTTTCGCTACTTTATCGGCGATGTTTGTTCTGAAAAAAAGCGGTCATATCAATAAATCCCTTGTCGTCTATATGGGATCCGCTATCGTAATCGGCAGTTTTATCGGTGGGTATGGATCAAAATTTCTACCCGGGTTCACCATTAGCATCATATATGGCGCTCTCGCTTTCATTGCCTCAGTCATGATGTTTTTGCCTAAAAAGAATAATGTACAAGCGGATATGAATGCCATAACGTTTCACAAAGGTACAGCTTCCTTTATTGCAGTCTTCATTGGAATTGCATCAGGCATTGTCGGTGCGGCTGGGGCATTTATTACCGTCCCTGTTATGCTGGTGATACTCAAGATTCCAACCCGAACAGCGATTGCCACATCCTTAGCAATTACCTTTATTTCCTCTATCGGAACAACAACGGGTAAGCTAATGGCAGGACATGTACTTCTGGTTCCAACTGTTATTATCGTCATTGCAAGTATGATTGCTTCACCGATTGGAGCTTTCATTAGTGATAAGCTCAATACAAAAGTTTTACAGTGGGTGCTATCTTTTTTAATTGGAGCAACTGCACTGAAAATAGGATTAGATATTTTTTTATAGATTTTATATACCCATACAAGTATATGTATATAAGGAGTGATAGTTATGTCTGACAAGCAGAAATCGACAATTGTACTGTTTAGCGGTGAAATGGATAAGGCAATCGCAGCATTTATTATTGCCAACGGAGCAGCCGCATATGAACATGAGGTAACCATTTTCTTTACGTTTTGGGGTTTGAATGCCCTTCGCAAAGATGAGCCAGTCTCTACAAAGAAAGGATTCTTGGAAAGATGCTTTGCGAAAATGATGCCGCGCGGCGTGAACAAAATGGGACTTTCCAAAATGAATTTTGGAGGAATGGGACCCAAAATGATTAAACATGTGATGAAGAAGCATAACGTGATGACCCTCCCCCAGCTTATTGAACTTGCTCAAGAACAAGGGGTTAAACTTGTTGCATGTACGATGACAATGGATTTGCTTGGTCTACAAAAAGAAGAACTGCTAAGCGGTATTGAGTACGCTGGTGTCGGAGCTTATCTTGGGGATGCATCTGATGCTAAAGTGAATTTGTTCATATAACGATTGTCTTGTTAAGATAGGGTGAATCAGTCATAATGATACCTATACCAGTTTAGGTAATGGGAGGTTAAATGATTATGATGAATTATGATGATGATTTGAAAAAACGACTGCGTAGACTCGAAGGTCAAGTTCGAGGCGTATTAAATATGATGGAAGAAGAAAAACATTGTAAAGAAGTGGTCGCTCAAATTTCCGCAATCAGAAGTGCCGCTGACAAGGCAATCGCATACATTGTCGCAAAAAACCTGGAACAGTGTATCCTAGATGAGATAGAAGCCGGTGGCGAAACAGGAAAAGTAGTTGCAGAAGCCGTTCAGTTGTTAATCAAGAGCAGATAGCACTGCTCCATGTAAGAAGCTGTCATTAGGAGGAAATACGAATGAGCCAAGTGAAAATCTCTTCTTATGAAGAGGCTGTTCAGCTCATTAATGAAGTGGGCTTCCTGCCACTGGCTCCACTTATTCCAAATCATCCTTCACTTTATCGAAACACTTTGGACGAGCAATGGTTAACCGGTACTGAAGCTGACCCTTGGCTTTGGCGGACCCGACTTCCGAGTGACGGCGCGGCGGCTTACGGTAAATTTATTAAGAAAAAGCCGGTTCTTATTTCACGAGAATTGTTCCCATTGGTTAAAGTCATTCTAGGAAGCAGTTTATCTATTGATGATCGGTATCAACAAGGTCTGATTTCGAAGGATGCTTTAGTTCTTTATCAACAAATCAGAGAGGAAGAAGGAATCGAGACTAGGTCGCTTAAGATTAAAAGCGAGAATGCATGAGAAAGAAATGAAGAAGACCTTTGAACAGTCCCTATTGGACTTACAAGAAACGATGGATATTGTTATTTCTGGTGCCAAAGAAAGTAGAATTATTATAGATGAGAATAGCGCGTGGAAGAGCACCTCATTCGAGACAACCGACCATTGGATGGAGAACGTCAGTATACTTCAATCTAATATTCGTGTGGATCTTGCTAAAAAAGAATTGAAGAGCTGCTTAACGGGGAAATGCAGTGTTGAGGCATTTGCATTTCTCAATAAATTATTTCAGCTTGATCGTGAAAGTTCCTGCTAAGCCTTCCTACTTATGCTTTCGTGGTTAAGCCTCGAAACCTTCGAGGAAATAATTATTAAATTGATTTCATAAAACCCCGTTTACCTTGAAAAGTATGCTTTAATAAAAGTACTGCTCATAAACTTTTCAAGGTAAAGGAGTTCAAATCGATGGAAATAGCTTCATTTTTATTGCCCAAAGAGGAGGTTGCCTTTATTATTTCTTCTGTTTCCATGCAGGAAGCAATGGAACAATTGGAACATCACCACTATACGGCCCTCCCCATTATTGACGATGCAGGGAAACATAGGGACGTTATCGGAAGGCGACCTGTTGTGGAAGCTAAAAAACACGCCTGGACTAAATTTTGACAATATGAACGAAGTTTCGGTCACCGAAATCAAGAAACGCATCTATAATGAATGTGTTTCGATCAATGCACAGATGGAGGATATGCTGGCGCTTGCGGCTGATCAAAATTTCGTTCCCGTCGTTGACGATGACCGGGTTTTTATCGGAATTATCAGGCGAAAGGATATTATTGAGTATTACACGCGAAATATAACGGATTAAAGAACGGAAACTATTTTTCTATATTTTTCAACGGCCTTTAACTCCCCAAATAAAGCTTTCTTTATCCCAGCAATGTAGCTAGAAGGTTGTTCAAACGGCTCTCCGTTCATAGCTTGCACTTCTGTTCCCGGACATTGGTGATAACCTAACAAACAGAAAAGGCCTGAAGCACAAGTGCTTCAGGCCTTTTCTGTCTGTTCACCTAAACGATGTGTTTACGACGACTCGGTCCAGCGAAGGCTCTGACGCGGGTATGATTAACCGAATTTTCCCGGCGATCTTTCCATACATTATAAAAACCTCTGCTTATGAAAGGAGTTTCAGCAATGTACAGTTATCCATCCTATAATGCGGCTTCAAAATCCCATCCGACGATCGAAGTGATAGGTGAAGGAACGGCAACCGCGTCCCCGGACCGGGCCATAATCGTGTTAGGAGCTATTACTGAAGGTAATGCTCTACAGCTGGTCCAAGCCGAAAATGCGAGGATCACAGCGAACATCATCAATTCCCTTCAAAATTTAGGCATCCCCCAAGAGAAGATACAAACGAATGATTATCGAATTGAGACCCAGTACGATTATGTGGATGGGAAACAAATATTTCGGGGTTATAAAGTGACCCACCTCCTGCAAATCACAACCGATCGAGTCGAACAGACAGGAGTCATTGTTGATACCGCTGTTTCCCAGGGTGCTAATTCGGTCACAAGCATTCAATTCACGCTGGTAAAGCCAGAATTCTACGAGAATCAAGCCTTGTCGCTTGCCATTCGAAACGCCTGGCAAAAAGCTATGACTATCGCACAAACATTGGGAACAACCATAGCCGCAGTCCCTTTCCGAGTCGAGGAGCTAACACAACCAACAGAGCCTATTTCTTTCAAGACCACACTTGCTGCAGCCAGTACAGTTACTCCAATCCAACCGGGAGAGTTAACCATAAATGCCTCGGTTCGGGCATCGTATTTTATCATATAAACCCTTTTCTGCAGGAAGAGCATTTGAAAATAGACCATGAAATGATACAATATGACAGTAATCATTTAACAATGATTAACAATTCAGAAACTGAAGGAGTGAAGCAAATGGCTGTTGATGTTTATATTAATTTTAATGGAAACTGTCGTGAAGCAGTAGAGTTTTATGCAGAGGTTTTTGGAACAGAAAAACCAAAAATTATGACCTTTGGAGAAACACCACCTAATCCCGAATTTCCTCTTCCAGAGGAAGCAAAAAATTTAGTCATGCACACACGACTTAATATTAGTGGAAGCAATGTGATGTTTTCTGATGTTTTTCCTGGTATGCCTTTTATTGCAGGAAATAACATAAGCCTTGCAGTAGTCAGTAAGAACATGGATGAAATTAAATCTTATGTTCAATAAACTGAAAGAAGGCGGCACTGTAGGCATGGAGCTTCAAGAAACATTTTGGAGCAAATGCTACGGCAGCTAACAGATAAGTTTGGAATTGAATGGCAATTTAGCTATGACAATGGTGAAATGGGAATGTAATATTTAAATATAAGGATATGGAACTTTTCTTCAATAAGAAAAGATTCTATATCCTTTTTTAATGCAGATTTTCTCACATGTAAGCCACCTCCACCCACGTTTCAAAGGCAATAAACCATCAGGTTTCCATTCCATTCGCCTTCCTGACGGTACGGTTGACATGATTATCCAGCTCATGCTAATCTTAATTAAACACCGTTCAAAAAAGGAGGATGAAGTGGTATGTCACCTAGAAAAGCTGTCGAGCATGAGCTCAGCAAAGAGCGTATTCTTGAAGCTGCCAGAGAGCAGTTTGTGCAGCACGGATATCGCGACGTATCCATGCGGGCCATTGCGAAAGAGCTCGGTTATTCACCGGGATCGCTCTATTACCATTTCCGTGAGAAAGCCAAAGCTATTTAGTGCGATGGCTGCGGACGATTTTCGCCGGCTGGATGACCTGCTTGAGGAATCGGTAAGAGAATCAGCAATTCCTGGGGAGGGAGGCCGCTTCAGCTGATCTTTCTGTCTTTTATCCGATTCGGGCTTGAGAACAAGCGGTCATTCGAGCTGATGTTTGTTATCAAGGAACCAGGGGCTCGACTGTTCCTGTTCAGGCTCCGCAATCGAAGATGGACAGCTATAATAAATTTGCCGCTGCTGTGAAAGAATCGCTTCTAGTGACCAACGCGGCGCGTGCAGATGACTCCGATTTGATCTGGGTGCTGTTCCTTTCTCTTCATGGGTTCGTACATTTTTATATTCACAACATGAAGTCGTTTGAAGACATCGCAAAGCTGGCCGACATGCATGTTCAATTGCTGCTGGAGAGGTTTGGAGTAATTTTTTTTTGCAGTTTAATTGAATATCAGATAAATAAATATCCAAATGAGGAAAGTGGGTTTTATATGGGAAAGAACATCATTCGGGCACTCGTTTTTATTTTTGCATTTGCTATTGCGGGATATGCAATTGTGCAGTATGGAGTGTACGTGCCAGTGATCTGGACTTGTATCATTCAAACTGCAAAAGCCAGATTTTCACCTGACACCATGGGTGTACGTGCTGTACGTGCATATTGTTACGGCTATGTTAGCCCTTATTATTGGTCCGTTTCAGATTTTTCTGAAGAAATCGCAGCTCGGAGACGTCAGCACAGACTGATGGGTTATGTCTATGTTATTTCGATTTCTGCAAGTGGGATTGTTGGCCTATATTTATCGCTATTTGCGACAGGCGGCTGGGTCGCTGGGCTGGGCTTCTTCGGATTAGATGTACTATGGGTGGAGCCACTTGGACCGCCTTGCGGAAAATTATAGCCAAAGACGTACAGGCTCATAAAGAATGGATGCTTCGCAGTTACGCGCTTACGTTTGCAGCTGTAACACTTCGAATCTGGCTAGCGCCGCTTACCATGCTTTTTGGCGATTTCGAGGCTGGATATCGGGTTGTAGCTTGGTTTTGCTGGGTTCCTAATCTGCTTGTTATCGAAGCAGTGATTCGCGCTAGAGATTCGAAGAAGACTTCCCCTGCTGCTTCGATTAATTAACAATAGTAAATGAAAACCATACCTCCAATTAAAAACTCCACCTTAACGGTGGAGTTGGGAGTTTAATAATGGAACTTGCCCCCCCCCCTCCTATTCCCACCGCGCTGAGCCCCAGAACCAAAATTACAACCCCGTGGCCAGAGATCATTAGTTGCGAGCAGCATCCCTTGCTTCGGCTTGGATTCAACACCGACAAGGTCGGTAATTGCCGCGATATGGTCCCAATCGACCCCATGACGAAACCCTAACAATAAAGACGACATTAATATACGATGAAGCTCATTATTACGGTATACTCAATCCCATTATCCCGTACAGCTTATCCATATCCAGATGAGTGCGGACATGCTCAGCCAGCCTGTCAAAAGCATCGGCCTGGCGGCTTCGGAATGGAAGAATGGAGCGGATTGGCTCCAGCCCTTTAAAGCAGCGAACCGAGTCCAGCCATCTCCTGCGAAATTCATCATTGTGAAAAATCCCGTGGACGTACGTCCCCCATACTTGACCGTTGTCGGATATGGCACCATCTATTCCATCGTCAAGCGAAAATAACGAATGCACAGGTTCCAGCATTGTGGTCTGACCCATATGGATTTCATAGCCTTCCACTGGGATTCCCTGCCACGATGACCAAGCTTCTGCGCCGCATTCTACTTTGCCTAGAACCCGGACGGTACGTTTTTCCTTGTAAAAGGTCGTCGTTAACGGCAGGAAGTCCAATCCGTTAACGTCGCCCTGATCCGACTCCACTTGATACGGATCACTTAGCGTTCGACCCAACATCTGATAGCCTCCGCAAATGCCAACAACGCGACAGCCGTTCTCAACTAGACGATGAATGGCTTCAGCCAACCCCGAGTGCTGTAAAAACGCCAAATCCTCCAACGTGTTTTTCGATCCTGGAAGGATGATCACGTCGGGCTGCTGGAGCTGGTTTAAGCTCTGCACGTAACGAAGGGAAACATCAGGCTCTGCCGAAAGCGGGTCGAAGTCGGTAAAGTTGGATATACGCGGGAATTTAATGACAGCTGCATCCAGACCATTCACAATTTCCCGGGCGATCTGCGGATGCTCCAGCGCTACCGAATCTTCCGCTTCAATATCAAGCTGCGCTACATGCGGAATGACTCCAAGCACAGGTATACCGGTCCGCTGCTCCAGCCAATCTAGGCCGGACTGCAGCAAGCTGACATCTCCGCGGAACTTGTTAATAATGAACCCTTGGATTCGCGCCCGCTCATGCTCTTCCAGCAGCTCTAACGTGCCGACGATAGCCGCGAAAACGCCGCCCCGGTCGATATCAGCAACGAGCAGAACCGGTGAGTCCGCCCAACCGGCCACGCGCATATTAACGATGTCTCGGCTTTTGAGATTGATCTCTGCAGGGCTTCCCGCACCTTCAATGACAACCAGTTCATATTCCGCCCGAAGCCGGTTCAACGCATCCTTGACGATGTTTGCGGCCAGCGGTAAATACTCCTCCCTGTATCGACGCGCGCTCATCTCCTCATGAGGTATACCGTGGACCACAATTTGCGCACTCATTTCTCCAGTTGGCTTGATTAAGATCGGATTCATATCAGTCGTTGCCGTAATACCGCATGCTTCTGCTTGCACGCCTTGTGCGCGTCCGATTTCTTTGCCGTCGAGTGTCACGTATGAATTCAATGCCATATTTTGCGACTTGTAAGGCGCGACCTTCCAACCATCCTGTTTAAAAATCCGGCAAAGCGCTGTTGTCAGTATGCTTTTCCCAACGTCAGAGGCGGTTCCTTGGATCATAATCGTTCTAGCCTGCTTCACCGTCTCACCTCCTCAAAAGCCATTGTGCTCCCTCTATTCACCATAGTTTTCCGTTTTTTTGCATGAAAAAAAGCATCCCCAATGGAAGATGCCTACGATAGGTTGTATAAGAAAGCAAAAGAGTATACCGCTCCCCACGTTCACAATTCAACATGGAGGTGCGTACGTTGCTGCCTTACACCTCCCTAATTTCGCGTAGGTCGAATGGTGTTGATAGAACAGGCAGGTCTCCTGACTTGCGGATCATAGCTTATGCTCTAGAGCCTCGATACCCGTTCTCATTTAATAGATATGCAAAATAAATCAAACTATAACATATCGATCTTCTATACGTCTACTATACAAGCAAGTTACGATTTCGTTTCCAGCGCATTCGCCATGTCAGCGAGCTTAACGACCGTTTTCCAATTGCGCGCCGTGGCTGGAACAAGCTTTTGAAATTTCTTAGCTAATTTGGAGTCCAAAATACTGCTGCGGTACAGCACGTAGATCTCTCTTCCGTCAATTAGAAATTCATCACCCGGATGTTCGATATCCGGTAACCGATCCAGCTCTTCCTGTGTAGGCGCTTTTTTTAAAAGAGTCAGATGAATACTTTGTTTGTCAGCTAAAGAGTCCGGTGAAAACGGGCACTTCGCCATAATCTCTTTCCATTCCATGCTTGATCTCACCATAACAGAGATCGTGAAACCCGAACACACTGCTGATCTCAGTTTCGATTCGGGCTTCAAGCAATTCAGCGCGCTCTTCAGATTCAAATATGACATTACCACTGTTAATATACGTTTGTACGCGTGTAAAACCCATCTCCTCAAACATGCGTTTTAGCTCCGTCATCTTAATCATGTTATGTCCGCTAACATTGATTCCACGCAGCAGTGCAAAATATATCGTCATTTTGTTGCTCCTATTCAGTGCCGATTTTTTTCTTTTACTATTGGTTAATAATTATGATAAGACTATAACTTAAAATAATATAGGAAGCGAATGATTAATGAAATAGTAGGCAGCGTTCAATCTCCGTAACACATTGCATCATGTTCTAACAAAAGAGCCGTTCCAGAATGGAACAAGCTTCTTCTTCTTGGTTATATGAATTTGGACACTCCGTTATTTTCTTTGGCTTGAGACAGTTAAGGCATTAGATCCGAGCATTTATGACAGCTTTTCAATAACTATTGAAGCACTTACTACGAACGGACTAGCTGGCGGGGGTCCAGAAGGTAAATTCATCAGCACATGGTTATTATTATTAACTCAACTTTCGCAGCTTAAATTACCGAACAAACCCTTGATGTACAAGGGCAAATCGGCTATCCACTGCTGCATTTGACACAACACCGTTTGTTTGCCACCTTTGTTCGTTGCTTCAGCTAACGTTAAGAAAAACGTCATCAGTTGTTGGAGAGCGGTTTGGTAATCCAAATCTCGAACTTCATCCGCATACAAGAAAAACAGTCCACCGAGCGTACGCGTATCTCCGGTCTGGCGTCGTTCAAATTCCATTGCCAAGTAGCGGCTAAACACGATGGTCGTATGGCTGATCAGCATATCAAAGGATCAGCCGAGCGTTAGCAGCGTGTAGCCTTTAGTAAATCGACCTGTTGTATGGTCGAACACTCTGGCAAGCAGTTCTGCTTTCTTACTACGATTGCGCTGAAGCGTGGAGTCGTCGATGATGAACACTTTTACACGCTTGGCTGACGTAAGTGAGGCAAATTGACGAACTACCGACAAACTAAGGGAATGAAGAAAAGCGCGCCACGCAAAGCTGGGATGATTCAAGAAGCGATAGACCACGTCTTTACCAGGCAGCGAACCGCTGCGTTTACTTTCTAGTAGACGAAACCAATTCTTTCCTTCAAAAACAAGCGAGAAAAGTAACTGAAAGACAGCGAGTGCAGAGAGACCAAAAGACTTGTGAATCCCAGCCGCCCGAAGCAGTTTACCGATTTTCAAGGAAGTGAAAACAGACGAAAAACGAGACTGGTCAGACAGGGAACGATGGTGTACCATAGATTTACACACCTTTCTTTGTTTGCATGGTTGCTAGTCACTCCCATGATACCAAACGAAGAAGGTGTCTTTTTGTCAAGAGAAGGAAAAAAATATGCGCTATCCTTACAGCCACAAGGTATTCAAGCTAATTTGTTGCTGCGAAAGTTGAGTTATTAATGTTATTCAACGTTAATACTCCACCGGCTGTTAATTCAGCAATGACCTGCCCTTGATAAGGCTGGGCACCTGCAGTTGACCCATAATTACTACGTAAGCGTAAAATATAACCCACATAGCCGCCCCTTAATCCACATGAGATAATGGATCCGAAAAGAGAAAGTGTATCTCATTATCTTACCAAGGGAAAGTGATATGGACATGATTAATGCTGAGCCGCGTAGGTACAGTCTATCTTGCGCTTGGGGCAACAGACCGGTATAGGATTTTCCATTCGGATTCCCTTTATTCGGAAAAAGCATGCCGGCAATACCACATGTATGCAAAAGGGCGGAAGGCAGTTCCAAGAAAAAAAAGCGCCATACCGTTCCTGCTCGAAGGTATGGCGTATATGCGCCGGTTATCATCCTGTCAGATCAGAGTGTAAAGGACGGTGGCTGCAGCACCATTCTCCAATGCATCGCTATTAGAAACTCTTATTGATATCAGATCACATTGGTTGACGGCAAGACTGCCTGTTGCAACAGCGCAATGATTCGGGGGATTGGGCCCGTTAACCGTTGCTATAAAACCTGTGGCCACCGAAGTTACACCGCCATCTGTACTTCTGAAGATCTCGGCTTGAACCATATCTCCTGCTGCCACGTCCTCGTCCCGGATACTAAAAACCAGAGTGGTAATAGTGGCATTCGCTGGTATGACCAAAGTATTTCGCACAAAACTATCCGAAGTACCTAATCCCATGAAATTACCATTAGGTATCGATTGGTCCGTACCAAAATACAGCGCTATTACTCCGGATGGTCCTTGCGGACCTTGCGGACCTTGTGGTCCTTGTGGTCCTTGCGGTCCCTGCGGTCCTTGTGGACCTTGTGCCCCAGGAGGACATGGAGGACATATACCTTGTGGACCTTGTGGACCTTGCGGGCCTTGTGGTCCAGGAGGACCCGGAGGGCCTGATAATCTACCCATTCTTACTTTCACACTCCTTAATTAGTTCATAGCTTAGAGACCTTGAAGACCATGAGGTTCTGCTGCTGAATACCTCATATTCGCCGCCCTTTTGTCTCAGAACAGGTTATTCCTGAATGTACCGGTAAGTGCAAGTATCTTTTTTAAAAATATTTTAAATTGGATTGTATTGTTGTCCATGCATTTCGATTTTCATTACATACTCTATTTCTATATGAAATAGAGGTGGCTAGTAATGAACACAAAAAAAAGTTTTGTAGGCATTATGGTCTCAAACCGCAAACAAAGGAAATATGTACTCAAACAATATCTTCATCATAATTCTGCCCATATGAAATTGTTCTGTTTTACTCCCTCTGAGATCAATTGGAACCAGAAAAGTATCATGGGTCTTCATCGGGCAAATCAAAAATGGGTGTTGAGCAGATTTTCGTTCCCCAACGTTGTCTATAACCGTTGTTACGGCACGGACCATGAGGTAGTCGAACGATTAGGGGCTATGATCGGCATAAACAAGTGCTTTAATCACATCAATCAATTCAACAAGCATGAGATTCATAAAAAATTAAACGTTTGGCTATTCGAGCATTTACCAGAAACCGTTCTCTACAGCAGGGAGAACGTAATTCATTTACTGGAAGCGCATAAAGTGTTATTTTTTAAACCTTTTTTCGGGCATAAAGGAGTAGGTGTGTACCGTGCGGAGTTAAAGGATTCGGGGGAAATCCACATTGGCCACCATTATTTTTCACCTGAAATCGTCGCAGGAGATGCCCTGCAATTTCAAGAGAGCATGCATAAGCTGCTTGGCTCAACACCTTATATCATTCAACAAGGAGTCAACATACGGCAATGGAAAGGCCAAGTTTTTGATATTCGAGCACTCGTGCAAAAAAATGAGATGGGTACCTGGTCGGTTACGAATCTCGCTAGCCGGATTGCTGAGAAAGGCTGTTATAATACAAGTATTTATAAACAGGTTTCTTTGTCAAAAGAAGTCCTCAAGCATTTGTACCCGCCAGATAAGGTGAATGCAATCATTCGTTCGGTTTACGATATCAGCTTAAGAACAGCAGAGATAATAGACACGAATACAATCTACCATTTAGGTGAATTCAGCGTAGATTTAGCGTTGGACAACGATGCCCATCTTTGGATAATTGAACTGAACGGAAAACCCCAAAAAGACTTATATGCTGGAATCCGCAATCAATATGCCGTATATAAGCGTCCGATTCAGTATGCGCATTATTTGTGCAAACACTGACCTTACAGATCGTTCAGTATATGGGCTGAAGCTTGGCAGAGTGACATGGTTTTTCGCCCGAAAATGACAAACAGGCAGCCTAGAAGAGATTCTAGGCTGCCTGTTTTCTTATATCCTAATTTGTCTCCAGCTAGCTGCCGCAGCCGATTTTGATAATGCCTCGTCCTCATGCCGATTAATTCATGAATGGATTCATTTCTTCCGCTCCTTCAAAACCTTGCGTGCCTGCATTGTTCTGATTGGCCTGCTGCAAACCGTCAAAAATATTCAACAGATATGTAACCGGCAGCAGTAAAGCAACGAACGTCACCAGAGCCATGTGGAAAGGAAAATTACCTTGGGCTGCAAATACGATCATAACGATATTCAGAATAAACAAAAGCATGAACGCAAGCCCTCTTGGCATAAGTCCTAAGTATAAATGTCCGCTGCCTGGAAACAGCATGGACAGCAGCACCGTTAACGCTTTGCTTTTACGCACTTTGTGCGAATAGGGATATGGATTCATTACCCTGCGGCCTCCTTTACAATTTGAACTTTATAATTTCCAGTTTACCTGATTTGTCTCGTATCCGTACTCCGCCTTGGGTACTGTTTCCACCCCGACTTTAGTCGGGCTAATCAAGAAAATGAGGTGATTTTCACTTGATGCCTGTTCAGAATGCGATTGATAACCTGATTCAGCATTTCATGCATAAACAATCTCCAGGCGGCGCTTGGCGTTTCGGATTCATCGAATATGGAACGACTATAGATGCGGCTGTCATCATGCTGCTGCGAACTCTTGACTATGAGAATAACAAACTCATTGCCGCGCTTCGTGATCGCATTCAAGCTAAACAGCATTCAGACGGAAGCTGGCGGGTCTACCCCGATGAACCTGCGCCTAATTTATGCGCCACCGTCGAGAGCTACTTTGCCCTGTTGTATGCTGGTGTCTCAGCATCTGAGTCTTTTATGGTCCGAGCTCATAATAGGATTATTCAGCTTGGAGGAATCTCTCGAATCGATAGTCTGCTGACGAAGTTCTTATTAGCCGTGATGGGTCAATATGAATGGCCAAAATGGTTCCCTGTTCCTCTAGCATTTATGTTGCTGCCGACATCGTCTCCCGTCCATTTTTACCAATTTTCCGGGTATGCCCGGGCACATATAGCTCCTATGCTCATCCTTGCGGACAGAAAGCCGAAATTTGCATCGTCTCCCCTCTCGCCCAGCCAAGCCAGGCAGCTTTACAATCCGCCAAGCGACCGTATGGAGCCAGGATGGGAACGGCATTTTGACCCGCGCATCCTCCCTCAAATCACCCAATGGACGCAAGCAATGATTAAATTCCCTGGGCAGGCGCACATAGCCGCCACGCATCATGCCGAGAAGTACATGCTGGACCGAATCGAGCAAGATGGCATGCTTTACAGCTATGCTAGCGCCACGGTGTTAATGATTCACGCGCTTCGAGCCATCGGTTACGCTAGCGATCACAACGTTATTACGAAGGCCATTCAGGGATTGGAGTCGATGATTTATACCGATTTGGATCAAAGCCATCTGACATTGCAAAATACAACCTCAACCGTTTGGGATACCAGCTCTCGTTAGTCACGCTCTGCAGACAGCCGGCCTGAGCGCCTCGCACCCATCCATTACTCAAGCTGGTGACTATCTCCTTACACGGCAGCATACGAAACTAGGAGACTGGAAGCAGCAGGTCCGGCATCCGATTCCAGGCGGATGGGGCTTCTCTCATGTGAACACAATCAATCCTGACATTGACGATACGACCGCTGCACTTCGAGCCATCTACGGATTACGAGCCTCTCTCCCCTACAAACATGCCTCAAATAAAGGTCTGCAATGGCTATTAGCGATGCAAAATAACGATGGAGGCTGGGCCGCTTTCGAGCGAAATAACAATAATCGCTTCATAAGCTGGCTGCCGCTTGATGGCGCGGACGACGCGGCAACAGATCCCTCGTCAGCGGATTTAACCGGACGAACGCTGGAATACTTGGGAAATACGCTGGGTTTGAAGAATAACCATCGATTCATCAGGCAAGCCGTACGCTGGCTATACAAGCATCAAGAAGATGACGGCTCCTGGTATGGCCGCTGGGGCATTTGTTACATTTATGGCAGTTGGGCCGCGTTAACCGGTCTGCTCGCAGTGGGAGAATCCGCCCAGCATCCGTCCATTGCGAAATCCGTCGATTGGCTGCTCGCCATCCAGCATGATGATGGCGGTTTTGGTGAATCCTGCGGCAGCGACCAGGCGAAAAGGTTCATTCCGCTTCCCTTTTCCACCCTATCGCAAACCGCCTGGGCGTTGGACGCTCTCATTGCCGTGTTCGACAAGCCGAACGAACCGATGAAACGCGCATGCAGCTTTCTGATACGCGAATTGAATACTCCAGGACCAGCTGCGGATTATCCAACCGGCGCTGCTTTACCTGGACATATGTATAACCAATATGAGAGTTACCCGCTCGTCTGGCCGCTTCTTGCACTGGCTCATTACCAAAGGAAATTTAGCTCCAGTGATTAAGATGAATCACAACTCTTCGATCGGCCGTCCCGGCAATTTCCAAGGACGGCTTATACATAAATGGAATAAAAAAACAAAAGGATGGAATGATAACTTCAAGGTGAACCGGCTGGCGCCGCCCCTTGACGGCGCTGTGCGTTTCATTCCGAAAAAAGGAGCCGGCACATGAATCGTTTAACTACCTGGCAGCTTTACTCCCTCTTGGTTCTTTTTCAATTGGGTACAAGCGTTGTATTCGGTCTTTCAAGCCCTGCAAAACAGGATGCCTGGATTACCGTTCTTATTAGCGCTCTCCCGGGCGGAGCACTCCTGTGGGCGTATTCCAAAATGTTCGAGACCCGTCCGAATGCCAATTGGACCGGTCTTCTTCAATTCGCTTTCGGGCGTTTTGCCGGTTCCCTGCTAGGCATTGTTTATGTGTTTATTTTTATCTATTCTGCAGCTCGCGATTTGAGAGATCTCGGGGAATTGACGAATACCTTCCTGCTGCCGCAAACACCGATGGTGATTACCATGCTTATGTTTCAAATGCTCGTTGCTTATATTTGCTTCGCGGGAATAGAGCGTATGGGGCGTTTGGCCGAAATGAACATGCCCATTATTTTATTGTTATTCGTTTTCCAGATCATACTGTTGATTACTTCAGGATCCATTCAATTGTCACTGATAACTCCGGTCGCTGAGGAATGGAAACCGATCCTCACCTCTGTGTTTCCCGGCAATTATACGGTCCCTTATGCTGAGGCATTCGCATTCGCAGCCTTTTGGTCGCTCACGAGGCCTCCTAAGCAGTTCCGGAATATGGTACTTATCTCTGCAGCAACTGTTGGCGCTTTTCTTACGATTCTCGATATTTTGGCTATCTGTATGGTTGGACCAGAGCTGTTTTCCCGCTCCTTTTTCCCGCTGATGTCCACTTTTCATCTTATTAACCTTGGAGATTTCATCCAAAATATCGACCCGGTTATCGTTACCAACTATATGATCGGCGTGCTGTTTAAAGTATCGATATTCACCTATGCAGCTCTTACCGTGATTTCGGATATATGGAAAGTACAAGGACATAAGGTAGCCGCTATTCCCGTTTCAATCGTTATCCTCCTGTTCGCCCTGTACATGGCGGAGAACCTCAGCAGTCATCTGTTTACAGGTCATAATTGGGTGCCTTGGGTGATCTTTTTACCGTTTTTCGTCGTCTTTCCTATGCTTGTGCTTTCCGTCGTTAAGATTAAAACATTCGCTGGAGAGGGGAAAACCTAATATGACCGAATCCACGATACGATTATCAACCTCTCATGAACGGTATCAGTTCACGGAACAGTTGAAAATCACATTCGGGTCGGTTCCCGATCTTGTCGTTCGTAAAGTCGGCGACTCCTTTGTCGTTTATATTGCCGGTCTAGTGGACCAGAAGCGGATCGAGCGGGAAATCATCGAACCGTTGTTCTCACCCAATGAACCGGAGACGGAATCCCTGCCGGTTAGAACACCTTCCGTGCAGATGACCGATGATTACCGGAAAACAGTTGAGGCGCTTATGAGCGGTATGGCGGCGGCGGCAGTCAGCGGATACGATAGGATTATTTTAGCCAATGTTGCCTCCGCTCCCGAGCGCGATGTGTCAGCACCAGAGACAGAGACGGTCATCTTTGGTCCAAGAGAAGCTTTTACGGAGGCCTTGGACACCAATGTTGCACTCATTCGCCGCATCATGAAGAGTGAGAAACTGAGAATGAAGGTTTGGCAGATCGGATCGACGGTAACAACCGAAGTCCGCATGCTGTATATGGACGGCATCGCAGGCGACCAACTGATTAAGGAAATGTCAGGCAGACTTGACGCCATTCAGCCGGATGCCGTCTTCGATAGCAATTACATTGCTGAATTGATCAAAGACCGCCCGCTCAGTCTGTTTCCGACGATTCAGTCAACAGAACGTCCGGATGTGGCATGTGCAGCGCTAATGAAGGAGAAGGTTGTCGTGATCTGCGATAATTCGCCATTCGTCCTTATCGCTCCCTTTACGTTCTGGAATGCTTTCCAATCGATCGAAGATTATTACCTGATGTACAGCAGTGCAACTTTTTTGCGTCTAATCCGAGCATTCTTCTTGATGATGGCTCTTTTGCTTCCTTCTCTTTATGTCGCGATTACAACCTTTCATGTCGAAATGCTCCCTACGAACCTGCTGCTGTCAATTGCGGCTTCCCGCGAACACGCTCCCTTTCCCGCGATGATCGAAGCGCTGATCATGGAGAGCGTATTTGAAGCGCTTCGTGAAGCCATTATCAGGCTGCCGCGAATTTTGAGCCAAGCCGTCAGCGTCGTCGGCGCCCTCGTTATCGGTCAATCGGTCGTACAAGCAGGGATCGTGTCTATACCGACGATTATCGTCGTTTCGATTACAGGCATCGCAAACTTAATGATTCCGCGTTACGAAATGACCTTCGCCATACGTATCCTGCGGATCATGCTGCTTTTTCTGGCCGGATCGTTTGGGTTTTACGGTATTGCGATCGGATTGTTCTTCACTCAGGCGTATTTAACAGGCGTTCGTTCGGCCGGCACCCCGTATTTGACGCCATTGGCGCCGCTTTATTTGAAAGGCATGAAAGACTTCTTGTTCCGAAAGCCATTTGAAAGGAAAAAACATTAAAGAGGAGCGATTCACATTGCGGAGGCTTTGTCTGATGATTCCCCTTCTATTCGTAATCGTATCGGTGACAACCGGCTGTTGGGACCGCAAAGAAATTTTGGATTTAGCCATCGTGATGATTACTGCCCTGGACGAGGGAAAAAAGCCTGGAACGTATCGGGTACATATGCATGTTGTCGATCCGAAACGGCTTGTCGGGGCAGGTCAGGCTGCACAGGGCAAGGAAAGACCGATTGAGATTTTTACGGTAGAGGGACGAAACCTAGATGAATCCCGATTCATAGCGGAACAGATGCTGCCACGGGATATCAACACCACACATCGCCGTGTTTTCTGTATCGGTGAATCACTCGCACGTCGAGGAATCAAGGAGGTCCTCGACCAAATCAGCCGGAATCCGCAAAACAGGTTGAACACGATGCTAATTGTGGCCGAAAATACGAAAGCGGCTCGGCTTATTGATCTCCCCTTTACAATGGAAACCTTCGGTGCTGAAATTTTCCGCGAGATTGTCAATCGTAAATTACACGCTCCCACCACATTGAGGGACTTTTTCATCGCTTCAACAACACCAGGGCAGCAGCCGATTGCAGTAAGTTTCACGAGCACGAAGCAAAATAGAATCACAGCGAGCGGTATCGCCATCTTCAAGGACAATAAGCTTTCCGGTTTTGTAAAAGGGACTGAAGCTACACTATTAACCGGTTTGCTTGGCGGAGTGGCACAAAAAAGTATCAAAGTTACATTGCCAGAGGTAAAAAACAGCCTGTCCGTAACGCTCAACCGCCTGAAGGTTCATCGTAAAGTTGACCTCTCCAAAGGAAAACCGAAGTATTCCTTCGAAATAACGGCTTACGGGCGCATCATGGACAATCGGACCGACTTCGATTTATCGAATCCGGTTACAATCCGCAAGCTCGATCAGTCGTTTGCCAATGAAATTGAACGTTCATTTCACTCGTTATATCACCATTTACAGACCGATTTCCGTACGGACAGCACCGGGCTGGGCGCTATGGTTTACAGAAAATATCCGAAGTATTGGAGACGCATTGAGAAGGACTGGCAGGATATATACCCTAAAGTGAAAATCGAATGGCATATTAAAGCGAAGATAACCGGAGTTGGCACGGTTGGAGCTCCGTTATATCTCCCTGAGAAAGAGGTAAAAAAATAATGTGGATGCATCTCATACTCTACACATTGGGGACGGCGGCCGTATCTCTATGGCAGTTTCGCTATTGGAGCATGAACGGGCAGGGCCCAGAGAAATGGGTGTTCATGGGATGTATGCTCACTGCTTGGCTGATCGGCGTCCTTCTCATGGCGGGAGTTCAATTTCCCACGCCCTATAAGCCGCTATTCCCCGCCTGGAAGTGATAAACGCGCCAATCGTTACCGCCGAATTATCGATGATGGTCTTAGTGCTCGATTTCACCGTTTCATATTCAAGAGTTGAACCTTTATTCCACAAAAACATGCTTTTTACCCCATATATCTAACAAAATCCAGCTCCTGCTCTTGACAATGATACACTTTGTATCATAAATTACTTGTAGTAGAGTAATACGGAACCCGCTTGTACAAGATCTAGATGTTCTGTATTCACGTAAGGAGCCATAAACATGACGATGGGAGACCGTTTGAGAGAACTGCGGCTGCGTAAAAGCCTTTCTCAAGAGGAAGTCGCAAGGCAGATTGGAGTTACCCGCTCCGCCTACAGCCACTATGAAATCAATAATCGACAGCCTGTTTATGAAACATTGAAAAAACTCGCCGTTTTGTTTAACGTGTCACTCGACTATATTATTGGAGGCGAGCCGGCTAAGCCTGAGACTCAAGTTACGCCAGAAGCGATTGAAATCATCCGTATTCTAAATAGTATGGACCAAGAAAAGCGCAAACAATCGATTGACCGTATGATGGCCGTAATCAGACAAGCGGACTAGTTCTGTATCCTTTTAGCCGGAAGCGATATCCAGATTTTGGTCCCTTTTCCAAGCGTGCTTTCCGCTCCAATCTTTCCCTCATGGCCTTCAACAATTTCTTTGGCAATCGCCAGTCCCAGACCGCTTCCGCCTTCTGACGAGTTGCGGGAAATTTCCTTTTTGTAGAACCGGTCAAATATAAAGGGAAGATGCTCCCCTTCAATACCGCTGCCCGTATCGGAAACACGTATGATAACTTGGCTTGTCTCGTAATTATAGATAAACTCGACAGCAATACTGCCCCCTGCCGGCGTATGTTTGATCGCATTATAAACAACATTGCCCATCACCTGGTCCATTCTCGGCAGGTCTAGATGAAGAATAATCTGTTCGGGTCTATCCATCTCATTTACGGTTTGCCCTTCATACTCATAAGCGCATGTGAAGGCCAATCCGGCGCTGCGCACATCAATCTCGTATTGGCCTTGAAGCTGTGCGATCCATTCATCTAGCGGTACATCAAGATAATCAAACCGGAGCTGGCCAGCTTCCAGCTTCGAGAGCTCAAATAAATTATGGATCAGCCTGTTCAGACCGCCTACCTTGCCAAGCATCATTCGCACATACTTCTGCCTTTGCTCCTCTGTCTTGACCACTCCATCTTGAATAGCTTCCAAATATCCCTGAAGCAGTGTAATCGGTGTTTTCAGATCATGAGAGATATTCGTCATGAGATGACGCCTTGATGTCTCCATTTTGCCCAGATCACGATTTCGCTGCTCCAACGTTTCATTCGTCCGGCTTAACGCTTCCGTTCGCTCTTCAATCCTCTCTTCCAAGTGGACATTCAGCTCGCGCAATTCATCGGAAACCTGCCCGACCCGGCGAAGTGCTGTAGAGAAGCGGGAAGAGATGATGAAAGATTGCATCAGCATGAAGAAGAATAAGCCAAGCGGAACCAATTGATAGGTAACCAGCCATTCGTTATAGAAGAGCATATCATTCATGACCGTTAGTACAAATACAGCTACTCCGGTAAGAACGAATGCCGAACCCTCACGTTTGTGAATCTGCGCTTTTATTAGAATGAGCAGCGCATACAAGCCCGTCCCCAGTACAAAAACTTGAAACAACGGGAGCATTTTGGAATAGGCGATTGCCGGACTAACAAGAACGAATATGCAGAGCACGATGCCAATCGCTATTACAATCCGCGCGAAACGCTTTGACGCAAGCAGCGGGAACAAGCTGTGAACATATAAGAAGCCGGTAACCGCACTAAGTGAGAAAGAAATATATTCAATCTTCAATGCGGCCTCCCATGAAATCGGGAACAATTGCACAAAATAAGAATCACCCGTGACGCTGGCCCTTGCAGCTACGAATAAACAGAGCAAACCGAAATGCAAGGTAAAGCGTTCCTGTCGTCTAAAGGCGTAGAGGCCGATATGATATACGCCAATAATGACGAGACTACCCAATATGACCATTTCCCGGGCAGTTGCTTTCATCTGAGAGTCAACGATATGGTTGCTGTCCCCGAGCTTAAAATCAACCCAGATGCCGCCTTTACGATGCTGAAAGTTTGAGACCTGAATAACGATTTCGACCTTGTCCGTTTGACCGTCAAAGGAAACGATGCGCGGATATTGTTCCGGACTGGAAGTGCTGCGGCTTGTCCCGACTGTACCTGCTGAAGCAGCCTCCTTCCCGTTTACCCAAAGCTTATAGGCACTGAAAATATTAGGGACCCGGAGTGCAAGCACCTTGTCCGTAGGGGGAATATAGACCGTTAATTGATAGGTAGCGTAGCCTCGTCCATCTTTGAAGCCAAAGCTTGCAGGATAACTGTTCCATGATCTGGGAACCATGACATAGCTTTTATTCGTGGAATGGGTTATATCTTCCGGCGTAAGCAGCTGCTTTCCGTAAAAGGCCCATTGCCCGTTCAAAGGCAGCTCCCCCTGCTTGAGAAAGGACCAATGTCGAAGATCCAGCTCGCCATGAACAGCTGCCGGCTTGTCGTTCTCCGGCTTGGCCGTACAGCCATTAAGAAGAAGGGAGCATCCAAGTAGAATGAGTGCAATGATCAATAATCGATGAATACGAATCCCTCCTGCAAAAACGTGGATTGCTCAGCACTCCCTCCATTGGCTATAATAGTTCGAGGAAGAGGAGGCATAAAGATGAGCGGGAGCAAAATATTGGTCGTGGATGATGAATCAGACATTACCGAGCTTATTACGCTTTATATGGAACGGGACGGCTTTGTCGTTCATTCGACAGATAATGGCGAAGACGCTATCCGGTTGGCTCGCGATTTGCAGCCTGATTTGATCCTATTGGATATTTCGCTTAAAAGCATAGACGGCTTTGAAGTATGCAAACAAATCCGCACCATTTCCAACGTTCCCATTTTGTTCATAAGCTGTAAAAGCGATGATACCGACATTATACACGGATTAACGGTAGGCGGCGACGATTATATGACGAAGCCTTTTAGTCCAAGTCAGCTTGTGGCACGCGTCAAGGCTCATCTCCGAAGACAATCTGTAACCCGGCAAAGCCTTGTCAAAAGAGAGCATGATGAAGTCCTTGCCTTCGAAGGTCTCGTGATCGATTTGCCAGCTCGGACAGTCCATGTGAGAAACAAGGAAGTTTTCTTATCGACAAAGGAGTTCGAACTCCTCGTACGGCTTGCCAAATCACCAAACCGCGCCTTTGCGTTGGATGATTTGTATACAATCGTGTGGGGGCATGACAGCATGGGTGATACGCGCACACTTATGGTTCATATCAGCAATTTGCGCAAAAAAATAGAGCCCGATCCTGCCAACCCGATCTATATCTTAACGGTTCGCGGAGTCGGCTATAAATTCAACATCAAGGAAGGAACTGCATATGTACAACGCTGATCAATGGAAAGATTATGAATTACTCGATACTGGAGACGGAGAGAAATTAGAAAGATGGGGCCGTTTCGTACTTAGAAGACCAGACCCCCAGGTTATTTGGCCAAATACGGGTCAAAATGAACGCTGGACAACTGCGGATGGTCACTACCACCGCAGCTCCTCAGGCGGCGGCGAATGGGAATTCCGCACGAAAATGCCGGAACGCTGGACGGTGTCCTATGGTGAGTTGAAATTCCATATTCGTCCTACCAGCTTTAAGCATACGGGACTGTTCCCCGAGCAGGCCGTCAACTGGAGCTGGATGATGGACAAGATCAGAAACGCTGGCCGTCCGATCCGAGTATTGAACCTCTTCGCTTACACAGGCGGAGCGACACTCGCAGCCGCCGCAGCCGGTGCTGATGTATGTCATGTCGATGCTGCCAAGGGCATGGTGCAATGGGCCAAAGAAAATGCCCAGCTATCCGGGCTTGAGAGCAATCCCATCCGATACATTATCGATGATGTATTCAAATTCGTACAGCGTGAGGAACGTCGCGGCAAGCAGTATGATGCCATAATTATGGATCCTCCCTCCTATGGACGCGGTCCTAATGGGGAGATGTGGAAGCTGGAGGAAAACCTCTATCCATTTATCGAATCCTGCTTAAGCATTCTATCGCCGGACCCACTATTTATGCTCGTCAATTCTTATACGAGCGGCATATCACCTACCGTGCTTCATAATATGCTCCATATGACGATGGGCCGCAAGTTTGAAGGGTCTATTCACTGCGGGGAAATCGGGCTGCCGATTACCGCAAGCGGACTATCATTGCCATGCGGAATTTTAGGCCGCTGGGAGTCCAACTAGATGGCAAGCGAAGCACACTCGTCGCCATCCTCCCTCCCGATTCTATATGAAGACAACCATTTGCTCGCCGTCGTTAAGCATCCCGGCATCTTATCGCAGGCCGATGATACCGGCGAGCCCGATATGGTTACGCTCCTTAAGGAAGATTTGAAAATACGATACGCAAAGCCTGGCAACGTCTATGTCGGGCTTATTCATCGTCTGGATCGTCCCGTTGGAGGAGCGATGCTGTTCGCCAAAACATCCAAAGCAGCGTCACGATTGTCGGAATCCGTCCGAAGCCGGAAGTTCGATAAGATCTATGTCGCCGTCGTTCACGGGTCTCCAGCCCCCTCCTCAGGCCGTCTGCGACACTATTTAAGCAAGGATGCTGCCCGCAACGTCGTGAGTGTGTACAATCGTCCTGCTGAGGGTGCTAAGGAAGCCTTGCTCGACTATGCTGTAGTCGCCAAGCATGGTGATTGTTCCCTTATTGCGGTGAAGCTGGTAACTGGAAGATCACATCAAATTCGAGCCCAAATGGCCTCCATAGGCTGCCCGTTATTCTTTGACCGCAAATATGGAGCTCCGGTTGTTGAGGGAGAACATGACATCGCTCTATGGTCTGCTTCCATCGGCGTATCGCATCCCGTCACGAAGGAATGGATGACTTTCCTCTCGCGTCCGCCGCATAACGGACCTTGGGTAAGGTTTAGTGAAATCGACTACACCAATGCGCTTCATATTTTGCCATCAGAAGGATATAAGGAATGAGTCTTACGCGATTAATAGGTCTGGCGATAATAATCGCTTTATCTCTCTCCGGCTGTATGGAGATTGCAACGAAGCCGGATGTCAAGAACGGCACTCCTGCAGCTAATGGGACGGATAATAGTTCTGAGAGCAACGACCCTCAAGGCAGTCAAGTGAAACAAGGTACTCAACCCGCTCCTGCCGATGAGATCACTCATGCGGTTTGGATGGCTGCAGGAGACGTTATGATGCACATGCCGCAGCTCCCTGGTGCCTATGACTCAAAGAAAAAGAAGTATGATTTTAATTCCTTCTTCGACCAGGTTAAGCCGATCTTCGAGCAGGCGGATTGGTCACTTGTAAACTTGGAAACACCGATAGGCGGCAAGGAGCTGGGCTATTCCGGGTTCCCCCGCTTCAATGCCCCTTCTGAACTAGCCGATGCATTGAAATATGCAGGCGTAACGATCGTGACCAATGCCAATAACCATGCACTGGACCGGGGAGCCGAGGGCATTGAGCGTACGCTTGCGAAATTACAAAAGCTAGACTTCGTGTTTAAAGGCACGGCCCGTTCTCAGGCTGAAGCAGATGCCATTACGATCGTGGAACAGAAGGGAATCCGCATGGGGCTGCTTGCTTACACCTATGGAACAAACGGCCTTCCCCTGCCAGCGAATAAGCCTTATGCGGTTTCTCTAATTGATGAAGCGGCGATCATGCGAGATATTGAACGTTTACATACGGCCGGCGCAGACTTTATAACCGTCTCTCTCCATTTTGGAACGGAATATCAAACAGAGCCTAATGAGGCACAGAAAACGCTTGCACGGAAGCTAATCGCTGCCGGGGCCGATATTATTGCCGGCTCGCATCCGCATATCGTCCAGCCCTATGAAACCGTTGAAGCTGTAAGGGCCGATGGAACGACCCGGCGCGGCTTGATCATCTATTCGATGGGTAATTTTATTTCTAACCAACGTGGAGATACGAAGGATTACGGCGTTATTTTCAAGGTTGATATCCAGAAGAATACGTCTAACAGGGGTCACAACAATAGGCGATGTCGAGCCGATTCCCACCTGGGTACATCGCAGCAGCAAAGACGGCGTCAATCATTATGTGATCATTCCGGTTCAGCAAGCACTTATCCATTTGGATCAAGAAGGATTATCCGCTGCCGATTATAAATCATTAAAAACAAACATGAGCATTCTAGCAAAACGATTCGCTTCCATGTCTAAACAGCCTTATAAGCTGCAAGAGTACATAAAATGAATAAACGCCCTTACGTCATGTAAGGGCGTTTATTCTATGAATTAGCGACTTTTCCTAGCAAATAAACGAGCAGCTGTTGATTATGAGAGGAAATACGATCTAATGCACCGTTAATATAGGCTTCCCGAATGGCAATGCCGCGCCTTGCTTCAGCATCCCCCTTCTCCGTTACCGTTACCCATACAATTCGCCGATCGTTCTCATCCCTGTTGCGAACAACTAACCCGCCTCGTTCCATTCGATCCAGTAAAGTCGTAATTGCAGCAGGCGTTGTAGCAGAAACGCGAGTAGATCTGAAGGTTTCATCGGTTGAAGCTGCAGCAGCAATTCAAGGACACCCAGCTGTCCTTCCGTTAAGTCCAGGCGCCAGTTCTTCCTCCAAATGCGTCTTCCATTCCTTCGTCATCTTCATCCATAATCGGGCAAATTCCACAGAAACGATAACGCACACCTACTTTCTGTCCGAGATTCTCTTAGCTCTATTATATCATTCCGAAATGTCGAATAAAAGATTAATGCAGTTAATATTATGTCTTATTAATCGCTAGGATAGAGAACCATTTGACATGTTTAGACATAACATAAGACTGCAGGCTGTTGTACTTGCTCGAAATAAAAACGGTGGAGCGTGATTATAATGGACGACCGTAAACTGGAACTGATGCGTAAACTGATAAATTCAGGGATAGCAAAAGACCCACAGTGGATAGATCGGCTTGATGAACCGGCTCCGCTGTGGGTCGTGCTTGATCTAGTTCTGCAGTTGATCGAAAATATCGACCCGCCGCATCAACCTTTTGATTAAAGACATTACCTTAAATTACTTGTCCGCTTTAGGGAATATCTTGGCCAGCAAATCTTTTTTATCCACAGTGACAATAGCTCGTCCTGTCGATTTCCGGTCATCCACCGGCGCTTTTTCCGTTGAAACCGTCATATGGACGCCTGAGATCGTTGTAAGCATCAATTCACGCTCTTCCTTACAATGGAATGCGCCAATAAGTCTTTCACCGTTCGGCCTGACTCGTTTGCCCTCTTTGAACTCAAACGTAGCAACACCTTTGCCCCCGCGGCCTTGTATCGGGTAGTCGAGCAGCAGCGAACGTTTGGCAAAGCCAAGCTCTGTTATTACGAATACTTCGCCTTCATCGCCAGATACCCATTCCGCTGCGACAATTTCATCGGTTTCCTTCAACTGAATGCCGCGTACGCCAGCGGCTACCCGGCCCATTCCATTCACTTCGCTTTCCATGAAACGAATGCACATGCCATCCTGAGTGACGAGAAGCAATTCTTTAGACGCATCACTGAGTACGACTCGAAGCACTTCGTCACCTTCGGCAAGCTTCACGGCTGCCATACCCGTCGATCGCGAAGATTTGTATTCCTTCAAATCCGTCCGTTTGACTTGACCGCGTTTACTTACGAATACGAGTGACCGGCTGCCTTCTTCGAAATCTTTTACCGGAATGACGCTTATAATGCTGTCGTCCTTCGGTATCGGCACGACGTTGACAACCGCCGTCCCGGTGTCCTTCCATTTGAACTCCGGAATCAGATGGACAGGCAGTGGATAATATTGACCTTTGCGAGTGAAGAGAAGCAGCTGGTCAATGGTGTTCACGTCCAGCAGGGTGCGAATAACATCGCCTTCCTTCACCCCTGCGCTGAATAGCTCACCGCCGGAGCGGGTAAAGGACAGCTTAGACGTGCGCTTAATATACCCATCCTGACTAAGCGTGACGAATACATCCTCAGCAGGAACGATAACCTCCAGATTGACCTTCAATTCTTCAACTTCCCCTTGAATATCAGAGCGGCGGTCAATGCCGAATTTATCTCGAATCTCAGACAATTCTTCTTTGATCACGGCGATCAGCTTCTTCTCGCTATCCAGAATAGCCCGGTAAGCCGCGATCCGTTTCTGAATGTCTTTCAATTCTTTCTCGATCGAAGTGATCTCCAGATTCGTTAACCGGTACAATTGTAAAGTTAGGATAGCATCCGCTTGACGTTCGGTAAAAGTAAACTGCGAAACGAGATTATTTTGCGCGTCTTGACGGTTTTTGGATGCTTTGATCGCTGCAATGATTTCATCGAGCAGGTTGAGCGCTTTTGCAAGCCCTTCCAGCACATGTGCACGGTCTTCCGCCTTCTCAAGATCGTACTGTGTGCGATGTGTAACCACTTCTCTCTGATGGGCAATATAGGCGGTTAGAATATCTCTAAGTCCTAACTGCTTCGGAGCCTTATTAACGATTGCCACCATATTAAAGTTATATACGACCTGCAGATCGGTTTTCTTCAACAAATAAGCAAGAATCCCTTGAGCATCTGCTTCTTTCTTGAGCTCGACTACGATCCGCATCCCATTCCGTCCGCTTTCATCGCGAACCTCGGCTATACCTTCAACCTTCTTCTCGATACGAATGTTCTCCATCGCTGTAACCAGTCGTGATTTGACGACTTGATAAGGAATCTCCGTAATGACAAGCTGTTGACGGCCGCCCTTCATGTCCTCGATCGCCGTCTTCGAGCGAAGATAGATCCGGCCCTTGCCATTCTGGTAAGCATCTCGAATCCCTTCCTCACCCATAATAAGGCCGCCAGTCGGAAAATCCGGTCCTTTAATGATGCCCATAAGCGCCTCGAGCTCAAGATCAGGCTTCTCCATGATGGCGATGCAAGCATTAATAACTTCCCTTAAATTATGAGGAGGAATCTCTGTAGCAAAACCAGCCGAAATACCGCTGACGCCGTTAACCAATAAATTCGGGTAGCGGGAAGGCAGAACAACCGGTTCTTTAGTTGTATTATCAAAGTTATCTTTAAAAAGAACGGTACGTTTCTCGATATCGCGCAGAAGCTCCATAGCGATGGAGGATAGGCGTGCTTCCGTATACCGCATTGCTGCTGGCGGATCATCATCCACCGAACCCCAGTTGCCGTGACCGTCAACGAGCATATGTCCCATCTTCCAAGGTTGGGCCATACGGACCATTCCATCATAGATCGAAGAATCACCATGCGGATGGTAGTTACCCATAACATCTCCGACGGTTTTAGCTGACTTACGATAGCCTTTATCAGGCGTGTTGCCTGAGTCATACATCGCGTATAAAATACGTCTTTGCACCGGTTTTAACCCGTCGCGAACATCAGGAATGGCACGGTCCTGAATGATGTATTTGGAATAACGTCCGAATCGGTCCCCGACGACCTCTTCCAAAAACGCCGGCAAAAACTGTTCCAGGATGCTCATTCTGTTCTCTCCTAAAAGTTTTCGGCGTAGCTTCGACAATATCACCCCATTCAAGGTGATATTAGCCGAAAACTCGCATCGAAAGCATATTCTTAAGTTTTTGCGAGGCTATCCTCGCTTCTTTATTCTACGTATTCAGTAAAATCGACATTTTCGACAATCCAGCGTTTACGCGGGTCGACCTTATCACCCATCAGCGTTGATACCCGGCGTTCGGCTTTGGCGGCATCTTCGATCTGAACCTGAAGCAAGGATCTTGATTCCGGATTCATCGTCGTTTCCCAAAGCTGGTCAGGATTCATCTCACCGAGTCCTTTATAACGCTGCAGCTCGAACTGTTTGCCGAATTCCTTTAAGTAATTCTGCAATTGATCATCCGTCCATGCATACCGGACAGTTTCAAGCTTGCCTGTTTTCCGGGTAATCTTATACAGCGGCGGCTGAGCGATAAATACGCGGCCTAGATCAATCAGAGGCTTCATATAGCGATAAAAGAACGTAAGAAGCAGCACTTGTATGTGAGCGCCGTCTGTATCGGCATCCGTCATGATGATGATTTTATTATAGTTACACGATTCCGCGTCGAATTCTGGTCCAATACCGGAGCCGATCGCCGCAATAATCGCTTTATATTCATCGTTTTTGAGAATATCAAACAGTTTTGCTTTCTCAGGATTCATTGGTTTACCCTTAAGCGGCAAAATAGCTTGATGCTTCGAGTCACGCCCCTGTTTGGCCGAACCGCCCGCTGAGTCGCCTTCGACAATAAACAACTCATTACGCGTATAATCCTTCGACTGTGCAGGTGTCAATTTACCGTTCAAATTCGAGCTCTCGCTCTTCTTCTTGCCGCTGCGGATTTCTTCGCGCGCTTTACGCGCCGCTTCACGAGCTCTTGAAGCTTGTACGGATTTCTTAAGCAGCATCTGTGCAACCTGCGGGTTTTCTTCCAAAAACACCTGCATTTTCTCCGAAACAATGGCATCAACAACACTTCTTGCCGAGGAACTTCCCAGCTGATCCTTCGTTTGCCCGACGAATTCTACCTCAGACATCTTGATGTTAATAACAGCCATCATGCCTTCGCGCAAGTCATTTCCTTCAAGGTTTTTATCTTTTTCTTTGAGCAGCGCGTTTTTTCTAGCATAGTCATTCATAACACGGGTGTAGGCCGTTTTAAAGCCAGTCTCATGCGTTCCGCCGCCGCGGGTCGGGATCGCATTAACGAATGACGCCATCGTTTCCGTATAGCCGTCATTGTACTGCAGCGCTACTTCAACCTCAATATCATCTTTTTCCCCTGTAAAATGCACCACATCATGCAGCACAGTCTTATCCTCATTCAAAAACTGGACAAATTGGCGAGCGCCGCCTTCGTAATGATACAGTTCCTGTTTGCCGCTTCTTTCATCCTTTACGGAAACCTTCAGTCCGGAGTTAAGAAAAGCAATCTCCTGAAGGCGTTCCGACAATGTATCGTAACTGATCGAAATATTACCGTGAAACACGCGTGCATCAGGCTTGAACGTAACCTTCGTGCCCGTACGATTCGTATTTCCAATGACTTCAAGCCCCTTAACAGGCTCGCCTACATGTTCTTTTCCTTTATCATCGACCCAATATTCAAATCGTTGTTTATGTATCTTCCCATCACGGAAAATCTCAACCTCCAGCCATTCTGACAGCGCATTCGTTACCGAAGCTCCAACGCCATGAAGACCGCCGGATTTCTTGTATCCCCCGCCGCCAAACTTGCCTCCTGCATGCAGCATCGTGAAAACGACCTGCGGTGTGGGAATGCCCGCCTTATGCATCCCTGTCGGGATTCCTCGTCCGTTATCGCGAACCATAACGGAGCCGTCAGAGTGAATAACGACATCAATGGCAGAACAGAATTTGGCTAAATGCTCATCTACTGCATTGTCGACGATTTCCCAGACGAGATGATGCAGTCCCGAGCTGCTGGTGCTTCCAATATACATCCCGGGTCGTTTGCGGACAGCGGTAAGACCCTCCAGCACTTGGATGTCATCGGCTTCGTAGTTACGATTAGCAGCCGAAGAAGTTTCGCCCGCAAACAGATCAACCTGCTCAGTCATACTGGTCCTCCTAAAAGTTTTTGCGAGGCTTCGCCTGATTGTACCGTACTACCGGTACAATCAAGCAAAAACTCGCTTCGTAAGCATATTCTAAGTTTTTGCGAGGCAAAAACTATGTCCAAATGAAAATTTTGATGTCTAGCCAAGCTTATATCAAGTTATTACCCAGTAATAACGCGCCATATAAGCTAACGTATGCAATCATATCTCATATTCGTCATAAAGCGACATTATTAATTCATTTATCGCGACAAGCGCTGCAATCATCATTCGCCCCACATGCGCGACAAGAGCTGCAATCATCATTCGCCCCTACATGCGCGACTAGCGCTGCAATCATCATTCGCCCTACATGCGCGACTAGCGCTGCACAATCCAAAGCTTGAAGCTGCGGGATTTGATCATATCGAGCGAGTGGCGAGTAGAGCAGTGCAGCTGCCGGAGAGTTTACGTTCCGCCTTTGAAAGCGAGATGCCACCTTGGTGCAATCTAATCCAGCATCACGCTTTCAACAGCGGACGAAGGCAGCTGCACGGATCGGATCGTTCCCGAGCTGCTCTTGATCTTTCCGAGCTGACAAGCGAACAGCCACTGAAAGCTATTCTAATTCATGATGTCCTGTTTCGTAAAGACACTGAACGAAACGATTAATCCGATAACCGCCCAAACAGCCAAAATAAAAAGCGAAAACGGAAGGGTCATCCCTTGAATGGGAGGCGGTGACCCGGCCAAATAGTCCGTTAGCTGGAGGTTGACCGCAAACACATATTTGGCGCTTTCCCACGACGAGCTCATGCTGGAGAGAATCGTTCCGGCAATAACGGCAGCCATCATCGTCACAATACTGGCTGCTGTACTGCGGACGAGCACGGATACCATAAGCGCCAGTATCGCAACCGTCATCGAGGATACCCAGATGAGTCCGCCTTCCATAAGCAGGTAAAGCCACTGCGGTACGGCATGGACAAATGCATTGTCCACATTGGACCCGTTTATGACAAATCCGGTAAAAATCGGCATCGTCCAGCCGCTATAGCCAAAAAATGCGCCCGATATAAGATAACAGAGAATTGCGCTTGATACAACAATTAGTGAAACGTAGAGGGTAAGCGCGATCAGCTTGCTAAACAATATTTTCCATCGCCTCACCGGTCTCGTCAGCAGCATCTTAATCGTTCCAGTCGAGCGTTCTCCCGAGATTAAGTCCGAGGCAATTGCAAGCACCAACAGCGGATAAAAGAGTGTAACTGAGTTAGACATAAAGCCCCGCGTGAAGGTTACGCCATCCGGAGAGTTAGGGTTCACGTCATGGTCCAAATAATACTGCAGCTGCTGGACAGCAATTTTGCGATATCTTTTCCACTCCTCGGGAATTCGCTCGCTGGATAACGTGTTCTGGTAGTCATTGATTTGCTGTACGAGCTGATTACGCCAGTCCTTGAAGTTTTTCTTGTTCGTCTCCGCAATTTTGACCTGGGCATATGTGAAAATCGGAATGAGTACGAGCAGTACGAGAATGACGACATAAAATCTTTTTTTCTTCCAAATTTTCAATGTCTCGTTTTGTATAAGCGGCAGCAGTCTATCCAATGCTCTCCCCCTCCGTCATGATCAAGAATAGCTCCTCGAGTGTTGGTGCAATACGCTGTACGGAGAGAACGCCAATTCCAGCGCGAACGGCTCTCTCCACAATGGCTGGAATCCGTTCAGCCTTCATGGTCGTTATAAGCGCATCCTTAAGTCCTGCTAAAATACCTTCGTCGATGCGGTGTGCATCATGCCTGACAAATTCAACATCGGACTCCCTTTCAAGCAGCTCCCTGCCCGCTTCCGGCTGGTCGAATTGCCACACGACATAGGTGCCCGCCTGCTTCACCAGCTCATCTACGGTATCGACGGCAAGTACACGGCCATTGCTTATAATTGCCACTCGATCACACATAAGCTGGATTTCACTCAGTAAATGGCTGGAAATAAATAAGCTCATGCCTTGATTGGCGAGCATACGGACGAATTCCCGCAGCTCCTTAATCCCTTTAGGATCCAAGCCATTCGTAGGCTCGTCCAAAATGAGCAAGCGAGGTCTACCGAGCAGCGCCTGTGCGATGCCAAGTCTTTGGCGCATGCCAAGTGAATACGTCTTGACCTTATCATGAATCCGCTGATCTAACCCCACAACCGCAACGACTTCTTGAATACGATCTTGTCCAATCCCGCGCTGCATGCGGGCAAAATGCTCCAGGTTCTCCCATCCCGTCATATACGAATAAACTTCAGGGTTCTCAACGATACAGCCGATATGCTGCAGTGCTTCTTCCGGATCACGTTGAACGTTATGTCCACAAATCTTAATTTCACCTTCGGTCGGCTTAATTAGATCAACAAGCATACGGATCGTCGTCGTTTTGCCAGATCCATTAGGCCCAAGGAAGCCGAAGATTTCACCTGCCTTAACGTCGAAGGATACGTCATGAATAATCATTTTACCGCTGATTTTCTTTTTGACATTTTTAACCGATAAGACGATCTCAGCTTCAGTACTCATACATGATCCTCCTATTCCAAAGACTGAACGATGCGTGCTGCGATCTGCGCATACCCGTCATGATTGGGGTGAAAATGGTCCGAAGAAATATAGCTCGAAAGGGTACGCTCGAACAAATCGAACGTCGGAATTAAGGTCATATTCGGGTAAGCATGAGTTAACTCATAAGCTTGCTGATTCCAATTCTGCACCTCTAAACTGCCATCACGAAGCTCTTTTATATCATAAAAAGGGTTATAGAGCTCCAAATAGACAATATGGGCATTTGGATTGATCTCATGCAGCAGCTCCACGACCGTTTTGAGCCGGCTAATTCCTTTGGGAAGCTCAGCCTTCAGCTTATCAAGATTCATCTCTCCTGTTGCTTCGCTTGCCGACTGGCCGTTCGCGATTTGGAAAAGATCATTGCCGCCGATTGTGAAGAGAATTAAATTAGCCTGTGACAGCGAGAAACGATAGCCTTTGTCGCTCTTTAACAAATTAGCGAGCTGGTCGGCGCGCAGCCCATTAATCGCCAAATTATTATTTAACTTGACAGGGATATTCGGGAATTTCTGCTGCAGCAAAGGAATGATTTGCTTGACATAGCCCTCACCTGTCGCATCCCCAGTTCCTTTTGTAAGAGAGTCGCCGATTGCCGTAATTCGGATTTCCTTACTTGCACCTAAGCTGGTCTGCTCTGGAAGATTAAGAGTGACTTTCTCGCCCGCATAATTCTCTTCCTTGGGCCACAGCATGTCTCTCACCGAATAACCAAAACCAAATAAAAGCAAAAGTGTCGAAATAAGTGCGGTCAAACTAATGGTTCTCCATAGTGCGCTGGTTCGATTTCTCTGCATCTTCGTCTCCTTTCTCGACCTTGAAGCCATTCCGCAAGCATGCACTAGATGCCAGCCTGCCTGTTGGATTATGTAAGTTTTTGACTGCTTTACATGATCTTATCTTTTAAAATAATGGTTTCAATCTCTATTTGCAAATTCTGCCTAATTTAGAAGCACAAGGTGAACCGGCTAACGCCGTCCTTTGGCGGAGAACTAAGTTTCTTCCCTTAGAACGATCAGAAAAGTTTGGAAGCGAAACGTATACGTTCAGAAAGTTAAAAAAAAGCCCGGGTATGAAGCCTTCGAAGGGCCTGATACCAGGCGAGCATCGCAGGCCCCATTACACCCGGGCTATGTAATTAGTAATTAATCATAGGCAATTGATAATGATTCCGCTGCTTGTCTTGCCAGTTCGCGCGCTTGATCGGCATCATCAGCCGTACTTAGTGCAACAGCCATGCGTCGGCCAGGCTTCGTGACAGGCTTGCCAAACACGCGTACTTGCGTATTAGGCAGCGCCAGGGCGTCCGCGATACCACTGATCCGGAAGGAATCCGATTCTTGGTCAGCCTTCAGCGTATGGGATGCTCCTGGTGTAAGCAAGCGGACATTCGGAATCGGGAATCCGAGAATAGCTCTGGCATGAAGTGCGAATTCCGACAAATCCTGCGTCACCATTGTAACCATGCCTGTATCATGCGGCCTTGGGGAAACTTCACTGAACAGGACGCCATCCTTCGTCAGAAACAGCTCCACGCCATAAATACCGTACCCGCCCAGCTCATCAGTTACAGCCTGGGCAATCGCTTCTGCTTCTTCAATCTGCTTGAGCGACATCTCGTGAGGCTGCCACGATTCGATGTAATCCCCATCCTTCTGGACATGGCCGATCGGTGCGCAGAAGGTTGTCCCGGAGATGGAACGGACCGTTAACAATGTAATCTCGGATTCAAAATGAATAAAGCCCTCAACGATAACGCGCTGCTTCTTTGCTCGCCCGCCATCCATCGCAATTTGCCAGCAGCCTTCAATATCAGCCTCGGTACGGCACACGCTCTGGCCTTTACCAGAAGAGCTCATAATAGGTTTAATCACACATGGCGTACCGATTTGGGCAACTGCCTCCTGAAGCTCTTCAAGCGAGTCAGCAAATCGATAAGGAGCTGTAGCTAAGCCAAGCGTCTCCGCCGCAAGCCTGCGAATACCTTCACGGTCCATCGTCAACCGTGCTGCCCGTGCAGTCGGAATGACTCTGAAGCCTTCCTTCTCTAGCTCAATAAGCGCATCTGTCGCAATGGCTTCAATCTCAGGCACGAGAAGATCGGGTTTCTCCTGCAGGATAACTTCTCGCAGCGCGGATGCATCGAGCATGTCGATCACATAGGACCGATGGGCGACCTGCATCGCTGGCGCATTTGCATAACGGTCAACGGCAATCGTCTCAACGCCAAGCCGCTGCGCCTCAAGGATCACTTCCTTCCCAAGCTCACCAGAGCCGAGAAGCATAATTTTACGCGCATGAGATGTTAAAGGTGAACCATACATACAAAAAAGAACCTCCTGGAAGCGAAGCAATAATAGGTACCCATTTCAACGAGGCTGAATGGGCAAATTATCACAATCGTTTTTCTTCCATTGTGGAGGTTCTGATTCGAAAAATCAAGAATTATGCCGATAAAAATCGATACTGTGCTTCGATCAATCCGTTATACGTGCCGCCATGACGCATAAGCTCTTCATGCGTACCCTGCTCGACAATAACGCCATGATCGAGTACGACGATACGGTCTGCATTGCGAATCGTAGATAGACGATGCGCAACGATAAACGAGGTGCGGCCCGAGAGCAGCTTCTTAAGCGCCTCTTGGATCTTAAGCTCGGTCTCGGTATCGATGCTTGCTGTAGCCTCATCAAGGATAAGAACACGGGGATCTGCAAGCAGCGCACGGGCAAACGAGAGAAGCTGGCGTTGACCCATCGAGAGAATATTGCCGCGTTCCTGCACCTCGGTGTCGTAGCCGTCTGGAAGACTCATAATAAAGTCATGAGCATCAACTGCTGTCGCAGCCTTGACGATCTCTTCATTCGTTGCGTCCAGCCGGCCGAACCGGATATTTTCACGAATCGTTCCGGAGAAAATGAACGTATCCTGCAGAACAATACTAACTTGGGAACGAAGACTCTCAATGCTCACATTGCGAATATCGATACCGTCTATAAGAACAGCGCCTTCATTGGGATCATAGAAGCGGCACAGCAGGTTCATGATCGTACTCTTGCCGGAGCCGGTATGACCAACTAGAGCAATCGTCTGTCCAGCCTTCACGTCCAGGGTAATTCCTTTCAGCGCGGGACGACCCTTCTCATATTCAAACACGAGACGATCAAATTTGACATCACCTTTGATAGGGGGCAGCTGAATGGCCTCGCTAAGCTCAGCAACGGATGGTTTCTCATCGATAAATTCGAATATACGTTCAGAGGAAGCCATAGCGATCAGCAGTTGAGCGTACATTTGTCCAAGACGGTTAATCGGATCCCAGAAGTTCCCGATATAGTTCGCGAAGCCGACAAGAACACCGACTGTAATCGCGTCCGACTGGATAAGATGCGAACCATACCAGAACAGAATCAATGTACCAATCGCTGAGGTAACCTCGATTATCGGACCGAACGCTTGATTGAGTGCCGATGCTTTGTTCCAAGCTTGAATATTGACACTGTTGATGTGATTGAAGAAAGTGAAATTCGCTTTCTCCTGCGTATACGCTTGCGTAACTCGCATCCCTTGAATGCTTTCGTTCAAATGGGCGTTAATACGGGATTGTTTCATCCGAACATCCTGCCAAGCAAACCGGATCCGTCTCCGAAGGGCGGTCGAGACGATGAACATCAGCGGAACTGTAATCATAACGGCAGCTCCAAGCTTGAAATTCCAGACGAGCAGGATGATAACGATACCGACCAGCTGGACACAATCCATGAGCAAGTTAACAACACCATTGGTGAATAGATCCTGGAGCGCATTCACGTCATTCGTTACACGGACAAGTACGGACCCCGCAGGACGTTTATCGAAGAAGCGGAAGGAGAGCTTCTGGATATGCCGGAATAAATCCTGGCGAAGATCGTAAATCACATGCTGTCCAATGATGTTTGTAAATCGAATCCGGAACGTGTTAGCTGCCCATTGAATAATATAGACTGCAAGCATAAGACCGGCATACAGGTAGAGCTTTGATAAGTTTGGATCCCCGCCATTCTTAGGCTGGATCGCTTCATCAATCGCGACGATAATAATTGCGGGTATTGCAAGGCGAGTAACCGTTCCTAATACCATCATAACAATCAGAACGGGCAGCAGTTGCTTCTTATATGGCTTCATATAGGAGAAAAGTCTGCTTAGCTGCGCCCAGTTAAATGGTTTTTCGATAGCTTCGTCATCTTTATAAGTAAATCGCTCGCGATTATCGCGGGTGGCTTGTTGATTACTCAAAGTACGACCCTTCTCTCTGGTTCCGATACTCCGGCTTGAACCGGCCGGTCGGCGTATTGAATGTTATACGTATCCAGATACGGTCCTGGAACGCGAATTAAATCCTGATGCGTGCCGCGCTGAACGACATGCCCTTTATCAAAAACGATAATCTCGTCGGCATGGCGAAGCGAGGATATTCGGTGCGCAATGATAAAGGTCGTTCGTCCTGCCATAACCTCTTTGAAGCCGGCTTGGATTTCATGCTCGGTTTCCATATCCACCGCGCTTGTCGCATCATCGAGAATGAGAATCCGGGGATTCTTGATCAGTGCGCGGGCAATCGCGATCCGCTGCTTCTGACCGCCTGAGAGTCCCATTCCCCGCTCACCGACGATCGTATCGTAGCCTTCGGGAAGCTCCATGATGAAATCATGGGCTTTGGCCAATTTTGCCGCTTGCTTGATCTGGTCCATCGAGATTTCTTTCATTCCATAAGCGATGTTATCCCGGATAGAGCAAGAGAAAAGGAATGTTTCCTGGAAAACGGTTGCAATCTGCGAACGCAGCGTCTCCAGCGGCATGCTGCGAATATCGATGCCATCAATGGAGATCGAACCTTGCTTCACGTTATAGGCGCGCATCAGCAGCTGGATAACGGTAGATTTTCCGGAACCAGTGCCTCCCAACAGTCCGATAACCGTTCCCGCAGGTGCAGCGATATTCAAGGACGTCAGTGCTGGAGATTTATCCGGATAGTTAAACGTCACATCGTTGAAACGAATATGGCCCTTCACATGGTCCTCATCTACAGCAACCGGAGCTTCAGCTTCTTTTACATGCACATATTGATTCAGCAGCTCGAGAAGACGCTCACCGGCGGCTTTGGCCTGTGTGTAGTTATTGATTTGGAAGCCGATACTCCACATCGGACCGATTATATACCAGACCATACTGAAGAACGCGACCAATTGACCGAGTGTCAACGAATGATTGATTACAAGCCTTCCGCCGACGATGAGCAGGATGACCGCACACATGCTGGCGAGAAGCTCCATCACTGGAAAATACCGTGCCCATAATACCGCTGCGCCTATCTGATTTGATTTGTAAGCATCGCTGCGGGCTGAGAATTTATCGATCTCGAAGGACTCCCTGGCAAAGGATTTGACCGTTCGAACACCTGTAATATTCTCCTGCACAGCTGTTGTAAGATGACTCATCGCTTGACGCATTTCACGGAATGCCGGATGAATGAGCTTCTCGAATCTGAATGCTGTCAAGGTTAGGAAAGGTATCGTGATAAGGGTGATCAATGTAAGCTGCCAGTGGATGGAGAACATCATTGCAGCTCCGAAAATGATCATCAGAATCATGTTTAAGATTTGGGCAAAACCGAATCCGATAAAGTTCCGCACGCCTTCGAGGTCAGCTGTCAACCGGGACATTAAGTCTCCTGTTTTGGCTGTATCGTAATACTGGAAGGACAAGCTCTGGAGCTTGGAGTAGCAGGCATTTCGAAGCCGGAAAGCGACACGGTTACCGAGTCGTCCGCCGAAAAAACCATGAAGGAATTGAAGACCTCCTTTCACAGTGACGACACAAACTACAGTTAAAGAGAGTGCAGTCACCCACTCAAAATTTCTTGGCACAATGACTTTGTCGATTAATATGCGAAGCAAATTCGGATAAGCAAGTCCAAGTGCCGTTGCACAAATTAAACAGATAATCGAAGCATACAGACTTTTGCGTTCGGCCCAATAATACGGTTTAAGCTGGCTAAAGACGTCCAATGGGTACCCCACTCCTTGTTTCTATTATGTGACAAATTTATGAATATGAATGAATATTAACAGCATCAAACCCGAACGGCAAACAGAACAAAAACGCATATGGAAGGCCATTTTCGCGTACTTTCGCATCCTGTTAAATGGGTAGGGGGTATTCTTCGATATCGTCTAAAATCGTTGCCAACATGCGCATATTGCTCCATTTTTGCACTATTTCTCTTGTTTTTGCATGATTTAATCATGTAAAAAAAAATGGAGCTTTTACGAACGATCGGATGATCGCCGTAAAAGCTCCATGGGACTACTTATGAAGGGAACAAGCTGATAATGAAGGGAACATGCTGGACTGATGAAGGGAGACATGCTGACTAATCAGAAGGAACATGCTGGCACGAATTATACTGCGGCTAACGCCTCTTGAAGCAGCCGCAGCTCCTCCAGGTTAGCATTCCCGCTGAGAGATGCTTGCTTACCTTGAATAAAGGCGTTCACATCCCGCTTGATCGCATCCGCGCAGGAAGACATCGCTTCATTCCACAGGCCACCGTAACGCGCAATCCACTCCGATTGCGCTTGATTGATCCAGCTTTGCAGCGGCTCAGCCAGCTCTGCCTCCAGCGCGCCTCGAAGCGCTGCTTTTCCTTCGCTCTCGAAGAAATGACGCGGTGACTTGAACCGGCTCCATAACAGCTTAGGCTCAATGCCAGACGCTTGAAAGGCTGGCTGTTCCTCTGGCGTAGGCAGCTCAAGAGGTATAAATTCAGAATGTGAAAAGCCTTGCAGCGTCTCTGCGATTTCCTCTGATGTCTCTTTGAACTTCTTGCCCGCCAGCTTATGAAGCGTATTATCAAGTCTAAGCGAAGTAGCTTGCAGCTCTTGGGCCAGCTCGATTTGGAGCAGACGCTGCAGCTCCAGCCAAGCGGTCCACAGCGCTTTGCGCAGATCCCGGCCATCATCCTGCAGCACAGATGGATTGAAGGCAAAGTTATAATGATCGCCAAATCGGAACTGAAGGCGCTGAATGACATAATACAGCAGCTCCTTCAGCTCCTGCTCCAGCTGCGGATTCGTCTGCGGCAGTGCCAGCTGTGCTGCAATTTGCTGCGCAGCTTCGCCATTAGTGCGAAGCTGCAGGCTTGCCGCTTCTCTTGTTGAAGCATCGCCTGATGCTGTTTCAAGCCAGTCGGCGATCGTATGGCGGGCCCGCTCCAGCTCCTGCTCGGCGGACGCTACCGCAAGAGTCCCGAGATCATTTTGCGTGAAAGCCAGGAATGCGGCTTCAAAGTCACCGATTCCGGATGATGCGATTAATGCGGCGTCCTGGGTTTGTTTTCCGGATAATGCCTGGAGACTGGAAACCGGGAACATACGCGGGAATCGAATGCCATGCTGCTGCAAGTTACGCTCCACATGGGCAAGTACGCCGACCTGTTCCTCTTCATCTGCAGCCAAGTCTGCCGCATTGACGATAAAGAACATTTTGTCCAGCTCAAACTGGTCCTTCACTCTGCCGAGCTGCAGCAAAAACTGCCGGTCCGCCTGTGAAAAGGCATGGTTATAATAGGTTACGAACAAGATCGCATCCGCATTTTTAATATAATTGAAAGCAACCCCCGTGTGGCGGGCATTCACCGAATCTGCGCCCGGTGTGTCGACAAGGATGATGCCTTGGGCGGTTAGCGGGTTATCATGATGAAGCTCGATTTCATTAACGAAGCAGGAACGCCATTCTTCAGCAACATAACGACGATAGGTTTCACCATCAACCGCTAACTGCTGGCCAAGCAGCGCCTCATGCTCCTGCCAGCCTTTGGCGGCTGCCTTGAGGAAGCTGTAATGCGGTCTGCCGCCTGCATGTACACCGTCCGGGGTAAGTTTATGAATCGCCTGAAGTAAAGCCGAATCCGATAATGAATCCGCCTCTTCCCCGAGCAGCGCCAAGGAGTAACGCAGGTCATCAAGGAGCACAGCCCTTGATTTCATAATGACCGTAGCCGTCCCATGAGGACGATCAGGCGCTGGCGGCACAATCCGGTTGACCGCTGCCGTTGTCGGGTTAGGCGATACCGGCAGAGCCGAATCGCCAAGGAGCGCATTGGCCAGCGAGGATTTGCCTGCGCTAAATGCGCCAAAGAGCGCAATGGTGAAGCGGCTGCGCTGCAGGCGGTCCGCTTTGCCCTGCATCGCCTGAATGGCGGAGGCTAGCGCTTCATGCGGCGCTAGCAGCTCGGCCGCGCGGCGTAAGCGTTCCGCGGCCTTGCGCTGCGGCGCCAGTGCGTCGCTGCCGGCGATAGCGGCTGCGCCATGCTGGGCGCCGCCAGCGGCGGCCGCCGCTGGCGCGCTGCGCTGCGCATGCGCAGCGGGCGCGCCAGCCGCTCCGCGGCCGGCTTCGCCGCCGGCGCCGCTGCGCGAGCCCGTGCCGCCTGCGGCGGCAAGTGACGCAGGCGCGGCTGCCGCCGCTGCTGCTGCGTCTGCGGCGCTTCGCGCCGCACCGCTGCCGGACGCCTTCGGCTCCGGCAGCTGCGGGCGCGGCGGCGCCGGCGGCAGCAGCGCCGCCAGCCGCGCAGCATGCGCAGCCGCGCGCTCAGCCAGCGCGGCCAGCTGCAGCAGCGCCTCGGCTTGCGCGCCAAGCTCGCGCAGCCTCGCGCGCACAGGTGCAGCAGCAGCTTCGCCAGCTGCTGCTGCCCGATCCGCAAGCGAGTCGATCCACGACAGCGCCCGCTTGCGATAGACCGCCTTTACTTCTGCGCCAAGCTCGCTGCAGTAATTAATCGTATACTCGCCGCTGAAGCTCGCTCCCGGTTTAACCTGCTGAACAAGCATCTCTGCATGCAGTGAGCCTTGAAATACATCCGTTAGCTGCTGCTCTAAGGACTCATCCCGCCAACCGATCGCATCCGCCGATTTGCGGAGCAGATCAATCAAATGCCATTCAATGCCAGCCTTTACCTGAGCGGCAAAATCGTCAAAGAACGCCAACAAGCGCCGATCCTGCTCTGCAGCCGTCTTTGCGCCGGCGAACAGAAGGCCTGCCTTAAAGCCAGGCTTACGGCTTTCAAGAAACGAATGAGCGAGGTCACGCGTAGCGGCAGGCGTAATATTCGCATTATCGAGCAAGCGCTGCATTTCAAGACGAAGACGTGTACGGAGATGATCCACTTCCGCCGCGTGATTGGCTAACTGAGCTTCAAGTCTTGTTATTTCACCCTTCACCTGCTCTGCTTCCGCTTCACCGCCAGCAGCCTCAACAAGACGTTCACGCTCCGGTTCATTTAATTCATCCAGCAGCTTGGTATGCATCCGCACAAGATGGCGAGCGGAAGCATCCACACTGCAGAGTGCAAGCGATTCGCGAAGATCAGCAAGCATCTCGAATAAGCCTTCAAGCTTATCCAATTCAGAATAAGGATGATTAGGCTGCCGCAAGGATAAATAGATAATTCCGCTAGGCTCGAGCTGCCAATTGGCAAAGCCCTCTTCTACACTTCTTTTATAAGCATCAAAGCTAATTTCACTAGCCCGATGCTTATCGATTTGATTCACGATCAAATAAAGCGGCTTGCCCCATTCTTTGAGCTGCTTAGCGAACGTAAAATTGATTTCCGACTGAACATGATTATAATCCATCACATAAAAAACGACGTCCGCCAGATGAAGCGCCGATTCGGTCGCCATCCGGTGCGCGTCGTCAGTGGAATCAATACCAGGCGTATCAAGCAGCACAGTGTGCTTGCCAAGCCTTGGTATTGGATAAGACAAAGAAACGGATTGAACCGTTTCCCCGTCTTTGCAATAGTCGTTCACTTGGTTAATGGGTACTTCGAGCTGCTGCGCTTGTCCATGGACAAGCTTCGTTATGATGGCCTTCGATTCTCCATTCACGATCTTAACGACATTCGCACTTGTCGGAATCGGGCTTGAGGGCAATAGGTTCGTCCCGCATAACCGATTCACCAGCGTCGACTTGCCCGCTGAGAAGTGACCGCAGAAAGCAACCGTCAATTGGCTCTCCGATAGCTTGCCTCGGAGCTCTAGCAGCTGCTCTGCATGCCGCTCGTCGCCTGTGCTAACCATGATGGAAGCCATTTCCCCAAGCGAACCGATAAGCGAATGAGCAGCCGTTTCTATAGCATGGCTCATTTCTCTCTCTCCCCGTTACTTTCCTATTACACTTATTACACCAACAGTGCTGCAGGCATGCAAATTTCAAACACTTCGCCATGCTGCAAAATCGTAATATTACGCTCTTTTTCTTTCATAACGACACACTCCGGTTTCACGCGCATACGTTCAATATATTGATCGGGAACGTCTCCTGCTCCACTTACAGTTACGCCCTCAAGAATAATTTCTTCATTCTCCGCCGGTGGTGCCTCCATAATTTGCTCGTAGATATCAGAGAACAATGCGAAGTCTTTCGTGTATACAGAAATGCATTTCATCGTTAATCATCCTTTTTGGTTTATTTGTTTTTGAATAGGCTTAGCCTTTCGGTTTACAGCAGGTTTCATTCGTTGTTTGCCTTCTTTGCAAACATCCAGCAGCGGACATACCGGGCAGTTAGGATTTTGCGCTTTACAATGATACCTGCCAAAAAAAATAAGTCGGTGATGCGTATCGGTCCAATGCTCGCGGGGAACAAGCTTCATCAGCTTCTTCTCTACCTCAAGCACGCTATCATCAGCTTTTGCAAAACCAAGTCTTTTGGATACACGTTCAACATGTGTATCTACGGCAATGGCAGGAACACCGAATGCGTTCGATACGACAACATTGGCTGTCTTTCGGCCAACACCTGGCAGCTTCGTAAGCTCTTCATGCTGCTGCGGCACATTCACCGCCATAATCGTCGATAAGCATTTGGCTCAGCTTCTGGATATGGGCAGCTTTGTTGCGAAAAAGACCTATACGTCTAATATCCTGCTCCAGCTCCTCAATGGGGACTGCCAAATAATCAGCAGGTGTCTGATATTTCTGGAACAAGCTAGCGGTGACCTTATTGACTGTTTCATCCGTACATTGCGCAGAAAGCAGAACAGCAATCGTCAACTCAAATGGATTGCGGTGGTTCAATTCGCAATGTGCATCCGGGAACATCTCTCCCATGACACTTAAAATATGAGACATCTTGTCTTTCGCTTTCAACCGTCTCTCCCCCAATTTGGGCTTTCGATTCAAAGTGTAGCGAAAAATGTCACAATAAGCAACTGCAAAACACTATTTTTCAATGCTTTTTCACGCTTTTTCATAACCTTTTCATCAAATTGAAAAAAATTGTCCCAGCGATTAGGCTGGGACAAGGCAGTACATGATTGTTTAAGATATTTTCTCAATTTCAAGCAGCACATTCTGATAAAAATACAAATTAATTTTATCGCCATCTTTTAATCCGGCAATCGTAAGCTGTGTATCTCCTTGCGTGACTTTCGTATTCGATGTCACTGCAAAAGTATTCAGTTCCGTTAGATTAGCCCGCTTCACAGATAGTACACTAGTAGACGTATCAAACTTCCAGAACTCCTTGCTCACACCGCTAATGACCGTAACAACGACAAGGCCTTTCGTATCTTTCCTAACCTCTACCCGGTCGCCTGCCTGTACGACTCCAGCCGAGCTGCTTGTTACTACCGTTCTTAATGACAGAATACCCTGTACCCAGCGGCAAAACCGTCGTCACACCATTGTAATCAGTAACGGATATTTGGTCAGCCGCAACAGCAAGGACACGCCCGACAGTGACCTTAACGATGCTGAAAGATACGGGTGTTGAACCTATATAAGACAAATTGCCGACTTGACCTGCGGAAATATTGCCCAGTGTTATCTTCTCCCCTGAATCATTGAACAAGTCCCATGTACCGGCTGCATATTCCGCTGCTGCCTGACTGGAATTTTTCAAAGTCAGCTTTTTGCCAGTAACATTAATTGAAACCACTTCAAACTGGGCTGATGTGTGCACTTGTATGGATACAGCCTTATCTTGATTCGTATTAAGAAGTGCAGTCACCGTATTTCCAACTTTGACATCGGATAACGCGGATGAAGCTTTACCTGCGATATCAACGGCTGCTGCATTCTCCAAAGGCAGCGTAACGGTTGTCCCATTCGATTGGGCTATCGTTATTTGATTCGATGTCGTATTGAGAGAGGTTACAGTTCCTGTGTACTTATAAACAAATTGTACGATGACGGCTTTATCCTCCGTATAACCTAATGTCAGTTTACGGTTTTTGATCAGCAATGGTGCAGCTGTACTCGCATTAATGGAAATGCCATTTAAATCGATCTTCGTATCATCTGTCAAATAAACCGAGATCAGCTTTCCGTTAGCGCTTATAATATCAAGCACTTTAGTCGTTGAATCATAGCCTCTAACGGTTACACCATTCAAAATAATCACTTTACGATTAACAACCTTTATTGCTGTAACTTGATCGCTCGAGTTAATTGTAAGATCAAGCACATCGCCTTGAACGAGATCACCTATTCCGGCTCCTGCAAGTCCTTCAATTGTGATCTCTGCAGAATCAGAAACAAATTTAATATCGAGCTTTTCCTGGGCGGTATCGGCATTTTTCTTATATGAAATGGTCTTGCCATCAGCGCTTGCGGAGTAAAACTGACCACGAACTGTTGTCGTAACTGCAGTTGAAGTCTGCTGAATGGTAATTTTCATGATAACGCTATTCACAACCTCATAAGATACGGTGTCCCCGACATGCACCTCAGAAAGTCCATTGTCCAGAATCGTATCCTGCCAAACGACATCAGCTTTTGAAGAAACGGAATACGTCTCTTCAAGGTTAGTCGTCGAATTCATTACTTTAAGGGTCGCTGAAGCTGTATCAATGAATGTGGCTTTACCTGCTCCGCTCTTGTTGACTGGGGCAGACTGAACCGTAATCGATAGAGCAAGCGCCGATTTATCATAAGTCGCACGAATGATTTGCACTTTGCTGTCTTTCAGTAGAGATGCCACCGGAAGTTCGACACCGGCAGAATCCTTGACAACTACGTTATCACCGTAAGTAACAGGGACGGGTTTCTTATCTATAAGAATGTATAGCAGATGCTCATCCGGAATGATGCTGATGAAGTCACCAGCAATTGTCTCAAGCTGCTGTTTGTCATCTAGTTGTTCGATATACAGCACTTTATCACCGCTTGTGATGATCATTACGTTCGCATGAAGCACAAGCTTATCCAGTGTAGACGATTTCTCGGAATCGTACCGTGTGATATAGGTTTGAGAAGTAAGATTAAAAGATTTCTCTCCATCTGCTCCATATACCTTAATGACTGAATTATTCACAGATGAGAGTACACCGTTCATTTGGCCTGTGTATGTAACCGGATATTGGCTTTCTGCACGGCTGAAGATTGTTGCCAGAGCAGCTCTCGTAGCGAATCCTTTAGGGTCAAATTTATCTGCTGTGACCCCTTTTACGAGCTGCAGCTGAACGGCTGCATTGACGTAACCCATGTAGCCTGTCCCAACATTGGCACCATCTTTAAAAGCAATTGTCGCCGATGCTAGTTCATCTGACAGCTTCTGCTGACCAATCGCTTTAATAATCAATTTCGTAATCCATTCCCTTGAAGCCTTTTGTTCTCCCCAGGTCGTGGCTGTATTCGTCTTGGCAAGCTCGAACTCTATATTTCGATCAAGCAGACCTTCTTTGAAGGCGAGAACAATGTAAGGCTTAAAGTAATTCCCCACTTTAAAGGTAAGCGGGAAAACAGCTTCAGTTGAATTCACTTCATTTTCTTTACCAATAAAACGAATCGCTAGTGTAACAGCTTCCTGCTGCGTAATATTGTCGTTTGGTTTGAACAATCCGTTGTTCCCTTTTACGATCCCTTGCAGCGCTAGCTTTGCGACATGCTTCTCTGCCCAATGACCAGCAGGAACGTCACTAAAGACTGTTGCTGTGGTACTGGCACTAGCTGTATGATCCCAAACGGAAAGACTTGCAAGTAAGGAGAATATAACAAATGATGACAGTATTCTTGTCCACTTTGTGTTCAGTGACATACTCACGAATCCTTTCGTTTTATAAATTTGAGAGGCTCATATTATTTAGCTGCAGGCTTTTTCATTGGATGATCTAATTCATCATGACCCATTAGACTCTCGACCTGCTCGCCATCAACGAGAATGTCAAGTGAGGTTACATCTTCGAACTGAAACATCGTTTTTTGGACGGATTCCATCGCAAGCTCTTCTCCAGGTGCTCCTAACCTAGCCTCATCAGGCAGGTGGACATCTATGGTTACAGCTTTACCCTCCACTTTCACATGCAGCAGCTTAACATTCTTCCATAGAGACATCTCAGCATTTGGCCCATCCTTCTGCAGCGCTTTGAATGCTTCTTCGATTTTCTCCTTGCTATCCGCGTATTCAATATCTGCTTTCAGCTCTTTAAGTGAAATCAGCTCATCATCTGCTGCAACATACACATTAATAGTCGCTTTCTCTTTAACCGGTTCTACAGGCTGCTGCTCTTTCTGCTGATTGGAAGCTGGCTTCTGCGGGGTATTAGACCCCTGTGTCGGTTCAGTCTTCGCTCCACAAGCACTGAGTGTTAGGACAACAGTTATCGCCGAAAGCATAAGTAAAAATCGTAAAGGCATCAGATGTTTCATCGGCACACTCCTAGGTTAATTTGAAATATTCCTTAATCCCTGCAACGATTTCAGCCGCGATCTTGTTCTGCTTTACATCTGAAAAGAGTATTGACGAGTCACCTGCATTTGACAGATAGCCTGCCTCGAGCAGCACCGCTGGCATCGTTGTTTTCTTGATCACGACAAAACCGGCTTGTCTTACTTTTCGATCTGCAAGGCCTGTACCAGCAATTAAGTGCTTATGTATGATATCTGCGAGCGATTTACTGTTATCACGGTTATAATACGTTTCTGAACCGGAGACAGTTCCATTTGATGCACTATTGGCATGAAAAGAAATAAACATATCCGCATTCAGGTCATTGGCAATTTTGGCACGGTCATTTAGTTCAACGAAAGTATCGTCAGAACGTGTCAAGTAAGGCTTGATTTTCGGCTCTTTATCTAATAAAGCTTTAATTTTAAGCGTGATGGCCAAATTATATTCTTTCTCGTGGCGTCCATTGACCGAATAAGCTCCAGGGTCTTTACCGCCATGGCCCGCGTCAAGCACGACTTTAAAAACGCCAGTTCCAGGCTCGTCTTGATTGTCTGGTGTTGGTACAATCACCGGACCTGTAACATCTAGCAGATCGATTCGAATGATATGGTTTTCATTGGACACCTGAAAGTTAGTAGCTGCAGCCAAATCAAGAACGACTCGAACGGTTGACGGCTTGTCCGAATAATAAGAGTATCGAATTTTTTGTAGTGATGGATGGGTATCAACGATAATTTCGCCAAGTTTCGAGCTCTTGGTTGAATCAAACACCGGTGTAAATGTAGGGTCGAAATTCATGTATGGCAGGTCAACGACGATTCGCTCCGGACTATGAAGCACTTCTGTCTTCACATTGCCGAAATCGCCGTCATAGGGTAAGAGTACGCTAGCTAATCCATCGAATTCTACAGCCTTCAATGCCGCGGTCGTTATACTGCCTGAATCCGCAGGCGTATCTCCTGAGCCAGTTTCGCTGCCAGGCTGTGTTCCTGTTCCGGTATCAGGTTCTGTAGAACTATTACCCCCATCGCTTGGAACTGAAGCCGGAGGATCAACACTCTCTGACTTTTGATATAGGTGAACGGATTTGGTAGGTGCATCCCAGTAGACATCGAGTCCAAACTGTTCGCTGACAAACCGAAGAGGAACTAATGTCGTATTTTTAGAAGAGATTGCTGGAGAATCCAGTTTGATTTCACTATCATTCACAATTGCAGACTTGCTGCCAATGGTAAGAACCATATTAGTTGCCCCATTTGAAATACTTACATTCGGGGATGACCATTCGACATCAAAACCAAGACCTTCCGTAACCGTACGTACCGGCACAAGAGTCGATTGACCGATGATTTGCGGATCTATGGTTGTTTGCAGCTGCTTACCATTCAAATAGAGTTTAGGAACGACCGCCGCCCCCACTTTCCCCGGGACCAAAGAAACGAACAACGCCAACAACATAATAACGGTTACAAACTTCTTCATCTTTCACCTCGATGACTGATTTTTCGCCCTTGAGCATATCGTACATGCCTATGCGCGAGACAAATGTAAGACGCATAATGTCAGAAAAAGTTGCGTTTTAAGGGAAATTGTACTAATCTTTTTTGCATTAAAAAAGACCCTGGCAAGCCAGGGTCTTCATTCGCTTTGACAAGCGGGTGGTTTAATATGCAACCCGGCTTGCTTCGTAAGCAGTGATCTTATCTTCATGCTGAAGTGTCAAGCCGATATCATCGAGACCTTGAAGCAAGAACTGACGGCGATGCTCATCAAGGTCAAACGCAATTTCAAGGCCTGCGTTATCAGAAATTTTCTTGTTTACCAGATCAACAGTCAGTTTGTAGCCTTCTGCTGCTGTTGTGCGTTTGAACAGATCTTCAACTTGCTCTTCGCTGAGGCGAATCGGCAGAATACCGTTTTTGAAGCAGTTGTTGTAGAAAATATCCGCATAGGAAGGTGCAATAATAACTTTAAAGCCATAATCCAGGATCGCCCAAGGTGCATGCTCACGGGATGATCCGCAGCCGAAGTTCGCACGGGAGAGCAGTATTTCAGCTCCTGCATACCGCGGTTGGTTCAGGCTGAAATCAGGAATGACATTGCCTTTCTCGTCCCAGCGCCATTCAAAGAACAAAAATTGACCAAAGCCGCTCCGTTCAATACGCTTAAGAAATTGTTTAGGAATAATTGCATCTGTATCGACGTTAACACGGTCTACGGGTGCAACAAGACCGGTTAGTTGTTTAAACTCTTCCATTTCGTGTAACTCCTCTCGATCTTTCGTTCTCGATTTAGTTCAAAACTTCGGATTTAATTTTCCAATCGCGTACATCTGTGAATTTACCCATAATTGCAGCAGCTGCAGCCATTGCAGGGGAAACCAAGTGCGTACGTCCATCACGGCCTTGACGGCCTTCGAAGTTACGGTTAGAAGTCGATGCGCAGCGTTGGCCAGGCTTCAGTACGTCTGGGTTCATCGCCAGGCACATGGAGCAGCCGGCATCACGCCATTCGAATCCAGCTTCCGTAAAGATTTGATCAAGCCCTTCCTTCTCAGCTTGGATCTTAACTCGACCCGACCCCGGAACGACGATAGCGGTAACCCTTTCGCTTACTTTGTAGCCTCTAGCGATTTCTGCTGCGGCGCGAAGATCCTCAATACGTCCGTTCGTGCATGAACCGATGAACACGTAATCGATCGGTATTTCGCTCATTGGCGTACCAGGGGTCAGACCCATATATTCAAGTGCTTTTTCAGCTGCTTTACGTTCGTTTTCAGTTGGCAATTCCGATGGAACCGGAACGTTCTTCGTGATATCTGTACCCATACCCGGGCTTGTTCCCCAGGTTACTTGAGGAATAAGAGTATCCACGTCAAACTCAACAACAGTATCATATACGGCGCCTTCATCTGTAGGAAGCTCTTTCCAAATCGCAACTGCGCGATCATAAGCTTCCCCTTGCGGTGCGTATTCACGGCCGCGCAAGTAATTGAAAGTTGTTTCATCTGGAGCGATTAAGCCGGCACGTGCACCAGCTTCGATAGACATGTTACAAACCGTCATACGCTCTTCCATCGTCAGTGAACGAATCGCTTCACCCGTAAATTCCATTACATAGCCTGTACCAAAGTCAGTACCATTCTGCGCGATAACGCCAAGAATCATATCTTTCGCCGTTACGCCTGGTTTGCGGCTTCCCACAAAACGAATTTCCATCGTTTTTGCTTTGGATTGTTGAAGACATTGCGTTGCCATTACGTGCTCAACCTCAGATGTGCCAATACCAAATGCAAGGGCGCCAAAAGCGCCATGCGTAGAAGTATGGCTGTCTCCGCAAACGATCGTTTTACCAGGATGTGTAAGACCAAGCTCTGGTCCCATAACGTGAACGACGCCTTGGTCGATGCTGTCGAGATCAAACAATGTAACGCCAAAATCTTTACAGTTTTGTGTCAGCGTGTCGATTTGCTGCTTGGAGATCGGATCTGTGATGTTAAAACGGTCTTTCGTTGGAACGTTATGATCCATCGTTGCGAACGTAAGATCTGGACGACGTACTTTACGGCCAGATAAACGAAGGCCTTCAAAAGCCTGTGGAGACGTCACTTCATGAACAAGCTGCAAATCGATATACAAAACACTCGGCTTGCTTTCCTCGGCATGAATGACGTGATTATCCCAAATTTTTTCAAACATCGTTCTTTTTGTCATTGGTATCACCTCATAAGATAAATTCTTTATTCAACTCTATTATTCAATGAAACCATCATAGCATTTCTTTCTTCATTGATCCAAGATATAATATCTATAAAAGCAATAGGTACGGCCTATGACAGCCAATTGAGGAAAATAATCGTAAAAAGGAGCGTCCCATGGAATTCCGCCAGCTGCAGTATGTCATTCAAATCGCCAAAGAAAAGAACTTTTCCCGTGCCGCAGAAAAGCTGCATATCGCGCAGCCTTCACTGAGCCAGCAGCTATCCAAGCTTGAGAAGGAAATTGGCGTTCTTCTGTTCCGAAGAACGACCAATTCCGTTGAACTAACTCATGCAGGGTCTGTGTTTGTTGCCAAAGCGCAAAGCATTCTGGATAATATCGAACAGCTGAAACAGGAGCTCGACGACCTCGCCCATATGCGCAAAGGCAAGCTTGTGGTCGGAAGTCTGCCTATTACCGGCTCTCACGTCCTTCCGCTCGTATTGCCTGTATTCGGCAAGCTTTATCCCGAGATTGAAGTCGTCCTCGTAGAGGATAGCTCAAGCCGCCTTGAGCAGCTGACTGCAAGCGGTCAAACCGATTTGAGTCTGCTCTCGCTTCCTTTAGAGGACCCAACACTGGAGTGGGTTCCGATTATCGACGAAGAAATATGTCTGGCACTTCCGCCTGAACACCCGCTCGTGAAGATTCAGAAGCCTATCCAAATTTCAGCTCTTGCTGCCGAACCGTTTATTGTTCTTAAGAAAGGGCAAGGCTTCCGTCAGATCGCCCTTGAATTATGCCATCATGCAGGCTTCGATCCGCGCATCGTTTTTGAAAGCTCAAATATAGAAACCGTTCAATCGCTCGTCGCAGCGGGAATGGGTATTGCTTTCGTACCGAAAATGATGACCCGTGCCAAATCAAGCGAATTTATACCGGTTTATTTGCCAATAGCAGCCCCATCACCATCGCGGACACTCGTCATTGCAAGCCGTAAAGGCCGCTATCTGTCGAAAGCGGCCGAAGCTTTTATTGAAACGATGAGAACAACGGTAGAGAATCATTTTAAAGGATAAATTCCATCAATATAATTGTGGGCGCCGGTCTTCGAAGACCGGTATTTTGGAACGAATGGCATCTACGAGCGCCAGATCAATCTCGGCCCGAATAATCGACTCTTCTTCCCCGGCCTCGGCAATAATCTCGCCCCAAGGATCAATAATAAGGGAATGCCCGAAAAAAGTACTTGTACCGCTAGTGCCGCATCGATTGCAAGCAATGACGAACATTTGATTCTCAATGGCTCTGGCCATAAGCAGCGTCCGCCAATGATGCAGCCTTGGATTAGGCCATTGCGCGGGAACGAACAGCAATTTCGCCCCATTAATCGCGAGTTTGCGGGCAAGCTCAGGGAACCGAATGTCATAACAGATCATCATCCCTGCATCTGTACCGGAAACATTCAACTGGCCAAGCTTGTCACCTGACTGAAGATGCTTCTCTTCATCCATAAGCCGGAAGAGATGGATCTTGGAGTATTCCGCATGGATTTCTCCCAACTCATTAAACACATAAGTTGTATTATAAACACCATCAGAGCGTTTCTCCGCAATCGAACCGCCGAATATTTGTACCTTATGATTACGGCTGAATGCCGAGAGAAGTGCCTTGGTCCTCTCCCCGTCCGGATCGGCAAGCTCGTCTATTTGTTCAAGGGCATAACCGGTATTCCACATTTCTGGCAGCATGATCATGTCCGGCTTAACCGGGCCCTGTACAGCTTCATTTAATTTTGTTTCCAATCTGGCGTAGTTCGCATCTGGATTGCCTGCATCCACATGCATCTGCACTAACGCGAGTCGAAGTAAGCTCCCCATAATTGTAATTGCCTCCTCCCTATTTTCCCTAATAATAACGTCTCATGGTTCGCTGTCAAGATGGGCAACGTATATTTAGGAAACCATCTTACATCTATCCGAAGGAGTCGACATGATGAAATTAAAACTGATAGCTATGCTTACCCTTGCATTTTGCTTACTTCTCCCCTATGCGAACGGAGCAAGTGCAAGTGCACACGATGAGGGAGCCGCGCAGCAGCGCCAGGTTCAAGCCTTTGACGTCATTGCAGGAAAAGTGGTCAAATCCGTACCTAACAGTAAGGAATATCAGAAATTCGCCAAAAGCTGGCTTGGATCCGTCACCGGCCTTGCGCCTCAGTTGACGGCTAATGACAAATGTGGTTATGTGTTCCGTATTCCGCTAAATGAGCCAGCTCGTGTTAAAGTGGATACCATTAACTTTCATACCACAGATGTGTTCCTATTTTATTGTCCAGGCAAGCCGCAGCTATTGCTCGTTTTTGATGAGAATCGAAAACCGTATTTACTTCAATTTACTGCCGATATAAAACCTTTCCTTAAAGCAATCGATATCAAGTAACGAACGATAACGAAGCTTCATTCGCGGGCACTCCAGCAGCGCTGGCTCGACACCTATTCCTTAGTTATGCTACATTTTACTTTAGGCATAGAATACCCGGGGCCAATCAATAGCTGCATATGGAGTGATAAATATGGATCAAACGAAACCCTTTCAAATTAGCCCGGCAAACCGGATGACTGGTTTGCCGACGCAATTTTTTGCCGGACTTGTACGTAAAGCGAATGCTCAGGTCGCCAAAGGACGGGATGTCATTAATCTGGGACAAGGCAATCCCGATCAACCGACACCGCCTCATATCGTATCATCCCTTCAAAATGCGGCTCCTAACCCGCTTTATCATCGTTACCCGCCGTTTAGCGGATTTCCTTTTCTTAAGGAAGCTGTAGCACAACGATATAAGGAAGATTATAATGTCAACCTAGACCCCGAGAAGGAAGTCGCTATCCTGTTTGGTGGAAAGACTGGATTGATTGAACTAAGTCAGTGTTTGCTTAATCCTGGTGATGTATGCCTCGTCCCAGACCCGGGTTATCCCGATTATTGGTCAGGCGTTGCGCTTGCAGGCGGACGGATGGAGTATATGCCGCTTAACAGCGGACAATAGCTTCCTGCCCGATTACGATGCAATTTCCACAGAGGCTGCTAATCAAGCGAAGCTAATGTTCATCAATTATCCGAATAACCCGACTGGTGCAGTTGCAGGACCGGAGTTTTATTCGAAAACGGTTGATTTTGCCGCTAAACACGGCATCGTTGTTGCAAGTGACTTTGCTTATGGAGCAATCGGCTTTGATAATAACCCTCCAGTTAGCTTCCTTCAAACACCTGGCGCTAAAGAGGTCGGCATCGAATTCTACACGTTATCCAAAACTTATAATATGGCTGGCTGGCGCGTAGGCTTTGCCCTTGGCAATTCCGAAATCATTTCCCTTATCAATTTGATACAGGACCATTACTATTGCAGTCTGTTCGGCGGTATTCAAGCCGCTGCTGCAGCTGCACTTACTGGACCGCAGCAATGTGTAACGGATTTAACAGCTACATATGAGAATCGGCGTAATTCGCTATTCGGCGCGATGTCTAAAATAGGCTGGGAAGCGACGATGCCTGGCGGATCCTTCTTCTGCTGGCTGCCAGTGCCCAAGGGCCACACCTCCGCTTCCTTTGCCGATATTGTCCTTGAGCAGGCTGATGTTGTTGTTGCACCGGGAATTGGTTTTGGCGATCATGGCGAGGGTTATGTGAGGCTTGGACTCCTTGCTCCCGAAGCACGCTTGGAAGAAGCGATTGCACGTATTGGCAAACTTCATTTGTTCGGTTAGCACAGCGCCCTTATCAGTCACTTGCTGCCTTTACACGCCATGTTAGAACATGGTATGCTTGATGAAATAACAATTGAACAATTAACGTATTGATGGGGCCAAGTATGCGAAACCAGCGTCGCGCACAGAGAGTAAATTCAGCTGCTGCAAGAATTTACCGTGACTAATGCAGAAACCAATCCCGGAACGGCCGGCGATGAGTCGGACAGTAGCCTGCTGTTATCAGGTTTATGAAGCGGAACGGCATGTCTTCGATCGTTGAAGAATCATTGCCGTTAATAAAGGTGGTACCGCGGAAGTTACACTTTCGTCCTTTCTATTACTGAAGGGCGGAAGTGTTTTTATTTTGCCATGGGAAAGGGATATGTAGGATGACGGAAACGATCGTAGTCAAAATCGGCAGCAGTTCGCTCACCTCCGATGAGGGTGGCCTGAACCGCGAAAGAATCGCCTTCTTCTCACATGAACTCGCTGCGCTTCATGAGGCTGGCTACCAAGTGCTGCTTGTCACCTCTGGCGCGGTTGCTGCTGGCTTTCGCAGAATCGGATATGAGTCAAGACCAAAGCTTGTTCACGAGAAACAAGCTGCAGCTGCCGTTGGGCAGGCTTTGCTCATGCAGGCGTATCAAGAAGCGTTCTCCGCTTATGGAGACAATGGCGGTGTTGGCGTCGCACAAATTTTACTTACCCGTGCGGATTTCTCCAATCGGAAACGAATTCAAAATGCGCTGATGACGGTCGAAGAGCTGCTTCGACTGCGGACCATCCCGATTATTAATGAGAATGACACGGTAGCAACAGATGAATTGAATTTAAAGTTTGGCGATAATGACACGTTATCCGCCTTGGTAGCCAACATGGTTAAAGCGAAGCGGCTAATTATTTTGACTGATATGGATGGACTTTATACGGAAGATCCACGTAAAAATCCGCAAGCGGTTCGAATCGAACGTATCGATCAAATTTCAGATGAAATTCTGAGTATTGCCGGAGGCTCTGGCTCATCTGTCGGAACCGGCGGCATGCGCTCCAAGATTGAAGCGGCTCGGATTTCGATGCGCGGGTGGAATACCGGCTTTTATAGGCCGTGTCCAGGAGCCCGGTGATTTGAAGCTTGCAGTCGATAATATCGGCAAAGGCACTTATTTTGATACGAGCTTTCATAATTTACCAATGAAGAAACAATGGCTCGGCTTCCACTCGTTCCCTCAAGGGAAAATTATTGTCGACCAAGGTGCTCAGATGGCATTGCTAGAGGGCGGTAAGAGCCTCCTGCCAGCTGGAATTCGGTCCATTCAGGGCGATTTTCATCCTGGAGACGTCGTTGAAGTGATCAATGAGCAGCAGGAGACGCTGGGACGCGGAGTTGTAAACTATGCAGCTTGGCAAATTCAAGCGGTTGCCGGACTTAGTACGGAAGAAGTACGCGGACGTGTAGAAGTTAACCGGATTGAAGTCATTCACCGTGACGAATGGGTTACGTTAAAATCATAAGCGATAAAAATGAGATCAGAATAGGGGAGATTACGAATGAGTGAAGTTCGCGACAAAGCAGCGCTTGCGCGGCGAGCGGCAATGACAATGAATCGTTTAACTACTGAGCAAAAGAATCATGCTTTGCTGCAGATGGCTGATGCACTTGTGAAGGAGCATGCATCTATCATTGCTGCCAATGATCTGGATATTAAACGCGGCCGTGAGAATGGAACAAGTGAATCCATGCTTGACCGTTTAACACTTACCGAACTACGTATCAGCGCAATTGCTGAGGGCTTGCGTGAAGTTGTGCTTCTACCGGATCCTGTTGGTCTCCTGCTCCAATCTTTCGACCGTCCGAATGGCCTTCGTATCGAGAAACTATCTGTACCGCTTGGCGTTATTGGAATGATCTATGAAGCACGTCCAAACGTTACCGTGGATGCGGCGGGCCTATGTCTCAAAACAAGTAATGCCGTTGTTCTTCGGGGCGGGTCAGCCGCACTGGAAACCAATCGCCGCATTATCGAGATCCTTCGCGCTGCATTGGCGCAAACGGATCTGCCTGCCGATGCTCTGCAGTTAATTGAAGATCCTAATCGTTCCTCTGTAGATGAAATGCTTAAACTAAACGGGCTGCTTGATGTTATTATTCCACGTGGCGGTGCAGCGCTTATCAATAATGTCGTCGCTAATGCTACCGTTCCGGTTATTGAGACGGGTGCCGGCATTTGCCACACGTTTATTGATGCAGGTGCAGATCCAGTTATGGCTTCAGATATCGCGTTTAACGCTAAAGTGCAGCGTCCTTCCGTTTGTAATTCCATGGAGACACTCCTTGTCGACGAAGATTTCGCTGCTCTTCATCTGCGGAAGATCGCTGACCGTTTCTTAGCCGCAAATGTTGAACTAAGAGGCTGTTCTCGCACGATGGAGCTTATACAGGAGGCTAAAGCTGCTTCGGATACGGATTATGCAACGGAATACAATGATTATATTTTGAATATACGGATTGTTAACACGCTTGATGAAGCGCTGGATCATATTCGTAAATTCGGTACGATGCATTCGGAATGTATCGTGACTGAACAGCAAGCGCATGCGGAGCGTTTCCTTCTAGAGGTTGATGCTGCTGCGGTTTATCACAACGCATCGACTCGTTTTACAGATGGCTTTGAATTCGGATTCGGAGCAGAGATTGGTATCAGTACGCAGAAGCTGCATGCACGCGGTCCTATGGGGCTCCCTGCTTTAACCTCAACGAAATACCGGATTTATGGCAATGGACAAATCCGCGGATAACACAGCAAACGCAAAACTTAAGCCTATGCTTACGATATGAGTTTTGCTTGCTATGAAGTGTCTCGCTGATGATACGCAAAACTTAAGCTTATGCTTACGAGGTGAGTTTTGCTTGCTAAGAAGTATCTCGCTGATGAAACGCAAAACTTTTAGGAGGTTATAATATGACTCAACTCTCGACATCTGGCGTTACGCCTGAGATCGGCTCCCTTCGTTTATGCTTCTACGGGGCTGGCTCGATGACAGAAGCATTTGTACGCGGATTGTTAGATCGCGGACTTACCGAGCCTGCTCAGATCAGTGTCATGAATCGGCAAAATGCCGCTCGATTGGATGAACTGGCCACTCGCTATGGGGTTTCCGCCGCGAATGACGCCGAGTCCAAACAAACGGTGCTTCATGATGCAGATATTATTTTTCTGGCGATGAAGCCTAAAGATGCAGCAGAAGCAATAAAACAGCTGCGGGGCATCATTAAACCTGGGCAAATTCTCGTCTCTTTAGTTGCGGGTATGACGATAGGAACTATCGAAGCGCTTCTGGGTCAACAGATTGCTATTGTTCGTACGATGCCCAACACGTCAAGCACCATCGGACTTGGCGCTACTGGAATTAGCTTCTCAAGCTCGGTTACGAATGTTCAGCGGCAGCTGGCTGAACAAATGCTGCAATCGATTGGTTTAACTGCCATTGTCGAGGAGCCTTTACTGGATGTAGTAACTGGTTTATCCGGAAGCGGCCCTGCTTATATCTATTACCTGATGGAAGCGATGATCAACGCTGGACGCGAGCTTGGATTATCAGAGAAAGCAGCGCGCGAGCTAACTGTTCAAACCGTACTCGGTGCCGCTCATATGGTCAAAGCGACCAATGAGAATCCAGCTGATTTAAGACATAAAGTGACCTCTCCTAACGGAACGACACAAGCTGCGATTGAAACATTAGATGCTCATCATTTTACCAAAGCCATTACCGCAGCTGTCGGACGCGCAGCAGAGCGTGCTGGTGAAATGGGAGCAGAAATCGAAAGGATTTCCAAATCATGAGTACTTCCGTATGTATAGCTACTTATCGTTGTTACGATGATAAAGCAGATTTCAACAAGAAAGCACAAGGAATAGCGGTTGGTTTAACCGTTGGCAGCTGGACAGATCTACCAGAAGCACGTAAAGCGGAGATGGAGAAGCACTTGGGTCGCGTTATCTCTGTACATGTACATGAGCCCGAAAATGCGGTACCTGGTGAACGGTATGCTGACCTCAAAATTGCATATCCCGATGTCAATTATAGCCGTGATCTTCCTGCCCTGCTGGTTACCGTTTTTGGCAAGCTGTCCATGGATGGTAAAATTAAATTGCTGGATTTGGATTTCTCCAGCAGCTTCACTTCCGCTTTTCCTGGGCCGAAATTTGGGATTACAGGCATTCGTAAGCTGCTTGGGGTAGAGCAGCGGCCGCTTCTGATGAGCATCTTCAAATCGGTGATTGGGCATGATTTGCCGAATCTACGAGAGCAGTTCTATCTTCAAGCACTTGGCGGCGTAGACCTCATCAAGGATGACGAAATCTTGTTTGAGAATCCGCTGACTCCGATCGAGAAACGCGTCGAGGCATGTATGGCGGCAGCGCGTCAAGCTCAAGCGGAAACGGGTCAAAAGCTGCTGTATGCGGTGAATCTCACCGGCTCCACCTCGAAGCTTGCCGATAATGCGAAACGCGCTATCGCTGCTGGAGCGAATGCGCTGCTCTTTAATGTGCTTGCCTACGGTTACGATACACTGCATGAATTAAGCAGCGATCCTGCCATCTCTGTCCCAATTGCGGCTCATCCTGCACTTGCGGGGGCCTTCTACCCATCACCGCATTATGGCATAGCAGCTCCTTTATTACTCGGTAAGCTTATGCGTCTGGCTGGCGCCGACCTCGTTCTCTTCCCTTCCCCATACGGCTCAGTAGTTATGCCTAAGGAAGAGAATTTAGCGGTCCAAGCAGCTCTAATCGATTCGGCGCTGCCCATGAAGGCTAGCTTCCCGGTTCCTTCGGCCGGCATCCATCCTGGACTAGTTCCACTTATACTGCGCGACTTCGGACAAGATGTTGTCGTAAATGCCGGAGGCGGAATCCACGGTCATCCGCAAGGAACGGCAGCTGGCGGACAAGCTTTCCGTCAAGCTATCCATGCCTCATTAGCCAACATTCCGTTACCGGAAGCAGCAGCGCAGCCTGGCAACGAGGCACTTCAAGCCGCTATTAACAGCTGGGGGTATAAAGAATGACGGAGCACGAAGTTAACCCGGTTCGCTCCGAGAAGAAAGACGTCATTTTTTGCGATTTTGACGGGACAATTACTGAGAATGATAACATTATCGCAATCATCCGCCATTTTAACCCGCCAGGCTGGGAACCGATTGTAAATGATATTGTCAGCCAGCGCAAGACGATTCGCCAAGGTGTTGGTAGAGCTGTTTCGCATGCTTCCAGCTTCATTGAAACAGGAAGTTATTGATTATGCGATTTCCAACGCACGCATTCGCAGCGGCTTTGCCGATCTGCTAGCCTACTGCAAAGCTAACGATATTGAATTCTATGTAACGAGCGGTGGAATTGATTTTTTTGTCTATCCTCTTCTCGCACCTTTTAACATACCAACCGAGCATATATTCTGCAACGGCAGTGATTTCTCGGGCGATCAGATCGAAATTACATGGCCTCACACCTGCGAAAGCCATTGCAAGAACGACTGCGGCATGTGTAAAACTACCATCATTCGCCGTTTTCCTGCCGATAACTATAACCGTATTCTTATCGGTGACAGCGTAACGGATTTCGAGGGCGCTAAGATTGCAGACATTGTATTTGCCCGCTCTCATCTTATCCTGAAATGCAAGGAGCTTGGTTTGGCTTTTCATGAATTTGAGACGTTTCATGATGTGCTTGATGTAATGAGACAGCAAGAGGAGGCCGTGAACTAAACATGTCATTCGAGGAAATCACACTAGAAGATAAACAACGCGCACTCCAGGAGCTTAGCGAAGTGAAGCGCTTATTCGCCTCTCGCGGCTGGTTTCCTGGCACAAGCGGTAATCTGTCGATCCGGGTTGGGGATTATACGCCGCAACAATTCGATTTTGCCATTACTGCAAGCGGGAAGGATAAATCGCTATCGACGCCGGAGGACTTCTTGTTCGTCAATCAGGATGGGAAGCCTAGTGAGCAGACGAAACTCAAGCCCTCTGCTGAAACGCTGATACACTGCGAAATCTACCGTCAAACCGGCTGCGGGGCCATCTTTCATATCCATACCGTTTTTAACAGCATCGTATCTGAGCTGTTCTGGGAGCGCAAATCGATCCCGGTAGAGGGAGTAGAATTGATCAAAGCCTTCAACATCTGGGATGAGGAAGCACATATTGATATTCCGATTGTTTCGAATTTCGCTCATATACCGAGCATCGTTCCTGAAATAACGGAACGTCTAGACCCCCGTATTCCCGGAATCATGCTGCGCAAACATGGGATTTACGCGTGGGGAGAGAGCGCATTTGAGGCCAAACGTCACCTGGAAGCATTCGAATTTCTGTTTGAATATGTGTACCGGTGGGAGCTTCTGAATCGTAAAGCATAAATTACTGGGGCCCAATATACCCTCTACGATTGAAAAAAGGCGGTGTGAGACGTCAACTTAGCGTCCTGCACTGCCTTTTACTTTTAGTATTCAAATGCCCGATTACCGTAAAAAAGCAGCTGCATCACTTATTTCGCTGATTAATGCCTATTTTCTGTGCCGTTAATACAGCCAACTCCATTTTATTAATATTTAAGCAGTGCTCGTTCGTTATTTCGAACACTTTAGGAAACGGTAAGGCTTGAAGGAATGTTTGTACTTCCCTAACATCCGAGAACCAATCTCCAGGCTGAACCGCCTTCATTGGCATATCTCCCCATGCTTCATACAGTACCGGGCTATAAATTGGCTTTGCTCCTCTGTTTAACCGACAGCCGGTCACCTTCTGTACGTAGGCTGCTTCATTATTCTTACGAATCGCTTGCTTGGTAAATAAATGAGGTGCATAATCAGCCCGTGAGCCGGAATGGTGTACCGCTTTTACGAATGAAAGAACCCCTTCTCTCACCTCGGGTACCCCGAACAATATCGCATACAGACTTTTTCCAAACTCGATCCGTTCATGAAGCTTGCTGAAATCCTCCAATATCAGACCTGCCAGTTTTAGCTCTCCAGCCATTTGAGCTCCGTAGGGCATAATCACCTCATTGGTTTGCAGCGATGTTTGAAGCTGGAATATGAGTTTATCCAATACATGCTGCCGATAATATTCGTCTTGGATGATGCGTCCTTCGATAACGTTCTGCTCATTCACAATGAGCGCTGTCGTGAGCAGTGCCGACTCTCCCCGTTGTCTGAACTTTGACCATACAGGCAGCATAAACCTTGAAACCCCGAATGCAGGTAATAAACTACTCCAATCTCGTCCAGCTTTCTTGCCTGCTTCATATAACAGCAATTGAGGATAAGCATCGTGAAAAATAAGTGCATTCGCTCTTTCGAGCATTTCAAAAATCATCTCTCTTTGTTGTTCGGAGAGCAGCCGAGGTATAAGCTCACCCTTCAAATCTGTCATATTCCATCCGCAATTTCGCGATACGATATGAGCGAGAAGGGCCCAATGGAGCTCCGGACAACGAAAATAAATCGCACGATAGGCTTCCGTTCGCGTCACATTATTGCGATTTGCTTGTTCCGTTTCATGCTGGATTCTATAGATGAGCGCTCGCTCAAGGTCATCGCCGCTTTTAACAGGAGCCACACCGCTTGCATCCGATTTAACAGACCATACAACCATAAGCTCTTCAACTGAGGCCAAATTAAGCTGCAGTGGCTAGGCGGTACCCGTCAGTCGGTTCGAAGCCTTCCGAGAACGGCGTTTTGCGTCTGCGAGGTGGATGAGCTTCAGCGGAATTCGGATCATATTTCGAAAGCCATTTGTCAGCAGCTTGATGACTTTGGCCATTCGACTGGATTTCCACTCCATCATACCGCCTCACCCTTCTCGTTCTTATACGAACAGTATAGACAAGCCTTTCTACAATTAGCCATAAGCGGTGAGGCTCGGACATTGTATAATAGATCTATCTATAGTTCCATTAAGAAAGGAATCGATGCCAGAATGTGCGGAAGATATACCATAACGGTATCAATTGAAGAGCTCATGCTGCGGTACTCGCTTGGAGATACAAACGTTCCCTTCCACCATCCCAAATATAATGTCGCTCCCGGTCAGATGATCATGGCTATCATTCATGATGGAGAGAAGAATCGACTTGGGGAGCTTAAATGGGGGCTTGTCCCTTCATGGGCTGATGATCCGAAAATCGGCAATAAAATGCTTAATGCACGTGCGGAAACGGTATGGGAGAAGCCTGCCTTCAAGAAGCTCATTCAGCGAAAGCGCTGCATCATCCCGGCAGATGGATTTTATGAATGGCAGAAGCGGGATTCTGGCAAGCAGCCGATGCGCATCACTCATCGTGACCGCAGCCTATTTAGTATGGCGGGGTTATATGACACGTGGATGTCTCCAGATGGAAATAAATTAAGCACCTGTACCATTTTAACAACAGAGCCTAACGAGCTTATGGCGCCCATTCATAATCGTATGCCGGTTATTCTGGGACAAGAGGATGAGTCCAGCTGGCTAGACCGTTCCTTTCAAAATCAACATCATTTAAACGCGCTTCTTCGGCCTTATCCGGCCGAGCTGCTGGAGGCTTACCCGGTAACAGCTGCTGTTGGCAATGTAAACACAGATGATCCGTTTTGCATTGAACCTTTAGCAGCACGTATTCCGGTAATATAAAGATTAAAAAAACCGCTGATCAATGATCAGCGGAACATGGCCCATAACTTTATCAGATGCAGCGTATTATTCGGATCAATTCGCGAGCCGAGCACGAATTGGATAAGCTGCTCTTCCTGCGCTTCAGATAGTGGCTCTTGAAGAATACCGGCTGCCGTCCGCACAAGCCTCTTCACTTTCGTACGATCCTGCAAATCATATTTGGTCAAGCCATTCGTCACTTGCTTTATCCTATCCTTGATAACGGGGTTCTTCATTTTCGTTTTCACGCGTTCGACCAGTTCCGGCTTAATGCCGTATTTCGTGTAACTCATATTCGGACCAGCACCTCCGCCTTGGCTTTTAAGCCATACGTTGTACTATATGCGAATCAGTCCCCGAAAAGAAACTAGTCCAGCAAATCCCCTTGAAAAAGTTGATCCTTCTTCAGGATATCACGCAGTCTCGCGTATGCCGCTTCCGTCCAGAAGTCAGCGTTTGCCGTCAGTTCAGCGGCATCATCACGCGCTTGCTCCAGAATCTCAAAATCCGCCGCCATATCGGCCAGCTTGAAATCCGGCACTCCGCTTTGCTTCGTCCCGAAGAAATCGCCTGGACCTCGCAGCTCCAGATCACGCCGAGCTACCTCAAAGCCGTCATCTGTCTCGGTCATAACCTTCATTCGCTCGCGCCCAGTCTCCGACTTTGGATCCGCGATCAGAACACAATAAGATTGATGAGCGCCGCGGCCGACACGCCCGCGCAGCTGATGCAGCTGGGATAGTCCGAATCGTTCTGCATCCATAATAATCATAAGCGTTGCGTTAGGCACATCTACGCCAACCTCGACAACGGTAGTCGCAACAAGAACTTGAACCTCGTTACGGCCAAATCCCCCCATGATTTCATCCTTCTCTGATGCGGGCAGCCTGCCATGGAGCAGTCCCACACGCATATCTGGAAATGCTTGCCCAATCTGAATATGTAAATCAATCGCATTTTGTACATCCAGCTTTTCCGATTCCTCAATAAGCGGACATATGAAGTATGCCTGCTGTCCGTTATCCACCTCTCTGCGAATGAAACCGAGCACCCGATCGAGCATACCATGCTTCACCCAATAGGTTTTGATAGGCTTACGGCCTTGAGGCCTTTCACGCAGCGTAGATACATCTAAATCACCAAATGCCGTGATCGCAAGTGTACGAGGGATTGGTGTCGCCGTCATCGTCAATACATCAGGATTAAGCCCTTTATGACGGAGAATGCTTCGTTGATTAACGCCGAAGCGATGCTGCTCATCCGTCACCACAAGGCTCAAGCCGCGAAAATTTACACCTTCTTGAATAATAGCATGAGTGCCAACAATCACATCGATAAGTCCCATTTGAAGCCCTGCAAGCACATCACGCCTTTTACGCTCGCTCATGCTTCCAGTCAGTAATGCTACTTCGAGCCCCGCCGCCGCAAATAGCTTCTGTAAAGAACGCAGATGCTGCTCAGCCAAGATCTCCGTAGGTACCATTAAGGCACCCTGATAACCTGCCTTCACCGCAGCAAAGAGTGCAATAGCCGCTACGACGGTCTTCCCAGAGCCCACATCGCCTTGAAGAAGCCGGTTCATACAATAGGGCTGGCGCAGATCGGTTAGAATCTCATTAACAACCTTCTTCTGTGAATCTGTTAATTCAAAAGGCAGCGTCCGCACAAAAACGCGAATAGACTCCGCATCAACGACATGAGGCGTACCATCCATTCTCTTCCGATTTAGAGATCGATAGGCTTGAAGCTTCAGCTGAAACAGGAACAGCTCTTCATAAACCAATCTTCGGCGGGCAGCTTGTCCCGCATTCGTATCTTCCGGATGATGAATATGGGTGACTGCCTCCCGCCTAGGCATGAGCTTATACTTGTCTATTAGGACGACAGGCAGCATTTCCTCCATCATCGGACCGTACTGCTGGAGCGCCTGACCAATCATTTTACGAATCCAAGGCTGTGTAATACTTCCGCCTACCGAATAGACCGGCTGCAGCGTGCCTGCCCGCGCCGCGCCGCTATCCGGAAATTCTGAATTCGATACCGTCATTTGCAGCCTCTGCTGCTCCCATTTACCTGTCAATATAATCTCGCGGCCTGGAGTCAGCTGCTCCTGCAAATAATGCCTGTTGAACCAGACCGCGGTCAGCAGCACACCATCTACGGCTACTTTACAGGTCAACCGATTTTTCGCACGACCGTAACGCTGCAGTACCGGGTTGCCCACAATAGTCCCTTGTACGGTCCCTTTCTCCCCGCTCTTCGTTTCCGCAAGACCCCGAATTCGATAATCTTCATATCGGAATGGAAAATAGTCCAACAGATCCGCAATCATATGAATGCCAAAGGCGTGAAGCTCTAATTCTTTCTGAGCACTCACGCCTTTCATCTGCCGAACCGGTATTTGATCCAGTTTCATCATGACAACCTCACACCCGGTTTATGAATAATGCGGCAGTTCCAGGACCGACATGCACACCGATAGCCGCACCAATCTCTGTTTGCCTAATATTGCGTACATTAAGCTGGTCCTGTGCAAGAGCCGCAAGCTCTTGCGCAACCTCGCTCTTATACGTCCAACCTACCGTCATTTCAACGGGATCTGCATCCAAAATCATTTTTAAACAGTTCCATAATACGGTGCATCGCTTTTTTGGTCCCACGCACTTTATCTACAGCGGTAACCGTACCTTCATCATCTAAGGAGAGAATCGGCTTCACATTCAGGATCGAACCAAACAATGCCGCAGCTTTGCCGATTCTGCCGCCCTTCTGAAGATACTCCAGCGTATCCACTAAGAAAAATAGTTTCTTATCCTTGTTCAGACGTTCAATCTCTGCCAGAATCGATTCCTTGGATTCACCCGCTGCTGCCATTTCCGCCGCCTTTACCACCAGCATGCCCAGCGCCATAAGAAGCCGATTTTGTATCAATAATTGTGATATCACTATCATTTGGCTCCTCAAGCAGCGTTGATCCAAGAACCGCGGACTGGTACGTCCCGCTGAGAGCAGAAGATAAATGAATTGAAATAATAGATGAGTCTGGATTCTTCTGCAGGATCCGTTGATAGGTTTCCATAAATTCGACCGGCGAAGGCTGCGAGGTCGTAGGCAGCGCGGACGATGCAATCAGCTTCTCATAAAATTGGTTATTGCTAATCGAGACCGCATCTAAATACGATTCCTCACCAAACATCACTTTGAGGGATACCATCTCAATGCCTAGCTGTTCACGGACACGCTTTGGAATATCCGCCGTGCTGTCCGTCACAATTTTCACCATGCTCATTACCGTCACCCCTAACCCCTATTCCACTGCAAAAAGATATGGATAAAGCGGCTGTCCGCCTTCGTGCACTTCCAGCTCGGCATCTGGGAATGAGGTTTCGAACCAAGACGTCAATAAAGCCGTCTCAGCCTCCTCAGCCTGTTCGCCTGTCAGTATTGTAACGAGCTCTCCGCCGTCCTCCAGCATCGTCGTAAGAAGCTCACGGCATGCTTCCTGCAGGCTCGGCGACGCTGTTACAATCGATTTTTCTACGATACCGATATAATCGCCTTCATTGATGTTGATCCCATCGATGGAGGTGTCGCGTACGGCATGTGTGACTTGACCGGACCGTACCTGCGATATCGCCTGCTTCATCGCTTCCGCGTTTTCCTCAGCTGTTCCCTCATCCTTGAATGCAAGAACGGCAGCAAGTCCCTGAGGAATGGTGCGGGACGGAATAACCGTCACATTTCTATCGCATAAGTCTGCGGCCTGCTGGGCAGCTAATATAATATTGCCATTGTTTGGCAGCAAATAGATATGCTCCGTAGACAGCGATTCGATCGCATTCACGAAATCCTCCGTTGACGGATTCATCGTTTGTCCGCCGGATAGGATGACATCGACGTTATTTTCCAGGAAAATCGAGCCGATTCCGTCCCCCATCGCTACAGCTATAATACCGAATCGTGCCCATTCATGAGCCTGCGGCGTTGGAACATCAAGTGCCGGAGTCCCTGTCAACACCTCAGAAATGGCAAGTCCCAGTGCAGCTTCCTCCACATTGGAGGAGGATATTAGGTTTCCTGCACGCTAAGCCCGCCGTCCGCATTACCGGTCTGATCGCCTTGCAGCAAGTCACGGTGCTGTTGTCGCATATTAAGAATATGAATATCAGTAAGCTCGCCATAGATCAGCGATTGTGTTAGTACATCGCCTGGCTTGCGTGTATGAACATGTACTTTAATTATGTCGCCATCCGCAATGACGAGTATGGAATCCCCGTCTCTGCTGAGCATACCTTTGTAAAGTGCCTCGTCAAAACGAAGAACACTTTTTCCGCCAAGCTTCCGGTTAATAAAGAACTCCATATCATATAGGAATTCAATCGTCTCCGTAGATAATCGAGATTGAGCACTTGTTAAAGAAGAAGCTGGCGCAGTCACAGCAGGTTTCTTTCGTAACGGTACAGATGCGTTAAAAGACTCTGGCAGAGCTGTCTCCATTGGTACCGAGTTGTACTCTTCGTTTCCCGCATCGCTTGATAGTGCTCTTAAGAAGCCTTCATAAATACAGACAAGGCCCTGGCCTCCGGAATCGACAACGCCCACTTGTTTAAGCACAGGAAGCAAATCAGGCGTCCGCAGCAGTGATTCATTCGCTTTCTCATGTATCTCCCGCATCAGATCGACCATGTCCGAGGCTCGTCTTGCATAACCCGTCGCATGCTTTGCTGTATCCTTGGCAACAGTCAGTATCGTGCCTTCAACAGGTTTAACGACAGCTTTGTAAGCCATGTCTACCCCGTTCTGAAGCGCCGCTGCAAACTGAATGGGATCAATTTGCTCCAAACCTGCGATGCTTTTGGCAAAGCCCCGGAACAACTGCGAGAGAATAACGCCGGAGTTTCCCCTTGCACCCATCAGCAATCCCTTGGAAAGCGCTTCCGCAACTTTGCCGGCAGATTGTGACGGTTTACTCTGCAGCTCGCGAGTACCCGCTGTCATTGTTAAATTCATATTGGTTCCGGTATCACCGTCAGGCACAGGAAAAACATTAAGCGCATTTATGCGTTCAACGTTACGCTGTAAGCATTCTGCACCGCTATTCACCATAGCCGCAAGGTCAGATCCGTTAATTAAACGTTTAGTCAAGCGTTGATTCCCCTTCCTACCGAGATACCCGTACGCCTTGAACAAAAATATTAACATAGTCAACCTTTAAGCCGACTACGTCATTAAGCACATATTTCACTTTAGACTGAATATTATGCGCTACTTCGGATATTTTTGTGCCATAGCTGACGATGATGTATAGATCAATGTGTACTTCCTCGTTCTCTCGGCGAACTTCAACGCCGCGTGAAAGGTTATCCCGGCCAAGCAACTCCGTAATTCCGTCCTTTAACTGCTTTCGCGATGCCATTCCAACCAGTCCATAACATTCCAGTGCCGCCGATCCAGCAAGAACGGAGACTACGTGGTCTGTGATGAATATTTTCCCGTCATTAGAATCAATCTGTAGGGGCATGGATGGATTACCACTCCTTCACCGTTAATATTATGGACTAATCAACATTGTACTATAAATATCGACGATATAGAAGTCTAGTCCCTATAATACGTCTATTATCTGCTTATATCGCCCATATACAGGGTATAATGCCGTATTCAAAAGCTTGATGAATCGCCCGGGATATGCTATTATATTGGAGTCTGTTTATTTGCATGGGTCTTCAAGGGAGGTGTATTCCATGTCACGCAAATGTTTCCTTACAGGTAAAAGTCCTGGTACAGGTAATCACGTATCACACGCTAACAACAAAAATCGCCGCACTTGGGGCGTTAACGTTCAAAAAGTTCGCATTCTAGTTGACGGCAAACCGAAACGCGTTTATGTTAGCACACGTGCTCTTAAAGCTGGTAAAGTCACTCGCGTATAACGGCATTAAGCCATCAAGAAGAAACGGCTATCGCCGTCCTTATGTGGCGAAGTTAGTTTCTTCCCTTAGAACTATAGAGAAAGTAAGAGCCAAAACTTATACTTTCCTATAGTTGGACAAAAAGCACCTGACAGCATCAGGTGCTTTTTTGCATATCGAGGCACAAATGCAGCCGCCCACATCACCGCCGTCCTTCTGTACAAAGATTACCGCACGGTTTATTCGTTTTACGGCTTTCATAGGCGTTAGTTTTTTTGGAACGTATTCAATATCGCTTTAACGAACCCGCCCAAAAATTTCGGTAGTTTGATTGTATAGAATTTCATGCTCCACCCCTCCCAAAAATGTGCCTGCAGCCCGGCACTCCAGTCCGACCATCCACTTGCTTGTCGTGTACATGCCATCTGCCCTTCAACATCCGAATCGGTTCCTTCACCTTCCTCTTCAGGCAACAAAAAAGGCTACAAGAACATTCGTTCATGTAACCATACTATGCGGGTGCTGACTGTCCTATTCCATTGTAAGTGTGCAGACTTCTTACTGCTTGACTATGTACCGTTCAGATTTGGCGGATGGGAATGATAATAAGAAATCATCGTGAACACCATCGTAAATAGAACGAAAAAAAGGATTGCAAGTATAACAAATACGATTCGCGCACGAACAGATTGGAACCGCCGGAACGAATAGACACCTAGAACCAGCGCCAGCAGTGAGAAAACAAACCGGATTACACTTTCAATTAGAGGAAATACAGCTAGCAGCAGTCCGCAGACCATTCCGTACAGAAAGACAAGAAACCCGGTTTTCAAACGTTCCCCCATTAACTATTCGCCTCCTTATCGCAAAGAAGCAATTGCTGCTGCACGATCCTTCTGGCTGAATACCGCGTTACCCGCAACAAGCACATTAGCTCCCGCTTCTCTTACCAGCGGCGCAGTCGTGCTGTTAATGCCTCCATCCACCTGTACATGCATCTCATTTAATCCTCGTGCTTCAAGAATGCCCCTCAGTTGACGAAGCTTCTCTAAGGATTGTGGAATAAACTTCTGACCGCCGAATCCAGGATTGACCGTCATCAACAGAACAAGATCAAGATCATCCAATACATTCTCAATAACGCTTAGCGGTGTAGCAGGGTTAAGAGCTACCCCAGCTGGCAATCCGGCTTCCTTAATGATGTGGATGACCCGGTGAAGATGGACACAAGCCTCTGCATGTACGGTTATGCGATCGGCACCTGCGGCAATAAATTCAGAGAGATATAGTTCCGGACGCTCGATCATGAGATGGACGTCAAAGGTAAGCTTCGTATAAGGCCTTACCGCGCCCACAACAAGCGGCCCGAACGTTAGATTCGGCACAAAATGGCCATCCATCACATCAATGTGAATCCAATCGGCACCCGCAGTTTCTACGTCTTTAATATCTTCAGCTAATGCGGCAAAGTTTGCCGATAAAATCGATGGTGCAATGATAGACATTTCAGTACCTCCGCTTTTTCTCTTTCATTTCAGCCATGAATAGAATGTAATTTTTATGGCGGCTTGCTGCTATTTCACCTGCTTCTACAGCACGAAGCACAGCGCAGTCCGGTTCATGCGTATGGGTGCATCCCCGAAACTTGCAATCGGATGACAGCTCACGCATCTCCCTGAAGCAGCTGCCAAGCTCCTCTATCCCAAGCTCAGCAAAGTCCAGCTGGCTGAAGCCAGGCGTATCGGCTACATAGCTGCCGCCTATATTAATAAGTTCGACATGCCGCGTAGTATGCTTACCGCGACCAAGCCGGTTGCTGATCTCATTCGTCTCAAGCGTTAAACCCGGTACAAGCGCGTTGAGCAAGGATGACTTGCCTACGCCGGATTGTCCGGCAAATACGGCAAGATGACCTTTGAGCCGATCCTTCAAGGCAGCAGTTCCTTCCCCCTGCCTAGAGCTAGTCACAAGCACATCGTAACCAATCGGTTGATAGATACGGAGGACCTCATCCATCGAAAGCCGGGCTTCCTCCGTATCATCACCCTCTTTGGTTAAATCCTGCTTGCTTAAGCACAATACAGCATCAATGCCTGCATGCTCTATGTGTACAAGAAACTTATCCAGCAGCTGTAGATTTAAGGCAGGCTCCGAGACAGAGAACACGAGAACAGCAAGATCGATATTCGCAACTTGCGGCCGAATGAGCTCAGATGTGCGGGGCAGAATCGAATTAACGGCCCCCTCTCCATTCTCAGTCCGCTCGTAGCGAACCAAATCACCGACAAGCGGTGATTCATCATTCTTGCGGAAGATCCCCCTGGCGCGGCACTGGATCGGTTTTGAGTCCATCTCTGCTTCGAGCGGAAGCACATAATAATAGCCGCTTAGCGCCTTAATGATACGGCCGACTTGGCCTTCCTCATGGCTGCTGGGTTGTGTTCGCGCTTGAGTCCGTGCTGTTTGGGTCCGTGCTTGTGCTGCCATCTGGATTACTCTCCTCGGTTTGTGCGGGTTGGTCAACAATTGGCGTATCTAAACCCGGCACGGTTTCTGGCATGGATTCGGCACCTGATCTAACGTCTTCATAAGTTTTAGTGAACATATCTACGAATTTCCCATCACGGAAAATGCTTACTTTTGCTTCCGTATTTGGATCAAGAACAACTTTAACAGAGAACGTTTGGGTGTCTTTGATTTTACGTTTTCCCCATTCGATATTCTCACCGCGTGCATCCGAATACACAATGCGGATCTCACTCGATTTGCCTGCTTCCGCTGGAGAAATCACGATATTGAACGTATACTCAAGCGCATCCTTTGGTAATCCTGAACTCACGGTCAACGTGATCTCAGCATCCTTTAGATACTTTAGCATCAGGCTCATATGGATATTGGCCGATGACCGTACCTTCTGCTTTGTAGCTCGGCTCACGCACGATATCTGTCTTGTTAATTTTAAGTCCTTTGGAATTTAGTAATGCGATTGCGTCATCTTCTTTCATATCCAACAATTTAGGCATTGGGAACGTTTCTTTACCTTGGCTGACCGTGAATGAGAAGTTCACCGTCTTAGGATCAAATTGTTCATCAGCAGCAGGAGTTTGCGTCAAAATCGTACCTGGTGCTTCGTCGCTGAATTCATCTTTCTTGTCGATACGTGTTTCGGATACACCTAATGTAACGAGGCTAGCAACGGTTTCATCATAAGGCTTGCCTGTATAATCAGCCGCCGCTTCCATCTTCGGCCCAGTACTGACGAATAATTTAATAAAGGAGCCTACCTTTACACGCTGGTTAGGCTTGGACTGCTCATAAACAATATCCTTTGCAACGCCCTCTTTATTCGTATACACCGTTGGCTCTTCGACCTTTAATCCGGCCTTCTCCAGCATAACTCGGGCATCAGCTTCTGTGTGATTCACTACATAGGGTACATCAACTTCCTCAATATCAAACCAGCCAAGGACCGTCTGAGCTCCCCAGTAAATAAGTGCAATAATAATCAATGTCGTTGCTACGGTTACCACCGGCTTGATCCATTTACGCTTGCGAGGCTCGTCCAGACCTCTGGAATCCCAGCGATTAGAACCTGTATCCGAATCTACCGGTGCAGTCTTTTCCATTCGATTAACACCTGCTGGAGCCGCTAGTGTATCTGCGATACTGCCGCGAATGGCGGGCATCACCCTTGTCTCATCAAAATCAGGGATATCACTGCTGAAGATAGCTTTAGGTTCCTTCAGACGCTCTGCCTTCAGACAGGTTTCCAAATCACCCAGCATTTCATTCGCAGATGCATACCGCTCATTCGGATTTTTTCGCATGGCCCGTAAAATGATATTTTCAACGCTTTGCGGTATGTATGGATTAATGACACGCGGCTCTTCGAATGTCTCCTGCAGATGCTTAAGTGCAACACTGATCGGACTTTCTCCCAGAAATGGCAGCTTACCCGTCAGCATTTGATAAATCACGATTCCAAGTGAGTATAAATCAGACTTCTCCCCTGTATTGATCCCCTTCGCGTGTTCGGGAGAAAAATAATGTACAGAGCCTACGACCGATCCGGTCTGAGTAATCGTAGAAGAAGTAACTGCACGGGCTATTCCAAAGTCCGTTACCTTCACCCGGCCGTTCTTGCCGATTAATATATTATGCGGCTTAATATCACGATGGATAATTTGATTATGATGGGCGTGCTCCAAGGCATCACAAATTTGACTGGCGAATCCGGATCGCCTCGTCAATCTGGAGAGGAGCACGCTCTTGAATAATTTCATTAAGATTGTGGCCTTCTACATATTCCATGACAATATAATGGGTCTCGTCTTCCTGTCCTACATCGTAAATGCTTACGACGTTGGGATGGGAAAGCGCCGCAGCGGATTGAGCTTCACGTCGAAACCGGCGAATAAAATCTTCATCGTGCACAAACTGCTGACGAAGAATTTTAACAGCTACCTTCCGGTTTAGCAAAATATCATGGGCTTTATATACTAAAGCCATACCGCCCCCGCCGATACGAGTAATGATTTCATACCGTCCGCCCAATTCATGTCCAATCATGTCGGTCACTCCTCTTGCTCTGTGTCTTCGGCATGATGCAGCAGAACAACCGTAATGTTATCATCTCCGCCGGCTTGCAGCGCCAATTGAATGAGTTTGTCCGCTTTAGCATCCAAATCCAGGTCATCTTGTGACAGCGTTTCTGTCATTTCCTGAATGCTTACCATATTGATCAGGCCGTCACTGCATAGCAGCAGCAGATCGCCAGGCTTCCAGGAAATCCCTCTGACATCTACCTCTACCAACTCATCCGTGCCGAGTGCCCGGGTTAGAACATTGCGCCTTGGATGAACGGCCGCTTCTTCGAGGCTAATTTGTCCTGATTTCACGAGTTCATTAACAAGCGTATGATCTTCCGTTAATTGGGACAATACCCCGTCTCTCCATTTGTACGCGCGGCTGTCGCCAATATGACCGATAACGCCATTTTCAGGCTGAAGAAGCGCTGCAACGACAGTCGTACCCATATTATGATACTGATCATTGCGTGAAGCCATATCAAAAATAACTTCATTTGCTTGTAAAATAGCTTGTCGGATAAGCACTTTACGTTCGTCCATTGAGAGGGCTGCTGTTGTCCCCAGCAACACCTCACGGAACGTATCAACTGCAAGCTGGCTCGCTACCTCGCCAGCCTGATGTCCACCCATACCGTCAGCCACGATGGCTACAGCAAGCCCTGAATCCGTAATTTCGGTCCAACCTCGATCTTCATTAACAAGGCGAATACGCCCAATGTCGCTACGATAAGCTACCTTCACAACCGATCACCCCGCCGTTGACTCCATATGTTTAGCACGTAATTGTCCGCACGCTGCTGCGATATCATGTCCTTGCTCTCTGCGAATCGTTGCATTGATTTTGTTGCGCTCCAGAATGCGGTGGAACTCAAAAATCTGTTCGCGCGGCGTCCGAACATAATCACGCTCTGGCACATGGTTAACCGGAATGAGATTAACGTGGCAGAGCATTCCCTTAAGTACATCAGCCAGCTCTTGAGCATGCTCGCTTTGATCATTTACCCCGCCGATCAAGGCGTATTCAAAAGTGATACGACGGCCTGTCTTGGCAATGTAATTGCGGCAAGCTTCCATTACTTCCTCAAAAGGAAAGCGCCGGTTAACCGGCATGAGCTTGGAACGAAGCTTATCGTTAGGCGCATGGATCGATATCGCCAAATTGATTTGTGTGTTCTCTTCGGCGAATTTATACATGCTCGGTACGATACCGCTTGTGGATACTGTGATATGGCGCTGACCAATGTTAAGACCCTTCTCATGAATCATAACGCGAAGGAACTTCATCGTCTCCTCATAGTTCTCGAATGGTTCACCGGATCCCATAATAACGATGCTTGATACCCGCTCGTTGGTCGCATCCAATATTTGTTGAGCCACAACGACCTGCGCAATGATTTCACCAGCAGTTAGATTTCGTTTCAATCCGCCGATAGTCGAAGCACAGAACGTACAGCCGATCCGGCAGCCAACCTGAGTCGTTACACAAATGCTGTTCCCGTAATTATGGCGCATAATAACCGTTTCAATGGCATGGTCATCATGCAAGCCGAACAAAAACTTAATTGTGCCATCCTTGGATTCAAACCGGGTGATCTCATTCAAGGTTACAAACCGGAACGAATCCTCCAGCTTTTGACGGAGCGCCTTCGAGAGGTTGCTCATGTCTTCAAAGCTTTTAACCCGCTTCACATAAAGCCATTCGAACAATTGTCCTGCACGAAAAGCAGGCTCATCGTTTTCTTTCATCCAACTTTGAAGCTCTTCCAACGTATAGTCGTAGATGAACGGTTTCATCGTTTCACACCTGTTTCTTATCAAAATGTTTTTAGGGCTGGTTCAGCCAGCTTTTATTTTACCACAAACGCCCATGTCAGACCACTTTACGGCGTCATGGGCGTTTTTCTAAGAGATATTCTATTAGATGCTCCCAATAACGGGTTAATGCTTGCGTTTAAGTCTGCCAATGAAAAAGCCGTCGCTTCCAAAATGCTCTGGAAGAAGCTGTACGCTGCCATCGAAGGTCTCATCAATTACCCCTGCCGTGCGAAGCGGTGCCAGCACCTTCTCAGGCCAGGATTTATCGAGCTCGAAAGAAGGATGCTCGCTTAAGAAAGCTGCGATCTGATCTTCATTCTCCTGCCGTTCAATCGTACATGTGCTGTAAACGAGCGTACCGCCTGGTTTTACAAGCTTTGCGGCCTCCTTAATTAGTCTGCTTTGAAGCTCGGCAATAGCCGTTACATCCTCAACCTTTTTGGTCCATTTGATCTCCGGCTTGCGTCTGATGACACCAAATCCCGAGCAAGGCGCGTCAAGTAAAACAAGATCAAAGGAATCAGCATCGAATTGAGATGCCAGCTCAAGTGCATCTCCAGTTACAGCTTCAACAGAAGTGAGTCCAAGCCGCTGCGCCTGCTCCTCGATAAGCTTCCGCTTATGCGGATGGACATCGTTGGCAATCACTGTACCTTCGTTGTTCATCAGCTCTGCCAGATGAGATGTTTTGCCTCCAGGTGCTGCACAGCAATCAAGCACGCGCATGCCAGGAGCTGGCGCGCACACCTCCGCCACCAACATAGAGCTCTCATCCTGAAGGGACCACAATCCGTTTATGTAACCGTCCGTTACAGCAAGATTTCCTCCACCGCTTACGATGATGCCATAAGGCGTTACTGGAGATGGCTGTGCCTCATAACCAGCGCCGGCAAGGAGTTCAAGAGCTTTCTCCCTTGATGTCATTAACGGGTTTACTCTTAAGCTAGCATGCGGCGGCTCATTGCCAGCAGCGCAGATCTCCTCAGCCTTAGCTTCTCCGTATACCTTCACCCAACGCTTCACGAGCCAATTCGGGTAGGAATGGGTGAGACCAATACGCGTTATCGGATCCGGACTATCATTAGGGAGTTTTAGCTCTGCAAGCTGTCGCTCCATGCTGCGAAGAACACCATTCACCATGCCCGAAATACCGGAATGCCCCCGTCGTTTGGCGATCTGTACCGCTTCATTCACTGCAGCATGCGGCGGGATCCGGTCCAGATAAAGCATTTGATAGGCACTCATCCGCAGAAGCGAATGAACCCATGGCGTGAGCTTGTCGAAGCCTTTGGTAATCAGCTTCCGAAGCGTATCATCAAGTGTACGTTGAAATTGAATCGTGCCATAAACGAGCTCCGTTGCAAGTCCAGCATCTTGACGTGAGAGCTCCGCATCCTGCAGAGCGCGATTAAGCTGCAAATTGCTGTAAGCGCCTGCCTCTGCGACTTTGATCAGCGTCTGGAGGGCAACCTCCCGGGCAGTCAATCTCTTCGCCTGCTTCTCTCCGCCGTTTTGATGCCTGCGACCGGTCAAGCCGCACCTCCGCCAAACACGGTTCCAGAAGGCAATCTGGCGCCTTTTAGCCATTCAGCTGCAGGCATCGCTTTTTTGCCAGCCGGTTGAATAACGAGTAAGGAGCAATGCACCCTCGCCTGTTTGTACCACGATACCAGAATCCGACGTCTCAATTACCGTCCCCGGCTTTAAACCTTCCCTCGAAACGCCAGCAAGCGGCTGACAGCCCCAAACCTTGAACGTTTCTTCATTCCACAGCGTATATGCACCGGCCATTGGCGAAAGTCCGCGAACTTGATTAAAGATATTTCTTGCCGACTCGGCTCCAATCAATTCGTTCATCGTCCCTCGACAAATTGGGCGCATACGAAGCTTCCTCATGATTCTGCGGGATCGCTTGGACGGATTCATTCTCAATTGAAGGCAGTGTGCGCATGAGAAGCTCCGCGCCAGCTGCCGTTAACTTCTCGAATAATGTACCTGACGTATCCTCATCCGTAATTGCTACTTCCACTTGGCTGATCATATCCCCTGTATCAAGCCCTTCCGCCATATACATGATGGTCACGCCTGTCCGATTCTCTCCGTTAATAATAGAGCGCTGAATCGGCGCTCCACCGCGATATTTGGGCAAGAGAGATCCATGGACATTAATACATCCGAGCCTTGGCACTTCAAGGACTGCCTTTGGCAGAATTTGACCATAAGCAGCAGTTACAATTAAATCTGGCTGAAGAGCTGTTATTTGTTCTACCGTTGCTGAACTGCGAAGCTTCTCTGGCTGAGCGACTGAAAGCCCGTGAATAAGCGCCGCCTCCTTCACAGGAGGCGGTGTCAGCGTCTTTTTTCGTCCTTTGGGCCGATCCGGCTGCGTAACGACAAGGACGATTTCATGTCCTGCCCCTAGCAGCGCTTCAAGAGAAGGAACGGCAAACTCCGGCGTTCCCATAAATACGATTCGCATCCAATCACTCTCCAGGCTGACGAGCCGGGCGGGCCGACACATCATAAATCGATTCTGCAATATCAGTAAATAAGATGCCATTCAAATGATCCACTTCATGCTGAAAAGCCCTTGCCAAAAAATCAACAGCTTCTATTTCAAACGGCACGCCGTTGCGATCAAAGCCTTTTACCTTGATGCGCTGCGCTCTGCGAACATCTCCGTTCAAATTCGTGATACTCAAACAGCCTTCAGGACCAAGCTGCTCGCCATCCATTTCAACGATTTCCGGATTGACCATTTCGATCAAACCATGCTCATCCCCAACATCAACAACAATGACACGCTTAGAAATTGCAACCTGCGGAGCTGCTAGCCCTACGCCTTCAGCGTCATACATCGTCTCTGCCATATCGGTCAATAATTTATGCAAGTTAGCATTGAACTTCGTTACTACTATCGCTCTCTCCCTAAGAACAGGATCGGGATCTTTAACTATAAGCCTGATTGACATCAATGCTCCTCCTCAGAGTTCAGAAGTCTGATTTATATAATTTATATGATAACCTGCGGGTCAACGTCCACGCTTATTTGAACCGGCGGTTGACCTTTAGGTCCTGTTAGTGTTTGGATTGCTTGCTTTAAAATAACGACAGCATCAACGTTTCCACGATATTTTAACATACATTGAAACCGATAGCGATCCTTGATCCGCGGGATTGGAGAGGCAACCGGACCTAAAATATCAATATAACGACTCCCGTCGCCTTCGTCTGAACTTCGCACGCCTGCTGCTGAAACCAACTGTCTAACGAGAGCGGCAAACTTCTCTCCCGTTGTAATTAGAAGAGCTAGCTGTTCATCCGATAAGGTCACAAGAATAAGCCGGCAGAAGGGCGGATATGCCATAAATCTTCGGTGCCGAAGCTCTTCCTGAACGAAAGCCTCATAATCATGATGCTGTGCGGTCGTTATCGCATAATGTTCAGGGTTGTATGTCTGTACGACAACCTCACCTGGTAATTCATGCCGTCCTGCCCGCCCTGCCACTTGAGTAAGAAGCTGGAACGTCTTCTCAGCAGCCCGAAAATCCGGCAGATGGAGCGATGTATCCGCAGCAATAACGCCTACTAAAGTGACAAATGGAAAATCAAGCCCTTTTGCAACCATCTGCGTACCTAGAAGCACATCTGCCTTTCGTTCACCGAACATCGTCAGCCACTTTTCATGCGAGCCCTTCTCCGTTGTCGTATCGACGTCCATTCGAATAACACGAATACCCGGGAAAAGCTTGGAGAGCTCCTCTTCCACCCGCTGTGTTCCCGTTCCAAAAAAACGAATATGCTCACTCTCGCACGTAGGACATTGGGTAGGGGCTTGCTCCGAATGACCGCAATAATGGCAGCGAAGCACACGGCTTTTCTGATGATAGGTTAAAGATATATCACAATGAGGACAAAGCGCTGTGTATCCGCATGAACGGCACATTACAAAGGTCGAATAACCACGGCGATTGAGTAATAGTACCGATTGTTCGCCACGTTCGAGCCGATGCAGCAAAGCTTCGTGAAGCTGACGGCTGAACATGGATCGGTTGCCTTCCTTCAGCTCATCCCGCATATCAACAAGATGTACCTGCGGCATCGGTCTCATTCCTACCCGGTTTGGCATCGGGAGCAAAGCTGCTGTCGATGTACGAGTCTCCAGTACAGGACGCTCTATAGATGTACCGACTCGGGTAGCTGCAGCAAAACTTTCGAGCGAAGGGGTTGCAGAACCGAGGACTACAGCAGCGCCATGCTGCCGGGCACGTCTAATTGCAACGTCACGCGCATGGTACTTGGGTGATTCTTCCTGCTTGTAGGACGACTCATGCTCCTCGTCTATAATGATCAGTCCAATTCTCTCGAATGGAGCAAAGACAGCCGATCTGGCCCCTACGGCGACACGAGCGCGTCGTTCCCTTATTTTACGCCACTCATCGTAACGTTCCCCATTAGACAAACGGCTGTGTAAAACAGCAACCTCATCGCCGAAACGGCCCTTGAACCGCTCTACCATCTGCGGTGTCAGCGATATCTCGGGGACAAGTACGATCGCTTGGCGATCTAATTTCAAACAGTGCTCAATGGCTTGCAAATAAACTTCTGTTTTTCCGCTTCCCGTTACGCCATGCAATAGAAAAACGCGGGAATCGCCCGAATCCAACGTCGCTACAATTTCACTATATACATCCTGCTGACCTTCAGTTAATGGCAAAGCAACGGTTCGTTTGAACTCACGTCCAGCATAGGGATCGCGCTTGTGCTCCATGTCCCGCAAGGTTAGGTAGCCTTTATCTGCCAAAGCTCTAACCGTTGCTGATGATGTTGGCACTTGCTCGACAACGATCTGCATAGGTACGGCCTCGCCGCGCTCCAGCATATAGCGAAGCACCTCGCGCTGCTTCGCTGCTCTGGCCGGAAATGTAACAAGCGCATCCTGCGCCGCGGCACAATCTTCCGGAGGAAATACAGTCAGCACTTTACGTACAGCCATTCGGTCCCGGATGGAAACCTGCTCCGTTAATACACCGTCACGAATCGCTTTCTTAATCGATATCGCATCCAGAGAATATCGCTGCTGCAGCGCAGATAAACGGACGCTTCCGCCATTTCGGCGTATATACGCCATCCATTCCCCTTCAAATGGCAGAAGCAGCTCCGGCATCTCTTCACTATCCTCACTAATCGTAACGACCGTATCTGCTTTACCTTTGAGTGCAGCGGGTATCATCACTTGCAAGGATGTGGTAAGTGCACAGCAGTATTTATCGCTAATCCACTGAGCCAGTTCAATTAAATCAGGTGAAAGCGGCGGCGTATGATCAAGCAGCTCTGAGATTGGTTTGAGCTTAGCATAGCTGACATCGGTGAATTCCGAGAGGCCAACAACAAAGCCCTGTACGACTCGTCCGCCGAATGGCACGCCAACTCTGCTGCCTACCTCAACCCAGCCTAATAGTGCCGCCGGTATTTCATAGTCAAACGGCCGATCCGTTTGCCGGCTCGGAACATCGACAATTACCTGGGCAATCATTCATCGGCCTCCTTGGCCGCATGTGTGATACGCTCAACAATGAGGGAAAGCAATCGATCAGCCACTTCTCTCTTCTGAAGCAGCGGCATTTCTTCAATCAGCCCTTCTTCGCCGAACACCTTCACGATATTGGTATCGACGTTAAAACCGGCACCAGCCTGAGAAACGTCATTCGCTACGATCAAGTCGCAGTTTTTACGGTGCAGCTTATCCATCGCGTAATGATCGATCTTCTCGGTTTCCGCTGCAAAACCGACGATAAACTGACCCTTTTTTGCGTTCTCCGAGTGTTTTTAGAATATCCGTAGTACGCTCCAGCTCAATGACCAATCGATCTTCGTTTTTCTTCATTTTAGTCGAAGCTCTCGTGACCGGCCGATAATCCGCCACCGCTGCAGCTTTAATGACAATATCCGTCTCATCGAATCGACTCATCACCGCCTGCAGCATTTCTTCAGCTGACTCGACTTTGATTACACGAATGCCGTCTAATGTATCCACTGACATCCTAGCCGCGATCAACGTCACCTCAGCGCCGCGATTGGCAGCCGCTTCAGCAATTGCGAAGCCCATCTTTCCGGATGAGTCATTCGTCAAATAACGAACAGGGTCAAGCCGCTCTACTGTTCCGCCTGCCGTTACGAGTACTTTTTTACCGGCTAATTGCTGGCCCTTGGCGAACCAATTCTTTATGGCAAACACGATATCTTCAGGCTCCGCCAGACGTCCTTTGCCGACATAACCACAAGCGAGCTGGCCAGTCCCAGGCTCGATAAACCGAACACCCCGTTCTGCAAGCCGCGCCATATTATGTTCAACCGCCGGATGTGCATACATATGTACGTTCATAGCAGGCGCAACCAGAACCTGCGCTGTCGCAGCAAGGAGCGTCGTACTGAGCATGTCATCTGCTATTCCATTTGCCATTTTCGCTATAATATTTGCCGTAGCCGGAGCAATGACGACAAGATCCGCACTATCTGCAAGATCGATATGCGACACCACCGCTGCATTAAACTCATCAAATGTATCGATGTATACGGGATGATGTGAAAGCGTCTGAAGCGTAAGCGGCGTTATGAATTTTGCTGCAGACTCTGTCATAACAACACGGACACTAGCGCCAGCCTGCACTAATTTACTGCACAGCGTCGCCGCCTTATACGCAGCGATTCCGCCTGAGATACCGAGCACAATCGTTTTTCCATTCAGCACTCAATCCCGCCCCCTCCCATTAATCCAAAACATCTACTCGAAGCATCCATTATTGCAAAAGAACCTCGCCTCTCGCAAGAAGAAACTTGCTAGCCCTTGATCATCGGCCTAGCAAGTTTCATCCCTTCCGGAATATAAGCTCGAATATATCGCAACCTATACTTTATATTCTAAAAAAATAACAACCCTAAGGTTGTTATTGGCCCTTGCATAGCGCAGTGTCTATTCCTGTGGATTACCGGAGCTTTCTACAAGCAGAATATCATTGTAGATTTCTTCAAGGGCAATACCGACAAATTTATGGGACTTTGGAGCGCGTAAATCCGTCTTGCCGCCATCTCTAAGCAATCTTGCTCGGCGCGATGCCGCAACAACTAGAGAATACTTACTGTCTACCTTCTTCATCATTTCATCAATAGATGGATATAACACGATTTCTCACCCCGCTCAAGCTTTTTCTGTAGCTTCCTTCATCGATTCCAGGTCTGCAATAAAGCGATCTTTACGGCAATGCTCTGCCGTTATGATGCTTTGTATGCGATAACATGCGGAATCAATTTGATCATTGACGACCGCATAATCGTAATAGCGGATTAAGCTCATTTCTTCTACAGCTACAGACATACGGTGGTCGATAACGTCGGAATTTTCCGTGCCTCTACCCGTAATCCGGTGTTTCAGTTCGTCCAATGAAGGCGGTACAAGAAAAATAAAGACACCTTGTGGAAACTTTTCTTTAACTTTTAATGCGCCTTGTACTTCAATCTCAAGAATGATATCTTTTCCAGATGCAAGCGTCCGTTCCACAAAATCACGCGGTGTTCCGTAATAATTACCTACGTATTCCGCATGCTCCAGCAGCGCATCCCGTGCTATCATATCCAAAAACTGCTCTTTGGATTTGAAAAAGTAATTTACACCGTCGATTTCTCCAAGACGGGGTGCCCGTGTCGTAGCCGAGACGGAATACACCAAATCATTATGCCTTTGTCGAAGCTCGGAACAAACGGTACCTTTACCTACGCCCGAAGGGCCGGATAAAACAATTAGCAATCCTTTATTCATAATACTCCCCGTCACTATTCGTCGTGATCGTCATCCTTAGTCGATAATCGGTGAGCAACCGTCTCCGGCTGTACCGCTGATAAGATAACGTGATCGCTGTCCGTAATAATAACAGCGCGTGTGCGTCTGCCATATGTTGCATCAATCAGCATATGACGGTCTCTTGCTTCTTGAATAATACGTTTAATAGGTGCAGATTCTGGACTTACAATTGAAATAATGCGATTTGCCGATACGATATTTCCGAAGCCGATATTAATTAATTTAATCGCCACGTCAGGTTCCCCTCCGGTCTCTCTCGTGTATGCAAATGCAATTGTACACGATGTATAAATAAACGCAAGAATGATGGAGTCGAATATTCTGCCAAAATAATGAACAAAGACAGATATATTGCACTATTCTTGACGAAAAAAGTCCGGAGCATACGTTCGTTCTCACCGTAAATAATCCTGTCAAGCACAACCCGCACATCTGCCTGTCATCGACTGCCCACAACCGGCATGGCAGGTGCATCCATTATCTTATTCTAATTCATTTTTGTTAGTCGAACAAGTGTTAAAGCGTAAACGGGAGAAAAAACGAGTTTTCCCCGGTTAACCGCCCGTTTTTCGCCACACGTAATCCGTCAGTTGAACGGTCATATCATAGAACATAAATGGAGTAATTAAGTAGATCCCGTTAAAATATTGTAAAGCGGTATCAAGGAGCTCCTTCGCTATTTGCACGCCTTCAGCGCGGCCCACTTCGCCTTCAAGTCCAGCCATCCGTTTACGGACTTCGCTAGAAAGCTGGATACCAGGAACTTCATTATGCAGATATTCCGCATTTCTTCCGCTCGCCAGCGGCATAATGCCAATAAACACCGGAACAGGTATGTCTTTCACCGCTTCAGCCACACGAATGATAAGCTCTTTATCGTAAATTGGCTGGGTCATTATATAATCGGCACCGGATACGATTTTACGCTTAAGACGCTCGACGGCTTTGTCCAAATATTTGACGTTCGGATTAAACGCTGCTCCTGTAATGAATTTCGCCTTTTGCTTAAGCGGTTTGCCTGAGAATGCGACTCCCTCATTAAGCTGCTTAATCATCCGGATCATTTCGAAGGAGGTCAAGTCGTAAACGGAGCTGGAATCCGGCAAATCACCGAACCGTGCAGGGTCGCCGGTTACTGCGAGCACATGATCAATTCCTAGAGCATCTAGTCCCATCATATGCGACTGCGTTCCAACAAGGTTACGGTCACGACAAGCAATATGGACCAGCGGTCTTATTCCTACTTGCTGCTGGACAAGCGCTGCCAGCGCAATGTTGCTCATCCGGGTAACGGCCAATGAATTATCCGCCATCGTAACAGCATCGGCTTTACTATTTTTCAGTGCCTTGGCACCATCCATAAACTTTCGAATATCGAGATCCCGCGGCGGATCAAGCTCAACGATGACGGTATGCCGCTGTTTAACCAAATCAACGATTGATGGTTCATGGATTACTTCTGCTGCCTGGATTGCTTCTTCCTGTGCGGAAGCTTCTACAATCGTTACTGCCGGAGCGGATTTATTAGATTGATGTTGATCGAGCTCCACGGGTTGCGGAACATATCCGTTCAGTGCTGCAGCAATAGCTGCTATATGCTCAGGCGTCGTACCGCAGCATCCGCCTACAATTCGGGCACCTCGGTCAGCGAATTTACGGGCAGATTCGGCAAAATACTCAGGAGATGCCGTAAACATATATTTTCCATCCACATAATCGGGAATACCCGCATTAGGAAATACCGACAAAGGAAGTTTTACTTCTGCGTTAATAGAGTCAATTGCACGCATAATGCCGTTTGGGCCGCTCCGGCAATTGAAGCCCACAACATCTGCTCCCTCTTGTCGAAGGGTTTCAAAAGCAGTTCCCAGCGGATGACCATCCTGTGTCACCGCTTCCTTTTCCACAGCAAACTGGCAAATTACCGGAATGTCCGATACCTTGCGTATAAGTCGAAGGGCTAACAGCACTTCTTCCAGATCGTAAAAGGTTTCTAATAAAAGACCATCTACTCCAGCGCTGAGCAAAGCATCAATCTGCCGGTGAAACGATTGCGTTAGCTGATTCGAACGGATATTTTTACGTTTACCCGCCCGGATTGAGCCAACCGCACCAACTACATATGCATCATTACCGACCGCAGACCGAGCAATTTGCACACCTGCTTTATTAATCGCTTCCACGTCACTATCCAGCCCATAGCGTGATAAGCTTTCGTAATTAGCGGAAAAAGTGTTCGTCTCAATGATTCTCGCGCCCGCCTCATAATAACGGCGATGGACGTCTTCAATTACATTCGGACGAAGCAAATTAAATTCTTCGTATGAAACGCCGACAGGGAACCCCATCTGATACAGATAGGTTCCCATCGCACCATCGCCGGTCAAGATGCGCGCCTTTAACGCTTCCCGCAAATCCGGTTTCATTGTCAAAACTCCTTCATGATTTCCTTATATCGTACCGCGGTACACTTCTGCTGCTGGACCCGTCATATAGACATGATTGTCTTCTTCATTCCATTCGATCAGTAAATCTCCGCCTTTTAGCGATACTGTTGCTGTGCGGTCTGTAACACCATTCAGAACGGATGCAACGACAGTTGCGCAAGCTCCTGTTCCGCAAGCGAGTGTCGGCCCAGCACCGCGCTCCCATACGCGCATATCCGTGTAATCTCTGGAGCGAACCGTTACAAATTCAACGTTGATTTTACGCGGGAACAGCGGATGAACTTCAAGCTTTGGTCCCCATATGCTAAGGTCAAAATTAACTGCATCGTCAACATAAATAACACAGTGCGGATTACCCATTGATACCGCAGTAAAATGAAACTCATGTCCCTCCACTTCGATTGAATGATTGATGACCGGGTTCGCATCTATCGTAGTTGGAATCTGTAAGCCATTAAGAATAGGCTGTCCCATATCGACACGAACAGTCTCTACTTTTCCAGCTGCGATGCTCAATTGAACCTTCTGAACACCTGCACCCAGTGTTTCAATCGTAATGTTTTCTTTATTGGTTAAACCATTATCATAGACGTATTTGGCAACACAGCGAATCGCGTTCCCGCACTGCTCAGCTTCTGAACCGTCGGAATTCATGATTCTCATACGGAAATCGGCTTTCTCCGAAGGAAGAATATAAACAAGTCCGTCTGCCCCAATTCCGAAGAAGCGATTGCATAATTGTTCCGCAAGCTCAGCTGCATGATCCGGTAATGCGGCTTCTCCCTCGACGACGATAAAATCATTGCCTAGTCCATGCATTTTCGTAAAATTCATTGGATTAAACTCCTTCTGCTCGAACGAAAAAGTGATAGCGTTCTTCATTTTTCTACTAGCATACCGCAAAGATTGCGTGATTGCTATTGATAATTTGTTGCAATGTTTGTATTAAAGTACATCCCCAAGACTATCCCCCTAAAGGGACGATCCCCCTAAATCCCCCTTGGAAAGGGGGACCCCGAGGGCCCCGGCCCTCTGGACACCCGGAAGGCGTAACGTGGGAGCTCAAGAGTATCGGAATGGGATTGCGTGCTCGGCTCGCTTTCGTCCCTTTGGGACACGCTTTACTTTGGGTGCTTTAAGGTTAGTTGTGTCCCTTCGGGACTTGAGTAACGTTGGATTTGGAGAGGCGATTCATAGTGTTATTCCGTGCTCGGCTCGCTTTCGTCCCTGCAGGACACGCTTTACTTTGGGTGCAAAACCTACTTGCGCATTTTAGTGCGTTTTTTATACTTTTCAATTTGGCACTTTTATTGTATAGTGGGAACACATGTTCTTGAAGAGGTGTGTTGCAATGGAGATTCGATGTAAGGAAGATATTTTGAGCATTATCCGGGAAGATCGCTGGATGATGGGTATTTTAAAGACGGTGAAGGATTTGGGATTGCCGGATTGGTGGGTTTGTGCTGGGTTTGTTAGAGGGAAGGTTTGGGATGTGCTTCATGGATTTGATCGTAGAACGGTAACTCCAGATGTAGATGTGGTCTATTATGATGCTCATAACCTCTTGGAATCGGAGGAAAAACGTCTTGAAGCGAAGCTCCACAGCTTGCATCCGGGTATCCCTTGGTCTGTTAAGAATGAAGCAAGAATGCATGAAATCAACAATCTCCCACCCTATACATCAGCTGAGGACGCTATTTCTAAATTTCCAGAAACAGCTACTTCATTAGGGGTTCGCATGAATGATGATAATAAATTGATATTAACAGCTCCTCATGGCATCCATGATCTAGTGAACTTCATCGTAAGACCTACACCTTTATTCGAAGTCAATCAGCCGCTGGCTGCGACTTTTGAGGCGCGTCTGCTGAAGAAAAACTGGCATCTCATTTGGGATAAAGTCACTATTTATACTACCAACCTTTGAACAACCAATCACACTTTCACAAGAAGAAACGGATCACGCCGTCCGTCCTTTCGCGGAGTAGTAAGTTTCTTCCCTTAGAACGATCAGAAAGGGTTGGATGCGAAACTTGTACGTTCTGATAGTTTGAGAAAAGCCAGCGAAATATCCGCCGGCTTCTCCACTTTTCAATATTCTTATAGATTCGCTCGTATTTATCTGGCAAGGGATTTAGGCCCGCTGAGCGGCCAATTTGATTTTTTCTTTTTATCCGTCGTGCCAAGCACACTGCCGATACCCATAAGGAAGGTCGGAATGCCGGCTGCTACAAGGACAAGACACCATTCGCGGAATCCGAGCGGAACGGTTTTGAATATCGGCTGCAGGGCGCTAATATAGAGCACGCCGAGCATAAGAAGCACGGAAGAAAGTACAGCAAACAAGAGATATTTATTTTGCAGGATGTTACGGTGAAAAATCGAACGGGAGCTGCGGCAATCGAATACATGTATCAGCTGCGCCATAACGAGTGTTGCGAATGCAACTGTTTGTGCTTCGATCAGATTCGTTGGACTTCCTGGGTTCTGCTTTAATGTAATCCAGAACGCTGCCAACGTACAAACTCCGATAAGTATGCCGCGGCTGATGATTTTCCAGCCCAAACGTCTAGCGAATATATTTTCCTTAGCGGATCGCGGCTTTTGCTGCATCAGGTCTTTCTCTGCTTGGTCAACGCCGAGTGCCATTGCAGGCAATCCATCCGTCACCAGGTTAACCCATAGAATCTGAATCGGTACGAGCGGCAGCGGCAGTCCCGCCATCATGGCCAAGAACATGGTTAATATCTCACCCACGTTTGATGCGAGCAGGTAACGGATAAATTTACGAATGTTCTCGTAAATGCCCCGGCCCTCTTCAATAGCAGCTACGATACTTGAGAAATTATCGTCATTTAATACGAGTGAGGAAGCTTCTTTAGCCACATCTGTACCTGTTATGCCCATCGCAATCCCGATATCCGCCGCCTTGATTGCCGGTGCGTCATTGACCCCGTCGCCAGTCATCGCGACGACATGGCCTTTGCGCTGCAATGCTTTTACGATCCGCAGCTTATGCTCAGGCGACACGCGGGCGTACACATAGATATTATCGATGAGTCGATCCAGCTGCTCCTCGTTCATCGCCGCCAGCTGCTGACCGCTGACAGATAGGCCGCCCCTCGGCATAATGCCTAACTGACCGGCGATTGCTTCGGCAGTAAGCTGATGATCGCCTGTAATCATAATGGTTTTGATACCCGCGCGCCGGCAGGACGTAATGGCCTCCTTCACCTCGCGGCGAGGCGGATCGATCATGCCCGATAGTCCAACGAAAATGAGCTGGCATTCTACATCAGTCTCCGTTTCAGTTGCATCGAACGAGCGTAGATCCCTATAAGCAAAGCCAAGCACGCGGAGCGCTGACTGTGCCATAGTCTCCCCGGCATCTGTCACCTTTTGTTTCAATGTAGCGGTGAAGGGAACGACTTTACCATCCCACAGCACATAATTACATTGCTCCATCAACATATCTGGAGCACCCTTCGTACAGATTAGTCTTCCGCCCTGATGACTGACCAGCACAGACATCCTTTTGCGCTCCGAATCGAACGGATATTCCTTCACGCGCTGGTACAATCCCTCAAGCGATTTGGCGGTTACGCCAAGCTTCGCAGCAAGGACCGTCAAAGCACCCTCAGTTGGGTCGCCTTTAAGCAGCCATTCATCATGAACCACAATTTCCTTTGCCTTTCTCTTCTTGGCTTCGGCATCCTCTTCTACCTTGGAAATGGTGGAATTATTGCACAGAGCGGCTACCTGCAGCAGCCTGCGAAGCGGCAAGTCATGCTTCACATCCAAGGGCTTGCCATCTCCATAAATTGAACCAACCGGTTCATAGCCTTCCCCTGTAATATCCATGGAACGCCCGCCGATCCACAGCTTCGTAACCGTCATCTTATTCTGAGTCAGGGTACCTGTTTTATCTGAACAGATGACTGAAGCGCAGCCTAGTGTTTCTACGGATGGAAGCTTCCGTACGATAGCACGTCGTTTAATCATCCGCTGAACTCCAAGAGCAAGCGCGATCGTGACAATGGCCGGAAGCCCTTCCGGAATCGCGGCTACCGCCAAACTGACACCGGCCAGGAACATTTCATAGGCCGGTTGACCGTGCAGAATACCAGCTAAAACCACCATAACTGTTAATCCGAGCGCAACGACTATTAGTATTTTGCCAAGCTGCTCTAATCGGTGCTGTAATGGAGTTTCCATCGAATCTGTCTTCTGGATCAGGTCCGCAATCTTGCCCATTTCAGTTCCCATACCTGTCCGAATAACGATTCCTTTGGCGGTTCCTCTAGTTATCATCGTTCCCATGTACCCTATATTCCGGAGATCTCCAAGCGGCAAATCATCAGCGGCAATGATCTGGCAGTGCTTGCTGACAGGCACAGACTCACCCGTAAGCGCCGACTCCTCCGCATAGCAGCTATTCGTCTCGATAAACCGAATATCAGCCGGGATTCGATCTCCGCTTTCCAAACTTACGATATCGCCCGGGACCAGTTCGCTTGCCGGAAGTACGACGGACTCCCCGCCGCGCAAAACTTTGGCCAAAGGGGCTGATAATTCTTTTAATGCCCGAAGCGAACGCTCCGCTCTATATTCCTGCACAAAACCAAGTACGGCGTTAATGATAATAATCGCAACGATTGTGATCGCATCGAGATACTCCCCAAGCAATCCGGAAATTAATGTGGCACCTATCAAAACAAGCACCATGAAATCTTTAAACTGTCCTAGAAACAATAACCATGGCGATACTTTCTTTCCTTCCGACAGCTCATTTCGCCCGAGTTGCTTCTGTCTCTCCGCCGCTTCATCCGACGTCAGACCGGTATTCAAAGAAGCCTGAAGCGCCTCCGCAAGATCGGTTTCCCCCATTTGATGCCACTTACCTTGTTCCATGCTCCGTCTCCTCCCGTTACGTGCCGCCTGAAGGACAGCCTTTATTGCCTAAATGTATTCGGACAAACTGCAAAATATCCCATTGAAGGACTTAAGTTTTTGTCCTAACTATGGCATGATAGAAGAGGAACAATGGCAATGACTGAAAAGGAGATATGAAACATCATGGCTTTAGATGGAATTGTTACACGCGCTATCGTACAGGAGCTTCAAAAGTGCGTAGGCACTCGCATTCATAAAATACATCAGCCGAGCCCGCATGATTTGGTTTTGCAACTCAGAGGCAACGGTGCTCAAGGTAAATTATTGCTCTCAGCTAATCCGACTTATCCGCGCGTTCATTTTACGGATCAGTCCTTCCTTAACCCGCTTGAAGCTCCAATGTTCTGTATGCTGCTGAGAAAATATTGCGAAAGCGGCTCGATCGAGGCCGTTCGCCAAATTGGCAACGAGCGAGTCATTCATATGGATATTAGACAGCGTGATGAGCTTGGTGACGTTTCCTTCAAAACGATTGTGATCGAGATCATGGGCCGGCACAGCAATATCATCTTGATGGATGCAGCAACCAAGACAATCCATGACGGCATTCATCATGTCACCCCTGCTATAAGCAGCTACCGGATCGTAATGCCAGGCACGTTATATACAGCTCCGCCTGAACAGCACAAAACAGATCCTTTTGCTGTGCAAAGCGAAGCAGAGTTCACTAAAGCGCTTCAAGCGCCTTACGAATATGTCCCGCCCCAGCCAGAATCAAGTAAAGACGGCCTCTACAGCCTCGATGCGCCAGTGGAGCAGGCTCCTATCGTTCCTGCTATACTAGCCCCGGACAAGCTTCTCGTCGCGGCATTCAGCGGGATCAGTCCATTGCTGGCCAAAGAAATCGTCTTCCGCACCATTGGACCCGAGCCCTTGGACGGTCCGGCTGCATGGCTCTGGCCTGCTTTTCAAGGGATGATACAAACGTTTGCTGCTCATCAGTACGACCCGCAGATCATTACAGCGGAGAAAACTGGCAAAGCTTCATTCTCGGTCACCAAGCTTTCCCATTTGCAAGGACAAACGACCACCTTTGAAAACGTCAGTCTCTGTTTGGAGGCCTTCTATGGAGACAAAGCGGATCGCGATACTGTTAAGCAAAGGGTATCGGATCTCATTCGATTTCTACAGAATGAACGAAACAAGAACGATAAGAAGCTGGAGAAGCTGCAGGAAACGCTTAATATCGCAAAGGATGCAGATAAATACCGGATTCAAGGTGAATTGCTGACTACCTATATGCACCAATTTTCTCGCGGCGATGAGATCGCAGAAGTGGTTAATTACTATGATGAAGATCAGGCGCTCATCCGAATACAGCTCGATCCGCAGCTGACACCGCCGCAGAATGCTCAGCGATATTTTAAGAGATATACGAAACACAAGAATAGTCTTACGATCGTTGCCGAGCAGATGGAGCGGACGAACGAGGAAATGTTATATCTCGACTCCCTGCTTCAACAGCTGGAGAGCGCTTCACTTTCCGATATTGATGAGATCCGCGAGGAGCTTGTAGAGCAAGGCTACTTGCGGGATCGAACGAAACGGGGCTCCAAGAAGCGCAAGATCAAACGCCCTGCTCTCCTGTGCTACACCTCTTCCGAAGGCATTCCAATTTATGTCGGCAAAAACAATACGCAAAATGACTTCCTAACCAATAAAACAGCCTCGCCGAATGAAACCTGGCTGCATACGAAGGATATCCCAGGCTCTCATGTCGTTATTCGTGCAGCCGAGTTCGATAATCAGACCTTGGAAGAAGCCGCGATGCTCGCTGCTCATTTCAGTCAGGCTCGTTCATCCAGTCAAGTTCCAGTAGACTACACGCTCATTCGGCATGTAAAAAAACCAAGCGGCGCAAAGCCTGGTTATGTTATTTATGACCATCAAAAAACGCTGTTCATCACAGTGGATGAACAGCGCCTGAAACGGCTGCCTTCTCAACTCAAGCTCTAGTCCTTCTCGCGTCATGGCTGCTATCAGAGAGCCGTGACGCGATTTTGTTTGCCGTAAAATCACCAGCGCCTATAGCAAGCTAAGCTGTGATTGTCATCGTGCCCCTCTCCAAAGAGGGTTTAATTGCTGCAATACACTGATATCTACCGTACGATTGCCGATTGGCCCGTGAAAAACAGCACCATGCCGAGCGCCATGAAAATCCGAGCCGCCGGTGATGATTAATCCATGCTCACGGGCTAATTTTTCGTAGCGCGCTTCATCCTCTGGTGTGTGGTCCGAGTGATAGACCTCGATACCTTCCGCTCCGTGCTGAATTATTGCTTCAACAAGAGCATCATTCTCATATAAACCGGGATGTGCGATAACACTTGTTCCGCCAGCCTCACGGATCCATTCGATCGCTTCAAAGGGATGAAGCCGAGGAGGATTCGCATAAGCAGCGCCGTCCGATCCCAGGTACTGATCAAACGCCTCCTGCATGGAAGTCACGACTGATTTGGCGATCAAGAGGGAGGCGATATGCGGTCTTCCAATCGTCCCGCCATCCTTACCTTGTTTTCTTGCTTCCTCAACGACTTCTTCCAAAGTAATCGCAATACCCATCCCTTGCAGATTATTTATAATCATTTCATTGCGTCGTTCCCGCGTATCTAACAAGCTCTGCAGTTTTTTACGCCACTGCGGATTTTGCCAATCTGTATAGTATCCCAGAATATGGATATCAATACCATCTGCTACCGTACTTATTTCGACACCAGGTACTACCGTAATGCCAAGCTGCCTACCTGCCTCAATTGCCTCAGCAATTCCATCAATCGTATCATGATCCGTAATCGCAATCGCTGCGAGTCCGGCCTCCTTCGCCAGACGCACATTGTCCTTGGGCTGCTGCATCCCGTCGGAAGCTGTTGTATGGCTGTGGAGATCAACGCGGTTTACATCCATTGCTGTAGATCTCTCTCCCGCAAGAAAGTAAGAAAGGTTACCGCAGAAATCGGCAGCAGAGCGGATTTCAAATAAATCGAATAAAACTGGCGCTTGAACTGTACATCTCGCAGTGGAATGATATGGATTAACCCAAGTGCAATCTCATGCTTCACAGATGATGCAGATACAAATGAGATTCCAAGTCCCGCCTCAACTGCGGATTTGACTGCTCCGGTACTCCCGAGCTCCATGACGATTTTCAAATCAGCCGGATTAATATGCTTCTTCTTCAGCTGCTCTTCCATGACAAGGCGCGTACCCGAGCCTTGCTCGCGCAGCACGAAGGGATAGTCTAATACATCCTCAATATTCACCGTTTCAAGCTGTGCAAGCGGATGAGACTTACCTACAATGAGACGCAGTTCATCGCTCATCACAGCTTCCATATGCATATCCGGATGATTAACAGGTGCTTCAATCAACCCAAAATTCAATTGGTGATTCAATATTTCTTCCATGATCTGAGCCGTATTCATCACTTTCATGCTGATGGAGATATGCGGAAACTCTTGACCGAAAGGCCCTAACAAACGAGGTAAAATATATTCTCCAATCGTCAGACTGGAACCGAGCTGCAGTCTGCCCTTTAGCTGTTTTGTAAACTTGGACATTTGGGCATCCGTATCCCGAATCAGATCAATGCTCCGCTCAGCGAAGGGCATTAAGGCACGGCCAGCTTCCGTTAAATCAATTCTTTTGGTTGAGCGTTGTAAAAGCTTCGTCCCGAAATAGTCCTCTAAGGACTGAACCTGCATCGTAACTGCGGGCTGTGTCATATGCAGAGCCTGGGCTGCAGCAGAGAAGCTCCCTCTTTCTGCAACCGTGTAAAATATATGAAGTTGATGAAAATTGAGTGCCATCGAGCAACCATCCTTTCTCATACGTTATTATACTACAAACGATGAAAACGCAGTATCTTCATTGCAAGCAACAAAAAGCACAGGCTCAATTCGCCTATGCTTGATTAAAATCCATCATTATTTCCGTTTTCTGCTATTTTTGATCAATGTCATCCTCCGCGAATGCCGCAGCCACGAGTAGTAGGACTTTAAGTCACGTAGTTCAATTGTCTCAGACATCCGGCCTAAGAAGGTAACAATAATCATTTTGTGGAGCGGATTTCCGGTTAAATCCGTTTCTTTATCCAAAGTGGCGAATTCAGCGACAAAGACAAGGTCATCATCAATCAAATAAACATCCTGCTCATTTCGGTAATAAGGCTCGATACGTCCTTTTTTCAAGCATTGCCACATGAAATCTGCAATATCCTCAAACCCGGTTTTCTCGCTTTCGACCCGATCCGTCCATCTTATTTTGGCGTGGTTCGTGATGACGATATCTGCAACTTTCTTGTCGCCTAATACAACGTGAAACGACTCATACGTGCTCCATCTTTCCGTCAGTCTTGTCTTTCATCGCGATCCACCCCTCCCCAGGAAGTAGGTCTTAATATCTATATGTACATTTGTTTTCATTGTAGCATGCCTGTCCGAATTTTCAACAAAAAAATAAACTCACTCCATTTTTGTAAGTTTATGGATATAATCATCAAAAAAATAGGCTCCCGTCAAATTACACCGACATCGGAAGCCTCGTTCTTCGTGTTTATAAGCTATAAAACCGTGTTTTATCAGGAACGCCCTGGGTATACTCGGTCTTGATCTCATTGCGGTACGAACGCTCTATCCTCTTAACGAACGGAAGACGTCCAATGTTGCGCGCAACCTCTTCAGCGCGATCTGCATTCATATACATAACAACATAATGCATTTTACGGGACATGTAGTGAACCGTTCCATATTTCTCTAATGTCCGGGCCGCTTTTAGATCGCTGACCCACACAATGTAACCCATGCGTTCCGAAAACATCAAATGCCCTCCGTTCTTAACTCCTCTAGCTACAACCGCCGCTGCTGCAGCTGCATGAACCGCCGCTGCCACAGCTGCCCCGCCTTTAGGCAGCGGGTCATTGCCTGGAACTTTTATAGAAGCTGATACTGAACCAGCAATTTGTTTCGCTATATCATGTAACATCTCATCGACTGTTTGCTCTGCAGCCTTAAAGCGGCTAACGCATTCAAGCTCGCTTAGCTCCTGCTCAATGGCCTGGACATTCGCTTTTGCCGCATTAAAGTCAGGATGGAAGCGCCCGAACCTTTCGCAGTCTACAAAAATGTCCTTTGCTTTTGCAAACTTTTTCGTAAGCTGGCGTACTTCTTCATCTTGTTCGACGATCGTTTTCCAATATGCGTACTCGGCAACTTCCGCCGACTGGTTGACCATATCACCTAGTTCATAGGCGCCTAGTATAAGCTGCCCCATATCCAGTGATGAATCACTTATCTCATCATCCGAAGGGATCCATACAAGCTCACTAGGATCTGTCGTTTGGATCGTTTGCACTGTTAACTCACCCCTTCATGACGTCAGGCATCAGCCCAATATTTATCATAACACAAGAAGTGTAGAAAAAGGTAGAGTAGGCTTTCGTTTGCCTGCTTTAGTGATGGATTGATTCTAGTGGAATAATAAGCATCATTTCCTCCCACATCCCCGGTGTTAACCGTATGGGCGCAGCTTCTGTTCCTGCATGAAGATGACCTACGACCGCCCACTCCGTTCCCGCTTCTTCAATCCGCTCCGGCACGAAATGCTGAACCGTTCCTTTATAATTTAGTTTAACCGATGTTCGCCAGCTTAACGCTCGTTCCAGCAGCTCCCTCCTTGTCGTAAAATGGTACGAACGAAGCTGCTTTACCCACATGGCCGGCACATCGTCCAAACCAGTAAATAATGATTTAAAGGTTGGCCAATCCGTTAATAAATCAAACTCACGAAGGGAATCCGGATCTGGAAATAAGGATTGTTTATCAGACTTAGCTAGACATTCACTTCTGCAGTTGAGTTCTAACTTTTGATTAACTTCATCCACCATGATATCTGCGATGGATAGACGTACTGTTTCCGGTAATCGCTCTCCTGATGCTTCCTCTAATAATTCTATAATCCCCGCAACGGTGAAACCCTCTTTCTGCGCTTGAGATAAGGAAAGAGAATTCATTTTATATACCGTTACCATATCCGTTCTTTTACGCTCTGCAATCATTTCCAGCAACCATCGCACGCGATCTGATCCGTTTGGGTAGACAAAGATTTCACCATCTGGTGTTATACGAATTGGCTCAGGTCTTGCAGAAGTTATATTGGACGTATCGATATCATGTGTTTTTATCGTCGCTTTAATTAGCCACCTTACAATCTTATCCCCACGCGTTGTTTGAGCAGTTTCTAACCAACCAAATGACGATAACCATCCAAAGCAGGCATCACTCGCTGCAATTGCAGCTTCTGCTCTGCCGTAATCTCCAATAATCATATGTAGTGATTTCTCCACATCCGCAAGGCGATACCACTTCATTGGAACAAGCTCAATCATTAGAGCTGCTGCCTGACTGGCAGCTGCATGACGGAAGGCAAAGGCGTGAATAATCCATTGTAACAGCTCTGTTTCACGCTGCTCTATAGGCTTACTCAGCCAATTGTACCAGTCATGATGAATTTCTAACCTCCCATTTTCTTGCACCAACCAGCCATGGCTGAATAGGATCTCTAATGCAAATGCTAAAGGAAATGGGTACCCATCAAACAACTCACCCGATATTCTTAGAATCTCCTTCCCTTCATAAGCCGTTTTGAGCTGCTTCAAGCAGCGATCAATTGTGCGTTTGGTCAGCATTCCTTTACTTGTCAGCCTCATATCAGCACACTTCAATGCTGCCATAGTGTGTAATAGCTGCAGCCTAAGTGTCGGGGTGTACCCTTCATGTTCATAAGGAATGATGTCGGTAACATTTAAATTGTCGATGTCGATCGGTAAACAAATGCAGTCTGAATAAATGATTCGGTACCATGGCATAAACATATCTTTCGGGATAAAATACAGCTTCTCCCCCCAACCTTTGCGGACAGCAAAAACAAGCCCCGACTGCAGTAAGCGCAGCAGCCCAAGTCGATAGTTGACGCCGACAGAACCGGTCGGCACAGCTTCTAACAGCTGCTCCTCCTTAAAAGGCGCTGCTCCAAACCTGCTAATAATAACTGCCAGTGTTTGAGATGCGGTCTTAGGGAGCTTGCCCCACACTGCCTGCAAATGGGTTTCCGAGCGTAAACAATCTGGCCAGCTCAAAGACTCCTCATATTGGAGATGGCTCCAAATTGAAGATTGCCCTATTTTCTGTTTATCCTCTTCTGTCAGCTTCATCACTATTTCTTCTATGTTCATAAGGCCGCTTCCCAGTTCTCAGAAGTCTCTTCAATTTCATAACGATATCCTTGCTCCAATAAAAATAACTGCCGTTTCTGTGCATAGAGAATCTCTTTCGTTCCCGAAGACACGAGCGTGTAGAACCAGGCTTGATTATCACCAGTCTTCGGCCGCATAATACGTCCAATCCGCTGCGCTTCCTCTTGCCGGGAACCGAAACTTCCTGATACCTGTATCGCTACAGCAGCATCTGGAAGGTCAACAGCGAAATTCGCTACCTTCGATACCACCAGGACAGAGATTTCTCCTGCTTTGAATGACTCAAATAGGCGTTCCCGCTCTGTATGCGGAAGCTCCCCTGTTAGTACCGGCGCATGAATCTCCTCTGCTATTGCATGCAGCTGCCGTAAGTATTGGCCAATAATGAGAATCGATTTACCTTGATGTCTGTCCAGCAACTCCTTGACTGCAGCGATTTTGGCCGAGTTCTCACCGGATAGACGAGCTTTGGTTTTCTCATCGGCAGCTTCGTAACAAGCTTGCTCTTGCTGCGGCAGCGGAATCCGTACCTCTGTGCATGATACTGCAGCGATCCAGCTTCTCGTCTCAAGAACCTTCCAGGGCAGGTCAAATCGCTTAGGGCCGATGAGGGAGAAGACATCCTCCTCTCTGCCATCCTCCCTTACAAGAGTCGCCGTAAGGCCTAATCTTCTTGTCGCTTGTAAATCCGCGGTCATCCGAAATACCGGCGCAGGAAGTAAATGAACCTCATCATAGATAATCAGCCCCCAGTTCCGCTGCTGAAACAGCTTCATGTTGGCATATTCATCTCCTTTTTGACGACGGTTCGTTAATAGCTGATAGGTTGCGATCGTAATCGGACGCACCTGCTTGGATTTTGCTGCATATTCACCAATTTCGGTTTCGTTTAATGTTGTTTTGTCGAGAAGTTCTGCCTTCCACTGTTTCACCGACGTGACATTGGAGGTTAAGATTAGCGTATCGCATTCTAACCTCGTTATGGCTGCAATACCGACTATCGTTTTCCCCCCGCCGCAGGGCAGTACAAGCACACCGCTGCCGCCTTCATCTTTACCTTGCTGGTAAAATAAATCGACCGCCCGTTCCTGATAATCCCGCAGCTTAAATGAACGGCCGCTTCGCGCCTGCTTAAGAAGAGAAACAGCCAGCGCTTCGCCGTGCCGATAGCCTGCCAGGTCGACAACCGGGTAACCCAGCTTAATAAGCTCCTGCTTGAGTATCCCTCGGCACTCCGGCTTTATCTGCCTGTAACCTTCTATGTAAGGACCAATAAAATAATCGTTGATACCCGTTTTCTCGTTTAAATCTTGCAGCAGAGATTCGTCTCCGTGCAGGAGAAGCCCGTCTTCAAGGGAGCGTTCAAGTGTCAACTGGCCATAACGATCTGTAAGCCATTGAATATGATGGACAACTTTTAGGGGAAGCTCATTACAGCTATATCGTGTGAGACTGCTTATGATCTCTTGGGCCGATAAACCTAGCGATGCTGCATTCCATAGCGACATTGGTGATATGCGATAGGTATGCAGATCACCCGGTCTCTTCGTTAATTCAGCAAACTGTGCAAGTACTTCACGAGCGGGCTCAGCATCCGGATGCCGGGCATCCAGCAGCACCGTGCTATCCATTTGAACGCGCAGAGGACGATTCTCCTGATTGAGCATCATATCATCTCCTACTTTTAATTCTAGTATGCAATAATCCCTTTCTTTTTATGCCTTTGATGCTTTGAAAATGAAAAAAGCGCAAACTGCCCCGTAGAGTAGTTCACGCATTCTTCTTTGCATTCAATTAGTGAAACGAACTGGGTTCGCGATGTTCTTGCTCGGAAATGCTGCTTAATGCGTCTCCCGCTTCATTAACGAAAATATCCCTTACTGCAAGATCGCCAAGAGATACAACGCCGAGCAATTCACCATTTTGAACAACAAGCAGACGACGTATTTGATTTTTCGCCATGATATCAGCTGCTTCTTGGGCATGTGTGCTCGGATCGATTGTAATCATGTCCGTTGTCACAACCTCCATAGCGGAAGTCGATCCGGAATGCTTATTGGCATACCCGCGAGTCACCAAATCCCGGTCTGTAACAACTCCCATAAGCTTCTTTCCTTCTAGGATCGGAATAAATCCGACGTCATGCTCTTTCATTAAAACCGCCAGCTCATAAATATTATCTTTAGATGTCGCGGTAATACAGTCCGTGGACATGATGTCCTTTATTGTCTTCACCTATTGCAGCCTCCTCGATGAGTGGTGATATTCCATCGATTAGGTTTACCGATTCAAGCCTTAATCATTCACCGCCGGAGCTAATTGCATAATCCTCCGCCATAGCAATCATAAGCTTAGCCGAAATAAGCATGGAGCGCTCGTCCAAATCAAACCTCGGATGATGATGCGGATAAACAGCTCCGCTTTCTTTATTTCCCGCGCCGACAAACATAAAACAGCCAGGGACTTCTCTTAAATAATAAGAAAAGTCTTCGCCTGCCATAATCAGAGATGATTGCTGAACTGCGGCATGACCAAACTGCTTAGGAGCAACTCGGAAAAAGCGTTCCGCTTCAGCATTATCATTCACAACAGTGGGGTAGCCATCTTTATAATCAAGAGAAGCTGCGGCTCCATATAATTCTGCTGTTTGCTTCACAATCGTATAAAGCCTTGCCTTGATCAGGCTCTTTGCTTCCTCCGAGAAGGTGCGCACCGTACCTACAAGCCTGCAGCGCTCTGCAATAACGTTCGCAGTCGAGCCCGCATGGAAGGAACCGATGGAGACAACTGCAGGCTCGAGAGGATTAATATTGCGGCTGATGATAGTCTGGATCGCTTGTACAATGGCAGAGCCTACAATGATGGAATCAATCGTCTCATGCGGCAGTCCGCCATGACCGCCGCGTCCGGTAATATCGATATAAATCTCATCCGGTGCAGCCATAAACGGGCCGCCCTTTGTAGCCACAGTACCGTATGGCAGCGGCGTCCACAAATGAACGCCGTAGATCGCATCTACACCATCCAGCACCCCGTTTGCGATCATTCCAACTGCCCCGCCTGGCGTTACCTCTTCTGCAGGCTGAAATATCAGCCGCCGCATCCCATGAAGCTGATCTTTGACCGAATTATAGTAAGCAGCAATTCCAAGCATCGTTGCCGTGTGCGCATCATGGCCGCAGGCATGCATCGCCCCTGGCACCGTAGATGCGTACTCACATGCCTTCTCATCTTGTATTGGTAATGCATCGATATCAGCACGCAGCGCGATAGCTGGACCTGGCTGATTGCCGCGAATCGTAACTACCAGCCCATAACCGCTGTCGTCTTTCTCCACCTCACAGCCCAACTCATGCAGCCTTGCCGTTATCCAGTTTGAGGTTTCTTTCTCTTGAAACGACACTTCAGGATGCCGATGCAAGTATCTGCGCCATTGCACCATATCCGGGTAGACAGTTTGCAGCATTTGATCCATATCCAGTTTCATGTTCATGCGTACAAACCTCCTAATACTGCTGCTTCTAGTTCTGTTCTTTGCTCCTATTGTAGCAGAATGAACGATGGTCCTGAAAGTCGTTTGATCATAAACGCAGAGGATTTTTCGTAAAAATGTCACTTTTGCCGTATCGAATCTCCTTCAGTAAGGCTTGCGCTGTCAGGGGAAAAATACTATCATGAATAAGAAGAAACGCCCCTGGGGCGTAAGTACGATGCTAATGATGAAAGTTTTCCGTGAAAACTTAAGGAGGATATCAATGATTATTGAGAATACAGGCCTGAACGGCATGACAAGCGATCTTGCACATCTTGATGAGTCGGGAGAAAAGCTTGGTTTCGTTCGCTGGCAGTGGGAATATTACCGTGCTACATACGATCTGAAATTGGAAGACCTCGTTAACCGTGAAGACTACTTTCTGCGCTTTAATGTCCGCGCAATTGAAGGCAAGTTAGAGTCCGCTCACGCTGTGTTGCAAGTGGAATCCGTATATATCGGACGAGCTACTTTTCCGCACGGACTTGACTATGAGTCCCCGGTCCCTCAACCGATCATGAATACGGCCACGCAGCGATTGCAAGAACTAAAGAAGCTCCTCGCATAAGAATCGGTGGTTTTTAGATGAAAACAAAGACGAACGGCCTGCGCGGCAGGCCGGATTTTTTGCTTCTCGTCCTTACCTTGCTGCTCGTGGGCTTTGGTCTTGTCATGGTTTTCAGTGCAAGCTCCAATACAGCCGCCATCTCAAAAGTTACTAATTTCGATGCGCTTTACTTTACAAAGCGGCAGCTAATGTTTGCGGTTGTTGGCATAATCGCGATGTTTACCATCATGAATATTCCCTACACTGCTTTCAAAAAAGGGGTATATTCTCTACTTCATCCCAGTCTTGATCATGCTTATCCTTGTTCCGTTCGTAGGCGAGGTGCGCAATAACGCGCACAGCTGGTTCGGTATCGGATCATTCGGCATACAACCGACGGAATTTGCTAAGCTTGGCCTGATTCTTTATCTGGGCTCGCTCATTTCCAAGAAAGGCGAGAAGTTTCGAGATTTTAAAAAAGGACTTGTTCCCGTCTTTATTATCATCGCTTTTGTTTGCGGTCTTATCATGCTGCAGCCGGATCTAGGCGCTTGTATCGTTATTGCTGCTTGCTCGCTCATCATTATCGTGGCTGGCGGTGCTAACCTAAAACAGCTTTTTCTATCCGGTATCATTATTGCTCTCATCGTTTCAGCTGGAGCTAGCATTTCGATGATGAAAGACCCCAAAGACTGGCAATACCGGATTAACCGTTTTACCGCCTTCATGGATCCGCAAGGTGACGAGCTTGGAAGCACCTATCAACTATCGCGTTCCTTGCAAGCATTAGGCCATGGCGGTTTAACAGGTGCCGGCTTCGGCCACAGCGTCCAGAAGCTCAAATATCTCCCTTATGCTTACAGTGATTTTATCTTCTCCGTTATCGCCGAAGAATTCGGATTTATTGGCAGTCTTCTCTTCTTGTTATTTTATTTGTTTTTCCTCTGGCGAGGGTTATTTATTGCTCTCCGATGTCCAGATAGCTATGGAACCGTCGTAGGGGTAGGCATCGTGGGGCTCCTTGCTGTACAAACCATCGTTAATATCGGTGGTGTAACCGGTGCGATGCCGCTGACAGGCGTGACCCTGCCTTTCATTAGCCACGGCGGGTCATCCTTAATTGTATCGCTTGCAAGCATTGGCGTTCTCCTCAGCATTTCTCGTGAGCACAACAAAGTGGAAAAACCAAGCAGCTAGCTGGATAACAAATAAGCGGCAAGCTCACGGTGAGCTTGCCGCTTATTTGTCTGCTGGAAATGAAGAATCTGCTTACTGCAGACAGTCAGCACTTCTATCCTACTTCAATCGAGCCATTTCGTCTGTATCTTCTTCTTTGAAAGCAACGCCTTCTACTTTCACGTTAACTTCCACAACATGAAGTCCAGTCATATTCTCCAATGCTTCACGCACATTTTCTTGCAATTGACGGCATACTTCTTGAATGGGAATGCCATACTGCACAATAATGCGTAAATCAATTGCTGCTTCAAGCTGCCCGACTTCTACAGATACACCCTTTTGTGCGTTTTTACCGCTAAGACGTTTGGCTAAACCTTCTGAAATTCCGCCTGACATCGCGGCTATTCCTGGAGTTTCTAGCGCAGCCAGTCCTGCTATGGTGGCAACTACATCATCAGAAATACGAATTATACCGGTTTGAAGTTCTTCTGTCATGCCACTCACTCCCCGTTCACCTTATGTTTCCATTGTAATGGAAGCGCATTGCCGAATCAAGGCTTAAACAAGATCGTTTCACAAGTTTACATAGCCCGCATTTTCCGCTATAGTGTTAACAGATTTCTCCTTTAATCGTTTCCACAAATTTTCAAAAGAGGGTGTCATCAAAATTGAATCAAAAATTATTTTTCTCCGCATTAATCGTTCTCTTCGTACTCAGTGGTGTCAGCCACTATGCTCACTTTGGTACGGTTACCGAATTCGTCATTTCAGCGATAGCTATTTTGTTCGTTGCCGGATTTCTTGGTAAAGCAACTGAAAGTGTCGCGCACTATGCAGGGCAGCGTTTAGGCGGATTTCTGAATGCGACATTCGGTAATGCCGCTGAATTGATTATCGCTATTTTCCTCGTTCGAGAAGGCTTATTCGATATGGTTAAAGCAAGCATTACTGGCTCCATAATCGGTAATTTACTTCTTGTGCTTGGCCTCTCCGTCTTTCTTGGGGGGCTAAAGTTCAAGGAACAACGATTCAATGTTCAACTTGCGAGCCACAATTCTTCCCTCATGATCTTATCCGTCATAGCGCTCGCTATTCCGGCTATCTTCATTTCTACCCAGCACTTCTCTATCCAGCAGAGCAAAATGCTCAGCATCACAATCGCCGTTATTTTGATCATCGCCTATATTCTTTGGCTGATCTTCTCGATGGTTACGCATAAGGATGTACTCGCAGATGAAGTAGAAACAACGCCCGACCATGGCGAAGAGCCCGCTTGGTCCAAACGCATCTCGGTTCTATTCCTGCTCCTGGCGACCGTTATGACTGCCTTCGTCAGTGAATGGCTTGTAGGTACCCTCCATAGCTTCACAGCTGAATTCGGCCTGTCTGAGGTGTTTGTAGGGGCATTCCTAATTGCGATCGTTGGTAATGCCGCTGAGCATAGCGCAGCCGTGATGCTGGCAATGAAGAATAAAATCGGAGCAGCGGTCGAAATTGCGATCGGAAGCAGCTTGCAAATCGCATTATTCGTCGCGCCTGTATTGATTCTCGTCAGTACCCTATTCGGCCCAACGATGGATATTGTCTTCACGCCCATTGAGCTCACCGCCATTGCCGTGTCTGTGTTTATCGCCAAGTCGATTTCATCCGATGGCCGGACAAATTGGTATGAGGGTGCTTTGCTTCTCATCGTTTACGTCATTCTCGGCTTTTCCTTTTATCTCGTTTAACTCTCAGAAAGAATAAACAAAAGACGCTCCCATGCATAGGAGCGTCTTTTCATTTACCCGTATTCATTTCAAGAGCTTCATACAGTGTTGCTAAATTCCGCTCTAGTTTATTGATAATCTCTTTGCCGGTCGCCTCTTCTACAAGTCCTGCCCGAATTGCAAAATCGATTTCTCTGGAAAAACCATATATTTGCGTGTCCAATACCTCTTCGTAAAGTGGACATTTTCTTGTCGCCAAATTTTCCATTTGTACTTCGATTAGCTTTTCGATTTTATAGGCATCTTCCTGAAGGAGATTGAGCGCTTTTTGATGCAGATGAATAAGAACATCGGATGAAGACATCGTACTCCCCCTTGTGCGCTTTTCAAATCGTCTTCTATACCCTTTATATTAGACGAAAACAACGGAATGTACAAGGTCAAAACAACAAAGCGCCCCGCCAATGACTCAGCGAAGCGCTTTGACTGCAAAATTATGGACTATTCAGAAACGACCTTAATATCAAGGTTATGTTTGGCAAACACTTCTGACATCGCTGCTTTCGCTTCTTCAGCATCCGGTCCATGAACATGTAGCTCGTACGAATGTCCGCCAACTAAAGTTGTGAATAAGCCGAGAATACTTTTAACATCGATATATTTGTTCTCGGCTTGAAGAACAATGGACGACCGTGAATTTATTGGCTGTTTGGGAAATATCTACGATTGCTGCGTTATTAGACATGGGAATCCCTCCAGTATTTAGTTTACATTGGCTAACTCAATTCATCATATCGTGAAATCGTTTTCTATTCAAGGGGTATTACTTCAAATTTTCCGGATTTAAAGCTTCAGTTCAGGCACAACGAATCTGCCATCTTTACGAATTAAGCGCTCATCGAAGTAAACTTCACCGCCGCCATATTCAGGCCGTTGGATAAGCACGAAGTCCCAGTGAATAGCGGAGCGGTTGCTGTTATCTATTTCTTCGTATGCTTGACCTGGCGTAAAGTGAAGACTTCCAGCGATTTTCTCGTCAAATAAAATATCCTTCATCGGATCTAGAATGTATGGATTAAACCCGAGACTAAATTCACCAATATAGCGTGCTCCCTCATCCATATCCAGGATCTCGTTAAGCTTCGCTGTCTGGTTGCTGGCAGCTTCAACGATTTTTCCGTCTCTAAACGTGAAGCGTAATATTCTCAAAGGTCACTCCGGAATATATGGATGGCGTGTTATACGTAATTGTTCCTTGAACAGAATCACGCACAGGCGCGCTGAACACTTCACCGTCGGGAATATTGCGATGGCCGGAACATTTCTTGGCACCGATTCCTTTAATAGAGAAATTCAAGTCCGTTCCAGGAGCTACAATTCGAACCTTATCCGTCTTCGATCATTAAGGCTTGCAAAGGATCCATTGCTTTGTCCATTTTCGCATAATCCAAATTACAAACGTTGAAATAAAAATCTTCAAACGCTTCCGTGCTCATATTGGCGGCTTGAGCCATTGAAGCGTTCGGATAACGCAGGACGACCCATTTTGTATGCTTTACACGTTCCTCGGAATGGATCGGATAACGGTATAACTGCTCGTATAGAGCGCATGTTTTCACTCGGTACGTCAGCTAGATCGTTCACGTTATCTCCGGCCGGATTGCAATATAAGCCTCCATAGCTTCCATACGTTTCAGGTCAAACGAAGCCCAAAGCTCGATTTGTTCTTTGGTTGCATGCATCAGCATCGTGCGCAAGAACGGAACGATCGCTCGTCTCAACAAACGGGCGTCCTCCACGCTTGCGCAACCTCTTCAATAAGACATTTTGCTAATTCTCGTTCAGAACCAATCATATCAATGAACACATTTTCTCCAGGCTGTACGTCGATGGAGTAACGAACCAAATTGGATGCTAACACTTGCAATCGTTGATCACGCATCGTTATTCATTCCTCCTGGCAAGTCATTTTACTCATTAATCCTATCACGTTTTTATACCTGTTGCACAAATCCTAAGCGTTGCTCTTACCAAGCATTTGAAAGGTCATTTCCGTCTTTCTGGACTCTGTATGATGCTCCCCATCTGAAGTTCTGTAGTGCAGGACCGAATTTTCTTCTAGTTTCAGCGGCACTAAACGCTTTCGGTCAACAACCAGCCTGTAAGAAGAATTCACATGCAGTGTAGACAGCATTTGATTAAACTCCGCCCCTGAGCGAATCAGCTCCTCCTTCCATTCATGCGCAAGGGTATCCCGTGCTGAATTGACTCTTTGCTTTTATGGATTACCTTTAGCCGAAGCAGGCATTTTCTTCGCAATTTGCTTAAACTGCTCCTTTAAATTGTTCCTCCACATTTCCGCAGCTGTCTTCTCATCGGAGGTAATGGCTAATACGGCTGTCCATTCACCCGATTCTCCTTTAAGTAGTTCCGTCTTCTTAGCTGAAGCCTGAACCTGTTTAAGCAGCTCCAGTGGATTTCGGATAATTCCTGTTAGAGCGCCAACTTCATTTGACTTCACTTGAACTTGATTATGATTTTCAACCGTGCCTTGAAAAGCGGTGGACTTCACTTCCACACGATCCTCTGTTTCAATGCCGGTCTGACCGGAGAACCTATAACGGTCAATACCCGACAGCCCGGCTACAGAAAGCGAGAGCAGCTCCTGCGGTGATTTATGATCAACAGGTGAAGCACAGCCTGCTGTAAGTATGATGGAACAACTTATGACAAGGATAAGCTTATAATTCGCTTTCATCATCGTAAAGGATAACCTCCTGGGGGCATACTTTATCCCTATATCGTCTGCCGCCTGACGTTACTTTATCCAGCGGCAGCCTTACGGTCACAAAAAAACAGGACATCTGTTCATGTCCTGTTTGATCCTACCCAACAAATATCCGATTCCGTCCATTGTTTTTAGCTTCGTACAAAGCCATATCCGCTCGATAAAATAACGATTCTACGCTAACTTTGTCATCCTCGAACATCCATTCCGACACTCCGCAAGAAACCGTCACAGATGGATCAGTCTTCTCTTCTACCCAGCTGCGGATCCTCTCGGCGATTCGATACGCTTGTTCAGCCCGTATCTGAGGCAAATATACAGCCAGCTCTTCACCGCCCCAACGTGCTGCGATATCACTATCCCGAATACAAGAACGAATAACATCACTAACAGCGATAAGGATACGGTCACCAATCTGATGGCCGTACGTATCGTTAACCTTCTTAAAATGATCAATATCGACCAAGACAAGCGAGCCGAATGGATCTTTACGCTGACGGGATTGAATCCGTTCATTCAAATAATGTCGTGTGTGGAGCCCTGTTAAATTGTCGGTTATGACCATTCTCCGTACTGCGGCATGCAAAGATGCGTTAGAGATAGCTAGCCCAATATGTGTGGACAAGACTTGAAGCAATTTATAATTATCATAAGAGAAATAATTCGGACTTTGGTTCGATACCATTATGACGCCTAATACTTCCGTGTTCGCCATAATCGGCGCTGCGATTAAAGAACGTGATCCCGTAACGTCCATCAGTTGGGAATCAACAACTCTTGCACTCCAGATAATCAGAAATAATCAACGGTTCTTTCGTCTCATAAACGATTCCGCAGAAGCCGTATTGCGTCGAATAAATTTCATTCACAGCCACCGGCAGATTGCTCGAGACCACTTGAAACGTATTCGTTTCCTTATTTAATTGGAGTAAATTACAAAAATCAGCTTTAAAAATACTCAGAAGCTCGGTCATCGCGAACTGAAAAATTTCATTCAAGCGAAGAGATTGATTTAGTCGTTTCGTCAGCTCGTTAATAAGCTGCAGCTCACCAATCAGCAGATTGGATTGTTCAAAGAGCTTCGCATTCTCAAAAGCGGAACCAGCCGTATCGGATAACATGATTAATGCCCTCATATCGGCCTCATCCCAATGATTGCTGCTCATTATAATACTCAGAACCCCATAAACTGCTTGCTTGCCAGCCATTGGAATCGCTAGCTCTACGAGATTATCATGCACATGCTCAATAATAGGTTTACCGTCAAGAAAAGCTTTGGCATACGTATCTGTTGCCGCATGCCGAATGTAATAAAGGTTTAACCCTTGGATCTCCGTTTACATGATCCTGTGATAAATACAAATCAACATTCGCATGAGGATATAATTGCTCCAGATCCATCAGCAGCACATTCAAGACCGAAGACACATCATTTTGATCATGCAGTCGCTTGGCAACCTGTATAAGTGTATCTCTACGCAGTGCTTCTTTATCGCTAATCTGCTGCTGGATGAGCAAATTTTGAACATATGTCAGCTCGAATAAATGATAGAAAATGCTGCGTAAGTGAAGGGCTGCAGCTTCAAGCAGTGCCTGTGATCCTTCCAATGAAAAGACCGGCACCCAAACCAATACGGCTAATACTTGATTTACCGACCGCTTGACGATAGGCAAAGCCATAACTTGATTACGTTCAACCAGCTTGTCCGACTTCGATGCATCACGTGCAAGCTCCTCTACCACAGCAAGCTCCATGCCTTCGCTGACCAAAGATTGAAACTCATTATTCATAAGCGAGCAACACGCCCTTGATGGTCGCATAAAGCGAATCCCTCCGCTGCCAATGGGGAATGTGAAGTTTCGTTAATCCATTGCTGAAAACATCTGCTAAGAAGGCTGTTGAGCTCCGGTGCATGCGTGTCATTAATGTCTTCATAGCTAAACCAAATGGGGGGATGCTGCGTTTCGTGTTGATTGACGATCAGCTTGTCAGCTATCGTCATATTATCTGAACGGATTGATTTGTTCATCACGCAGCACCACCTTGTCTTTTATGCGAAAATAGCAATAATTTGTTTCAATATAGACTTGCATCTATCATACTTCAATTATTAAAAATATGCACTACTTAAGACATGATTCGAATAGGACTTTTGATCTATTTTTCACTTTATCCCTATTTACTTTATATTTATTGAATCATCTACTTGACATTAGGGACTGAATTTATATAATATTTATAGTTGAATACATGGGATCGGTTTTGTGTCACCCTCTATGGAGGATGTCGCTGACAGGACTGCGGCTGAACATTCCTGTCATGGCTTGATAGTTAATAGATCAAGTACAGACAACACTCGGCGAAACACCCATTTTCAAAAATCCCATTTGTAGAAGGAGTTTTACGACACATGTCAAGATATACAGGTCCTAAGTTTAAATTAAGCCGTCGCCTTGGAATTTCCCTAAGCGGAACAGGCAAAGAATTAAAACGCGCATTCCCGCCAGGCCAACACGGTCCAGGCCAACGCAAAAAAATGAGCGGTTATGGTATTCAATTGCAAGAAAAACAAAAGCTTCGTCATATGTATGGTATGAACGAAAAACAATTCCGCAACCTTTTCGACAAAGCTTCGCAAACAAAAAGGTATTGCCGGTGAAAACTTCATGATCCTTCTGGAAAGCCGCCTGGACAACCTGGTTTACCGTCTTGGTTTCGCTAACTCCCGTGCAGGTTCCCGTCAATTGGTATCCCACGGTCACGTAACAGTTAACGGTAAGAAAGTGGATATCGCTTCTTACACAGTTTCAATCGGTGATGTTATCGGATTGCGTGAGCGCAGCCGCGCAATGAAGTCCATCAAAGAAGCTGTGGAAGGTCGCAACTACCTTCCAAACTACATTGAATATAACGAAGCTGCACTTGAAGGCAAGTACGTTCGTTTCCCTGATCGCGGCGAACTTCCACAAGAAATCGACGAGAAACAAATCGTCGAGTTTTACAGCCGTTAATAAATCAGAGCGATCCAAAGGTAACTTTGGACCGCTCTTTTTTTAGTCCAACTATTAGATTGAACTGACGTTATACGTCTCGGAGAGCTTTCGGCAGGTCGATGCCGTTTCATCTGCAGTTTATTACTGCGGCTGCAATCCTTTGACTTCAATGCCAGCTGTTAAATCAATGCCAGAGACATTTTTGAGCATCTCCGGCGCTGTCGCCATAAGGGAAGTCACATAATTACTTACCCGCGCGGCGCCTTCACCATGCCCCGTATCAACGACGGTAAGCTTCTCGATGTTTACCCATCGGCTCAGCGACTTTCCCTGCAAGATCCGGCAGCATTTTCACGATAATATCGAGCACCGCTGCTTCACCGAACTGTCTCAAATGCTTCGAGCCAGCTTCTCTTTCGCTTCTGCCTCAGCCAATCCGCGAAGTCGAATGACTTCCGCCTCCGCCGTACCTTTCGCCCGCTCAGCATCGGCAATCGCGAGGCCTTCAAGCCGTTTCTGCTCCGCATTCGCCTTCGCTTCGGCTTCGATTCTATACTGCAACCGCATCAGCCTCGCGTAATCGCTTTGCCTTATCCGCTTCCGCCGCTTGTTCGACCGAATACCGGTCTGCATCGGCTTTCTTCTTAACTTCGGCATCATACTGCTTCTCGCGCCTTAGAATTTCTTTTCCCTCCAGATCGATTTCCCGTCTCCTTCCGGACGAGCTCGACTCGCATCTGCTCTTCTACAACGCTTTGCTTCGATCTGGCCTCCTGAATGGAGTAGGCTTGGTCCGCTTCGGCTCTTGGCCATAGTCCTGATCCTTCTTGAACGACGCAATTTTCAGTTCTTTGTCCTTCGACGCCTCGGCAATATTCGTATCACGAAGCAGCTCTGCCTTCTGGCCTTCCTCCTCGGCAAGCGCCTTCTGGATCCGCGAATCCCGGATCGCCTCGGCTTCCGCGATGTCCGCATCCCGCTTCACAGCCGCAATCCGCGGCTTACCCAGCGCGTCCAGATAACCGTGCTTGTCGCGCAAATCCTTGATCGTGAAGGACACGATTTGAAGTCCCATCTTCTTCAAATCCCGCGCCGCAACACCTTGCACCTCCTGAGCGAATTTATCACGGTTCCGGTAAACCTCCTCGACGGTCATCGAGCCGAGTATCGCCCGCAGATGACCTTCGAGCACTTCCTGCGCTTCGCTCTTCAGCGATTCGGTCGGCTTGCCCATGAATTGCTCTGCAGCCGTTGCTACATCTTCGACCGCTCCGCCGATCTTGATGATAGCGACGCCATCAGCCATCACAGGAACGCCCTGCTCCGTGTAGACTTCCGGGGTCGAAACATCCAGCTTATGCGAGAGCAGCGAAAGGAATTCGACCTTCTGGAAAATGGGAAGAATAAACGCGCCGCCTCCGCGGACGATTTTGATCTTGACGGCCCGATTCGTCTATCGATGCATTTTTACTGCCGAGAAAAGAGCCCGTTACGATCATAGCCCGATCGGGCCCGACCGTTTTATAACGAGCCCAGAAAGCGAGGGCGAGTAAGACTAGAACAGCAATGACAGCCCCTGGAATTATGTAGTAATCGGGAATCATTCGATAAAAACTCCTCTCTGATCAACCCTATATTTTATAAGTCCAATTTACTATACAATAACCGTAAAATCCTTGACCTCTACAATGACAACGCGCAACCCCGCAGGAAGCACTTCCTTATCGTTGCTTGACGCAATATGATTACTATCGGCCTGCACCCGCCTTAACCATCACCTCGCCGTACCCGACAACCGGAATCGGCACAAGCACCTCGGCAATCAAGCCTGTTAATTGATGCATGGAATAACCAGATGAATTCTCACTTCGTTCCATGGGCCGGATGTAGAAAAAATATATGCAGATACTCATGATCAAGCCGCATCCCGCTGCAAGAATGATAACCATAGTATTGATCAGCGTGGTATGGCGATCAAGCAGCAAGCCTGCTCCTCCAAACGCGGTCACTCCGCTCACTATTGCTGTCGGCTGAAAAACTGGATGCCCATCAATGGAGAGGAAATCCAGCATTCCATCTAATGCCAAACTTAACCAATCGCCTACCACGACGCTTATAAGAGCAAAAAAAATACCGCCAAACAAGCAGGACAGCAGCAGAACGTTCAAGCTAAAGCGCCTCCCTCCTTGTTCATCCTTATTCTGGGCAATCACCTGATAGTACGAAATCACCTTCGCAGCTGTGTTCAGATGATGATATCCAAGGTTGGATGCGAAACTTATACGTTTTGATATTTTAAGAAAAGGCTTGCTCTACGGATTGACCGTAAAACAAGCCTTATTAACAGCATTCAGCATCTATTGAATAATTAATTTAACGAACTTACGTTTTCCGACTTGAATGATGTCTCCATTGACAGGTATAACTGCTGCTAAAGGGTCATCGATTCTATTCGTATTGATACGTACCGCACCCTGCTGAATACTGCGTTTGGCTTCACTTCCTGAAGCTTGTAGTCCAAGGGCAGTAAGGAGTTTCACGAGACGGATTTGGCCGTCTTCAAGCTCTTCGGATGCAAGTACAACTTCCTCAATCTCACCCGGAAGCGCCCGCTGCTGGAATACCGTGATAAAATGGTTCTGAGCCGCTTCAGCCGCTTCCTCGCCATGATACATCCGAACAAATGTACGAGCCAGCTTCATTTTGACATCACGCGGATGCAGGGTGCCGCCCGCAATGCCAGCTTGAAGAGATGTAATCTCTTCATCGGTTATATCAGTCGCGAGCTGGAAGTATTTCATCATGAGCTCATCCGGTATCGACATCGACTTGCCATAGATTTGATTCGCCTCTTCGTCAATGCCAATGTAGTTACCGAGACTTTTACTCATCTTCTGCACGCCGTCCAGACCTTCGATGAGAGGCATCGTAATAACGGCTTGCGTCGCTTTGCCGTATTCCTTTTGCAGCGTCCGTCCCATCAGCACGTTAAACTTCTGATCAGTACCTCCAAGCTCGATGTCGCTCTCCAGCACCACAGAATCAAAGCCCTGCATAAGCGGGTAGAAAAACTCATGAATACTGATCGGTTGACCGGATTGATAGCGCTTCGTGAAATCATCACGTTCAAGCATGCGTGCTACCGTTACTTTAGCAGACAGCGTAACCACATCAGCGAAATTCATTGGACTGAGCCACTCCGAATTGTAGTACACCGTTGTGTCGTGAAGGATCAAGCAGCTTGAAAATCTGCTTCTGATACGTTTGAGCGTTCCGCTGCACATCTTCCTCTGTCAGCTGTTTACGTGTCTCTGATTTGCCAGTCGGATCCCCGATTCTTCCTGTAAAATCCCCAATGATAAGCTGAACCTCATGTCCAAGCTGCTGGAACTGACGCAATTTGTGCAGAACAACCGTATGGCCAACATGAATATCCGGCGCGGACGGATCCAGACCGAACTTTACTTTAAGCGGCTTGCCAGCTGCAACCGAATGGATCACTTTTGCTTTCAATTCTTCCTCTGGAACGATTTCTGCAACACCACGGCCGATCAGTTCCATCTGACGCTCAACTTCTAGCTGCTGCTCTGCATTTAACTCTTCCCACTTCACCATCACATTCACTCCTACCGTTTTACGATACTTTCTTACACACCAAGTAATAGGTCCGGGAACGACAAAAAAATCCTTTTCGTCGCAAGGGACGAGAAGGATTTGCTCGCGGTACCACCCTCGTTAGAGCCATGAATGCATTGCATATGCAGCACACCTGAATAAGCGGCTCTCACTTCATTATCGTAACGGATATCATCCGGAAACAGACTACTGAAACGTTCATTCGCGAACGTTAGTTCATCCGATCAGTTCGAGGCGGTAATTCGAATTGCAGCGCGTACCGGTTCACACCAGCCACCGGCTCTCTGATAAACACCATCTGCGACTCTACTTGAGCCTGTCAATACTGTTCGTAATTATGAAATTTTCTTGTTTCTATTTGTAGCATAATCATGGGTGTGCAGTCAACGAAAGTATGACAAAATTGAACGGATATCCCTTCCAAGAATTAATATTTAGACAAAAAACTACCCTCCAAACATGCCTTGGATGGAGATTTATGCTATAATATTTCTGTTATACTGGAGGAGGAATAAGAGTTTATGGATCAAGACCGTCAACAGAAAGCCGATGGATACAGCAAATGGCGGACATTCGGAATCGTGACGCTCGTTACTATCAAATGGCTATTTATTTTCGGATTATTAATCGGATTATTCACAGGCGGTATCGCAGCCGGCTATGTGGCATCCTTTGTAAAAGACGAGCCCGTCCGTGCAAGAACAGAAATAGAAGCAAAAATTAATGAAAATTCCATGACTGGTTTCGTTTATTTTAACGATAATCAAACACCGGTCGGTCAGCTGCGAACCGAAGAGGATCGACGCATCGTAAAGCGTGAGGATATCCCTCCTCAAGTTGTTAATGCCGTCTTAGCAACAGAAGACAACAACTTCTATCATCACTACGGCGTCGACCTGAATGGTCTTGGCCGTGCCGTCAAACAGAAGCTGCTTAATGAAGATACCCAAACCGGAGGCAGTACGCTGACTCAGCAGCTGGCAAGACGGGTTTTCTTAAGTTTGGACAAGACCGACAGCCGTAAGGCGAAAGAAATTTTTCTATCGCTCCGGTTAGAGCGTTTCTTGACGAAAGACGAGATATTAACGGCTTATCTGAATAAAGTACCTTTCGGAACCGGGAATAGCGGCTACAATTTATACGGCATTAAAGCAGCTGCTAAAGGTATCTTTAACATAACAGACTTAACAAAACTTAATATTGCACAATCCGCCTACCTGGCTGGATTACCGCAGCGGCCTTCTGCCTATACCGCTTTTACGAGTAAAGGCAAGTTCAATGAAGGCGGTTTTAAGCTTGCGCTGGAGCGGCAGCAGAACGTACTTAAGCGAATGCTTGAAACCGGCCGGATCAGCAGCGATCAATATGAAGAGGCGAAGAAGTTCGATATTAAGAGCTCGCTGGCTAAGCCAACGGAAAAGGCTTACTCCACGTTTCCGTATCTGATGCTCGAAGCAGAACGTCAAGCCGCAGAAATCTTGTTGATGCAGCGTGATCCGAAGCTGACAATCTTGGATGTCCGCAAGAAAGAGAACGCACCCCTTGTCGAGGAAGCGCGCGAGCAATTGCTTCGAGGCGGATACCATATCTACACGACAATTGACAAACAAGTGTATAACTCCATGCATGCTATTTCTGCTGATCCGAATAACTTCTCGCCCGACAGCAAAGTGAAAGGCGTTGAACAGATCGCTGCTATCATGCTCGATCACAAAACAGGTGCTATTCTGGGAATGCTGGAAGGCCGGGATTTCTATACCGAACAGATGAACCATGCTACGCAAATGACAAGGCAGCCCGGCTCCACAATGAAGCCGATCGCCGCTTACTTACCCGCAATCGAAAGCGGATTGGTGCAGCCAGGCAGCATTCTGGACGATGCTCCAATGGTATTCAAGGATGGAGAGAAAGGATTCCATATCCCGATGAACTCCAATAAGAAATTCTATGGCTTGGTTACAGCCCGCGAAGCCTTGAACCGCTCATTAAACTTACCGGCACTGAAAATCTTCAACCTGAAGGTTACGATTCCTGAGGCCTGGAAGTTTGCACGTAAGCTTGGGATCACCACAATAAAGCCTGAAGATGACTATGCGCAGACAGGCGTAATTGGCGGGCTAAGCGCCGGTGTCTCAGTCGAAGAATTAACAAATGCTTATGGATCTATCGCGAACAATGGTATTTTCAACGATGCCTACATGATCAGTCGAATTACAGATGCAAATGGTGAAGTCGTTTATAAGCATGAGAATAAGCCTCTGCGCGTGTTCTCTGAACAGACCGCTTTTCTAATGACCGATATGCTGCGTACTGTCATCTCGGATAGGAGCGGTACAGCACATACAATCGCTTCAACATTTAAGAACTATGGCAAGATCCCTATCGCAGGTAAAACAGGCTCCACGCAAAGCTATGGCGATGTTTGGTTCATGGGTTATACCCCTGATATTACTTTGGGTGTATGGTCAGGCTACGAGAAGCAAGCAAATACGCTTTCTAAAGATGGTCATACACGCGCCCGTTCGATTTGGACGAAGATCATGAATGAGGTCACAACGACACGTGCTGATCTGTTTCCGACGAAGACATTCACAATGCCTTCCGGAATCGTGAAAGCTACTGTATCGAGTGTGAGCGGTAAACTGCCTACCCCTTTGACCCGTCAAATGGGCAGATTGGAAACAGATTGGTTTAACAAAAAGTATCTGCCAAAAGAAGCTGACGATGCCCTTGTGAATATGGCATACATTTCGTATAACGGAGTCAATTATATCCCGCAGCCAACAACGCCTTCCGATATGATTCGCGAGCAAATCGTCGTAAAGCGTGAGAAGCCGCTTGATGTGCTCATGGAAGAAATTGAAGCTGCCCAGGCTAAATTGCCAGCATCGAGTCGACGCCCAATGAGTCAATATTTACCGGCGGATGCCAAGCTGGACGCACCATCCAAAGTTGATCCTCGGGTTGAGGATGGAAGAGCGCCCGTCGCTCCTGCAAACATTCGTATTGAAAGGGTAGCAGGAACGAGTGCTTTCCGCATCTCATTCACAGCGTCGCCAGATGCTGATGTTGTAGGCTACCGTATTTATCGTGCCGTTAATAATACCCCTTATATCGGACTTGGATCACCGGTATTAACGGGAGAAGATCTGAAGTTCGTGAATTACGTCAACAGCAGCGCAAATTTTAGCTATTATGTAACTGCCGTTGATGTTGGCGGCCATGAATCAGCGCCAAGTTTGATCGTATATTCGAATGGTGGAGCATCACGACGATCCATCTGGCACAATCACGGGCACGAATGGTTCTGATGAAGGTGCGGTTATTCCCAATCCTGAAACGGGAACAACTACGAATCCCCCAACCGATACAGGATTAACGCCTCCTTCCGCTCCTGCGAATGTCAAAGCAGAGGCAACGAATGTAGGAATAACGGTAACCTGGTCTGAAAATGTTACAGCTGAACAAGTTACCGAATACCGGGTTTTCTACTGTAAAACAAGCAACGGATCCTATTCCCAGCTTGGTTCATCAACTGTTCCGGAGTTCAACTATATCTCATCACTTACAAACGGCTTCTTTCGGGTCTACGCCATCAATGATGCAGGTGAATCCGCCTCATCTGAAACGGTAGAGGTCAAGTAAGGATAACGAAATTTTATACTTTCTGATATTTCAAAATAGCCGCTCGCTAGCATCCGAAGATGCAAGCGAGCGGCTATTTTAGTTAGCGATGCGTCAATCTTCAATCGTGGATAAATCCCCAGTTGGCAAGTTAAGCTCCCAAGCTTTCAGGACACGGCGCATGATTTTACCGCTGCGTGTCTTTGGCAGCTTATCTTTAAATTCAATCTCTCGCGGCGCAGCATGTGCGGAGAGGCCTTCCTTCACGAACTTAGATATATCTGCCTTCAGCTCCTCAGATGGCGTGTAGCCTTCTCTCAGAGCCACGAAAGCTTTAATAATCTCTCCTCGTATCGGATCCGGCTTTCCAATAACACCAGCTTCGGCAACGGCAGGATGCTCAACAAGCTTACTTTCCACCTCGAAGGGTCCTACTCGCTCACCGGCTGTATTAATGACATCGTCGATCCGACCCTGGAACCAAAAGTAGCCATCCTCATCCTTATAAGCGGAATCCCCAGAAATATACCAGCCTGGAATCCGGAAATATTCCTCGAATTTGGCTGGATTGTTCCAAACCTTGCGCATCATAGACGGCCAAGGTGTTTGAATGGCTAAGTTACCCATCTGATAAGGCGGCAGCTCATTACCTTTGTCATCAATTATAGCCGCTTTCACACCCGGCAGCGGTTTCCCCATTGACCCTGGCTTGATGTCCATCCCAGGATAGTTACAAATGAGCTGAGCACCTGTTTCCGTCATCCACCATGTATCATGAATTCGCTGACCGTACACTTTTAGTCCCCAACGTACAACTTCCGGATTTAGGGGCTCACCAACGCTTAACACATGCCTCAGACTAGAAAGATCAAATTGGTGAACAACGTCATCTCCTGCTCCCATAAGCATCCGGAAGGCAGTTGGAGCACTGTACCATACGGTAACTCCGTATTTCTGAATGGTCCCATACCAATCCTGCGGACTGAAACGGCCGCCTCTGATGACATTCGTTGCCCCATTAAGCCAAGGTGCAAATATACCGTAGGATGTCCCTGTTACCCAACCAGGATCAGCCGTACACCAATAGATATCGTCTGGCTTTAAATCAAGTACAACATGCCCTGTATAATAGTGCTGAATCATCGCATTTTGTACATGGAATACACCTTTAGGCTTTCCTGTAGAGCCTGATGTGTAATGAATAAGCAGTCCATCCTCGCGGCCAAGCCATTCGACTTCTGCCTTGTCGGAAGCCTTAGACATCTCTGCCTTAAAATCAATAATTCCTTCTCCTGATTGAACGTCATCGCCATAAACAATAATATGCTTTAATCCGGGCAGCTCCTGCCTCGGTATGCGGGATAGCAAGGAAGGTGTCGTCACAATGGCGACTGCTTCGCTATCCTGCAGGCGGTCTCTCACAGCTGTTTCCATAAAGGCTTCAAACAATGGGCCAACGACAGCACCGATCTTCAATGCGCCGAACAGGCTAAAATAAAGCTCTGGCGTACGCGGCATAAAAATAAATACCCGTTCGCCTTTACTAATCCCAAGACCTCGCAGTACGTTAGCGAAACGATTCGACTGCTTCGAGATCTGTTCAAATGTATAAGTTTCATCGCGATTGTTATCGCTATAATAGAGTGCTATTTTGTCCCCCAGTCCATTTTGAACATGACGGTCTATCGCCTCATGAGCCATATTCACCTTGCCTGTTTCATGCCAAGTAAACCGGGATTCGATCTGTTCAAAGCTAAAATTACGATACGTTTCATCATAGTTTTCCATGTTGGAGCCGGATGCCGTCACCGGTATCCGTTCTTGATGCATATTAACCATCTTCATCATCCTCCTAACCAATGTATAGCTTTCTTTTGTTTTTCTATCTCTGAATGACAACATTTACTAGAATACGCTTTCAATATTATATCACAGCATGCTTAGCTCAACCATTCTTTTCATTCAGAAGTTTTTTTGCTATAAGTAGAGGTAGCACTTCGAAAGGAGCCAACATATTTGGAACATCGGAAAGTCATGCATGCAGAACGAGTCGCCTTCGAAGACCGGGAACTGATCATTGAAGGTCCGATACCCGCTGAAGCATTATCACGACTATCACTTCATCCAGATTTGGACGCTTTTCGCAGACCCAGTGAACAATTTAAAGCTTTGATTGAAATAGCCGAGCTTGAAGAAGGACGCATTATTGCGACCCGAGACGGCGAGATCATTGTCGGATACGTTACTTTCCATTATCCTGATGAGCTCGAACGTTGGTCCGAAGGCGCAATGGAGGATTTAATTGAACTCGGGGCGATTGAAGTGGCTGACCAATATCGTTCACTTGGTCTTGGGAAGCGAATGATTAATATTGCATTTGCAGGCGAGCAGTTGGAGAATACAATCGTATTTACAACCGAGTATTATTGGCATTGGGATTTAGAAGGAACCCGATTAAATGTGTGGGATTACCGCGCCATGATGGAGAAGCTGATGAAATCTGTCGGTATGGTCTGGTTCGCTACAGATGATCCCGAAATATGTGCGCATCCCGCAAATTGCTTGATGGTCCGGATCGGCAAAGATGTTCCTATTGCTTCCGCGGAGCGCTTCGACCGTGTACGCTTTAAACAGCGTTTTATGTATTAATTACACTTCCGAACTTACGAAGCCGCTTTACTGCGTAAACGCTTAAGCTTATGCTTCCGAAGTCGTTTTACTTCGTAAAACGTTTAGAAAGGACGATGACCAGCGATGACGGCAAACGCCGTATTTATTCATCAGCCGGAAGCCAGCCGGTATAAGTTCAGCGAGGATCATCCCTTTCATCCTCAGCGTTTGAAACTTGCCATTGATTTGCTTGAAGAAGTTGGTGCACTGGGTGATGAACATAAGATGACAGCCCCGCGTGCCGATGAAGCCATGCTGGCACTCGTTCATCGCGATGACTACATTGAAGCTGTTCAGCAGCTTAGCCAACAATCACCAACAGCCGAATTTGTCTCTCAGGCCGAAAATTTTGGCTTACGTTCGGAGGATACCCCTTTTTTCCCAGGTATGCATGAAGCAGCTTCATCGATTGTAGGAGGCTCTTCTCTTGCTGCTGACTTAGTCATGTCTGGACAGGCTAAGCATGCCTTTCATATGGCTGGCGGGCTTCATCATGCATTTCCAGAGCGAGCATCAGGCTTTTGCGTATATAATGATGCAGCAATCGCGATTACAAGAATACGTCAACAATTTGGTGCACGCGTTTTGTACATCGATACGGATGTTCATCATGGCGACGGCGTACAATGGACATTTTATGATGATCCGAATGTATGCACATATTCCATTCATGAGACGGGTAAGTTCCTATTCCCGGGTACTGGATTTGTTCATGAACGAGGGATTGATCATGGCTTTGGTGCAAGTATTAATGTGCCTGTTGAACCGTACACTGAAGACGATTCTTGGCTGGAGTGCTTCAGTTCCTCTATCGAGAAAGCAGCGGCCGCGTTCAAGCCTGACATTATCATCAGCCAGCATGGATGTGATGCCCATGCCTATGACCCACTCTCTCATACGCATTGCAGTATGCGCATCTATCAAGCGATGCCCGCTATTATTCATCGTCTAGCTCACGAATATGCCGATGGACGCTGGGTCGCCATCGGCGGCGGCGGTTACGACATTTGGCGTGTTGTCCCTCGTGCTTGGGCAATGGTATGGCTGGAGATGACTGACCATCCGATTTCTCTTCGATTACGAGAAAATGGGGCGAATGAATCTTTGCCAGCGAAATGGTTGGCTAAGTGGCAATCTCAGAGTCCAGACCCGCTGCCTGAACATTGGCTGGATGACACATCCGATTGGCCGCCAATACCTCGTCGCTCGGAGATCGAGATTCGAAATCGGCAAACAACCGCCATAGCTACCCAAGATATATAAAAAAGGCTATCGCATCATCAGCCGTCCCTTCGGATGGTAATGGTGCGGTAGCCTTTTCCGTACTAGCTTAAGCCTAATCGTATTAAGGATTACATGTGCCGGAGCATTTCATCGATAATTTGATGCGAATTGACAGAAGCTTCAACCGTAAATTCAGCGAAATTGACATTTGCTGATCCATCAGCTTTGTCAGACATGGACCGAATAACAACGAAAGGCGTTCCATTCATTACACAAACTTGTGCAAGAGCCGCACCTTCCATCTCTGTACATGCACCGCCAAGCTCATCATAGAGCTCGCGTACAGCCTCACGAGACGCGATAAACTGGTCTCCTGAAAGTACCTTTCCCTTTGTGCTGCGTCCCGGAAAAAGGCGTTCACAGGCGTTACTGGCGATCTCCACCAGCTGAGGATCAGCAGCAAATTCATAAATCTCTTGGAATGGAATCTCACCACGTTTGAAGCCGAGCGGTGTACAGTCCATGTCATGTTGAAGACATGTTGTCGAAACGACGATATCACCAATATTTAAGCTAGGCTCGACTGCTCCTGCTACTCCTGTAAACAAAACACAATCAACTCCGGCGTCGATAAGCAATTGCGTACAAACTGCTGCGTTTACTTTGCCGACGCCAGATTTACAAAACACGACCTGACGTGCCATGGAGCATGCCTTCGACATAGGTAATGCCCGCTTTTTCAAACGAGCCGGTCTTCTCTACATGTTTATGAAGCAACTCAATCTCTTCGACCATAGCGCCAATGATGCCAATTTTCGTGTAGGTAGTCGTCATTATTTGCTTCCTACCGATTGTCGGATGATGACTTCATGCGGCAGGACGACTTTCGCATTCTCGACTGCTTCCTTCTTCATCAGCTTGGTCAGCAAACGCATCGAAACTGCTCCGATATCATACATAGGCTGCGCCACAGTAGTCAGCTGCGGTCTAACCATGGAAGCCATCCGGCTGTTATCAACGCTAATGACAGAGATATCATCCGGTACTTTTAAGCCTGAATCTTGAATCGCATGGATCGCGCCAATAGCCATCTCATCTGTTGCTGAGAAAAGCCGTCGGAAGGTCTCGTCGGAAGATCGATAAAATACTTCATCGCTTCTGCACCTGATTCATAGCGATAGTTGCCGATACGAACCATATTCTCATCATACGTAATACCTGCTGTTTCAAGCGCTCTCTTGTAGCCTTGAAAACGCGCATAGCCATTAGCGGGATCCTGAAGCGTTCCGCTGATCATCGCGATGGTACGATGACCTTGCTGCAATCAGCGTCTGAACCGCATCAAATGCAGCACTCTTCATGATCAATATCAACCGAAGGAATCGTACCGTTCTCATCAGTTGTTGCACAAAGCACGATGGGCACATTGGCTGTCTTGAACGCTTGAAGATGCTCTTCCGTAACGGCGCCGCCCATAAATAACAAGCCATCGACTTGTTTCTCAAGAAGCGTATTAATAACACGGATTTCTTTATCTTTCTTCTTATCCGCATTACACAAAATAATATTGTAATGATACATATTTGCAATATCTTCGATGCCGCGTGCAACTTCAGCAAAGATTGCATTGGAAATATCAGGTATCACTACGCCAACAGTCGTTGTTTTCTTGCTTGCCAAGCCGCGCGCAACCGCATTCGGGCGATAGCCAAGCCGTTCGATGGCTTCAAATACTTTCTTGCGGGTTTGCGGTTTCACATTCGGATTATTATTAACAACCCGCGAAACTGTCGCCATCGAAACGCCTGCTTCTCTTGCTACATCATAAATGGTTACCGTCACGGTCCTTCTCTCCATTAGTTCAAATTTTTATCTCGCGCCGCTTTACTTTATCGTAATGATACGACAAAATATTACTTTTCGCAATGAGTACCGAGATGTTCGTCTAATGTCGAGTATGTAATGCTCCAATGCGATTCATGCCAGAGCACCTTGCCGTTTGATAAAAGAATCACTTGCGGTGATTCGTGTTTGATCCCTAATTGTTCTGTAATTGCATTTGAAACCGATCTATTTTCAATAACATGAACAATTCCGATATTCAGAAACAGCTCCTTGGCGTCTTCCACCCAGTTGGTCAACTCTTCATAAGCACCGCTGCTTGTTGGACAGCTGGTACTATGTTTGAAAAGAACCAGTGGCTTCGTGCAGGATTCTGCTAATGCTTCCTCCCATTGCAAGATGGTTGTTATTAACATGACCTGCTCCATATGTAATTACTCCCTTGCAGCAGCTTTAGAATTGCGTCGTGCTGCGGCTAAGCTGATTCAACCGCTTATGTATATCTGCAATCCATGCTTCATCTTCAATAGATTGAGCGTACGCATATAAATCAAGAAGCATATTGATTCGCTCATCCGTCAGCCGCTTCATGAGGGCAGCATCCGAGAGTTTATGTTCATGATAGGCTTCAACCAATAAATTGGCCCATTCATTCCACTCGTTGAACAGATAGGTTTGTTTGACCGGATATGCGCCCAATGTACCTATTAGTCCGGTTAAGTCAGGTTTTACTTCAGGAAAAACTTCGCTGCGACTGCACGAAGGACAAGAGAAAATCGGTACATTATCGATTTCTACTTTACCTGAATAGATAACTGTGCGCAGCTTCATCGGCATCACATCGCCGCAAGGACAACGCTTTTGCAAAATGGTCCACTCCTTCTCATCGCACCGTCACACTGTCTACACAAGCGTTTACAGGCGGTACTTGACGATAAGATATTCGACTCATTTTGCATAAAGTCCTTCTTGGCGCAAGATTGTAATTTTTGTCTTCTGTACCTTATGAAGCCAATCTCCGCCAACCTCTGCGAATCATAGGAATGGCGATAATTAGCAGGGCGATCGCTGCCCCAATACAGTCGTTTCGAATGTCTTTAAAATCAGGTGTGCGACCGCCTACGAACGATTGATGATATTCATCCGTTAGACCGTAAATGCCGCACAGTCCAATAATCAGGAGCTTCATGTAAAAGCTCTCCGCTTTTCTTCCCAGCCCATAATCGATTGCCAATGCCAAAACGAAGTAGGCAATAAAATGCCCCCAATCAAAACCCTTCATGTTCGGGATAATCTTCTGGAAAAATGGCAGAAGCGTATTCATCTGGTCGCTTGTCCGAGATGATAAAACAAAAATAACAGCCATAACTAAAATCGCTGGGATAACACCGCAGCCAGCTGCGTTTACGCCGGTTTCTGACTCTATAATTAAATCCAGATGTTTGCTTCATTCGTTCACCTTCGATACAATAAATGTGATAAGTAACTAGTTTAGAAAGGATTTGAGATCATGACCCTGCAAGGGAAAAATGTTATTTGTTTGCTGGACGATGAATTTGAAGATTTGGAGCTATGGTACCCTGTTTATCGCGTGCGCGAAGAAGGTGCATCTGTTTTATTTGCCGGGCCTGAGAAAGGACGCACTCATATTGGAAAGTATGGAGTTCCGGCTAAAGCCGATTTATCCTTTGACGAAGTAGACAGCCGGGCAATTGATGGGTTACTTGTACCAGGCGGCTGGGCGCCAGACAAGCTTCGCAGATATCCGAAAGTGATCGAGCTCGTGAAAGAAATGGATGCAGCACGTAAGCCAATCGGCCAAATTTGTCATGCCGGCTGGGTGCTTATCTCAGCAAAAATCTTAGAAGGCCGCAACGTGACCTCAACTCCAGGCATTCGTGATGATATGGAGAATGCAGGTGCGACATGGATTGATGAAGCTGTCGTCGTAGACGGTCATATCATTTCTTCGCGACGTCCGCCTGACCTGCCGCCTTATGGCAAAGCATTCGTCGAAGCTCTTCGCGGACAGTAGTCTTACATGTCGTATAGAGGATTCTTTATCGTTTAGCTCGAGCCTTGCCTGAAAAGCTGACAGTTCCTGATGAATGTCGAGCACTTGTCCGGCATTTTAATAATTGTTCAAATAAGGAACGGCTGTCTTGCTGATTCAGGCGGATTAGCCGTTCTTTTATCGGTAAAATAGCATGTGCGGACATACTAAGCTCGTCGACATCAAGGGCGAGCCAAATCGGCAGTGCGTCAATATCTCCCGCAAGCTCACCGCATACGCCAACATGAATCCCCGCTCGTTTTGCCGCTTCAATTGCCAGCTTCAGCATCCGAAGCACAGCCGGATGATAAGGCTCGTACAAATGCGAGATTTGTTCATTCATCCGGTCAACCGCGAGGGTGAACTGAGTGAGATCATTCGTGCCGATGCTGAAAAAATCAACTTCCTCTGCGAGCATATCTGCAATCATTACAGCTGCAGGCAATTCAATCATGATCCCCACTTCAATACTCTCGTCATAAGAGATGCCTATCGCCTTAAGCTCCTGCTTCGATTCCTCAAGCAGTTTATTAGCGGCAACCACCTCTTCAACAGAAGAAATCAAAGGATACATGATTTTGACCTGTCCATGAGCGCTTGCTCTTAGAATCGCCCTTAGCTGCGTTTTGAACAAATCCGTTTTATCGAGGCAAATTCGAATCGCGCGATAACCAAGAAAAGGATTCTCCTCTTCAGGCAGCTCAAAATAATCCAGATTCTTATCGCCGCCGATATCCAGCGTACGAATGATTAGAGGTCGGCCATCAAGCTTCTCCGCAACAGTACGGTAAACTTCATACTGCTCATCTTCCCGTGGAAGGCGATTGCGGTCCATGTACAGAAACTCGGTTCGGAAGAGACCTACCCCATTCGTGCCGCTTGCAAGAGCCACATCAAGCTCTTTCAAAGAGCTGATATTGGCGCCAAGCTCTATTTCTTTGCCGTCCTTTGTTACTGACTGTACGCTGACGATTCTTTTCAGTCTTACTGTTGCTTCTTGATATTGGAGCTGCAATTCTGAATAACGGTCAATTAAATCATCCTCTGGATCTAAGAGTACAACACCCTTATCACCGTCAATAATGATGAGATCCCCGGTTTGAATCGGTTCCTCCAGCTTTGTCTCAATGCCGACGACAAGCGGTATTCCCAAGGCACGAGCCATGATGGAGGAATGAGAGGTCGTACTTCCGACTAATGTGGCAATGCCAAGTACATGGTTCGGATTCAGATGAACGAGCTGCGAGGGCGAAAGCTCCTTGGCTACGAGAATAAACGGTTGTGTATCCGAAGGCAGCGTAATTTCAGGCGCACCAAGCAAATGCTTAAGAAGACGATTGCCGACATCCTTAATATCAATTGCCCGTTCCTTCATATATTCATCATCAAGGAGATCGAACATCGTTACAAAATGGTCAATGGCTTCTTTTACAGCCACTTCCGCCGCTTTATATTGACGCTGAATAATCCCTTGAATTTCATTCATAAATACCGGATCATCCAAAATTGCCAGATGCGCGTCGAAAATATAGCTTTCTTCTGTTCCGACGGCTTCACGCAATTCATCCTTCATCTGTTCAATCTCAACCTTGGAAGTACGAATGCCCTCATACAAACGATCGAACTCACGGGCCAAATCGCCAACGTCGATCTTTTGCTCCGGCAAATCCCATTCCCAATTTGGCAATACGAACGCTTTGCCGATCGCGATGCCAGATGACGCTCCAATACCCTGAATCATGCCGTATCCCCTCCGCTGCTTCTCTCTTTTAAAACGACTGACATGACAGAAGCCTGCCCCCGTTTAACCCCTTTAAACGGAGCAAAGCTCCAAGAACTCACTCGGTCTGAATTTGTAATCACCATTGGCGTTGCAAGCGATTTGTTCGCCTTACGAATGAACGGGATATCAAAGGTGATTAAAAGCTGCCCGGGTTTCACTTGATCGCCTTCGTTAACGACGGCCTTGAAGCCTATCCCTTTTAATTGCGACGTATCGATACCGATATGCAGCAGAACATCCAACCCTTCCGGCGTCCGTATGCCGATTGCATGCATCGAAGGATATACATGAATGACCTTGCCCAATACAGGGGAGACCAGTTCTCCTTTATCAGGCATGAATGCAACACCGTCACCTACTAATTTTCCGGCAAAAATCGGGTCGGGCACTTCATTAAGCGGAAGCATTCTTCCTTGGACAGGAGAGCAAAATAATACCCTTGAGATATCTCTTCGAATCGCCTTATCCATCTCCTCACGGATAAGCTCTGAATAGGTCCCAAAGACAATCTGAACGTTACCGCCGCCAAGCCTGATGACTCCAGCAGCCCCTAAATGCTTGAGCGCGTTATTATCGATGAGCTTATCGCTTGTTACTTTGAGACGAAGCCTCGTTATGCAAGCTTCCATCTGTTCAATATTATCTTTGCCTCCGATCGCCTGCAAAATGAGCGGAGCCCGGTAAGGTATATCTCCTGCCCATTCATCAAGCTGAGAGCCTTCCTCGCGGCCTGGAGTTGGAATACGAAACCGTCTGATCGCCCATCGAAACAACACATAATACAGGAGGCCAAAGACGATACCAATGGGCAAAAGCAGCCAGCCCTTAGTCGCTAAATGCTGGTTAATTACAAAATCAATTGCGCCTGCTGAAAAAGAAAATCCATCTCGAATGCCGAGCTCATATGTAATCCACATCATGATTCCTGAGAGAAGCGCATGAATAACAAACAGATAAGGAGCCACAAATAAGAACGCAAACTCTATGGGCTCAGTTACTCCAGTTAAAAAGGAAGCAAGCGCAGCCGTTAGAAAGGTTTTACGAATCTTAGGCTTCAAATCTTCACGTGCTTCATGAATAATGGCAAAGGCAATAGCGGGTAAAGCGAACATCATCGTCGGATATAACCCAGCCATGAATGCGCCTGCTGACGGGTCCCCAGCGAAGAACCTGGGCAAATCACCGAAAACCATAGATCCATTAGGCATCTGAAAACCGCCAACCTGAAACCAAAACACATGACTTACAAGATGGTGCAGTCCAAAGACAACTAATATGCGAAGTACGAATCCAAATAGAAAAACACCAAAGCCGCCACCAGACGAGACAATATCACCCAGACCAATTAAGGCGCTATGCAAGCTCGGTGCGAGCTGTACCATAATAATCGCCCATACAGCAGAGAACATACTGACAACTAACGGCACAAACCTGGGTCCGCCAAAAAACTGAATATATTCCGGCAGCTTGATCGATTTGAACCGCTCGTTAAACATGCTGGTGACAAGACCTATAATGACCCCGGTAAACACAGTCGGTTCAAGTTCATAATGGCTGGCGTTGATGATTCCCGTATAAATAAACATACCGGCTAACGCTGCAAGTCCGGCTGTACCAGCATTGCTGGTCATCCCCATCGCTACCCCGAAAGCAAACAAATAAGGCAAAAACGTAAAAAGCGCTTCTCCCGCGGTTTGCAGATGGTCATGCATACTAGGAAGCCCGATTGCAGCCCACGGTAAAGCACTTAAGCTAAGAAAAATGGCGGCGCCCGGCAGCACGATGGTCGGCAGCATTAATGACCGGCCCAGCTGCTGCAAATGACCCATGATGTTCACTTAGGAACCTCCTAAAAGTTTTTGCGTGGTTTTACCTGATAAGCCAAGGAACGAGGCTGATCAAGCAAAAACTACTTCGTAAGCATAATCTTAAGTTTTTGCGTGGTTTTACCTAATAAGCCAAGGAACGAGGCTGATCAAGCAAAAACTACATCGTAAGCATAATCTTAAGTTTTTGCGTGGTTTTACCTAATAAGCCAAGGAACAAGCTGATCAAGCAAAAACTACATCGTAAGCATAATCTTATGTTTTCGCGCGGTATTTCTTATGTATTAAATCGTAAGCGTTCCTGTGCGCTTTGTCAAAATAAAACGGCAGACCTTACGGTCCGCCGCTCTAATTTTGCTGCTGGCTTACTGTTAGAGATTATTTAGAAACGTTGGTTCATCCCGAAATTTTGGTTTTGGTTGAATTGTTGGTTTAGAACGATTACCGGATTGTTGATTACCGATAGAATATCCAACTCTGGAAATAATCGGACCATCTTGCGATGCTGCATTAGTCGCTTGATATACAGGGTTATATTGGGATACTGCTTGCGCATTAAATTGGTTTTGCCCTTGGTTATTCCAGGCAAATCCGCGTTGCGGCTGAGAAAAGGACTGCATTTGTTGGTTTTGTTGAATATTGGGCTGCATTTGTTGGTTTTGCTGTGATTGGTTCGATTGAAAATTCTGACCCGCTGTATAACCCACACGGGAAATCACAGGCTGGTTATTTATGGAACTTTGTTGTGACCCAAAGTTTTTAACGAATGCATTGCTTTGATTCGAACGGAAATCTTGAGAGCCAGCAGAAGATCCGCCAAAGCCAGCATTTTGCTGAGCGTAACCTTGGTTTGAACCTTGCTGCGATGCAGCAGAATAGCCTACATGTGAAATGACCGGTCCAGCCGATTGTCTACCAGTTTGTTGATTGGGAATCCCTTGATAATGCGATTGCACGAAACCCAGCGGTTGATATGAATTAGATTGGTTTTGATTAGATTGCATTCCGCTAAACATCCGCTGGTTCTGGAAACTCCCTTGCTGGTTCGATGAATTCACGTGTTGTCCTCCTGAGAATATAGTTTTGACTTCAAGAACTTCAGCTCTTTGAAGCCTCCCTTATTGTTGGAGAGACAGTCCGTTTTTATGACCGTTAGGATATGGATATCCATTTTCGCAAACCCCGCTGATTCGTGCCGTTATTCGATCCACTCTACATTTGCACCTAGTGCTTGAAGATGATCAAAAAATTGCGGGTATGATTTTGCTACATGATGAGCGTCACGGATACGAAGAGGCTGCTTTGCACGTAAGCCAACTACCGTTAGAGCCATAATAACCCGGTGGTCATAATGGGCATTAATCTCAACACCGCCTTCAACACCTTCAGGGCGGCCATGCACGATGATTTCGCTTTGACGTTCTTCGACGTTGGCTCCTGCCTTGCGCAGCTCATTCAAATAATCGGTAATCCGGTCACATTCTTTGTATCGCAAGTTCTCAACGTCATAGAAACGGGAAGTGCCTTCAGCAAACACAGCAGCAGCCACCATGGCTAGAACGGCATCCGTCGCTTTGTCACCATCAAACTCAAGTGCTTTTAGTCGACCGTTCCCTTGAACGCGCACGACTCCGTCTTTATGTGTCAAAGGGACTTCCATCAGGCGAAGAACATCGATTATAGCTCGTTCGCCTTGCTTGCTGTTCTCTTCCAGACGGTGCAGGGTAACATCGGAATTCGTTACTGCTGCTGCTGCAAGAATAGCGGCTGAACCCGGGTAATCGCCTTGTACGGTATATTTCTTAGCCGCATACTGCTGACGGCCAGGAATCCGGTAATGCATCAAATCCTCACTTGCTTCAATAATAATGCCGGCTTGTGCCAGCACTTCAAGGGTTTGGCCTACAACGACTTTGGATTTGAGGTCATGAAGAACTTCAATTTCACTATCTTCTTCAAGCAATGGCGTTAAGAAGAGCAGCGCACTTAAGTATTGCGAGCTAACACTGCCCGATACGGTGATTTTGCCGCCGCGAGGCTGGCCGCCGCGAATGGTTATTGGTAGTCTGCCCTTATTATGCTCGACTTGTACACCAATTTGTCCAAGCGATTCAATAAGATCGTCATGCGGGCGTTTACCTAACGAATCTGGATAACGGTTGATAAACGTCACTTCCGGGCAAAGCGCAGCGATTGCCATAAGGAAACGCAGCACCGCACCGGCATTGCCAACATCAAGCTCTTGAACATCCTTAGGATGACGACCGAATCCGGTAATCGTAATTTTCTCGTCATCTTCATCAATAACAGCACCTAAGTCGCGAATACAACGGCGCATGGCATCGCTGTCCTCACTGTGTGCGGGATAATAAATCGTACTTGTACCTTCAGCAAGAGCTGCGACAAGAAGGTAGCGCGTAGTGTAGTTTTTAGAAGAGAGTGCTTGAATTTCACCTTGCAGGTTAGGTGTAGGGGTAACGAGAACATCCATAATCGATTCGTCTTCTCCTTTATTGGTGGATATAATTCCAGATTTGTTCGACAACTTCATTTACACTTAATCGGGTTGTATCTATTGTCAAATGGGCAAAGTCGTAAGCTTCCTTGCGATCCTCAAGCAGCTTATAAACCCGCTCCCTGACATCACCTTGGAGCAGTGGACGCGAGGAATCTTTACTCACGCGGGCAATGATCTGTTCCGCATCAGCTTTCAAGGCGATTACGATGCCATGACTTACCATTAGTTCTCGGTTACGGTGGGCCAATACAGCTCCACCTCCGGTGGAGATGACTTGGCGATTATGCGAATGAAGCGCATCCATTAGCGCTTCCGTCTCACCTTCTCGAAATGCGGTCTCACCTTTCACCGCAAAAATCTCAGGAATACGTTGACCGGCTCGACGCTCAATCTCTTCATCGATACCAATTAAGCTGCAGCCAAGACGTTTGGCCAGCAATTCACCAATTGTAGATTTACCCGTCCCCATAAATCCGATGAGCACGATGTGGGCTTGCTGCTTTTCTTCCATTTGTTTACGTACACCTACTTATAATGAGGTTAAGATTTCATGAACATGTCCAATAATAATACCATTATTAAAAAGGATCTGGTATAAAAAAGTGGATTATGCCGTACAGATGATTATTGCACGTCAATATAGCTTGAACAAGGAGTGACGGAATAATGTTACCTAACCTAGAGCCCCAATCGACAAATGTCCGCTTAACCCGCATATTAAATCCCGACTATCCGCTATGCCGCGATGATGTAGTATGGGTTCTTGAATATATGAAAAAGAAAGTGGCTGATGAAGCGCCTGAATTACTCAGCCTCCCTCAGCCACAACTATTAAAGAAATTTCAATGCTTTGCAGAAGCCTCGATGATCCTCATCAAGCAGCGCAGAGGTCTGGGTCAAGAGCCTGACCGACTCCGCAGCTGCCTGCAGGAAGTTCTATACGGTCTTCACACTTAAGCAGGCACAATAACTTAAGATTGCATCCAGTTGAAGTGGAACGAGCCTTCTTTGTCCAGACGTTTGAATGTGTGAGCACCAAAGTAATCACGCTGAGCTTGCAGCAGGTTAGCCGGCAAACGTTCCGTTCTATAGCTGTCGTAGTAAGACAAAGCGCTAGAGAATGCTGGAACTGGAATACCTTGTGTAACTGCAGTAGCGATAACTTCACGCCAAGCGCCTTGATAGGATTCAACCACTTCTTTGAAATAGGAATCAAGCAGAAGGTTAGGCAATGCAGCGTCGCGATCGTAAGCGTCTTTGATGTTTTGCAGGAAGCCTGCACGAATGATGCAGCCGCCGCGGAAAATCATCGCGATATCGCCGTAACGAAGGTTCCAGCCGAACTCATCGGATGCTGCGCGCATTTGCGCGAAGCCTTGAGCGTACGAGCAAATTTTGCTCGCGAACAATGCTTTACGAACAGCTTCGATAAATGCGGTCTTGTCGCCTTGGTAAGGTGCGGATTGCGGTCCTTTGAGAAGCTTGCTCGCCGTAACGCGCTCTTCTTTCAAGGCAGAAAGGAAGCGTGAGAAGACGGATTCGGTAATGATAGAAAGTGGTACGCCAAGGTCAAGCGCGCTTTGGCTTGTCCATTTTCCTGTACCTTTTTGACCAGCGGAATCAAGAATAACATCAACCATCGGTTGTTTCGTTTCCGGATCATATTTGGAGAAAATGTCAGCTGTAATTTCGATCAGGTAGCTGTCCAGCTCCCCTTTGTTCCACTCTGTGAAAATGGATTGAAGCTCTTCTGTACTAACGCCAAGTACGCGTTTCAGCAGGTCGTACGCCTCGCAAATCAGCTGCATATCGCCATACTCGATGCCGTTATGAACCATCTTCACGTAATGCCCAGCACCATCAGGACCGATGTACGTGCAGCAAGGATCGCCGTTTACTTTTGCAGATATAGCAGTAAGAATAGGCTCAACCAATTTGTACGCGGATTCTTGGCCGCCTGGCATAATGGATGGGCCTTTAAGCGCGCCTTCTTCTCCGCCGGAAACACCTGTGCCGATGAAACGGATACCGCGTGCTTCAAGATCTTTACTGCGACGAACAGTATCAGGGAAATAAGCGTTACCGCCATCGATGATGATATCGCCTTGATCAAGCAACGGAACAAGCGCATCAATCGTTGCATCGGTTCCAGCTCCAGCCTGAACCATGATGAGAATTTTACGAGGAGACTCAAGCGACTCCACAAATTGTTCAACTGTGTATGTACCTACGAGGTTTTTGCCGGTCGCTTCTTTCAGAAGCTCGTCCGTTTTCTCACGGGAGCGGTTGTAAACCGATACGGTAAACCCTCTGCTCTCAATGTTTAAAGCAAGGTTCTTACCCATTACGGCTAAACCGATAACACCGATTTGTTGTTTAGACATCTGGTTCTTCCATCCCTTTTCTATTTGTTATAGTGAAATACGCCATGCATGAACATTTGCCCTCCAAAAAAGGGGCATAAAAGACATGTTGTCTGCGCATACAATACTCCTATTTTACTCTTTTTCGCCAGGAATGAAAACCATATCTCTAAAGAAAAATGTCTGCCAAACAGCGAAAGCGCTGACATTCTACCGTTATCTAAGGTCAAATGCCGACGATAATCATCGGGAGCCACTAGCGTTCCCTGCTTGACACCAATAAATAAGCCTCCGGCAGCGTTCCCCGGAAGCTTATCTATTCCTTCTTTTGCTATTCAAAGTCTTAGAGCTCAAGCTGTATCATCTCAATTCGCAATGTTTGTAATCGTTCCTTAGACTGCGCCATATCAACTTCGCGTCCTTCTGTAATCGCTTCATGGTAAACGGACAATTCATAATCGAGCTCATAACGCAGCACCGAAGCGCGTTCTTCAGCCCGTTTAGATTGAAAGGCCTGGATCACTTCTTCCACCGTCACAAGCGGCTTCTTCTGATAAATGATGCGATGCTCCATGCCGGACACCTCCACAAGTCGTATAATTTCGCCAAACATAATGCTTTCAATGACAATTTGACGATCCTTAAACCGTTTGACGATTGCATGACCACGAGAATCGTTAATCAGCTTCTCAAGCAGTTCCGACAGCTTCTCATCTTTAATAATGTAATCGCCAACAATTTTGTAACGGTTGCGAACCCTTTGAAACCGAAGCTTCACGAGCTTGCGACCGCTTCGAACCGATATGAGAAAATAAACATCCGTTTCGCTCCAATATAGCGAATAACCTTCCTGAATCAAATCCCGAATGAGATTTTGGATTTGCCGGCGGTCAAAACGTAATTCCAGGTTGCAGTATTCGACTTCGTGGCTCTTATTCATCGGCAATTCCTCCCCTTCTTCTAGTTTACGGAATGTTCTGAATATTCTCTCGTATCACTATCTTATACTCCATCTTATGTTCTGGCAACTTGGTTATTGACTATTTTTAAGCTTGTTTAATGAATTTACATTTAGAATGTAAAGATAAGCTGTTTTTGCATAAAAAAAGCGAAGAGGCTGTCCCCCTCGTCTATTGAAAGACAGGAGGACAGCCTCTATTTACTGGACGTTTCGTTCATTTGCTTCTGTTACCGTAACTGGTCAGACAAACCATTTATTCAAAATTAACGCAAAAGCTACTCCGCTTACAACCGCTCCGGCAAAGCTGTACCAGCCAGCACGGATTCGCAACTGAAACATTTTCACAATCCCAAAGCTTAAAAGTGAGAATATGAGCAAAATAAAAATCGCACCTGTTATAAACAAACCGGCGGATATGGCGCTGACATCTACAAGTGTCAAGATGAACACTCCCTTATGCAAGTCTATACTTGCATTATAAGCGATTAGCTTCACTCTTATCCACCATGTCAGCTGCAGAAACTCGGACAAATTCGTGACAAATTCTTGTCTTTTATCATCCATGCTGCTTTATGTGAAGTGAATAATCGCCTCATGCTCACGTTTGCGGGGTATCCGTTTTCTCAGCTTTATCCTTAGTACCGCACCATCATAACGGGCAATGCAAGAACGCGTTACGACAAGCTTTGGCAGCTTAATAGTTTCGTCTTTCCCACCTTTTAGACCAGAGAGCTTCAAGCGGTCCTCTCGTACTAATAGACTTAATTGGCTAAGATCAGCATCTTCTCCAAGCGGATAGGTTACGTTGATATACCGCTTCGTCTCCGCAATATCGGCTTTGGAATTTCCGAAGACTGAAGCGGCGGCAGGCATTGCTTTGGTCATTATGTTGCGAACATAATCACTGACCCAATCCTGCTTAGTAAACACATCAAATCCCTTCGGAAGCTGCTGATACTCCATCCATTTCTCAAGTTCATCCCAATTGGACGCCATAAACCGCACCTCCGCTACCTCATTGTTAACATCTTATGCTTAAGAAAGCTGGGCCGACACACGCCAGCCTTCATTCCATTATTCATATGTGATGCCTAAACAGGAACCACTGGGCGAATGCCGCATAAGATGTAACATCAGCCTTGCGCACAAACAGGAAGGAGCAGCTTCATATGCCCGCAATCGTAGGTTTTGTTAAAATCATCAGTATCGAATCGAGCTCCATTGTCCAATTTGGAGATGCCGTTCAATTATCTCCTTCAAGCAATTCTAAAACATACGCCGGCTCTGGTTCTTTTCTTACCGGCAGCTTAACGAACTCTAATAATGCGGTAAGCGCAACAAACACTAATGATCCTGACTTTATTGACAGCGCATCAAATCAAGCAGGTGGCGGGGTGGTCGTCTAATGAACCTTACCGTTCATCAGCAAATCACGATTCACCAGCTTCGTGTGGACAGTGTAACGAATTCTTCCGTTCTGCAGGTTGGCACGGCAGGTTCTATTCGCTCGCTCTCCCAGCTGTACAATACAGGTCAATTCAAGGAAGCGGCGCCGCAGCTAGGACAACAGAATCCTGTCTCATTCGTGCCGCTGCCTAGCCCACACTAACAACGGAGGTGTCCTGCCATGCAGCCTACGAACAGCAGTCCCATGACACCGTGGCAAATGTGGATGACCCTCTCTCAGCGCATCCACCAGCTGCATTGTCAGCTTGACGAGCAGCAAACGGTCATTAACCGGCTAATGAAGCAGATGGACGGGTTGGCGGAGCGCGTGAAAACCGCGGAGTCCAAACCGCTCTATCATATCGACAGCCTGGCCTATCATTTTGACCAATTGAAGGTAGAAAAGCTCGACGGGACACTAAATATAGGTATGACACCTCCAAGTGAAGATACAATTAAAGAGATTGGCCAGTTAGTTATGCCAGGGCCCTTAGAATCAAAAGTCCAGAATCCGCCGCAAGGAGGCCCCCTCCAGCAACCCGCTCCGTTCGGAGGAAGCGGCCTAGCTCCGCAATCAAGTGGTCCGAATCAGTTTCCTGCTCCAAGTCCTCCACCTGTTCCAGGTGGAGCTGATCTATTACTTCCCTACCCCGAGATCAGAAGTGAAGTGGATCACTATTTGAATACTAGCTCACCGGTTAGACTCATTCAGTTTGAGACTGAATTCGGCCTATCATTGGATCCCTATCACCGCAAATTAGTTATCGAAGACATTCGCAAACAAATCAGTTCTCGGATCCAGTACTATATTCAATCCTTGAAACCAACTGGAAAAGGTGATCAAGCAGCGCCGCCGGATAACGAGCTTAGGCAAATCAAGAGCGATGTCATAACGAAGACCGTTCGTGATATTGACAACGCGCTTCGCGCTTATCTAACGAGGCTGCAGTCGAATAAGAGTCAAACCTAATCTTTAAAGGAGGACGATCTTTGGTGAACCTCACAGTTATTAATCATTCACTTGCTGTTGGCAGCATACAATTGGCTGCCGTTGCAAGTGCTGCTATTATGCAAATTGGCGATACGGAGCAGATAACGTTATATTCCATGTTCGATACACCGCCAGAGTCGGTTATCGTCGGCGCTTTAGCGCCACTGGAAGCACCCGAGAATGCTGAGCAAGCAGAAGGAGAAGAAAATGGCTGACTATACCTCGCGCGTATCAGAGGTTGGCGGGCTTGAGATCATTAGTGTAGCAACCTCTTCAATTGTCCAGCTTGGTGACCGGGCGGAGCTGGAAGCTTCTCTTCGCGGACTGGCTGTGCACCGGGAGATCAATCATCAGGATGCGGGCGATGCTTTTTTCGAATCCTACGAGATTTTTAACAGGCCTCTCCCTTCACTGCCTCCTTTGCTCGATGATGATCATCTAATTATGCGTAAACAAAATAGGAACCAACGCATTCGTGTGGGATGCATTTATATGATCGCGGTAAGTGATGCAGCTTCTATCTTGATTGGAAATGGAATGAAGGCAACCGCTGAATCTCGCATTATAAATATCCGTCAATACGGTCGTCCGATACCTCCCACGTCCTTGCCTTCTGAGACCGTCAACCGTCCCGCAGGGCATATGGATTCCCCGAATGTCTAAGATTCCATCTAGGCAAATGCTCAATTACGATTGTACCCGGTACAAACGTCCAATCGAACTCGCTTCCTTATCATACATTAACAGTGTGATCAAACATCACAAATAGCCACTCAGGAGGAATGCACAAGTGGGATACGGTATAGGTGGAGTAGGCGGAGTAGGTTGCGGTCCAGTCGGCGGAATTGGCTGCGGACCTGGCGCACTATTTACTGGCGCAGGCGTAATTCTTGTACTCTATATTTTGTTAGTCATCGTTCTACGTGCCGGTTGTTTCTAAGCTAAACGAACCGAACTATAATGGATGCAAAAGCGGTCGTACCTCTAGGCACGACCGCTTTTTGCGTTCGGAATCAAGGATGATTCTGATTCATTTTAAGCGCCAATAAATCGCTCTAGTACATAGTCACACTCCAGTATGCAGAGATACCAAGTTCCTTATGTAACACAAGCCTGCTTGTAAGTCTGCATCTTGTCGCCGATTGTCTTGATCTTCTGACTTGAATTAATTGCTATTCGCCCAAGTCCCTGCGCACTTTTTTCAACGAATAAAGCTTTCAACGAACTGCCGCATATAGCACTAAGCTCTGTCAGGAAGATGTCTTCTGCTTTGTTCTGTGCCGGGAAAATAAGGGTAAGCCCGACAATCTTGAAACACCATTCGCATTCAAAGCGCCTTCGCCTTCTATGGCGGATAAAATGCCGTAAGTGCATCCTCGAAAGCGACTTCCCCGCCGTCGGAAGGATTCAGCCGTAAAGCAAAAGGTTATCTCACGTTATGATTAGAGCCATTTTCTCATTAAGAACTCATTTATTTTGGCAGCAAAGAGGAAACAACCCTCCCCTACACGTATATATATTAAAGCAGCCTAATCAAATGAAAGCGAGGAAAAGAAATGAAGCCTATGAATCAACCCTCTCAATCTTACCGCACGCATAAACGCTTTGACCCGCTGTACCATTACGTTCTGACTCTACTTACTACAGGCGTACTGGTTCTTACGGTCATCCAGTTTATTCAAGCCTTGCTGAGCGATGATCCAATCAGACAGCCCGTGATTTCTCTCCTGTTTGCTCTTATCGCCGTCATTGTCTTCTTGCGACTTCGCGGCTATGCAGTCAAGGTCCAGGATCGTGCCATTTTAGCAGATGAACAGCTTCGGCATTACGTCTTATCAGGCAAACGCCTCAATGATACGCTAACGATCCATCAAATTCTGGCGCTACGCTTTGCATCGGATCACGAATATCTTCCGCTTGCTGCGCGGGCAGCTAAGGAGCAGCTTACACCCGATCAAATCAAACAAGCTATCACAGCTTGGCGTCCCGATCATTATCGCGTTTAATGGCGGCTATTATGGAAACTTTTATCTACATAGTGAGGCATGGCGAATTCGAGGAACTTAAATGGTCATGAAATATAGGTCGACAGCAAACCATTTGCTGTCGACCTAAAATCAACGATAAGATTTAACATAACCTAACATTTAATGCTTATTGTCCAAAAACGATGATATATCCATCAGGATCTTGAATATAAAGATTCTTAAACGACATACCGTTGCTATGTGTATTTTCAATCGGTCCAAGAATAATATTGGCTCCACTAGCTTTCATTTCTTCTACCAATCGTTCAAATTCCTCATAATTTGTATGAATGAAGGTATCCCATCCAAGGTCCGGCCCTTCCCAATCTGTCGGATAGCTATCGCGTTTAGACGACGCTGTATTGGGGTTGATATCACTCACCTGCTTAGCTTGCTGGAGTATCAACTTCATCCCACCTCTTAGCGCATGTCCCCAGTAATTGACCTCACAACCAAGTACGTCACGATACCAAGCTAATGATTTCTCCAAATCCGATACAAGCCTTACTTGCAAACTGTCGTAAAACGTTACTTTCGGGTTTGTCACATTATTAGTCATCAAAACCATCCCTTCATTCTTAATGCGGTCGTTTCTACCCTGAATCAATTTAAATGCCTGCGGTATGATTGCAGGTTTATAGCCATCCGAATTTTTTCGTGAAGTATTTTCCATTTTCCCACTCCCTTAGGAGCTATTATATCTCCAAATAAAGGACTATAAGTGTATTATTTTATCAAATGTGAAGGTTCTGATCGGTTAGTCGGAATGGATGTCTCATTAGATTCAGGCTGCGGTCTCTCTTGTAGGACACTTTAAACCAAAAAAAAGAAGCTGCTCGTTCTCAGCTTCTACTGCTTTGAAAACCTAGATATTGCTTTACTGACCACAGAGAAGCTTTCGCAGCATAATAGACCAATGTTTGGCAACGTTATTTCTTATTTCTTAGCCGTATTTAGCTGCGCGTATTTTTCCGCATATCGGGTTACAGTTTGCACGAATGTTGCATGTGACCAAGTAAGAGGCGCAACGGATAATGGAGAGCCGTCCATCGGATTGAGCTGCTCCGGCAATACACCGCTCGAGAGCGCATGCTCTTCCACCCATTGCAGCGTCTGCTTCGGTTCTGCAAGATCCGCAAGGCTGGCGGCGGATTCGATTTGAAAATTAGCAATCCATAGTGTACAAATAATCCAAGGATTACCTGGTACATTCTCGATGTCTCCTGATTGCTGGAAGTAATAGTCGTTTGTATACCTGGCAACTCCGCCAACTCCAGTCCGAATCGACAATCCTTCCTTAATCGCATTCATCGTGCGAATAACGCGGCTATCATCAACTGGCAGGACCCCAAATTCCCAGATGCCAAACATACTGCTCTCCAGTGTCATATCCTTCACCCAACGATTGTCCTTCTGAATAAGCCCGCGAGCGAACCTCCCTGATTCTTCATCCCATAGATGCGTCAGCATCCCTTCTTTAATCGCTGCAGCCGTCTTTCTGAGATGATCGCTTCGTTCATAATCTCCGAACAATTCCATGAAGTATGCGCCGGCCATCAAACCACCATAAACCGAAGCGACCGTATAGGTCCAAATCCCGTAACGTTCCTCCCACAAATCATAGCTCGGCTTCGGAAGCGACAAGCTGTGCTCCATATATTGACTCAAGAAGGCGGCGCCTTTACGAATCAGATTATTATAAAGGGATTGCGGAAGCTCAATGACTTGATGCCTGGTGTAATCCTTCCAGAGCGCTAACAATACGAGCGCCGTTTCATCCTCTTGGATAGGCAGCCTTCTGCTCCCCTGTACGATATAAGGATGCCAGCTGGAACCGACTGTCCCATCTGGATTGTACTTGTGAAATAGATAACCGTCAGGCGATAAGGACTGCGCGCAAAATTGAAAAAAAGGCGAAATGACGCTTTGAAACCCCGCCCCAGACATCGCGTCAGCAATTAGAGCGCCATCTCGAGGCCACATATAACTATAATGATCTCGATTATATTGCAAAATATCGGTATCATTCGCCGCGACGATTGCTCCCCGCTCATCGGTTTGTGTACGAACAATGAGCAAGCTCAACCTGAACATCCTGGACACTTCCGGCGATAAATCTCCCAGGTCCTTCTCCGCGCGATGAAGCCAGTGCTTCCAGTAAATGACGATACGGCTGAGCAGCTTCTCCGGATGACTCTCTTGAACGTATTGGTTAAGATCCTTTACCTCCTCAAGATCTTTTCCGATCGACATCCAATAATAGATCGTTTTCTCGCCGCCTGCAGGTACGATTGTCCTGAAGCTGATCGTACTGTCGACAGATCCTTGCGCGATGGAGTTACCCATCAAGCTGCCGTCTTCCGCATCCCTCCATGTGCCTTCTGCCGATTGGAAACGTTTGATGCCTGTCGTATACTGCATCATTCCACCTTCATCAGAAAAGCCGTTAAACATAAAATAGGAGGAACGTTTGTAATGGTACAGCGTGTGGTTATCCGGATAATAAGCTGCTGTATCCCCAACCTCTGACCCGTCAATCATCAAATCCTGATGGAAGAACAAGCGGCACTCCCGTGAATCCGACGCTAGATTGCGAACAACGACTCGTTTAATATAGATGCTTTCCCGCTGATGAATGCCATCATTAATATGGAGCTCCACCGCAAGCTTCTCATTCTTTGCAATAATGTTCGTAACAAGCGAGTCCTCAATATAACCAAGCTCGAATTTCCATTCGGGCTCTTCCAGCCAAGAGAACTGCCCTGCTATCCAAATGCCGAAACGGCAATATTGACCCCCTACATGGTTGAGCTGGCCGACAAACGGATAATAAATATCCCGGATGTAACAATTTCGGTCTAGATTAAGAAGAATTTTACCGTTGCCGATTACGAGATGACGAGCCATGGTTTTGTCTCCTTTCGTTTAGACAGAATCTCGGTGTACAGGGCCAAATAGGATTTCGCTGATTTCGTCCAGCTGCAATCATCCTTGGCTCCATTAGCTACTATTTTCTGCCAAGAAGGTTCATCGCGATATAACGCCAATGCCCTTTGAACCGTGAACAGCAGATCATGCGCATTGTAATTCGCGAAGCTAAAACCATTGCCTTCACCCGTAATTTCGTTGTAAGAAGTAACGGTATCCTTTAGGCCCCCTGTCTCTCTCACAATAGGCACCGATCGGTAACGAAGCGCGATCAGCTGACTCAATCCGCAAGGCTCAAACTGCGAAGGCATTAAGTACATATCACTTCCAGCATAAATTCGTCTGGCTAACCCGTCATTAAACCCAAACCAGCCAACAACTTGGGTCGGCCGCTTAGCGGCAGCATGGCGGAACAGCTGCTCATAATGCCAATCACCGGAGCCTAGAACGACAAGCTGAACCTCTTCTTGCAAGATCTGCTCCAATACAGCTTCAACTAAATCAAAGCCCTTCTGATCAACCAATCGCGAAACGACGCCAATAAGAGGCACTTGCTCCGATTGCTCAAGTCCCAGTTCCCGCTGCAGCGCCAGTTTGTTTTTGCGTTTGCGGGGAATGGATCCACGATACGGGACCTCGAGAGCCAAATCATTCATTGGATCAAAAGATGTCGTATCGATACCATTGACGATGCCGACCAAATCATTGGACCGGGAACGCAGTATACCGTCCAGCTTCTCGCCATAGGTCTCCGATTGAATTTCCTCTGCATACGTCGGACTGACGGTCGTCAGCTTGTCCGCATACAGCAGGCCGCCTTTCATGCAGCTGCCGGCACCGTAAAATTCAATCCCCTCTGTACCGAACAATTCATCACCAGAGCTCAGCAAATCCTTCAGCAGCTCTTTGCCAAAAACGCCCTGATACCGCAGATTATGTATCGTATACACAGTAGCGATATTACGAGTTGCCGGTTCATGCGCATAACGGGTTTTTAGCAGAAACGGAATAAGTGCTGTCTGCCAATCATGACAGTGTATAAGATCTGGCTGATAATCCATATGAAACAACGCTTCCGCAACCGCATAACAAAAGAAAATAAACCGTTCTGCATCATCGCCGTATCCATAAAGTCCGCCGCGTTTAAAATAAAACTCGTTATCGATTAAATAGTAAACGATACCGTCAATATCCGCCTTCAGCAGCCCGCAATATTGGTCCCGCCAGCCAAGACGAACGGTGAATGCTGCAATTGTTTCGAATTGACTTGCCCACGCTTCTGGAATCGCTCCGTACTTCGGAAGGATTACGCGCACATCCGCACCGCGTTCCTGCAGTGCCTTGGGTAAAGATCCGACAACATCAGCGAGTCCGCCTGTCTTCACGAGCGGCACAGCCTCTGATGCAGCAAATAGCAGCTTCATGGTTTCACTCCTATCATGGATTATCTCTCTAATTGCTTCATAACCCTGCCCATATCTATATCACTTTACGCTTCATAGCCAGGAATGGCGAGACCTCGGCACCCTTAAGCTCGCGCCCTCGCTCGATCGTCACATCTTTATCGAGAATAACGTGGTTAATATTACTGTTCTCGCTTATTATTCCATTCTGCATAACGATACTATTGCGAATGACTGCGCCTTTTTGTACATGCACACCGCGAAATAAGATGCTGTTGATGACCGTGCCCTCAATGATACAGCCATTGGCGATCAGCGAGTTGCTCGTCTTCGCTCCGTCCGTATACCTGGCGGGCGGCTCATCCTTGACCTTCGTATAGATTGGGCCCGGCTCAAAGAACAAGTTCTTCCAAACCTCGGGCTTTAGCAGCTGCATACTATTTTGATAGTAGCTCGAAACCGTGTTAACGATCCCTAGATACCCTTTAAACATATAACTCTGGATATGAAGCTTATCTACCCTGGACATAATCGCGTGGCGAACCAGGTGATCCTGACCTTGGGCAAGGGACGTTTCGACGAGCTCAAGGAGCAAATCCTTGCGCATCAGGTACATTTCCATCGACACAAGATCGCTTTGCATCCCGCCGTAATGATCCTGTATGGCGAGTACGCGGCCTTTCTCATCGACCTGCACCTTACGGGCTTTGCCATCCATCAGATCACTTTGCTTCTTGCAGACAACGGTAATATCAGCCCCGCTGTCCTTATGTTCCTTAACGATAGGATCAAAATCAATATTGCACAGCATATGGCTGCGAGTAATAATGACATACTCCATCGAACTGCGGGTGAAGTAGTCGCGATGCTGGTAGAAATGGAACAAATCCCCCCGGCGCACCTCATTTACATCATCCGTAATCGGCGGAAGCATGAAGAGTCCGCCTTGGCGGTGATGAAGATCCCAATGCTTGCCTGATCCAAGATGATCCATCAAAGAACGGTATTTGGTGTGGGCAAATATGGCAACCTTCGAAATTCCGGAGTTGACCATACTGGACAGCATAAAATCAACGAGCCGGTAACGGGCTCCGAAAGGCACAGTTGCCAAGCAGCGTCCAGCCGTGAGAGTTTCCATCTCATCGGATTCATGAATGAGATTGATGACGCCTAATACATTGGAATTCATGGCTGTTCCACCTCCTGTAAGGCTTGATTCGTTGCCACATATTCATCATTGCCGATGACAGTGACCGCTCCGTTATTTGGGCTTCCAATAGTAACGCCGTCAGCAATAATGGTGCCTTCCCCAATAATTGCACGATAAATCTGAACGCCTTTGCCAATCTTCACATTGGGCATGATCACCGACTCGTGAATCTGGCTGTCGACTCCGGAATGCACACCATAGAATAGGACAGAACGATTCACATGTCCCTCTACGATACACCCTTCCGTAATCAATGAACTCGACACATCCGCCCCTGCTGCCACATATTGGGCAGGACGATTCGGGTTAACGGAATAAATACGCCAATCACGTTCATTAAGATCAAGCGCAGGAGCTTCAGAAAGTAAATCCATATTGGCTTCCCATAAGCTTTCCAGTGTACCGACATCCTTCCAGTAACCTTCGAACGTGTACGCATTCAGCTTTACGCCGTCTTGAAGCATGGCTGGAATAACATCTTTGCCAAAATCATTGCCAGATAGACGATTGGCTTCGTCACGAATCAAATACTGCTGCAGGACAGGCCAAGAGAAGATATAAATTCCCATGGATGCCAAATTACTCGTCGGCACCTTCGGCTTCTCTTCAAAAGAAGTTACGTGCTGCTCTGCGTCTACATGCATAATCCCGAAACGGCTGGCTTCCTTCCAATCCACCTCAATACAAGCGATGGTCACGTCCGCACCGCGCTGCTCATGATCCTTCAGCATCAGCTCATAATCCATTTTATAAATATGGTCCCCGGAAATAACAAGCACATAGTCAGGGTCAAACTGGTCAATGAAGCCCATGTTCTGATAAATCGCATTAGCCGTGCCTTTATACCACATACCGCCTTTTTGTTTCACGTACGGTGGAAGAATGGACATCCCGCCAGCACGACGATCGAGACCCCAAGGACTTCCAATGCCTAAATAGGTGTTCAGCACGAGCGGCTGATATTGCGTCAGCACACCAACGGTATCGATGCCCGAATGAGCGCAGTTGCTCAATGTAAAATCAATAATTCGGTATTTTCCGCCAAAATGAACGGCAGGCTTCGCTACATCTTTTGTAAGCACACCAAGCCTTTTCCCTTCACCGCCAGCAAGAAGCATAGCCACCATTCTTTTTCTACCCATGGACACCCTCTCCTTTTTAACCGCAGCAGTCGCTGCCGCAGCAATTCATTCCATGCTCCTTGATAATTCAATAAGAGTGCATCAATTCCCTCGTACATAAGATAGCAATTGAAAGGATAGAGGAGGTAAATGAATGCTCATGCTGCATGCCCTTCCATGCCATGGGACATCGCGGCTGTATAGGATCTCGGAGGCATGTTCAATCTCTCCCCCGAAGACTGTTAACTCACTATGCAGGACAACCTGGTATGCGCCTGGTTCGGGAACGCCGATGGTATAATGTGAATATTCATGAATCGAGAAATTGCAAATTGAGATGGTAAATTGATTGTTTTCAAGTCCTCGTCTCATGAAGACGATGACCGATTGCGCAGCATTATGAACATCGATCCATTCGAACCCGCCCGGATCACAGTCCCGCTCCCAAAGAGAACCATGCTGGTTATAGACAAGGTTTAGCGTCTGAACATAATGATGCATCCGTTCATGCTTATGATAGTCCAGCAAAATCCAATCAAGAGATTCACTGTCTTTCCACTCATCGAATTGGCCCCATTCACCGCCCATGAAGAGCAGCTTCTTGCCTGGATGCGTCATCCAGAAGCCGTAAAACAATCGAAGCTGAGCAAATTTTTGATCATAGGTGCCTGACATTTTGCCCAGGAGCGAACGTTTGCCGTGAACGACCTCGTCGTGTGAGAGAGGCAGCACGAAATTCTCGGAAAAAGCATACATAAGCGAAAAAGTGATGAGGTTGTGGTGATGCAAGCGCTCTTGAGGGTCAAGCGCCATATACCGGAGCATGTCGTTCATCCAGCCCATGTTCCATTTGAAGTTAAAGCCAAGTCCACCCATATAGGTGGGAGAAGTAACTGCCGGCCAAGATGAGGAATCTTCAGCAATCATGAGGGTATCGGGATAATAATGGAAAACTGTTTCATTGAGGCGCTTGAGAAAACGGATCGCATCAATATTCTCAGTGCCGCCTAATTTATTATAAGTCCGAAGCTCGGGCGGTTTATCGAAATGCAGGTCAAGCATACTGGCAACTGCGTCAACGCGCAGTCCATCTATATGAAAAACATCCATCCAGAAGATTGCATTAGAGATCAGGAAGCTCTGTACCTCTGTACTGCCGAAGTCAAAGGCAAGTGTTCCCCAAACGGGCTTCTCTGCCCTCTTCCAATCCAATCCTTCGAAGATAGGCGTACCATCGAACAGTCGCAAGCCATGATCATCTTTGCAAAAATGGCCGGGAACCCAATCGAGAATGACGCCGATTCCGCGTTCATGGCATCGATCTATGAGCAGCATCAATTGCTCGGGTGTACCATAGCGGCTCGTCGCCGAATAATAACCGGTTACTTGATAACCCCATGATTGATCTAGCGGATGCTCGGTAATCGGCAGAAGTTCAATATGGGTATATCCCATGTCAACAACGTAATTAACAAGCTCACCAGCTAATTCCTCATAGGTCCAGAAGTTTTCCTTCCCTTTGTTGCGCCATGAGCCTAAATGAACTTCGTAAATAAGCATAGGCTCGTGGTAGGGGCTGCCTTCTTGTTTGCGTTGCTGCCACTCTTTATCACGCCATTTATATTTGTACAGCTCGGCTACTACAGATGCTGTACTGGGACGCCTTTCCGATTGAAAAGCGTAAGGATCCGACTTCAGAAGCCGTTTGCCTTCTTTGGTTTCAATATCATACTTATACATCGTTCCTGTACGGATTCCGGCTACAAATATACTCCAAACACCTGTCTCACCAACACGTTCCATAGCATGGCGAGTGCCGTCCCACTTATTGAAGGAACCAACTACACGAACACTTTGTGCATGGGGAGCCCAAACCGCGAAGCGAACTCCTTGCTCATCACCTAGGCGAATGGGGTGCGCGCCGAGCGTCCTATAGCTATGAAACAAATTTCCTTTGTTGAATAAATACAAATCGCGAGTGGACAAGCCAATTGATGCAGCATTTACCATATGTAGCGTGCACCTCCTTCTAGCGTTAGCTGTCTGAGAAGTAATTGTTAAGTTAAGCAACGCAGCTTCGCGATTTTTCTTTCATTATACACCTCCATTTCAAAGTTGGCACTCTATTTTCAGAAAATTTTGATGACTCTATTAGCACCTATTGGTTACATATTCGACATACATAGATTCCTATCTTCTCCTAATTTAGGTCTAGTCCTATCTTAGATGATAAGTATTGTACAAGCAAAAATTAACCAACATTCTCTCTAATTGTCAAAATTTATAGAGTCAGAATAGATATGGGAAATCACCTATTCACGTTATAAAGTTACGCTATCGAAAATGATTTTTCCCGTTGAAACATGCGCTGTCGTGGAGTATATGTTTTTACTTGAAAACCTAGTACGAAATTTTGGTTAGCTATTTCCCTTCCTTGACTTGTTCCTTACATAATCGCTAAAATATGGATTGATCGTAAATACCCGGAGGTGCTTTATGTTATCATTTACATTTCAAAACCCGACGAAGATTTTGTTCGGTGACGGTATGGTCAGCCAGCTTGGCGAGCAGGTCCTTCCTTTTGGCAAAACCGTATTGCTCGTGTACGGTTCCGGAAGCATCAAGAAATCCGGTCTATATGATAAGGTGTCAGAGCAGTTACAATCCATTGATGCCCGCATCGTCGAGCTCTCTGGCATTGAGCCGAATCCGAAATTGACTTCTGTATATAAAGGTATTGAGTTATGCCGCAGCGAGAAAGTTGATTTCATCCTTGCGGTCGGCGGAGGCAGCGTTATCGATGCAGCTAAGGCAATCGCGGCGGGCGCTCTGTATGAAGGTGACGTTTGGGATTTCTGTATGAACAAAGCGGTTATTAAACAAGCCATTCCGCTCGGAACGATCCTCACCCTATCCGCTACTGGATCTGAGATGAATGGCAACGCCGTTATTTCCAATTGGGAGCTGAAGCAAAAACGCGCATTCGGCAGTCCCCATGTCTATCCTGTCTTCTCCATTCTGGATCCTACTTTAACTTTCTCCGTACCTCGCAACCAGACAGTTAACGGTATTGTGGATATCATGTCGCATGTATTCGAACAATATTTCAGCAAAACAGCAGATACTCCGCTGCAGGAGAGATTATGTGAGTCTATTCTGCAGACCGTAATTGAAAATGCGCAGCTTGCACTTGACCAGCCTGACCATTATGACGCCAGGGCGAATCTGATGTGGTGCGGTACAATGGCGCTTAATGGCGGCTTGATTAGCGTTGGTATGCAGAATGATTGGGCATCTCACGGCATCGAGCATGAAATCAGCGCCATCTATGATATCCCGCATGGTGCGGGACTTTCAATTGTGTTCCCTAACTGGATGAAATATGTGTACAAAGAGCGAATGGACCGTTTCACTCAATTCGCGCAGCGGGTATGGGGTATACAGAGAGATTCGCTTTCTGATGAAGAGCTCGCTCTTGCTGGTATTGAAGCGACGCGCGCATTCTTCACAAGCATCGGCGCTCAAGCTCGCTTAGCTGAGTTCGACATCAATAGCGATCATCTCGACGAAATGGCTAAGGAAGCCGTTCTATTCGGGCCTATCGGCTCCTTCAAGAAGCTTGATCAAGCCGATGTAAGACAAATTTTAGAGATGAGCCTGTAGCATCCGCCAACACTCACTTTGAAAGGAGAAGTCTGCATGATTCACTCCATTTCAGACAGCACCACGCTGCATAACGGTGTTAAGATGCCTTGGCTGGGCCTTGGTGTCTACCAAATCCCTGACGGCAAGGTTGTGGAGCAAGCCGTTTATTCCGCCGTGTCTAGCGGCTATCGCAGCATTGATACGGCTGCGGCATACCGCAATGAGACTGGAGTCGGCCAAGGAATAAGCAGCTGCGGCGTTGCGCGTAACGAGCTGTTCGTGACGACGAAGGTATGGAATTCGGATCAAGGCTATAATTCGACGCTTTCCGCCTTTGAGACGAGCCGTAAGAAGCTGGCTGTCGATTATATCGATTTGTATATGATTCATTGGCCGGTTAAAGGAAAGTATAAAGAAACCTGGAAAGCGCTGGAGAAGCTGTACACGGATGGATCTGTCAGAGCGATCGGAGTATGTAATTTCAACATTCATCATCTGGATGATCTGATTAGAGAAGCGAATATCGTTCCGATGGTGAATCAGGTGGAATATCATCCTCTTCTCGCTCAAAAGCAGCTTCACGCTTATTGCGAGTCGAAGCAGATTCAAGTTGAAGCGTGGAGTCCGCTCATGCAAGGCCGACTCGATGAGTCCATACTATTTGAAATCGCGGCCAACTATGGTAAATCTCCTGCACAAGTGGTTCTGCGCTGGGATCTGCAGAATGAAGTGGTCACGATTCCGAAATCTGCAAATCCGATTCGAATCCAGGAAAACGCTGATATATTCGACTTCACCCTCTCAAACGCAGATATGGCTCGATTAGATGAGCTTAATCGTAACGTCAGATTAGGTGCCGATCCAGACAACTTTAATTTTTAGACTTGGCATAAGCAAAGGAGCTCTCCAATTCATCATGACTGGAGAGCTCCTTATATTTTCGTTTTATTGAAGTTCTTTGAGATTATAAAATTCACCTTTGCGGGCGATCAATTCATCGAATGTGCCCACTTCAGCAATCCGCCCCCTCTTCATGACCACTATGCGATCGGCATCTCTAATCGTCGATAGACGGTGAGCGACGATAAAGGTCGTTCGGCCTTTAATAAGCTCCTGCATCGCCTTCTGCACATGAAATTCAGAGGCATTATCGAGCGCGGATGTGGCCTCGTCTAGAATGATCACCTTGGGATCACGGATAAGCGCGCGTGCAATTGCAATTCGCTGGCGCTGCCCGCCAGATAGCTTGCCGCCATGTTCTCCAACCATCGTATCAAGCCCTTTGGGCAACCGTTCGATCATTTCTTCCAGATTAGCCATTTGGACGGCTTTATGTATTTGCTGATCTGTTATATCAGGCAGCCCATACGTAATATTTTCTCTTATTGTACCGGAAAATAAAATATTCGTTTGCGGGACGACTGACAAGAATCTCCGGTATTCGCGCAAATCGACTTCAGCCAAATTAACACTATCGACACGAATCTTCCCGCCAGTCGGTTCCAGAAAGCCAATGACAAGATTCAGAATGGTCGATTTTCCTGCTCCTGACTCACCGACAAAGGCGATACACTCGCCCGCTTTTACCTCAAGTGATACTTCCTCAAGCACATGATGCTCATTACCCGGGTAAATAAGCTGTACGTTCTGAAAGGAAAAATCACCGCGAATTTCGCTCAGCTGCAGCTTTCCCTGATTATGTTCGATCTCTTTCGAACGTAAAATTTCAGTAATCGAATGAATAGATTCAAACCCTTTTGCCATATTCGGATACACAGTAATGAGGCCGGAAATCGAGCCTAGGATCATCCCGAAGAAGCCTTGATACATGACGATATTACCTACAGGAATCTTCCCTTGAAAAGCGAGAAAAGCCGTAAACATTAAGCATAGAACTTGGAAAAATTGAAAGGTTACCCAGTTGGAAGCACCAAAATAGGCTTCAACGATATCGAGCCGCTGGCCTTTTCCCTGCAGCGTGCGGAGTGAATCGTCCATACGTTCAATCTCTACGTTTTCCAAGCCATGCGCTCTTGTCACTGGAATCATTTCTACCATTTCAGACATGATCGATGACATTTGTTCAACCTGCTTACGGAATTCTTTGTTGGTTTTGCGGATTTTTTTACGGAATATCGTAACTAAAGCAATCGATGCTGGAATGGTTATCACGAAGAATGAAGATACTGTCCAGCTATTCATCGCGGTAAGCACGATGGATACAATAATATTGATAATGGCAGGAAGCAAGGATAACATCAGCTGTTTGGACAGCTGCTCAACCGCCTCTACATCCCGAATGACTTTGGCTTGGAGGCGCCCTGCTTGAAGGTCGCGATGGTACGTTATTGATAGCTGCTGGAGTTTACGCACAAGCGAGCTGCGGATACCCGCTTCAACATGGCGAATAGCCTTGCTCATAAAAGATATATACCAAGTATGAGTCGGAATATTTTGTAAAATAATGACCGAAATAACAGCAAAGTTGATCCATAGATCACGTGTCGCATGCTGTCCAGGGCTGCTGGCAATATTGATGATATTAGAGGTTACGATTGGTAATACATACAAGGGTGAACTCTTGATGATTAGAAAAAAGAAAGAAACGAATAAATTGTAAAAGTTACCGCGGTACAGCGTAATTAGAAATTTCATAGCGCTTTTTTCTTCACCGCTTGATGCCTGCGCAAACGTCTGATCATAATTCAGCTTGCTTAATGCACTTCTCTCTGTTCTCTCCACGATACGATCCCCAACCTTTACTCTGACAATAATCTCAAGTCTTCTAATAGTAAGCGATGCAGCATGTTCTTGTAAACGCGCGTTTATTTCTGTAATGGGTCAAATTCGGCTAAATAGGATCGTGTGAACGCATTTAGTTGGGCAAATAGCCCCCGGACTACAAATAAGGACCTCAGACATAGGCAAGACCACCCCCGTCTTCATCTCCATAGAAAAATGGACATTCCGTCTATTAGCAGCGGATGTCCACATATGATGTGTAACATGATCTATTGCGGATCATAAATTCCATTGTTATTTTCAGCATCGACAGTTATGCCGCAATCATTCAACAGGCTTCACAGCATCTATGATTAAAGAAACAAAGCCCAGCTTACCATCCTTATTTCTATGATCGAAACGTTTAGAACGATAAATAAAGCCTTTCTCTTCCTCCCATTCGTTGTAATGGAACTCTCCACTCTCATCACAGTACTCTAATAAATTAACTTTAAATCCAGCAGCTCCGAACATTGACGATAAGGTAACATGGTTGTGTACAATTTTATGGCTAGCAGCTGGATGATCAGCGGGTCCTGGTCCTCCTATTTGTACGCCTGTTTGATACTCTTCATTTGGAAAATACCCGTCAGGGACGGCGCACCGGACATAACCGCCAGGCTTTAAAAAGGCAAAACAAATCTTTGCGGCCTCAACACCTTCGCCGAAATCTAAGTGTTCCCATACATGCTCTGCTAAAATTGCTGAGAGGGTATTTGGAGAGAACCGGTCTATCCACTGCTCTCTTCGCAACAAATTTAACTCTGATTCCTGAGTTTTTATCCACTCGGAGTTGTTGTTATATTCACCAACACCAATAACCACTCTTAATTCTTCATTTTTAAGAACCATCCATTCTCCCCCTTTAACGCTTAGAGAATAGTCTAGCATAAGCATACTGGATATAAATGGAATATAATGACTTTCGTATAGAGTTTTGTGATTTTTGTGTGTCTTGTGAGTTTCGAGCATTACTCCCCTATAGTTTAAAGCCGGGGCAACCACGCTAAACTTACGAAAGTCAAACCGGAGCCTGGCTCGGCAGGCTTTACGTTTTACAATGGGTTTAATCTTCCGGCATTAACTTCCACAACTTTTTTGAATTTGAATACACTAACCAAACCTTGTAGTCACTAATTTCATCTCTAAAATCATATACTTTGTCCATATCCCTGTAATGACCAATAACGGTTATTTGTATTTTCAATTCAGTTTCATAGTAATAACCCTGGCTAAAATGATTTCATAATCATATAGGTCTGTAACATAGAGCTTGTTAAACCAGCCATCATAGTTATTTATCCGCCAGTATAGTAAATTCCCAAGGGATATTTTCATTATTCCACCCACGATGTTCATCAAACTTCCGCAATCTGAAACCTGATGCAACGACCGAATTGATAATGTCGCTCAGCGTGTACGATCGAATTGAGACATCAGGAAAATCCAACTGTTCCTTTTTGTCAAAGGAACCTTTGTACGCCACATCTCCGTTTCTTAGTTCCGTATCAAAATAGTTTACTTCCCCATGGGTTAAGATACATTTACTTAAGGGATGAAAATCACTTAAAATCATTTCCCCGCCATCTTTCAATAAACCATAAAGAATAGTCATAAACATTTCGAGATCACCGAAATAATGCAATATTCCTCCTTCTAAATATAGGATGTCAAAATATCCTCCGTACTTCTTCAGATCAATATCATAAATATCAGTGACAATATAATCTATTGTGGTATTTGCGCGTGCAGCCAGTTCTAAGGCATATTTCCTATTTTCCTCAGAGATATCGAATACAGTCACCTCTGCTCCTAATAAAGCTAACGGGACAGCTTTTCTACCATTTGATCCACAAAGATTGGCAACCTGTTTACCTCCGACATGTGCAAAATGATTTTTATGTTTTTTAAGAGATGCTCTTGGGTTTTCTAATATCTGATTTGCTTTTTCCTCAGGAGAACCATCTCGTTTATTCCAAAATTCATACGCTCGATACTCCCAAGCCTTTTTATTTTTTCTACTTTGTTCATTCAATTTGGTTCTCCCTCTCTTTTCACGAATGCTAACTCCACTCCATACATTAGTAAACAATCCTGCCAGTTAGCGGAAAAAAGGCAGCCCCTAGGAGAAACGCGCTGCGCATATGTGAAGGATAGCGGCAGATTGCCCTCTCGTCATCAGGTCTGAGGGGCGATGATTGAAACGTTAATCTCAACATTCTGATGTGAGCGAAAGTAGCAGGGAATTAGAAGAAATTGTCGAATTACATACAACAGCTACGAAAAAGAAAATGCTAGCACTTATTTAAAAAGGTGATGGAACGTAATATGAACGAAATCAAAGATTTTTTGCTGCAATTAGCGCTTATAACAATACTAATATTCACTTATCACATTTTTTTTGAGGAGAGGTCAAAGAGAAATAACATCGAAAAGATCATCGCGTCCGCACTATGTGGGCTATCCATCCTCTTATGTATGTCCTTTCGGACTAATGTTAACTCCTATATCAGTCTGGATATTAGAATCGTCCCTTTACTGCTAGGGACGTTATACATTGGTACGAGAACAGGGTTATTCCTATCTGCGCTTATCATCCTATACCGACTTTTTCTTGGAATTGATCTGGGATTCTATAATACTATTCTGACAATCTTAACCGCCATGCCTGCTTTCTTATTCTTTCAAAAGATCTTCGTTAAAGCAAAGAAAAATAAGAGGATACAAATTGCGCTCATACTTTCCATATACTATTGTCTTGCTGGACTAACATGGTCTTCAATATTAAGAGGAGCTTCACTTAAGGTCCTTCAGGTACAGATAATTCATCTAATTTTTACTGTTGTGGTTGTATGGTTCTTCACTTCGTTAATCGAAAATATAAAGGAAATAATCCTAAAGAATCAGCAGCTGCAATCAGAGGCGGAACGGGTCCGGGTCATAAGTGATTTAACAAGCGTCTTCGCCCACGAAATCAGAAATCCAATGCAGATTACTCGAGGGTTCCTTCAGCTTCTAAATCAACCGGAACTATCTGATAAAATGAAGGAGTACATTAAATACTCTATTGATGAAATAGATCGTGCAAATGCCATTATTAATGATCTGTTGGCGTTTGGAAAACCAATAACAACCGAGAATCCACCGATTGAAGTGGCGTCCGAGCTACGTCGCTTAGAAAATATTATTCAAACCTACGCCTTGTCTCGCAATGTCGAGATAAAAACGGTCTATCATGATGACTGTTGGATTCATGCTAATCCTCAGAAGCTGAATCAATCACTCATTAATATCCTGAAGAATGCTATTGAGTCAATGCCGAACGGCGGGACAATTTGGTTGACCTGCTCTCCAAAAATCGATGGGTTTATTGAGATAAGCGTTAAGGATCAAGGGATCGGGATGACAAAGGATCAGATTGATAAGTTAGGGTCACCATTCTACTCACTAAAAGAAAATGGGACAGGTCTTGGTATGATGGTGAGCTTACAGATAATTCGCAATTTACAGGGAAAAGTGCAAATCAACAGTGAGAAAGACGTAGGGACAGAGTTTTCCATCTACTTGCCGCAGATAAATTAACAAGATGTAATAACAATCGCTCGCTAGTAATCAGCGGAAATGGAAATGACGCGTAGCAGCGGAATCGGCAGCCGTTGTCGCGGCTGCCAGTTGCCTTTCAACTATCGTACCCCGTTCAATCCTCTACTCCTCAAGTAGTTTGTGCTGTCTCATATAATCCTTATAGGCTTCAGTTACTTTTTTTCTACAAAGTTGTTCCCAAGAATCTTTCAGTTCAGAAACCCGCTTTTCGTTATAAGGATCTAGGTCCATGTCTCCTCCAAATCATCCATGCATCATGTTCCACTTCTCCATTTTCGTCTGAATAAGCTATTTCAAGGGGAGCAGGTGTATGCCCTGGAAAGCGGATTTTCAGCGGTACAATGATATCAACGGCTCATATACCCCTATCATAAAAAAACGGCACTGGATTTCATCTCAGCCGGATAGCAGCAATAATAGCAGCGGGGAGTTGGATGAACCAATAACTAATAAACCGTTTAAAGAGCTTTCTGTGATCGCAGAATTCAAGGCAAGTAATCGGATTGTCCGGATGATGCCGATCCGAAAATTGAAAGCCTCTATTCTGCAACTCGGAATAGAGGCTTACTTTTTTCACACTCGAAACCTTAATATTCTCCTTTAATTACAAAAAACGAGCCCCGAATTGTTCCAGCTAGTTTAGACTTCTGCCTAGCAAACTTAAACTTCCCTTCTAACTCCTTTGGTACCTCCATCCCCTCAGAAAGCTTAAAACCAACGGCCCGCTTCTTAGGGTCATCAACCGTATACATGACATTGACCGCAAGACCATCCTCATAAAAGACGTAGGTAAATTTGATATTTTCCACTTGAAAACGCGACGTTTCTAAAGGTTTGGCCGCAAACTCAATATCACGTTCTTCTTTCAAAATTCGGTTCACATAATCAAGGGTCTCCTGGCTTTCGCTAGCTGGTACAACCGTAAATTCATGCTTGTATTTGTTCATAAAGTAACGGGCTTCATTAGCACGTAAACCAGCAAGCGCTTCTACTACAGGTGAAGACTCTAAACCAACCGTAGACACATTTTTAAAATCAACGATATAGGACATTTCCATCCCTCCTTTTCTCTTTTTATTCCCGAATTAGTCAACGAACACCTCTATTGCCCTTCTGTTAAGCTTGCACGACTACCAAAGCAGCCGCAATTAAAGTAATCACAAAAGCCGGTATGGCTTGCCCAACGGGATGCTTGACTCTGAAATGCGAAAGGAATGCCACCAGCATGGTGATGCCGATCCAAATGCCTGCCAGCGCGGCGACTTCCTGATTCCAGTAACCGATGACAAGTCCGGCTGCCCCGGCTAGTTGAACGATCCCCGTAACCACTCGGAACCATTGCGGCAGTTTAAGCGAATCGAACATTTCCACGAAATTTTTCGAACCGGCCAGCTTGCTTGCGCCGCCGAAGGTCATGGAGACGAGCAGAAAGCTTTGAAGAATCACAAAAACGATATACATCCATTTCTCCTCCTTATCGGGACTAGGCAACGACCTGTTCAAGATTGCCGCACCATTTGCTCCAGCCATACTTTGCTCCATTGAGCGCCTGAGCGTTTGAGAGTCCCGTTTGTTCGAGATGAAGATTAACTTTTCCATCCCCTAATTCTTGCAGCGTCCAAGTGATATTGTGCTTCTCCCCTCCGCTGACCCATGTATAGGACAAACGGTTCGGTGCGTCCACGGTAAGCACTTCACCTTCGATAATGCCATTCCACCATTCGTTTGGCTGCGTACGGAACTGAAAACGGGATCCTACGACAGGCTTAAAGTCATTTGCCATCGCCTCGCCGGTATGGATGTTGGCCACCCACTTGGCCAGCTTGCTTGAATCGGTCAAAGCGGACCAAAGCTTCTCGATCGTTGTCGTGTACTGAAAATCCAAAGTTAACATCAAACTCATTCTTCTTCCTCCTCTAATAGTTGGTTCAAGCGTAATAAATTCGCGCTCCAGAACTTGCTGTAGAAGGCTATCCAGTCTTCAATTTCTCTGAGCGGAGCAACGTTGAGCCTAAATAGCGTTTCTCTGCCGACTTTGCGGTCGAGTACCAATCCGGCCTCTTTAAGGATAGTCAGATGCTTGGATACCGCTGTACGACCCATCTGAAACTGTGTCGTTAATTCATGCAGCGGCGTCTCCTTCGCCTCTGCTAACAGACGTATGAGACGACGCCTAGTCGGATCTGCAATGGCTTCAAACACGTCCCGCAACTGGTTGTTTTCGCTCACAACACCATCCCCTAAGTATTTCCCTGTTATTCCTATTTAGACACCACTTGGTGTCGTATTTATTATAAGACACCTTTTAGTGTCGTGTCAACGCGTTTTTAAACTCCACATGAAAAATGCAAAATATAAAAGGCACCCTTCTGCAAAGATACCCTTTTGCGTTATATGTGATACGGTTCACCTTGTTAAATATGGTATAGCAACGTATAGATAAAAGGGTTATTCCGACATCCAGAGAATAGTAATAACAATCTAAACGAAGGGGCTGAGTCGGATCGAATGGAACTGTATGCTGTTAAGGTTGGAGAATCTTTGTTTCGCTTAAGATATATATACCGAGATATGAATAGTTCAGAAGAAATAGTCAAGATTCCGTGGTCATATTATATTGCGAAGCATAATAATAAAACGATTTTCATTGATACAGGATTTCGCGATGAGAATGCAGCAAATCAATGGGGTATTACGTTTACAGGCGTTGAAAACGAGTTAGGGAGTATCATCGACAACTTAAGCTTCGTTGACACGGTAATTATTACGCATAGTCACTTTGACCACATTGAAAATCTGGACTTGTTTGATAAGCCTGAAATCATTATTTCTAAAATCGACTATGAAATTGCACTAAAACAATGCTCGCCATCCATTAAGGAGAAACTTCTTCAATGCAATGTTGTGATCGTAGAAAATGAATATATTTGCAACGACCTATTCAGATTCAAAGTTATCGGTGGTCATAGCGATGGTTCATCGGTAGTTTATTTTGAATCCAATAATAACAACTATGTAATAACTGGCGATGAATGTTATTGGTGCGATAATATGATAAGCAATCGACCAATTGGAATTTATTCGAGTACGGAAAATAACGAAAGATTTATTAACGATGCTCATCAAAATGGATTCATTCCGCTTCCATTCCATGATTTAAAAATATTTGAACAACACTCCTCAATATCAAAAAATATAGTCAGAATCCTTTAAATTCATCTCTTCGTTTATTGGAGGTGTGTCATAGCTGTGATTTCGTACATCGTGTTGTCTGAGGTGGCAAGTTTTAGAGCCATCCTTTGCGGGACGGCCCTTTGCTAGATGGCAGCACGTTACGTCAGATGCATAAAAATGGTCTCCATTGCTCCCCAAGGTACTTCTTTCTCTTCAATCTTCACGAAACCATATTTTTCGTACAAATTAATATGGTCACTGACAAGGTATACTTTATCAAAACCCAGTTCCTTCGCTATGCAAGGCAGATAAAATCAATTTCTCGCTTAATCGTTTGCCTCTGTGGTGCTCTCCCAGAAACACGAACCCGATATAAAGGGTATAAACGTCCAGAATATTGTCCAGCGCATTAAGGAGCTCCATTGTTTTTGGACTTTTATAGCATCTTGACCATGGTCAGAATACGCGTAAGCGTAACGTGAAGTTGTCATGGGTTCATCCTGAAAAACAATGAAGTAATCGTCTGCAAATGGAGCATTTCATTAATTTTTGTGATTTGTGAATTGTATTGTTTCGGACTTGGACTTTCACCTTTTAAAATTTGGTCAATTGTCGGTCGTGAAATGTCTGTTAATTTGGAAAACGATAATTTGGAATAGCCACGTTGACTTAGAAAAGAAAGCAAATTCTTAGCAATCAATTCGCGAAAGTCAAAGTAATTATAGATCATTTTTTCGCACCTCTCTTTTTCACCTTCTTTTTTTATTATATGCGACTTAGTGGTGGTTGTAAAATAAATTTTTACAATGTAAAAGCACTACTTATTATGTACTAAAAGTTGAAAAGATAATCATTTGGTTTGTTGCTTTGCAACCCGCTCCGATCACGTCCGTATAAAGGGCTCTTCAACCTTATCGCTTAGCAATTCTTTATAGGCATGCACTTTCCGAAACGTATTTCCCATCATTTCTTTGCTTCGATAGCTTCGTAATTCATCAAGATCAAATTTTGCCAGGAATATACCTTCTGTCATCTCATCCGCTATCATAATGGTGTTATCGACCGATTTGCCATTATGATCCCAAATTATCGGACTAAAGGCGCAGGAACATCCCGCGTTCTCTCCAGGGGGATTTGCCATAGCTATACCAACCATGTTTTCATATGTTCTTGTAGAAAGCACCTGTAATCTGGGTTTCATCGTGCCGCAATCATTGGGAACTAAAATGATTTCTGCGCCCTTTAACATGAGTATTCTTGCGCTTTCAGGATACTCCCTGTCGTAACAAATCATAATACCGATCTTTACACCATCAAAATCGCATACTTTAAATTCTGTACCGTTCTCCAGCATTCGTTCCGTATCAAAATCACAGGTATGAACTTTACTGTACTTTAGTAAAATGGCTCCATTCCTGTCAATTACAAACGCCGAATTTTGCGGTCGTTTTACTCCCTTTGTAAAACCTGTTATTACGATTCCGATGGACAGCTCTTTCGCAATATCCTGGAATAATTTTATCGGTTCACTATTTTCATCTAAAGCTGCATCATACCATGCTTTGAAATCGGGATGATTTTCGATCTCCGTTTGCGGCAGCTTTGTTTCAACAATATCGGGAAAAGCATATGCTGTTATCCAGCATTCGGGAAATAAGACGATGTCCGCTCCGAGCATTTTGGCTTCTCTTACATACCGCAGTCCAATTTCCGTATTAAGTTTCTGATCAGGTAAAGTGCAATTGTATTGAACAGTTGCAACCGTTAAGGTTTTCATCTGCGACACCTCCCGTATTTAAAAATAGTTGTTTTCACGATGGCCTCTTTTCACTTAAATAATACCACATTTTGGGACTATCCTGCCTTGCTAAATAGTCTGAAATTCCACCTTACAACCCCGTCAAATAGCAATTAGAACGATGACCTGATAATAACGAAAGAAGCCTTGGGGGCGGCAAAGCCCCCTAAGGCCTCTTCCGGTTACACGCTTGTAGTCCAAATTTGACCCCTCAAGCTTTTCGGACCGGACACTGGATTTCCGTAATGTATTCATTCGGATCAGTTGTCGACCATTCCCCTGCCAGATATAGTTCCCGTTGTGGTCCGGCCATCTCGTACCTGTTTTCCTCCAGCCAATTCAACAAGCTGCTGTATGCGTTATGAAGAGTCTGGTAGGGACCTTTATGGACCAAGCACGCCATTTCGGCAACCCCTTCCAAAGTCTTGACCCTGATCCGTTCGGTTTCCGGCAGATCTCCTACTATCGGCTCAATCACCTCGGCATCCACGTACGCGTCACTGCTCCCCTCGTGGTAAATCACCATGCAAGGAGGAACGATCTTCACCCCGTGCTTTTCAATATGCTCTCCCAAAGCCTGCCACAAATGTCCTTGTTCGCTATGGGTTGGAATATGGTCCCTAATCGAAGCCACTCTAACCGGTTCAATTTTCTTGACAACACAATCATAGCTCATGGCATGTCCCTCCTCTTTCATTCTCATATAATTCTCGATACGGACAAGTCTTGCTTGCTCATCCCTTACTCTCGACGAGATCTCCGAATGCTTCACTTCCAGGAATGTCCGTAGGCGTTCCGGATCCATGTCCGCATACAAAAGGACGGAAATCTCCTCCAAAGAGAAGCCAAGATCCTTCAGGGCCATAATCCGATTTAGTCTGGGCATTTGGCTTGCCATGTAATATCGGTAACCGGTTGAAGCATCAATTCGTTCAGGCTGCAGCAATCCTACGCTTTCATAATGCCGCAGAGCTTTTACCGTTACCTTGTTTAGCCGTGCAAAGTCTCCTATTTTGAACATATCCATCTCCCAGGTGCACCTTATTTCGAGGTCCTCACCTACAGGATAAATCTTTCCCTAACAGGAGAGTCAAGAGGTGCTATGTAAATTTCCTCATTGAGCCTCGGATACTATAATCAAAGCGCTGAAGGCAACATAATAGAAAAAGAAGCCGGTATCTGTGAGTACCAGCTTCTTTTTCACGATTACATATGGACAATCCTATTAACCATTCACACGACTCACAATTTTTAGAACTGCATCTCTCGTTAATTTGTTCCCACCAAGAGCGATGAGGTTTACCGTAGCATGTGCTAGCGCTAATGGTACCTTGCAAAATTTCAACGCAGGACCTTCCTTCAGGTCTGCGATATAGGAGTCAGCGAGTTGTAAATTGCGACGTGTGTACTCTTGCATCTCCTTGAATCCCCATCCGTCAGGAAAGAAGTCAACGCCACGTTTAAGATCCTCCACTCTATTCCGGAGGATATTTACCGACTGCAGTCCTCTTCCGAAGGCAACCGCCTTCGTTAGATCGGATTGCGTCCCGTCATGCCACAACCATAGTTCTGATAGCATTTCTCCAACCATACCTGCTACGCTATAGGTATAGCGGTCCAAATCCTCTTCCGTATGAATGCTCCACCCGTTCTGAACCCATTCGGCCATTTGTAACGACATTTTTGCTATGTAACGATATACGATTGGAGCTCCGGAGGATGGACAAAGAAGCGCCCACTCATCGAGTCGCATTGTAACTGCCGGTAATACTGCCCCATACGGTGACAGTAATTTTTGTGTTGCTTCGATAATATGTTGGGATTGGAATGTCTCGTGTATCCCGCGTAATAATTCCGCTTTCAATTGATCTGTGAGTTCTTCATGATCCTCGATCTCATCTATAGCTCGCATACACAGATAGGCAGATGTTACAGCTTCCCTCAGCCCTAAATCCAAGCGACTTATCGGAATATAAAAAGTACGGCTCGTTTTCTTCAACATGGTCATTGCATCGCTCAGGATGACGTTATTAATGGAAGTTCCCTCCAAATATTAGCTTCGCTTTTAACTTATTTATAACTTAATATCATCATAACATACATTGATATTGTCAATCCAATTACAATAACCATTACTTAGTAAGCTGCCGTCTAAGCACAAAGTTAATGCCCACACAATTATATAAGCATATCCGGAAGTCAACTCTTCTTTCCAGTTAACAATGTATACATGATCCCCTATGTAGTTCTCCGCATCGAAATAGCTTGACCAAAACTGTCTGTTAGTTGAGAACGGCAGCCAATTAGATCGGCTGCCATCTCTATGTGTTTATTAATAGTGTTTAATCTACCCAAAGACTGGAAAAATATTCATCAGGCAAGCTCCTCCATTATCGTTCTCCGTTAAAGGAGATTAACCCCGGTAAATAAGACTCACGACCCCAGATTTGAACGGGATAGCGTCTATGGTTTGAGATCAATTGATCATCCCCTTTCTGTGTCGCTAACGTTTTAACCACGAGTGCCATGACCGGGTTACCGATAGAAGCCAAAATTCCACATAAATTAACAAATTAACCAAACCAAAATCCGCCCTTTATAGGAAAAAAGGCGCATGTAAGCGGATACATTATCATGTAAAATTGAGTCTATGGAGACCTATTTAATCTGCTAAGAGGGTCGCCTTATTTTTTATCTTTTTTAGAAACCGGTTTCATGAAACCGGTTTCCTAAAAAGAAGGGGAGGAATTAATCAGTATTGAATGAATGGGATGTGAACAGATATTGCAGTCTCGTTAGTGACAATGGACTGGAGAATTTGGGAGGGATATATGTGAAAAGGTCAACATTGAAAAAATGCACAGCCGCACTTCTCGCCTGCACATACAGTCTTAGTTTGTACGGCGGTGCCTCGGCTGCAGGAACGGCTTCGGGACAAAGTCTGCCTGTTGACGCTCAGGTGTCCATCGACACTTCGGTGAAATATCAGAAGATTGATAACTTCGGCGCATCGGACGCGTGGACGATGGAACAGCTGGGGAAGAACTGGACGGAGGAAAATAAAGCGCGCGTCGCGGACCTTCTCTTCTCCCGGGATAAAGGCATCGGGCTTTCCGCATGGCGCTTCAACATCGGCGCCGGTTCAACGGAAACGGATCAATCGATCATTTCGGATCCTTGGCGCCGCGTGGAGGCTTTCAAATCGACGGCAGACGGCGCTTACGATTGGAGCAAGCAAGCGGGACAGCAGTGGTTCCTCAAGGCCGCCAAGGACCGGGGCGTCGGCACACTAATCGGTTTCGTGAACAGCCCGCCGGTCTGGATGACGAAGAACGGACACGCTGAGCCGGATTCGACGGTAGGCTCCACCAATTTGAAGGACGGGTACGAAGATGATTTTGCCACTTATTTAACCGATGTGTGGGAGCATTTCAATGAGCAGGGACTTGCCTTTAATTATATTAGCCCGATCAATGAACCGACCTGGGACTGGAACAAAGCCGGACAGGAAGGCAATCGTTACAATAACGACGATATGAAGCGCGTTATTCTCGAGCTGTACAAGCAGTTTCAAGCCAATGGAATTCCTGCGCAAATCAGCGCGCCGGAGGGCGTGGAGATCACGGCGCTGCTTGATGACGCGGTCTATAAGTCGTTTGCGAACCAGGACCACTATACAGGCGGCTCGAACAGCCTCGGGCTCGGCGAATACCGCCAATATATCAAGACTTTCCTTGGCGATCCCGAGCTGAAGCAAGCTATCGGCAACACGATCGCGTCCCATTCCTATTGGTCCGATTACAGCAACCCGGGGGATGACCGTCTCGGCAAGCTGAGGGATTTGTTAAGTGCCAACATGAAGCAATACGACGCGGCGGCCAAATATTGGATGAGCGAATATTGCATCCTCGGCTCCTACGGACCCGGCCGTGACCTGGGCATCGATCCCGCGCTGTATATCGCCCGTACGATTCATTTTGACCTGACGCATGCCAACGCATCGGCCTGGCAGTGGTGGACGGCGGTCTCTGCAGGGGACTATAAGGATGGCCTGCTCTATACCGATTATAAAAATCCCGGCGACGAGCAAAATATTTTGACTTCCAAGATGTTCTGGGCGCTCGGCAACTATAGTAAATTCATTCGTCCCGGCGACGATCGCATCGCGCTTACGGGGCTCGACGAACAGGCGCGGAGCGGATTGCTAGGTTCCGCATACAAGCATGACGGGGAGAAGACCGTAACAGCCGTCTTCGTCAACGACAGCCAGCAGGATAAACATATCAAGGTTTCCTTAAACGGACTCTCCAAACAGGAAGCGTCTCTGCCTTGAAATCGTACGTCACTTCGGCAGATCAAGACCTTACGAGAGGGCAGGATTCACCGGTTCAGGCGGACGGAACTTTCGATGCCATCATCCCGGCCCGATCCGTCGTGACGTTGAACGGGGATATCGTTAAGGCGCAGAAGAAGCCGGATGCCCCGGAAATCATCAGCGTGAAGCCGCTCAATAAAGGGCTGCAGGTCGAATTCCAAGCTCCGAAAGGCGCTTATGAATACGTAGTGCGTTATGGCTTGAAAAACGACATTAAGGAACAGAAATTGACCATGATGTCCACAGATTCGTTCGTCCTCCAAGGGCTGAAAAACGGCGAACAATACAATATCACCATACAAGCCGGCAACGAGAACGGCTTCGGTCCGCCGTCCAAACGGGCTTACGGCACTCCGGAGCTGCTGGCTCCTGCCGGCATATCCGCTCAAGGCGGCGACGGCAGCTTTACGGTCACCTATAAAGCTGAGACCGGCATTCCCGCCTATCGTGTAAGGTACGGCACGCAGCCGGGAAAATATGATGCCGTAACGGCTCAGGAAACGCCAAGCGGCGTCATCCATGTGGACGGACTCGTAAACGGCAATACGTATTATGGAGTCGTTGAGGCTATCGACGGTCAGGCAATAAGCCCTCCCTCGGCTGAATTCGAGGTAAAGGCCGATGTGGCTGCTCCTAGTAAAATCATCGCCGTTGCAGGCGATCGTAAAGCGACACTTGCGTTCTCACCTGTAGAAGGCGCAACCGGCTACTCGATCCAGGTGGTGTCCGGTACAGAAAACGCTGAAGCCATTCAGAGCGCGAAAAACTCCATCGAGCTGACCGGCTTGACCAATGGATCGCCAGTTGTCCTGCGCGTGCGCTCCATCGGAAAAGGCGGCAATGGGACCGGCTACGCGGAAGCGACCGTTACGCCGAAGGCCGAGGAAGTCCGGCTGGAGGACGATTTTGACAGCGGGGACATGACGCGTTATCAGCAGGATGTGAGCCAATGGGTCATGGAAAACGGTATGCTGAAGCAGACCTCTGGTTCCAATTCCCAGGGCGAGCTTGGCGTCAAGCAATTCCAGATCATTGACGGAACCATTACAGCGGTTGCCATGCATGCGACGACAGAAGCCGATTGGGGAATCGCTTTCCGCGGCGCCAGCTATGGGAAGGGCTATCTGTTCGGCTACGAGAACGGCTCATTAGTCATTCGCAGGGATGGACAAAATTTAGCCGCCCCTACTCCTTTCACAGCGAAGCTGGGCGAGCTGTACAAGCTGGAGGTACGGCTGAACGGGAAACGGATTCAAGCCTTGATGGACGGGCAATTGATCTACGACCTGACGGATACGGTTTACACGAGCGGCCAAGTTGGTCTTCACAGCTGGTCCGACGCGCAATTCGCCTACTTGAAAGTTGCGCGCGAGGTGGACAGCCAGAGCACGAAGCCTGAAATCTACCAGGTCATAGAAGGCGATGGTCAGGTGGCACTGCATTACAGCGAGGTCGATGGTGCTAATTCCTACGCCATCCGATATGCCTTAAACAGCAGCGGAACGGATGCAGGCTCCATGGAAGTCCCTGCAAAACCGGGCTCTTCGATCGTAACAGGGCTGTCAAACGGCAGTGCCTATTCCTTTACGGTTGTTGCCAAACGAAGCGATGGCGAGGCGGTATCGGAGCCGGTAGAGGCGACGCCAATTACAAGCGCCAGCCAAGTGCTGTTCTATGTCGACGCCGGCGACGGAACGCCTGGTCAATTGGAGGACGGAGAGGTTTCCGGCTTCTATCAGTCGAACGAAGAACAGCCATACGGCATCGACCCCGTTACAGGCATTAATTGGGGATATCAAGCTGATGACGGATTGACCTGGGCGAATACGAGTGCAACCGATGCGTATGATTCGATTCGCCAATACGATGGGAACGAGAACGGCAAAGGACTTGCCTATCGGTTCCAGCTTCCAAACGGCACGTACAAGGTGACGATCGGATTTTTCGATCCATGGAATGCAAGCGACCGGAAGATGAACATCACTATTAATGGAGAAACGAAGCTGTCCAATTATGTCATCGGCTCGAAGCGCGAATCGCAGACCTTCGACAGCATCGCTGTAAACGGCGGCGAGCTCATCGTTAAAGCCGTCAAGGTTAGCGGTTCCAAGCCGATGCTCAGCTGGATCAAGATAGAAAAGTAACCGAAAATACCTTCATGTGAATGCGATAGTTAAAAGCTGCAAATTGCCTATTTGATCATAAAAGAGACATTCAAACTGACCATAGTTTGGATGTCTCTTTTTCCTTATATGAGGTTAAGAAACATATTGCATCAAACCTATTTTCACAGTAAAATAATGCAAATTGGGGAGGCTGAATTAATGATTAGATATCCGTTTGGAGATGAAGGGATTCAATGTTATTTGTGAAGAAACGGTTTGGACACCCCCTCATATGGTATTTAGAAAATTGTGAACTATCGACTACTGATTTGCACCCAGAACAACATTCGAAATGACTACTGTTGTCACCGAATCGGCAGGAACGCTTATTTCAAACCCATTCTTATACACCGCGACATCATCCAGAGCTTCCAGGTTCCGATCAGCAGATGTTTGGTATACTTTCCCTTTACTTTCTTTCATATCAAAACCGGATAAATCAATCGCAGCCGGGTGCTCTGAACCATCGTTACGGATAACAACGGTAAGCTTCTGAGAGCTTGCATCATATGCCGCGATAGAATGTCCGTCGGACGTTGGGATAATCGTTGCCCCAGGGCGAATAAATTTACTGAAATTACCCATTGCATAGTACTGCTTTGTCATTTCGTAATTCTCTTCACCTTTAAAGTTGGCATGGATAAAGCCCCAGTTGTTTTGAGCGCCTTCATCTTCAACCGCTTGCCAGTACACCCAAGCCGCGGGCTGCATGACTCGAAGATCGAACATAATCCGCTCTGCCAATTCCATGACGCTTGTCATATCCTGATGATTATGATCCGCGGTTCCGCCCGTCCCGTACTCGGACATCCAAAGCTTTTTGCCGTTTTCTTTAGCAAAATCCCGAAGCTCGGCCATTTGACTTCCATTATAGGAATGGGTGTTGATTTGGGAGATCGAGTCCAATGCAGCTTTATCATAAGTCGTTAACGCCTCTAATGTCTCGTCGATGCTATTCTCGTCTGGGGCACTGACGGTCGTTTCGGTTAGCCCTTTTTTCTGCAGGGATGAAGCAACTTTCTGGATAATTTCTGCCTGCTTATCGAAGCTGAAATGGGCACCTTCTTGAATATTTCCTTTCTTCCACCATTCTGAAACCGGCTCATTCAATGGATTAAGCGTTTTGAAAGTAATTCCCCACTTATCCTTGTACTGCTTCACAACTTCTGTCAGGTAATCAGCAAAATTATCGTATTGGTCATCTCTTAAATTATTGCCCCCGTCCACTGCGCCCGTAACTGAGCCGCTAACGGTCATCCAATATGGCGGAGAATTGGAGAAGGCTTCCGCGATCGTAACCCCTCGCTTCAATGCCCCCTGCAGTACGGAACGTTGGTTTTCATCTGCGTTCCAGTCCCAATGCCCCTCTTCTGGTTCAAAGCCCGGTATATCTCCGCCAGGACGAAGTGTCGATGGAATATTCGGGTTCTCGCCTCCTCCGATATTGTAGCGAACGATGTTGAGGCCAAGTCCTTTATCCGGATCGAATAGCAAATCCATGACTTGATTTTCTTTCTCCTTGTCCTTCCAGCCTCCTAGTGCGTGTGCCCACCAAACGAGCGAAGTTCCCCACCCTTCAAAGCCTGAATAGCTTTGGTCTAATTTAAGCTGAACAGCCTCCGAGCCCAGTTTAAGGACTTTATCAGGTCCAACCGAAGAACGTTGTTGTTGATACAATGCAATTCCTCCCCCAATAACCAGTATGCAAGCTACTATTATCATGCCATATATCCGGTATTTTTTTTGGTTTTTCATTATTTGATCCCCCTGCTTCCTTTGGCCCGAATTATGCAACGGGTTTCATGTAACGGGTTTCATTAAGATCCTTTTAAAACCCACTTTCTTCTATGAAAGGGGTTTCATCACGTGTTTGTCCATTGTATTTTATACCTTGAGCTTAGTCAATGATGGTTTTCTACGTTAACCCTTCGCTGCTGGACCTGTACTTTTTCTTACCACAAGCTCCGGCTTTAAGACAGTTCTTTTCCTAACTGCTTCCTTCGAGATCAACTGATTCAGCAATTCTACCGATTGCTTTCCAAGCTGATGTGTTTGTTGGGAGACCGTAGTTAACTCAGGAATAACAGCGTCAGCCAGCGGTGTGTCATCGAATCCAATAATTGAAATATCTTCCGGAATACGTAGTCCATGTTCGATAATCGCTTTAATCGCCCCGATAGCCGTATAATCGTTTACGCAAAAAACAGCTGTCGGCCTATCTTCATTTTCAAGCAGCTTATTCATGAGCTCCTTGCCTGCTGTAATCGAAAAGTCACCAAATAATACCCGATCGGACCGGAAAGAGATTTGATTATCCTCCAGCTTTTTTCTAAATGCCTTCACTTTCGAAAGCGTTGTGGTCATTTCTTTCCTTCCGCCTAAAAAAGCAATCTCGCGGTGACCCAAATCGATGAGGTGTTGGGTAGCTAATTCAGCGCCTAATGCTTCATCTGTGTATATTCGATGAATGGAAGCGTTCGGTATGTTGCCATTTACCAAAACGACCGGAATGTTCTTCGACATATCCATGATCTCCTGGGCTAAATTAGGCGGACAATTGGCCAAATTGATTCGGCCCCCCATGAAAATAATTCCGTCCACTCGCTGTTCCCACAAAATATTCAGATATTGGGATTCACGGCTATAATCACCCGCAGTGTCGCACAGAAAAAGTGTGTACCCCTTCTCTCTAGCTTCATTCTCAGCCCCCCAAAAAACCTCAGGGAAAAACGGGTTGGTTATATCAGGGAGGATAATCGCAATGATTCCTGTCTCTTTTTTTATGAGACTCCTGGCTAGGGCATTAGGCTGAAATTGATGTTTTGCGATGATAGACATTATTCTCGCTTTGGTACTTGCCTTAACAGGAGCAGTACTATTAAGAACACGAGAAACTGTGGCCACCGAAACTCCAGCTTCTTTCGCAATATCATATATTGTGATTGAGCTCATTTGGTTATGATGTCCTTCCTGTAATTGATGAGTAATATCATAACAGAACATTCACAAATATGTAACATGAGTTAGCATAATAGAGCTTCTTATTCCACCTTCAAGGCTTGGCCGGGATTCAAGGGAGTACAGGTAAAAAAAGAATGACACCCTTCTCCATTTAATGTGGAAAGAATGTCACTCTTTTGCCGCGGTGCCGTTAATCTCTATTCATTTTAATACACATCGCGTTGATAACGTCCTTTAGCCTGCATATCATTGAGATAAGCTTCCGCTGCTTCACGGCTCATCGCACCTTCTTTTTCAATAACTTCGATAAGCGCGTTGTGGACATCTTTCGCCATATATTGCTTATCTCCGCAAACATAGAAGCAAGCTCCGTTTTCCAGCCATTCAAACAATTCCTTGCTGTTTTCAAGCATTTTATGCTGTACATAAATTTTTTGCGCCGTATCACGGGAGAACGCAGTTTCTATTCTTGTCAAGACCCCATCTTTTTGATATTGCTCCAGCTCATTCTGATAAAGGAAATCCGATGCCGCGTGCTGGTCTCCAAAAAATAGCCATGCTCTGCCCGTTGCTTTAGTTACCGCACGCTCCTGGATAAAGGAACGGAACGGTGCAATGCCTGTCCCCGGACCAACCATAATAATATCTGTATCTTGAGACTCCGGCAAATGGAAGTGTTTATTTGGTTGAATAAATACGTGAAGATTATCTCCTTCTGTAAGACGTTCGGCAACTAAAACCGAACAAACGCCTTTACGTTCACGTCCGTGAGCCGTGTATCGCACAGCAGCGATGGTTAGATGCACTTCCTCGGGATTAGCGGCAATGCTGCTTGCAATTGAATAGAGACGCGGCGTCATTTTTCTTAAGAGAGACACCATTTCTTGGGCAGAAGCGTTCCATGGCCCGAAATCGCGCAGCATATCAAGCAAATCACGCCCGTAGATATATTCCTTCAGTTGGTTTGCATTTTCATTTAATAAAAGCTTGCGCAGCTCTTCATTCTCGGTAAATTCCACCGCTTGCTGTAAAATCTTTTTCGATAGCAGTGTAATTTCAAAGTAGGTTATCAGCGCTTCTTTTAACGGAAGTGTATCGCCTTCCTTATTAATTGCTACTAACGTTTCTTCGTCCCATTTCATTTCCTCAAGCAGAGAAGTCACCAGTCCCGGATCATTCTTAGGGATAATACCAAGAGCATCTCCTGGGATGTAGGAAAGGCTTGATCCTTTTAACGATAACTCGAGATGTTTTGTTTCTTTATTGGAGCCAGCTCCATTTAAATTTACATTTTTAAGAACCTTCGCGTGAAATGGATTTGTTCTTGAGAATGCTGCATTTTCTGTAACTAACATATTCTTACCCCCCAAAAATTCTAGGAAAACACAAGATTTGAAAGTGGCTTGATGTCTGTCCTGGAGTTTGCAATTGCTTGGAGAAATCCGATGCCAGAAACAGCATCATCTGCACGCCTCGTTTATTCAACTTCGTTAGGGCGGCGGATAACGAATCCATCCTCTCGATTCGGAAAGGCAGGTTCGCGGAAAGTCCATCAGCGATGTTAGCCCCGAGTCCATATCTTCGTTAACGATGGCAATAATAAATTCTTGGTGTGTCGGTAACTCCGTTATAGCCTGTCATCTTTACGATACTAAAAGTAAGCTGAAACATCAATGCCACAACAACTCCGATAATGGTCGTGGGCTGGCGAAGCAATGCGATCATTGCATTTTTCATGGCACATCTCTCCTTTTGTCGCAGCTTCTTTGCCCAAATGGCTTGTTATACCACTATCCCGTAAGATAACTCTTGGTTTGACCGAACTCTTTTCAAACAAAGTATTTTATTTGAAACACTACCTTGACAGTCATAGTAGTATGTCGTATTATACAAATGCGGAGGTGATTATATGAGCGAGAACAAAATTACATCCGACCTGCTGCGCGGACATACCGATACGATGATTTTACGGCTCTTATCCGAAGCTGACCGCTACGGGTACGAGATTGTCAAGCTGATTGCCGAGCGCTCGGGCGGCGAATATGAATTAAAGGAAGCCACGATGTACTCCAGCGTCCGGCGGCTTGAGACAGACGGCGATATCGAGTGGTATTGGGGCGATGAATCTCAGGGCGGACGGCGCAAGTATTTTAGGATTACCGAAAAGGGCAAGGGTACTTACGCCCGCAACAAAAGCAATTGGGAGTATTCAAAGCGCGTGCTAGAAAACTTATTATAAGGAGATTTGATGTGATGAATCAGAAATTGACGAACTATTTGAACGGCGTTTTCACGCCATACGATGGGGTAAAAAGCGTCACCGAATTAAAGGCCGACCTGCTCTCCGATTTGCAGGAGCGATACCGTGAACTCAAAGCCGAGGGCAAGGACGATGAAACAGCGTTTAAGATGACCATTGAGAGCATCGGCGACATCGAGCAAACGATACTGGAGGTCGCCAACCTCTCCCGCTCGCTGGAGCGGCAGGTGCTGACAAACTTTAGCGCAAGCAACCTGCCAATGAGCGACTTTGCGGGCGTTATTGCGCATAAAGGACAATTTAAAGCTAGCGCGTTACGCGGTTCCGACTTTGCGGGCGCAGACTTGACCGGAAGCTCGTTTAAGAGCAGTGATGTACGTGAAGCCAATTTTGACGGCGCAAATCTGACTGACTGCAGCCTATCCGCCACTAGACCTTTCGAATGCGAGCTTCAATAAATCGATCCTTGTACGCACCAACTTCAGCACGTCGGGGCTGGACGGAGCAAAATTCACAGGTGTAAAACTGACCGACGTCACGCTAACCAAGACCGACCTTAGAAAAACAATCTTTGAAGATTGTATCTTTGACGGCGTGGACTTCAAATATTCCGATCTGAGCGGGCTGCGTTTTGACGGGCAAACCTTTATCGGCGTTAAGTTTGACAAATCGGCAGTAAACGAAGTTTCGTTTAGGGGCGCTACACTCAAGAATGTGTCTTTTCAGGCGTATTTTTCGTTGACCAATAAATATTACCGTGCCATCAAAACCATCTGCTTTGACGGCGCAGACGATGGATAAGCTGACCTATGCTGCGCTTAAAGGCATGGGGGCCGATTTGTCAAAAGTTACGGTTATATAAGGAGGGGAAAATATGCAAAATAAGTCCATTCAAGTGATTGGGCTGCAAAAGTCCTACAAGCAGCTTCAAGTCCTAAAGGGCGTAGATTTCGAGGTGGAAAAGGGCAGTATTTTCGCCCTGCTCGGCTCCAACGGGGCGGGCAAGACAACGGTTGTCAAAATCCTCACCACGCTGCTCAAACAAGACAGCGGAACCGCCACCGTAAACGGATTCGATGTTGCGTCAAAACCCGAGAATGTGCGGCAGGCGATCAGTCTGACCGGGCAATTTGCCGCCGTGGACGAAATTTTGACCGGACGGGAAAATCTGATCATGATTGCCAAGCTGCGATACCTCAAAAATCCGCGTCAGGTTGCGGACGACTTGCTTAAACGCTTCGGCCTGACAGACGCCGCCGACCGCAGGGCGTCTACTTATTCGGGTGGTATGCGCCGCAGGCTCGACATCGCCTTGAGCCTTGTGGGAAAACCGCAGATCATTTTCCTCGACGAGCCGACCACTGGGCTTGACCCCGAGGCACGCATCGAGGTTTGGAAGATTGTCAAGGAGCTTGCCGACGGCGGCACGACGGTACTCCTAACCACGCAGTATTTGGAGGAGGCTGAGCAGCTTGCCGACCGAATTGCCATTCTGCATGAGGGTAGGATTATCGCCAGCGGCACGCTCTCGGAGCTAAAAAAGCTGTTCCCATCCGCAAAGGTGGAGTATGTTGAAAAACAGCCGACATTAGAGGAGATATTCCTCGCAATCGTCGGCAAAAAGGAGGGAAAGTAAATGGAGACGGCAAAGAATCACTTCTTCAGCGATATGAGCGTTATGCTTGGACGTTCCATGCGCCATATTTTCCGCAGTATGGACACCATCATCACGGTCTAGCATCATGCCGATCGCGATGATGCTGCTGTTCGTCTATGTGTTCGGCGGCGCAATTCAAACCGGAACGGATAACTATGTGAATTACCTGTTGCCCGGTATACTGCTTATTGCTATTGCAAGCGGAATAGCCTATACGGCTTTCCGCCTGTTTATCGATGAGCAACGGGGCATATTCGAGCGGTTTCACTCCATGCCGATTTCACGTTCCGCCTTGCTGTGGGGGCATGTGCTGACCTCGCTGGTATCCAACGCCATTTCGGTTGTCGTCATCATTCTCGTAGCGCTTGATTATGGGCTTTCGTTCGTCCGCGGGGATACTGCCATGGCTTGCCGTAGCCGGCATACTCGCGTCTGTTTACGCTGGCATTAACTTGGGTCGCGGCGATTGCCGGACTGTCCGCAAAAACGGTGGATGGTGCAAGCGCCTTTTCCTACCCGATTATCTTCCTGCCGTTTATCAGCTCGGCGTTTGTGCCGACCGAGTCGATGCCGTCGGTCGTTCGCGCCTTTGCCGAAAACCAGCCGGTGACCTCGATCGTGGAAGCCATCCGTGCGCTACTGTCAGGTCAGCCGGTGGGCAATGATATATGGGTCGCTCTTGCGTGGTGCGTCGGGATTTTGCTCGTAGCCTATTTCTTTGCAATGAGGGTGTATAAAAAGCGGGTGTGAAAAAAGGAACAGCTTTTTCTGAATTGAACAACAGAGATGAAAGTCCTGTAGCTCAGCTTACAGCACCTAATTGGTGCTTTTTATTTTGCCTTACGGCTCATTTTGCAGTCTCCTTCTTCATACGGCAGGAGCTATCCACACTTAAGATTGTGCATTAAGCTATTGACTCATTGTACGACAAAACTGGAATTTCACCTCTTCCAACGCCTTTTACTATTCTTGTTATTGTTAATATTTCGTTTAAGTCATTCCATAGCGGTAAAACCTGTGTTATAATATATGCGAACGTTTGTTCTTCAAATGATAGGAGGATTACCGAAGAAATGAAAACTGTAAAAAACCAAATCAAAGCTAAAGCTGATGATTCAGACATTAAAAAAAGTGTGCCATGGATTTATTTTGTGATCTTCTTTGCCGTGCTGAACGAATCTGTATTCAACGTATCCACCCCAAGCATAGCCGAACAGTTCGGACTTGATGCTTCCGGGGTTAGTTGGGTAGTGACGATCTTTTTTATCGTCTTTGGCATGGGAATGGTCATTTTCGGGAAGCTTTCCGACATGTTCAGTATCAAGAAACTAATTACCATTGGTATCGTCCTTTACAGTATCGGCTCCATACTTGGATTTGCGTTGCAATCTTGGTACCCGGCTGTCATTTTGTCCAGGGCGATTCAAGGGGCTGGCGGATCTGCCATTCCGGCATTGATTTTTGTAATGGTCGCTCGATTTTTCACGGCGGATGAACGCGGGAAGATGTTTGGTATCATCACATCGACTGTATCCTTCGCGATAGGAATTGGTCCCGTTCTGGGCGGTTATATTGCAGGCTCATTCCACTGGTCATTTTTGTTTCTGGTTTCGCTGCCCGTACTCGTGGCGCTTCCTTACTTTCGTAAATTTTTGCCGAAGGAACAACGCAGAGCGGGTAAAATGGACTTTGTCGGAGCGGCGCTTCTGGCCATTGTCATATCCATGCTGATATTATTTACGACCACCGCAAACTGGATATTCTTACTCGTTGCCTGTATGGCTCTTGTCCTTTTTATCGTTCAAATCCGCAGAGCGAAGGAACCATTTGTCGATCCCGCGCTATTCGCCAATCCGCTCTATCGGAGCGGACTCATTATCGGTTTTCTTATTTTCGGTACGGTCATGTCCGTTATGTTTGTAATCCCGATTATGTTAAGAGACATGTATGGACTAGACACAGAGCATATCGGGCTTATCATGTTCCCTGGTGCAATAAGCGCAGTTATATTCGGCAAAGTAGCCGGTAATATGACCGTCAAACGCGGAAGCCATTTTGTTGTATATCTAGGGCTGACCTTACTCGCGATTAGTTTCCTTCTGCAATCGTCGTCGATCGGGTTTTGGGTTTGGTACATCGGGGCTGCCTTGATTATGATGTATATCGGGTTTTCCTTTATGCAGACAGCATTGGCGGAAAGCGTGACACAAATTCTGCCTGTTCATCAAATCGGCGTCGGTATGGGTTTCTTTAATATGATTTCGACGATTTCCGGAGCTGTCGTGACAGCGCTGGTCGCAAAAGCGATAGAGAAAAAGTTGTTCGCTTTCCCGCTGCATCCGCTCATTTCGAATAAACATGCTTATTTGTACGGCAATCTAATTCTCATTTTAAGTTTTGTTGTCATTGCGAGTGTGCTGATGTATTGGTTTACTTTCGGCAAAAGAACTCAGCAGCTAGCTGAAGAAACTGTCTAACATGCAATTATGCCAAAATAAACTTACACTCCTTTATCAACCTACTAAATATTTAGAAAATAACTGCTTTAGTGTGTAGCTAAAGCAGTTATTAATTCTTCGGCTATCTCATCGAATTTCTCGATCCTTGCGGTTGGTGATAGTTATACCCCTTTGCATTCCGTTTCGTTTTGCCAGCCTGCCAGCTTGTCCTTACGAAATTCAACTATCTCAGTAAACTTCAAATAAGTGGGCAGACCTGCAATAGCGGGCTGCAATGGGAAGGGACACTTTAAACAAAAAATGTCGCAAAACAAGAGTAACAATATTCGGACATGTGTCGGGGGGATCCCAGTCAGGAACCGAGGGAATTGGCGGAAGAGGATGTCGGAGGGGACGTACAGCTAATTCAGTCTCGTTTAAAGAGCGCAGGCTACTTTAGTGGGATATGTAACGGGAAGTTTCGTTCGAGTACAACGGCGGCCGTAAGACAATTCCAACGACATAATCATTTTGATTCAGAATGGGGTTGTCCGCCAAGCTGGCTAAACCAATTAAATGATTTTGGTAAGAAAGAAACGTGAAACCAGGCTGTTCAACTCTACTGTTTACTTCAATGAGAACAAAAAGAAGCCGCCTCGACGCAGCTCCTGCACTATCGTTCCCCGTTTGATCAATGGACTACCACTTCTATACTTGCTTCTGTTACATTCCCGACTGAGCCATCTCTTCTGCCCCACGCTCAGGGTTTAAGCCATTTTCCTGAACCCATGCCCACATAGCGGCAAAAATAGGCTGCAGATTCCGCCCACGCTCTGTCAGCTCATATTCGACGTGTAGGGGAACACCGGGGTACAGCGTACGCGTTACAATCCCCTTCTCCTCCAGCACGCGCAGCCGATCCGTTAACGTCTTCGGACTAATCGAGTTCAGCCTTCGCCGCAGCTCTCCAAAACGCTTGGTACCGACAAACAACTCCAACAGAAGAGGGAGAGTCCACTTGCCGTCCAAGATTTCCAGCAAAGGATCAATGGCTTCGATACAAGAGCGATCCAACATTGGCGATTCCTCCTTAGTTCATTTTATGAAACTATTGCACTTTATTGTAACTACTTTTCAAATGTACCACAACCCGCTACCATTGAAAACAGAGGAGGGAAAAAAGAAGATCGCATCAGATGGGAGAGGACGACAATGAAAAGACCTTTTGAAGTGGATGTGATGGAGTACCCGTTCAGAGACAACTGGCTGCCATACCGCGACGGAAATATTCATTATATTGACGAAGGGAACGGACCGACGGTTCTTCTCCTTCATGGGAATCCGACGTGGTCATATCTTTACAGGAATGTCATTAAGGAGCTGCGTGGTGAATTCCGCCTTATCGCTCCGGATTATCCAGGCTTCGGAATGTCCAAACCGCCATCCGGCTACGGTTATACGCCGCAAGAGCATTCGGAGGCCATATCGGACTTCATCCGCCGCCTGGGTCTGAAAGACTTTATAATAGTGGTCCAAGACTGGGGCGGGCCGATCGGACTTAATTACGCCATACGGAACCGGGATCAGCTGCGCGGAATCGTCTTGATGAACACTTGGGCGTGGCCTGCGACGCTGCTTCCTATGAAATTGTTCTCGCTTGTCATGGGGGGATGGCCTTTCGGATATTGGCTGCAGACTCAGCGCAACTTCTTTGCCAAAGTCATTGTTCCGCACGGCATCCATCATACCGAGAAAGTGACGGAAAGCCTGAGGAAAGCTTATACAGACCCTTTCCCGACACCGGAGTCCAGAATCCCGACATGGGTATTCCCCGGGCAGATTCGCAAGGCCCGGTCTTGGCTGGCGGCTATTGAATCGGGACTGCCGTCGTTATCCGATTTGCCCGCGCAAATAATGTGGGGGACAAAAGACAGCGCTGGCTTCCCGCTTGAAGTCATGGCCAAATGGCAGCGTTATCTGCCGATGAACGAAACCGAAATCCTCGACGATGCTTCTCACTATGTACAGGAGGATCGGCCGGATCGGGTAGCAGCATCAATTCGAAAAATATGGACAAAAACGTCTGGAGGAAAAATCATATGAAAACTATTTTATGGGCAACATTAAGCGCCAACGGTAACTATGCACAGTCGAGTCCCGAGAATCCACCGAAGAAGGAAGCACTTGACGATTTTGCGAAGGTTGCCAAAGCAGCCGGAAATTTTATTGTCGGACGCCGAACCTTCGAAGCAATGGCTGCCAGCGGCGGCGGTCCCTTTGCCGAGTTGGATATCGTTGTGGTTTCCAAGAACGTTGATGCTCTTCCGGGGGTAACGATTGCGAGATCGCCGCAGGAGGCCCTGAACTACCTGCAGCATAATGGACATCAAACCGCAGTCGTAGCAGCTGGCGCTGATCTGCACAATGCATTTTTAGGTCAAGGGCTTGTCGACGAGCTGATCTTCAATGTAGCGCCTGTGCTGGAGGGCAAGGGCCTTCATCTAATGATCGACACAGATAACTATACGTTCAAAGATGTTGGGCTTCTGGATACCAAGCCGCTTGGCGGTGGCGTTGTCCAGCTGCATTACGCGGTTAACCGCTAGTTTCTTAGAAAAGAAAGTATTAGATAGGCCCTAAATATGAAACAGCGGCGGGACTAAGACATGAAAATTTGGTCTTAGACTGCCGTTGCTTTTATTGCGCTATCGCGTCCGCATCTGGATCCACAGGATATAAAGCGATTAAAACCCAACGTAATTGGACAAACCAGCACTTTCATATGGAATTATAAGACAGTCCATTTAACTCCCCCCGACAGTCATCACATGTGATGATGTGCTGCTTCCCGCAGCGCGAATGAGCCCTTGCAAACACCCTCTTCCACCGAATTTCACATCGAGGTTCCTTAATGGCTTTTAATGAATACCCCGCGCCAATTAAGTCATTTATATAGGTTGACGTTTCGACAACAAAAAGAGCCTTAAAATGGAGAATAAGCTCGAAAAATTGGTTCCTGCGGCTCAGCTTCCATTTATTGTCACTCGAATCTACTTTCTATATAATATTTTTGTAAGGAAAAATAATAGAGTAGGGTCGGTGTTGCGATGGAGTAAATAAAAACCGTAGCCTTACTACTGAAATGACGCAGCTCTTCTTCATTTTATCCGAGATGTTTACGGTATTATCACCCACATCGAAAGGAGATTAAATAATGAAAAGAAGGATGCAAACCCGCTATTTATTCAAAATAATAACAGTCATGACGACATTCCTGCTGTTCGCCGCCAACCTTGCTTCTGCCGCTCCGTCTGAAGTTAAATTGCATTCGTATCTGATAGGTTTTAAGCCAGGCGTATCGGCAAAAGCTTTGGATGCCCCGGGTATCCAGGTCGCAGCACATTGGGGGGACTTGGAAGCCATGAATATTTTGGCTACCCCAGCAGCTGTCCAGGGTCTGGAGAAAAACCCGAACATCGCCTACATCGAAGAAGACCGGCCCGTCTATGCAAGCAGCCTTGGACAATCTTATTCGGACGGGGCGCTTACGTGGGGGTTACAGGCCGTACACGCCGAGCAGGCATGGAGCCTGAATGCCTCCGGAAGTAATATCAGAGTGTGCATTTTGGATTCCGGCATCGATTACAATCACCCGGAGTTCATCCGTAACGGGGCTTCCATTATTAAAGCGAGCGAAAATTTCGTGGATGACGGGCATCCTGATGCGAGAGACGGCAACGGACACGGCACACACGTAGCAGGTACGATTGCCGGTCAGACGAGCAGCAGCGGAAGCCACATTGGTACGGCGCCCGGCGTTGATCTTTATATTGCAAGAGTGCTGAACGACGAAGGCAGCGGAACGACCAGCAGCGTTATTAACGGCTTAAATTGGTGCCAGGGGAATAATGCCAAGATCGCCAACCTGTCGCTTGGCAGCAGTACCCCATCCCGAACAGAACAGAAGGCGTTTGATCATACCTATCAAAAGGGGATGCTCAGCATTGCCGCCAGCGGTAACGATAGTAAAGGCAAAATCGGTTATCCTGCCAATTATAATTCCGTCGTGGCGGTAGGAGCTGTAGATAGCAGCCTGAATCTTGCCGGCTTTTCCAATTACGGCAAAAACCAAGAACTAGTAGCGCCGGGTGTCAGCACGTTATCCAGCGTTCCATTAGGTACAGGATTACAAAGTACAACCAAAAAGGTAGACAATGGGATCGAATCCAGTTATCGGAGCAACGGACTCGAGTTTTCCGGACTCGGTACGATATCGGGCCCTCTCGTCAACTGCGGATTGGCCGACTCCGTTACCTCCTGCAGCGGCAAGCCTGATTCTGGAGCCTGGATTGCATTGGTTAACCGGGGTACGAACACCTTTTCCGAAAAGGTTCAAAATGTAATGTCTCAGGGTGCGACGGCGGCGATCATCACTAACAACGATACCGTAAGCCCCGATGATCCGGGCAACTTTACTTTGGGAAGCGCAGGCAATTGGATTGCCGCGGTTTCCGTCTCTTACAATAGCAGCACCCTCTTACGCAGCGGCAGTCTTGGTACGGGAAACGTCGAAGTTACCCCATGGGACTACAGCTACTTCGAAGGTACTTCGATGGCGACGCCGCATGTCTCTGCAGTAGCCGCGATCGCATGGTCCGCTAACCCGCTCCTCACTAACGATCAAATCCGCAAAGTGCTTCAGAGTTCGGCAGAAAATTTAGGAGATGCAGGACGTGATAACAAGTACGGATATGGTTTGGTTCAAGCGGATGCAGCGGTTCAAATGGCTGGAGGGCTCTAAACCAGCGCAACGGCGTTTATTACAAAAAATACCGTGAAGAGGATTTCACTCCTTTTCACGGTATTTTCCTATTCAAGCGCCGAGCTCTTGATAGGCTGCAAAAGGAAATCTGCTCGCCTTCACGAATTGGTGCAGTAGAGACTGGAGGGGAGTGGTGAAAATGATTTTGGATGCCATTATTTTCGACTTGGACAATACACTGATCAATCGCAAAGCTGCTTTTCAAGCTTATTCGGAGCTGTTTATCGATCGGTTCGTTGAATTAACCGATCCGGCTGGCAGATTGGAACTTACCGAATATATGCGGATAGCTGATCAAGACGGCTATCGCCACAAGCGTGAACTCTATGAACAATTCATGCAGGAGCTTCCCATGAAACATCCAGAGACAACTATTGATGATTTATTGCATTTCTGGTTTGCTGAATTTTTCAAATCGACCGTTCTTATGCAAGGAGCTAGGGAAGTCTTAACGACCTTCAAACAGCAAGGAATCAAGCTCGGCTTAATCACCAACGGTTCCGTCCACTCGCAGAATTCGAAGCTTGACCAGGCTAAACTTCGAGACTATTTTGATGCCATCATTATATCGGATGAGGTGCAGGTTAAGAAGCCCGATAAACGAATATTCGAAATCGCACTAGAGCGGCTAGGTGCCCGAGCAGCCCACACCTGCTATGTTGGCGACCACCCGATTAATGACATTAAAGGAGCAAATGATGCAGGATTATGTGCGATATGGCTAAGCGGGTTCATGGATTGGGATGATTCCTTGGATGAGCCGCATGCCAAGATAAAGAGTTTATTAGAGTTAGTTGATGTCATTAAATGTAGCACTAAGCATGATAATGAGCAGCATTAAGAGGAGGTAATCGAGTATATGGATGATAGTAAAGATAGTAAAGTATGTTTCGGCTGCAAGCTGGCCAATAGCTTAGTGGAAACGCAGATCGTATACGAGGATGATAAGGTAACTTGTTTGCTCGACATCGCTCCGCTTAACGAGGGGCATATACTCATCCTGCCTAAACAGCACTACCATGATGTTGATGAATTAGATGAAATAACGGCGGCTTCCATAATGATGACGTCCCAACTAATCGCCAAAGCGTTAAAAGCTCTGTTCAATCCTGATGGCATCACGATCATCCAGAACAATGGGATTTTCAATGATTTGACGCATTATCATATGCATGTTTTTCCCCGCTATCAATCCGATGGTTTCGCTTGGGTAGAACCCCTTGATCTTACGAATGCGAAGGACAGATTAGCTGAAACGAGAGAAAAGCTTATAAGCGTGTTATCGAAGACGTTTGATTAACCCTTCCTCGCGATCACTGTCAGTAGGGAGCGTCTCCATAAAAGCTTGCAGAGCACTGCTCATAAAAGAATCCTTACGGGTGATGAATTCCGTCTTGATGTAACGGATGGATTCCGGGATGGCATGCGTGCGAACTGCTCCATCCTCCTCTAGCTTGTGAATGACACTTCGGGGCATAAGTGAAACGCCAAGTCCTGCTGACACACCGCCAATTATCGCTTCAAGCGTGCCAAATTCCATAATGACCGGCTGGTTCAGACCGCTGTATACCAGCCATTGTTCCAGCACATCGCGGTAGGAACAGCCTGAACTAAAGACGAGAATGGGTCTTGTCATCGCCTCCTCCAGATCAACTACCGACGCGGTAGACACGAGAACAAGCTCTTCCTCGAAAGCCGAAACAGATTGCAGCTCCGGGTGATTGCACGGACAGCCGATGAAAGCACCATCCAATTCATAATGGAGCACCTTCTCGATCAGAAATTGTGAATGCCCGGTCGTAAGCGATAAAAGCACCTTAGGATGCTGGCCATAATAGGAGGCAAGCAGCTTCGGAAGCCGGACAGCAGCAGCCGTCTGCGTGGAGCCGATCGTAAGCGGACCGTTTGGCTGGCTGGAGGCGGAGAGCGCCTGGGCCGCTTCATCTAACAGACCGACGATTTTATCCGCATAAGTAAGCAGTGTCTGACCACTTGAGGAAAGCGTCATACCCCGATTATGACGGAAAAAGAGTACCGTTCCGAGCTCTGATTCCAGCTGCTGTACCCGCGCGGTCACATTGGACTGTACATAACCAAGTTTTGCAGCGGCCCTCGTTATTGAACCTTCACGGGCGACCATTTGAAATACGCGTAAATCGGCGCTCTCCATACAATCCCACTCCCTCTGATCCTTGAGCCACGTTCGCTCTCGGTATCATAATTTGTGATACTCAGTATCGTTAACAATCATTATACTTAAAATCAAACCCTCGTTACAATAGAAGCATCAGCTAGTAAACGGAGGGTTCATCATGCGTACATTCAGTTATGTGAGTCTTGTCGTATTGACGACGTTATTAATGGGTATTGCTTTTCCAATAGGCAAAATCGGGATATCCTACGCGCCGCCTTTCTTGCTAATGGGAATCCGCTTCCTGCTGGCCGGCGGATTGCTGGCCATCATCGTCATTAGAAAACCGCGTCCTCGCGGCGGGAAGCAGTGGCTTCAGTCCGCTGTAATCGGCTTGTTCCAATCCACTGGCGTGATGGGCTGCGCTTACTACAGCATGAGATGGATTACTTCGGGTGAATCTTCCATCATTACCTGCACGAACCCGCTTCTTGTCATCGTGCTCGGATCAATGCTTACCGGAGCTGTCTACCGCGGCCGTCAATGGCTAGGAGTAGCTGTCGGTTTTGTTGGTGTCGTATTTACCTTTGGCCTGCATATGGGCTTACAGCCGGGCACCTTTATTAGCTTTGCCGGTGCGGTCTCCTTTGCCACAGCTACATTGCTCATTAAACGATGGGGCCCGGCATTCGACATGACTGTACTCGCCGCTTATCAGATGCTTGCGGGAGGCGCCGCACTTCTCATCCTAAGCCTGCTGACCGAGCATCCCTATTTCATCTTCACAGGGAGTTCAGTTACGGTTGTGCTTTGGCTGGCCATTCTGTGCTCCATTATACAATTCACCATGTGGTTCTATCTGCTTAACACCGGAGATCCCGCCAAGACAAGTTCCTTCCTGTTTCTGGTCCCGCTATTTGGCGTGCTCTCCAGCTGGCTGCTGCTGGGCGAGAAGATACAATGGTATGTCAGCGTTGGCGGAGCGTTCATTTGCTTAGGGATATTCCTGGTCAATTGGGAGGGAAAGGCTGTAGAGGGACGAATCCGCAGTCCTAGAACTGAAGCTCAAAGTTAGATCATTGGCGGGCGGGGCATCATTGGTGTGGCTTCATTGGTGTGGCTACATTGGTGTGGCTATGGGAGCAGCGACAATGCCCAATATACCCATTCGATCTCTTCTTCCTCAAGACGGAGCTTGCGCTTATAGAGCAGATACCGCCCAAATTGCTTGTTCGTAATATCGGTCAGCGAGTCATCCTTCTGACTCTCCATAACATCGATTTCCTTCTGAAGGCGTGCAATCGCCTCCTTCTTAGCCAAGAGACGATCATCGAAAATCCGTCTGGCCGTCAACGGATCAGTAAGTCCAATCGCATACAGCTTAACTAGAAATTCATCGCGCATAACGGGAACAGCAGCAGGCTCGTCCACAATCCAGCTTTTGAGCATAGCCATCCCTTTATCTGTGATGCTGAAGATCTTCTTATCCGGCTTACTCGACTGGGATATAAGTTCAAATGTGACCAACTCTTCCCTCTCCAGCTTGGCAAGCAGCGGATAGATTTGACTGTGCTTCGCTTGCCAGAACAGCTCCATCAACTTCTTCAGATCATAACCGGAAAACGGCTTTCTATATAACATGCTGAGCAAGGCGTAAGCTAAAGCATTCATTTCGCAATCCCCCTAGGGTTCTCTGTGTTTCTCCCAAAATAGTATAGCATACATAATTTCACTGCCGAAACCGTTCCCCCGAGATATCTGCAATCCTAGAGCTGATCGTTCTTGCCAGTGAATCGCTTTGTTGCTAAGATGAGGAAAGATCGGCATGCCGATTCGAATATTGAGGCGAAGTTCGGCAGCAGCCGAACGTATAACCGTTGGCGCTGGCAGCGAACCTGCTGGAGACTAACCGCTTAGAAACCATGATTTTTTCGTGATGAAAAAACCATTGTCTCTCAGCGGTTTTTTTATTGTCCTATACCGTTCAGTAATCCTTGGGAGGTCATATCGATGGGAAGAACAAAGCATTCAGGGCCAATCAAGCTGCCGGGCATGCCGGACCCCAAGCTGTGGGTGAGCAAAGTGCCCTTCGGTCTGGGCAAAATCAAACCGCATCATATTCGCGATACGATTAAGGTGATGGCGGATAACAAAGATAATTTGCCTTATGCCTTCCGGATTTTGACGCAGGGTGTATGTGACGGCTGCGCACTTGGCGTATCGGGTCTGTACGATCAGACGCTGGATGGCCCTCACTTATGTACGACCCGGCTGAACCTGTTGCGGCTCAATACGATGCCTGCGATTAATAAAGAAATCCTGCATGCCAATATTGGTGAGCTTCGCCAAATGGACAGCACCCAGCTCCGCAAGCTGGGAAGGATCCCCTATCCGCTGATTCGACGCAGCGGAGATTCGAGGTTTAGCCGCATCACTTGGGATGAGGCGCTGGAGGAAATTGCACGCAAAATCCGGCGAATCGACCCGAAGCAGCTTGCCTTTTATTTGACCGCACGCGGAATCACGAATGAATCCTATTACGCCGCAGCCAAAGCAGCGCGTTTTCTCGGCACGAATAATATCGATAATGCCTCGCGGATTTGCCACTCGCCCTCCAAGACCGCGCTTAAGCGCTCCGTCGGTATTGGTGCATCGAGCTGTAATTATAAGGACTGGATCGGGACCGATGTCCTCGTCTTCTGGGGCAGCGTCGCGGCGAACAACCAGCCGGTCTCGACCAAATATATGTATGCCGCCAAGCGCAAAGGCACGAAGATTATCGTCATTAATCCTTACCGCGAGCCCGCGATGGACGGCTATTGGGTCCCTTCTATTCCTGAATCGGCCTTATTCGGCACCAAGATCGCAGATGACTTCTATCAGGTTAATATCGGCGGCGATATTGCCTTCATGCACGGTGTCATGAAGCACTGGTTCGAGATGGAACAGAATCAGTATGGCTCGGCTATCGATCATGACTTCGTGCGAGAGCATGTGAACGGCAGCGAGATGCTGCAAGCTCATGTGGAGCAGCAGAGCTGGGCTCAGCTCGAGCGTTCATCCGGATTAACGCAAGCTCGAATGAGCGAATTTGCCCAGCTGCTGGCCGGGGCCAAATCGGCGGTATTCGTATGGAGCATGGGGCTTACCCAGCATCGCTTCGGCACAGATAACATCTCACAGGTTGCTAATCTTGCGCTGCTGCGCGGTTTTCTCGGGCGTGAGCATTGCGGACTGATGCCGATTCGCGGACACAGCGGCGTACAGGGGTCCGGTGAGATGGGGGCCGATCCATTCAGCTTGCCTGGCGGCGAGTTCAAAGGGGATGATATTGCCCGCATCGAGAAAGTCTGGGGTTTTCCATTGCCGAAGTGGCAGGGCGATATCGTCGGCGTCACGCTGGAGAATGCGCTGCTTCCGTATGATCACGAGCGGAAGCTGAAGCTCTTTTACACCTCGGGCGGTAATTTCCTTGAGACGATGCCGGAGCCTGAATTTATCCGCTCCTGCCTGGAATCGGTCGATATTCGAGTACATCAGGATATCGTGCTTAATAGCGCTACGCTTGTTGATGCGCAGGAAGCGGTTCTTGTGCTGCCCGCAATGACTCGGTATGAGCAGCCGGGCGGCGGAACGTCGACATCAACAGAGCGGATGGTCTATTTCTCTCCAGAGATCGAAGGCCCACGAATACCCGAGGCGCGGCCGGAATGGCAGATATACGGTGAACTTGCAGCACGGACTTACCCGGACCATAAACATTTGATTACCTTCAAGGACGCTTATGCCCTTCGCGAGGAAATGGCCAGGGCTGCATCCAACTATGAGGGTGTTGAGCATTTGCGCAATAAAGGGGATGTGTTCCAGTGGGGCGGAGCCTGGCTGTGCGAGGATGGGATATGCCCGACTCCCGACGGCCGGGGCAATCTTATTGCGGTGGAGCTGCCCGAGCTTCGCAAGCCCGAAGGTCATTTCTATGTTACGACCAGACGGGGCAAGCAATTTAACTCGATGATTTATAGCGCCACCGATCCTTTTAATGCGGCTGACCGATTCGATGTGCTGCTTTGTGTGGAAGATGCCAAGAAGCTGGCTATCACACAGGGGGATGCGGTAGTTGCCTATAATCAGCACGGTACCTTCCACGGTCGTGCCAAGCTCGTAGATATTGCTCCCGGTAACCTGGAGCTTTATTGGCCGGAGGGCAATGTTCTATTGCCCAAAGGGGTCTACGAGCCCCATGCCGGTATACCCGAATATAATACAGCCGTCATCTTGGAGAAAGCCGAGACTTACTTCGCGCTGAAGGATAAACGTTACGTGGAGAAACGAATCGAGGAGCTGGAGACGGAAATTATCGGGTAGTCCGATTTGGAAAAGGAGGCGTTCACGATGCTGCCCAAAGTGACGACGCGCTGGCGCATTTGCAAATATACGAGCCAAACAGAAACAGCTGTAGAACAGGAGGATGAAATCGCTGCGGAATATCCGCTTACGATCCGGCTGGACGGCGAGGAGTTCGCGACCATCGTCTGCTCCCCTTCCCATCTGGAGGAGATGACGACCGGGTTTCTCGCTTCCGAAGGCATAATACGCCAAGCCGAAGAAATCCAGTCCCTCCGGTTAGATGAGGAGCGCGGATTCGTCTACGTCGAGCTCCACATCAAGCAATCGACAAGCAAGCATGATTACGCGAAACGGATGATTGGCTCCTGCTGCGGGAAGAGCCGCCAGTTTTATTTTCAAAATGATGCCCGTACCGCCCGCACATCTACCAGCTCTGTTCGTATTACACCTTCCCAATGTGTGCATCTCATCGAACAGCTGCAGCAGGGCTCGGAAGAGTTCAGGCGAACAGGCGGATTCCACAATGCGGCGCTATGCTCGGCAACAGAATTGCTCGCTGTCCGCTCGGATATCGGGCGGCATAACGCGCTCGATAAACTGTTCGGTTATCGGCTCCAGCATAAGCTGCCCATAACGGATAAAATCATCGCCTTCAGCGGGCGCATGTCCTCGGAAGTGGTACTGAAAGCAGCAAAAATCGGCGTAGGCATCCTTCTCTCGAAGTCCGCCCCCACCGATCTCGCGCTTAAACTGGCTCATGATCTGGGCATCACCTGCGCCGGCTTTATCCGCGGACAAGAGATGAATATCTATACGCATGCAGAGCGAATCGCAGCCGATTAATGGGTTACGGCCGCCTTCTCTAACAGCTTCTGAATCCGCTTCTCGAATTTGAGCGGCGTCGTTGTAGGCGAGAACCTTTTTACGACGCTGCCATCCCGGTCGACAAGAAACTTTGTGAAATTCCACTTAATCGACGATCCGAGAATACCGGAAGCCTCTTTCTTCAAATGCCCATATAACGGGTCTGCATCTGCACCATTCACATCAATTTTGGCAAGCAGCGGGAACGTAACGCCAAAATTGATTTTGCAAGCCTGCTCCATATCGTCATCCTTGACCGGCTCCTGATCCCTGAACTGATTGCATGGAAAGCCAAGTACGGTGAAGCCTTGATCCTTATAGGTCTCATAGAGCTTCTGAAGCTCATCGAACTGCGGGGCGAATCCGCACTTGGTTGCTGTATTTACTATGAGCAGCACCTGTCCACGGTAGTCAGAAAGCGGCTTTTGCTCACCGCGCGCCGTTTGGACAGTGAAATCGAATACGTTCATACGATCACCTCATTAATATATTTTATACAATCTTATTGTAAACAATTTATGTGGATTTGAAAACCCCTATTTCCAGATAAATGAATAGGATGCCCCTAAACGATCATGTTAGAATAAGAAACAGCATCTTATAGGGATTGGTACGGGGGTTGAATTCATTTGAGAGTAAGAATACTGTATATCGCTGCGGTATTAATCGTGATTGTGCTCGGCATCTGTTCAAGGAAATTTGCTGATTCTCTGCCCGTATTCGTCTCCAATCATGCCGGGGATGCACTATGGGCGAGTATGATTTACTTGGGCGTTCGCGCTATAGCGGTGAATCACAGACGCTCATGGGCGGCGGGAATCAGTCTGATCTTCTGCTTTGCGGTCGAGTTCAGTCAGCTTTACCAAGCGGATTGGATCAACAGCATCAGGAACACCCTGCTCGGGGCGTTAATACTTGGAAAAGGGTTTTTATACGTGGATTTAGTCCGGTATACGGCGGGTATTCTGTTTGCTCATGTCATTGATCGTTGGTTTATAATTGATAAAAGCAAATGGCAGCCTGGAACATGATGGTCATGTTTCAGACTGCCGTTGTTAGATTGGAGCACTCATTTCATCCCACTCATTATCCTACAGATCGCTCCCTAGATGTCCTTGATGGATGGCGCTTGCGAAATTCTTTCGCGAATGGCTTCTTTAGTTCGTGGGATAAGAAAATCTACCATCATTTCCGCGTTTGCTTGCACTTCCTCGATGAAAGGACGGAAACTCTTATTGTATTCATGGAACGCAAGTTCAAAATTCCCATGGTTTTTTTGGAAAGCATCAGCCAAGGCTGATGCCCCATCTATTGCCAGTGATCCACCCATGCCAGCAGCCGGAGAGGCGCAGTAACCAGCATCACCGACTAGCGCTACCCTGCCTTTTGTCCACGATGGCATTTTCATTTGGCACAGCTTGTCAAAGTAAAAAGTTTTCGAGTTCTTCACTTCTTCCAGCAATTCCGGCGTTCGCCAGCCTAGTCCGGAAAATTGATTCAAGATTATATTTCTCTGCTGTTCTTCGTTTCGGTAGTCGTAAGGAATTTCCTTCTCCGAAGAAAAGCAGAGGACGATATCGGTTTTATTGTTGTAGGTGTTCAGCATGACCGCCTTGCCCGGCTCATTGTACATCTGTGTCGTATTCTCCCGGATCAACAACTTATCCACGATCGAGATAGAGAAATAAGTTTTAAGAAAATGCGAAAAATCCGTCTCCTCGCCGAACCACAATTTTCTGACGACCGAATGAATACCATCACAGCCGAATACCAGGTCATACGAGCGCTTTTGTCCCCCTTTAAAAGTTACCTCGACGCCATTACTTTCTTCCTTCAACGACGCTATGCTATCGCCGAAAATAAACTCGACATCATCTTTGACAGCCTCGAACATGATATTCAGCAATACATCTCGCTCGATTTCATATTCATATTCTGCGAGCGCCTCACGTAATTCCTCTCTTTCAGTGACATCATCTGAATTTTTGAATTCGGTTAATTCCATGTTTATATTGTTCGACTGGATTTGGACGAGCAACCCCATACGTTTCACGATGTCGACGGTATTTTCGCGGATATTTACAGGTGTTCCGCCTTTTTTAAGACCTTTGGCGATCTCAACAACGGACACGTTGTAGCCTAATTTCTTCATCCAGTAAGCTGTTGAGAGGCCGGCGAAACTCGCCCCGCTAACTAGGATATTTTTTTTCACATTCGTTCCTCCCGTGATCTTTTCGTAAATTTATTTATGATCCACAATTTTTTTAATTACATTGTATAGAATAAAATAGCTTTATGAACTATATATGAACAGCTCGTGCAGAGTCAGGCGTTGACCGATCTCAATGATTTTGGTATGTCTGATAATAAAGTTGTTAAAAGCATAATGCTAAAGTCAGAAAGCCCGCCTCTCTAGTGGGCGGGCTTTAAAATAAAAAGTATTTTTAATTCTAGCTTTGCTTAAAATGGGAGGATTTAATCTATGAAGTATTCCCGAGGGATCACGTTAACCAAGTATTTATCGGAAATTTTAAATAACTCAACTTTCGCAGCTTAAATTTGGCAGGTAATCCTTGATGTAACTAGGCAAACCTGCGATCCATTGCTGAAGTTGTGTTTGGATAAGTGTTGTGATTTTCTTATTGACCTTCTTAGCCACATCTTCGAGCAAATCAATGAGCTGCTTTAAAGCAATCGCCCAATCTAATTGACTTACTTCATCACAAAGCAAGTGAAACAAGCCACCTAATGTGCGGTGGTCGGTGCTTTGGCGATGTTGCCATGCCAGCAGAATGTAACGAGAGAAAACAATTGTGGTGTGGCTGACAAGCAGATCATAGGAACGCCCCTGAAATTCCTTTTGCAGACGCAGCAAGGATTTGGCGCACTTAAAGAACACTTCAATGTCCCAACGAATTCCGTAGATCCGAATAATTTCATCCTCGGGCAATGAGCGATTGGTACACAGGATGGCAATCCATTCTTTCTTATTCGAACGATGGCGCACGAATACCATCGTGACCGGAATGCCAGGGGACAATTCAGTACGAATGGAACGCAGAATACCATTGTTCTTTCCCTGAACAGGGACGGCTTCATAGTAAAGCTCTTGCAGAGATAAACGACGTCCGCCGACAAGATAACGTTTCTTATCTGCCTTTACCATGCCAATCACGTCCAAACCGCGATCAAGCATCTCTTGGATTAGTGGCGCATGTGTAAACCAACTGTCCATGAGCACATAAGAAGCCTGCACACCAGCGGAAAGCGCACGATCGATCATAGCTGGTATGACCCGAGGCGCGGGCAATAAAGCTTCCAGCCGTCGCTTGTAGCCGGACGTTCGCTTGTCTATCCCTTCCATAATGCCACTTACTTGGGACTTGAGCGAAGCCAGCAGGGAGAAGTCGACAGGGATAAATGTGTGACCGTCCGACCAGCCTAGCGTGAGCATCCGAAATCCTTTGTAGTAGCTACCGGTCGCATGATCCTTAAATCTAGAAAGCAATTCGACCGCCTTACTGCGATTCCGCTCAAACATGGAATCGTCGACTACAAATACAGATACGCGGTCCTTCCTGGTCAGCGCGTGAACCTTTTCAATCGTGGACGAACTGAGCAATGACAAGAATCGGCGCCATGCGTAGCCACTGTGATTTAGGAAGCGGTAAACCGCATCCTTACCAGGAAATGAATCTCCTCTATCGCTTTCCAACAAACGAAACCAGTTCTTGTGATGAAACAAGAGAACAAAGACAAGCTGGAATAAAAACGAACAGGAATAGCCGAACTTCTTCCTGAAGCCCGCTGTTTTCAAGTGTTGTAGCACTTTCAGTTCTTTAAATGCTGGTTTGATTTCATTTGGAAGTTGATTCTGATGTACGTTTTGCTCTATCATGTAGAGGACACCTCTTCTGTATGGTAGTGATTGCTAGACACTCTCACTTTACCAAACGAAGCGGTGTTTTTCTATTTTGGCAACCTCTGTATTGAATTCGCCGTTTATTTAGTCACATCACGCAGTTAAGCCGATTTTCGCTCTGCGAAAGTTGAGTTAAATAAGATGTCGTGTTCGTTTTCGTATCTGAACATCCAGAGAACAACATCATTATCGCAATGAAAGTGTGTTGAGTAGTGTCACGACGAACTGGAAAAGCTTGCCCGTTTCATGCTATAGTGCTTAAAGTTATAGATATTGAGGAAAGAGGGGATCTTTACATGATCGATCGCATTATTCTCGTGAAATTCGATGAGCAAACGACCCACGCACAGCTGCAGGAAATCGTGGAGCGATTTAAGGCGCTGAAGCAGCACTTGTCTGGTGTCGTTGAAGTGAACGCAGGAATTAATTTCTCGGACAACAACAAGGGCTACCAGCTCGTGCTTCGCGTCCGATTCGAAGACAAGGCAGCGCTAGAGGCTTACGGCCCGAATCCGCATCACCAAGCGGTAGCAGCGCTCATCCGAGAGTTTGGCCGGGAAGATAGCATCGCGGCCAATATCGAAGTGTAACAATAAAACAGCGATGCGCTTTGCGAGGCGTTCGCTGTTTTATTTGATTGCAAATTAGTATTCGCGCAAGCTGCGTCGGCTCCCGACGGTCGCGAATCATGCTAGTATGAAACCTTCTTAATTTTCTATAACAATTTCCCCTTCATCCCTTGGTTCCTCAAACCCATTGAGAAATGTTGATAAAATTTCCTCAGTTATCGTAAAGGCTGCATTTGCATCAAAACGTTGACTACGAATCTTAAGGCGCTTTCGTAATTCATCAGGATGTACTTTCAAATAAATAAGTCTCCATTTCCCTCCGGAGTTTTCAATAAGCCGCTTATATTCATCCCTTTCGGATCGATTCCAAAAACTAGAATCGACCACAACCTGTTTTTTATCTTCAATTAACTCTACTAGCTTATTACGTAATCCTATATGCGCTTCGTCCAAGTATTCCCTATATTTTTCGACAGGATAATCAATTCCATATCGACCATTAGTAGACCACACCTCCTCATCAATAGAAAGACGTACATAACCATGCTTTTCCAAATTTTGAGAGAGGGTGGTTTTTCCTGAACCAGCTATTCCACACATTAATACGACTAAAGAAAAATCACGATCTCGTTCTCGATCAATCAAATACTCAATGCTCAGCTTCTCTAACATTAATTTATCCCTCCAATTGTTAGCCTCTACATAGAAAGTTATCCATTACTTAAACTATCCTGCTAGTAAGTTGTGAAAAAAATGGAGCATCTGCACAGCGGCAGCTTGATCCACTATCGTTCGTCGTTAGCTCAACGAAGTACTGGTGACTTACCAGTTTATTCATACCAAACAACGCCTTATACTTGTTATGACTCCTGCATGAAATGCTTCATGGATTAGTTGAAATAGTATTATCTCTCCGATAGTGTTCATATGGAGAAACGGTTCACTAAGTCTTTCTTCTAATCTTCCTCGTGTTGCGCCTATGACGTCATCTTGTTGATTAAATAAGCTATTTCGAAGTTCAATCAACGAAGGGGGAGTTTTAACCCAAAGTGATGGCATACTGCCTGAAGGAAACATAGAGTGAAACTGAAAAGGTAATTGCCTGTCCTTCTGAAGATTGGTAAAAACAGCATGATCCCATCCAACCAAGATGTGTCCGATATTCCATCTTATATTATTCAAGAAACCCTTAGGAATACCATCAAGAAGACTTTCGTCCAGTGAGTCCACCAATTCAATCGTCCATCTTCTCCACATTTTGAATTGTTCAAAAACTTGTTCTTCGTTCATTAAATCAGCCGCCTTATCCGATATAATTCGAACTACGTCAAGGCCCATTTCCTGTTTATAATTCGGCAGGCTTTTGCTACTATCCTGCCAGTTAGCACAACAGGCTGCCGAGCGAATCATCAGCAGCCTACGTTGTGAAGCATTATGGAGCTATCGTTTCCGTTAGTTGAAGCACCGCCAATCAGATACCCATGCTGGAAAACTAATCTTTCAGTAAAAGATTGTTGTCAAATTTTGTAATACTTTTTCTTTTATAGAATGATAATAAACGATACGATGAATTGTTTCGTGGACTTCGCTGATACCCATTTTTCTTTCTTCCTCATCTGTACATTCAATCATCAAAGCCCTTTTTATATTATATTCAAGCCACTCAAGCCAACCAAAGCCGCTGCCGTACAGTGTTTCCCAATCAACCTGAACATTCCCGTACTCTTCATGATAGGATACGATAAACGCCTTCAATAACTCAAAGTCTATGCTGCAATTCACAATGCCCGACCAACTTAACGCCAGTTGAAACATATCCCAAAATGGATTTCCATAATCAAGACATTCTAAATCAATAATAAAAGGATTTCCATCCACCCACAAAATATTTTTGCAGTCCATATCGCCGTTGGAGATACAGGTAACAGCCGGTATCTTTTTTAGTGCCATATTAAATTCTTTTTGGCAAGAGTACAAGATTTCTCTACAACTATTTAACTTGCCTGCGATTTCTGGACACTCTGTATTTGCCCTAGCAATATATGCGCCCCAATCAATACAAATTTCATCTCTGACAAATGGTTTCTCAAACTGCTCAATTTTGTGAATTTTAGCCAAGAGTTCACCCGCTATTTTACAATGCTCCTTTTTTATTTCATCCCAATGGAGCGCTCTCCCTTCAACCCACGGAAAGACGTAGTAATATTGATTTTCGATACACTGCATTTTGCGGCCATTTATCTCCATTGCCGGAACAATGGGCATTTTGTTTTCTTGCAATACCCGTTCTAAACGCTCTGCCCCTTGATAATTCTGGAATACATCCGGCCTTTTCATAATAGCGGGGTTTAATAGCTTTATTGCATATTTTCCTGTAGTGGTCTCTAAACAATACATTTTATGCATATAACCACCAGAAACCCTTTGTGGTTGTAGTTTGAAAGAGCCTAAATTTAAATCGGTCAATATTTTATGGAACGTAACACTATTTTCCAATTTAGGTACACCGCCTAATATAATATTTCTACGTCTCGCCCTTCCAAACTACGGGCGAATATTATGCTTGCTCTGTTCAGTTACCCTTTTGATTTCCTCTCCCAACTTTCTATAGAAAGTAATAACTATCCTGCCAGTAAGTTGAGTAAAAAAAATGGAGCATCTGCACAGCGGCAGCTTGCTCCACTATCGTTCGCCGTTAGCTTAACAAAGTACTACGAGTAACCCTTAAAATATTTAGTCCGAGAGCAACATATATGAAGCCTGCAACCTTGTTGGAATACTTTCCAAGCTTAGTATCTCGTAATTTACCAGCCATGAATGCTGAAAGTTGGACTAATACCAAGCACCATACTGTTCCCGTTGTAATGAAAGTAAGTCCTAATAATAAAAAAGGTAAAGGTCCAAAATGATTTAACGGACTAATGAATTGAGGGAGAAACGCGAGATAAAACAATGCGACTTTTGGATTCAATAGGTTGGTAAGAAAACCCTGCGTATATATTTTTCTGATTTCGATTTTGTGCTCTGTATTAATTTCAAACTGTTCGTTGCTTCTTGATCGTATTGCCTTAAATCCCAGATAAATAAGATACCCAGCGCCTAGCCACTTCACAAAATTAAAAACCATAGCTGACTCCATAAGTATGATTGACAAGCCAAGTGCCGCAAAAATGGTATGGGCTATAGCACCTGTAACAATCCCAAGAACTGACATGATTCCTGCTTTCTTCCCTTGTGCGACTGTCCTGCTCAATATGTACATAGTGTCGCTGCCAGGTGTAAGGTTTAACAGAATCCCAGTTACCAAAAATAAAGCAAAATTCTCAACTCCGAACATTTCGTATCTCCCTTCAACAAGTATATTAGATTTAACAGTTACAAAGGACACATGCTTCAATGAAATATCTGACCACTAAGTTTCATACAATCATCTTAATTAATTTTATTGTGCTTCGTTAGCTCAATAATCAATTAATTATTTCCATGGCTTTATTCCAAAGAATCAAAACTAATTCCTCTTGTTTGACTTTAGTCAATTTATTAAATTCGTTGAATCTAACTTTACTTATCTCACTGACTTGTCCCTCAGAATCTTTTATTTCCTCCAATTCAGCAGACAAACATGCAGAGCATCTTGCTCTCTCGATAATACTTAATGGGGCATTATCTAGGCTATCCATGCATTTCCCAATAACCCATTGAAATCTCTTTGTTTCAACAAGCTGCCGTTGATCCGCGGCAGCTCTTGTTGTAAGATGTAATACTCTCGTGTTCCGTTAGTTTTATAAAGAAACTATTACTTTCTTAGTTTTTTAATCACAAGATACAAAATATAAATTAATGCTACCACGAATCCGAGTGAAAAAAGTTGAATGATTGCGGTGCTTAGATTAAAATCCATTATTACCCCACCTTTTTCTTTCATTATTTTATCATAAAACAGAACGTTTTAATGATTATTAAATTACCCTGGCAACGCTGAAAGTTTAAATAATGAAAGAAAAATATCAAAGGGGTAGTATCCTTATGTGCTGCATATTTTCTTAATCATATCCACCCTCAGATTCCGGCAACGCTTTATAAGCCTCTTTGCCTGCAACGATATGTTGAATAAAATTTCGTAATTCCAGCAGCTGTGCAGCATCGTCTGTTGTTTCACAATTTTCGTCTGACCAAGTAAATGTCTTCGTTTCTCCATTTATAGTAATTTTCCAACTATCCTCACTATAGGGTACTTGAGAACAATTCATGTTAGCTGGCGCCAGCTCCTTTGTTCCCATGATGTTGATCTCTCTCATCTTCCCATAAATACTGTGCATTTCCTCCATGGTCAATGTGATATTCGCAGTTGCTGTCCCCTTCGTAACTAAATCTTTTGTAACGGTATCTTGATACGTATTAATTTCATTTTTATTCACATCTCCATAACCGAAACGAACGATGAAATCGAACATGTCGGGCATTTCTTTAGGCATGCTGTTGCTTTCTTTCGAATCGGTTTCCGCACCGCAGCCAGTCATTATTAATAAGAGTACAGCTAACAATATACATAATCTTTTCATTTCAACACTCCCCCTTTATAGAATTAAAGACGAGAAGGGAAGTATTTGTTGCTGCATTTCCTTGTTAAATCACAAAAAAGGGAGCCGCCTTACGCGCAATGTAGCTCGTCGTCCGGAAGCCGCTCGTAATTTCCGGCAAAATCAGCGTGTAGATCGTTTGCGTGAACTTACCGAGAAACGCGAGAAACGAGGTATACGATTGCTTTTCGGTTCATGCCGGACCATTCTCTCCAAGGGAATGCGATACCCTACCGTTTTGCCACAATCGCATGATATTTCCCAAGGGTCAGTCCGGTTGCGGTGTCTCGTTTGCAACGGGAGCCGGCTCAATGGTATGCTTCGACTATAGGCCTTTTTACAGGAATGACGGTTGTGGAGGAGGGGACGGCTGGTATGTTGTTTTATTGGACTATGCTTATCGTGACGGTGATCGATCAAGGCAGCAAGGCGATGATTCGTTCCCGCATGGAAGTAGGCGAAACGATTACGATATGGAATCCGTTCCTTCATTTTACGTACTACGAAAATACGGGGGCGGCGTTCAGCTCTTTCGAGGGCTACGGGCAGTGGTTCGTCGTCATTGCGGTGCTGCTCGCAGGCGGCGTTATTTATTACAGGAGAAAAGGGATGCTGCGCGGCGTCCTCATGGAGCTCGGTACAGGATTTCTGGTCGGCGGGGCGCTGGGCAATGCGATCGACCGGGTCGTCTTCGGGAAGGTGACCGACTTTATTGAAGTCCGTTCGGGGCACGGCATCATGAATTTGGCGGATATAGCGATCAACGTGGGGGTCGTTCTTATGCTGATCGAGGCGTTCCGTGCGGGGCGCAAGCAGGCAGCCGTCGAGCCGGCCGAGCCAGCCTCCGAAAGCAAAAGCGAAAGCGTCAATCAGGCGTGAGAAAAAAGCGGGGCCGACCTGTCGGGCGGTCCTGCTTTTTTGTAGGTTCAGCAGAAAGGGAAGACAATTTCCGTTTAACGGCAGCAGTAAAGTTGCCTTATCCGCTCAATCGCTCCCGAGTTCCACACTTAAGCCCGCTAACTATACGATAGCCTAGTCCCCGATTGCCCGACCATCCGACCACCTAGCCACTCGAACGCTAACCTTCGACCATCCGTCCACCCTAACGCCCGACCGCCTGAACACCTTGAGTACGCAAATTTGCTAAAAGAAACGCTGACATCCCCATCCGAGAAATGTCAGCCGCCGCTTTTTAAGCGGATATTCCATCCGCTTTGTTTGCTGTTCGCTTTTTCCTTGCTTGCAACAAAAAACAAACGGCACAGGGCTTTTTCCCATGCCGTTTTGGATTCCATATTGATTTCCTGTCTTATCTCTGAGCTTAACTTAATGCCTTACGCGAGCTCCTTTGCTGCCGATTCTTTAGCGTTACAACGGCGGCTTCAATTACCCTTTAACCGAGCCTGCCGTCAATCCGCGAATAAAGCTCTTAGAGCCGAAGGCAAATAAGATCAGCACCGGGATTGTTCCAAGGGTCAACCCGAGAATTTGCGCGGCCAAGTCGGTGCGATACGCATTGCCAAGCGATGTAATGCCCAGCGGAATCGTGAACAGCTCTGGCTTGTTGATAATGATGAGCGGAAGCAAATAATTGTTCCACGACCACAGAAATACAAGCAGAGACAGCGTCGTAATCGCAGGATAAATAAAGGCCAGTACGATCCGGAAAAACACGCCAATATCGGAGCAGCCATCGATTCGCGCGCTTTCGAGCACCTCAGTCGGAATTGCGCCCTTCATGAATTGCGTCATCCAAAAAACGCCAAAAGCATTCGCCACCCAAGGCAGGATAAGCGGAAGCAGCGTCCCAGAGGCGCCCAAATACCGCATTTCAATAACATAAGCGACCAGTCCGAGCTGGCCCGGGATCATCATCGTTAGAAGCACAGCTGAGAAAATCTTGTTTTTGTGCTTAAACTCATGTTTGGCAAAAGCGAATCCGGCAAACGCACTGACGAACACCGACAGCAGCGTACTCGCTACTGATACGATCAGGCTGTTCAAATAAACAAGATCAAACCGGCTGGCCGCTACTGTTTTTAAATTTTCCAACAGATAACTGCCTGGAAGAACGACAATTTTTTGAAAGAGGTCCTCATTTTGATACGTCCCCATTACCATCATGATATAAAATGGCAGCAGTGCGAATATGGAAAGCAGGGCAATAGCTGTCGTGGCGACCGTGGTTCTTGCGGTACTGCTCATTCCTGCTCCCCCCTTTGAAGTCTGACACCGATAAACGAGAATAAAGCAATAATGACGCATAGTCCATAGGCGATAGCCGCTCCAAGCCCATACCTTGTTGTGCTCCCGTAAGCAGTATCATACATATTCCACACCGTTGTCAGGCAGCAGCGATCTGGCCCGCCGATCACGGCGCTGCTGAGAACCCATACCCGACCCGCCCAGCAGCAGCATCGGTTCTTCCAATAGTTGGAACCCCCCAATAATTCCCGTAATCACGATAAACGTCATTACTGGCTTGAGCAGCGGGAGCGTGATCGACCAGAAATTCCGAAATCCGGACGCGCCATCCACCTGTGCAGCTTCGTTCAAATCCTTGGGGATGTTGGCCAGACCCGCCAGGAAGAAGATCATCGTATAGCCGAAGCCTTTCCAGAACAGCATGAGGACAATGACCATCCGTGCATAAACGGGATCGCCTAGCCAATAGATGCCTTCATCTATAAGTCCAAAATGAATAAGCACCTTGTTGACAAAACCTGCCTGCCAGTCAAACAGCAGATTAAACATCAGCCCTACCGCAACCGGTGTAACGATATAGGGCAAGAAATTAATTAATTGAAAAAACGCTTTCCACTTCACAAACCGACTGTAGAGCAGCGATGCAAGCGCAAGGCCAAACACAATTTGAAGCGGCAGTGTAAGTAAAATGAAAAAAAGTGTGTTACCGATCGATTGAAAGAAATAAGAATCGGGGTTAAACAGATATTTATAGTTTGCCAGCCCAACGAAGGTTTTGCCGCTAATGCCGTCCCAGCTTGTCAGGCTCACATAAAATGAGAAGATAATGGGGATCAGCCCTAATACCAGATAAAACAATAGATAAGGCGAAAGAAAGATATACGGAACCCATTTTCGTTTTGCGGTATCCATCGCTCACACTCCTACGTAAAGCCAAAGAACAGCCGGAAGGTACAGCCGTTCTTTGGTCTTTTACTGTTCAGTTATTATTCGAACGTAATTTTCGATGATTTTGCAGTCAGTTCTTTTTTGATTTTGTCCATCGCTTGATCGGCGCCAAACGAGCTGTCTTTGGCAAACGTCTGAATCACAATATTCATGACATCATTAAGCAGCAAATCATTGACGTTCTCAGTTACAGTCTTAGTCGTCGCGGAGATATCAACAAAGTACTTTTCACCGATATCCTGAGTGCCGAAGCTCGGCCACGTCCACTTGGTGAATGCGCTGTCATCATAAGCCGGTTTGTAATGCGTGAACACGCCGTCCTGCTTCTGCGCTATCGCGCCTTCCTGTGTCATCGAGGTAAATTCAATCCATTTCCAAGCAAGCGCTGCATTTTTGGCGCCCTTCGGTATCCCGTGTGAGGATCCTCCGGCAATAAAGCCTCCGGCTGGAGGGACCATCAGCCCCCAACGGCCTTCCGCCTTGTCATTCGCCCCAATAACATATTGCGGCATCCACACTGGCGACATCACGAACATATACTTGGACTGCGCGAATGTTGCGTTCCATGCCGGCGTCCATTGATCCAGCTTATCCACAATACCGGAATCACGGAATGTGGCCAGATCCGTCAATACTTGCTGTACGACGCTGGTATTCATCTTATCCCCATCGAAGTACGGTCCGGAGCGCTGACCCTTGATGACCGAATAGACATCAGCCAGGCCCGGAAACATTTTGACTTTGCCGCCGCTTTGCTGAACAACTTCCTTCCCCTTATCGATGAATGTATTCCAATCCTTCAACATCGCTTCCAGTTCTTTCGGATCGTCCGTGCCTAAATATTGTTTGGCGAGCGGTCTCAGATACGCGAGTCCAGCAATGCTCATATCATCCGGTACAGCAACCATATGCCCATCCATGGAGAAGGCATTGATGTCGTAATCGAACAGCAGCGATTTATCCACGTTATAAGGCGCCTCTTCCAAATTTTCCAGCACATTCATATCGAAAATTTTGGCCTTCTGGGCGCTTTCAATCCGAATCACATCCGGCAGCTCCCCGCCTGATGCAATTGTAGTTTGCAGCTTTTTGGTTACATCCCCTGCTGACACATTTACGCGTTTCATTTTGATATCCGGATACTTCTTGTTGAAAGCCGCAAGCGCTGTCGGATGCTCCGGTTCCCATGTCCATAACACGAACTCGCCTTTCAAAGACTCGTCCGTTTTCTCCGCTGGATCACTGCTTCCATCGTTAGCTGCCGCATTGTTAACATTCTTGCCCGCAGTATCCCCTGATGTGTTATTCGCCTTATTGCCGTTTGCGCTGTTTCCCCCGCCGCAAGCCGCGAGCAAACTAATTAGCGTCACGACGGTCAATGCAGCACCTGCACGCTTCATCCAATTTTTATTCAACATCGGTGAACCTCCCCTAACAACGTTATTGTATCCGCTTACAATACTACTCTCTACTCAAGCAGTGAGTAAATATCATGATTCTACACTTTTGGTCGCAATCCTGCACTCTGCTTGCCCGCCGGTCTCTTCTGTAGGTTATAATCAAAAATATAGCATTTATTACCATGGGGGTCTGAGGCATGAAAATTGTATTGGTCGATGATGAACGAATTGCAATCGAGCATATGAAAAGCCTCCTCGAATGGGAGCGGCTTGGTTTTACAATTGCAGCGACCGCAACAAACGGCAAAAGCGCCCTTCGGTTATGCGAAGACATTCGTCCGCAGATCATGATCGTCGATATTCGTATGCCTGTTATGGATGGTCTTGAGCTTATTCACGCCGTTTGCCAGAAGCGGCTTGGCGTTAAATTCATCGTGATGAGCGCCTACGAGGATTTCGACTATGCCCGAAAGGCGATATCTCTTGGCCATGTATCCAGTTATCTGATTAAGCATGAGGTGGACAGCCATAAACTGCTTCTGGAGGTGAACAAGGCCAAGGATGCATGGGAGGCAGAAGAAGCGCAGCGGCATATGCTGCGGAGCGAGCAGCTCAAGGATATGGTAACCGGGACCGGTCGATATGATCTCATGAACAGCATCGCAAAACCGCCTTATAGCATGGTCTTGTTCCATGCAGACACCCCTTTCTCAGCCGTACCCTCAGGCACTAACCGCCCTGAAGCCGCATTTTCTCTCCGGTGGACATGGGAGGAAGAGCAGCTGTTTGCCAATAACGGAGTCTGGCAATTAGCCGGTGAATTTCCGCTGGGCGCCAGCCAATTAGTCTTGCTGTTCTCACTCAAGAACAAAACAGCCGCGCCCATGCGCGAAACGATTCGCGAGCTGCTGCTGTCCATCCGATCCCATTTCAGCCGCAAAAGCAGCCGTACCTTCTCCATTTACTATTCATGCGAAACGGATGAAAAAGCCACACTTCCCAGTTCCTATCACAAGGTCAAAGCCGCTGCCCTGCATGCCGTCTTTCTTGGACCTGAGACCTTGGCCTGCGCCGATGACCTGCCGCTTCCTGGTGATTTCAACACCTTACCTGCTCCTGCCGTTCGATTTCCACGAAGTCGTTGAAGGCTTGGAGCAAAATAATGCCGATATCATTGAAAACGCTATCACCAAGCTGTTTGCTCAGGTTTATCATCCGGTGTGGAACTTGCGCGGGTTATTCCATGCTATCCGGGGGCTGACTACCTTCATCAATGAACATCGGGTTCAGAGAGGGATGCTCGAGATCGATCCTTTCGACATCGAGAGCTATGAGCCTCTCTACGGCATCGATGAAATTCAGGTTCGCTTCTCCTGTCTGCTTCGGGAGCTTTGCACAGAGGCGAATGATTCGAAGCGGGTCTCGAACAAGCTGCAGAAGGCTCTTCGCTATATTCATGAGCATTATTACGAGGATATTAATATCGATACAGTATCGTATGCGACCCAGATCAGCGCGTCGTACCTCCATCAATTGTTCAAAAGGGAGCTGGCGCGCACATTTCTCGATTATTTGACAGAACACCGGATCAATCAAGCCAAACGTATCCTGCGCCATGGAGATGCCAAAATGACCGAGGTTGCTGCAAGCGTCGGATATCGCTCACCTCAGCATTTCAGCCAAGTGTTCAAAAAAATAACCGGAATGCTCCCCCATCATTACAGGAGCGGGGACTATAAGTTATGAGAAGCCTTCGCTCCGTTATTCTGAAGCGTATCGCCATTGTTGCCATCGTCAGTTTCCTATTATCTGCAGGGTTTACCTATTATTACTACCAAACTATTCTTGTTGGTCAAATGGTTCATGACGACGAAGCAAAGCTCAGTCAAACGACAAGGCAGCTCCAATACATGTCCGATGATATCTCGCAGTTCGCGTCTTCCCTCATCATATCCAATAGGCTGCAATCCTTTTATAAAACCTACAATCAGTCAGAAACCTTCGATAAATTCGCCTTGCTCCAGGATACGTTCAATTATTTAAACGATAACAAAGGGCTGCGCAAGGAAGTGACCAGCTTCGCCTTGGTTACGCAGAGCGGCGAAGTGTTCTGGAGCGAGGCGCGATATGACAGCTATTTTGCAGACCGCATGAAAGAACCCTGGTACCAGAACTATGCCAAGGCAGGCCAAAAGAATGGTTTTACTGAACCTCACCAGATGTTCTTCAATGCCTCGATGGAAAGTAAAACGATCAGCTACATCGTAAAAGTGAAGGATATCGAAAAGATCGGCAGTGACATCGGAGAGCTGGTTCTGAACCTGGATTACAGCAGCTTCGAATCTCTTCTCGGATTCGGGGGTGCCGATTTCGACGGGTTTTTGTGGATGAATGCTGCCAATCATTTACTTTACGAGAAACAACCTAAACCGAATACAGTTGATATCACCAGCCTTACCGGAGCCGCTTCATTCTCTAACATGGAAGGATTCCGGGCATTCCAAGGCGGTTATATGCTCATTGACCGCTTGGCAGGCAACGGCTGGAAGCTCATATCATTCACTTCACGCCATTCCATGATAGACCGGGCCAAATTCGTCATCTATTTGCTCGGCGTCTACTCGCTTACCAGCACCATATTGATTCTTCTGCTCATGATGCCGGTCATATTCCGCATCACCAGGCCAATCATGAACCTGTATCATGCCATGAATGCCACATCGATCGGCAACTTACAAACGTCTGTTACGATCCACACAGGAGACGAGCTCGAAAAGCTTGGGCAGGGCTTTAATCGGATGATCGATCAGCTTCGCGTGCACCTGGAGGAATCGATCCGTTACGAGAAGGAAAAGAAGGAGATGGAGATGGAGCTTCTGCTCTCTCAATTAAATCCGCATTTCGTATACAATACACTGAATGCCGTTATCTATATGGCGCAAAAACAAGGGAATGACGACATCGTGCGAATGGTTGGCTCCTTTATCCGCATTCTGCAGGATGCGGTCAAGATGGGCGGGGCGCAATCCCTGATCCCGCTTCGGGATGACATCGCGATGCTGCAGGATTATCTGGCCATTCAATCCTACCGTTATGCGGATATGTTTTCGGTTGTTTGGGAGATTGACAGCCAGACGCTGATGAGTCCGATTCCGCGCAACCTGATCCAGCCTTTTGTTGAAAATGCGATTTTTCATGGCATTTGCCCCAAAGACGAGGTGGGCATCATCCGTTTATCCGCTGCGGCCTTGGAAGGCAGACTTGTTATTACCATCGAGGATGATGGTGTCGGGATCGAGGAGGAGCAGCTTGCAACGATTTGGGACAATGGGGAAAGCAGGAAAAACCCGGGGCTCCGGCATATCGGGCTGCCCAACACCAAACAACGATTGGAGCATTTGTTCGGCGGGCAGGCGGAGCTGAAAATAAACAGCATCGTGGATAAAGGGACCACAATTACGATTAGTCTGCCTGTACCCGTGCAATATCACGAATCTCAATTACATGACCATTCTGGCAGCGGCAGCCTGCCCTAGGGCTTGATCCATTCGATGGCGGGTAAGCTTCTATCTGGATAAGTATGACAAGCTCAGTTTATGCCTGGGTCAAGGTTAAGTGTGGGTATTCGACTTACTATTGGCGACGATATGATCCGCCGTTCGAATGGAAAGAGCAACTGTTGTCAGAGTGGGGTTTTCCGATCCAATGGATGGTAAAGTACTGTTATCAGCTACATATAGACCGGAAACTCCGCGAATCTGGCCATATTGATCTGCCACTGAGGTTAGAGGATCATTTCCGATACGGCATGTTCCCGAATCGTGATGTAAGTCTCCACGTGGCATCAGGCAAATCGCAGGCCTTCCGTCTCTGGAAATCAATCTTATCCCGGCAGACGAGGCTATTTGTTTGATGCCTTCTTCCATCTTGATAATGACAGCTTGATCCTTTTCGTCAAAGGAGAAATGCACCTGTATTTCCGGCACTCCATATTCATCCAATTTATTAGGATTCAGGGTAATCCTGTTCTCATATCGCGATTCAACCTTGCCGTAACAGAAAAAAGTAGCCCCTATTTCCGCTGTTAACGGTTTTACTTCGTAGGTCTGGTACCAATAAAAATCACCGGGTCCGGCCATGAGAACCTGATAAGGCTTCTCCGGCGTCTGAGTTATCATAATTCCAAGCGTCCCCAGAGCTGCCGGAAACTCGGCCCGGCTCATCGTTCCTGTACCGATCATAAAAGAATGGTTTGTCAGATAATGCCCGAGCGCCCTGCTTTTAATTCCAGAATGCAGCAACAACCGCGGCGTTTCAAAGGTGCTCGCAGACAATACAACCGTTTTTGCTTTAAGGATATACGAATTTTTATCTCGAGACATGACCTTAACGCCGGTTGCTTTCCCTTGATCATGCAGGATTTGAACGGCACGGGCATTTATAGCCAGATCGAACGGGGTCGCCATATTCAAAGCTTTGGCAAAGAAGGAAATAGAACTATAGAAAACGTCGCTATGAACGCGTCCATAACTTTGCGGCGTCAGATCAGCAGCCATAATTATTTTTTCCGCTGTCGAATAACCACTTGCCCATAGCCGGTTCAATAACATTTCCGTATATGACGAATCTGAAGTGAATTCCCCTGATACATTCATCGTTTGCTCTGCAATTCTGTAGTAGGTTTGCAGCTCATCGATGGGTATGGGCCATTTCGCTAAATCTGACAAATGCATTCGCATAGTAAACGTATACCAAAATAACGTTCTTCCCCCCAGCGCAAAAAGCTGCCTTGCTCCCGGATACTCTGGAGAGGAACCGGTAATGGCCGTGAAACGTTATTAAAATATTTCGTAAGACGTTCCCCGTTCATTGTCGAAATGTTGCGAGCATGCGATTGAAGAACCATGTCTCCTCTTTCAATGATACCAATTCGCTTCCCCTGATTCTGCCACTGTTCACACAATCTCCAAAGGACAGCTCCTCCACCGGCACCGGTGCCGACGATAAGGACATCATAGTCGGTTTCAGCCATGTCTTCCAGAGAAGTGAGGGGAATCCAATTGTTTATGTAATCAGTCGACACGGTACAAGTTGGGATTGCGGCAACACGCCTCTTGATAAAATCACTTAAGGAAGGAAGATAGACTGGTTTGCCCGCGATGTTTTGATCTGGGCTTTCAATGCATGGATTGAGCGCGATAAGCTCCTCTAATTGCAGATGATTTTTATCCGCGATGGTTCTGAGAGTATCTTTTTCATGAGCGACCCATACTTTCATCCTGTCACACCCTAACCAAAAATCATTTAATAATTATACTCACAGCATCGGGTGCTTATGACGGATCCAGGAATCGCCTATGGAGCTATAGACTCCGCACAAACCTCGTTTTACGCAGCACTAGCGCCCCTGATGCTATTGAGATCAGGAAGCAGCCACCGACGAGAAGCGGAAGTGTGGACCACTCAATAATGGGGTTGCCGAGATACGTCTGCCAGCCAAGCGCAATTAGGCCGAGTAAATAGGTGAATTAATCTTAATTAAGGTTATTAAGCTTTCATCTTCAATGGCTTCGGCTCTGGGAACGCGAGCACCTTGCCTTTGGTTTGCAAATTATCATGCCATCTACCGCAAGGGTTGGTCTGAACACTCTCGCGTAGGTTTGAAGCTGGAGCACAGGATTAGCCGTTATTAAATTCGTGGCGATCAGCTTCCCATCTGTCTGGGCGACATAGATGCCATGCCCGATTAGAAATGCCTAGTTCAAGTCAAGGGATTCGACATACACTAATTTTAACTATTAATATCCGTAAATGGTGTAATTGAAGGCATTGCTTTTAGAAAGGGAAATGCTATCTTGGTAAAAATGAGCCCCTACATGAAAAGGAAAATAAAAGGGAAGACGTTCATTGGGTCTGGTGTAACACGTGTTGTATACGATTTAGGCGGCGGCTATGTTTTTAAAATTGCAAAATCAAAGAAAGGGATTCTTTGCAATAAAAAGGAAGTAACTATGTTTAAATCACAATCCTTGAAACCCATACAAAAGCACCTTGCAGAGATTATTGATTACGATGCGGGATATCGCTGGATAACCATGAGGAAATATAGTCGAAAATTCCCCAATTCACCAATATATAGACATAAACTTAAGAAGTTAGTTACAGCATTTTGGGAAAATGGAATTTTGCCCTCAAAGCGTGTTGGCCAATATGATAATCCATATGTCCCTAGTTTGCGTTTAAAGCTGATAAAACACTTACGTTTAAAGAGAAGTGGAAAGATAGTCGTTATTGATTATGGGAATTTTAGATTTCTATCGAAATTGACGAGCTTATTCCCTCTGGGGTAAGTTCTTAATTGTTGTTATTTGTAAAGAAATCCTATTCTAGCGATATGCCTTGATAAACTCCACTGCGCGCTGAATATCCAGCTCCGGCTGGGTGCCAACCTCGCGTTCAATGGTCAAATAGCCTTTGTAGCCAATACTATTTAATGCTGTGAAATAAGCCCCGAAGTCGACCTGGCCCTCGCCGAGCGGCACTTCTTCAAAGTCAGCACCAGATGCTGCCATCACCGCAATATGCTCGTGACTCATCGGCTCATATCCGAGGAAACCGTATACCTGTTTAGGATCAACCACGCGCAATCTCCGTCCATCCTTCACATGGGTATGCACGATATAATCCTTGAGCGTCACAATCCCTTGTGCAGGGTCATCTCCTGTAACCATAACCATATTAGCAGGATCAAAATTAACCGAAACACCGTTCGTACTCAGCGTATCGAGGAAACTCTTCAAGTGAGCAGCCGTCTCCGGTCCCGTCTCAATGGCAAAATAAGCATTCAAGCTCTTCGCATATTGGCCAAGCTCCTCGCAGGCTTGCTGCATCGCTTCATAGATGGCGCCATTCCGGTCATCCGGCACAATTCCGATGTGGGTCGTTACAATATTCGTTCCGAGCTCGACCGCAAGATCGAGGATCCGCTTCGATTGTTCGATTTTCGCCGGATTGACGGTACGATCCTGAAAGCCATGACCGCCAAGATCGCCGCATAGGGCGGAGATCTCAAGGCCTAATCCCTCTATGTAGCTGCGAAGCTCACGTCTTGCCTGCGAGTTCAGCTGCTGAGGGTCCATTTCGCCAGAAACGGCATAGATTTGTACTCCCTCCGCACCGACCTCCTTTGCCTTCTTCAAGCCTTCACGCACGCCAATACCAAAGCTATCCACAATAACACCGATTTTATTCGTTAATTTCACCATCGTACGATCATCCTCCATTATGAGAATTGAACTTCTTTCCCTGCAGCTGCCGACTCGTAGATGGCCGATAGGATCTTCGTTATTTCCAAGCCGTCCTGAACCGGACTTAACGTTTCCGCAAGGCCAAGCCCGCTTTGCACAAAATGATTGATTTCCTGTGAGAAGGCCTCTGTAAAGTTAAAGCTTAAGTTATCAACCTGCGGGCTGATGTTCACGATCGTATTATGCTGCTCCGTCATAATGATGACCTCAGGCTCGATCTCTGCGCCGCCTTTATCCCCATATAGCTTAACAGATAACTCATCCTGCTTGGCATGAAGCGTGAAGCTGACATCCACAAGGAGAGAGGCTCCGTTCTCAAACCTGATAAGCGCGTTGGCCAAATCCTCCACATCATTGCGCTCGGCATCATAATCCGCTGCCTTGTAGAAGGATAAGTTCTGGATATTCGCCCGATTCCCGAGCTTGCGGTACGTATTGCCGCTGACGGATTTCACCTTCGGCTTGCCCATCAGGTACCAGCAGAGGTCAATAATATGGACGCCAAGATCGATGAGCGGTCCGCCGCCAGAGCGCTCAGAATCCGAGAACCAGCCGCCGGGATTGCCAAGTCTGCGCAAGCAGGTCGCTTTGGCATAATAAATCTCACCGAGATCGCCGGCATCCAGAAACCGCTTTACTAATGCCGTATTGGAGGCATACCGGCGGACGAACCCTACTTGCAGCAGCTTGCCCGACTCGCGTACGGCCGCTTCTACCCGCAAAGCCTCCTCTACGGTCCGGCAAAGCGGCTTCTCGCAGAGAACATGCTTGCCTGCTTGGAGAGCCGCGATACTGATCTCCGCATGACTGTTATTCCACGTACATATGCTGACCGCATCAATCGCCGGATCAGCAAGCAGCTCGCGGTAATCCGTGTACACCTTAGCCGCACCATACTTGGTCGCCTTTTCTTGAGCACGTGATTCATTCAGGTCGCACACGGCGATAAGAACCGCATCGGGGCAAGCAGCATAGGCATCCAAATGGACGCCCGAAATCGATCCCGCTCCAATCACACCAATGTTCAGTTTTGTCTTTGCAGTTGTCACTCGCTTCATCCTTCCTTCGCTGTCCGAATAGGGATATACTTAGAATAAACCTAACGATAACATAGCCCTGCGGAACGGAGAATGCACGGTATGCCAACATTCATGGATTATATGATCAGTCCATTACCTATACGCAACTTCGACTGTATGGTCGATCGAAGCAAGCTTCGCCTGAAGTCGCTCACCCTTGCAAATGCCGGACATTTGCCGGGCAGAACGCTGCAGCGTCATCATGCTGTGTTCGATCGATGGGCCTTTGTCTATATTGCTGCAGGGCGTGGTTATTACCAGACAAGCAGGGGGATCCGCCAACCGGTAGAGGCCGGTTCGCTATTCTGTTTATTCCCTGGTGAGACTTTCCATTATGGCCCTGATGAGAACGGCTATTGGGATGAGTATTATTTTACAGTCGAGGGGGAGCGCATTCAGGAGTGGATGGCGCATTGGTTCGAACAGCCGGAAGTTGTGAAGCCAGTCGGAGTGGACGATACCTTCGTCAGCAAGATGGAACTGATCTTTCAGTTCATGGAGAGCGGTATACCGGCTAATCTGGATCGCGCTGCCCTCGCGCTGGAGTCCTTACTGTACGAGATGGCGCTGCGCCTCAGCCAGCAGGAGAGCAGCAACCGCAGCTTATTCGTTCATAAGCTGATCGACGACCTATCAAGCTCCGTCTATCAGCCGCTCGATAGTGCTGCTGTCGCAATGCGGCACCATATCTCGATTCCGACGCTGCGGCGCATCGTTCACGACTATACAGGCTTCCCGCTCGGCGATTATGTTCACCGGCTGAAGATGGCCGAGGCGAAGAAGCTGCTGCTCAATACGGACAAAAGCGTGAAGGAAATCGCCGATCTGCTGGGCTATAAGGACGTCTTCTATTTCTCCCGGTTATTCAAAAAATACGTCTTGGCTGCGCCAAAGACGTATCGTTCACGTATGGGCTAAAGATCCGTCAGTTGTTAGTTAACTTCCCTTTATACCAGATGTGATCCTCTGCTTTAATTTCAATTGTGCTGCTGCCAAGCTTCTTATTATTCCTATAGGCGGTTATCTCCAGGGTACTCTCCAATGCTGCTTGTGACTGGCTGCCTTCTACTAAAGGACTCCAGTAGATCGTATCACCTGACTTGACGGTCGCTTCCTTACCTTCTTTTATCACCTTGGAAGCTGACGGGGTCCATCGTAACAGCTCCCCCTCTGAGGTTTGCAATCGAATCTCATCTGCATCCTTAGAAGAGATTGTAATAGGGAAGCCGGGCACACTGCTCATAAACCCGGAGTATTGTCCAAGCGGGAAGTCTACATCGGGTTTTACCTTTAAAGGAGCATCGTCTGCGGCATAAGCAGTAATTACAAACCCACTAAACAAAGCGGATGTATGCTTATTGGTTTGATCCTCGTTATGAAGAATAAACGGCCCTCCAATAGCAAGGAGGATTACAATCATACAGGCGGCAGCAAACATAGCGGTTTTACTGCGGAATGACCGGGCCCGTATTCGAGGTTCAACATCATTCGTTACTGCTCTGCTGATCATGGATTGTTTGAGCTCATCGTCTACCTTGATTTCGTTCATCCCGTCCACGTACTTCGTTCTCATCGTCATCGTCATCCAAGCCTCCAATCATCTTTGCCTTCAGAAGCTCCTTCGCCCGTTTCAGCTGTGTCCGAATCGTGCCCTCTTTGCGGCTTAGAATCTCTGCAATTTCAGCTGTCTTGTAGCCTTCATAATAATAGAGATGAATGACCATCCGGTATTTCCGGGGGAGCGTAAGAACAAAGGCTACGACCTCTCTGCTCTGAGTATCCTTAATAGGCAGAAGCGCCTCCTCGATCGGCGAGAACCACTTCCTCCACGGACTTCTGATTACATCCTTGCATGTATTTATCGTCACTCGAATGATCCATGCCTTCTCATGCTCAGCATCGTTAAAGGGACGTTGATGCTTGAACAGCTTGATGTACACCTCCTGGCACACATCCTGCGCATCCGCTAGGTTTCCGAGATAAGTAAGTGCCAAGCGCAGCACCATATCGGAGTATTGATCCACCAGGATCGCTATGTATTCCTTCTTGCCTCTCTCGCTGCTTTCCAACTGCTCCCCTCCTTCCACCCTTAACACGTTGGAACATGGGAAAATGTTTCATGAGGTTAAATTAAATTTCATAGTAAAAACTCCTGCACACCATAGAGATCACGGTTTATCATCCTTTACGATGAGCCTTTAGTTTCAGCCCCTATTTTATCATAAGGTCATCTATGCGCGTGGGTATCATTATGGGCGACGAGACACAGCAAAACGGGGATAATGGTGTATTCAATGCCAATGCTCGTATAGAATATACTTGGAAGTGTAAACATGGGAGGCAAAGTGCATGCAGGAACTTGTTGGCCGCTGCAAGGAATGTAACAAGCAAATTTTCTGCAATGATGGATTTCTTAACGGTATCGTATTGGAAGACCAATCCTTGCTATGCTTCGATTGTTCCGAGAAAGAACAAGAACGATCCGTTCTTCGGCATCAATATCCGCATTCTTACACATTGGCGCGCAAAAAAACCGCTGGAGAGCAATCACTCCCAGCGGTCCTTGATTCTTATTTCAATTGCTTTGACTAGTCAATAACGATAACGCTGGATGTTTCCGATTCCCATACAACCTTGGATTGAAGTCCTTCGCTAAGGAAACGCATAGGTACGAGCACGCGGTTATTTTTAACCTGTCCTGGTACATCCAAAGCTACTTCCTTACCGTTAACAAAGGCAACCTTGCTGCCCAAGACAAACTTCACTTCGAGCCCGTCGCGTTTAACGGTGACTGTTTTGGTCGCCGCGTCCCAAGTAACTTCTGCATTCAGGGACTCTGCAATGCCGCGGAATGGAACCAGTGTACGTCCTTCTTTTACAACCGGGGCTACATCAAATTTAGTTTCTTTACCGTTTACATAGGTTTTGATACCTTTTTGGCCCAGCTTTGCTTTCAAACGGCCCAATTTTTTGTATTGTTCAATATTAGCGGCATCATCTTGAGTAATCTCAGCTTGTACATCTACAGCTGCTTTAGTATTACCTTTCGCCGATAATGAATTAACCAAAGCTGCTAAATCCGTATCCGCAGTCACTTCGATGTTATACTTTGTTTTGAGCAATGCGGCAATTCGCTCGCCAGCAGGCTTGTCTTTCACGTTATCATATGCGTTGAGCAATCCGCCTGCTCCTTTATGACCTTTATAAACGGAATCCGTTACCGTTTCATCATCATACACGGAGCCAGTTACCGTTACCTTGTCCTTATCCCCGTAGACGGATTGGGTTACTGTGTGGTCCGGCTTTCCTTTACCGTTACCGTTACCGTTCCCATTACCGTTTCCGCCTTGCGCAGCATATGCTGTGCTGGCCATCATGCTGATTGCAACCACTGTTGATAGTATTAACATTTTTCTTTTCATTCTTTGTTGCCTCCTAATGAATTAAATGAATTTTTAGCGGATTTATCAATACTTTTCGTTGATAACATTCATTATAAGTGGGTACACGATAATAAAAAACAGATTTTTCCTATAAACTTCAAGTTTGCTAATGCGGAAAATCCTGTAATCAAAAAAGAAGCCTCGCTGCGAGGCTTCTCTATGAATGGCTTCATATAGTTAAGGAATATACTGCTGCACAATCTTAACGACTTTCCCATCTTTAATCGTTAGATGGTACGGGTACTGGCTGACGTCAAGCACGCTGTTCGCGTGGAAGATCGCTTCGAATTTGGCAAGCGGGATCGCTTGATTCCATTCTGTCGTAATATCATAGAGATTTCCGGTATGATCATAGATTTGCATCCATACAACCGCATGCGGATCGACTTCTAATGTCTTCACTGTTTTATCATCATTCACGATATAATAGCCGTCCGGCGGACCGTCAAGACCGGAGTCTTTCTCCCGCTCCAAGAACACTTTATCTGCTTCTTTACCTTCGTACCATTCAATATCATCAGCCTGCAAGGTAACCTTGCCGTTATTGTGATCGATGTGATTGATGAACACCGTTATCGTATCCGGAGTCTTGACCACTGGTTCATAGCTATTACTGCCCGCATAGGCCGTAGATATGAAAGCCAGCAATCCAATTATTGCAACCGAAACACCTAATGCTCTTCGTTTCATCGCTACCATCTCCTTGGGACGAGCCGGGTCTGTATCTCTACTTTAACACCCAACTTCTACTTCTACTATACCCTAAATAAAGCCCAATGAAATCACAAAAAGGTAACAAAAGTATAAAGAATTAATAAATCTTCTTGAAGGCGCTTTCTTCATAGGGAGTGCACTAGATTTCACTCGTTTCGCATTTTCTGTTATTGTAAAGCGGTAGGTTTACTCATATCAGGCAATACCTTGGAGGCACAATGAAACGATGGTTTATACTTCTGATTTATGCAGCCGCCATTGCCGCGGCATGGGCTTATAAGGACGTCCTCCTGGACTGGATGAGGCATGGAAATGTCCCGATGTATCTGGCCTTCTTCATTGTAATGGCTCTTGCTTTCTTCCCCATTGTCCCCTTCAGTGCAGTTATTGGGATTATGGGCTTCCTTTATGGCCCTGTCATCGGTGCTTTGCTCAGCTGGCTCTCCGCATGGGCTGCAGGAATGGTGATGTACGGTCTATTTCGCTACACGTTTCGCGAACAAGGACGAGCTCTATTAGCCCGTTATCAGACACTTGATCGATGGACCGCTAAGGTTGAGAAGCATCCCTTCCGTTTTGTATTGGCTGCGCGGCTTATGCCGGTCATGCCGCAATACGTCGTGAACTGCTATGCCGCAGTTACGGGCATCCGTTTCCCAGTCTATGCGCTGGCGTCCGCAATCGGCAAGCTGCCTGCGATGTTCGTGTTTGCTTTTATCGGACGGAATATATTCACAGATACGCGATCCTTGCTTCTAATGCTGGGCGTTTATGCGTTATTCTTGCTGATTGTTTATGCAGCCTTTCGATTGTGGAAGAGGGTAAACTAGCCGTTCATTCGTTTATAGGGTTAAGGAATAATTTAAAAATACCGCATTCACTTCATAGCCTTTCTTCTCATACAGCCCTTGGGCGGTGATATTCGTATGTGCTGTGGCTAGTTCTATTCGTTTTGCCTTTGTAAGAATGGCATATTCCTTCGCTGCATCCAGCAGCATGCCCCCAACCTGATTGCCTCGGAACTTCTCATCAACGAACAAATCATTAAGAATCCAAATCCGCTTCATGGACACAGAGGAGAAGGAAGGGTAGAGCTGTGTGAAGCCTGCCGATTTCCCCGTCTCCCTGTGAATGGTGAGGAAGAAGATCGATTCGCTGTGCTCGAATCTGTTCCATATAAATTCCCTTACCGCGGCCTGGTCAGACTCCTGCTCGTAGAAAATTCGGTATTGATCAAACAACTGGACAAGCTGATCCAGATCCTGAATGGTCGCTTGACGTGTGACAAATGGACTCATGGGAAGTTCCTCCTTAGCTGCTGCCTTTTCTATCATTACATTAGAAGCAAGACTAGAGCAGCAAAGCGTATTTTATTCTTTTTTTGCTCAGCCAGCGCTGGATTTAGAGACCAGATCGTGGAAAGGTTTGAACTTCTTCAACAACGCTAAACACGTTTTATAAATAATAAAACCAATTATTCCACCTAATGAGTTCAGTATTACATCATCTATATCGAAGCTTCCAGCATGTAAAAGCATTTGTGAAACTTCTAAAATGACAGTAACAACCACTATTAATAAGAGGAAACGTTTAAGATACCTGATTTTTCCTGAAAAATAAGGCGTACTAAATCCTAACGGGATGAACAATATAATATTCCCGAAGAGGTTGTTAAACCAAGTATTAAAATTGTAATGTTCATACCTTGTAATGTACGTGGTAATTGTTTTGAATGGAATTACATTGTAGTTGTAACCCTGAAGAAGATAATAGCGATAGCCATTCAACATCCTGTTATCTAAAAACAAAGTTCTTACCACGAATAAAACATAAATGATAAATAATCCAGTCATAACGACCCTTGTTAGAATGCTTAATAATCTCATAATGCTTACTTCTCCTTTCATTTCTTCCCAAGTTGTTAATGTTCATTGATTATTTCTGTGTCGAGAATGTAGTTTCCTCTAATTTACTATTTTGTTGCGTTAATCTGCCCGTTTGCGCAACGAAGCTGCCGATCGATGCTAGCAGTCTCGTCTTGTGTGATTGTTAAACTATAGTTCCCGTAAGCGTAATCTAGTCTGGGATTATTGAAACTGTTCAAAATTCCGTTTTGGATTGGAGATACCGTTTTCGATAAAGATTGTCCGTTAGTTTAATCACGATTAGCAGATTTTGTTTATCATGGCTACGTTTTTATGTACAATAAAAACAGACAGGTCACTTAAAAGATGCGATCTGACGACATCGTGGAGGTGAGATACTAAAGTGAATTGTTCACAGAACGACAAGCTCAAGTTAGCGCAAATGTACGACGGCATCGCCGAGATCTACGAGGAACGCACGACGCCTCTGACTCACTTTCAAGCTTCCGTGCGAACGTTCCTCGCGAAGAACGTGCATGCTGGGCAGCGTGTACTCGATCTCGGTTGCGGGCCCGGGCACTTGACGAATGAACTGCCACTTGACGTAGAGGTCGTCGGGCTTGATATATCGACCGCCATGGTCGACGCGGCACGGCTAAAACGTCCTTCCGGTACCTACCTGGTACATGACTTCCACCAGTCACTACCTGCAGAACTCGGAAAGTTCGACGCGATAGTGGCAAACGGTTGTTTCGATTTCTGCGAGGATCTGGTACAAGTCATCGGTAATGTGGCATCAGCGCTTGCTTGCGGCGGTCGCTTCTACTTCACCATAAACGAGCGCCGTGCGGATTTGCCCTTTCATGATGCACGCTGGATTGATGCAGGTGGTGGACGGGCTGATATCCGAATGTTCTCTGGACATTTGCTGAAACGGCTTCCGCGGTCGAGACATCTATCTTCGACCTCTGACGTACCTGCACGCGCCGGGTTGGGAAAACCAAGCTCTACAGACAACGATCTACTACGGCTACTGGGTAGTGGAACATCCCGGATTAAGGATCAGGCCGCCCAAGACCCGTTAGCGTAACGAAGCAGATTTATTTTTTGTAGACATTGCACCAGTGATACGGTTGAATCTCTGCAAAAGTTTTAAGCATATGCTCCCATCAGGAGTATATAGCGTATTTTCTCCTTTCATTGCTGCTTTTCTTCAGGACACACTAAGCGTAAAATAGCCCCCATCTATTAAATAGATGAGGGCTAAGTTATATGATCTAATAGTTATTTCTTCTCACCAATTTTATTCCTTAGCGGCGATGATTGTCCCGTTTACAACGATTGAAGTCGCGCGTTTTTCCATCGTCAATAATCTAGGCCTTTACAACACGCTTTGGGCGCCCATTCTCATCTATGTGGGTGCCGACCTCATGCAAATTTTTGTTTACAAGCAGTTTATAGATAAAATTCCCGAATCTTTAGACGAACACTTAAATTTCCCCAATCCAAGGTCCGGTCACCCTGGAATATCATCAAGGTGGTGCTTAATGTCCTAAATTTGTCCGGGAATATAAAGATACGGAATATACATGTCATTGCTGATTTCCACAAACTTGATAATCGCGACAGTAAGCGCTGCGGGGATGACCAAAGGAAATATGATTCTTACAAATATGGTAAAATATGATGCCCCGTCCAGCATCGCGTTCCTTGAACCATCTCAGGCTGCGTTTTAAACGCGGATAATAAAATGACCGATAATGGTATGAAGACAATCGCAACAATAGCGATCAAAACCGCATATTTAATGACTGTCGTCAGGCGCAGCCTAAGCAGCCAGTGAACCTGTTTAGCTACATCCATCGAATCACCCCTTGATATTAATAATCTTCTTCTGCAGTAAGTAGACGACAATCGTGATGACCATTAACATAATACCTAGTGCAGAAGCCAGTCCCACATGACTGAATTGGAAGGCTTCTTTGATGGTATACACCACGAAGGTGGAACTCTCGTTACCTGGTCCTCCATTAGTCATCAGGTATGGAATCTCGAAGGAAGCAAGCACTCCCCGGACATTCAGGAAGAGGATAAGTTCAATAATCGTTTTGATCCCTGGTACCGTAATATGCCGGAACATTTGGAATTTGTTCGCACCATCGATTTGTGCAGCCTCGTAGTAATCTTTGGGAATCGACATGATCCCCGCGATGAAAAAGACGACATGCTGTCCACAGTACCTCCACAACGATACGAATACTAAGGTGAAATTGACGATTCGGTAATCCCCCAGCCAGTCCAGCTTCAGGCTGCTCAGGTGCAGGGCGTCCAGAATAGCGTTGAACCCGCCGCTAGGCGAAAAGAAGAACGAGAAAGCAAGCGCTACCGCCACGCCATTAATCACGTAGGGCATAAAAACAATCGCCTTGAAAAATCGGCTCCCAATGACCGCGCCGCACAATAAGGAGGCGACGGCAATCTCAAACGGAATTGCAGCAAGGTGACCGATGAAGTAATACGCGTTGTTTCTTAAGGAAAGCCAGACATCTCCCGATTCGAGAAATATAGTCTTGAAGTTATCCAGTCCGATATATTGGAAGGATTTTGAATAACCGTCCCAATCCGTCAAGCTAAGCTGAAACAGCTTGAAGGTCGGCAAAAGCATAAACACGCCCAGCAAAGCAAGCGGAATAAACAAAAAGGAGAAAATAATCCATTTTCTTTGAAGCCCATAATTCATCAAGCCGCACCCCTTATATGAATGAAGATTGCTGCGCGTCCATAGCGCAGCAATCTTCTCCCGAAGCTTATATCCACTATTGAATGCCCAGTTTTTTTCTTGCCGATGTCCATTTTTTGTTCAAGTCTTCAAAGATCGGCCTAAAATCTTTTCCGGCAAGCATCTGTTGGCCGATGGCATTGCCATCCCATTTCGTTTCGTTCGCAAGCTTCACGGATTCTTCGTTTCCATCTTTTATATAGAATGGAGTTACGTTAAGCGTTTTCGTTGTATCTGTAAAAATATTGTCCGCATCCACGCCATTAATGGTTGAACTCATCGTTCTTTCAGTCAGGTACTCTTTATAAACTTCCGGACTGAAATACCATTCAAGCACTTTCTTCGCTTCTTCGATATGCTTGCTGGTTTTCGAGATCCCGAATGGAAGATCCACCATATTTACTTGCCTATTGACCTCACCTTTGTCGTTTACGACTGGAAGCGGGAAGATTCCCAGATCGTTAATATCTCCACCATACTTGACATAGTCCGGATAATAATACTGTCCGATCGTGATCATTCCCGCTTTTTTGCTGGCGAACATTTGCCCTGCTTCCGAATAGCCGATGCCGAGGGCTTTACCGGTCGCCCCTGTTTGGTATAGCTTCTCAACCTTTTCAAATGCTTTGTAGTAATTGCCATCAGGACTAAAAGGCGTATCCGTCTTAGCTGCTTCGGAAGCGGTGTTGTCATCATTGAAGAATGTGTTCGGGCCAAAACCTACAAACGGATATTGTGTCCAGGCATCCTTCGCTCCCAGCGCCAAGCCTTGGTATTTGCCGCTGTCTTGAATGGCTTTGGCGGTGTTTACGAATTCGTCCCAGGTTTGCGGCACCTGCAGCCCCAATTCCGAAAATACCGATTTTCGATAATAGACCCATTCTGCAAATTGTTTCATCGGTAAACCATAATATTTACCTTCGCCAGCCTTGTTGACCTCAAGCTTGTCTATCGCCTTATTCATTTTCACGAGCGGATCGTCCGCATTCCAGATGTACAAAGAATCTTTCAACTGTAGGATATGGTCCGGTTTCATATAGAACAGGTCCGGCATTTCGTTTGCAGCTTGTCGAATCTTTAACGTTTTTAACAGCTCAACCGAATCCTTGACAGACTGAATGTCCAGCTTGACGTTCGGAAACGCTTTTTTAAAGGCATCTTCTTGGCTTTTCTTCTGCCAGAAGTCCAAATCCTCGGCGAAGATCTCTACCGAAAGTGTAACGTTTTCATTGCTTGGCGAAGATCCTTCCACCTGATTGCCTGATCCTTGCGACCCTTGTGTGTCCGGGCTGGAACCGCAACCCGTCATTGCGGTTATCATGATTGCAAGCGAAGCCAAGGCGATGCATAATCCCTTGTTCTTTTTAGAAATTCCCATACTGTATCCCCCAATAGTCATATTGTGAAGCGGTGTTGTAACCGCCTTAATTTGAATTGTAAGTGTATGGCGTTTGATGAACCATGATATATCTTGTCTCTTTTTGATGCTTCTTTACCCTGCTTCAAAGTCACCACATTTATTATATACTTTGATTTATTTATACCTCCCGCTCCAGATTGTGGTCCTATAAAATATAAATTGGTTGTGTTAGTATTTGGATTACTTAGGTTTCAGGCGGGTGACTAGCTATGTTAAAAATCATTAGACGCAGAGTGCTTGTGAAGTTTATCGTCATCTTTCTGCTCTTTATCCCTGCTCCGCTCATTCTTGCCGGGGAAATGTTATATTCAACTTTTGTAGATACGTTGATTAGCAACAATACGAACAAAAACCTCCAGCTCACGGAGCTAATCGCGAATAAAATCGATGAAAATGTGCTTCGTTATATGTACTCAGCTTCCAGTATCATTTCAGAAAACAATATACTGGATATCTCGCCTGGCATCATCGATAACATTAACAAATGGCGCGCGGCAACCGGCGACTACCAGAAATTGCAGCTATCCAGGCAAATCAACAGCCAGCTCAGCTCTCTTTTTAATTACACGACTGATTTGACTGGCATCTCTTTTATCTTCAAGGATAACGAATACTATACCTATAACACACCGATCCCCATCGAGCCCGCTTTGCTGAAAAAGTCCTCTTGGTATTTGGATATGAAGGAGAAGAAGTCAAGCATTCGCGTACTAGGGAGAATTAAAAATTCGTTGTATACCGAAAACCGTGATAACGGCAGCTACTCCATTGCGGTTGCATCTTTCGTCAATAACGCCGCATATGTAAACTCTTCAGAGGTTGAATTCCTTTACATCACGTTTAAGGAGAATACTTTCGAGAAGGTATACTCTGGCATCAATTTAAGCAAAGTGGGGAGGATTGACATCCTGACGACAGAAGGTCAGCCCGTCTCTTCAAAGGACGACAAAATCGCGAGCATTCAGAGACAACGGCATTTATTCTCTAAAGACTACGGATCATTGAATTACAGTCTGGATAACGACAAGCTATTAATGACTTATTACACGGTCCCGTCAACCCATTGGAAGGTCGTCAATACCATCTCTTATAAAGAGCTGACCCAAGATATAGATCGATTCATTCTCATTATAATCGGCGTATTTACGTTTATCATATTGCTGTTTGTAACCGTATTCTTTACATCAATTACCAAAACAGTGGTCAATCCGGTCAAAAGGCTTATACACCAAATGTACCGTGTCGAGGAGGGTGACCTGAATACGTTCGTTCCTGTGCAAGGAGAAGATGAATTCGCCCATTTGAACAAGACCTTTAACCGGATGGTTGGAGAAATTAACAATCTGATCACCAATATTGATGCTGAGAAAAACGAGAAATTGCAGCTTGAAATCAAATCATTGCAATATCAGATTAATCCGCATTTTTTACTCAATACGCTCAATTCCATTACGATGATGGCCGACATTCACGGGGTGGACAATATCAAAATGATGACAGAAGCTTTATCCAAGCTGCTGATCAACACCTTGTCGCGGGACGGTGTATACACAACGATCGCCGAGGAGTTTGAAACGCTGCATAGATACGCCTATATCATGAAATTCAGATACGGAGATCGTTTTGATGTTACCTTTCACGCACCGCCCGAATTAAGCCAGATCTACATGCTTAAACTGCTGCTGCAGCCGATTGTGGAGAACTCCATTTTGCATGGCATGGTCGATGTGTTCGAGAAACTGGAAATTAGAATCTTTGCTCAGCAAGTAGGCCAATCATTAGAAATTCGTGTGGTTGATAACGGAATCGGCATGACTCCTATTCAAGCAGCACAACTCGTGCAACATATAAGGGAGACCAAATCCGATCAAGGTTTTAACAAAATAGGGGTCAACAATGTCCATCAACGAATCAGGCTGAATTTCGGAGAAGCATACGGACTGGCGATTCAAAGTGAGCCGGGCAAAGGCACAACGGTTATACTGACGCTGCCTTTGTTAGATGAACCTTCCCTATCACAAAGGAGTACTGCATATGCATAGAATATTGCTCATCGATGATGAACCGCTTGTCAGAATGACGATCAAATCATTAGGCCCGTGGGAAAAATATGGATTCCAAATGGCAAGCGAGGCTCATGACGGCATAGATGCACTGGACAAGCTAAAAACTGAAAAGAGCTTTGATATTATATTGACAGATATCAGCATGCCGAGAATGAGCGGGATTGAGGTTATCCGGCAAATACGACAGTGGGACGATCAGATTCCGATTGTTGTGTTGAGCGCCTTCAACGACTACCCTTTCGTGAGAGAGGCTTTTAAGCTGGGAATTCAGGACTATATTCTAAAATCTGAGTTGAACTTCGATTCGCTGCTTAAGCTGCTGCAGAAATCATCCGATCTGATCGCAGCCGCGAAGCAAAATCACGACCAGGAACAAAGTAACCATGTGTATTTAAAACAAAAATTTATGGAGGATTTGTTAAATGGGCTGCTCCCGGACGACATCGAGCATAAAATCGCTGCCTATCAGATTCAGATTACAAAGGCGAATTTGACTGTAAGCATCATATCGGTAGATAACTATAAAGTGATGGAAGACAAATATGACAGCGTCGTGCTTACGAACATCAACCTCTCGATCTTGAACGTATTCAATCAAAAGTCTGCGGAATTTAAAATGGGCGAGTTCATTGTGATCGGGAAAGGCAAATACGTATTAATCAGCAGTGTTGATCATGAGAACAGCATGGCCGTTGTGCATAGAAAGCTCAGCTATTTCCTTAACAACGTAAAGCATGCACTGTCCATGTTCCTGAATATATCCGTAACCATCGGCGTCAGCAGCGTCCAAAATGGCTATCAGCATATCCCTTATTTGTATACACAGGCCCTGGCTGCTAACGAACTGAAGCTCCTGTACGGGAAAGGAAAAATTATTTACGAGCATGATCTCTCACAAATCGAAAATACTTCGCACGGAAGCCTGACAGACAAAGAAAAGGAGATCATCCAAGCCTTATTTAGCAAAGATCCGCATCAGTTAAAAGCCGAGATTCAAAATATGGTCAAATACACAAAAAGCCTAAACCTGCTGAATGTCAATATGGCCCATAGCCTTTATTTAGAGTTCATCTATATCGTTATGGGTCATTTATATCAAAAAGATATTTTTGCTGAGGATATTTTTAAGAAGGACATTAACTTTCTGGAACAAATGACTCAGTATGAAACACTTGATGATATGAACGGGTATCTTGAACATATTTTATTATCGATATTTGATGAAATCAGCCATAGATATGAAAATGTCTCTTCCAAAATCAGGAAATCTAAAGAATATATGAAGAAGCATTACCGCGAGGACATCACGTTGAAATCGGTTAGCGAGCATATTCAGGCCAGCGAAGCTTATCTGAGTCGGTTATTTTCGTCGGAAACAGGAGAAAGCTTTATCAGTTTTTTAACCCGCCTGCGAATCGATGCCGCTTTGGATCTGCTCAAAAACAGTCAGCTGACGATTCAGCAAATTAGCGAGCAGATCGGTTATGCCAACCCCGAGCATTTTAGCCGGATATTTAAGAAAAACATAGGATGCAGCCCGAATAAGTTTAGAAATGAGATATTTTCGAAAATGGATAAAGGACTCTAACAAGGCCGGTATGAAGATTAAAAAAGGACCCCTTTCGGGATCCTTTTTAACGGTGAATTGATTTTCGGTACTTTTGCCTTGAACCTTATTCAACTCGGACTCTACCTCATTCTCATCATTGCAGTACATGTACTACATTAATGACTCTGCGGCACATCGCCTCGCTTTTATAAAGGATTCAACAACAACTTCCCTGGTATTTCTCGTTTAGTAATATACGATACTACACCCCTCTTATTTCACCGTCGAAAGATATTATGTCCGATCTGGCTCATCATATTCATGGGCTCCAATAATTAAGCTCCGGTTTTGGTGGTTGTGCTCCCGTGGTACTTCGTACCAAAGTCGCTCAACCACTCAAAACCTACGCTGCATGCAAAAACTTACTAATGATGCGTAATAACACTTCTTGCTCCGAATCGATTTGATCCTTTAATCTTGTGACAGCTACAGGCACGATCCACTTTGCCATATCCTCATAACCCACCTTGGTTAATTTCATGTATTGACTCGTGTAGGCTTGATACATTACCCGCTTAGACGTATTGAACCGCCCCGCATATTCGATGAAATCCGGAAGTGCAGCTATCTTAAGAATTAGGGAGCTCAGGACCATGTCAGCAATCGGATTACCCCTTCTGGCATTCGCCCAATCGAGAATAACCGGTCCATTTAGTGAAAGCACAATATTATCGGGATGAAAATCACCATGGCAGACATGATCGCTGTCCTCTAAGTTATTTAATAGCGTTAAAGCTTGGTCTTTACTAGCTTCATCAAGGATCGATTCTCTTATGTTCGCTGCGAATAACTCCCTTTGGGACGGGAGCTCGTCGCTGACGCAGGTATGAATTTGGCTATGAAGTTCAGCACTAATGATAGCAGCCTCCTTCACCTCCATCGTTCCCGCAAGAATATGCTGAAGAAAGGTTTTCCCCTCGATTCGTTCATAGACAATCCCGAAACGGTTATTCAAATTTAAGGTCTCCATCACCCTAGCAATAGGCAGATTAAACCGGTTTACAATGGATGCCATACGATACTCATGTTCGATCACCGACCTAGGTACATCTGGATAAAACAACTTAACCGCCTTATCCGACCCGTAAGCGAATACTTCGCCTAATCGGCCTTGGCCTAGTCTAGCACCTAGCTCCATAACTTCCCCCTACCCGCCGAATGCGATCTGATATCCGTCTATATCTTTTATCGTGAATTCACTAAAGAACTCATTGAGGTTAGGGCCTTTCACGATCTCAGCGCCTTGGGCTTTGAACTCCTCCAGCAGCAGCCTAAGCTCTGCTCCGCCCGCCGTATAACAGAAGGCATCGAAATATAACCCGCCCTCTACCGAAGAGAAGGGCCTCACATCCTCCTTGTTTACTGCTTGATGAAGAATGAAGGTTACTGCCTCTCTGATCATGTGAACATGCTGGACATCCGGCCCGCCAACCAGCTCATAGCTAAAGCCCAGCTTTTTATAAAAAGCGGCAGAAGACTCTACATCACGAACAAGAAGTACCTGTGTTGGACCTTTTAACTTTGCTTCTCCCATAAATAAATACCTCCATGGCTCATGAGTGGTTTTCGCCTTACGCCTGTATATTTGGGGAACCAGCCTTACTTATTGCGCCCCATAAAATCTTCCGCTTTGATCTTATAGGTGGTAATCAACAGTCGGTTTATCACCGCCGCAATTCCGAACACGATGGCAAAAGTTTGCAGTCCAGCTGCATACAAGCACAGAAACGCTGATAAGGTAATAACAAACTCAATCGCGATAACGCCGGCTTCCGGCAGCTTCACAGTGGCCTTAGGAGAAATGAATATCCCCCAAATTACCGCCATCACTAAGCAAAGCCCTATTCCTGCAATCATCTTAACAATCAGGCCATTGTCTAAGTGAAATCCCCAATACGCGAATGAAAAGAAGATCACAAGCTCTAAAATAAATCGGACTAGAAGGTTTAACGTTCTGAACATGGTTCCATCCCCTCTACCTCTGAGCAGCTTTAGTAAGGAAGGCATCGATTAAACAATGAGAGCCGTTAAATGCTGAGTGCAGCTGAGGAACGTACAGAGTACCAATAAAAAAGGAAAGTGAGGGTATTTCTACGATGCGTGGTTCTCCGTTAATATCCGTACCAACAATGTACAGCCCCGCTTCATTCAAGCAGTCCGTATACGAAGCATTCAAGCCGTAGCTGCATCTGAATGCCTCAACGGTATTCTCACTCTGATAAATGCTATGAACCACTGAAGGCTGTTTAATAAGGATTTGCCCTTCTTGCCCGACTAACGAGCAGCTAAGCTTACTAATGACGATACGATCCGCCCCCGGATCATACTCCTCATGATGGGCATCGACTATGCCAAGCACGTTTCTCGCGAACTCCATAATGATGGACTGAAACCCGCCGCAAGTTCCAAGCAGCGGTATATTATTCTCTCTAGCATATGTAATGACGCGCAGAACACCGTCCATAGAATCAGGAATACCTGGAGCAATCCATAAGCCAGCATAGTGTTCCAGCGACTCCCCCGATTTCTCAACGATTGCAGCTGTCGGCATCCACACCGGCTCTATGACCGTCTTTATCGCAGCCGCGGAATGTGCAATTGCCCTATTCGTTGCTTGATGTGTAGGAGACTCTGCATTAAAGTCGCCAACGATGCCGATTTTCAAGCTGCTTGCCCTCCCCTGTCATGGCCGCCCAGTATTCTCTTGCAATGCCGTTTCTCTCTTTTTCACCGGACAGTAAATCTTGATTTCAGTCTGCTCCTGACCCGCTTCTCCTGCCTTCAACTCATCGTATCTCTCCAAATAATAATCGATATCATCATAGCTATACCCGTTCTCCAGCAGCCAGCTAGACGTAAAGTCATAGGCAGAGAAGGATTCACTAGCCGGTCCGATATAATCGGTAACGGAATACATTCGCGGCAATAAATGAATATGGACCATACCATGCGGTACATTGGCCAGCGGTTCAACTTCATAACAGCAGTAGAAATCAACCTGACCGTTATTTCCTTTATAATTAGGAGGTGTAATACCGTATGTTACTAGTGGATTCTTAATGTTCTTAATTTCATGGCGTCTTTCTGCAAGCTCAGCAAAAGCCCGTTTCACGTTATAGCCGAGTTCAGCCATCGTGCTTGCTGCCCTTACTCCAACGTAAGCAGTAATGGCATCGGTCTGGATGATTTGTATGTCCACTCTTCTTCAACTCCTCATCTGGGCTTCAAATCGACCTGCTTCGTTTCTCCAAGTTACTTATGCGTGCAATAACCTCATGTAGATCCATATCTGCCATGGAATGCAGAATAAGGTCAGTCTCTGTGAAATCAAAATGTCCGGTTACCTCATTGGGCACGACGACGCAATGCAGGCCCGAAGTTCTCGCTGCTGTAAACCCATTTAATGAATCCTCAAAGGAGATGGCCTGTTGCGGTCTAACTCCAAGCTTGTGTAGGGACAGATTATACAGCTCTGGGTCAGGCTTCACTTTGCTTACCTGATCAGCCGTACACAAACTGTCAAAGTAAGCACCTAAATTAAATTTTGTTAAATAGGGCTCAATCCATGAGATCGGTGAGCTTGAAGCCAGCCCGATTTTCAAATTCAACTGTTTAGCCGCTTCCAAGTACTCGATTACACCTGGGCGGAGCGGAGTATTTGCGATAATCTCCGCATGGAAAAGATTGAATTTGGTGCGAATCACGCTGCGGTCGATGCTTTCCCCCACAAGTTCAGACAGGTACGTGTAAGGGTTGAACTGATCGAAGGAAGTCCCAACACACTGCGCGTAGATCGGTAATGGAAGCTCTACGCCGTATTCTTGATAGATCTTATTAAATGCATGATAGCATGGCGTTTCCGTATCAATAATCAGCCCATCAAAATCAAAAACAACTGCTTGAATCATTAGGAGTCACTCCTATCCAGCACAAGCGCACAATCATTCACTGGCCCGGCCCCCATCTCCATCACTCCTTATCCCAGCTTCTCAATAATACTTCGAATGGAATCATCGAGACCGATTTGGCGGTCTGCTGGGATATTAACAATAAGGAATCCGCCAAATACTTGTTCCCAGTTGCCGTTCATTTGAATGATTTTATTTTTAAAATCTTCGATTTCCTGAGACTCCGTTGCTTCTTTGCTTAGCAGCCAGGAATGCCGCACCAAATCTGATTTTTGCACCGTTTCCAGATAGTAATAGATATCCCTGTCTTCTCGCACTCTTATAATGTCCCCATAGGAGACTACACTGGAGAAAATAGGATTTTCCATAATTCGCATCGTTTCCTTACTTATCCGTTTCACGTCAAGAACCTCGATCTCACGCCCAACTCCATCAAAGCATAGATGTAATTGAACATTATTACTCATCGTTCTCACCTCTCTTGAATCGTTAATCTAGGATATATAAGCTGGCTGTATGTAGGTTGCGACTATGATCTGCTAAAGTTAATGAATCTCGTTCCTTGATATTGAATAGCTCCGTGATCCCCTTCTACAATTAAACCATATACCGCAGGCTTCACATAGAGTTCTTTACGGCTGCCAACTGCACTCCCTCGATCTTCGTTTAAATCCATTTAACAACCATGCTTATAAAATAAGAGGATGGCACAATTAATAATTGACCCAGCATAGTACCGAGAAACCGAGAAGTCATGAGCAGGACATATATTTTACCGAGCTGATTACGGTATTCTTCTTTGTTGATCGCCTTATCCGTAATTAATCCGAGCTGCGGATCGATAAATATCGTTAATAAAATCGTCGCCAGCCCATTAATTAACCCCGAGGCCTGTGAAGCCGTCGTACTAAATGCAGGTAATAAGTGCGCTGCATACAAGGAAGATAAGACGCCAATCGTATAAAAGGCGGTGACCACGATATTTAATACGATAAATCGCTTCGGTATCCCCAAATATCTGAAGCTCTCCAGCTTGAAGGTTGGACGCTTCAAATAATGTCTCGTATTCTTCAATTGACTGATCGTAACGCTTGTTACCAGGCGGGGAATAGAGCCAGCGACCTCAAACTTGGATATAATCCTTCCAGCCAAATGTACAAACGTCGGGAACAGGATAATCGCAATCAATGTGCCTACGGAGGATGCCAGAAGAATGAACCTCAAGTACGTGATCAGATGGAAAGACGGATGTGTTTTGGCATAATCCACAAACTTCGCTGTGAGCGGCGCTTGCACGAGATTAGCCGTCCTTGAGATTAGAACAACAATCCCGGTCAGCGACAAAGCGACAGCGATTTTATTAAGCTTCACCCCAGCATACCGTACCGAGTATGACAGCGTCTCTGCTGTATGTATAATCATGGTTAATGCGAAAACAACAATCAGGTAATTTAGCATTTCGGCATCATCTCCATTATTCCTTACTCCTACAAATCCGGATCTAGGCCACACTATCACATTCGGCAGCCACCTAAATATATCCTTTTAAGAAAGCATATGTACACTATTTCATGCAAAAACTCCAGAAACGCATAGCGCCGCTGGAGCTTCTCATCCTCTTAATTCACAAATAAGATACCGCATAAACCCATATCCTTATCATTTGTTTATGGTACGTGAGCACAAGCTAATCCCGCTCTTCCAAATTCCGCTTCAAATAGCTTTCCAGCGTATTCGTAATCTCAAACACCGTGTGGGACAAATCATAATTCTCAAAAGCATGCTCACACTTCGACTGGTACGCGATATCCGTCTCATAATGACTGAGCTGCGCTGCAATATCGTCCTCGCCCATACCCTCGGCTCGCTGCCTCATCTCAATCGTCTTGCGATCCGCATAGATGAATAATCGAACAACATGATCACCATATGTCCGCTTCAGCTTCTCCGCGCCCTCTGGATTAAGAATCAGATACAGGCAGCCTTTATTCTGAAAGTTCCGTTCAATATCCTTATCACGCAGCCCATAGCGGGTATCATGGATCGTGACATTTTCGATGAATCCGCCTTCTGCATCAAGCTGGTCATACAGCTCCGGTGTAATAAAGTGATAATCCTGCCCGTTCACTTCTCCCGGCCTTGGCTTGCGTGTTGCATACGACAATACCTTGGGTAAACCAAGCGTCGTTCCAACACTATCTGCTACCGACTTCCGCCCGGAACCATCCGGTCCCGTAAACACGAATATCAGCTCCCGATCCTTTAGATCACCCATATCCACACCTCCTGAAAGTTAGTACACGGCTATGCCCTAAAGGTACCTTACAACAGTGCCTTCGAGTAAAAACTAGCTTCGGATGCAAATACTCATTCCTTATATTCTATGATTGATGGTGGTCTAATTATAGCCAATATATTGATATTCGGCAATAATCCGGCAGTTATATGAAATTAAATTAATATTTCTCTCATTTACTCAACTTATTGGCATATTTCTCGTAATTACGACATATATAGGGCTGAATTAAATTAATTTGTTACTATTTGTCGTACTTCCGCCAATCACTAAAAAACCTTGAGAGGCATGAAGCCAATCAAGGTCTTCACTTATGACAGATGCTGCGGTTAAACTATGAATCTTTGATTTGAAAACTCCTGGACAAATGAGCGTTTATTAAGATGTCGTAGTCCCAGCTGCGGAAATACCGTTAAAAACGACAGGACCGACTACTGTAACGACGGTGCCCTCGCTGGAAGTGGAAGCGGCGACAAACATCGTATACCGGATTTCCCTATCCACTGCGGCTGCAGGAGGAAAATCTGCGGCGTTGAAGGAGACAATCGACGACGTTGCTCCAGCTGTAGTTGAATGGGCTCCGCTGTAAATAAGCGTTCCCGTTCCGGGTGTATCCGTGGAATCCCGTTCAATGGTAATAGAATCGCATTGTTGCCGGCTGCTCCGAACCCAATGGTCCCCATCAAAGCGACACGAACATCGCCTTCATTCGCCGTTCCGTCAGCTGCTGCGGTTTGCAGACCGATATCCCCGAGCAAAACAGGGGTTGCTCCAAGCGTCTGAACGCCACCAGCCTGATTCCGGTTCATGGATAACCGTAAGTCTAAAAATTGAATTGACATAGAGCTGCACCTCCTCTCATCTGAGAATACTATATTCTATTCCGATTCGTGAGCTTGGACACATGATAGGCCTACAGCTCAGCTAAATGGACGTTAATGCCTAGTAACACGCAGTCATTCGAATTTCTACCCGCATCTTAGGCATTCATTAAAGCCGTAGTGAATACAATCGAAGTGATGAAGACGTTCCGGCAGCGGGTTATTTTTCGTTCAGGGAGGGAAAAAGCATGCAAATTTACGTTGTGCGATCCGGCGACTCGATTTATCGTATCGCTCAAACCTACGGTACTTCGGTGAATGAGATTACAGAGGCAAACGAGCTGTCAGCAAGCAATTCGTTGGTCATCGGACAGGCACTTGTCATTCCGATTGTCGGTCAATATTACTGGGTGAAGCAAGGGGATACCCTAACATCTATTGCGCAGCAGTTCGGTACGAGCGCACAGACTTTAGCATCCGTCAACAGTTTGGGCGAGGATGCAGAACTCCCAGTCGGCCTGCGGCTGTATATACCGCCAATGACCAGACGCAGCGTGGAAGTTAATGCCTATGTGGATCTCAAGCGTAACGTTGTCCCACCCGCACTTATTCAATCGACTAGAGAAGCAGCGCCATATCTGACTTACCTTGCTGTATCCAGCTTTCAGATTAAACGTGACGGCACGCTCAAGCGGCCGCCGCTGGATAATTTCAGAGCTATATCCAGGCAGCACCGGGTCACCTTAATGATGACCATTACGAATCTGGAGAACGATGCATTCAGCGCCGAATTGGGTGAGCTTGTACTTGGCGACAGCGCGCTGCAGGATAAGCTGCTTGCCAATATTGTTCAGACGGCGGGCGAGCTGGGCTTTGGCGATGTCCATTTTGACATGGAATTCATTGCGGCAGACAGGGAAGCGTACAACCAATTTCTACGCAAAGCGGTCACTGTCATTCACCAGGCAGGTCTCACGATGTCAACGGCTCTTGCACCCAAGACAAGCGCTGCCCAGACGGGTGCCTGGTATACCGCGCATGATTACAAGGCGCATGGGGAAATTGCAGACTTTGTTATTATTATGACCTATGAGTGGGGCTACAGCGGCGGCCCCCCAATGGCGGTATCACCCATCGGCCCGGTTCGCAGCGTACTCGAATATGCCCTAACCGAGATGCCCGCCAATAAAATGATGAGGGTCAAAATCATACGGCTACGATTGGACACTGCCCTATGTTGCCGGAGGCGTTTATGCCAGAGCATTAAGCCCCCAAGCAGCTATTGCACTGGCACGCACCCGCCATGAGAAATCCTCGATGACGATTCGGCGCAAGCCCCTTATTTTCACTACTGGGACGGTAACCGCAAGGAGCATATCGTCTGGTTTGAAGATGCCAGGTCGATACAGGCCAAGTTTAATCTGATCGGGGAGCTGAATTTGCGAGGCATCAGCTACTGGAAGCTCGGCTTAAGCTTTCCGCAAAACTGGTTATTGCTCGACGATAACTTTAATGTGGTTAAACGCCCTCTTACCTAGCGATAACAAGGGAAGCCTCCAGTCTGAATTACAGGCTGGGGGCTTCCCTTGTCTTGTTAGGTGACCGAATGACTCATCAACGCGGATAGCCACCTTACCTTAAGACGTACCTCATCCCCGCCTTAAGGCCAGCTTCAAAAACCGTCGGAGGGCGGTTCTCCGACATACGCTTCTGCTTTAAACTAAGGTTATCGCTTACGGAATAGATCAATAACCGATTGAACGAGAGGAGATTTTTTAAAATGAAGAAATTGTACCGTTCGACCATGGATCGCAAAATAACAGGCCTATCCGGCGGAATCGCGGAATGGTTTGGCATTGATGCCACTATTGTTAGGCTCATCCTCATTACTTCTGCATGCTTTAGCTTTGGAACGACCTTCCTGATTTACGTGCTTGCCAGCTTTATCGTACCGAAGGCGCCTTATGAGGTGCTTTACACCAACAACCTACACAACTTATAAGGAGTGAATACAATGAGTGTTATTACAAGATTGATTCAATTAACCCGCGCAGCTACAGGTGAACTACTCGATAAGCTGGAAGATCCAGCGATGATGATGAATCATTATGTTCGTGAGGCGCAAGCTGAGATTGAAAAGGTCCAGCAAGAGCTCCATAAGCAGGAAGCATTAACTAGAGTCCTCCAGCAGCAGGTTGATGAAGCCGCTAAATTAGCGAAGCTGAGCGAGGCCAAAGCACTCGAAGCGTTGACATCCGGTAACGAGGCGCAAGCCCGTGACCTGCTTACCTCCAAGCTGCACTACACCCAGAAGGCGCAGGAGTACAGAAATTCCTTGGATCAAGCTAATTACCAGATCCCTCTGCTTGCCAAACGTTTAGAAGAGGCACAAGCTGAGCTTACCGTTATGCTGAAGAAACGCGATGACCTCACTGCTCGTATTCAACAAGCAGCAGCAAAATCACAAACTGCTGGTCCAAGCTTTAGCTTTAACCCTGGTTTTTTCGAGCGCGGTTCAGCAGCGCGCGGCTTCCAGCGCATGGAGGAAAAGATTTTGCAATGGGAAGCGCATCTTGATGTGAAGCGTCAGTCTTACTCCAACAGCCCTGGTGATGCATCGGCCGCATCCGGACAGCAGTCGCCTGACCTGGAGAAGAACTCCCTGATTGAGCAGCAAATGGAGCTGCTTCGGAAGAAGCTTCCGACGGAATAGTACCGCGGAGTAAACCAAACAAGCCTGCTGGCTGCGCAGTACCGCGTAGAAAATGAAACAAGCCTGCTGACTACAGCGCAATACCGCTTTGAAACAAGCCTGCTGACTACAAGGTTTCAGCGCAGGCTTGTTTTGATTTTTTAGGGTTTGTCATATTCTGTCGTATTTGCTACAATAGATATTAACGAAGAACGTTCGAATGCCACTATGGCAGGCGGGCGTTCTTTTTTTGTCGTATGGTGAGTGATAACGGGAGGAGAAAATGTTGAGTCATTTCGAAGACATGCATGCAGCCTTTATCAACGGTCATTTGGCTAATCGCAACGGGGAACGCAAAGGAAGATTACAGCGCGGCCATCAGTATGCCGAGAAGCTGCTGCTCCGGCATGTATGGTGGCCGTTATTCGGCAACTTCGACCATTTACACCCGGAATACGAGATTTATGACTGGAATCGCAAATCGCAATTTCTTGACTTTGCCTTTATTACGCCATTCGGACGCTTTGGAATTGAATGTGACGGTTTCGAGTCATGTAAAGGATATGGACCGCGAGAAGTTTAACTATTCGCTAAACCGGGATACTTTTCTAACTGGCCTGGGATGGACAATGATTCATTTCTCCTTCGACGATGTTCAGCACCGTCCCGAAGTATGCCGATGCTGCTGCAGTTGGTCATTGGGCCGTATTTGCTACGGCAAGATAGTGCCAAATCGATAACATCACAGGAAAAAAAGCTGCTTCACCTCGCATGGCAGCTAGGAAGGCCGATTCGCCCTAAGGATGTGTGCAGCCATCAGGGTATTGACTATCGCACAGCCAAGAAGTTCCTACTTTCCTTATCCAATAGAGGCTTTCTTCAACCCGTTTCCAAAGGGCGCACGATCCGCTACTACGAGTTAGTAGGCGGAGCATTGGAGCAATTACTTTAATGGGTGTTAGTGTGAGGGACTGTATGGGGACGAGACTACCTTTTGCGGTTGGCTGTATGTTTGGGTCATATAGTCAGATAACTCGTTCCACTGGACGGCTAAATTGGATGCTTACGGTTAGGCAGGGGTCTCATCTCTCGTTCCACTGGGCCCGCTGGTTCCACTAGGACAGGCTAATTATTGGCCGACTATATGGGATGCTTTTGGTTAGGCAGGGGTCTCATGTCTCGTTCAATGGAGATGGTTCCACTGGGACCGGCTATATGGATACTTTTTGGTTAGGCAGGGTCTCATCTCTCGTGCTACTGGACCGGTATACTGGATATTTGTAATATAGGCAGGTGTTTTGTTCTATTAGGCTGATTATATTGGATATTTGCAGGATACAGCTCGATATGCGCTAATTATAAGGGTATTTGTGCTTCTATATTGGAAATATCCAGTATAGGACCTCTTACTAGTGAAATTTGTTAAAAGTTAGTGCTAATATCCACTATAGATAGGGAGACTACAGCCCTATCGCATTACGTCATCGCATAGAACGTCTATCGCATGGAGGACATTGACCTTCCTTTCGCGAAACAAGTATACAAAGGGATGATACCCATGGCTGAGGTTCCTCGTGTACAGGAGTTAATTACACTTGCGCCGGAGCCAGAGGCTGTCTGCTGAAGGATATCGAGCCAGGGGAGCTCGTCAATGCCATCAGGCGGGTTAATCAGGGCCAAGTCGAACGAGAGGTACTCGGACTGATCGCCCGGGGATGAGCAACAAGGAGTTCAGCCTTTGGTTGAACTTATTTTATTTCCTTATTCAGCCTTCATACCGACGCTGGGACAGCTTTTATCCGATAGAATAAGGGTAAGCAAGAGAAAACGAAGCAGACCGAAGGGAATGGTAACATTATGAAAATCGTTATTATAGCAGGCAGCAACCGTAAATCCGCCACCAGTACAAGACTGGCAGGGTATTCACAACGTCTTATCGGACAAAAAGGGCATAGCGTAACTTTATTCGACCTTTACCGCTCACCGCTTCCGTTCTACTCTCCAGATGAATATCACCAGGAGCATGCTGACTTACATGCGCTAAAACGATCCCTAGTCGAAGCTGACGGCATCGTTCTCGTTACGCCTGAATATCACGGCAGCATAAGCGGTGTCCTCAAGAATGCCCTTGACCACTTAGGCCAAGAGCATTTTAACAACAAGGTTGTCTTGTCCGTTAGCTCCTCCGGCGGTGCTGTCGGCGTCAGCTCGCTTACGCAGCTTCAAGCCATGGTGCGCAACCTGCATGGGATCAACTCACCGGAATGGCTATCGATTGGAGGCGCTCAGCGCAAATGGTTTGAGACTGAACAGGACAGCTATGAAATCGGCCAAGATATTGATGACCGGATCCACCGCGTAATTGGATCCTTCCTCACCCTCACGCAGTTGATCCGGGGACAACTCCATACAGGAGCCGCCAACGCTTCTTCGTAAAAAAGGATGTGCCGCTGCTTTGATTACTCACTTTGCCGAATTACAGCTTCCCACCGTTTCGATCCAAGGCGTCAAGCAATTTTATCAGCAAAAGCTTGGTTTTCCCATCATCCTGGAGACGGACAATGAAATTCGATTCCGGCCAACTCCGCATTTTACCTTGTCATTCGTGGAGGTCAGCGAACCGCTGTCTCCGGCTCATTTTGCCTTCGAGGTGCCCTATTCGACCTTCAGCGAGAGTGCTGCCTTTATTCGAGATGCGGGGATTCCCCTCGTGCAATGGCCGGACGGCAGAGAAGTTGACGAGTTCGAGACGGGGAAGAACCTGTACTTTCGGGATGGTGACGGCAACTTACTCGAGCTTATCTCGCATTCTTACGTGATGGAGGGCGTGCTTCCTCCATAGTGGTCCATCCAAGGTTATTTACCTGCGGGAGGTAGGGTTTCCAACGGATGATGTTGCCCAGCTTCGGGAATGGTTCAAGCATGTTCTTCAGTTGAAAACACGCAATGAATCGGATACCTTCAATTTCGTCATCGGCGGTACCGCGCATGCCATCGTTGTCTCAACATCAAGAAGATGGATTCCCATTGCCATGCGGGCGCTTCCGCCCACAATAACGGTAAGCTTCGGAGTGACGGATGCGGGTTTCATCGAGCAGGTCCGTGGCCATTTGAAAGATGAGGATGTCCTATTCGAGTCAGAGGAGGAGCTCCATTGGCGCCAATACGGGTATCGTCTCAAATTAATCGTTGCTGCCGGCTTTGATGCACAAATACACTCCGGTTTTGGTGTTTCTCTCCCGTGGTACTTCGTACCAAAGTCGGCTCAAACACTCAAAACCTCCGTTGCAGGTAAAGCTAAAACCGGACTCCGGTTTTGGTGTTTGTGCTCCCGTGGTACTTCGTACCAAAGTCGCTCAAACACTCAAAACCTCCGTTGCAGGTAAAAGCTAAACCAGAGACACACAAAGAAACGGACCGGCTGATGATACGCCGATCCGTTTCTTTGTCTCGTTCTTCTATCGTTGCCCTATAGCAATGAGAAGCCTTCTTCTTGCAAATACTGCTCCGCTTCCTCATAGGTTTCCAATACCATCTCCAGGCTCGCGCCCGCCGTATACACGTACCACAGATCTTCCTCATGCTTGAGCGTCAGCAGCTGTTTATTCGCGCCGATCCATTCCGAGGAATGCGCCTCTCCGGGCGGTGTAGAAGACTTGCCCTTCTTGGCGAGCGCAGGTTCCGGCGCCCGGAACGACAGCGAGCGAATCGACGCTTCAACGAGCTCGCGAAACGCGGCTTCGTCATATTCGCGAACGTTCACGAATCCTTTATCGTCCGTAACATAGCCTCTAAGCTGACCCGCATAGAGGTAGCCATTCCCATTGGGATGCAGATGAAAGGCAACATTCTTCTTATCGTAAAGGCTGTCTTCATACTGATAATTGACGCGACCAAGCGATACATCCTTACGCTGTAATTCAGGAAAGGACTCCAAGATCGTAAGTTTTTGTTCAAAACTGAGCATAAAGGCCTCCTGACCACGGTTCATTTTTGCTGATGATTATAACATATACCCCATGCTAAACCAAGTGAGTAAGCTAGGATGAGCAATCATTTGTATGCAATTAAAATTTTCAAATTTAAAAGTGATGCGACATTTTATGTCGTAGCACCTGTTTTATAATGAGGGTGCAGCACTAGAAAGATATGAAATGAGGGTCATCAATCATGGCAAAAACCAAACGGGGCCGCGCCCTATGGAGCCTTCCTTCGCACGGCCGGGGAACATGCCCCGTCTGCAGTACAAAGCGAATTAAATTGCTCTATCCACGGGCAAAATCCGATGGAACCACGATCAAAGTGTGCAAACGCTGCATACCTGCTGTACAGTCTAGAGTAGATGCCGCAGCCATTACAAGCTAGCTGAAGGCCACGCCCGTTCCCAGCTCTGGGGGCGGGCGATTTAATGGCAGCGGCAGACGCGTAGTTGCGATCATTAAGAAATGACTTGTCACATCATCACCCCAGTGATGTAATAGAACAAACCGCATTTTTAACTTCTACCGCATGGAAAGGGGGGTTATCGCTTGAGCAACAGGCATCGTATCCAGTGGTTCGATGATCAGGTTAGGCAGGGTAAATACCCCAATAGTACGCAGCTTGCCCAGCAATTCGAGATATCCAAACGACAGGCCCAGCGCGACATTGAATACCTGACCTTCTCTCTCCGAGCTCCCTTGCATTATGTAGCAAAACACCGAGGCTATTGCTATGAGGATAAAATGTATGCGCTTCCGCATCTTTATATGACCGATGAGGAGAAGAAGATCCTAAAATATCTGGCTTACCGGTATCGTCAGTACAACTACGATAATGCTGCCATCGTGAATCGTATCGCTCATCTTCTTGACCGTTTTACGGATGAAGAAGCGGCTCAGTTGGATCAACGGCTTCCCATCTTTGAAGCAAGTCCCGAGCTCATCCAGAACGTTGAGCTGCTCACCTACGCGATCAAGCATCAGGTTGTCGTTATGATCACGTACAAGGAGCAAACGGAGGAAGAATTGCTGAGGGTGTATCCAATCAAGCTGTTATCCAAATACAACTAGCGATTATATGGAGGCATTCTCTGAGCAGCACAACATGTGCCGCAGCTTCAGGCTGGACTGCATTACACATACGATCGTTAGCAAAGAGCACTATGAGCTCCCTTCCGATGCAGCCCTCCCTCTCCCTCGGACACATGGAGCTGGCCCCATTCGACAACCATTTACGGCAAAAATTCAGCTAAACCAGCACGTAACCGGTGATTCCTGGCATGGTTATCGTATACATAGCAAGCAGGATTTGATCTACACGGTTGAATTTCACGATACAGAATCCTTCCTGCAGCATTTGTTCAGTTCTGATTGGAAGGCACTGCTTGCTCCCAAGTGGATAAGAGAAAAGCTGAACAGCAGATGCCGAAGCACGCGAGACCGCTTAAATGAAGGAGAGTAACAGATATGCCCCTACTTGATGGTATCCGAATGAAACGTGAATCGAAGTCTTACATCGACAGCTTATATGCCATACTGACTGCTGCAGATTTATTTAATGGCCCAAAATATATGCTCTCCGGCTTAAGCGGTATGGCTTTTAAGTTCGCCGTGCACGAGAGGCTGCTGCATCTATCCGTTACTGCTTATGGCCAGTGGGGTGACGAGCATCGACCAGCCATCGCTAACCTCGGCCTTTATACGGAATGGGATGGTGGACGAACGAGGCATCCTACCTTCCCCTTCTACCAGCAGCAGGCGGTACAAGCAGTAAAGCACTCGATCGACCTTGGAATCGGCGTCATCTATTGGATTCCAGAGTTTGGTGTTATTCACGGGTATGACGATGAGGATTCTGTCTTCTATGTCCAAGATGGTTGGTCTGAAGAGAGCAGCATTGTCCTTTATGATAATTTCGGTTTGAATTTTACTCCCTTTTGGTATTGGCAGGCCTTCCGGGAGAAAGTCAACCTTACTCTTGAGGACCAGGTGCTCGAATCAATGCGGTTAGCGATTCACGATTGGATAACGCCCCATAAAACATTGCCGGGTACCGATATCGGCTCAGGCAAGTTAGCTTATACATTTCTCATCCAAGCCCTTCAACATGGCGAGTATGATGAAGGCGGCGCTGTTTATATTTTGGACGCCTACCTATACAGCAGAGAAGAGATTACCTGTTACTTGCGAGAGGTACAAGGGATATTCAGTGGACTTGAAAAGGCAGTTTCTCTCTACGAGGAGCTTCTGCTCGTCATTGCGGGAATAAGCAGCTGTATGACCAACATTGCGGGCCATAGACAGATAGACCGCGTACGCATTCCGGAGTTATGTACCCTATTAGAACAAGCGCAATCTCTGGAGGATCAGGCTATTGTACAATTCCAGGCGATTTCCTCCCGGTTCCCGGACCTCAAACGTTCCACTATTCCTAGGTGGGGCTCACACTCGCCAAGGTGATGAAAGGAGATGATGAACAGCTATGGGCATGCAGCGATTAGTCGGCTTACGACTCCTGCCAGAATCCAAATCCTATATCGATGCCCTGCATGGCGTCTTGTCACATAGCGGTCTATATACGGCTCCCAAATACATGCTTGCCGGCATGACAGTTACAGGCTTCCGTTTCACCGTAGACCGCCTAATAACCGCAGAGTCGCCGACCGCTTATAATTGGATGGCCGAGAACTTCCTGGCTGCCGACTTCATCGGTATCTCATCCGATCAGCAAGCCGGCTTTTCATTTGATCCTACGTTTCCTCTATATCAGAAGGAGGCGATTCATGCCATTAAACAGTCCATTAACCGGGGCATCGGGGCTATTATTTGGAAAGATCAATTTGTCATTGTGACGGGGTACGACGATTCCAGACAAGTGCTGTTCTACTCGGATGGCATGGAATCTGAGGGTGAGCTGCCGTATGGACATTTCGGCCTTAATAAGTCGCCCTATTGGTATTATCAAATTATTAATGAACGGATTATGCTGGATGAACGCGAGATCTATAGAGAATCCTTCATGCAAGCCATCTATAAGTGGGAAACGCATGACCTTATGCTGCCTGAAGGGGAGTATTCGTGCGGTAAAAGTGCTTACTCTGCAATTATTCACGCTCTGGAAACCGGCTGCTTCGACAAGGCAGGCATGATGAGTGTTATCGATACTTACGCAGCCGCAAAGCGAGATCTTGCTTGTTATACGCAAAGGCTGGAGCAGATCTGGCCGCAAAGCAAGCCGGTTGCTGCCCGTTATGCAGAGCTGAACCAAATCTATGAACAAATCGTTTCCACTGCTGCTTCTACATGTCATGAACAGTCAATTATAGAGGCGAAGTTCGCTAGCCCATTAATTGACCTCTTTGAAAAAGCTTCCGCTGTTGAGGATGAGGCGATTCAGAGTATGAAGCGGCTCATGAGAGAAACGGTTGATAATCGGTTTAATGATATTGCATTGCGATAGGATACTTCGGTTTTGGTGTTTGTGCTCCCGTGGTACTTCGTACCAAAGTCGCTCAAACACTCAAAACCTACGTTGTAATTGGGAGGACGACACGTCTATTTCACTCATTACGACTCCGGTTTTGGTGTTTGTGCTCCCGTGGTACTTCGTACCAAAGTCGCTCAAACACTCAAAACCTACGTTGTAATTGGGAGGATGACCCGTCTATTTCACTCACGACTTCGGTTTTGGTGTTTGTGCTCCCGTGGTACTTCGTACCAAAGTCGCTCAAACACTCAAAACCTGCGTTGTAGACCCGCCTGAATTCAATTTCAAGAGGTGTCTGTTTTGCTTATTCAGCAGAATGAATAACTTTCATCTTTTCCTTAAGTAGCGGTACGAAGGACTCCGACTCATCGGAACGATCATATGGCCTTCCCTTCGTATCCTTTAAAGGAATATTCTCGAAAAGATATATTGTGTCTTTATACTTTACCTCTATAGAGATCATCTTTAGTTGAACATAATCCGTTATTCTTCGAATTAAAAAATCCAAGAGGCCCAGCATATCACCCAAAAATTCATCATCGGTCGTATATACTTCCTTTATATTTCTTTCGGTCTGCTCTGAGTCAAACTCCAAATTTAATAGTATATGTCCGTCTTTCAGATCAACCTTTACATTTTTCATGGGAGGTGAGAAATTTTCCGGATGATCATATAATGTACTCAAAGATTGTGATGTAAACGACTGATGAATGTGATTGTAGTATTTCCACCATTGATTGGCCTCATCAATAAGTCTGGGGCTGAGCATAAGCGGTACGTCCTAAGCTAATGAGCTTGAAGCCTTCTTTCTACTTTAGGCCCCTCCCGAATTCGTCACATGATATGAACTGTTCCTGCACCGACACTAAAGTAGATCTGATGACCGTCACTGATTGGAATAGACATATAATTATCGGGTGTGATAACCGGGAGGTATATTTAGAAAGCTTAATAAAGTAATAATAAATCATTCTTACATAAACTATCATTGGATACCTTCCTAAATTTTGTACAATGCTTCTACAAGTTCAAGGATTTTTGCGTTATGATTGCATCTTTGTATGATGAACGCTGTTCGTATTTTCTTCTTGAACAGGATTTTTGGACAGCAAAAAACCAAGCCTTATTGGTAACCCGGCTACCGTGACAGCAGCATCCCTGCCTTAGGCCCGTGACTTTGCGTCTTTAGCCTTTCGGCGGATTTGCCTTTATTCAAACTGCTTGGTCCATAGATCATTATATTCATGACAAAAGCTCTATATCTTCACTACTATACACTAAAATATGACAAATTTCTTCATTAATTTTGCAATATAAATGAAATGGTTTCTAAAGAACCGCAAGATTACCTACACGGTCTAGCGAAATATACTCTCCTCGCGGTGCTGTTTTCGAAGAGCGGATTTGGGGTAAAATAAGGGATGGCAAGCAAGATGTCGGCCAACCAGCCGCATCCTTATTGCCTTAACTTACAAAGGCGGTGACCACGGATGAGAAAAAACGCTAACAAGCCTGATGAATATAATGAAATGTACAATGAAACCTCCAATACCGCAGCAGGAATCAACACGCCAAAGAACCATGAAGGCTCCGGTCCTCTCGATATGGTCAGCGACGCGGTCGCCGAGATTGTCGAGAATGTCCAGCACACCTTCGATGGTAACGAGGACAAGAACGTCCGAGAATAAGTAAGGCGTACTCGCTCCTAACCAAGAAGAAACAGGCTCCGCCGTCATTAATGGCGATACAAGTTAAAGGGATATCTCATTAGCTGCTTAAAGCTGCCGCGAGATATCCCTTTTTTCAACTTTTTCAGAGAAACACTCTTATGCTACATAGGAAGAACGCGAACGACCGCCTGCTTCCCGCTCACTTGAATGCCGGTCTGCTTCTTGCCGACTGCGGCCAGATCCTTGAGTGCGCGCTCCAGCAATTCCTTGGCCTTCTGCCCTTCCTTGCCTTGAATACGGACCACGAGCTCCACTGCGTTGCCTGAAGCTAGCAGCTTCTCACTCTGCCGCAGCTTCGTATCGTAATCATGTTCTTCAATATGAGGTGTGAGACGGATTTCCTTGACCTTGGCAGGCTGATCCTTCTTGCTAACCTCCCGCTTCTGCGCAATTGCACTTTGTTTGGCTGCTCCCCGGCTCATCAGCTTACAGGGCGGCGGGCTGCTCATTAATGAGGTGCATACCAAATCCACCTTATGCCGCTTAGCCAGCGATAAAGCTTCATCCCGGGATACAATCCCCAAATCCTCACCGTTTAACCCCGTTAACTGAACCTCTGACGCTTTAATTTGCTCATTCAAAATCATATGTAATTACGCTCCTTACCCTTGGTGACCGGGTGACTTTTTCTCTAACTGGAAACAGCGATCTCACGGATCAGCTTAGGCATCGATTCATTCAGCTGACGAAACTCAAGACCAGTCGTTTGCGCCTTACTTGTATCAAAATCAAAATACCATAACTCCGGAATACCAAATGGCAACTGGTTGACGTCCTCCGCCCTGCTAACAGCGACAGCCTCTTTACCTTTCGCCGATCTACATGAAGTGTAACCGCGGCGTATAATCGTCATGCCCTTTGCACAATGGGAAAACGGACAGCCGCAGCGGGAAACGACGCTTGCTGAAAAAAAACAGCTTCCACAAGCCGCTTCCCTTCTGCGTAATCGACCGTCACCGGAGATTATTCTTGAATCAGCTCAGAATAAAAAGCCATCTTTTTTTGTGCGACCGCTTTAACCGACTCTAACTGCTTCATATGCAGATCCAGCTTGCTGATATGCTGCTCTAGAATCCGTAGACGTTTCTCTAGCGTAACATGGATAAATTTCTTACCGGCTTTATTTTCACTTAAATTGAGCAGGCAGCCATCCTCTGCGATTACGGCAATATCCTCAAGTCCCATACCCGTTTCCTTCAAACCATGAATGAATCGAATAAATTGAAGATCCTGCTCATTATAGCGACGAATCCCGTTCTGCCTGCTCGGACCCGGCAGAACACCTATCTTCTCATAGTGAGCGGAGCGTAAAGGCTGTAATCCCTGTCAATTTAGATATTTCCCCGATGGAGTACATGACTGCTCTACCCCTTTCCTATTAGCCGCGAATGGATTCTTATTCGCCGATAAGTACGATTTTACCAATAGCTGCAGATTGTTCAAGTAATTGATTTGCATAGGCCGCTTCACGGAGCGGAATTTCATGAGATACAATCGGATGAATCTCGCCTTTCTGCAGCAAAATAAAGAGCGCATCCAAGTCTTCTAGGAACCACTCCGGTTGTTCTTTCCTTAAAGTCAGTTATGCTATAAAGATGGGCAGGTTTACCGTTGTCCGTTATTTGAGACTGAGCAAGAGCGGCCCAATCTTTTATCCATGATTCGGTAGTTCGAATTTCTCTCACCTAGCACAGAAGTAAAGCCATATCCGACGAATCGTCCATTTTCACGCAAAGTCTGGAAGGAGCGCTGCCAGTTGTCTCCACCGATCGGATCGAATACAGCATCCAGCCCTTGTGGGGCGGTTTTGAGCGAGCACTTGAGTAAAATCCTCCGTCCGATAGTCAATCGGTATCGCGCCGAACTCAGATACCGCAGCATGTTCTTCGCCTTCGAAGCCGTGCCATACATGGTTAATTTCGCAAGTCTGCCGAGCTCGAGCAATGCCGTTCCTACGCCGCCGCTGGCACCATGAATCAGAATTTGTTCACCTTCAGCAACCTTGGCAATCCGATGCAGCATCTGATAAGCCGTAACATAATTAAGGATAACCGCAGTCGCTTGCACAGCCGGTATATCAGCAGGCACCTCTGAATACCTCTTCCTTCGTCGCGTAGATGTAGGCAGCGTATCCGCCAATACCATCATAGAATACACCGACTCTGTCGCCGATTCGGAAGGCTGTCACTGCATCTCCAACTTCATCAACAACGCCTATGGCATCATAGCCAGGCGTAAAACTAGGCCTCGGTGACATCGGGTATACGCCTTCTCTCCTCATTATATCTGCAAGTGCGACGCCCGCGCTTTGAACTTTAATGCGGATTTCACCCGGGTTCGGGTAACGCAAAGGTTCTTGTACTCTACTTCCAAGTACTGCGGACCGCCATAACGGGTTACGACTATACGCGTATTGAACATCAAGCATCTCTCCTCCAAATAGAAGATATTATTGAAATATGTGATGCTTACATGCTACTACTTAGAGCAGACTCTAAGTCAAGGTTATCCATCATATATTCACTTACAAAAGAATAGCTACTTGATAAATGTGAGAAAAAGTTTCATAATTAAACTATTGGCTCTAGCTTCTTCATGCTAGAGCACAGGAATGGAGGGTTACTTGAACATGAGTTCGGATACTACAGTCAACAAGGAATCCGGCACTGCCCGGCAAGTTCCTATTTCCGTATTAGATTTAGCACCCGTCAATGTCGGTACGACCCGGCCGATTCTTTCCCCAAAACACTTGATCTTGCCCGTCATGCCGAGAAGCTCGGCTATAACCGCTATTGGCTTGCCGAGCATCATAATATGTCCGGTATCGCAAGCTCCGCGACTTCGCTCGTTATCGGCTATGTTGCCGCTGGCACGAAGAAAATTCGAGTCGGCTCCGGCGGAATCATGCTGCCTAACCATGCACCGCTCGTCATTGCAGAGCAGTTCGGAACGTTGGAATCGATGTACCCAGGCCGTATCGATCTAGGTCTTGGCAGAGCACCGGGCTCCGATCAACAAACAGCCCAAGCGCTGCGGCGCGGCCTCAACAGCCATGGGCAGGATTTCCCTCAGCTGCTCAAGGAGCTTCGCGGTTTCTTCAGCTCCACGCCGCAAGTTGCGCGGTCTGTGCGAGCGGTTCCCGGTGAAGGTTTGAAAGTACCGATCTGGCTCCTCGGTTCAAGCGGTTTTAGCGCGGAGCTGGCTGGCACACTCGGGCTGCCTTTTGCCTTCGCCAGCCATTTTGCCCCAGATTATCTGCTGCCTGCACTCCAGATTTACCATAGCCATTTCCAGCCGTCAGAAGCGCTCGATAAGCCTTATGTAATGATTGGCGTGAACGTTGTTGCAGCTGATACAAATGCAGAGGCTGAGCGGCTGGCAACCTCTCAGAAGCTGCAATTCCTGAACCTTATCCGCGGCAATCCTGGTAAGCTAAATCCGCCGGTAGACAGTATGGATGGCCTATGGGCCCCCCATGAACAAGCCGCTCTTCAGGATAAGTTAAGCTATTCCGTAGCCGGGGACAAAAACTCCGTCCGCGATAGATTACAGTCTATCCTTAAAGAAACACAGGCTGACGAGCTGATCGTCACCGCTCAGATCTTCGATCATCAGGCCCGCTTGCGGTCGTATAGAAATTCTCGCCGAAGCCGCTAACCTGCAGCCTTCCTCATAGATTACGAAAGCGCAAAGTACTTCCGCCTTTAGTGAACAAGCCACAACATCCACTAATGTAAAGTATAGTTCGCATTTCACTGGATAAAATGTATAATATGAATATCTAAATGAAGTAGGTGAAGCAACAATGAAAGATTTAATTACTGATGAGAATATCCTTCAAGTCTTGAAAGGATTTAATAAATAGTGGGGATACCAATAAAATTTCCAAAGATTTTGCGAAGCCTGTTCAAACGATTTGCCTATTATGAAGCAAAACTAGGTTTTGAACATACTGAAATTCGACGTAATATTATCTTAACTGGTTCCCGGCGTGTCGGGAAGTCTACGATTATGTATCAGATTATTAACGATTTGCTAGAAAATGGAATACAATCAAGAAATATCGTTTATGTTTCATTTGATCATCCCATATTGAAGATGTCTCATATGGATCGGATCATTAAAGTTTTTATCAATAATATCGCGCTTAACGAGAATATATTTCTGTTTTTGGATGAAATTCAATACGCCACGGATTGGAATGGCTGGCTGAAAACTTTATCTGATAACAATCCTGGATATCGAGTCATGGCTACAGGTTCGGCAAGTCCTGTTTTGAACGAGAAGATGCCCGAAAGCGGTGTTGGCAGGTGGACTCAAATTAAAATACCTACCCTTTCATTCTACGAATACCTGGAGTTGAAGGGAATAAAGACACCTGCAATTGACACAAATATCGGCCCTACATCATTAATCAATCTTGATGTCACTGATCTTAAGAAATTGATGTCTATTCTACAGCCATTGGAAAAACATTTTCATAGTTATTTCTTGATTGGTGGTTTCCCTGAAATTGCTCAAACAGACGATATCTCATATGCGCAAAAAATAATACGCGAGGATGTAGTTGATAAGGTTTTGAAAAGAGACATGGTTTCTCTCTTTAACGTCCGTAATATCGATGAGTTGGAGAGGATATTCCTCTACTTGTGCATGACAAGCAGCAGCATTGTGGAGGCAAGTACTATTTCAAGCAATATGGGGATTGCACGGCCTACCGTCACAAAGTACTTGTCACTACTTGAATTGGCTAATTTGATTTATTTGGCATACCCTGTCGAGATGACAGGAAAGAAAATCCTTAAGGCGAAACCTAAAGTGTATCTTGCTGATTCAGCTATAAGAAATGCAGTCCTTGTTCAAGGCGAGGACGTTATTCAAGACCCGGAACAAATGGGCATGATTGTAGAATCAGCGATCTACAAGCACATTCAAACTTTTTATTACAATATGAACCCAAAGATTGGGTGACTTTAGAGATTCGAGTACTGAAAAAGAAATCGATATTGTCGTTTCTATGCCTAGAGGTAAGATATAATTGAAGTTAAATACCGCAAGGATACTTCAATGAAGGAGTCTGAAGCTATCGTTGAGTGGTCTAAAAAAGAATCTCTTCATTCATCGATTCTGGTAACAAAAGATAGCGATGATTTCGGGATTTTGAAAAACGTACCGGTAATGCGCATCCCCGCATTTGCTTTCCTTTATTTGCTAGGACATGCTGAGAAATACAGATTTAGAGCAACAAATTAAACACGTCGGGCTTTTTATTTTTTCCCTAATCCATAACCAACCGTCCCAGTTACCCCGGTCGCTTGGATAGCTCTAGCAGCGAGTAGAGCTTATCATAAAGAAATCCGATATGGTTTACCAAAGACCAGTGATCCGGGCCTAATGCCAAGCAGTACGATAAGGCGGTTGGTAGCTATACCCAGTCCAATCCACCGCATCCTGCTCGACTTGCTCTGGAAAATAATGCCGATGACAATCGAACACACCTGCGTATTCGCGATTAATATGGAGGCCAGGCTTCTGGTCAGTCTTATCTCACCGAAGCCAATCAAGGTCCTTGGCTCAAAGTTATGAAGCTAGCTGCCCTGCCTTAATCAGTCTGGCCGGAATCTGTATTTCTCCAAGTCGACAACACCCGCTTCATTTAACAGAACACCCTCTTCTTGCAAATAATGCGTCTGCATGAAGCGGCCCTCATCATCCTTAATGGCAACTTCCCCTTTGGCATTCACGACTCTGTGCCAAGGGAGATCATGCTTGGCGCTAAGCGAATGGAGAATTCGCACGACCTGCCTGGCTCCTCTGGGGCTCCCGGCTTGTTCCGCGATTTGCCCGTATGTCATTACATAACCAGCTGGAATACGTTTAATGACATGAACAACTTCCTGTGTAAAAGGTTTCATTGCGCATACTCCCGCCGCTTCGGCTAGAAAGCTTCTAACTTCCTCACGCCAACCTCATTCACTCGAATTTCCAACACTTTGACATCATTCCTTCTCATCTTTTGCAGCTTATATCAGCTGCTGGCGAGTTGTGTTGCTTCCTTCCAAGGCAAATACAGGGTAAACCTGCTGCCCTCTCCCACTTTACTCTCCAAACCGATAAACCCGTCCATCAGTTCGGCGAACTGCTTGGATATTGATAAACCAAGCCCCGTTCCGCCGAATTGCCGGCTTGTCGTGCCGTCGACTTGCTGGAAGGCATCGAAGATAGATATATGCTTGTCTGCCGGAATGCCGATTCCATTATCTTCGACGGAGAAGGCCAGCCATTCGCCGGTTATGTTCTCCCCATTCACAATCCCCTGCAGGTAAGGCTCATGGTAAACCTTCAATACGATTCTGCCGTCTTGGGAGAATTTAATCGCATTTGCCAGCATATTCGTTAGAATTTGCAGGATCCGCTGCCCATCTGCATGGATGGCTTCCGGCACGCCCTCGCAGCGCTCCACCTTTAATTGGATATTTTTCTGCAGGGCAAGCGGTTCGAAGAAATCATTCAAATAGAGCAGAAGCTCGGTAATATCATATTCCGTGCGATGGATATCCATATGGCCGGATTCGATTTTGGACATGTCGAGAACTTCGCTAATCAGCTTGAGCAGATCCTTTCCCGAAGTATGAATGATCTGCGCATAACGGACCTCGTCTGCGGATAAATTACCATCCGAGTTTTCTTCCAATAATTGCGACAGCACAAGCATGGAATTTAATGGCGTTCGAAGCTCATGAGACATGTTAGCCAAAAATTCCGATTTGTAACGGGAAGCCAGCATCACCTGCTCGTTCTTCTTCTCCAGCTCCACCTTCGCCTGCAGCAGCTCCCCGGTCTTGTTCTCGGAGATTCGGTACTGCTCCCTCAGCTTCTTATTGTACCTCTGCAGCTGCTGCTTTCGGGTGGCCTCCAGGTTGAATTCCCTCAGAAGCAGCGTAAACAGACAGCTAAGAATCAGGCTGAGCAGAAAAGAGCCGGGCGCGAGATGCAGCAGATATTCACGTTTGGGCAGCACGCCGAACACAGCGATAAAGACAACATTCATCGTATTCACAGTGAAGATAACGATAATCATTTTGGCGTTGAAGCTCCACTGTTTGCGCTTGGCCAGCTCGACAATCACGATACACAGCAAACTCATGAAGATCACGTTGAAGCAGCCGACAATAGAGGCTGCATTGATTCCGAAGGATAACCGTGCCAGTCCTACACCAAGTCCGATTAGGAGAATAGAAAGGGAGCTGCTTACGAACATCGGCGCCACGATAATGACCAGAAACCGAAGGTCAAACAAGGCCCCATCCGTGAACCGGAATCCATATTTCATCGTCGTCCAACCGCACATAATCGCAAGCAGCACAAACAGTACTTCCTTCGTTCGGGAGCTGAACATATATATGGCATATTTATAAATCAAACTTCCCAGATACATACACAGCAGCATCATGCTAATATTCGTAAAAAAGGTTATCAAAAATTGACCCACATCTAACATAACCCTAACCTTTCCAAAACGAGTGATCGATTCTGCGTTCTACACTTAGAACATACCCGATATACCGAGGTTTGACAAATAAATTTGCCGTTCCTTATTTCCTTAGACACCCTGATCTTCTGCGCTTATGAATGGCGCTGTGATTACAGCACCTTGGACAAGAATGCCCTCGTTCTCTTCTGCTGCGGATTCTCAAACAATTATCCAGGGGTTCTCTGCTCTTACAATGCTTCCTTGCTCCATGAAAATAACACGGTCACAAACTCGCGTGCAAATCCCATCTCATGAGTGACGACAACCATCGTCATCCCCTCCTTGGCGAGCTGCTTCATCACGAGCAGCACCTCACCTGCCATCTCAGGATCGAGCGCCGAGGTCGGCTCATCGAACACATAATCTTTGGCTCCATGGCAGCGCCCGGGCGATAGCCGTTCTCTGCGCCTGACCCCAAAGGATATCGCCCCCGCTTGGTTCTTCTAGCAGATTAAGGATTCTCAATTTGTCGAAAAGACAAAAAACTCCGAACCGGAGAATGACCGCCGTTTCGGAGCTTAATTTTAAATCTGGATCCGCCTGAACCTGTCTGCGGTTAGAAATAACCGCTAGCCTGATCAATTAACTGGAGTACAATACCGATTAAAAACCCGCATAATGCACCGTTTACGCGAATCCACTGCAGGTCTTGACCCACTTTATCTTCAATTAGCTCAACTAATTGATCATTATCGAGCCGATCTATATTTTCCTTTACGAAGGTCCCTATTCGATCATGATTTTGTTCGATCATCGAGCTTACCTGCTGTTTTATCCAATGCTCTGCTTCCATGATGAGGTCTTGGTTGTCTTCCAGTCGATCAATGAAGCGCTCGATGAAAGGCCAGACGGTATCCGAAAAGGACTCGGAATGAACAAACTGAGCACCCTTCTCGCGCCAAGCATCGATTATGCCGGCAATCTTCTCATCCAGCTGAAGCGACTCCAGCATTCCATCACGGATGGCATCCAACTGCCCTGTCTCCGTCAGACGCTCTACCAGCTGGCTTAACCCGCTGCGCAAGCCATTCATCAGCGCGACACGCTGCTGTGTATAAGGCACCTTGAGCTCGGCGACCTTCGTCAGAATGAAGCCCTGAATCATCGTACCAAGCTTATCCTCATCCAAATAACCGATGAACGCATTGACAGCAAACTGCATGAATCCGCCTAAATTCATGCCCTTAAGGAGCTTCATGGCAGATGCGCCCAGCTCCCGCCGGAGGCCTTCAGTCCTCGCCCAGGTCTCTGCCCGCTCCAGAAGCAAATCGAAGATCCGCTCGTCTGTTCCATCCTCGGCTGCTTTATCAATAAGCTGAAGCAGCACCGCAGACAGATCAATGCGCTGGATTGCGCCGCGAATTTCTCCTGACAAGAGAGGAACGACCTTGTCGGTATCGATTCCCCGAATCGCCTGTTCCAGATAGTAAGGCAGCCGCTCGCTGTACACAGCAGACTTAAGCGCATTGCGAACAGCAGGCAGCAGCTGCGCGGCAAGCTCTACCTGCGAGAGCTTCTCAATAATGCTCTCCTTAGCAAGCAGCCGGTCTTGAACGACACGCACAATGCCTTCCGACATCTTCTTACGATTACGCGGCAGAAGAGCGGTATGCGGAATTGGAATGCCAAGCGGATGACGGAACAAAGCCGTCACTGCAAACCAGTCCGCCAAGCCGCCAATGACGCCAGCCTCAAATCCGGCGTGGAGCAGACCGGCAGCTCCGCCCGGAAAGGGAATCGTTGCCGCAAAACCTGCCGCCATTACCGCTAACGACCCGCCTGCAAGCCTTCTATTTTTTTTCGCTGTAGTTGTAGTTGCCATGTTATCCCCCCGTAATTGCTACCTACACCATACCACTTCATAGTAATCTTATCAAAATTAAAGCGTCATGATTATTGCGGCCGCTGTTCTATCCTATATTGAAAAAGCTTGGTTCCGTTCCTAACGAACGGGACCAAGCTTTATGTCTACCTGAGCGCCGATTACTCGTAATAAGATAACTCGCTCATGATGATCGCCGTTATCCGATCTTCCTTAAGGACAAATTCAAGCACCCAGTTATTCTTCTTATCGATATAACCTCGAAACGAAGAGTTCCCCTGCTCCCTCGTATAATAGGAATCCCCGTATTTGGCAATCACATCCTCGGCGCTGTCGCCAACCTTAACGTGCTTCGCCGTTTCGGCTTGGGGACCGAAGGAATAACCAATGATTCGATCATCGCGTGACGTATATTGATAATCCTCGTACATAATCAGAAAATCCATATTGCCCTGGTTAAGCGTTCTCTCCGGCTTCCCAAGCTGCTCCACCAGGCTCTTCTCGGTTATACCCAGTGCAATAGATCCGCCCTTCTCCTTGCTCAAATCAGTGCTATCGACCGCATTGACATAAGATAACGGAGTCGCCTGCGGCTTGGAGCTGCAAGCAGCGATCAGCAGAAAAGTTACGGCTATAAGTACAATTGAAGCTAGTTTCCTCACCGTATTACTCCCTCTGGGACAGATTATCAATCTATTAACAATACCATGACCTGTGCGGCATTAACAAATCACGTGATAGAGTTCTGTTATATCGATCATTCGCCCTGGCCTGCAGACAAAATAAACAGCAGCCCAACCTGCCGGTTAGCCTGCTGTTAACATTAAGAATAGACTCGGTCACACTTTACTCAGAGTCATTCCCCTGAGACTTCTGTTCCCCATCAGGCTCGTATTCATAAGCGACAATGACGACGTTCCCAGACGTTTGCTTTTGCAAATCATGCTCGAATTGCTTTATTTGGTTGACTAATTCCCCGTTCAGCTCCGCTGGCTTATACTTCACCGGCTCCCCCTCCAATCTCTCAGCCTTCTATATCGTCTATACTCTTTAGTGTGTACACATCGAGCAGCGTCTATACAGGGCAGTCTAGCGAATGGCTGGCGGTTAACTAAAACGAGGGTTACCATCTCTTGTTCATATCCCGCCGATCTGAATGGTCACTTCCGTCAATGCCGCGGAGCCGTTCAATCGTTTCTTTATAGACCTTAACTACAGCCTGCACACGCATAAAATCAGCATCCTCCGGACCATAACCGTCCATAAACATCCGGTGCAGTATTTCCTGGAAAAATCCGATTCGCTGCTGGATCTGATCCAGCTCGAGTTCCAGCACATCGTCAAAGCTGTGCGTTTCAATAAAATCCTTCATTTCATCCGAAGGCTGGTCATCTGGCGCAGGTTTAGGCTTCGGCGCAGGTCCGGCGCTCCTCCGATCCTGCTGGGACTGCAAATCAATTGAAGTCCGCAGCTCGGATAACAAAATATGTTCCCTTGCGAGCATAACGTGGTAATCTTTATTTTTGAATAATTCCGCAACGACGAGGCTGCACATATCTTTGTTTTGCAATAGTATGCCATCGAAAGGGTGAAGCGTCCACACGCCTTGCTGAAGAAATAAATTGAATGTAAACAAAGCACTGCCGTACTTGTACTGAATATTGATTTTGGATTCATCCACGATTTCAAATGAAAACTCTACCATATGTATACGGCCCCTTTTTTAACTCTATTGTTTCTCTTATTCTACCAAATAAGGATTTGGAAGCATAGTGGCAGAACCCGCAATCCTGTTATGCTCACGCCGTCCTTTGGCGGAAGCCAAAGCGAAACTTATACGTTCTGATATTCACACAAAAGACCCCGGAATTCATTTCCGGGGTTTGTGTATCTCATTAATCATTCAATTCCGCGATCGACTCTGCTTTTTCGCTGCTGGCTACCACCATAAGCACAATGATAAGACATCCCAAAATCACAGGAAGAATCATGGCTACCCTCACTTTGGCGATGCATACTTTACCCTAATTTATGAGGGGGAGGGGCCGGATATGAATATGGGACGACCTTTTATTTCAATATCTCGCTCATTTCGCTCGCTACCGTCGATTGCGGAATGGCCGCCGCCGGTTTAGCACCTTCGTTTAAGCCCAGACGGCTGCTCATCTGCGCGTTAATTGTCGTCATTTTATTCGTATAATCATTACAGCTCTCGATGATTTTACGATTCGACTGCTCGGAGGAATCGATAGCGGCCATAAGATCAGCAATTGCCGTATTAACAGACTCCAGTGACATGGAAGGCTTCGACAAAAGCTCATTTGTTTTCTCCGTTGTTGTCCGAAGTAAACGTGCATTTTCCTTGAATTGATCCTCGATGGTCTTATTCGTCGCATCAACCGCCGCGATCACTTTCTCCTGATCGTTCAGCGCCATCGCAATCATCGCAGAGACGGTGATGAGATTCGCTGTTTTATCCACCGCGTTGTTAACGGAATCAATTAATTTATCATTATTGTCGTTAATAATATCTGTCGCGGCAATCGCTTGGTTGTACAGCATGATCATTTCGGTCATGGACTGAATCCGCGTCACGACTTTCCTTAAGCCCCGCTCCAGGTGGGCCTTGCGCGTCTCATTCTCAGGCTTGGCAATTTCCGTCTCGAAGAGCTCCTTCAGCTTATTGCCGAGTGAAATCTTCGTTTGCAGCGTATAAATTTCATCGATCGAAGCGCGTTTAAGCTGCCTCATGTTCACGATGTTTTCTTCCAGATGATCCTTCCCGTCTCTTAGCCCGTTCAGGATCGCATCCACATTCGTACGCACGGATTGATACTTGTAAATATAGTTCTTAAGCGGACTCTTCCGAAGGAGCTTGCCAAAGAAGTTAACGTTCTTGCTTTGTTGAAGGCTCTCGCACTCATCACGCAGCTTTAGAATCATATTCGATACTTCAGCACGATTGCCCGTCATTAAATCATTAACAGGGCGATCCAGCATTTTGAGCGTTTGTCCGGCCTTCTCCTGTGTCTTCATGCCAAGCTTGCCGATCTCGTCCATCAGAGGATCAAGCGTCATTGTGTCAGTGTTCGCTACCTTCTGAATGAGCTGCGTTGCTTCCTGAACGACCTTCTGCTCATCCTCTTGCTTCAATTGCACCAATTGAACTGCCATATGGAATCACTCCTATCTTGATATACTTCGATATGTTTAGTATTCGGAACTGCTGTAACGCTGATGTATGAGTTCCGCCTTCATCTGAAGCTCAAGCAAATCCTTATGTTCAATGGTCGACACGATGTCAGAAATCTTGGCATCCACATCTCTCAGCCCATTTAACAGCATTCTGCGGTTCTTACTTTTAGCTTCCCCGCTGAGCCGCAGAAACGGATTAATAAACCCATTCAAATCCTTCAAAATCAGTCTTCTTACCGTATGATTGACATCGGCGTTGTTAAGCTCCTGAAGCGGCGGTATGACCCGGTGCAGACGCGCGAATAAAGCCAAGGATTTCTCCACAATTTCATTATCCAGCGTGTTCTGCTGACCTTCCGATATCATCATATCCTCCAGGACGTTCAAATACTCCACAACCGGAGCAAATTCAGGACGAATCTCAGATTGATGACGACCGGAGGCAGCCGGATTGCCTGTGCTCCCAGCACCTGCCTTGTCCGTATTGAAGGCAGCAGAAGGAGCTCCTGCATGGATATCAGCAGGCTGCGCCGCTTTAACAGGCGTGGATGCTGCTGTTGGCACAAGCGCAGGATTAGACGCAGCAGCAGGCTGATCCAGCTGCTCTTTCTTCTTCGAAGGGATGAAGCTGCCGACAGCAGCGCCAACGACCGGCAAAACTAACGAGACAAGCTCAGGCACCATCGGGCTGGTTATGACAGCAATTATATAACCAATTGCAGCGCTCGCTATCATCTTCGTACGAAAAATCACTAGCCTTAACCCCCTTAAAGACATTAGCTTTATTCTATATTTCAGCTGTTACAAGGATGTATCGTAAACGGCTCTATTCCCATTATAACGTATAGCGCTTACTAGTATTGTAGAAATTCAAAGAGGCCGTGTCAAACAAGGTGAAACGGCTAGCTGCCGTCCTTTGGCGGCGCTGCGCGTTTCATTCCGGAGAAATATCAGTAAAGGATAACGAAATTTTATACTTTCTTATATTTCAAGAATAAACGGCTGTTGCCGCCCTCTGATGGCAATGCAGCTTCATCACCTTAGAATGCTGGTATACTTTATGATTGTACAAAGAAAAAACGGCTTGCGCCGTTGTTTTCCCACCGTATTCTTCTGTATGCAGCGATCTTCTCGAGCTGCCCTACAGCGAACTTGCTGTTTCGGCCGTTTTCATCCTCATCGGCTGCTCAATATGGCTGGCCAAAATGCCGTATTCAGGCGTCTGAGGGGCAACCTCACCGCCAAGCGCCAGCTTAACAGCCAAATAAGGGAAGTTTACACCCGATAAACAGGAGACATGCAGGCCGCCCGACATCCGCGGATTAATCTCCAGCAGCTTAGGCGTATCCCCGTTATATTTCATCTGAATGTTGAAGTTATAAGGAATTTTGTACGTTTGCGCGACGCGTTTGGCGATTTCGAGCAGCTCCGGCTTGTCTTCAAGCAGGCGAAGGCGTCCTCCCGCTTTTCTGCGAGGAACAGCAGCAAGCAAATTGCCCTCCGCATCCGATAAGCAGTCAATGCTGTATTCGAACCCTTCCAGCAGCTCCATGACCATAATGTCCTGGAAACTTTCCTGACTGGAGAGAACCTGATAAGCCTCATCAAAAGAGATCCACTTGGTCACATGGCCGAACAGCTCCTCCAGCGGGTCGCGGTTGTTATCGATGATGCGAAAGCCAAGTCCGCCCTCCGAATTCGTCGGCTTGAAGCAGACACGAAGACCGCGACCGGTCAGGTCTTCATATGCCTTCTTGAAATCCGCTGCATTATTTACAACATGATAGGCCGGTACCGTCATAATGCCTGTCTCTGCAACCGATTCATAGAACTTATCCTTCTCCATCAGCTTCTCCAGCAGCTCCGTATCCCGGCAGATAATAACCTTTGTTCCGATGGCATCGAACAGATGAACATGCTTGGAGATATGGTACATACGCAGCCTTGGAATAAACACATCAATCTGGTGACGACGGCAGAATTCCACGCACCACTGCACGTATTCCAAGCCTTGAAGCGCAGGCTCTACTTCGGCATGGTCGCAGCCCTGCAGCGACATATGGCGGGGATCTGGATGCGTACCATATAACTCAAACTGAACACCGTCCTCATTATTACGGATCGCATTCATGTAGTGAAAAGCAACGGAGAACCAGCGGTTAAAGTAAATCTTCATCTTCTTCATCTCGATACATCCTCCATGGCTCTAGTCTCTCTATACACCTCATGCACATAGCTCAATATCTCATCCGCAGCAAATATGCCTGAATGCTTCGTAAATCTATACGCCATGCTCGATGGATTACGCTGCTGCTCGTTAAACAGCTCGCCGTGCCGCGGCGCTATTGCATAATCAGCAGCATCCAGCATGCACTTATCAAGAATAGAGTCTCCTGAAGCAAGGAGCGGCTCCCCCGGATGCATGCTGCGAACATGCTCGATAGCATCGCGCTTGTTAACGGCAGCAGGGACCAGGTAAATTTTCCGCCCCTGAATGGAAACTTCCCATCCGAGCGCCCGTACGAGCTCCGCCTTCTCGAGTACTGCTTCCAGCGGCATCCGGTCACGTTGAATGACAAAGGCAAAGAACAATTCATCGCAAAACCGCTCGCCGGCCACCCACTCCTCATTCATAATGGGTTCAAAGTACGCTCTCGCCTCTTGTGCGGAAGCAGCGCCCTGCAGCACCTTCTTCCGAATCCCGCGATTCCACAGCTCGTCCACGATCCCGTTAACCATTATATTGCCGCCATTGCTCATTATCGCATAAGCAGGGCGAATGGCACCCTGAAACAAATGTATCCGTTCGTATTGCTTGATCGTTCTCGTCGTGACCGGCACGAATATCGTATCTGCCTGAAGTCCCTTTAAGAGAGTCAGCGCTTCTTTCGAGATATACGATAAGTTTTTGCCTTCCGCCTGCTCCGCGGCAACGAGACCTGACGAATCTGCCGGTACGCCCATTGAGCGAGTCGAGTAGATCAAGGTTTGGTCCAAATCACTTGCGTATATCATTCCGTTTCCCTCCCAAGCGGTTTAATGATGCCGCAGCAGGAATAGGTGAGTCCCGGAAAGACTTCAACCGGCACATCGCGGTCTCCAGCAAGCATTAAGATATGCGTCAAATTCGGATTGTCTATTCGGTCAACGAGTATTTTCCAAGGAACTCTCCGCAGCAGCACCCTTGTCGTTTCCCCGACACCCGGCTTAACCAAATTAACGTCGTCTATGCCATAGAAGGTCTGAATGGCTTTAATATCCTGCATGCCCTTCCAACTAACCGGCTCAGGATGTACGAGCATATCGTTGGCAATCTCACGCGCTTCGTCTATAAGTGCAAAATAATTCGAGACAACCTGATTCACAAACAAATTCGATACATCCAGCGGCAGCCATTCTCTATAAAACTTCGCACCGTGAAAATCATCCGGACCAATCAAATCATCCCGCATCACCGTTCTGCTCATTAAGCCCGATACAGTTGAATTCAAGCATGCGCTTGGAATCAAGAAATCCTCGCGCGTACCGTACGTTTCGCAGCAATGGCCCGGATCGGCCAATACTGCTAAATCATCACTCAGCCTGATGCCGTATTTGGCTTCAAAGCTCTCGCATGCCTCATTAAGAACGCTGCGAATGGCGCCTTTCCCCGTCCAGCCGTCCACAAATTGGAGCGCCGCATCCACTCCATGCTGCTGAAGCATATACAGTACAGCATTCTCATCAATGCCTTTGCCGCGAATGATGGAGATGCTGTAATGAGGCACCGTCACTGTATATTTCAGTTCGATATAGCGCTTGATTAGAATTCCGATTGGTGTACCTGCCCTTGCAAGTGACACCAAGACCACATTTAAGCCCCTATTGCTAACAATCAGCTCAGCTGCCACAGCCGCAGCACGAGCGACTTTGGAAGCAGAATGAACAAGCGTGTCATGAAACAAGCGAATATAATCATCTGTTGGCTGGTACTCCACGGGAAGCATCTCGGAGTAGTGCGTACCGGACTGAATCGCTTCTTCTCTGTCCTCGGTCGGCATCTCCAGCTGCACCTGACTTAAGTCCTTAAGCAGGAAGGTTACGTCAGATGGCGGGTAGCTGCCCATAGGCTCAGGAACTGCAACAGCTTTATTGCGAATGCGTTCCAAGACGGCTTCATTCATATGCTTAGCACCTTCCAATCATGTAGCTTGCCGGTAAAGAATATAAGATGCACACGGACTGCAGCCAGCTTCCTAACGATGTCTATTAGCGGCTGAGCACGTTCTGGCGGAACATCTCTCTCAAACAAAATAAAGATCTCTTCGTATTGATCCGGATCGACATTATACACGAAGTTACGCGTTCCCGGATCATCAGGTGATGGGTAGCTATACCCGCTCTTAATACCATATTCATGGCCGCGGCTTGGGTGAATCGGACTCCTTGTGGTCGACTGGTAGACTACATGCTCACCCATCTCCGCAGCGATGCGCATGGGAACATACATAAATTCACCGGTTCCCATCACAAGGGTTCTTGAAAGGCTGCTCTGCGCAAAGCTTGAAGCCGCTGTGCAATCTCTGATATTTGCGCTCCAGCCGCCGCCTTATCCTCAGAGACAATTCCGAATCTGCCTGTAGCCAATAAATACGGAGACTCATTCACTTCCAGGCTCGAATCCACCGAATGCGCCTCAATCGAGGAAAATACATCATCTATATGAACAATGTTCACCTGTGCCTCTGCGCGTCCTTCCAGCATATCCGTGTCTGAAGGCGTCAGTTCAACAGAGCCCTCCACGCTTATGCTGCCCTTCAACAAACAAAGCGGCTTTATCGTAATGCCAAGCTCCGCTTCCAGCGCTGCATAGGCCGCTTCATCCTGCTCGGTGCGCCAATCCAGCAAGGAGGCTACGAAGTACGTGCTGCGCGGATACTTCATTTGCATATCGCGGATGATATTAAGCGCCGTCTTCCCCGTCGTCATTTCATCATCAACCAGCACGACCGTTTCCTGGCCTGCAAGCATGCCGGAATTGCGGGCATAGCAGCGATGCGCTACCGCGTGGGAGTGCTCCTCATCAAAGTTAATAACTGAATTCAGAGCAGGCAGATCCTCCCGGGTCGTATGGATATACGAGGCTTTACCCTCAAACACCTCATACATGCTGTGTCCGAGCGCCGTAGCCGTTTCAGCAAAGCCGATGAATTGAAGCGGAACCGGTGATGACAGCTGCGCGCTAATAAGGTTCTTATAAGCGGTTTCGGCAAGCTGCGGATCACACAGCCCTTGAATGGTCTGCTCAAGAAGCGCATCCGTCTGTGCTTGATGCTCCTTCCCCATCAGCTCCCTGTACAGCAGAAGCGCGAGTAGGGCCCCGCTGAGCATCGACGTATACGGATGAACCGGAATATGCTTGCCCAGCACCTTGCTAACAAATAGAAAAGAGCGCTTCTTATTAATACGTGCAGCCATCGAGAATAAAACATCAAGTGGGAGATCAAAAGGATTATAGGTCGTTTTAACGGTAACCTGAAGATTACCCAGAATAGGAAACGTATGTGTGCGTGTGTTCGGGCAATAGTCCGATATAGTGCTGTTGTTCATGTAACACCCCGTAGATTTTCGACCTGAAAAGGATCCTGTTCGCCCAATTCAAATGCGGTTTTATTTCATTCATTTTGTTGGCATATTCACTCTTCATCACACCGCGGAACCCGTCATTATTGGCCACAATGCTCATCGCATCTACGTATTCCTCGTGCGTTACCGCATAGAGTGCATGAACGGGCTTAATATGCGTCGGGTGAATGATCGTCTTCCCGACAATTCCATTTTCCTTATCCAAAATAACTTCTCGAATCAAGCCATCCAAGGCGTTCGTTATATACTTCGTTCTCAGATCACGCCCAGGCTTCCCAAGCGCTTCCTCGAACGGTGTTAATCGTAGTTGTGGTTTAAGCACTCTCTCCCGGTTCGAGAAATATTCCCATACCGGTCCTGAGATTACATGTCCTGTATCGACACGTCCAAATATATTAATAATGTCCGCCATACAATCGCGGATCGGCGATATATCATAAATCGTGCTATCTGGACTTCTTCTTAAACCAAATAAGCTGGAAAAGTCCGTCGCACCGATTCTAACATTCAGAACGTACTGCCGGTACGTTTCTAATATTTTTTTAATTTCCAAGAGAGTTTCAACTCTACTCTCCCGATAAATAACAGAGGCGCTTTCCAGAATAGGAAGACCGTACAGGACGGAAGCAGAAGCCGCTCTGTACTTGTTATATTGCGCGATTTCTTCGAAATACGTCCAGCCGTTCTCTTGTGTAAACTTAGGAAGGACAAATCCGGTTATAAGTGACTTCGTTTCTTCCATCTGTGAGATCATCCGCTTTAACTGATCCACTGAGCGGACGCGTATGAATAGAAGCGGCACATGGTCAATCGACAGCTCTCCGGTCAATACATAATACTCGATCTGGTCCAGCTGCTGAATCAGCGTTTCTTCCGCAAGCTCAATCTGAAGATCACCGACAGCGTCCTCAAGATCGATAACGATGGAGGCTAATCCTTCATGCTTCCGGGTCAAAACATCTTCCGCAATCGTCTGTCTAGTAGCCGGCATATACAATGCCGCTCCAATGGCGTGTGCAAGCAAATCCTTATCAGTATGATTGTTAAAATCGATAGGAGGAGAGAAAAATAAATGTTCCGTTTCTTCTTTTGTTAAATAATCAAATTGTTTCATGCTTTCTCCTCCTTTATTCCCCTTATACCTCTCTCTATTCTTAACGCTTTACACGTTCTTAATAACCCGTCAGAGAGAAGAAATCCCTCCTTGTGGCGCCCTTCGACAAAGTGATTTTTCCGAAGGCAGCTGGAGGGATTTCATTTTCTTCTCTTGTTCTAGGTGACTTAAGCTTCTTTACTAGCTCGGTTCTTTTTGCGGATCGAGCTGTAGATGATCGTTCCCACAAAAACAGCAATTAAGATGATGAAGAAAATAATGTTCGATAAGTGGAAACCGAATGCGCCCGCAAGCATCTTGCCTGCGATAAGCGCGATAAGCAGGAAGGCTGTTTTCTCAAGCTCCGGCACTTTCTCAATCAGCTTGAGGAATACTTGCGCCACTCCACGCATCATTAGAACGCCGAGAATACCGCCGAGGAACAGAACCCATATTTCGTTGCTCAGGCCAAAAGCAGCAACTACGCTGTCGATACTGAATGCAATGTCCATTAACTCGACCATAAGCACAGTCTTCCAGAAGGATGTACCCTTGTTCTCTGCTTCTCCTTCAGCTTCTTCGCTGCCCTTGAGCCCTTTGTATGCAATGTAGAACAAATACAGTGCGCCAAGCACTTTAATTAGCGTAAATTTAACGAGGAAGGTCCCAAGTCCAATCGCAATGAATCTGAATACATAAGCACCAAGGAGTCCATAAAACAGTGCTTTTTTCTGCTGTTCCTTCGGTAAATGTCTAACCATTACTGCAAGAACAAGTGCATTATCCGCAGATAACAGTCCTTCCAGCAGCACAAGGCTGCCGATAATCCCCCAGCTGACAGGGTCCTGCAAGGTATTCACTACCTCACTCCATGAAAAGAAGTGACCGTAGTTCTCCAAGATACTAGAAAAAAAATCGCTAAACCAGCCCATAAAAAATGCCTCCACAACTACGTCTATTTACTTCCCGCTACCCATCGCATACCGAAACCGTAGGCTTGATCGATTTCTTTATGTCCGCTGTAGAATTGTACGAGCCTTTCGATACTGAACGTTTCATTGTTCACGTTGCGAATCAACGCAATGGCACACATCCGCTTGCGATTGTCATGCTCATTCATGTTCACCACAATATCCGGTCCGCCATTTTGCTTCAGGGTGATCATACCATCGGCTTCTGACCAATTCGTTACCCCTTGGTAGATAAATGCAAAGACTAGAATTCTCTCGATCTCCGCAACTTTACTGCCATTAATACGCAGATTCTCACCGGTCTTCACTGCACCTGTGCGGTCATCGCCATCAAGCGCGATATAAGGCGCACGGCCCAAAGCTCCAAACGAGTCCCCAAGTGCTTGTACAACACCCTTTTGCCCATTTTTCAACTCATATAAACATGCAAGATCCAGATCTACCGTCTTGCTGCCGCGGCTGAAAAACCCGCCAGGCTTAGTCTGCTTTTGATTCCAATTCAAGTTAATCAGTATTTCTCCAAGCCCGCCGGCTGACTTCTTGAGGTTAATGCTGTCACCCTTCTTCTTCAGTTCAATCTTCGTCAGGTTGAGCTGAATAGGAGCTGCAGGCGGGGGGGTTACGGGAGCTGGAGTTGACTGCGGCTTGATAGGAGCTTCTGTTGCCGCCGCAGCCTCGGACTGTACAGGTTCATTCTGTACATCAAGCCCAAAATTCCCGCATAACGCTTGAAGGCCGCCGGCAAAACCCGCCCCGACCGCATTAAACTTCCATTCCCCATTGTATTTATATAACTCTCCTACAACGATGGCCGTTTCCACGGAGAAGCTGTTGCCCAGGTCATACCGGAGTACTTCTTGACCGGTTGAATCATTAATGAATCGGAGGAAAGCTTGTCCAACCTGTCCAAAGCTTTGCCCCCGTTTCTCCCCTTCATGGATCGTTAACGAAAAGGCGATTTTCTCGATATGATTAGGGGTTCTCGGCAGCGATAGCTTAAACTGCTTCTTATCGGTTCCCGATTCAACATTTTTATACTCGATAAATGGTGTTAACGGGTTATTGTAAAAAATAAGATCCTCATCATTGGCTACTTTACCGTTTGCGCCAAGCAGAAATGCCGATGTATCTAGTTCTATGGATGAAGCGGACTCCCATCCGATGCCGACCGTAAGTACCGTAAGCCCCGGATTAGTTTTCGTCAAATCTGCCTTCTGTCCTTTAACAACTACATGACTCATTCTTACTCACCCTTTACACGCATGATAAAGTTCATTACTGCGCATCAAGGCCATAGTTTTTGCAAAGTGCGCCTAACCCGCCTGAGAACCCGCTGCCGATGGCTTGGAACTTCCAGTCTGCGCCGCTGCGATAAAACTCACAGAATACAACGGCCGTTTCCGTCGAGAACTCCTCGCCAAGATCAAACCGCAGCACTTCACGATTAGTCGCCGAATCAACCACACGTACGAAAGCATTGGAGACTTGTCCAAAATTCTGCCCGCGTGCTTGATAATCATAGATCGTTACCGTAATACCGATTCGATGAATGACAGCGGGAATTTTGCTGAAATCAACAGCAATTTGCTCGTCATCCCCATCGCCTTCACCCGTCCGGTTATCGCCGGTATGAATAACGGATCCCGATCCGCCGTTCTGATTGTTATAGAAAACGAAGTCATCGGAGCCTTTGGCTTTGCCATCCTCATGAAGAAGAAAAGCGGAGGCATCTAAGTCAAAATCATTGCCGCCGTTATACTTGTTCGTATCCCAGCCCAGACCGACCGTTACTTTGGTCAAACCGGGATTCGTCTTCGTTAAGTCGATTCGTTGTCCTTTAGACAGACTTATTGTCATGAGAAAGCCCTCTCTCCAGTCATTTTTCAAGGCATATGAGTAAGGATAAGGCCACCACGAATGGCGGCCTTATAGAAAGATATTAGCTAACGCCGTAGTCGCGGCATAGGCCGGAAAGGCCATCTTTGTAGCCGCTGCCGATTGCGTTAAATTTCCATTCGCCGTTATTGCGGTACAATTCGCCTACAACAACGCCGGTCTCAACGGAGAAGTCTTCACCAAGATCGAAGCGAATGATCTCTTCGCTGTTCGTATCATTGACGATACGCACATAAGCACGGGAAACTTGTCCGAAATTTTGGTTGCGTTCGGTTGCTTCATAGATCGTAATCGTGAATGCGATTTTCTCTACGTTAGCCGGAACAGCAGCCAGTTCGATTTTGATTTGCTCATCGTCTCCGTCACCTGCGCCCGTACGGTTGTCGCCTGTATGAACAACTGACCCGTTCTCATTCTGAGGATTATTGAAGAATACGAAATTTCTCTCGCCTTCAACTTTGCCTGCTGCGTTCGTTAAGAATAGCGATACGTCGAGGTCAAAATCTTTACCGCCATCATACTTGTTCGTATCCCAGCCCAAGCCGACTGTGATTTTGGACAAGCCTGGATTTGTTTTCGTCAAATCAATCTTCTGACCTTTGGATAAGTTAATCGCCATAATTAGGAAGCCTCCGTTTCATAATTGAACAATGGACTTACTTATACTGTTCCGCTAGTTGATTAATATGCGAGGAATGAGTACCCTCACCGATTGCAGCAAATTTCCATTCTCCGTTGTGACGATATAATTCACCGCATACAAGAGCTGTTTTGCCTGCATAACTTTCCGTCAAATTGAATTTAATCAATTCGCCGTTGTTAGATCCATTGAGAATACGGATGTACGCCGACTGGATCATACCAAAGTCCTGCTTCCGGTTAACACAGTCATAAATATTCACGACTACGAGGATTTTACTAACATCCTGCGGCAGCTTAACCAAATCGATCTCGATTTGCTCGTCATCTCCGTCGCCTTCGCCTGTAACGTTATCGCCGGAATGAACAACCGCCTCATTGGGACTCTTCTTATTATGGAAGCAAACTACGTTCTTATCGTCCGTTAGTTTACCATTCTCATTAAGTAGAAGTGCTGAAGCATCACAGTCTATGTTTGCTTGCTTCTTGCCGCCGAAGAACCCACGAGATTGTTGAACCGGGTCCCAGCCTAATCCCACCACAACCTTAGTCAGCCCTGCATTGCCTTTGGTTAAGTCGATTTTTTGGCCCTTAACCAGATTAATCGTAGACATTGATTCTTCACCTCCCCTCAAAATTGCAACCTTTTACAAAATATACGGAACGGGCGGTAAAATGTTTCAAAATATTTTAATTCAATTATTTTCCATAACTTGGTTAGGATTATAGGCTGAACTCGCCTGGATTTAGATTAAGCGCGCTGCAAATATTGCGGACGACCGCTTTCTCTTGGTCATCAAAATCTCCGTCCGCAGCACCAATCGCACTGCATACGCCAACGATAAGACGGCCAATTTCAGGTTTGCTGCTGAACTTCGAGATCGATTTAAGCGCTTCTTGCTTACCGATTTCTGGCGAAAATTCGAAGTTTGACACATAGTGGTTAAATTGCGCAATTACCTGAGTCATGTCGAATACCTTCAGCTCTTCGCTTAGGTTCATATAGCCCGCCATTTTATTTTTCTCAGCAGCATCGATTTTGCCGTCGGCAAACGCAACAAGCGCGCAGCCCGCAACGATGGCATCCATGAAATCCTTGTTCTTGAACTTTTTCACCTGGTCCGTAAGTCCCTTTTTCGTGCTGTTTAGCCAATTTTTGAAGTTACTCATTCGATATTGCCTCCTGTGGTTCATTTAGTGTGTGCTTCATTCACAATATTTTTACTATACCCCAATAATTAACAACATTCTACAAACGACATGAAAGTTTAATGATTATTTAAAACCAGCCCTGTCTGGTACAATAGAATAAATGCTCGCAAAAGGAGAATTATATTCATGGCACAGTATGTCCGCCTCGTATCAGATCAGGATTTTGATGAAGCTTTAGAGCGCCAATCTATTCTTCGCGTATTTAAGGATGATCATATAGTAGACTCAGGGTGCGTCCTTGTCCGCTTTGACGCCGAGCTTGTCGTTAGTCAGTCGAGCGTTAGCGAAGTCTCTTACCACTCACGCAGGGAATGCGAGTTTTTTGCCAAGCGAAAAAGATAGTCCTTATATGTTTAACCATATTTGTTAAAGTTAACACCTCAGGAAGAAACGGACACCTCAGTCTGTGGCCTGCCATGCAAGCATATTTCACCATAAATTAACGAAAAAAGACACCTATTCGGTGTCTTATGTCTATCCCACTAGGGCATCTATTTCACTTTTCAGCAGCAAGTATCGGTGAACGCTTCTCATAATGGGAACTTTGGTTAGCCCATTCTTATCTACGTAGACTTTCATTTGATCCTTAGACAGCCCAAGCAGCATGCCCGCCTCAGTTAACGTCAATACAACCTCGTTGCTCGTTGCATTAAATGTTCGTTTTGCTTTCTGGTTCCAATCCTGAAATGTTTGCATAAATAAGTTGCAACCTTCCTTATTCTTCAGTCGTTCTTCTATTATACCATGGACTGAGGGCTCGTATAAGCAAATCTCTGAAATTTTCATAAAAAAAGACGCTGACCTGTTTAGGCCAGCGCGTGTTTACCCGCGTTTATTGCGGTAAATCAATCAGCATGAATGTAGAGCCCTGACTCGTTTGAATATCCAGCTGCGTCAAATTCGTAATTCTTGCTGAATCCCGCTTAGCCAGCTCTGCTTCCCTATTCAGCTTAACACTGCCTTCTATGACGAACACATAGATTTTACGCTCTGGCTCCTGCTGGAATGATAGGCTCTTGCCCGCTTCCAGCTCGGATAAATACAGCGTGAGATCCTGATTGATAAACGTTACGCCCTCCGCCTGCAGCCGGCTTGAAATGACTGGCAGCAGATGGTTCTTCATCGCCTTCTGATCGTAGGCTTTCTGCTCATAAGATGGCGTTAAGCCTCGCTCGTTTGGCAAAAACCACAGCTGCAGCGTATTGGCGGTCTCATCTTCCGAGATGTTGATTTCGGAGTGCAGAATACCTGTTCCGGCTGTCATCCGCTGCACTTCACCGGGGCGCAGCACTTCTTTGCCGCCTGTGTTATCCTCATGCTGCAATAAACCCTTCAAGGCTACGGTGACGATCTCCATGTCTCTGTGAGGATGGGTTCCAAAGCCTTTTTGAGGCTGAATAAAATCATCGTTAAAGACACGCAGCGGACCAAAATTCATATTATCTGGATCGTGAAACTCACCGAAAGAAAAGCTGAGATTGGCTTGCAGCCAGCCGTGGTCGGCCGAGTATCTGGACGCTGCAGGGTATACCTTGATCATCTTATCCCTCCGCTAACCTTTTATTTACAACTAACTTTATGTAAGTATCATAGTGTGATATATTGAGTGTGTCAACCTTTCGCTTCTGCACAAAAACATTAGGAGGTACCTAAATGGATCATATGTATATCCGGCATTCTGTCGGGAGTACTCTTTTCTTTGATTCCAAGAAGCATGCAGGCAGCTATAGCATGGAGCCTGCGAGTGGTGAAGAGGGTTATAACTTCACTATTCATCAAGCCGATGAGGCTTTGGCAGAGCTGCTTCTTCTTAATCGCAATGAACTTAATGTATTTGTTGTCCCCCAAGATGATCCTCATAAGAAAACCTGGTATTACTCGACGAATGGCTTAGTCGAATATGATGCAGGCACGCAGCAGTTTATTATTAGAACGGATCGCCAATTAAATTATTCCGTTTAGGAGAATCGGCTGCCGTATCCAGCAGGAGTAGTGCGCTCCCGCCTCTCCTGCTAGTGCCAGCCCCAGAAGAAACCATCCCGCTCCCACGCCGCTCGTCCGCCGTGCAGCTTCTTGAACGCTTTCTTCACTTCTTTTTCGATCGCTTGATTTCCGTTATCATTCACATAAATAAAGGCTTCTCCAAAATGTTCAATGATATATGCAACCGCCTCACTTTGATGCAGTATTCCTGCGTTCTTAACCTTATTATACATCCACTCAGCGACATCATTTGCCGTATACGCCATCATTATGTCCTCCTTATTGACCCTCACGAAACTATATAGAATCATAACGCAAACGGCAGACGGGACACAAATGAATTCGGATTGCGGATACGGTGCAAATATAAATAAGAGGGTGTTCCCTTCAGGTCCTGTTAGACCGGCGGGAGCACCCTCATCTGTATCACTAATAAAAATAATTTACATTATTATACCATTGCTCTTCATAATCCGGGTGCCTCATCTTAGTCGGATGATTCCTCCAACTAGGACTCCTCCGATTCAACAGCTGCGGCTGATTCTTCCACGGATTCTTCCAATTCAGCAGCTGCGGCTGATTCCTCCACCGCTTCTTCTGCTTCTACTTCTGCTTCTTCGGCTTCTTCTGCCTCTTCAGCTTCTTCCTCTACTGCTTCTTCTGCCTCTGCGGACTCCTCTACTGCTTCATCAGCGCTATCTTCGATTGTTTCTTCCGATACGGCCTCTTCAGTAGAATCATCAGAAACTTCCTCTGTGCTTTCCAGAACAACTTCCTCCTCTTGGCTCATAGTTCTCACCTCCTATCTTGCGAATATGTTAATTGTAGCGCTTTCATAAAAGGATTCAAGAGTGTAAAATGTCGAAATTAGGCAATCTCAAAATATATTTTTTGAAGCTTGACACACTCTGCCAGGGTACGATATATTTGACAAAAATAAACAGGTTTCGATTCACTTACGATGGAAGCACCCGTAAGAACAGGCGTATTCTCGCCTTTCTTGCCGGTGCTTTTTTTGTTGTCAGCCGAAATCTGCTGCGAGGAGGATGACGATTCATGAGAAGTTTATTCGTTAGACGCATAGCCGTTCTGCTCTTGGCGATGCTTATTGGCATAACCGCCCCGACTGCTCTGCTGGCCGCTTCAATGGAATTTACAGCTTCAATTAAGGCGGCGTGGGATAAGACTGTCGCTAAGGCTGACAGCACAATGAAAGCCAAATTAAATGTGCTGTATACGGATTTCACAGCCCTAAAGGTGCAGGAACAGAACACTGGCGAAGAGATCGATACGATCCATTATGCCAATGAGCAAGCGGAGCTCGCTTTGCGTAAGGAGATCAAGCTCATCGATGCAGAGAAGCTTGCACAGCTGGAGAGGCAGGTGAAGGAAACGCGGGATCGCTACAAGCCGCTATTTGAGATGTACAGCTCGTTAAACCAACAAATTACTGCCGCTAGAGCATTGAAGAATAAAAACCTCAATGCCATTCTCCGTTCACAAGCAGACAGTATGAAGATTGCTGTGTATCTGGCACGCCAAGATATTAAAGCGAAGGTGGAAGCACAGAGCGCAGCCAAAGCTCTAGCCGCTCAGAAAATGAAGAAACTGCGAGAGATATTAGCTGGAGCAGATCCATTAGAGATTGAGATCAAAGCGCAGAAGAGCGCTATCAGCTCCACGAAGAAACGGGCTTCCTCATCCTGGACAGCCTTTACCCAAGCCGTGAAGAAATTAGAGGCCTCCGCTTCGTACGGCTCGTTCTCTTCTGTCGTCAGTTATAATCGCCAAGTCACTTATCAGAAACAGAACATCCAGACGCTGGAGAAGAGGATAAGCGATATTATCGCCAAAGCAAAGAAGCAGCTGGCCGTATAAGGAATATACTCGTATAAGGAACTGGCCGCGTGGTGACGCTACTTCAATGATCTCTTTAATCATCAGAGAGTCTTCAAGAGCAGGATGCCAGCCACTTTATAGGAGGCCACGATCAAACGTGAATAAAACTGATGAAACGCGATTATTCGTCGCTGTACCGATTCCAGCAGCGTTGAAACGCTCAGCTGCCGAATGGACGGAGTCGCTGAGACACGAACTGCCGTCATTCCGCAAATGGGTGTATCCCGACGATTATCACATTACCCTGCAATTTCTCGGGAATGTTCCGCAGAGCCGAATTCAGTTACTGACAGAAGCGCTAAAGAAAGCAATATCTCCCTGGCGTGAACACGGCGCCCCCTTTGAGTTGGCGATTGAAGGGCTTGGTGTATTCGGCCGGCCCAAGAGTCCAAGCATATTATGGGCAGGCGTTGGCGGTGATACGAATCAGCTTCATGAGCTGCATGGCATCGTTACTGCCGCACTGGCTCCCCTTGGTTATAAGGCGGAAGAGCGGGCCTTTAACCCTCACCTCACACTCGCGCGCAAATATGACGGGATTGCTCCGTTTGAGGCTGAGCAATGGGTCGGCCACCAGTCGCCTGCCGCGGCTTCCGGGGAAGCTCAGCGCTTCCCTGTCCAAGAACTAGTGCTGTATGCCAGTCACCTAGGGCGGATTCCGATGTATGAACCGGTTGTAACCATTCCATTGTGAAGGTACGCCTTTGATTGAATGAATCTGCTCATCAAGAAGAACCAGATAAAGGGGCATTTCCTCAGCAGCTATCAAGCCGCCGATGGAATCGCCCCTTTGTCTACCCAAACTCTTAAACCGCTGCTCTTTTAAGGCTTCTGATAATTCGAAGATGCGGAAGCAAACCTACGCGTTCCAGCTCTTCAGTAGTTTTTGTTTGTTAGTTCATCCAGACGCTTGAATTCATATCCTTGGCTTCGTGCAGTATCAATGATTTGGCCAAGCGCTTCAGCATTATCCTTGGATACCGTGTGCAGCAGGATTACAGCGCCAGGATGAAGCTGCTTAATAACGCTGTCATAAGCATGCTTCCACCCCCGCTGCGCCTTCGTATCCCAGTCTTTATAAGCAACCGACCAGAAGACACTTGTATAACCCTCCTGCTTACTGACAGCAAGGACATGATCGCTGAAGATCCCCCGCGGCGGACGCAAATATTCCATTTGCTGCCCGCCTGTTAATTGAGCTGCTCCGCTCTTGACCTTCGATAGCTCACTGGCAATCTGTCCGCTGGAAATACCGCTCATATCCGGATGGCTCCAAGAATGATTCCCAACCAAGTGCCCCTCTGCCGCCATTCGCTTGACCAGCTCTGGCTGATCTTTGATATAGTGGCCGGTCACAAAGAATATAGCTGGAACTTTCTTCTCTTTCAGCACATCCAGCACCTTTGGCGTGAAGCCATTCTCATAACCGTTATCGAACGTGAGAAACAGCTCCTTCTTGGTCGTATCCCCAAGAAAGATCGCCTGATGCTTCTCCAGAATCCCCTTAAACCCCTCTTGGTTAATAGAGGGACGGGATCCGCCAATGCTCTTCTTAAAGCCAAAATGATACACGCCGCCCGGAGAAGCCGCAGCTGGACTCACCGCTGACAGCAGCAGCACCACTGCACTAATAAATGCTGCCCATACCTGCCGTTTGAACATCTTTTCCATCCCCTGCCCTACAAGCCCAGCCCGGGCTGTTTCTTAAGTTAAGTACAGGGGTATTATGTCACGTCAGTCAGATATTATGCTCCGTACAGCTTCAGTCATATGCATCGGACTTTAAGACTACAGTACACTGTGAGAGCGGCTGTTTGCTGCTGCTGTACGAAGAAATCCGCATGATTTCCCGTAAAAACACTTTGTTTATCGAATCAGCACTTCCTTTGTCAGCCTTGCAGGGAGTCGCTTTGGAACAGCGAATATCCATAACAGAACAACCGAAACGGAGGTTTTGAAATGAGTATTTTGAAATCCAAAGATGCGGCAGATTTGCTTGGCGTCAGCCAAACGACCATTAAACGCTGGGCTTCCACTTTCCCTGATAGTTTCCAAAAGGACCGTGCCGGTCACTATATATTCTCCGAGCAGGAAATAAGTCTGCTCATTCACATTAAAGACCGCATCGATCATGGTGAAACATTGGATCATATCGCCCTTATGATCAATAATCAAGCTCCAGAGTCTCTCCCCGATAAACCCGATTCAGCTGTCCTTGATATACCGATGGAAGATATGCTATCCCGTATCGAGCTTGTCGAGCGTTCGCTTGACCGCAAAGCGGACGAAGTCGTCTCCACGCAGCTGCTCCAGCATCGCGAAGAGCTTGAGGAGCTGCGTCAAATGATCGAACAGCTTGCTGCATCGATGGAAACGATGCAAAACCCGTCCGCACTCTCGTTTGCAGCGCAGGACGAGATTCACCCCTTAGCTGCTGCCAAGCTGCAGGCCCCGCCTAAGAAGCGCGGTCTCCTGCGCTCTTTTTTCTCGCTGCTGTAATTGTTGCGAAATAGATCGAAACCAAGAGGACCCCGTATCGTAAGACCTACGAATATGCGATTCTGAGACACTCGTAAACATAGATTCTTATCAAAAACGGAGCTGTGCACAATATGCCAGCTCCGTCGCTCATAAAAGTGCTCTACATTCCGCACTTACCCATCTAACGAGCCGTTTCTTTAATTTGCCTTAGAATCGTTGGATCCTTTAACTTCCGATCCTCTGCAAGCATAATAATCTTCGATAAAATCTCGGCTGTCCTCGGATCCTCATCAACGAAGGGCAAGAAAATACGCCCTCGCTGCTGCGAATGCACAGGCAAGATGTGCAGGGCACCAGCTGCCATCTGATGAACGACTCCACTCCCCAGATGAACCGTATATTCACCAAGATAACCTTTAATAATCGCATGCGATCCTTTAAGGGTCACATTACTCAGCTTGAGAATAGGTAGAATCTCGTTTGCCATAGCAGATCGCATTTCCACGGTTGACAAACTTGCCTCTGGATTCACCCCTTCAACATCGATGTTAATTATATAACAGGACTTACCTCCGCTTATTTAGAGGATAAATGGGCTACTACATTGGATTCAGTACAGGATAGGAGCAGAAGTTTGTTGGCGTGCTGATCTATACTGGATTTTGTACAGTAAAATCAGCTATTTCGAGGAAAATAGTCTTTCTATCGGTGTTCTACATTGGATATATCCATTATAGAGCAAACGCAAAGACCTAAATCCCAAAAGTTACTGTATTTGTCCATTATAGCTGTGTCCAAATTTAGCTGCTCCCAACAGATTATTTCAAAACCAGGTTCAAGAAAACCTTAGTCCGGTCAAACTGGGGGCTCGTAAAGATTTGACCCGGGGGCCCGATTCAATGATCTCGCCATTATCGATGAACATGATCTGGCCCGCCACTTCTTTGGCAAAGCCCATTTCGTGCGTTACGAGAATCATCGTCATATACTCCTCCGCAAGGTCCTTCATGACCTGCAGCACCTCGCCCGTCAATTCCGGATCCAAAGCAGAGTCGCTCATCAAACTATGTCCGGATTCATCATAAGTGCTCCAAATTTCCTATCACTGTAAGATGCGGAAAGAGATTAAAATGCTGAAATACCTACCCATCTTGAAAGTAATCCGCTTGATCTCCTGCGAGTAAATCCCGTTTTTAACCAGGAGCTCTCCCGCCACTTTGATGCTGCCGGCATGTTCGGCAGCTTCCTTCTTTCCCCTTTCAATGCACTAAAAGTTTAAAATTTATAAAAAAGTTTATCAAATTGTAAAGACACGCCCATGCACAAATGATAAATTCATACCACTCAATGCACCAACAAGGGGGATCATTTATGCAGACCGTTCCACATCCTCATCCAAGCCGTATTGGCATTACCCGCTTCTCCTTTTCGTTGAGCCGAAAAATTATCCTCTCTTTTATTATCGTGGCTCTGCTTGTCGGTGTATCTAGTTTTTATGCGTATTACTCTTTGAAGCGTGTCCAGAGTTCATACGTTCAAATCCTAGACCATAACATGGTGATTTTACAGACGAACTCGGATATTCAATATCAAGCTCTGCTGCAATACAGCTTGCTTCAAGAGGAGCTGGCCAGTCCTGGCAAGGGGAATGGAAAGAAAATTTTGGAAGCTAATCAAAGGTTAGATCAGCTGATTGCAGCGGTTACGGAGCTTGATTCGAATAATGAAGATCACACATTCTACTCCCTCATGCAAAGCTCAAATCATACGATCACCGATTTAACCCGCCAGATTTACATAGCGTTAAAAGAAGCAAAAGTAGAAGAGACCGAAGCGCTGCTGAAGCGTACTGTACCGATAACGGAAAGCGTGACCAAGATGGCCGGCAAAATACAAGCCCGGTTAATAAGCGTTACCGAGATCAGCAAGCAAGAGAATCAAGCCGCCGTTGACCGGACCGTTAAGCTTCTATTAGCAGTCAGCATAGCAGCATTAGTCTTGGCTGTGAGCATTGGTCTCCTCCTGTCAAGGCTGATCGTAAGGCCGATGAGAAGAATCGTCACGGCTGCCAAGCTAATCGCCGACTGTGATTTAACCGGCAACGATGTCGAGGTGCGCAGCCATGACGAAATACGGGAATTGGCCGGCGTATTCAATCTTATGAAGGGCAACCTCTATTCCGTAATCAATCAGGTTGATACTCACGCAGTTCAAGTCTCTGCAGCGGCTGAACAAATGAGCGCAAATTCTTCTCATTTAAACACAACCTCTGAACAGATTAGTACGCTCATTCAAAATGTTTCAACCGGAGCGGAAACGCAGGTAGACACCGTAGACGAATGCGTTACAATCATTGGAGGCATGAATCAAGCCATTGAGGAAATTGTCATGCTGGCAGATATAACGGAAGGGAAGTCGGAACAAGTACTTTCAACGGCCTCGGAAGGAAAGCAATCTATCGAGGTGACCAGTGCACAAATGGACACCATTCGGGTCAAAATGGATGAGCTGTCTCATTCGGTACAACAATTGGGGTCCCGATCGATGTTAATTGCGTCAACCAATGCTGTAATATCGAATATAGCCAAACAAACGAATCTTCTTGCCCTAAATGCCTCCATTGAGGCGGCGCGGGCTGGAGAGGCTGGAAAAGGATTCGCTGTCGTAGCTGAAGAGGTTCGAAAGCTGTCCCAGCAAACATCTGCAGCTGCGGAAGAGATTGCAACCCTGACAACCAGTATTCGCGATGAAGTTGTTGAGGTAGCCCATATAACAACGGCAAGCTCTAGAGAGGTAGAGTCCGGGCTTCAAGTCGCCCAACACGCGGGGGAAGCATTCGGCCGTATTTTCTCATCGGTAAAGGAGCTTGCTGCAATGATCGGGAACATATCCGTTCAAACCGACAGGATTGTCCACCAGTCCCGGTCAGCCGTCGGTCCGTGCAAAAAATTAATCAGGTCGCGGAGAATACTGCGGTATCCACTCGGGACGTTTCCGCAAACGTCCAAGAGCAATACGCAAGTACGCAAGAGATTGTATCCTCCGCGAATATGCTCAGCAAAATGGCTCACGACTTACAGGATATAATCGAAAAATTCAAAATTAATGGTTAACGAAAGGGGCTGTCCAACAAGGTCATAGACCTTGAGGAACAGCCTCTGTTTCATAAATTGTTCAAACAAGGTGAAACGGCTTGCGCCTTCCTTTGGCGGCGGAGCGCGGTTCATTCCGGGCAAAAAGAAACCAGTCCTTGGTAAAATGGAAGTGTCGAGTGGTCTTTCGTTATGAGAGCAAAGAAAAGACGGAAAGTGGATTTGAGATTCGTCATCGACACTCACTATAGGAGCTTGGGCTGTGAAAGTTGCCCACTAAAGCCTTCTTGTACAAAAGCGGTGGGCAATCGAAAAATAAAAGTCAGCTTGCGTTACATGCGTTTCAAACAGGAGGCCATGGAGAAACTACGGAGCGAAGAAGGTTATGCACTCTCGGTCCGGTTTCCCTTGCCCATAATCTTCTGAAGCAAGCAGCAGTAGATCGAAAAAACAAAACAGCCGAGCAGGTATAACAATCCTGATCGGCTGTTTTTTCTATAATTGTCCATTTTTCATAGCGATATCGCTACAGCTGCGTGACCGCTTCATTCGGTTTGTCTGCTCCTTCAGCGAGCATGGCACCCTTCCACTTGCGATACAGCTCCCAGGCTGACCCGTTTTCGAGCAGGTGTTTGCATGTATACAGACCTTCCTCAACCGAATCTACGCGCTCGCTCAGACGAAGCCTCACAGCGGCGTTGAGCAGCACTTGATTCATGTAGGCAAGGTGGCCTCCGCCCTGCAGCACGGCTTCCGTTACTTCGATTTGCTTGGCAGCCGTCCACGCTTCCTCTGTTTCCGGGAGCGGTGTATCCAACCCGTAGGTTTCAGGATCAATCACATGAAGCCGCGCTTCGCCATCTTCGACAAAATAAGTACGGGTTGGCCGTTCGATGAAGATATCCTCAGAGCCTTCTGCTCCTTGCACGATCAGCGCTTTGCGGTAATCCAGCTTCACTAGCAGCTTCGCCATTCTCTCAAATACGGTATTATGATAGACACCGTATACCAGATAAGGGGAGCAAGAATAGTCCACAAGCTTCTCTGCCGTATTCAGTACGGTCCGCATGCCAAGCTCTTCCCGAGTGGCCCGCAGCTCCTTGAGCGGCGGACACCATAGCTCAGCAGGCACGAATAGGACACCCGTCCCGATGCTGCTCCTATAATCTGCTCACGCGATAGCTGCTCAGCATGAATGCCCATTGCCTCCAGCAAATCATGCAGAGTTATTCCCCATTTGGGCGGCAGCGATGCCATACCGTGAATGGTAGTCGGCAGTCCAGCTGCTGCAAGCAGAAAGGCAGTCGCGAATGTGGCATAGAAGGTTTTCTTCCGTCCATCGTAAGGACCCGCACAATCGAGTCCCTCCTGAAGAATGGGCGATCGATAGGCTTGCTTGCGGCAAACCTCAACAAAAGCTTCCATCTCTTCGACGCTCTCCATCTTAATTCGCTCTGCCATAAGGAAGGCACCGATTTGGGCTTGGCTGGCCTTCTGGTTCACAATCAAGTCAGCCGCAAGCAGCGCTTCTTCATAGGTCAAATCGCGGGCGCCTCGTTTCCCCCGTCCGACCTCTTTCATGAGTTCTATAATCATCATAAGGCCCCCTTATTTTTGCTCCTGGAGCAGCTGATAAACTTTAACGATGGATGTAGCCACATCAACCATTCTTTTCCGTTCGTTCATAGCCTGTTTACGCAGAAACTCATAAGCCTCGGCTTCGGATATATTTTTGATTTTACTCAATATCCCCTTCGCCATGTCAATCCATTTCCGTTCCTCGAGTCTCGATTCCAGCTGTTTGCGCTCATTTTGCCATTGCATACGCTCCATGCATTGCTTGGATGCAAAATGCAAAGCCCAATTCAGCTCCTGCTCACTCATGGAAGGCGTCAAAATGCCATCAATAGGTAGATCCTCTTCACAGAACGCTGCTGACATCGATAACGTAGAGGCGCTGCACCACCAGAGCATCGGCACTCTCTTCCACTTCAAAAGCTTCGTACCCCATCCTTTAATCTCACCTAGCGGCAAATCAAGAATGATGCCATCAGCTTCGCCGATTAAACGTTTTGCCTGTTCTTCTATGCCAGCCTTATAGATGAAATAGCCGTTAGCTTCTAGAATAGATTCAGGTGATTGCGCCTTGGAAACAGAATCCGTGAGACGGGACGCAGGCGGGGACGCCTGATTATCGATCACTAACAAAGAACGCATGGTGGAGCGCTCCCTCCTATTCAACTTTTTAACACACCTTCGCACAAGTCTTTGTGAATATTTATAACATAGGTTATACTTGATTGTCGATAAGCAAGATGAGCCATAATTTTATGTCAGGTATCTTGACATGAGCCTCATAAACCGTGTATATTTAGGTTACCGAATCCGTTTCAACTTTCGTTGCAGCAGGTTTCTACCAAATGGAATACTTTCACGAGTACAATGGTGTATTCGTTTGAACCGGCAATGGAGCTGTTTCGTCTTACAAAGGAGAAACTATGTCCTTTTGCTAAGCGTTACGGGCTCTTTCTTATTATATAGCACTTTATACAGAAATGTTTGATTTTGAAGGGAGAGAACACAATGGCAACTCCAAAAAAGCTAGTTCTTATAGGTAACGGTATGGCGGGAGTTCGTGCAATCGAGCATCTGCTGAAGCTAGCCCCGGACACTTATGAAATTACAATCTTCGGCGCAGAGCCTCATCCTAATTATAACCGAATTATGCTGTCCTCAGTTCTAGTCGGCGGTGCCGATCTGAATGAGATTGTGATTAACGATTGGAATTGGTACAAGGATAATAACATCACCCTGCACACGGGTCACACCGTAACGAAGATCGATACGGCACGTAAACGAGTCATCACGAATCTTGGACTAGAAGCAGATTACGATTCCGTTATTATAGCAACAGGCTCTAACCCATTCATGCTCCCAATCCCAGGCGCCGACAAGAACGGCGTCATCGCCTTCCGGGATATTAGAGATTGTGAAATGATGATCGAGGCATCCAAGTCCCACAAGAAAGCATCGGTTATCGGCGGAGGCTTGCTGGGTCTCGAAGCTGCCAGAGGCCTGCTGCATCTAGGTATGGATGTTACTGTTATCCATAAACATGATTATCTGATGGAACGCCAGCTCGATGAAGCAGCTTCAAGAATGCTGCAGCGTGAGCTTGAGTCGCAAGGAATGAAGTTTCTGCTTAATAAGCACTCCGCCTCCCTTACAGGAAGACGCCGGGTTAACACGCTGCATTTTACAGATGGCAGTGAGATTGCGGCAGATTTGGTCGTCATGGCAGTCGGCATTCGGCCGAATGTTGCTCTGGCAAAAGCTTCCGGCGTTGAAATCAATAACGGCATTGTCGTCGATGACTTTATGCGTACGAGTATCCCAGATGTGTATGCGGTTGGTGAATGTGTAGAGCATCAAGGCATCGCTTATGGATTAGTCGCACCGCTTTATGAACAAGGCGCTGTCCTTGCCAAGCTTCTTGCAGGTGTCGAAACAGCCGGCTACGCGGGCTCAGTTACTTCGACTAAACTTAAAGTATCGGGCGTTGATGTCTTCTCTGCCGGCCAGTTCCGCGAAGTACCTGGAACACGCGCACTGAGAATTCAAGATGACCTTGCAGGCACGTACAAAAAAATCGTTATTCAAAACGGCAAGCTAGTCGGCGCTGTATTATTCGGTGACATCACCGATGGCGCTGAGCTATTCGCTACAATTAAGAATGGAGAATCGGTTGCCGGTAAGGAGAAGGAGCTGCTGCTTGGCATCTCTTCCGATCTCCTTGGCCAATCCTCCGGTTCAGGCCGCCTTGAATCCATGCCTGACGATGAGGTTGTGTGCGGCTGTAACGGCGTCACCAAGGGAACGATTGCGGATGCAATCCAATCCAAGGGCTGCGTTACCGTAGGACAGATCAAATCCTGTACGAAAGCTTCGGCTTCGTGCGGCGGCTGCAAGCCAGAGGTTGAAGGTCTTCTTAAGCTCTATGCCGGGGATGCGGCCCAGTCGGTTAAAGAAGGCATCTGCGGCTGCACCACACTGAGCCGGGATGAAATTGTTGAAGAGATTAAGCGAATGAAGCTGATGAGCGTCAAAGAGGTTATGCATGTTCTGGACTGGGACAATAAAGACGGCTGCTCCAAATGCCGTCCGTCGCTGAACTACTACCTTGGCATGCTGTATCCAGAAGAATATATCGATGAGAATGAGTCACGTTTTACGAACGAACGTTATCACGCTAACATCCAGAAGGATGGTACCTACTCGGTCGTCCCTCGTATCTACGGCGGTGTGACATCACCGGCTGATCTCAAGAAAATCGCTGAGGTTGCTGAGAAATATGATGTGCCTATGGTGAAATTTACAGGCGGACAGCGTCTGGACCTTCTGGGCGTGAAGAAAGAAGATTTGCCGAAGATCTGGGAAGATCTTGATATGCCTTCCGGTCACGCCTACGGCAAAACGCTAAGAACGGTGAAAACATGCGTCGGATCGACCTTCTGCCGATTCGGAACACAGGATGCGATTGGCATGGGCATTCGTCTTGAGAAAGCATTCGAGCGCTTGAATACGCCAGCTAAAGTGAAGCTTGCTGTATCCGGCTGTCCTCGTAACTGCGCCGAAGCTACAATAAAGGATTTTGGCGTCGTGGCCATAGATGGCGGTTGGGAGCTGTATGTTGCCGGCAACGGAGGCGTTAAAGTAAGAGCCTGCGATCTGCTTGGCACGGTTAAGACTGAGGATGAAGTCATGGAATGGGCTAGCGCCTACCTTCAATATTACCGCGAGAACGCACAATGGAATGAGCGGACTGCGAACTGGCTTGAGCGTGTTGGCCTCGATTCCATCAAGAAAGCATTGGAGAAGCAAGAGGATCGCTTAGCGCTGGTAGATCGCATTGAGAAAGCACTAAGCTTAACAACTGATCCATGGAAAGAAATTATTGAAACTGACAGCTTGCGCAAAAATTTCGAACCGATCGCAAGCCCACAACTAACTAGCCTGTAAGGAGGGTGCATCCATATGACAAAGCTGCTCGTAGGCAAATTGTCCGACATCGACGAAAGAGGCTCTCGCACCTTTCAATTGGAAGATCTTGAGATTGCTGTATTCAAACTGGCGGATGGAAGCATCCTTGCCATTGAGAACCGCTGCCCGCATAAGGGCGGCTCGCTATCAGAGGGAATGGTGTGCGGCAAGATTGTGCACTGCCCTCTGCATGATTGGAGAATCGACCTGCAAACCGGTCTCGTTAATGAACCAGATGATGGCTGTGTAACTACGTTCGCAACGGAAGTTGATCACGAAAGCGGCTCTATTTATTTGACGATCTAAGGGGACCTGGGTATGGATAGCGTAAAGCTTATCGGGACTAAAGACGTTCGAATTCCGGTGCCTGCTAAGAGAAGCGGTCGATAATGAAAGCCGCGGCGGGTACGGTTTATATTGTCGGAGCAGGTCCAGGCGACCCTGAACTCATTACCGTTAAAGCGATGCGGCGCATCCAGTCAGCAGATGTCATTCTCTATGATCGGCTGGCAAATACCGAATTGCTTGGCTATGCCCGTCATGATGTCAAGCTGGTCTACTGCGGTAAAGCACCGAACGCTCATGCCATGCCGCAGGATCAAATTAACGAAGCGTTAATCGCTTATGCGCTTGAGGGCAGCAACGTTGTCCGATTAAAAGGCGGCGACCCCTTTGTATTTGGCCGCGGCGGCGAAGAAGCAATGGCACTCGCAGCGAAAGGGATCGCCTACGAGGTCGTCCCAGGCATCACCTCAGCAATTGGCGCCGCAGCTGCAGCGGGCATTCCGGTGACGCATCGTGACTTCGCATCATCGTTCGCTTGTGTCACGGGCAGCCGCTGTCATGGCGACAAATCGCCGGTGCGCTGGGATTTACTCGCCCACAGCGTGGATACACTTGCCATCTATATGGGCGTAAGCCAGCTCGGCTATATCCGCGAGGAGCTGCTGAAAAATGGCAAAGCAGCAGCAACACCCGTTGCATTAATCGAGCGAGGCACGACCGCGCAGCAGCGTACCATCGTCGGAACACTCGACAATATTCATAAGCTGGCAATCACGATGAAGCTCAGCAATCCAGCACTCATTATTGTTGGCGAGGTTGTACGCGTTCGCGAGCAATTACTTGCCGCCGAGCAGCATGCGGTGCAATTAATCGGATGAGTTAGCATCAATCATTAGAAAACAGAAACTATCCCTGCATAGCCAACATTGGCTGTGCAGGGATAGTTCTTTTATATAGCCAGGTTATTTCTCTAGACTGCATGAATGCCCGGTTCATTATTCATCAAATAACGTCCGGAAATACCGTTCTCGATTATTCAGAAAATCCCGGGTCAGATTATAATGATCAGTGGCTTCATACTCGATTTCGTTAATCTCCCGTTCGGAGAACTGCAGTAATTTCGCCCCGGGATAGGCCATCAATATAGGGGAATGCGTTGCGATAATAAATTGGGCTTGTCCATTCCGTTCCAGCTCCCAAATGATCCGGAGGAAAGCGAGCTGGTTTTGCGGGGACAGCGCGGACTCCGGCTCATCCAGGATATAGATGCCTTTGCTCCCAAACCGACTCGTGAAGAACGTTAGAAATCCTTGTCCATGCGACTGTTCATTAAGCGATTTGCCGCCATAAGGAGTATATGCGGTTGATCCGATAAAAGGGTCTTTAGCCAGCTCATCGATATAATTTGCAAAGGTATCAAAGGTTTCAGCGCGAAAGTAAAAGCCGCCCTTCACCTGAGGCAGCCAGGAAAGCTGCATAATCGACGCTAAGGAAAGGTCATCCTTTTCCTTGCTGATGACCAAATCCCGTCCCCCTACAAGGCTAAATCCGCAGGAAGCTCCAATCGCCTCAAGCAGCGTTGATTTCCCCGAACCGTTATCCCCGATGAAGAACGTGACGTTGGAGCTGAAAGGGTACGATTCGAAATTTTGCAAGGCTGTGAGATTGAAAGGAAAGCTGCTCTTATCTTCCGGCGTTACCTGTGACCAATCCAGACTAACTTTTTTTAAGAATGGCATATTTGCCTCCCTACAGCCGAACGAGCACTCTTCCCCTCGACTGTCCCGATAACATAATGGGCACATAATCCTTTACTTGCTCAAGCGGGACCTCCACATGCAGGTACTCGTCTAACGATGGTCGGAACGTATCTGCAATGCGCTGCCACACCTGTTCATATGTTCTCCTATTTTCTGCAATTTGAATATCGATAAATTTCGTTACCTTGCTTGCTGATTCCTGCTTTATTCAGAGAACGTTCAATTCGATTTCATATCCCCTTAAGGTACAGCGGGTACAATGTAGGCATAGATCAATTACACTTGACTTAGAAATGAGGGACTATGATGAATGTAAAACGAATGTTTGTTATCGGAACAATGGCGGCGGCGATTTCTTTTAGCAGCGGAATCGGTTCAGAGAAGGCGAGCGCAGATCCACTTGATCGATCTAACATCCTCCATATCGCACAATCAGGCGAAAAATCGGGCGCTCCAAATGATGATTTACAGCAATTACTCGGGGTTTCATCCGATCAGGAGATTTATGATGCGTTATATCGAGGAAAGTCATTAGCCGATATAGCGAACGCTAATCATACCGATGTCCAGCATGTCATTGATCTCCAAGTCGGGGAACTGATGGCGCAGCTCGACGAACGGCTTGCAAGCGGAAGTCTCTCTCAAGCTGACTATGACTTGCAAAAGTCAGAACTCACCGAATTAATAACAGCAAGCATCTATGCCACGCATCATTATTCTTAATGCTGCTCCTGCGCGGGCAAAAACTCCGGTCAACGTTTGAATGCGAAGCTTTTCGCCAAACGCTGACCGGAGTTTTTTTTGATGAAGGATCCACTTTCTTACATTCCCCGTACACTGGCTAAATCTATGGTTAACATTTGCCTGTTATAGTGAGTACAAAACATGAAGGAGTGAATATTGTGTCAAATGAGATAGCCTATTCGAACCGGATTTGTGATTCGGAAACGATGGCAAACAAGCTGATCTACCAAATTCGTAAGGAGCAGCTTTCACCAATAGATCTGCAAAAGCTGCAAAACCGCTGTAACCGAGAGCTTCAAGAGCTTCGTCAAGAATTGGACGAGCTTCTCCAAGAGCTTCGCGTTATTGCTGATAGGGGACAAACATCGGTTAACAGCGCTCGTATAGCCGCGTGACTCTTCGCTTTTTTTCTCCCCCGCTGTACAATCTTCAATATAAGAAAATAGTTTGATGTCGATGCATCCCTCTTCGCTAATAGCGGCTGCTCCGCCGAGGTAGCGCGTACCAGTAGGTGTCACACAGCCCTCGATTCAACAATCCTTCCATTCTAGCCTCTCAGATATAGAGTGTTCATGAATGCAGATCCTTCATACATCCGGATCCTGAGCTGAGTGATTCAAAATTGGGTCGTATCAAGAAGAGACGGCTCACGTCGTTCTTTGGCTGAGAAGCCAAGTTTCTTCCTTAAGAAATATCAGAAAAGGTTGGGAGCGAAACTTAAAATAAGGGATGTCCACAGCAGGTCGCAAGAACCCTTGGAACATCCCCTTCATCAATGCCTTCTTATAGCGCTCTAAGACCAAGAGCCAACGAGCCTGTCAGACCGGCATTATCACCTAGACCTGGCGGTACGATGTAATCAGCAATACCTTCCAGCAAAGCCTGCGCACTAATGTAGCCGTTCAGGTTCTTCTTCACTTCTTCATGGATAAGGGGGAAAAGCTGCTTCTGATGCATAACTCCGCCGCCGAGGATGATTTTCTTCGGTGAAAGCAAGAGGATCGCACCTGCAATGGCCTGTCCGATATAGAAGGCCTCCATCGCCCAAGCAGGGTGATCCGGAGATAGCTCACTCCCTTTAACCTTCCATCTTCCTTCGAGCGCCGGGCCGGCTGCCATGCCTTCTAAGCAATCTCCGTGATACGGGCAAAGCCCCTCAAAGGTATCCTCCGGATGCCGTCTAATGAGTACATGTCCGCCTTCTGGATGCACTAAGCCATGAACCAGCTTCCCTTCGGCATATACGCCAACTCCGACGCCTGTACCAATCGTATAATAAAGACAGCTGTCCAAGCCCTTCGCAGCGCCCCAGGTTGCTTCGCCAAGAGCGGCAGCATTCACATCTGTGTCCCAGCCAAACGGAACATCGAATACTTTCTTCAGCTCCGGAAGGAAAGGATAGTTGCCCCAACCCGGCTTGGGCGTCGTCGTCACATAGCCGTACTGCGGGCTTGCTTGATCAATGTTGATCGGACCGAACGAGCCTACCCCGATCGCTTCCACCTGCTTGTCTTTGAAGTAGTCAATAACCTGAGCCAGCGTCTTCTCCGGCTGCTCCGTCGGGAAGTTAACCCGGTCGTGGATCACACCCTCTTCATTCCCAATCCCGCATACAAACTTCGTTCCCCCAGCTTCAACCGCTCCGATAATCATTTTGGTCACTCCTCAAAGTTTTTGCATTTACTTAGTTTTGTTGCAAACACCATAGACCTTAATATACTTCAAATCCGTTCCTCAAGCCAAGACCAAACTGCATGAAGCGTGAGCCAATGGTTCGATATGCCATGTGAATTGATGAACGGGGGCTGCTCGCGAAAATAATCCGGGTGGCCGCCGATAATCGGCACACCGCAGGTCGATAGCGGCGCATACTTATCCATTCGCCAGGAAGGAAGCCCACGCTGGTTCGCTACCCAACCGCCAAACGTTCCAAGACGGGAGATCCGGTCGGCTATTTTGCCGGAAGAACCAGAAGCTTCTTTTGGAGGGCAATGAATCGCCTACAGCATATACATAGAGAACGGAGCCCCGCAGCTCCTGCTGGATGCGGCATTTGGGCGATCCAATCAAGACGACTGGGCATTGCGCTTCTCCCTCTCGCTCTGCCAGTATGCCCGCGGCATGCACAGCGGCTATCCCTCCTCCGCTGTGTCCAATCCATATCGTTTGCCGTCTGCCGGCATTCAAGGTCCGCTTCGATTCCATGGCCTCGATCGCGCGCTTCCCCCCAATGGAGCGCTCGTACCGCGAGACGCCAAGCCGCATGTCATGGCCGATTTCCCGAAGCTGCGGAATAGTCCGGCGGCTCCAATCGCCATACGGGAACAACAGCTCGGAGTGAACGCTTGCGGCCTTTTCTTCCACCATACGGTGAAGAGCTAGACGAAAATGATCCATGAAGTTAGGCGCAGTTGCAAGTCCGCTCAGCAGATATAAAGAAACATGATCATTGGCCATCCTGCTTAGCCTTATCCTGCCGGTGCTGCTTTTCAAACGCAAGCGCAGCTAAGATCCTCTCCATATCGCTTGGATGACTGCTTCGGAACCAACTCACGAGAAGCGGAGGATCCATATCGCTAAGAGAGGAAACCGCCAGCTTCTGATGCATGGATACAGCTCCTTCTGCGCTTCCCATCAGCTTCAGCCCATAAGCATCAGCGGCCGATTCGGCTTGGCGTGATACAAGATTGGATACAGGCAAGCTTACAAATGAGAACACAGCCAGGAGCAGCAGTGCCAGCGGCAGTGCCGTCATGTCCGATACGCTGCGGATACCAAAGCTGGCTCCCCATCGTTTCACCAGCCAGATAAACAGAAGACCGCCTGCCGTAAGCAGCACCAGCGATGACCCGACAGCTCCAACCGCGCTCCACTCCAGATGGTGCATCTCGTAGTGCCCCATCTCATGCGCCATGATAACGAGAATCTCCTGTTCTTTCAGCTGCTTGAGCGTCGTATCCCAGAGCACGATACGAAGCGAGGAACCAATGCCGCTCACATATGCGTTCATCGTATTGGTCTTCGCTGACATGTCGACCTCGTATACCCGGTCTGCCGAAATGCCCGCCTTGGCTGCAAGATCTAGAATACGATGCTCCAGTTCCGGATTAGACAATCGGGAATAATGATTATACAGGGGATCAATCACAACAGGCTGTATGTACATCATAAACACAATGAAGGGTACTGATATCAACCATAGCTTCAGCCACCAACGCCCGCCGCGGGAAATAATCCAGAAGGCGACCGCTGACACGGCCAGTACCGTGATATAGGATACTCCGAACGCAACCAGCTTATCTCTCATCCAGCCCAGTACAGGCTGCGTCGATATCCCGTAAGCCTTGGATATACTGTAACCGATAATACGCAGAGGTAAATAGAGCAGAAACGATGCAGCCTCCACTAGCAGCACGAAGATCGGGAATCGAATGTAGATCGGAAGCTTCGTCCGCTCCAGCGCATCCCTCCAATACCGCGCCAATCCACCTGACAAAAGAAACAAGTATATCAACCATTCCCAAGGCCCGCTCATGAAGAAAACCCAATTTCTCATCGCGTTTAAGGTTTCACTATCCTCCAGCTGAGCCGGAGTGAAGAAGGTGGCCGGATCTGCCGGTGTACCCGTATAGACAGCCGGCACTTGATTCGGTGATGTATACATGGCGTAGGCAGCCATAACCACGGCATAGCCAATAATCAGAACTAAGAATTTCAACAGTTTTGACCGTTTATACTGGGACAATCGAACCTTCTCCTTATCGTCCTAATGAATAGACTTATTTTATCATAACTGACTTGTCTTACGGCGGCTAATGCGGCGGAATCTAAAGTTCCCATAATCAATCACGATAATCCTTCCATTTTGCTTTAGGCGCAAATTACGATAATTAGGCAAGCCCCTATTAGAGAGAATTTCGTATGGATTAATGCCATAGTTCCGCAATACGTTTCTCAGCCGGTAAAGCTTCCGCCTATAGCCTTTCAGATGAGGGAATTTCTGCGTATATTTTTTCATTTTTAGCCATTTATATTTTTTCTCATAACTCGTAATTTTGCCCAGCAGTTTTTTAATTGAAGGTGGGGAAGATTTGAACGTTCTTACTTCTCTCTTATTGCTTTTAATCCCGTATTTTGTTTTAGCAACTTTCAAAACGTAACCATTGCCGAGGTCATACACAATTCTTCTCGCACCCGATCCGATGATTATTTTCCCTTTTATTCGAGCCTCAGCAGCCACGGAGCGTTTTTTGCTGTGGCCAAATTTAAATCCTCCATAATCAATAACTACGATCTGTTTATTCCGCTTTAAACGCAGGTTAGGAGCATAGGGGTGATGATAATTGCCTACACCCTTTGATGGAACGATTCCACTCGCTACAAATTTCTTTACTACTTTCATAAGTTCACGTCTGTATATCGGGGAATTGGGGAACTTCCGGTCATATTTTTTCATGGTCACCCAGAGATAATCGGAGTCATAATCAACAATTCGGGCAAAATACCTTTTTAACCGTTTCCAAGATGATTTATATAGGGTTACTTCCATCTTATTGCATACGATCCCTTTTTTTGATTTTGCTATTTTTAACACATTGCCGTTGCCTAAATCGTACACAATTCGGGTTCCGCCAGCTCCAATACGTTTCTTGCCTTTAATTTTTCTTTTTATATACGGGTTTAATTTAATCAAGACCGTATACCCCATTTCACAGTAAGGTCATTTACTGTTGTTAGTGTATGCAAGAATGACAGCTTGAACTAGGTATTTTGAATATTTGGTAAATAAAATCCGCTTTGTCCCGCGTGCTCCACAGCAATTCCTGGTAATAAACGTTGTTAAAGCATCTAAATTACTTTATTATCAGCATTAATGCCTCACCTTATGGCTGCGGCTAGCAACGAATAGAGGTGACTCATGACTTCAACCATTTTTCAGCATCTATATACGGCTATCACGCTTCTAAATATCCCGTTTGCGATTGCGGTTATCTTCATGGAACGGCGCAATGTCGGCGCAACCTGGGCGTGGCTGATGATCCTTCTATTCCTTCCTGTCGTCGGATTCGGGGTCTATCTCTTATTTGGCCAAAATTTGAGCAAAAAAAAGCTTTATCATATTAACAAACGTACGCTAAAGACGATGAATACACTCATCGAGGGCCAACGCAAGCAGTTCCGAGAGCATAGAATCGTTTATCATGACCCCGCAATGGAGGATTATCAGGAATTAATCTATATGAACCTTACCAGCGGCTTCGCACTGTACTCCCAGAACAATACCATCGATATCTATACGAACGGGAATGACAAGTTCGATGCCCTATTCCGTGATATCGAAGCAGCTGTGCACCATATTCATCTCATGTACTATATTGTTCAGCCAGATGCGCTCGGGAATCGTCTGGTCGATCTGCTCACTAGAAAAGCGCAGGAAGGCGTTAAGGTGCGGTTTCTATACGACGATATTGGCAGCACGCATCTGCCGCGGCATTTCTTCGACCGGTTGAAAAAGGCCGGCGGCGAGGCAGCAGCATTCTTCCCTTCACGAATCCCTTATCTGAATTTCCGCGTTAACTATCGAAATCATCGGAAGCTTGCCATTATGGATGGAACGGTCGGTTACATCGGCGGGATTAATGTCGGAGACGAGTATTTAGGGCTTAACAAACGGTTTGGCTACTGGCGCGACTCGCATTTGCGAATCGAGGGCTATGCGGTTCAGCAGATGCAAGCGCATTTCATGATGGACTGGAATTTGGCTTCTTCTGCTAAAATCCACCGCAACATGAATGAGCTATTCCAAACAGCCCAGGACTGCGGGCAGGCCGGTATCCAGATCGTATCAAGCGGTCCCGACCAAGCGATGGAGCAAATCAAGAACGCTTATATTAAGATGATTAACTCCGCTAAAGAAAGCATTTATATTCAAACGCCCTATTTTATTCCGGACGAGAGCTTGTTGAATGCGTTGAAGCTGGCCGTGCTCTCCGGCATCGATGTGCGGATTATGCTGCCCAGCAGGCCCGATCATAAGATGGTATATTGGGCTTCTTATTCGTACTTGGGGGACTTACTCTCAGAGGGAATGCGATGCTATTTGTATGAGAAGGGCTTCCTGCATGCGAAAATGATCGTGGTGGACGGGAAGATCGCTTCCATCGGAACAGCCAACTTTGATATCCGCAGCTTTAAGCTCAACTTTGAGATTAATGCGATCATGTATGAGACAGAGACAGCCCGCACCCTGAAACGGGTTTTCGAGTCGGATATGGAAGACAGCTCGGAGCTCACCTACGAGGAGTATAAGAACAGACCTCTGCTCCAACGTTTCAAGGAATCCTGCACGAGACTGCTGTCTCCTATTCTCTAATGACAAGATGAAACGGCTATCGCCGTCCTTATGTGGCGAAGTTACGAAGAACCGGCTAGCGCCGTCCTTTGGCGGCGGAGAGCGGTTCATTCCGTTCATGGAAAGGGCGTTCCCCGGCAGCTCAAGCTGCAACAGAGGAACGCCCGGTGGTTCGCAGTACTTTACTTGCAGGGGAGGAACATATCTACAGTTGTCCCTTCCCCCACTTTACTAGCGATGGTCATCCGACCTTTATGCGAGGCAATAATTTTCCTGACTATCATCATTCCGAGGCCGTTGCCATCAGGCTTGGTCGTGTGGAACGGCTCGCCGATTTTTTGCATAACCTCGTCTGTCATGCCTTCGCCATTATCATGGATTCGTATGCGCTGGTAGAAATTCTCCACATCCAGACGGATATCAATCTCCCCGCCGAAAGGCAGAGCCTCCATCGCATTTTTCAAAATATTAAGCAACATTTGCTTGATCTGGTTTCTGTCGCATCTGATTTCGAGGCTCTCGATAAATTCGCTCCTTATCGTAACCCCATTCATTGATGCTTGAAAATCAAATACATGCAGCACTTCTTGCAATATAGGAAGGCAATGCTCTTCTTTGAATGCAACATTCTGCGGCTTTCCCAAGATCATGAACTCACTTACGATGAGGTTCATACGGTCGAGCTCCGACATCATCGTCGAATAGTAATGAGGTTTGACCTCTTTGCCGGATAGCTGAAGCATCCCTCTCACCGTCGTTAGCGGATTTCTAACTTCATGGGCGATACTTACCGCCAGCTGGCCGGCGAAAATCAGTTTCTCCGTATTACGAATCATTTCCTCCGTAATTTTCATCTCGGTTATATCTCGCAGACTGCCCACTACGCGATTAATGACTTGATCAGAATCATGGATTGGCACTACGTCGAGGATGTAGTAACGCGGAGATTGATTAACGCGAATAGAAATCTCGACCCCAATACATGCCTCGCCTTTATCAATGACCCTTTTAAAATAAGAACCAATCGTATTCAGCTCATAGATACAAGTATCCATATAGCTCTCTTTATCCCGATTATCTGCTTGTAAGATCGCCAGACTATTCTCATTAATCTCTACGATATTGCCCATTTCATCGGTGATGATAACGCCATAATACTTGGTTTCGAGCAGCACTTGATTCAGAATTTGAAGCTGCATATTTTGTCTGCGCAGCACAAGCTCCCTCTGAGCGGAATCTGTGATCGTGCTTAAGAGTGCAAGTAAATGTGGATGAGCAAAACTAATATGAGTCATGAACGAAATTGTGCCTTCAACACGCTTACCATCATGGCTGTAGAAAGGGGCCGAACAGCAAGCAAGCTGGGATAGAACGCTGTAATAATGGTCCTCACCGATAAGCTCGATTGGCCGCTCGTAACGCAAACACATCATAACCGAGTTGATCTCGTTATCGTCGTTCAACGATGCGCCCTCGACAATGCCAAGCTCATTGACGTTTTTTAGTATGGAGGGGTCTCCTTGGAATGCGAGAATAGTACCCTCATGATCTGTTATCACGATAAGAAAGGGATACCCTGTCACGGAGGTAAGAAATTTATCCACAAAAAAACGAAGGATATTAATAAATTCTCTGTATGTTACAAGCTTATCTTTCAATTCTTTATCGGTAATATGCTGCTTCTGTGCCAGTGGCATATCGGGATGCATACCCCGCTCTTGCAGCCGCCGCTTAGCTTCTGAAATGATTGTCTTTTCCATTCGCTTGTGTACCTTCTAACCTTCTTGTATAGGATAAGAGAGCCGCGGTATTCATCAATCTTGGCGGGTCTGTTATGTCCAACTATAACATGGATTACCCGTATCTGAAATGCAGAACTTATCCCACTTATCCCCCCCTATATAGCTTTCCATAGGGAAAGACACCAGTCTCTAACGATTTACCAAACAAGGTGAACCGGCTAACGCCGTCCTTTAGCGGCGGAGCGCAGTTCATTCCGGAGAAATATAAGCAAAGTATAGTAAAAATTTATATTTTCTTATATTTTAAAAAAACTTAACTCAGCACTTTAAAAGTGCTGAGTTAAGGGATTGCCTGCATGCTGGCTTATTGCGCGGAACCGAATTGAATCCATGCTTTTTGAATTTCATCGATCGCTTGATCCTTCGTTTTGCTGCCGCCGATATAGGCTTGCATCAGCTCACCGAATTTTTGGTGGAATGTATCAAGGGAATAGTTTACAGTCAAGTCGCCTGATTTTTCCGTTTTCAAGATCTCTGCCATTTGCTTAGGCATATCCAAGTCAGGAAGCGGAGCGTCCTTGATTGGAGGAATGACTTTCGCTACATTAGAGAACCAGTTCTTGCCGTAGTCAGATGTGTACAGCCAGTTGAAGAAGGCAACTGTTTCTTTGACAACTGCGGAATCTTTGTTAATGCGAAGCGCTTGGTCTGCACCTGTAACAATTTGGGATTGCTCCGGTTTGTCGCTGACAGGGTAGCCTGCGATACCAATTTGGATATCCGGTGTAATTTTTTTAATTGCTTCTTCATCCCATGCGCCTTTGCCTGTCATGAAAGCAGCTTTGCCAAGCGCGAAGTCACTTACCTCTGCATTGCTGTCGCGTTCAAGCGGCTTGTTCGTACCATGCTTCACAGTCAAGTCAATGAAATTGAAAAAGTTATTATAAAGTACCGGGTGATCTTTAAAAGTGGTCTTGCCAGCGATAAATTGGCTAACCAATTCTTTAGGCGTGATGTTCGCATCTGCTGCAGCAGCATTTACGAAATGCTGGAAGATATGCTTCCAAACCCACCACTCTTTATAAGCGTTAGCGAATGGTGTAATTCCTTTTGCTTCTAGCTTCGTAATTGCGTCTGTCAGCTGCGCTGTAGTCTTTGGCACTTCTGTAATACCAGCATCTGCAAGCAGCTTCTTGTTGTAGATCAAGCTCATCAAATTTCCTTTGAGCGGAAAGCCAAGCACTTTTCCGTCTGAGGAGCTCATGTTTATTTTAACCGCATCTGTCATTGCAGCCGCAAGCGGCTCGTTCGTGAGATCGGCACTGTACTCTGCGAAGGTGTCGATATCTCCGCCCGCTGTCGTTTGGAACACATCCGGCGTGCTGCCGGCAGCGATTTTTGATTTAAGAACCGTGTTATAGTCGGCTTGCATAATTTCCAGGTTAATCGTTACGTTCGGTTTTACTTTTTTGTATTCTGCAATGTAAGCATTGAAAGCATCCGTGTATTCAGGCGAGGCGGTAAACATATTAATGGTAACCGGCTTAGCGGAAGTATTCGCTGCACCGTTGTCAGTACCAGCTCCATTGTTTGGCGCATTGTTATTGCTGCCGCAAGCGGCCAGAATTCCGATAATCAGCACGAGGCTGACTGACAGAGCCACATATCTCTTGAACATTGTATTGCCCCCATTTCCTTTATTGTTTGTTGTTCATGTTGCTTATTCTAAAGAAAAAGAAACAGGATAAGAATGCACATAAGTGAAGAGTTAAGGGTAAAAAAGTGTAGTTATGGGCGAGTTCACTTTTTATCCGTTTCGCTGCCAGCCCGAAACTCGGAAGGGGATATCGCGTAATAGTTGCGAAAAGCTTTGCTGAAATAGTTTTTATCTTTATACCCCAGCATCTCTGATATGTCCTGAATTTTCAGGCTCGAATCATCGAGCAGCCCCTTAGCCTTATCCATTCTGACCTTCTGAACATACTCATGAATGCCGAAGCTGAACTGCTGCTTAAACAGCTTCATCAAGTATTCCCTGCTCAAAAAATACTTGTCCGCAAACATCGAAATCTTAATATCCTCAAAATAATGGTTATCAATATACGTCTTAATATCCCCGATGTCGAAAGGTTGATTTGCCGTTTGCGATTTTCTTATTTGGCCGCTGTAATAATCCAAAATGTGCTGGAGCAGCTGTTCGAATTGTTCAATGGAGGAAAAATCCGTTGAAATTCCGACCGCGCGCAGACCATTCTCGTCTCTCACCGGCAGCATCTCTGATGCCACACCAAGCTCAAGCGCCATATCGCTCAGCAAAATAATGAACTCCTGTATCGTTCGATCAGCTTCGCCGATGCTCAAGCCAGTCTGATGATTTCCACCGGTTCACAAACTCGTTAAGAACACTCTTGGCATTCTGAACGTTGCCGCTCTCAAGTGCGCTTCGCATGATCGGAAGCCTGCTCGTTAAGGATTGATTGTCCCTTGAGGCTGTTGGTCTATCCAAGCCCCCCTTCACGGCAGAACCCTTCAGCTTCAACAGATCCAACCCGTTAATAGCAGCTTTGGCCCACTCATACGAGGATGCAATCTCCATCGCGTCCGTGCTGGAAGAGCCGATACCTACCGTCACAACAATGCCGAACAGGTCTTTAAGCGTAGCGGCCACTTTATTCATTTGGTGGATAGAGCGGTAAGCGATATCTTCAGGATATCCGCCCTTGCTTGTCAGAATGGAAATCATCTCGCGCTCCCGCTTCGGGTTTGCAAAGCTGAAGGCTCCAAAATGATCGCCGGCAATTTCATTAATGACATTTGCCACTGCAAAGTGCAGCAAATCCGAATCCTCATGAAACCGGCTTTTTCTAACCTCTTCGAGATTGAGAACCCTCACCGCTGCGGCAAGAAACCGATTATCAGGATCATCTGCGCCGATTAGCGCCAGAAACGCTTCATTGGTCTGGCTTTTGAGGCTTCGTTCGATGATGGAGAGATAGACCTTCTCCTTCAGCCTTGGCAGCGACATATTGAGCGTGATGTTGCGGTTAATAAATTCGCTGTCCTTCTTCCGTTTGGCATCCAGGACATCAACAGCCTTGCGAAGGGACAAATTAAGGTCCGTGCGGTTAACAGGCTTTAACAAATAGTCGACGACCTTCGAGCGGATGGCCTGCCTTGTATATTCAAAATCATTGTAGCCGCTGATCACAATCGTTAGCAGATCCGGATAGTCATGTTCAATGATTTGCAGGAGCTCCATTCCGCCCAGCTCCGGCATCTTCATATCGATCATCGCCAGATCAATCTTATGAACAGCCAGCATCTCCAGCCCGATCTTACCGTCGGTAGCCTCCAGCACCTCATCGATGCCTAGTCCCCTCCAGTCGCCTAGATATACGAATGGCTTCGCGCAGAGGCTCCTCATCATCAATAATCAGCACTTTATACATGGCTTACGCCTCCCAGCGGTAATAACATTTCCATTTCCGTCCCCGTATTGTCCGTCCGTATGATCAGCTCGGCAGCTTCCCCATAAAGCAGCTTGAGACGTGTATTTAAGTTGACGAGGCCGATGCTCCCCTCCTCGCTCTCGCGATCTTCCCACTCGCCCTGAAAAGATTGTCTCACCTGCTCCAGTCTCTTCTGCGTAAAGCCGGGCCCATTATCCCGCACAGAAATGATGGCATGACGATTCATTCAGCTTGGCCCTAATATCAATCGTGACCGTGCTGGACACCTTCTCCAGCGCATGCTTGATCGAATTTTCCACCAGTGTTTGGATCGACAGCTTCGGAATTTCAAGCTCCATCAAGGGCTCATCCCAAGCATACGTGACCTGAAGCCGGCTGCCGAACCGCGCTTTCTGGAGTGACATGTAATTCTCGATATGCTTTAATTCCGCTCTGGCTTGTACGATATCTTTGCCGCTTATGCAGTACCTTAGCGTTAAGGCCAGCGCATCAACCATATCCGCTATATCATAACGCTCGTTCTTTAATGCTTTCGTGGATATAGCCTGCAGCGCATTATATAAGAAATGAGGGTTGATTTCCGCCTCCAATGCTTTCAAAATGGCATTTTTCTCGACAAGCTTCATTTTGTACCGTTCATTGATGAGATCATTGGTCCGTCTCACCATTTGGTTGAAGTGACGGGATAAATAGGCGATTTCATCCCTTCCCTTAACCTCCGCCTCCGCATCAAAGTCACCTCCGCTAAAGCGGTTCATTTGATAGGAAAGCTTCTTAAGCGGCTTCGTTATAGCATTAGAGAAGTAAGTAACTAAGATGACAGACAGCAGCAAGAACAGAAAGCCGATCGAGAAGTTAATATTCCGTGTCTTCGTTGCTGCCTTATAAAGCTGCGTGTAAGGGATAGGCTTGACCAGCTTCCAGCCCTCCTGTCGCTCCTACGTTGTACACGACCAGATACTTTTGCTCTTTCTCTGACCAGGTTAAGGGATCAGGTTCACTTTCCTTCAGCTCGCTTATTAATCCAGATGCCTTCGCCCGCTCATAGAAGGTCAGGTCATCCGTATAAAAAGGTTCATTGTCCGGGCTTAGAAACAAGAGATGCTGTCCGGTATCAAAAGGGATATCCTTCATAATCTCATCTCTGCCCGAAGAATCGAAGTAAAAGGACAGCACCGCCTGCGGCTGCCTGGCAACAATGGAGCGCAGTACCCTGTGATACGCCATGAAGCTTGTGCCTGTATCTATCGGATAACCTGGATCTGACCCCGGCTCGACAAAGGACTGATACGAACGATTCGACAGGGCTTGCCATCGCCTTCTTGTACCATGGTAATTCGGTGATGCCAGGTGCTGAGCCGATCCGCACGGTGATATTATAATTTTCCTTCGTAATGGCGTAATATTTGTGCTGCTTAACCACGTACAAGTAAATGGCTTTGAGGTCATTACGTGAATAATAAAGCTCCCGCAGGTAATCCTCCAAATACATCTTTGAGGCATAATCCTCTGATTCATGCATAATGGCATAGGTAATTTCATCGTACCTGATTTGCGGCAGCGATAATTTCTCCATCCCTTTCAAATAATCCTCCATATTCTGGTTCACAAGCAGTAAGTTGTTCGACGTACTGGAAATACTGTTTCGGAGCGATTCCTTCTGAAGAATCTGGTACGAGATGAAGGTAAGCGATACGACGACAAGTATAATAATGGAGGTAAACAGCAAGACAAGCTTGTTTACCAGTTTTCTGGACATACGCTCCAGATACCGCCAAGAAAGCTTTTCTAACGTTAGGCATGATGGCTTTCAGCTTCCCTTCGGCCTGATTTTTCGTTCACCTTTTTACCCCTAACTGTTTTGTTAAATCCATTTTGGCGTTAGGGCGGCTGTTTTATAATACACATTATAGCTGATACCGATTTGTTGTATAGGCAGGTCCTTCGAGGCCAATATACAAACTGCAAAGAAAAGAGGTCCTTCGATGTTTAAATCATTAGGAAGAAAATGGAGCGAGAAAATTGAATTTGGCATTTTCACCCTGCCAGTCTTAATTTGTATCGCGGTTGCATTCTATATCCCGTTTGCGATGACGATCCGCTATTCCATGACAAAGTGGAACGGTATTTCCAAGCACCCGAAGTTCGTCGGGCTTGATAATTTTAAACAAATATTTATGGGTGATGCGAACTTTACCAGCTCCGCGTGGTTCACGATTAAATACGCGGTTTTATACATTGTTTTGGTGAATGTACTGGCCATCTTGCTGGCCATCGTACTCGATATGAAGCTTAAGACATCATCTTGGCTGCGGGCTGCTTTTTTCGTCCCGTATATTCTTAGCCTCGTTATTGTCGGATTCATATGGAAATTCATCTTCATGCAGGGCTTTGAATCACTTGCCGCCAGCACAGGCTGGGCCATATTCGATCTTAGCTGGCTAGGTGAGCCGAAGCTTGCGTTTATATCTATCCTGCTCGTATCCATCTGGCAGTCGATCGGCTTCTACTTGGTTATCTATATCGCTGGTTTGCAATCTATACCGGATGATTTGAAAGAAGCCGCTACCGTTGATGGTGCCGGCCCGGTACGACGTTTCTTCAGTATTACGCTTCCCTTGCTCGCGCCATCGATTACGATTTCGGTATTTATGGCATTAACGAACTCCATTAAAGTATTCGATGTCATCTTATCGCTCACTGGCGGCGGACCAGGCGGTACGACCTACAGCATCGCTTACGACATTTATAGAGATACGTTCCAGAATAACCTGTACGGCTATGGAACGGCGAAAGCGCTCATTTTGTTCGTCGCAGTACTAGTCGTGACCCTTATTCAGTTGACGATCTTCAAACGCAGGGAGGTTGAGGCCTAATGAAAACAGATCGCCAAGCAAAAGCAGGACGGGTCATCCTTGAGATCATTATGGTCCTCCTCTCACTCGTATTCCTGTACCCATTGTTACTAGCTATTATTAACTCGCTCAAGAGCTTTGGAGAAGTGATGACTGACGTTGTCGCACTGCCCAAACATCTCGTATTCGCTAACTATTCATACGTTTGGTCGTTTATTAATTATCCGAAGCTGTTTCTCAACAACTTCGTTATTACTTCAGTGGGGTTATTGGGGATTGTTCTCGTGTCCTCAATCGCAGCCTACAAACTGGCTAGAACGAAAACACGATGGAGCGGACTTGTCTATCTGCTCTGTTATAATGCCGATGCTCATTCCGTTCCAATCTATTATGCTAACCGTCCTTCAGCTAGCCAAAAATTTGCATCTGTCCGAAAGCACATGGGGACTGGGTGTACTTTACTGGGGCTTCGGCGCTCCGCTTGCCGTATTCATCTATCACGGCTTCGTGAAGGGTATTCCGAATGAAATTGACGAAAGCGCGACGATTGACGGCGCTTCAGGCTTTAAGCTGTTCTTCCTGGTTATTTTCCCGCTGCTCAAATCGGTTACGACGACAATCATCATCATTGATGTCATGTGGATTTGGAATGACTTCTTATTGCCGCTTCTCATGGTAAACGGCTCGCCTGATACAAAGACCTTAACACTCGCAGCTTACACCTTCGTCGGCCAATACACATCCGACTGGCAGTATGCGATGACCGCCATGGTAATGGCCGTGCTTCCATCCATTGTCGTATTCATTTTCTTGCAGAAATACATCGTCAAAGGCGTCGTCGCCGGTGCGGTAAAAGGTTAAAGATGTTATGCTTTAGTATGTTAAATAGCACGTCAAATATAAGAGGAGCCTGTCACCTTAGGGGTGGCAGGCTCCTCTTATATGTATAACTATTTGCGCCCATAATCCGCTTTAATTTCACCCCACTGCTTCGTCTGCCACTTCAGGACCTTATTGCTGTACGTGTTCGTTTGAAGCCATTTTATCGCGCGGTCGACGAGCTCCCAGATCTCCGCGGTTGATTCATCTCTTACAAGAGTTGAGGATACCGCCTTTTGCTTGACCCATTTAAGCGCATTAACAGAATCGCTATACACGGTTTTATCGCTGCCCTGCTTCTTCAAGTAGGCTAAGCCGTGTACGATAGCTAGAAACTCACCAAGGTTATTCGTTCCTTTGCCAATAGGGCCAACTGCGAAGATCACTTCACCCGTCTGCGTGTCTACACCTTTGTATTCCACAGGTCCCGGATTGCCGCTCGTTCCGACATCGACGGAAATACTGTTGTAATCGATCTCTTCATTTATTGTTCCGCTTGCGGCTTTGGATGATTTCTGTGACGGCTTGCTGCCGCCGCCCTGTCCCCATTGCTTCTTCCAGCCCGCTCTATACGCTTCCTCTGCTGCTGCTTTGGTTTCATAGGACTTATACTTGGCATCGTCAAACTTATTAATTTGCTCCTGACAGTCCGGCCATGTCGCATAAATGCCGGGTTTTCTCCCTACCCATACCACGTAAAATTTCTGCTTTGCCATAAATGCAGCACCAGCCTATTCCTTAAATTAAGTATGCCTTCTCCATCTTCTAAGTCCCGATATTATAGCATGAATTGATGGACAAGCGGTCCCTTCAAATCTCCGTACCAACAAAAAAGCAGCCCGCGCAGTGAATAGCTGCGCGAACTGCAAATTTCATAATGGAAGCTTGCCAGTATAGATGGTCTTCATTGTCTCAGGCTTAGCCGCTACATGTCTTTGCTCTTCTTCTTCGCGGTAGGTTTCTTGGCAGGCACCTTCTCCGGCATTGCGATGCCCACTGCAAGGACTGCTCAATCCATGCCGTAATTTTTCCCGGTTCTTCCCGCCACTCCTCAGGCAGGGTCACATATTCCTTCATAGGTTTTCCCGGCATAGGGGAAAATAATGCCGCCCCTTCTTGCTCCATTAGGCGAGTACGCTCATCTTCCGGCAGGCGGACAAAGATTTGCTGTCCGTATAGGCCCACAAACATATTGCCGTTAATAAACCCGGCTAAATTTCCAAACATGGGGCGAATATGAATATGAGGATCGCCCGGCATAACGGCAGCGAAAAATTGTTTCATCTTATCATCCGTACGAGGCATCGACATAACGGACGCTCCCTTCGATTCCGTATTGATTACCCTCGTATTTTAGCAACGACTTATGTAAGTGTCAACTTAATTAGTTTCATTAGTTAAGTTGACACTTAATTAAGTGTATGCTAAATTAATGTCATGATTGAAAAAGTGATCCAAGCCATAGCAGAACCTAGACGCAGAGATATTTTATATCTCGTTCAAAATGGAGAGCTCACGTCTAGCTCCATCGCGTCCCATTTTGACATATCGGCGCCGGCAGTATCTCAGCATCTTAGGGTTCTCGAGGAATCCGGACTTCTTGCAGTCCGGAGAGAGGGAACCAAGCGGTATTATCGGATGAGAAGGGAAGGTTTTACCGATCTGAAAGCGTACATCGACCGTTTCTGGGATGAAAGTTTACTGCTATTAAAGGAAGCCGCAGAAGAAGAAGAAAGGAGACAGCGTAACCATGAATCAACGAACAAACAAGTGACACGATTAGGAAAGAAATGTTCATCGATTGCCGTCCGGAGATCTTATTCTCCTTTTTTACCGACCCTGAGAAGATGGTTCGTTGGATGGGCAGACATATTCTGCTGGAGCCGAGCAATCGGAGGGAAATATCGGATCGATGTTAATGGATCGGATATTGCGATGGGCGAATATAAAGAGATTATTCCTAACGAGAAAATCGTCATGACGTGGGGCTGGGAGAAGTCCAAGCTGGTTCCTCCTGGTTCGAGCACGCTCGAATTCCGACTTACCCCCAAAGACAAAGGTACGGTTCTGCTGTTAACTCACTACGATTTGCCGGTCGAAGAAGTCGCGTCCCATACACAGGGCTGGAATCACTACACAACGAGACTCCAAACATTGGCTGAGGGTGGAGATCCTGGTGTAGATCCTTGGTCGGTTAAGGCCATGCATTAAATTACAAACGATTCAATAAAAAAGCTTATGGGGAGATGGAAGACGAATGGCGACATTATCTTGCGATTGCGGGTTCAAAGTCAGAAGAGGAAAACCGTTACGAAGTAGAAGCAAAGATGTGGCATCATGCGATTCATGATCATGCCGATATGTTGAAAAGCATGTCCGTGGATCAGCTTACACAATGGTTGACTGGAGAAGACAAGCAATTAGGTGATTCTTCTGTTATTCACCAGGAGGTTATGTTTGAAGCAAGCCCGAACCGCATCTATGAAGCGTTAACTGATGCTGCACAGTTTAGTAAGGTCTCGGGAGGCGCTCCTACAGAAATAACTCCTGAAGCCGGCGGCTCTTTCTCCTGCTTCGGCGGGATGATCCTGGGAAAAATATTGAGCTGGTGCCAAACAAGCGAATCGTTCAAGCATGGCGTGTCGCGAATTGGGAAGAAGGCGTATATTCACTGGTGAAGTTCGAATTGGAGGGGCAAGGCTCGGAAACCCGCCTAATCTTTAGCCATACAGGCTTTCCTGAAGGCCAAGAAGCTCACCTGGCTCCAGGCTGGCATACAAACTATTGGGAACCGCTAAAGAAATACTTGGCTTAACATATAAAAACGGTATCCGTTCCGGGTGGAACAAATACCGTTTTTTGCTGCTGCATACGAGAACGTTATACAAAAGCCGACCTCATGAGGCCGGCTTCTTCTTATTTACCGAAACGGCTTAGTGATCGTGCGTCCAATATCCCTGATGATCGTACCAATAGTCGTTGCAAATTGTTTAATGGGATGGTTACTGATCATTTGTGTATGCGCCGTTACAATCCTTTGATTAAGCGCCTTGTCTGTCGTTACATAGATTTTGTAAGCTGGAAACTTTTTAGTGAGCGCATGATACACATGCTTCTCAAGCTTCTTCCCATGCTTGTTGTTATTCACACCAAGTCCAACTACCGCGTTGTGATCATTCACGATAACGGTAGCTTTGCTTACACCGCTTACCTTCTCTATGCTTCTTGCCATTTGTTCCGCTGTTCTTACATTATTCTTTGCCATGCTTGTATCCGATAGCATTCTGGTCTGTGCATTTGGCACAGCCTTCGTCTTCAATGGGGTTTTGTTCGTCGTGTTAAACCCGCAAGCGGAAAGCGAAGAACCAACAGCAAGAACTATCGTAAGCGTCATTAATGATCTCCATATTGTGCTCATCCTATGATCTCCTCCTTTATTTTCGCTGTTAGGATAGCCCAAACTGTCCTTTTCATACATGAAAAAGGGGGAATCTAAATAATTTTGAGCATTTCCGGTTTTCGGGTAGCAAAATCGGCAGCGGCGTGTTATAAATATTTGTTGATATTCCGATAAACGAAGTACATTCCAGTGGCCCTCTAGCGCTTGAATAACACCTATAATAAACCCGGAGGCCGATTTGATGAAAAAATTACTTGTCACTATTCCTATAGCGTAAAATAACCGCCGGAGCATCCCTTGTCCGAAAATCATTTCCGGTACAATCCGGCATCGTCTCCGCACAGTGGAGCTTTATGGAACAATCCTACTTCTCCCATGTCAAATTCGGATTGAAGAGCGGCGCCAATTTTGCTGCTGAGCTTTACACGATCGGATCGAACCTCGTTTACAAAGATAACATCGGACGGTACATAACCATTCAACCCATCAAAACCAATACTTGGTATACAGCAGCCGTCATCGCTAATCCGAAGACGAGTACATACAGCATCTCTATCAACGGATTTTTAAAAACAGCTCATGCTCCGTTCTCGAACCGGGTCACTTCACTGGATTCCTTTGGGTTTTATGGCGGATGGTCGCAAAAAGGCGCCTTTTTCATTAATAATGTTGGTTTGCGCAAGTAAAAGCTGATGCTCACCATCACCAAGCAGACTGGAATGTCTATCGATAGGATTTCGCCATCTTATCTGGCGGTGATTCCTGATATAATAGAGTGGATCTAATCTACACTATACGCTCTCAGGAGACGACACGATTATGAAACCAATCTATACCCTGGATGATACACAATGGGAGCAGCTCATACACCATGTGGGTGATAGCTTCGATGACCTAACGATAAAGCGCGGATTTCAATATTATAAACAGGAGCGCGTCGTGCAGCTGACGATGCCCGCTCCTCGGATCATAGCAGCGGCTGTTGAAGGAAACGACCTTTATGATGTACAGATTCAGCTGGATTCCTTCTCATCCGCTGCATGCACATGTCCGGTCGGGCGCAGCTGTAAGCATATGATAGCGGTGCTGCTGCAATATGCGAGCCAGCAGGAACGTTCCGTTCATGCAATCGTCAATGCCCGGTCAACTACAGTGCTGGCTAAAAAGAACCTGAAGCCTGCCCCTTCCGCCGCTGCGGTCTCGGCCGATTTAATCGAGCACGCCAGCCGGATTCCTGCGATGACCATTTCACAGTGGCATGAGCTGTTCGAGCTATGTACGGCCCCCTTATCAGACAACACTCCTAACGCGCAGTATGTGAAGGATGCTATGGCAGTCATTTATCGTGTGAAACCTCCATTGTCACCCGTGACCGAACTGTTATTCGGCCTTCATGTCTACTTCTTCGTGCTGGAGAAGCTGGTGAAGCAATCCCTGAACCAACCCCAGAATCAATGGCAGACCTCCGGTACCTATATGGGGTTCCATACCCATGCTGCTGCGGATATTGTACGAGAAGAGATTGAGCGCAGGTTTGCAAATGAACTAGCCATTGTGTCCGAACCTGAGCAATGGGAACGCGTTCGCCAAACGATTGCGTATTTGCGCAGGCGCATGCTGACGGAGGCCAAATCGCTCACTTATTTCTTGGACCTCTATTATCGGCTTTGGATGGATTGGATTCATCCGAACCTGAGCGGCGATGTGCTGCTCTATACCCAAGAATTAGAGCATTTGCACTCCGCCCGCGAGGAGCTGGAAGCCGCAGTTTCTAAACTGCCTTGGCTGCTCGCCCAGAGCAGGATGCATTTCTATTTGGCTCAAGATGATCAAGCCTTAGATCTATTGCAACAAGCCGACAACTCATCCAGAGTCCGTCCTGATGATTTATATCCTTGTTTACAAGCTCTATCCAAATCCGGGGCGTGGCCGCGCCTAGCGTTGTGGCTGGAGACAGTCGGCCCATGGCTCAGCAGCTACCGAAGAGGCAGTCTGGAGCCTTATTTGATCTATTGGGAGAAAACGGTGCAGCAGCTTCCTGAGGCCGAGCCCCGCATGTGGGAAACACTTGTCCGCATGCTTCCCTACTCCAGTGATATCTATGAACAATCTTTGCTCACCCATGGCAAATGGCAGCAGTGGATGGATTATCACCTTAGTGCAGGAAGAGAGCCTGCGAATTTTCGCGTAAGCGATTTGCAACCGATCGAGAAGCATGCACCGGAGCTGCTGCTGCCCTTTTATCATCAGGCGGTTGAGAGAAATGTACTGGAGAAAAACAGGCATAGCTATAAAGCAGCGGTAAGACTGCTCAAGCGATTAAATAAGCTGTACAAAAAACTGAAGCAAGAAGACCGCTGGGAGCTGTTCTTTACCGCGTTCTCCGGGCGCCATAGCCGGCTTCGGGCGCTGCAGGAAGAGCTTCGGAAAGGAAAGCTGTTATCATGAGTCCCTATACAGAAACCATTACGGTCCAGATCAGCTTAACCGCCTATGGAGATGCCCTTATATTCGGATCTGCGGATTCGCATAGTTATGTCCCTGGCGTCTACTTGAAGCATCGCCTGTTCGCTTGGCATGAAGCTTCCTTCTACGGGACAGAGCTCGCTATTCAAACCGTTCAGGATGTCGAGCTCATCATACTTCCCTCCGAGCTTGTGATCCCTTTCTTCGCGAAGTGCAAGCTTCTTGAGCATGTTCAATGGGTGTGGGGCGATGATGCGGCGAAGCTTATCCAGCTAGCCCCCCTTCTGGAGGCTAGCATAGAAGACAAGCATTATGAGCCAAGCTTCTCCGCTTTTCAGGCAGGCAAGCTGCACTGGACTTGGGATGAAGAGACATGGAGCATTCAAGAGCGGGCAGCTCTGGATGAGGAGAATATGGAGCCAGGCTTCAGGGATGGGGTTAGTGCCGCATTCTCAGCGGCTGTATTCAGCCGCTATTATGGAACGGAAACAACCGCCTCTGACCTGCGCAGAGAATATCCGCTGCTGTTTACAAGAGAGAGCGCGAGTGTCGCAGGCTTAGACAAGCAAACTTGGCTTGTTGCAATTGGCTGGAAAGCCGATACGGCGCCATTTCGCCCCCTTCTGCAGCTTTTGGAGCCTAATGATGATGAACCGGTCTGGCAGCTTAAGCTGGTCCTGCAGGATAAGCTCGACCCAGCGGCAATTGCGCCTGTTCGGCTAGCGGATGATGGCAGCGTATTCGGCTCATGGCCTAACCGTTGGTCCTCCTATGTGCATGAACGTTCTGCCGGCTGGCTGGATCGCCTGCGCGCCACCTTGCCGTCGGAACGATTAGCTGGCAGCAGCGAAGATCTTCTTGGCAAGCCGCTTACCGACGAAGCGGCTTGGCATTTCTTAACGGTGGACAGCCCCCGTTTGCTCGAATCCGGATGGCAGGTGCTGCTTCCCGCCTGGTGGGAAGCAGCCAGCCGGAGAAAACCGCGGCTTCGTGCCAAAGTCCGCGCAAGCGTCGGCGATTCCGGAGGTTCAGGCAGCTCGCTGTTCGGTCTTGACTCTCTTGTCGATTTCGACTGGCGTATTGCCATTGGCGATTCCGATCTTACAGAGGCCGAGTTTGCCGAGCTCGTCTCGCGTAATGAACGTCTCGTTCACTTCAGGGGACAATGGGTTCCGCTTGACCCTGCCTTACTTGCCCAAATCCGTAAAGCAATGGCGCGCGTCGATAACGCCGCTGGCCTATCCTTTCAGGATGTTCTGCAGCTGCACCTGCTCGGTGGAAGCGATAGCCCCGATGACGGTTCACCGGAGCAGCAGCAGGAGGATGAAGAGCGCGCTTTGCTTGAGGTGGAGCTTAATGAGCATCTGATCAAGCTCATCAGCCAGCTTGCCGGGCAGACGGAGTGGCCGGCGCTTACCGTTCCGGCAGGCTTGCAAGCAGAGCTTCGCGCATATCAGCACGACGGGTTTGCTTGGCTTACTTATTTGCGCCGCTTCGGACTCGGCGCCTGTCTGGCAGATGACATGGGGCTTGGCAAAACCGTACAGTTTATCACGTATTTATTGCATCTGAAGGAGACAAACCAAGACCAAGCTGCGCAGACCCAGTTCCCTTCACTCCTTATTTGCCCGACCTCGGTTCTGGGCAACTGGCAGAAGGAATTAACCCGTTTTGCCCCGTCCCTGCGGGTAATGCTTCATTACGGAGGCAAGCGTCTTAGCGGAGAAGAGTTTGCGGCGGAGGCCGTACAAGCGGATATCCTCCTGACTTCCTATGCTACTGCAACGCTTGACCAAGAAATGCTCAAGGACTTTACATGGGCAACCATCTGCTTAGATGAAGCGCAGAACATTAAGAATGCTCAAACCAAGCAATCCTCTGCCGTACGGAGCTTCCCTGCCAGACACCGGATTGCGCTGACCGGAACGCCGATAGAGAATCGGCTGTCAGAGCTGTGGTCCATCTATGATTTTATGAATCCAGGTTTCCTTGGCAGCCCCCGTTCCTTCAATGAACAGTTCGCAGCTCCCATCGAGAAGGAACGCGATGAACAGCGGACGGCCGAATTGCAAAGATTGGTCAAGCCATTCATGCTTCGCCGCAAGAAGAAGGATCCGGCGATACAGCTGGATTTGCCCGATAAGAATGAGATGAAGACCTATATTCATCTTACCGCCGAGCAAGGCGCACTCTATGATCAGAGCGTTAATCAACTTATGGAGCGCATGCAGAAGCTGGAGGGCATTGAACGCAAAGGTGCCATTCTCGCCGCCCTTACGCAGCTCAAGCAGCTCTGTGATCATCCGATGCTCCTGACGAAGGAACCGCTTCCTGAGCCCTCTTCGGCAGGTGAAAGCCAGCTGGACACTGACTCGCTGATTATCCGTTCAGCCAAGCTGGAGCGGCTGCTCGCGATGGTGAAGGAGCTGCGGGAGGAGGGTGAACGCTGCCTTATATTCACGCAGTATATTGGTATGGGACAGATGCTGCAGCTGGTTCTTCAGCAGGAGCTTCAAGAGCCGGTGCTCTACTTGAATGGAAGCACGTCCAAAACCGCCCGCGACCGTATGATTGACCAGTTTCAATCCCAGACGCTGCCGGCTGATGAACAACCGAATGTATTCATTCTCTCGATCAAAGCAGGCGGTGTTGGGCTAAATCTTACCGCGGCTAATCATGTGTTCCACTTCGACCGTTGGTGGAATCCGGCAGTCGAGAATCAGGCGACGGACCGCGCTTACCGGATGGGCCAAACCCGTGATGTGCAGGTGCATAAGTTCATCTCCTTGGGCACACTTGAGGAGCGTATCGATGAGATGCTGGAGAGTAAGCAGCAGCTAAGCGACAATGTCATTACCAGCTCCGAAGGCTGGATTACCGAGCTGTCGACCGATGCGCTCAAGGATCTCTTCACGCTGCGGCGCGATTGGATCGGTTGATCTATTATATACGTGATAGACGTAATAAACGAGAGAACCTCTAACGGGATGCCATTCGCAGCCTGCTAGAGGTTTTTTATTATGCTGATAACCGTAAAAAAAGAGAACAAAGCGCAGCCGCCTCATCCTCTTCCCATCATCTATACAACTAGAACTGACTTTCCCAACTCAATCGAGCATTTTTTTCTGAAAAGCGGCGATGCTTGCGTATTCCTCATCCAGCTTACGCGAGAGGCTGATGAAGATCGGCAGCAGCTCATGATAGATATCAGCTGATTCTTTAACCGGCACATGCTCATGAGTCGTTCCCACCATTGCAGAGACGACGCTAAGTGATTCCGCTTTGCCGAATGCGAACAGCCCGAGTACGACTGCGCCCAAGCAGGAGCTTTCGAAGCTCTCCGGCACGACGACATTCTGGTCGAAAATATCGGCCATCATCTGGCGCCACAGCTCAGAGCGAGCAAAGCCGCCTGTTGCCTTGATGACCGTCGGTCGTCCAATACTCTCTTCAAGCGCGAGGAGAACCGTATATAAATTATAGATAATGCCTTCCATAACTGCCCGCATCATATGCTCTTTCTTATGATGCAGAGACAACCCGAAGAAGGAGCCCCTGGCATCGGGATTCCACAGCGGCGCCCGCTCACCTGTCAGATACGGATGAAACAGCAGCCCGTCGGAGCCTGGACGCACACGCTGCGCAATTTGTGTGATCATATCATACGCATTCAGTCCAAGGCGGCTTGCCGTCTCCACTTCCGAAGCCGCCAATTCATCCCGCAGCCAGCGGAATATAACGCCTCCGTTATTGACAGGCCCTCCAATCACCCACTGCTTCTCCGTCAGGGCATAACAGAAATATCTGCCCCTCGGGTCGGTAACCGGCTTGTCCACCACCGTACGGATTGCACCGCTCGTACCAATTGTAACGGCCACAACGCCGGGCTCTATCGCATCGACGCCCAAATTAGACAATACCCCATCGCTTGCCCCGACAACAAATACCGTCGCCGAAGAAAGTCCCATTTCCGAGGCATATGTCGCATTTAAACCTTCAAGCTTATACGTCGTGGGCACTAACCGAGACAGCCGATCAGGTGTTATCCCAGCCAGCTGAAGCGCTTCTTCATCCCAATCAAGATTAACCAGATTAAGCATACCGGTCGCAGAAGCAATGGAATGATCGATAACATAATGATTGAACAATTTGGCCAGCACGTATTCCTTAATGGAAATAAATTTGTCCGCTTTATGGAACAGTTCCGGATGGTCATGACGCAGCCACATTAATTTGGTCAACGGAGACATCGGATGAATCGGCGTTCCTGTACGTCGATACAGCTCATGTCCGCCCATATCCCGCTTTAGACGAATGGCCCAATCCGCGCTCCGGTTATCTGCCCAAGTCAAACATCGCATGAGCGGCTTACCCTCGTGATCGACCGGAATGACGCTGTGCATGGCGGAGCTGCAGGACACGAACATGATGCTGCCTGATTCCACTCCGCTGTTCTGAGTGACTTGCTTAACGGAGTTAATAACAGCCAAAAGGATCTCATCAGGATCCTGCTCTGCGATCGAGGGCGTTGGCGTATACAAGGGATACTCCACGTTTGCCTTCGTTACGACCTTCCCGCTCTCCTCGAATAAGACAGCCTTCGTGCTCGTCGTTCCGATATCAATCCCGATCATATATTGTATAGGGTTCACACGTGAAACCTTCTTTCACATCTTTTTCTACCTAGTGTATCAACCGCTGTCCGATTAAACAATCGTACTGAGCGCCAGAATGAATAGCAGCCCAAGAACAGACTGCAGGGTTTCCATAACCGTCCATGACTTTGCGAGACGGACATCCAGCCGAGCCTTCATTGGTTGTAGAAGCACTCATAAGGCTCAACCTTTTCGGTTCCGCAGGCTGTAGTCGGCTGCCACTAGCGTCCTGACCGTTAAGATTCCAGGTTTAGGAGAAAATGCCGCGTGCCCTGATAGGCATCTCCCCATCCCATCTTAGCGTAGAATCGAAGTCCGTCGAGTCCCTTGAAATAATAGGCGCCGATTAACCGCTCCTTGAAATTAGGAATCGCGATGCCGGCTTTCACTTGATAGTCTTGATAAGCCTGAATAACGCCGCTCCACGGCATATGCCGATCGAGAATCGCAAGGTCCACGAGGAAATCGCCATACAGGCAATTGCCATCAATGATGCCGGTAATCCGTGTACCGTCCGACAAAATATTCCATTGGTGAAAATCCCCGTGTATAAAGCTCCTGTGCGGTTCGTTATACGGCACGCAGGTCATTAAACGGTTATATATTTCTTCGAATACGTCTCTCTCCAAGCAAGACGTGCGATAGAGTTCATGCCAGTTCTCCCAGAACGTCCCCGTCTGATCCTCCGCATTTACGGCAACGATAAAGTCCTTCCAAGACGCGTAGGCTCCGTTGCCGTCAGGTCTGATCCACCCGTATCCGCTAGTTGCCCCAACATCCACATCGGCCAGCCTCGTCAAGATGCCGATAAGTTCCGGCAATTGACGACTTTGTTCCTCTGCCGTGCAATCGGATAGATTGTGCCCGTCCATCCGCTCCATGATTACGTAGGCTAGCCGGCCGATTTTCCCCAGCGCTAAATATTTAGGGAAAGTGATGCCCTGACCCGACAGCAGCTCCGAGACATAGCGTTCCGTCTCGTACGCGCCATCCAGATCGCTGAATTTCACAACATAGCCTTTACCTTCGAGGGCGAAAGAAAACACGTTGCTCAAGTTACCACCGGCCAGCGGCTTAATCTCCGCCGCACCGGGTCCGAGATGATTCTTTAATACTTTTTCGATTTCGCTCATGGCCAAACTCGGTTTCTCGTAAGCCGTCATAGTTTCCTCTCCCATTTATTAAAGTTTCCACGATCCAACGGTTCGTTATTAGAGAACAGATCTGAGTTGACCCGCAGCGTCGAAATCATCTTCTTGATCATAATAAGCGAAAACTTGTTTCTCATTAGGAAGCGTATTGCAATTATAGCATTCTCTCGAGTGATATAGAGGGTAGTAAACATTTTAAACTATGCTGTCCGTCAGCCACACATGCAGCGCAAGCGCCGCAATACAGATGATGAAAATGGGTCGAAGAATCAGTCTATACTGCTGCTATGGCTGGGAGATTGCTTAACCTGCAGTTCATCGGTCATAGCTAGAGCGATGCGATTTTCTACCTGTTTGGCCTGCTCCAGAACGTATGTCGTCAGATCTACATAGCCGGGTCTATCCTTAAACCCCACATAGAAAGGAGTGAGCAAGCGGCCTGTATCTGGCTGCCCCTCCTCAACCTTCTGAACCTGCGAGAATGTACGGTCAAAACCGTCATGACTATGCCACCAATCCGCAGAATCCACTTCATGAAGAAACAGCTACTTACTGTCAATATGATGGTTGGTCAGAAACATCCGGGCCTTGCGGAGGGGAACCGACGTCTTCGAGAGCTCAAAGCCGATATATACCGTATGGCCTTGGTCGATTTCAACAGTCGAACGGCTGCTGAAACTCACCCCGTCTCCTTCACATACGTATCAAACGAAGGAGCAATAATCACCGATTTTGACAAGGCTGTAACTATATTCTGATAGGAATACCACTCTAAAGCCGGCTTCAAGCCATAAGTCGTCATCTTGTAGCTGGGAGCCATGGAACAATATTCGATGGCAGCTTGAGTTTCCTCATCCGGCCGAGGCGCGTTGAAGGCTCTATTGCGGACGTAAAGGCAGCTCATAAGTATCGCTAAGCACCGCTTTCGCGTGATCGATTTGATCCTGGAGCGCCGTCTTTGCCCCGTCTGTATACAACTCCGGGTCAATAAGCTGTGCGGTTTGGGCTAACCAGACGAGCTGGATCAATTCCCGCCGATGAACGGAAAATTCAAGCAGGTTCCGCTTCTCGTCAATCCGCTTATCCGATAAACGCGCTTCCTTCAGGAAGGCATCGCCAGCTTCACGCAGCCGTGCTGCAGCTTGATCTAACTTGCCGTTCTGCAAAGCGTGTTCCATCAGCGCATTTTCAATAGCTTCACGGAATTTATTGCGAGCCTCTTCCGGAAAACGGGCTGTCCGCAGCCAAGAAGCGGTCCCATACAGCAGCTCATGTGCAAGAACGATCATCTGATCTAAGGTCTCTTCGTCTTTCGAAACGCACAGGTTGTTCCTTGATTTCATGTGGAAGGCCTCCGTTATCTTTGTCTTCATCTAAGTCCCCCCAATCTAACACGATGCCAGATGGGCTTAAAGTCAGATTTTTAAGCGAAAACCGCACTTATTTAACATTGGACAACACACCTGGCGCGCCAGACTGCTGATCGAACGCAGATCCTATTGTTTACTGGACGCAGCTTGTACTACAATGGTTGCATACACTTGGACCTGGAGAGGAAAACCGACATGGAATTTACACTAGATATTATCGGTACTAAAATCGAGTTTTTCGAGGCGCATGATCTGAAAAGGCTGGAGCGGCAAATCAATGAACAGATCGAGAAGAACAAAGCGCTGCTGCTGGATGTATTCTCTATCAGCCATAACACGGTATTCGACCCGAATGCCGGCAAAATGCTGCACAGCGCGGTCGTTCATTTTAAAGGGAAATAAGGTGAACCGGCTAGCGCCGTCCTTTGGCTGTGAAGCCAAGTTTTTTCCCTATTTTAAGAAAAGATCCCTCTATTCCGTCCAGATTCAATCTGCTGAAGAGAGGGATCCTTTCTGTCAGACCTGTTTGTTAATACCGGGCTATGAATCTTAATTAGCCGCACCCCTGTGTTATCATTGCTTGTTCGATTCTGATAAGTTCCGAAGCAGCCAATCGAACGAATGTCTTCCACACACTTCATGCACCCCAGGGAACAGGTCATAGGCGGGCATGCTCTGTGCTCCTGCACCCGAATAAATATCTTGTAGTTCCCGGACGGCCTTCATGAAACCTGGTGCTGGGAAAATCGGATCATTCTCCCCCGATTCCAGAAACAGCGGACGCGGCGCAATTAATCCCATCAGCTCCGGCAGCTCTGCCTGCATAAGAATGCCCGGCGTATAGTTGCAGAGACAGTGATGAACTGCTAGGATGCTGTCTTTGAACGTGTTTGGAAAGCCGATCAATACCGTTGCCCGAATCCGCTCATCAAGCGCGGCGGCGACATAAGCGATCAACGAACCGCCGGAGAAACCAACAATGCCTATATTCTTCGCATCCACGTCATCAAGGCCGGCGAAATAATCGAGCGTACCGAGCATTTCCGTCACACGCAGACCGGTCAGCGTCTTGCCCAGCATGAGAAGCTGCGTCGACATCCGGTAGCAGGAGCTCGGCGCTTTCGGATCCTCGGCCAGGTCAGCCTGCATCAGGCGTTCACCGAATCCGATGACATCCGGCGCAATGACGATAAAACCCTTCTTCACCAACTGGACGGCAAAATGGTTATAGATATCCGGCTTGCCCGTATCATTCGTTCCATCTTCCAGCATGCCGCAAATTTGACGGCTCCCGTAGCCATGCCCGTGTACCGCGATAATACCAGGCCGTTTGCCCAAAGCACCGTCAGGCTTCAGGATATAAGCCCCAAATGCGAGACCTGGAATGACGGACAATTCCACTCTTGTACGCGTATAACCATCGCATCGCACGGTCTCAAGCGTGGAAGCAGCGACCGTATCGGCAATTTCAAATTCCCCAAGCGACTCTCGAAGCGACCGAATAAGACGCGCTTTCCTCTGTTCAGGTGTTTCACCTGCCGCAGATCGATCACGCTGCTCGCCTGCGCGCTCATATAATTGCTCCAAATAGTCATCACCAGTCCACATCTTGAAATCCCCGCTTCCATGAGTTGTTTCATTTCTAACAGTTTATCACGCCTACCACGACTTCCAACTGCTGTCTTTTTAAGCAATTAGTGTGCTTTCTCAAGGAATTTATATCGAACAACCAAGGTGAAACGGTCTGGCGCCATCCTTTGGCGGCGCTGTACGTTTCATTCCTATACGTTCTCATATTCACAAAAAAGAACGGCCGGTCTATAAAGACGCCGTTCCCTTGCTGGCAGGATCCTCATTCGAGATTACTTAACGGCTTTCCTGTGCGCGCTTATCCCATTCCTTATCCGCTGAAACCATCGCGTCTTGAAGCGTGAATTTTCCGATGACCACTTGCTGCATGAGCTGGTAGAACCAGTCTCGGAAGCCTGTTGGCAGCTCATTTACACCCCACAAACTATTGATCATCCATGACTTTTTTACCGTAGGTCCCTTAACGAGCCTCATCACCTCGGACATCTGCTCGCTCATCCGGTAAGTAACTGCTCCGCCTGTGGCAGGGATTCCGCCGACTGGCTCCAGGTACTTCGGGTACTCTTCGTCACTGTAAAAGAAATGTAGGAACTGCTTTACTACCTTCAGCTTCTCCGGATCGCCTGCTGCCTCACTCGAGATAGACCAGCCCGATGGTACGGGGCGTCCAGGCACATTAATGCTGCCATCGCTGCCTGGGAGTGCGAAGAACCCGAATTCGAAACTGGAATCGGCCTCATGGATTTGCCGGAACATCCATGGCCCCGAGTACAGCATAGCCGCTTTCCCGGTCACGAGATAGGATGCCGTCTGATTATCTGCAACGTCCAGGAAATCAGGTGCTACAAAGCCATTCTTCCACAGGGAGACAAGCTTCTCCATCGCTTTGACAGGCGCTGGATCTGTCCAGCTTACCTTTTTCTGCGAACGCTGCGAATTCCAATTCGGGCTGGACACAAGCACGTCGTCAATAAGAAACTTATTGATCCAGAAGCCCATATGCCAAATATCCTTGCCTCCGACAACGAGAGGCGTTATTCCCCTCTTCTTAATGGCTTCGCAAGCTTGCATAAATTCCTTGAGATTCCTGGGCACCTGATTAATCCCGGCTTCGCGAAACAGCTTCTTGCTATACATGATGCCCATTGGCGGCGGAAGCGTTATCGGCGCATTATAGACTTTACCGTTAATGGTCGGAACATCTTTAAACTTGACCGCTATATCTGTTGGCATCTCCGCGATAAGACCGGCGTCGGCAAACATTTGCGTATCCCGCATTTCTACCAGATCCGGAAATTCACCGACTGCATCCTTCGTCCTCAAGAAATCCAAATAACTGCCGGATCCAGAGCTGATCTCATTCACCTGGATATTGGGATGTGACCGTTCGAAGTCAGCAATAACTGTTGACATTCCCTGTTTGTGGGCAAGATCGCCTCCCGCATATACGATGGAAAACGAAAACTGCTGCTGCCCATAGCTCGTATTGTCGATTTCATAGGAAGGACCGCAGCCAGTCGCAAGCAGTATCGACGCGGCCAGCAGCATAGAGAGCAGCGTGATTCTCGTCTTTATCTTCAAGGCAGCTGCCTCCTCATTACGCGATGCGTCCATTAATGCTCTTTCCCCGAATGCTTATATTCCTGGGGCAGCTTGCCGAACTTCTTCTTGAACATATCGCTGAAATGTCTGGCATTGTTATAGCCGACTCTGTCCGCAATCTCGTATACCATTAAATCCGACTGCAACAGCATGCGGAGCGCGTGTTTCATCCGGATTTCAGTGACATAGGTCTTGAAATTCTCACCCGTATGCTTCTTAAAGAAGCTGCTAAAATAATACGGATTCATAAAGACGATTGCAGCCATCGATTCGAGTGTGATGTTCTCATCATAATGCTCTTCGATATAATTTTTCACCTGCGTAAGCTGTATGATCTCTTTATTACCCGCCTTGTCAGCTACCTGTTTGCGTATATCATACACAAGCTTGATCACTTCCGCTTCCAGTTCCTTGAACGATGGCAGAGCGCTTAAACGATCCAATAACGGATGTTCTTCGCTGCCTTCTATTTCTAGCGGGATACCGAAGCTTCTCAGCTCCTGCTCAAGAAGCATCAGCGTGGAATACACAGTCGACACCGCGGCATTCTTACTCCCGCCTGCCATAGATGCAATGCTCATCAGCAGTTCATTAACCATCTCGACTGGTTCTGACAGTGCTCCCTGCCTTAATTCCTCCGCAATCGCAAGCTGGAGCCGCGCTAGCCGCAGCCTGGCCTCCGAATCTGGAACTGCCGGTTCATATGGGATCACTCGGTTAAGACCGACGAAATATTTCATCAGCAAAGCATCTGCTGCCTCCCGGTACGAGTGAGCTGCCTCCGAAATTCCCGCAACCGGCCTTCCGATTCCAATTGATAGCTTCAGCTTCAAATAGGTGCTGATTTTGTTGTGCAAATCGGCTGCCAGCAGCTGCGGTTCTTCGTGGTGCTCGTGATGAAACAGTATGCCGAAACGATTACCTTTTCGAAACGGAAGTCCGTTGCCCGTCTCTGCAACTGCTTCGGTTATGACGTTAGAGATGGCAAAGTCAAGCAGCCGCTTCTCGCGTTCTTCCCACCGGTTCGAATCGTCCGACAATCGGTCAATTTCCGCTAAACATACGGTCACGAAGCGGCTGACAGCGACGACGCCGAGTTCCTCCAGCTGCCTGACTGCCACCATATCGCCATCCATAATACGATCCAGCAGCTCTTCAATCGTATCGGTCCGCTTCTTCTGCTCGTAATGGACGAGCCTCTCCCGATTGAGGGCCCCTTCTGTTTGTTGACGGATAAGCGTGATCGCCTTCAGTACGACTTGCTCGAATTGATTCTTGTTAACTGGCTTGACCAAATAATCGATAGCCCCGTATTTCACAGCATCATGGGCATAGGAGAATTCTTGATAGGCACTTATGAAAATAACCTTTACCGGCTGGCCCTTCGCGTGGATTTCGCGGATAATATCTATACCGCTGCAGCCGGGCATACTAATATCGCTTATGACCAGATCGGGCGAACACCGTTCAATAAGATCTCGAAGCTCATTGCCGTCAAAGGCTTCCCCGACAATATCAATCCCCATCTCTTCCCAAGGAAGCAGTTTTTTCAATCCGCGAAGTATAACCGGTTCATCATCCGCAAGCAGTATCCGTATCTTCTTCATCGTGCACCTCCTTGTGTAAAGGCAAGACCATACGTACAGATGTACCGACATGCGGTTTGCTGCTGATATCGATACCGTATTCGTTACCGCAAGCAGTTCTGATGCGCTCGTGAACATTTTTCATACCGATGCTCTTACCACTCGTTCCCTGGGTATGCATTAAATGATCGTGTAATTGGCGGACCTTCTCCTCATTCATACCGATGCCATCATCATAGACGGTCACAGCAAGATGTTCGCCTTCCCGTCCAATCGTTACAAGAACTGTACCTCGTGCGCCTCTGGGTCTGATTCCGTGCTGAACGGCATTCTCCACAATGGGCTGCAGGGACAACTTAAGCATATGGATGTCCAGCAGATCGTCGCCGCGTATTTCAATCTCCAGCTTGATCCGACCGTCGAATCTGACGTTGATCAAGTGAAAATAATCGCGCAGGTGGTCAAGCTCCTGGCGAACGGTCACCCATTCTTCGCCGTAATCGATGACATACTTCAACTGATTAGATAAGGCGTGTATCATATCGGCGACCTGATCGTCGTCATTGGCAACGGCACTCATGCGAATCACTTCAAGCGTATTATATAAATAATGGGGCCGGATCTGACTTTTGAGAGCGCCAAGCTCCGCCTGTTTCCTCTTGATCTCCGAGACATAAGCTTCGTTAATGAACAGCTTCAATCGCTCGATCATACGATTGAAGCCATGAGCAAGGCGTCCGAGCTCATCTTTGCGCTCCGTCTCCACCATCGTTTCCAGATTACCCGACTCCACCCGGATCATTTGCCGCATGATGGATAAGATAGGCCGTGAGAACAGCCGCGAGAAGATGGCTCCCATGACAATCAGAGCAATCAAGCTAAGAACAGCCGCGATGGTTACGCTCGTTCGAATTCGCAGCAGCGATGCATACAAATCGGTTTTGGACACCAACGCAACCGCCTGTCCATTCAGAAATGGAATCGGCTCCGAAAAAGCAAGCATGCTTCCGTCCTTCTGCAAGTCCGTCGTATCAAAATGCTTGCCGATCTTATCATGCTGATTAGAATAAAAGACATTCCCTTTTCCGTCCATAATATATAATTGATCGTTCGGCCCCAAATCCGCGGGCTTGAACAGCTGTTCAAACACATCCAATTCAACATCAAAATAGAGCGTGCCAAGCCGGTCAACTTCTTTGCCCAGCCTGCCCGATGTATCGATCAGATTCCGGGAAAAGGTCACGACCTGGCGGGACGAACCAAAATAGATTTCCAAATGCGGGGCAAAGGCTGCCATCTTCTTAGGTTCCGATTCGAGCGCATAACGCCAAATGACCGGCGGGAATGGTTCGTTAGGATCGAGCACCTTGCTGGACCTTGAATCGTAGAACACCGCCCCGTCCTCAGAGCGGACGAAAATAACGTTCTGAATATATCGATCACTGTACAATACCGTTTTGAGAAACTCGTCAATTACTGCGCCGTTTATCGGGTGCGTGTCATTGAGTGTTTGAACATGTGAAATGTCGAATGGAGACTTCTTATCGCCCGTGCTATAGTACATCACTTTTGAAATTTCATTATAGCTCGCGAAGATGTCTTCCGCATTTTTGCTCATATAGAGGACCATTTGGCGAAAATTATTAATCGTATGACGCTCGATCTGATCGGTAAACTGGTTTAACGAGAGGAAACTGAGAACAAACAGCGGGATCAAGCCGACTGTCAGAAACGCGAGTGAAAATTTCAAAAAAAGGCTTTGCCTGAAACGAAATTTTTGCAGCATACCGTTATCCTCCGATGTCCATAAGCTGCTCCTGCCTCGACAAAGTTATCATAACTCAAACGAAAAGGATGTGGAAGCCAAAGAAAAACAGCCGGGATACGTCTCCATTTCGTTATGGAGGGGGTACCCTGGCTTTTAACCGTCATTCATTTTCTTATGCGTTTATTTCCCGCCGTTATCGATGTACGCTTGCACTTGCTTAATCAATTCTGCACGGATTGTCTCAAGACCGGATGCACGAAGCTCTTTATTCAATTTCTCAGCGCTTGTTCTCCAGTTTTTGTCCAAACCGGCGTTGAAGATCATGACGGCATCGCTTGATTTCGGCTGTACTTTCGCGATTTCATTCTTAACCGGCTCAGCATTGAAAACGAAACCGGATAATGGCACTTGGTAGTAAGATTCATTCTTGGCTTGGTACTCAATAACTTTACGCGATTCCGCGTCGTTCTCAGCATTAATTCGTGACATTAATGGATTCCAAGTCATTTCATAGGCAGGGAACAAATAATTTGTCGTTTTAGGGGTTGATTTATACCCTTTATCGCCATCCGCTGTCCAATGCTCGCCTTCGATACCGAGTTCGAGCAGGTCATGGTTTTCTTGGCTGCTGAACAACCAGTCAAAAAATTTCATCGTGCGGTCAGCATTTTTGGATGTTACCGGAATGACAATATCATTCCAAGCTTTGAAATCAGTCGGGATCGCGCCCGCTTCCATGTTTCTCATCGCCGTATTGTAGACGAAGAACTCAACATCCGCACCAGGAACAGCCGTTTGCAGCTTCTGTCTCTTCGACGTCATGTCGTTAATCGTTCCTTCAAAAGCAGCTGCCTTACCGGAAGTGAACAACGAGCCGGGATCTTTCTCGTTCAGCACGTCCTTCTGCACATATTTATTCCATTCGACGAATTTGTCGTAATTGGAGTAATAATAGTCAGGCGTGTTGAATGGAGCCGGGAAATTCGCGTAATCAGCGGCAGGGTCGCCCAGCGTCGTTGCACCGATTACTTTCTTGCCGTCTGCAGAGAGTGCCAGATTGAATGAGACGCCCGTACCGGAGATTGTATTAGGATTCGTACGAACGTTTACCATTTTGCCTTCAGGACCAAACATTTTGTAGAAGCCACGATCGCCTTTTAGAGGCAGTTGAAGCATCGAAGGATTTTGCTCCTTCACCTTTTGCAGATACACTTCCAGCTCATCGTATGATTTGATCGGTTGAAGCCCGAGCTTCTCTCTCAGATCCTTACGGATGAACACAACTGGCATATCGTAGAAGAAGTTCGTAATCGGAAGTGCATAGGTGTGGCCGTTAATTTTGTTCGACTCCAGGAATTCAGGAGTAAACGCTTTCTTCAAGCCCGGGTATTCATCATTATTGAAGTATTTATCCAGCTCCTGATAGAAGCCTTGTGAAACATTCTGATTCAAATTCATCCATGGGGCATCGAATATGGCATCAATTTCTTCACCGGCTGCCAGCTTGAGCTTCGATTTCTGCTTGTGGTCGGCGTTGGTGTTCCATTCGATTTCAAGCTTGGTATTCAGTGTATCTTTCGTCCGTTTCTCGAATTCCGCCAGCACTTTATCCAGGTCAGCCGGCTTGTCACCGAACAGCATCATTTTAAGCGTGACCGGATCTGGAGCATTCTTGCCTGTATTATTAGCAGTTTGGCTCTGTATTGTCCGTAGTGGCGCCTGCGCCCTCCGTATTAGCCGCGTTGCCCCCATTATCATTCTTGGAGCACGCTCCCAATACCGTGACGAGAGCGGTGACGAGCAATAACTGGGACACAGTTCGAAGTGATTTATTCATTTTTCTTTTCCTCCCTTTTTTAGTTTACAATTCTGTATACTAAACCGTCCATAAGGACGTGCTCAGTCATCGCGAAATATTACCCTTTCACTGCCCCGACCATCAAGCCTTTGACGAAATATTTCTGCAGAAACGGGTAGAGGAAGATGATTGGCCCGATCGTGACGACCGTTGTAGCCAGTCTCGTTGTATACGTTGGAACCACGTAATTCGGAAGATTGATCTTCGATGACAGCTCGTTGGCGAATTCTGCGTTATTCATAATCCGCATAATGAGATACTGCAGCGGGAACAAATCCTCTTTCGAGATGTACAGCATGGCCTCAAACCACTTGTTCCAGAAAGCAATGGCATAGAACAGGCCTACGGTTGCGATTGCCGGGAGCGAGATCGGGAGAATGATACGGAATAAAATATAGATATCGTTCGCGCCGTCGATTTTGGCCGATTCCGCGATCGAATCATCAATCGATTTGAAGAAATTACGCATTAGGAACATGTTCCATGGGCTGACGAGCGCCGGGATGATCAGCACCCAGATGCTGTCCTTCATGCCTAAATATTTGGAGATAAGCAGATAGTTCGCGACGAGTCCTCCATGGAACAGCATCGTGAAGTACACATAGAAGTTGACACCGTTGCGGTACTTAAGCGTCTTAACACTGAGCGGATAAGCAAGCGCACAAGTGACGATCATCGCAAGTGTCGTGCCGACAATCGTGGTGAAAGCCGTTACGCCATAGGCTCTATAAATCGTGTCATCCCTGAAAATAAGCTTGTACGCACTTAAACTGAAATCCTGCGGGAGCAGACCGTAACCGTTCTTCAGTACGGCCGACTCTGATGAGAATGAACTGCTGATGACCGTAATGAACGGGATCAGGCAATACACCGAGAATATTATCAGCATTAAGTAGAAGAAGGCTTGCAGTAGACGGTCGCCTACACTTTCTTTGATCATGGTGAGTCACCTGCCTGTAAGTGATTTTTAGAAGAGTGCTGATTCCGGGCTGAACTTGCGGGCGATCTGGTTAACGCTGATGACCAGAACAAATCCGACTACCGATTGGAATACGCCGACTGCTGCAGCCATACTCATATCCCCAAGATCCATCAATGCCCTGAACACGTAAGTATCGATTACATCTGTAGTCGGATAAAGCAGGACGTTCTTGCCAACCAGCGCATAGATCATACCGAAGTCCCCGTAGAAGATCCCCCCCATTGCAAGCAGCAGCATCAGGATGATGGTCGGCTTAAGCATCGGCAGCGTGATGAACAAAATTTTCTTCCAACGTCCAGCTCCATCGATAGAAGCCGACTCGTAGATGTCCGGGTTGATGCCGGATATGGTCGCCATATAGATAATCGAACCAAAACCAGCTCCCTGCCAGATCTTGATCATCACGAGGATGATGGGCCAGTACCCGGCTTCAGAGAAGAAAGACAGCGGTCCGATACCGAAAGCCCCGAGCGCCTTATTCAACATCCCGTTCTCTGTAGCCAGAAGCGACGTCGAGAACATCGCGATTACGGTCCATGACAGGAAGTTTGGCAGCGTCACGATCGACTGGCTGATCCGTTTGAACCATTTGCCTCCTAGCTCCGAGAGCATAATGGCAATGGATATCGATGCGATCGTCCCGAACAGGATGAACAGTGCGTTCAGATATAAGGTGTTCGCTATAATCTTGATCGTGTCGCTGGATTCAATGAAGAACTGGAAGTTTTTAAGTCCAACGAATTCACTGCCCGAAATCCCTTTAATCGGGTTGAAATTCTGGAAAGCGATAACAATTCCGCCCATCGGTAAATAAGAGAAAATAAAGATGAGCACAATTCCCGGAATCATCAACGCATACAGCGCCAAGTTTTTACGAATTTCCTGCAAAATAGAGGCCGATTTCTTCTTCGTATAAGCTTTTGTCTCGCTCACCCCGAATGCTGCAGCTTCTTTCATTGTGTTGACCCCCTTCAATCGCGTTCGTTTCTGATAGCTAAACTTTATCACGGCATCGTGCAGGCAGGAATGAGGGGAACTTAAGCTTCAATCGCGGTTTTTTAAGACCTTTATAACTGGAATTATTCTCATTCGACGGATATGGGCTTATTTGATGAATTTTTTTAAGATATCTTATTAAGGGGGTTAAAGATAACCGTAACCTAATGAATTTCAGGCTGCAGCAAAAGAACCCGCGCTCCATCATGCCGGGCAGGCTGCTGGTCGTTAATATTCAAAAGCCCCATTGCCTCGCCCTGCGCTTATTTATGAACAGGTAATACACAAAAAAAGAGCCCCTGCACATTTATGCAAGGGCACTGATTGCGTGAATTTGATGTTTACACTATATTAGCTGATTTACACTATATTAGCTGATTATCTGTACGACATTAAGCTTGTACGGGAAAGTTTGTTTTCGCCACATCTGACGTTTCTTGCCTGATTAGTTTACCATCGTTATCATATTCTCTAACCTTACCTTGACCGAGTCGCCATCACCTTCGAAACGCAGCACTTCGATTTCCTGCGTCCGTCCGTCCCGCAGCATGATGCGAGCGAGGTCGGCATTCGGAGCTTCTGTTCTCTCGATCATCCGCTCGCTCTCGAATGGCTCCATCACCGATATGAAACGCGCTTCTTTCGCCGTTGTTCTGGCGCTTAGAAGCTTTCTCCGGTACGTCTCGTCCCCGAGCGGGAAGTCTCCTCCGATCGATGCGACGAAACGCTCTGCGTTTAGTCCAGTCAAATCAACGATTATGAAGCTATCCTCATCGATCTCATCCGGATTAGCCGGTACCGCCTGCGGGAATGCCACGCCCGCCAACTTCACCGGACCACCCGCGTAATCGACGCCGATGCCAAACCCTTGATCGACGTTGTCGTATCGCAGCGGCAAATCAGCAAGCATGATCTTCTCTCCGACGTCGGTAATAAGATAAGGATCGCCCCAGAACACCGTTTTCTCTGATTTCGTAATGAAATTGTTCTCATCCCACACTTCGGCAATGCGTACCCGGAGCTGCAAAGTCTCAATGCCCGCTACGGACACGCCGATATCGTCCCTGCCAAGAATCCAAGCACCGAACTGTCCTTCCGCCAGTATCTTGCCATCACCGTTTACCTCGTACCACAGCTGCTTCTCTACCCGAAAAAATTCAGGCTCCATGCCAACGATTAGTTCCAGCTTCGGCGGCCAAACGGTATGAACATCGATATTAAGCGGACCATCCTCATTGAAATAAGTACGGTTCGCAGCATTGTCATAACCTTGTCCGAACCCCATTTCGAACCGGGAACGTATAGGTCCCTCCGCGTCATACCATTCACAATCCGTCACGAATTGCGCACTGCTTAGAGGATCGTTAGTCAGCTGCGGTTTGCGGCCAGTGGACTGCTTCGCAGCTGCATCGATACCCATCAGCCCTTTAATATGGAACAGGCAATCATAAGTATGCTCCTGCTCGCCCTTGGCATAATCGAACAGTACCACATAATCGTCCATGACGATGGTCAACCGGCGCTGCAATACCGGCTCGGTGAACCCGGTCCGCGTGGAATACTCCGGGGGCTGCTCCGGAATCGGCACGTAGCGGCCTTCGTTCCAGGTTCGCTCCGCGAACGTCTTATCCCCCTTCACCCGCCAGCCGCCATATGGCGGATTCGACCAGCGTGCGACATTCTCCACGGCACACGCCTGGAATAGCCGTCCCGTGTGAAAGAGCAGCTTCTTTCCTTCCGCCGGATCTTGAAGCTTCAAATCTACAACGACCATATTATGAGTGACGGAATTCTGGACATAGAACTTATACATGAACGTGCCGTAGGTATACCAGATGCTCTCTGGATTGTAAAAGCTGCGCCCGTAACGAATGAGGGAGAAGAGACTTGTCCGGTCATATTGGCCGTGTGCACCGCCGTGCGAACCATATTTGACTGCCGCTTGAATCTGCTCTCGCGGCTCCCTTCCTTCCGTCTGCGACCGCAGCACGGCTACACCGGCATTATCGGCATAAGCCGAAGAGAGATATGCTTTATGCTCGCTCTCCGCCAGATCAGGCTGCGCAAACAGCAGATCGCGGTCTTCCAGTTTGTTGGTCCGCAGCACGTCGGCATATTCCGGTTTGCGGTAATGATAGTACGCCAAATCATATCTTGGGTCCAAATAACCCCGCGGTGAAATGCCCGGCATCTTGAGCTCAGCCGAATCATTGATCCCAAAGACGACACCCCGATAGTCCGCGAAAGGAATCAAGCTGTCCCAGAGCTGGGTAATCGATCGGTAGTTCCGGCTGTTCGGACCCCATATATCAAGTGAGAGCCCATCGATGGAAGGTCTTTCGCCGGAGGATATTTGCGAATAATAGCTCGCCGGCACCCACATTTCTGCAAGGTTAATCCCCCATGGCCGCAGGCTTTGCGTCATCTCGGAGAACAGGCCTGCCGCCATCAGGTTATAGCCGACCGAGCATTCGTACCACCACCCGTCGTCTAACGTTCCTTTGGCCAAATGCTCTGTACAACCGCCTTCACCAAAAATAAACCGGTTCATTCGCTCCAGATCCTGCAGTGCCTGAGCACAATAAGCGGCACCGGCAAGCTCGGCCAGGCTCCAGTTGGAAATCCCTCCTGAGCATAGTGTCCAATCGATTAACTCCATAAATAATCGGAAGCAGCGCTCAATCCGGCGATGCTCATCAACCGTAAGCAGTCCCGCATCGTGAATCAGATCGTAAGCAGCGGCCATATGCTTGAAGAACTCGCCTTCATGAACGAGCTGTTGATGACAAGCTCTCATGCGCAGCTCATACCCATTCTGCTGGATCTATTAATCGCTGCAGAAGGAGCACTACTTTGTCCGCGAAGGCAGAATTACTAGTCAGTTTCCATGCGATGGCCGCATTCTGCGCCTCATGCGAATGATGGGTCTCGAACATGTAAGGTCCTTCTTGAATCTGTGGAACGATCCATACTTCGGCCCGATTAACATACATTCCGAGCAGCTCTTCCGCCCATGCATGGGACTCGATTTTGCGTCTGACATCCGCCCATTCCGGATCAGTCATAAGAATATATGGGTATGGCAAGCTTCGCAGCGTAATCAATTCAATCGATTCGGCTGCATCTCCCTGCCCGCCAGGAATCGCGTATATGCGCTGCTTCTCATGACCGCCGGGAGCGACCCGATCTGATACATCGACCGAAACCCGCACAATCCGGCTTCCTCCAGGTTCCAGCACGAATGCTTCAGGCTCGAGCTTCACGGACATGCTCTCCCAGCCATGTCTCTTATGAAGGAGCGATATGCCCTGTTTCTCTATGGAACAATTAACAACTGTTAAATCATACACAGCCTTTTGTCCGGGTTCTGCCCCTTGGGACCAGACAGGCGTAGTCATGAGCAACGCTTTCCGCCGCATGAAACGAAGCCCTGACAGAAGGAACGGAGCATGATCTCCGCCATTCCTATAATAGCCGGTAATCCGAACGCTTCGGACGAATTTCCATTTCATGCTTTGGGAAACGATATCATCGAACTGCGAGAAAGGAATGTTCAGTCGTTGAACACCCTGCCCGGTAATGATTACCCGCGCCGCCGCATAGCTTACCTCTTCCGCCAGCGGGCTCCGATTGATCAGATGGCCGATTTCGACGAGCAGCTCAAGCTCGCATGATGCTGGAAGCTCCAGCTCGAATGCGATACCGTACCAGTCTTTGAGATCAACGGAATAATCGTTTTTGGGGACAAAGCCGTGTTCATACCAATTATTGTTCTCCGTTACACCAGGCAATCTGCAGCGTTAATCCTGCTCCTGGATGCAGCGGCCATTTCTGTCAATCTGAACGGAGATGTGGCAGCATCCCCTGCATCCCAGTTCATCAGGTCAATCTTCCATTCCTGTTCACTTGGCATTATGTTCACCTCCGGGTAGTCAATAGGTTCACGGTAATCGATAGCGTTACAATTCCTGCTAACCTTAACATGATCCTTTGCCTGCAGAGAATGAAGTTTTTTAACCATTGTGTCCACCTTTTTAATAAAGCGCTGCGGTGGAATATTCCATTTTATTATATTAAATATAAAAAGATTATATTTTATGTAAATAGAATATCGAATACAATGACAATATTGTTATATCGAATAAAAGGGGGATGTACACGGCATGCAAGTCCAAGAGATCATTGACCAAATACCTTTGTTTCGCAATCAGACTGTAAGTTACGAACCGTTAAATGGCGGACTATCGAATCAAACCTACAAACTATTGTGCGGAGGCACTGCATATGTCTTGCGGATCTACGGTAAGCAGACAGAATATCTAAAGTTAACTAGGAGCTCGGAAGTGGACGTGATGCGGAGCATGAGTGATGCGAATGTCGCGCCCGAAGTGCTGTATACGAATGATTCAGAGAGTTACGTGCTTATTGAGTACGTAGATGGACGCCAAATATCGGGAGAGGATTTACTTCTGCCTGAACGGCAGCAGCTCATCATTAACAATATGAAAGCTGTTCACGCGGCGGATGTTATAGGTCGGGACTGTTCTCCGTACCATTTAATCGAAAACTATTTGCGAGGGGCAGATCATTTAAAGGTGAGGCGCCCAGAGGGTTTAAATGAGTTGCTTCATCGAATGGAGCGAATCGCGTATAACCGCAGCAGCGATAAAACGTACAACCATCGGTTTTGCCATAACGATTTTTATACAGTTAATCTCATCCTATCCGAAGACGGCAAAAAGCTAAGCATAGTCGATTGGGAGCTGTCCGGTACGGGGGATGTATTTTTTGATTTGGCGACTATTCCATTTACGAACCGTTTCACACCGGATCAGGAGAAAGCTTGGCTTACCCTTTACTTTACAGAATTCGAAGAGGAACAGTATCAGCTGCTTCAAGATATGAAATTCATCAATATGCTCCGAGAATGTGCATGGGGCTTGCTTCACAGCGGGCTCGATCAAGAAAAGGTAAACCACGAATTTGACTATTACAAGCATGTGGAGCATACAATAGACCGGCTGCAGCAGGGCTTTAACTACTATTAAGATGAAATGCGACTTCTGTAGATTAAGCCTCCAGTTTCATAATCATCACCAGCGGATTTGATTAATCAGATTAATCAATATTTCCCGATTATTGGGGCTTGTCGGCCACTTATGAATCTCATTCTTGATTTGTTCGAGGTTTGTGTATCCTTTGGCTAGGCCATTCAACCGAGCAGCCAATGTTGAATTTGTCAGATCAGCTTGTGTTTGATACAGCGTACTCAGCCATTCAACCGCATTCGGATACCTCTTGAGCATATATTTTTGATGTTTATCTTCGGCAAGGTGAAATTCGGAGTAAGGAGCGATCTCAGTCTCCGGTCTCCCTTTGCCCTGCCTCTCCCGTTTTTCTAGGACCTGTTGGATCGATTCCTGCTGCTTCTTATCCCAATATAACAACAGCGACCTATACTGCCGCCCTTTATAATCGTTGATATTAGTCGGATTATGGTTGTTCCAGAACACTTCCAACAATTGTTCAAAAGTGATGATCTGGGGGTCAAAATCAATTTGGAGTGTTTCCGTATGATCCCCCATTTGTCGATAAGTGGGCTCAGCAGAAGTACCGCCTAGCATATCCGACACGTGTTCGAATGACGCCTGGCAATTGACCGAATAAGGCATCAGTACTCCAAAAGCACCCCATTCCCAGCGTCGCGGTTTGGTGGTCATTCTTCGAGAAGTTGGGCATGCTCACGCTGTCTTGTTTTCCGGGATCGTTCATCCTGTTCGCCTCCATTTCTACATTATTCAATATAACATAGTCAGATGGATATCCCGTATGTGACGAAAATCTTTAAGAACCCAAAGAAGTTCTCACGGAGAGATCTCCTTTGGGGGGCTGCATCTGCATCATGTTATAGATTATCGATTAACTCGGCTGCTTTAGCATTCGCTGTAACTTGCTCAGGATCTTTGCAGCCCGGAATAACGGCTGTCACCGCAGGGTGCTTCAAGCACCAAGCCAGTGCCCAGCTAGCCATATCTACACCTGGCGGCACTTCATTCTGCTTGATTTGTTCCACTTCCTGCAGCTTAAGCGCCGTGCTCTTCGAATCATGACGATGACGAACATCCGTATCGCTGAAGATAGCTCCTGGCTTATATTTGCCGCTCAAATAACCACTGGCAAGCGGTACGCGCGCTAATACGCCCAAATCCTGACGCTCGCAGGACGGGAACACTCTCTCCTCCGGAATGCGATCCAGCCGGTTGTACACAACTTGGATCACACTGGCGTTCACTTTCGTCGAGGCGTCCGTCTGATGAAGATTGTCATTGCTTCCAATGGAAGTGCCCAGATGACGGATTTTCCCTGCTTGTACCAGCTTGTCGAGCGTGGTCCACAAGGCATCATTATCAAAGGCCTGATCGGGGCCTGAATGGAATTGATAGAGATCAATATAGTCTGTGTTCAGCGCTTTTAATGAGGCATCCAGCTGTTTAACGACATCCTGAGGTTCGAATACATCCGTACGCGAGAAGCGCTCATGGAAGTGATGCCCGAATTTTGTGGCGATTACCCAGTCTTCCCGGCTGCGCCTTCCGATATAATTACCGATAAACGACTCCGACAAATGATCGCCATAGCACTCCGCCGTGTCAATGAGGTTGATTCCGAACTCTTTGCCTTTATCAGTATGGCATCGACCTCTTCCTGGGTATACTGCCTTCCCCACTCTCCTCCGAACTGCCAAGTTCCGATTCCAATGACAGAAACATCCAATTCCGTCTTGCCCAATCTCCGATATTCACTTCTTTCACTCCCTTACCCCATACTAATAGTTACCTACTTTATAATGATATCGTACAAAACCTTCTTTTCAAGCAAAAAGAAACGGCTTAGGTGGCGAAGTTAGTTTCTAGGGGATTCGGATTATTTGCTTCCTTCCCGGAATGGGGATAAGCCGCTTAGCCGCGTACAAGATTAAGTCTTGTGCCTGGGCAGGGGATAATCGATCAAGCGCTCGCCGACAAGCGGTTGGTCGGCGCTAAGCGAACATAGTGATTTCCCTATAACTTCAAAGCTTGGATAGGTAAGTGTTGCGATTTGATATGCTGTTGCAATTGCTCGAAATGTTTCCTGCTTCCATAGATACATCCCCTTTCTCACTGGATTGACGAAAGGCTGTCTGAGAGCTTCTCTCCGGTCTGGGCTGCTGGACTTTGTATATACATACTTGGTATAATTGATGTTCGCATGGCCTAAAATATCGGCTACTCGTTGCAGCGGATAACCTGTTTCCACTAGATCATGAGCTAGAGTATGGCGTGGAACATGTGAAGTTAGGTCAGATATCCCAGTTTTTTGCCCCAACGTTCTCATACAAATATTCTACACCTTGCTTGGACAATTTCTTACCTCCGCGTGAAGAAGTAAATAACTTCTTAGTATCTGGATCGCCACGTTCCGCAATCCATTCCGTTAAGGCTTTACGCAAATCCTTATTGATTTCAATACGTCTGGCCTTACCGCCTTTTCCATCACGAACAAAAAGATAACCTGTTTCAAAGGAAATATCTTCTGGCTCCAGGTCCGTTACCTCACTAAGACGCAATCCTGCAAATAGTTGAACATAGACAATTGCCCGATTTCTCGTAAATTTCCAACAGTTTTTTTCGGCCGTTTTTTCATCATCAATTATTCGGAGCAGCTTGTTTTCTTTCTCTACGTTCTAACCATCTTGGTTCTTTTTCAAAATCAGGTGCGGTCTTTTGTGACTTTACTTTCAAAGCTGGATTGTTCGGTATTACGCCCGATTCACAAAAAAAATGAAAAAAAGTTCTGAGTGATTTCAGGGAATTATTTACCGAACTAATCGAATACTTTTTGGGAGGTTGCTTTCCTCGCTGATATGTCGCTTCATTCAGTAAGTATTTTTTCCAATCTTGAAGGTCACGACCGGAAACATCAGAGAGGAGAAAACTCATTTTCTCTTCAAAAGTTGATTGTGCCACTCCATAAAATTCCTCGCCACAATTAAGTAGCGTTCGATTGAATTATCACGAAATCCATTTTCATTTAGCCATTGTTCATAGTCCTGCATTTTAAATCATTTGTCCCTTATACTCAATTTGTTGATCCTCTCGTACTTGAAACGATATTAAATTCCGAAGGTCCGAGAGTCTCCAACTCGTTAATTTTTTTAGAAAATGTACTCACAGGATTAATAACCCTTTCTATGCTTATGCGATTTTGTCTTATTGAACTTTTCCGTTGTCATAAATTCACCATCGTTGCTATCGTAATTACATTCTACGCGGTAAAAAAATTCCTTTATTTCAACGATTATACAATTCAAATATGGTTTTATCGAGACTCTGGAAGCTTGAAAATGGTGTTTGTTTTCAATTTTGAAAGCGATAAATCTTTCTTTTGTCTCTTCTCCAAGATGATTATTTCCCGGTGCTGGGATGATCGACTTGTCCTTTTTACTGGCTACGCCCGATCCACGCCGAA
>CAWCBD010000025.1:0-125000 GCA_963793665.1 uncultured Paenibacillaceae bacterium
ATTGAAAAAACAAATGTTTGTCACTGCTTATTTGTTGCATATAACCCATGATCTCCTGCGATAAGGTTAAGCCGCTTTACCCGCCTTCTAAAATTATCCGCCCTTCATTAAGCTTTTCAAGTAGAACCGACTTCATGATTTCAGCAGTGTTTGGGAAAACATAATAATCAAGCAACAGGGCTGCAAGTGATTCAACCGTACTTTTAATCAAATCATCATCCAGTTGAAATGAAGTCAACCCGTATCTTCCTTTCCGCCGCGGCAGTTTATGAAGTTCTATTAACGCCAATATATCCCTTTAATTATATAATACATGCGATTAAAAGTATGACCGGAATAAAATTAATCACGTAAATACTACGTATATATTGATATTGTATAATAAAACAGATATCAAAACTATATATAACAGAGCAGATAAAGCGTGATACCCTTAAAAAGTTTATATTGTACGATCGCATTATATGTAATTATTACGAATAACGATTCATAATAAGCCGGACGTTAAGTCCGGCTATGACCCTTTGCTTTATCGTGAAATACACATTAATTAACCATATAAAAGAAACTACTTCTATTCGTAAAGTTTACGCTATAGTAGTATAGCAATCGCTTTTCTGCTCGTTCAATCCCTCGCGCAATGAACACTTTCACTTTGCTCGCTTTTGATACTTTGGCAGTCTGCTTCTATCTTTTATGTATAGCTTGAGCTTTGAGTTTTCTTATGGGTAGTGTTACACCCTGATGGAAGCTGCGAGTTATTCTCTGCCGACTGGAGGTTTGTTATGTTTACTTGATATCCACTGTATTACTCTAGATTAGTTTGAGGTATATTCTGCTTGGCGTTTTTTCACTCTTGCTGAGGACAATTGATTTACGTGAGATGTTTGTTCTTATGCTGTAGAATCTCATTGTTGCATGAACGCCCATAATTTCAGGAATACCGTCATACATCAGCTCTCTTAGCCGTATTCAACATAATAACCTCCGATATGCTGCTGGCAATAACCAATCGCCTCTCCAACCAGAGGGGCTCATCTAAGGAAAACTCTATCACCTTCCGGTGACTTTAAATCATCCAACTTCAAAAGCAGGTATTGATCATAGTAATCGGCAGATACCTTAAATACTGTGCCTGGCTCCATATACGCAATAGCCTGCCATTCCCGTTCCAGCCTCGTAATGTCAACAGAGCACAGCTCGCAGTTGTCATCCATGCAAATGATTCCCATCCCTTAGCTTGTCCGTGGTGTTCTGTGAAAACGTACCCGTCCCTCGGAATACTTTGTCTCACGAATGGCTCTTATCGTTGATATAATCCCTAACAAGTTGTTCAAATTTATTTACGTATTTTTCTATTTTATCTTTATCTTTTTCAGAAGATAAAAACGGCTTTCTTTTTCCACATATAAGAATATCGTTATCTGAATTGCTTCGATCGAATTTAATATATGGTTTAAGGGAGACCCCTTCTACCTCGGGCATCTTTGCAACGAGCCATGCTAACTGTTCAGTGTTATATAGATTCGATGGAAAATTCAATATTTCTAAATTTAGCATTTTGGTGTAGATAGTAATATCTTCTTCTTTAATGTGCTTACCGTCAAAATGAAATTCCTTCAGCTTTGAGTTCTCCAATGCCTTTAAGTCATTCAGAACACTGGTACTCCAGACTGCATCGCCGAAATATAGCCGCTCCAACCTTGGAGCTCTTTGTATACCATCTAGAGTCTTCAATCGAGTAAAATCGCTTATATAAAGACCTTCTAATGAGTTATTTTCACTCATATCCCATAATCGAGTAATTCTTTGATTGTGAAAGAAGCCGATGAATTTAACTTCTCTTAATGTAGAAAGTATAGACCAATCCTCTACGAGTTTGTTTTTCCAAAACATAATTTTTTTAAATTTATGACCCTGCGTTCGAATAAAATACTCAAAAGCATCCTGTTTCAGACCCGATATCATCAATTTATTTGTGTCCTGATACTCACTAATTTTATCGATTTCTTCGTAAGTAATAGTACCTCCTGTTATATCTCTCTTTTTCTGCTCCACCCATTTATAGTCATCCGTAGAGTAACATAATTCCTGAAACTCAGTGTGATTCAAATCTTATTCCTCCAAATGTTCAGCTGATATCTAATTTGTTTATATTTCCATAAAAAAGCTGAACTATCCTGTCCGTTCGTAGGAAATAAAAAACGGATGCCGAAGCACGTAACGTGGTGATGTCGTTAGTCAAATATTAACGAATAAAACTGATTAAGACTGCTACCGCACCCATTAACACTAAAATTGTAAGGAAAAAGTAGCCGAAGATCTTTAGAGGACGCGGCAGTATATTTAAATCTATTCTTTTCATTGGTCCTCCACCCTCAATATTTTGAATAGAGCGAAGGTTTTCATCGACATAATTATCGTTATTGTATAAATGTTCCTTTTCGGGTTGGGTTTCGTGGATGTTGTTTTCGCTCATTCCAAATCCCCTCTCAATTTACCCTTCTGGTATATTTTACCGCATAAGAGGTGCTTATGAAACCCATCAATCAAAGACTCCAGAAGGCCATTGTATCGTTCATATCTCTCGTTAATGCGTAGCTAATGTGCCATGAATCATCCCGAAAACGTGGGTCGGTATAATGCAGACGACTCCTTCGCCTTGTCCTCCTCGATGCGTTGCGCTTGTCCGCCATATCTAAAGCTGAGAAAATGATTGCAACTCCGTAAGTGATTTAGTTAGAAATGAAGGGGTTCCCGTACGTCATCAAAGATGAGTTAGGTTACCCTTTGAATATTCACGCTATCATTTACTCGGTTTCCAAACATATTTGCCCTGTTTATTAATGTAGCCATAGCGTTCGCTGTCGGCTGCCCGGTCATTCGAGCCATCGCTAATCATGACATTGGCTAAGCCATTGCTGAATGGATCCGCATAGTCGAACTGGGGTTTGATGACGAGTGCGCCCTTCTTATCGATGTAGCCCCACTTTTCACTATTGCCTGCTTCAACCTCGACGGCTGCCAGGCCTTCGGTAAAAGGCGCAGCGCTCTTATACTTAGCGGGAATTACGAGCTTGCCATTCTTGTCGATAAATCCCCATAATTGCTGCCCATTGCTTTCTTTCATAACCGGAGCCAAGCCTTCATGGAATGAATCTGCTTGCGCAAACTGAGGTTGAATGACATAACGGCCAGTCTTATCGATGAATCCCCATCTTCCATTCGCGTCTTCAACCGCTGCTAGGCTTTCTTGGAACGATAGCGCGGTATGGAATTGAAGTTTAATTTTGACGGCGCCATTCTTATCAATAAAGCCATAGTGGCCGTCCTTTTGAACGGCAGCCAAGCCTTCCTGAAAGTTCGAGATGCCTTGGACATACGTAAAATCGTACTGTGGTTTAACGAGGACCTTCCCTTTATTATCGATAAAGCCCAATTGCGTTTCGCCGCTTCCCGTACCCGCAAAGTTGCTTATGACAGCCGCTCTTCCATCAGAAAAACCAAACGACATGTAATTACCGATCGAGAATACGGCTTTACCGGTTTTATCTATAAAAACGGTTTTTATGCCTCCTTCCAAATAGGTGATCGCGGCGGCCATACCCTCGCTAAAATCCATCGCATAATCGTAGACTAAGGGCACTATAACTTTTCCTTGCTCGTTGATATAACCTGCTTTGGAAGTGGATTGGTCGCCCGCTTGCTTCCCCACAAGTGCAAGACCATCTGAAAAGTCATGCGCATAATCAAACTGAGGTTTAATTTTGACCTTGCCGTTTTTATCGATATAGCCGTATTTTCCATTCGACTTGATCACGAACAAGGGCTCTGCCTTATTAGGCAAAGCCGCGGCCGTTAAGAAGGAAATGCAGCTGACCAAACCTATACCTACCATTAAAAAGAAAAATCCCTTCTTCACGTATTAACACTCCCTGTTCTAAAATGTCATTCATGCTGCCATCTGGTTCAGCAGGATACCTGTTGTCGCCTCTCCTATCCGAGCTCAGCCTCCCATTCGTCTTCAAGAATACTCATTTGAACAGCACTCCAAAATTCGGTACCAACTTTCATACAATCCCTTAGAATACCATCCTGTTTGAACCCGACTTTTTTATAGCAGGCGATTGCTCCTTTGTTGAAATCAAAAACACCCAGGCTTATTCGATGAAGCTTGATCTCATCAAATCCGATTTCTACTACTCGTTTCACCATTTTATAGCCGATACCCTTACCTCTAAATGAAGGAGCCACCAAAACACGGGACACTTGAGCGCTTCTATCCCTTAAATTTATATTATTTAATTCAATATAACCTACCATGTCAGCAGATCCCACATTCACTACTTTAAAAATTCTCCTTACCGCATAATTACCCAATGTACCCTCGATGTGCTTTTCAAGTTGTACATTATCTATTGGAAAAGTAGTCGAAAGCCATTCTTCCACCCCATTGGAGAAAATGTATTTCGGATTCCAAGTTTATCCAATCGATAAGTGTCGAATAATCATTTCCTTCAAACTCTTGTAGTTCAATCTCCATTCGAGAGTCTCCCTTTTTATCTAAATAATACCAACTGAACGGGTCCATTGGAACCAATTTGTCGATATTCCGCAAATCTGCCCATTAGGACTGAAATAAAAAAACGGATACCGAAGCAGCCCGCTTTTCGCTAAGTATCCATTTAGTTCATCATGGAGAGATGCTCAACATAGGCGACGAGCCCCCTCTTGAATGCATCCGACTTTTCTCATCATTGCTGCGGAGGCTTCATTTCCTTCAAGTACGTAATCATTGAACTTATTTAATTTAAACCCTAAGCTTCCCATTCAAATGTGATATTCTTTCAGTTCACAATTTCCTATATGAAAATGATAAACTCTTCGTTCGATTGGTCAGTGAAATAAGCGTTAATAATTCTACAGACGCCACCATGGGTCACAATAAAACATTCTGATTTTTGTACTTTCCTCTAATTTCATCAAGTAAATTAAAGATTCTTTGTACTACTTGTAGAATTGATTCACCATCAGAAAGTTTATTTGGAAAGTGTCTTTTTGCTTCTTTAAAATCTTTATTGTCTCGAAAAGCTCCTTCAAATACCCCGTAATCCTGCTCAATAAGTCTGGTTAACTGGACATCAGTTATTCCACAAACTCGATTTTCATAATTCCATTCTGTCTGACCATGTCTCACTACATATAATTTCAAATAAATCATCTCCTAATATTGAAATACTGTACTGGAGATATTCGGCGAAGCGTAAACTAACCTCCGTTACGTTAACAAATCAAAAAGGAGCAAATTTATCACGTTTTACAAGCTTTTATAATAAGAAAATGAGGATTTGTCGCAAGTCGATCAAACCATTTTTTATACCAGTTAATCGCCTCTGGTAGTTCCTTAAAGTCTGGACTTGGTTTTGGCTCGATGATTTGAGTAATTCTAAATTGTGATGATGTTACGTTAAGAATCTCCTCAAGAGGTCTTCTGTAGAAAGTCACCTCCACAGGACCAGACTCCTTTTTGTTCCATATCTCCGTTAGTAGTTCGTGAGCAAAGTAGTCTGGTCTATCAAAATGTTTAAAATCCATGAAAGGATGATGAACGGAGAAAATTAAGTTTCCCCCTGGCTTCAAGATACGATGGAATTCACGGAATGTTGGAACCCAATCATCGATGTAATGAAGGGTTAAAGAGCTTACGATAAGGTCGAAAGTCTCATTTTTAAACGGTAGAAGATCTGTTAAATCACATGTGAGCACTGTTGCTTTATCACCGATTCGCCTTTTGCAGGCTTCAACCATTTCGGTACTTATATCAATAGCAGTAACATGAGCACCTTGTTTTATGAATTGCTCCGTATACCATCCTGCAGCACAACCAGCATCAAGAACTGTTAGTTGATTCATTTCCAGTGGCAAAAGTTTTATCATTGCCGGTCGTTCGTAATAAGCGTTAAATCCACTCTGAGTATCAACATGCTTTTCGTAGTCTTTAGCCAGTCTATCGTAAGCCTCAATAACCTTCTCCTTCATTATTCACACCCCTGCAATCAGAAATTTGATCTTTAAAGAGTCGCGATGTCTAATAATTCAGTCGAATCATGTATACTTTTGGAATCATGTTTTCACTTATCCTAACACATGAAAGGAAGATCACAATGAAAATGTTTCGCCATACACGCAGTCTACTGCTGGCTATCTTGCTGCTACAATCGAATCCAATATCGTGACCTATACCTTTTACGAAATTGACCAATAAGACAGCATACATTATCGGAGTGATCCCCTCGAAAGAAGGAGAGCGTCCAGTCATAGGCACTGCTGTCGGCATCCCGGTAATTATTCCGCCACCGAAGGCCTCGCCGAAAAAGTAAGTTACGAAGTCTTTCTTATATATTACTTCGATTTCACCACAGAGATGAAAGATTATCGTTCATTCAGCATACAATATGGGAATCATGATAAAAAAGAGCCATCCCTCAGTCATTAACGATGACTGAGGGATGGCCTATTTTTATAGGTGATACTTCTTACCTGCCGGATATCGTTTATACAATCGTCTTCGCCCACCGGATCAGAATATCCGCTTGTGCTTGGGTGAGATATTTGCCGGTTTGATCCGTTACTTGGCCAATATAGTCGGCCATGATGCTCTTTGCCATGTCTATTTTGCCGCTGTCAACCGCAGCTTTCGCCTGATCCAGCTTTTGATTCAACGATTTGGCGACTGTATCCCATCCTTTGGTACCCGTCGCCTGCAGGAATGCTGTTGTTACTGCCTTTAAGCTGTTAAACGTAACGGTTACCGTAAACGTATGCGTAACCGTCGTTTGATGGCCCGCCATATCCTCCGCTGTGACCGTCACCGTATGCTGACCGGAAGTCAGCGTATATGCCTTGGCCTGAACCAGCGGCTGGCCGCACGGTGTACCGTATACGCTCGATATAACATCGCTCGCGCTGCACGTAATGACGACATCCTGATCAATCGTGTACGACGCCGCGCCTGTTATTTGCACCACAGGTGCCGTAAGGTCGATTTTGACCTCCAGCGTTTTCGCTTCTCCCGCATCAACCGAGCGGCGATACAGAACCTGATGCGTCCCCTCTTGGTTCAGAGTAACTGGCGCACTGTAGGCAGTCCAGGTGCTTCCGCCGTCCAGGCTGTATTCCGCGATTGCCGCAGGAGACAATGTCACCGTGACCGGAGATGTATACCAACCGTTCTTGCCGCCCGGAGCCGCAGGATCCGGGGAGGCGGTTATGTCCTTCCACTGCAATCCTTTGAGAGCTGCAAGCAGGCTGTCACCCGCCGCATCAATCTCGGATTGGGTTGCATCGGCATTGTTATACACCGATTGAGCTTCCGATACGGCTGTCTGAAGAGCGTCTGCACTTTCCTGCTTGTAAAGCTCGGTTTTGACGGCTGCGGCTTCCTGAAGCAGCAACGCGAGCAGCGTCCGATCCACAATCTTCTCGTAGAATTCCAGCTCGCCGACATTGGCATAGCCGTTAGGCGTATAGTACCGCAAATAACGGTATGCCTTGCTGCTGTTAATTGGTTGCGTATACCACTTGATATCGCTGATGCCGCTGATCGTAAACAAGGTGTCAAAATTGGTGCCGTCATTGGAGCCTTGAATAAGCGCTCCATTCATACGGGCAGCGTTGCCGGCTCTCGGCATAAATTTGATGCTGCCAACCACTTTGGCGTTGTCTGCGCCCAAATCTGCTTGAGCCCAACCGGATGCGGTTTGGGTGTCTGGCGAAGTGCTCGTATCGCCGTCAAAAGCGCGCCATCCGTTCGTCACAGCGTCGAACTTGCCATCAAATGAAATGGAGGAAGCCAATGCCATCGAAGATGTAATGGCGATTTTCGGATAAATGGTGCTTACAGACACCAGCAGCCCTTTGGCCTGAAACAACTCCGCGAGAAGCGCCGTCTTGTCGGCCCCCGGCTGGCTCACTGCCAACTTAATCCGTTCTATTTCCTTCTGGTACAGGTAATAGCTGGCCTTGGTATAGCCGTCCGGCGCAATCACTTTGGAATCCACATAATCTAAATTGTAGTCAAAATCCCCATAAAATTCCACTTCTGCTACGTCACCATTCCAAGCGGAGCTATTATATAGTCTCAAATAACGGTAATTATTATGATCTAACATTTGACCGGATTGTATATCGGACCATGTGTTCTCTTGTGCTCCACTAAGAGGCACAGTAAGGTTTGTCCAACTTACATTATCGTTGGAGCCTTGAACAATGAGTCCATTCATTCTTGCGCTGAACCCTGATCTTGGCATAAGCACAATTTCGTTCAGCTTAACAGATGCTCCAACCCCGAAGTCTACCGTGTAATAGGAACCGGAGGCGGTGTTCAAATCGCCAAAGGTGGTCGTTTTACCATCAAACAACAAATAACCTACCTGCTCCTTTGTCAAACCGGTACCAGGCCATTGCTTGTCCGAAGCTGTAACTGTAGCCAGCATTGGAACATTGATGAATTTTGACCCATCAACTAGTAACAGCTTGGAGTTGTCGGTTGTCAAAACCGTGGTATCTCCGTTCGTTCCGTCACTCTTTTGGTAGTCGATCGTAAATTTAACCGGACCTGTTTGTACATTCCCGCTCATGGCTGCCACTGCTGTCCAGTTGATATTGTCTTGTGTGGTAACTGTCGCATCCAGGCCTTGAATTTTGACCTTTACGTTTTGGATCGCTTCTTTTGCTTTGATCGTTATTTTTGCCGTATTGCCTATCGAAATTTTGCCGCTGACGCTCTGATCCGAACCAAGCGATACGGACTCAAGCTTATTGCCAATTTCATGGCGCTCTCCATAGATTCTAAATTCGCCCAATTCCATTATATTTTGAACGGTATTATGAATAATATCAGGCTGTGGATCAATCATTTGGATTTTGATGAACCGGTATTGCTTATCTTTGTACGCATCGTCGACGGCTATTTTTGCCAAGTCACCGGTGAACGGTGTTTCCTCCGGAGTCAGCCGCGTCCAATTTTCCATGTCATTGGACCCGAGTATCACGGAACCTGCCGCGCGATCCACAAAATTCATTCTGCTTTGCAAGCCAAAGGCAGTTGCCGAAACTTTAAAATCAGGCCCAAAATCCAGGATATTGTACAAGTCCGGATATCTCTTAAAGCCCGTAAAACTATCATTATCATTATCCACCAGAAGAGCGATTCCTTGCCAAAGGTGGATGAAGCAACAATTTTGGAATAGTCCATACTTCCGTCAAATTTTAATAAAGGCGTCGCTAGTTGAAGACTTTCGGTTGCGCCTCTCAGGGTTTGCAATTGTTGATTGAAAGCCTCATCGGATGCAGTGTCAATCTGACTCATGGTGTCAGCATACACGGTTTTATAATGAGCAAGCGATGCTGCCACGTAAATTGTGTTCGAATTATATGGCGTTATTGCTGCTTGTACTGCAGAAGCACGGTCAGCAGTTACGACGATATTGACATTTTTTGCTGTAACCGTAGTGCCGTCAGAAGCCTGAACGGTAAAGGAATACGTTCCGGCTTGCGCCGGCTGCCAGGAAAATGCGCCAGTACTCGCATTGATTACAGCGTCTTGCGGCAAGTTCGGACTATCATAAGCGACAACATCCGTGCTGCTAGAATCCGCAGCAGATAAATCTGCGCTGACAGTCGACCCTACATAGGTAAATATATTCAAATCCGAATTTCCTGATTTAAACACCGGAGGCGTCAGCTGTGCGCCTGCTTTAAAATTAAGGTGGTCAAGGTCAACCGTAGTACCGGCTGGTCCCTTTACAGTCAAATAAAGAAGGTCAGCCAATCCCTGGAAAGTCCCCAGGGGATAGTACACATAGCGCCACTGTCCCTTCGTATCCGGCAGTGTTATTGTATCGTTAATTCCTGGAGTCATTTCCAATTTGGCTATACCATTGGTCCGAATCTTGAATCCAATGGTTTTCGTGCCGTTGCCCGTACTAAGAAGTACTATTTTAGTTCCTGCTTCCGTTGCATTAAATCTGACAAAGGAGATATCTCCTTCTTGCACGGCAGCCGTATTGTTATCGAATGACGTGTACCGGATTTCCGCATCGTACAAATCAGGGCTTGTTTGCTGCTTGGGAAGAAACTTCGCCGCATCAGCCTCAGCGGCCTTCGGCAAATAAAGCCAGAAGTCTTCGCCTCCATCTACATTTTCCCAGTTCAGCGGGAACTTCTTGGTGAATGCCGTATAATAGTAGGGAGCTTTCTCCGCTACATTAACCCCTTTGACATACGTATAGTAGGAGTAGAAGTCCCAGAAATTAGTCGTATTAAATCTTCCCCTGTAACCGCCTGCTAACCGATTATAGGTGTCTCTTACGGTTCCATCAGGAGCAATGGAGTATGCCACCGGCACCCACGGCGTGTCATAACCGAGCATGTACTGCCAGAAATAGTTGGCCGCCGTTAAAATTCGATCATTCAGAAACTCATACGGACCTACCGCATCGGCATTTGTGGATACGGTTCCAGCCACCGGATCGACTTTGGTTCCCTGAGCAAGAAGCATACGCAGCGTGATAGCCGCATTCGTCAAGTCACCGCCGCCATGCGCCTGGTCTCTGCCCATCTCTACATGCTCCACCATCGGCTGGGTTAATTTCTCCCCTGTCAATGCATTGGTATCGACCAATCGGAACAGCTGTTTGATCGATCCGTTATATCCTTGATCGATAGCTGTCTTATTAACGGTCCACCACTCGACAGCCTCATTATATCTGTCTCTGTTATCGGTAAAGATATAACCCGCCATAGCTCCGAGCAGCGGATAATTATGCTGGTTCATGAAATAGTTGTTGCTATGCTGAAACGTTTCGATTACCGGAGTAATCAGGTTATTCGTAAAATCCGCCGTATCTTTGTCCGTCCATGCAAGTTCGGCTGTTTGATAACTGGAATATCTCAAGATTTCTGCCGCAGTTACCATCCGGTTGAGCGGAATGCCCGTATGAATATGTGAATCCGTAAAATATTGATACTTGGCAGGATCCATCTGGGACCAAATGCGGATAATATGCATGGCGTTGGCCCGATAAACCTCATCGCCGGTTATATAGTACATAAGTGCCTGCGTATACGCTTTTAATCCATCAGCTATAAATTTCGAATTAAAGCTTTGGCTGTTAAAAGCGTCACTCGCTGGTTTCGTCGGATCCGTGGAACTCTGGTTGCTTGATGTAACCGTTGTCGAAGCTGTAGAAGATGCAGTCATTGCCTTGTAATAGGAATACCAAGGATCTTTTTGCGCCTGCACCTCCGCTCTCATCGTTTCCAGTATGGCTTTGGTTAATCCGACACCCGGATGGGTAAAACCATTGCTGCCGATCGTTTCATTGATTTGGACCTGATAACCTGTGCTGACGGTCGTATCCGCCGCCGAAGCCGCGCCAATCGGCATAAGCGTTACAATCATGCTCACTGCTGCAACTACTGCTGACAGACGCTTCCATAGATGTCCGAAATAAAATGCGGTTTTTCGCTTCATGTTATGTCTCCTTATGATCGATTTATAGTAATTGGATATTTTTACCCCAGTTTCCCTTTTCCCTAATTTATTTCCTTGACACCGTGAATCATCAAGTCCATACGCGAAATAGCCCTCTTCCATAAATTTTCTGTGAACTGCTCATTTTTCAGCGGTGACTTACGAAGCGTGCTCCCTCCTTAACTCGTATTCCCTGCCAATTCACTTATCGCGTCTTAAACGGGCAGCGTAGCGTTCTCGTGCCAATGATGATAAATTGCCAGCTTCCGCATAGGCGATGCAATCGCTACCAGTAGGAATTTCTAAGTTCCCTCGTTCCGCCTGCCTGCAAAGTGATGTCCGCCAACATCTCCTTTCCATCCGTTTATTAAGGCAGCCGTAAAACGCATCATTTTCGGGCGAGTACAGTCCGCCCGTGGCTGATGTGTTCAGCGACACTTCGACCAAACTTCATTGTAACAACGTCAGGAAGCAATACGTATGCTCTTTTTTAAGAATAAAGTGAGTATTATTTAAGAATTAAACTTCCAGGTGATCGACTCTACCATTGAAACCTCTCGGAATTAAAAGGCAGCTGAAGGAGTGCGCGTCGTCCAACCTGCCCGTTCATAACGACGGGCTTCCACGCGAGAGCGTAACACTCGATGATGCCGGCAGCGTGCGTCGATGGAGCTAATCTGTATCCGTTAGCGCAATGGTGAGATACTCAAGAACCCCCTCTGGAGAAACCGTAAGGTCGCTTGACCCGCTCAAACGAGTTGCATAGGCTGCAATGCTTGCGCTGCCCGGCAATCGAAGAGGCTATCCCCGATTGATTCCTAATCGATGGATAGCCTCTATTTTTATGGCAATAATGGATTATTCAATGCTTACGTGATCGAAGACCGCCGTCCCCAGCTTCGTATTGTCGCGGGACGTCACCGCCAATCCCACATATACGGTTGGCGCAAATTTGCGTAGAGGCGTCGTATATATCAAGGTCCAGTTGACGCCGTCGGCCGAAATATAACCGTTGAAATATTCTCCTCCGGTCCGCTCCAGCTTGATCCAGTACGGCACTTTATAGCCCGCTATTTTCTTGACGGTTCCTACCTCACCAACCACTATGCGTCTTAGGAATGCCGCTCCGTTGCCGGGAGCCATGACAACAGCGGCGTAGCGCGAATTGGCATCCAGACTCTCTCGGATCATTACACCGGCCTTCGCCCACGCATGGGTGTATTGCTGGCTCGCGACTCGAGCTATAATCGTGCCGTCTCCCGTCATCGGAATGTAAGAAAATCTGAACTCATCCGTCGGATTGCCGATATCGCTGCCTGAAGCCGAAATCGTATATGTTCCGTTATTGAAGCTATAACTTCCTTCCAAACCTACAGCGCCGATATCAATACTATTAAAAAGAACTCCCGCCGGCGTTGTAATCTCGACCGTTGGGCTTGCGTCTGAGTAATTGAGAAGGTCATCGTATGCTTTTACCGTGTACTTGTAGGTCGTTCCCGCCGAAAGCCCCTTGTCCGTATAGACCGTCGACGTCGTTGTCGCTACTTGTACGCCATCGCGGTATACGGCGTATCCGACGATGCCGACATTGTCCATCGACGCCGTCCAGTTCAGATTGACGAGGCTGCCGGAGCCGACAACCGCCGAGAAATCCGTTGGCGTCGAAGGCGCTTCGGAGTCGCTGATCAGCTGCCACCTTTGTCCGTAAAAGCCGTTGTCCTCCCAGAGTTGAACGGGCGTCCCGTCCGTTTTGCCGTTGCCTGCTGCGTACAGCGCTTTATGGCTGCTGCTCTCGACGAGCTTATAGGTACCGTCTCCGAGATTGACGATATCCCATCTCGGGCTCGTCCCGCTGCCCGGGTCGGAGATTTGAACGACCGTCCCGTTATCCGTCCCTCCGCCGGCCGTCGCCAGCATGTTGCCGCTCTTCGAATCGGCAAGCTGGTATGTGCCGTCTCCGTTAGAGGAGACGATCCACCTTTGATACTCGACGGCCTTGTCCGAGCCGATTTGAACCGGAGTTCCATCCCCGGTTCCCGCTCCCTTCACTTCCAGGTATTTGCCGCTATACGGATTTTTGAGTTTGTACGCTCCGGCGGGTATGTCCGTAGTTTCAGGTGCGGGCTGCGAAGCTCTCAGCGGCACTACGGTAAAAATAAGCGTCCCTAGGCCCGGTTGATCGAAATTGGTTTTCTCGGGCGCATATCCCGGGGACTGAGTCACCTGCCGGGTATAGACGGCGTCGGTGACTCCTGCTGCCGCAAAATAGTTGTTCGCCATCTCGTAAATCGGCGAAAATACCCCGCGAACGCTGGAAGAGATTCCATTTGGATAAATTGGGCCGTCGATAATGATGAACGGATGATAGGGAACATCGTAGCCGAGATTATATTTGGCCAAATATTCCATCCCCCGCACGAGACGGTAATTGCCGTAGGAGAACAGATTGATCCCGTGGTTATAAGCGACGACGGCCGTTTCCAGCAAGTGCGAGACTCCTCCTTGCGAGTGTCCCTGATCGCGCCCGCTTTCCGCATTTTCGCCGGTCTCGTCGATATATTCGGTGACGCCGGCATAATATCTGAGGTTGGAGAATCCGGCCTTGAAGGCGGTGACCGCCTGATCGAACATCGCCCGGTCATCCAGAAAAACGCCCATCGATATCATGCAGGCCATAGCAGAGGTGCCCCAGTTAGCCTTCACTCCGTTCTTGACGAGCGGGTAGAACACATTGCGGAACATGTCCTGCGCCCGCGACTTGTTCGGCCAATCCGGCACGGCATACGCCGCCAGCTCCGCGGCTTGGGCAAATTTATTGCCGTAGATCGCAGCTGCGAGTATCGCATCGAAGCCGGTAATCGTGGTCAGAGTGGAGGACCACCCGTCGATGATGCGTATAGCTGCGTTGGCATAGCCGATGTCTCCGGTTGCGATCCACTTAACCATCAATGTGTAAGCGTAACTGGCCTCACTCCGCAATTTTTGATTGGTGCCGTCGGGATCATAGCCGCCAACCTCTCTTGTTACGACCGGTACGGGCTGCGGTTGGTAGACCGCGTAAGGGCTTGAAGCCAGGAGAGCCTTCCTCGCGTTTGCCCACGGCTGCTCGTTTGCCGCCAATTTGCCTCTGACCAGGACAATGTCCTCCTCCGTTATCCAGCCGCCTGGATGCGCGAAGGCCGCGGCATGGACTGTTGGAATCAGGGCAGCTGACACGCCGAACATCGGAAAAAGCTGAGCAATCATGCAGAAAACGAGAAGCGCTGAGAGATTCCACTTTAACATCCCTGTTGTAAAAGCTTTGATCAAATAACTCCACTCCTTCTTTTTTTATGTTTAATAAGCAGTTCGTCTCGGACTGTGTTTCAGCAAGAGCTTGTACGCAAAAAAAGAACCCTTCCTGTGCTAACAGGAAAGGTTCGCGTGCGACCTTATCCTTCGGCGGCTGGCTGGCATGCGGCTTATCGCCGTGGAGCCCCTGTAGCTTTGCGTCGCTGGCTTTCGCCAGGTTTGCCTTTATCGGGTTATATGAACACTTATCTATGCGTAATCTATTTACATCATTAAGCATAATAGATAGAGCAAACGATTTAGATAGTTCCTATTACCTATTTTTCGGGCTGCGCTCGAGTTTTTGCCCCCCAGCTTCTTATAATAGTCGATCTTCTGTTAACACAATTATTTACGATGCCATGGCAAATCTGCTCCTTGTTTTGTACAACTATCGCATTCGTTTAGTTAAGCGGACAAGTTACGAATTATGCTTTTCCAAATAGACCATGCTCAAATTTGCATTGATTTTTTCAATCTTAAATATTTGGTATCCTATTTTCTCATAAAGCCGAACATTCTTTTCGCTTATGTTGCCAGTAAATAATTCATATCTCAAACACAAATTGAAAAATGACTCGATCTCTGACATTAATAGTTTTCCGATTCCCATGTTCTGATAATTAGGATGAACGATTAGCTTGCCGATATGACAGTTTCCTTCCTTTAACTGTCCCCTGACCGAACCAACGATACTTTCCTCAATAACAGCTTTAAGGAAAACGTGATTTTCAAATTGTTCTTGGACTTTTTCAAGAGACTGTACAAGTGATTCAATGGCAAAATCATCGTACAACTCTGCTTCGCTTGTGTATGCTAGTTATTCTCATTAGTTCGACTTAAGCTTCTTTAAAATCATGCCCATTAGCACGGAAATAAAAAACGGATGCCGAAGAAACCCGCTTTTCGCTAAGTATCCGTTTAGTTTATCATGGAGAGATGCTCAACATATTCATCCTTAGTTAGCCCAAACAAAATGGAATTACATGTTTTACATCAATATTATTATGGCGCCCTAGCAATCCTTAAGCGGAATGGAAAATTCAACATAAAAAGGATGAAGTTCTTCATTCAAGCAAAGCTCAATTCTTTGTTTAAAGTTTCCCCAATTTACCATCTCTAATGCTGTTTCGATTGGAAAAAATCCTACTTCTAAAGACTCTGGGGTCGTTGTTAATTCTCCTCCGACTGGTCTTCCTAAAAATAAAGTGTTACAGATACTAGCACTTACATTTTGAAAAACGCCACAAAACTTTGTCACTTCTATATCTATACCGCTCTCTTCCTTTGTTTCCCTTATCGCTGCATCTTTCAATGATTCACCTTCTTCAACCTGCCCTCCTGGCATTTCCCATCCTCGTTTAGGTCCTTTTATCAATAATATTTCGTTACGCTCATTAACTACAATGGTTGCCGCAGAAACTATATGTTTTGGAGCCACTTCATCGTCCTCCCCTTTTTGGATTTCTGCTAACTTTTCCTATCACTATTGCTGTTTCCATCAGTTGGAACGAACTGCATTAGTCATGTTCCTGTTACATTGAAAAGAGGAGCTGCCAGGTAGCAACCCCTCCACCAAGTTAATTTATGAATTCATGAATATAGAGATACATGATCTTTACTATGTTCCGTTCTAACTTGTAGACCGGTGTTTCCTTAAACCACTGAAATCTAGGTGCCTATGTTGGCCAAATGACCGTAAAGCATCTCTTTAGAGTTCTTATTTAAGACGTATGATTATCATTAGACCTTATTGATTTATTAAGGTTTTAATTATCCCTGTGGCTATCACTTATTTGTCATTAATTCAAATTTGATTCCAGGTTTGATTAAATGATTCGGTGCCTCTTCTTTATCTGGAAAAGTAGATACAGTCTCAGTTTATTTCTTTGAGTATTTGGAGATTTGTGAAATTCAACCATTGCACTCCATAAACCATTTATTAGCTCCCGATCTTGTTCAAGATGATGGGTATTGAGAAGTTTCCAACTGGAATAATACTTTGCCCACCTTCATCGGCAGTCAAGAAATATATCTTTACCGTTCCTACTGTCTTCATGATATTATCAAGTCTTTCACAGTATTTCAGATAATTTTAATGCAGGATGGGATTGAATATATCAAAAATCAAATTTGATTTTGCAAATCTTCCAGCGTATGAATTACTTTCATTCAATGTTCAATTCGGCAAGTTATTATCTAATTTCTTGTCTTCTGCAGCCAAGTCGACACTCCATAGTATATCCTTCCATCTGTAGGCGCCAGCTTCAGTCCAATTGCCTCTCAACTCAAACATTTTAAACCCCATTGCTTCAGCATCCATTGCAATAATTTCACTGCTTTCCCAGCAACGTCATGGTTTAACACGACTCTAACCATTATAATCCAAAACCTCATCCAAATTTTCGGGATGAGCGGCAGATGTCATTTTAAAAACGGGGGTTAAGTTTCGGCTTCTAAATATGTGCTCACAGTATTCAATTTTCTTTTCCACATCATCATTATTTGCAGCGTATATCGGATTAACCGAATTCGCTCGTTTTGTATAACCGTTGGCAAATCTCATTAACCATCCATCATATGCAAATGTTTGTAATGCCGGCCAAGCATTTAGCGATAGTTCCTCAATTTTTCGAATCATGTCATTCTCCTTCTGAATTACCCGTCATTATAAAGGACATTAAAACAATACCACATATTGGAACCAACCCATGTTTTCATGAGTAATTTGGTATTATTCAATAAAACTCTTCCGAAGCTCTCTTACCTTTTCTGTTTCTTAATTCGGAACGAACTTCGATAGTTTAATATGTAACCATTCTGGCCATAATCGTTACTGAAAGGAAGTGCGATCATGGACCAGAGAAGAAATTTAATGATAGGACTTTTTTGGGGTACTCTATTAAGCATCCCATTATGGATAGCATTCATCGGTTGGATACAAATAGTTCATGGACTGGTGCAATGAATTCTACTTATCGTACATCATTATTCGAATACCTGCCGTCACCATGCCGGCCCTCTGAATGATTATTAAAAAGCAAGTGTTAGCGTACTACTCATGCTTACTACGTAATACTCATGCTTGCTACTCGATAAGTTCAGGAGACATGTCTCCACCTTGTTCGAGAAATTTGATTTCATTTGGAGTAACTTCATATTTCCAATATGCACTCAGAGTGCCTTCTTGTTTGCTGAATCCCGAAAGTCTTAAAACTTCAAATGTTTGGCTAAAATAACAATATATTCCTCCATCTTGTTGCTATTGTTGCTCTATATAACCCTAGATCGTACGCATGGATTCGAAAGATTAACTAGAGTTCACTTAATATTATTTTCAAACAAATCTTTGATGAAATTGTAATCAATGCTTCCTGTACTATCTCTATAAAAAAAATGGATCTTTTCGAATTGTATCTTCTGAGTTAATGACCCATATAACCAATCGAAATTTTACCTTTTCTAAATGAAAATCCTGATCATTTTACTCGGAACAAGCCACCATACCGATACAAGAGCAAGCAGTAATATGGGAATAAGCATAAATGCCGCTAATTTTTTCATTTAGCATTTCCTCCATCAAAATTGAACTATTACGATCTTATCGCCTAAGAGCCGCCAATTTCCGCCAATACTTTCCCCTCAATGTTGTCTGTGGGTAATGAACCGAACAATCTGCTATCAATACTTCGAAACCAATCATCATCTACAAGATAAACGCTGTTTTCAGAGATCTTGATTTCGTTCATAATCAACTGTTGGAAATAATTCACGTTATTTTTGATATTTTCTCGGATGTGCTCTTCTAAATCAGTACTCTCTAAAGATTTTTTCAAACTATCCAGATCATGACCCAATCGATGTGCTCTTCCGTAAAAGGTATCAAGCAATTTGCCGTTAATATAGATTTGTCCTTTTTCAATTTTCACTTTTTCGCCAGGGAGACCGATTACTCTAGAAATACTATACTCACCCAGATTCTTTCTAGTTTCAGGATTTTTGAAGTATACAATATCACCGCGGCTAATCGCATGCTCATTGTAATACTTCAAATCGATTGCAATCTGACCTACAAAATCATGATTACCTCGGTCCATATTGTCATAATTGTGATTATAGATTATCTGCCCAGAAACTAACTCATTATTGGTTACTTTATTAATCATTGTCTTTGTCGTGGGATCAGTAATTGTGCTGCTTGTACCTCCTGAACTACATCCAGTAAATATCAATACAATTACGAAAGTAACCATTTTCATCATTTCCCACACCTTTCGACTTGTTTAACGATGAAAAGCCGCTATATCCATTGTCAATTTTTTCGACGGGCGACATGAAGAACAGCGCCCCAGTGGCGGGAAACTGACTTTTCTGGACGGCTATTAAGGCGAACTCGGATTTCGTTGAAGAGCTTGTCGCGTTTCCATTCCTCCATAAGTATGTGCCCGGAGAAGGTTTCGAGGAGTTTAATGTACTCGTCAACATGATAAATACGCTCCCAATCGAAATGTCGTATGTGAACAACCTCAAACAGGCCGCTTTTCTCAATCTCATCTCTTTGCTCGTGAAGTTCCCCAGGTCGCGGCCAATCGTTGTTGTCCACCGATTCACCTTCGCCGATCTCATAATAAACGTTTTGAATTTCACGGAAGAATGGGTCTCCGCCGTCTGGAAATACGTGATCTGCGTTCCAAAATGCGAGGTGTCCGCCGGGTCGAAGGACCTGCCACGCCTTAATATAGCGAACTTCGGGATCAACCCATTTCCAAGCGGTTGCAGCGAATACCAGATCAAACCCATTCTCCGCATTCGGTTGCCAGTCTTCGAAACTCCCATTGATTATATCAACGTCCATTCCGGCAACGTTTTGACGGGCGACTGCAGCGAGCTCAGCACCAAGTTCTACACACGTGATTTTAAATCCGCGCTTGGATAACGGGAGAGTAGCCTTTCCTGTAGCACAACCCACTTCCAGCAAACGATCACCTGGATTCATATTTGTCGCTTCGATTAAATCATCGAACAATTCTTCTGGGTAATTCGGACGCGCCTGCTGATAAATATTCGCGGCTTGTTCAAATGACTCGCGCAATTTTTTATTATCATTCTTCGAATTCATAATACCTCCTTTAGCCCAATAACTTATTGAATCTCATATCCCCATCGTTCCAGCAGCCACTTATTATCATTAATATCCTGCTCCGTTAATCGGCCCATTTTCATTTTTGCAAGTAATAGGAGTTCTTTATGATCGGTGTAATTGAAGTCCTTGTAAATCTCCTGGTTCTTCTTATGGAAAAGATGGATAAGCTCGGTTAGATCGATATACGGTAACGACCCTGATTTCCATTTCAAAAAAGATTGGTACAAGGGCTCCAGAGCTTCTTCAGTTACCAATTTGTGATACTCAGTTGTTTGGGGGTTAATCTGTTCTCCAAATCCTTTTCTCCTTTATATCAATGACCTGTGTCGAAAGCGATGGAGCCCAATGGTTAAATGTTCTTTTTTAGATAATAGTGCGTATGGCTCCCAGCATTTTGAATAGATCCAAATACCTCAAAGCCTTGCTTTATATAAGGCTATGTTAAATTCTAATGTTGATTTATGACCAAAGAATACCGCCTTGTGAAATGGAGGTTAATTGAACTATCGTTCGCCGTTAGCGCAGTGGATGATGCTATTCGTATCCGGGTGCACTGATGTATTGGGCTGTCCTTGAGCGCCCGTAAGTTACTGTCGTTGGCGTTCATTTGCTTCGATTTGACGGAGGATTTCGTCAACGACGTGCGCGATCGGTGCGGTGGCGTCAATTATAATCCCGTTTTTTGGAACGCCTTCTTTCGTTTGATGCAAGCGCGCACTAATTTCCCGTTCCTCTGGTCTGCCACCCCAGTCAGTTGGGTCCAGCGCCACTCGCTCATCAATCCGCCGGAGAGAGGTTTCCAGGTCGACCTCAAGGACAAACACGCCGTCGAAGAGGTCGATGAATTTGGGGTAATTTCGCGAACCACCGCAGAAAAATGTTACCGCCTCATCCTGATTGTCGACCAAAGCTTTTACTTTATCAACATGCCAAATGTGGTGTTCGGGTTTAAAGCCATCCGTCGGGGTAGCAGTTTCCGGATCGCCTTGATAAGCCAATTCACGGTCACCATGAATAGCATGGTAGCCGCGCCGCTGCAATTCGTTGCAGACCGTAGTTTTGCCGGCGCCGGAAACGCCTCCAATCAGATAATTCCTAATGCCCATGACAGACCCTCCATTCAACTGGATAAGCACAATATATTAGATGTTTCTATCTGTCACTAAACTCCGTTAGAGTTTAACAAAAATAAGTAGCAAGCCGAAGCTTTTCATTCGTATCAGTAACCGCAAACAGGCACGATTTGACTATTTTTCTTATTCGAAGCCGTATTCTCATATTCCTTGCTGTCTATATAACGGAACCAAGCCAAATAGTGTTGCAAATTTGCCATGGTCATCTATGCTTCCGATTACTTGTCGCGTTATGGGATAGGTATCGCAAAAAATATATGTCGAGCGAGTTCGATGCGCATCCGAATGGTAAAGTGGGATCTGCTATTGCCTCTGCTTTCTTGGCATGGTATTGAATGGGGGTTGCTTAAAAATACGCCGTTTTCTCATGTCTATATCGTGCTATTCTATGGCCAAATTATGAAGGTTAATAATCAAGCTGTGTCTTATAATCAATCAGAAAGCAGAAATGTATACGCTTTCAAAGAAAAATTAATAAAGGAGACTAGATTCTTGTGTCCAAAAGTGGTACTCGCCAATGGTGTTCTTCTGCTGGATCGTGGCCATATCTCGTACGGCTTGTTCATCCATCAACTGCCGATAGATGTCGCAATACTCAGCTGCCTGCCTAGTCCGAATCATGAGAAGAGCAACCATGTAACGGTAAGAGAGAAATTGAAATATCTGCTATGGAGTTTGCCGAATCAACAGGATTACTCGAAGCCTGATGATCCGGAAACCAAGGAATGCATGAAGTATATTCCAGCAGGCGGGAATTTTACACACATTCCGTCCGAATTCCGACCGATGAACTCTGTTCCTCGATAGTTCAAAAACTTATTTGAGGTGCCCATAATATTCTTTTAGATTCGTTATTCCGTTCTCGACATAAAATTGACCGAGACGTACAATTTCTAAGATTGTATCTTGCTCTATAATCCCCTTCTCTTTTATTCTTGGAAATTCATCAAAGCCTCCTGACTTATGCACGGTCTTTTCTTTTAAATTAACCCTAACTGTCATTATTATTTTTTGGTGTATAACACAATTGCCTCACACTAAACTGCACTTTAGCACAAGACTGCCGAGCACCTCCGCGACCGTCGAACCTTGAAGTTGACGGTTTGTGTTCTGCTAAACTGCCCTATAGTTGAGCTGGTATTGGAACTGGCCAACTATTATCAGGATGTTCAGTGACCATATCTGTCAGTGAATGCGTGTTATCATGGGAATATACTGACAAGGAGGCGAATTATTCTTGGAATTCGACTGGAAAAAATGGTTCATGGATGTGTGGGAGGATAATCGGCGTCTAACGAACAACGTAACCCACGCGCTAGTAGAAGCAGGCGCTATGGACAAGGTATTAGTGGACGGCATGCGACCATTCCGCGAGTTGACGCTGGAGATCTTGGGAATGGAGCGATGGAATGTCCGTGGTTTGGCATATGACCAATGGGAATATGAAGCCCCACCGCAAATGTTGCGCACGTCTTCGATTACCGAGGTATTGGAATTCGGAAGGAGTGTGCGTGAAGAAACGAGGCAGTTGTGGCCGAGTATCCCATTTGACGCGCTGGCCAAGATGCGCCCTGCACCGGCTCCGTATGTCCCAGAAGGTACTGCGATTGGGTGGCTAACGTACGCCCTGGAAAATGAGATTCATCATCGTGGGCAAGGGTATGTCTATTTGCGCTTGCTTGGGCAAGAACCACCCGCATTTTACATTCGAACAGAGTGTTAACAAGGTGAGGGCTGCCAAGCGCAGCCCTCTCGAGTTAACTATCGTTTCCTTTAATGATTCAGTAATATGATACTCTTCAACTAACCAACCATATCTATCACTTAGAGCCCTGCACAATCTTGTTTCTGTACCATTCTCTTCCAGTAGCCCATTTTTTATCGGTTGGATTCTCTTTTAGAATTTCGGAACAGGCAATTGCCATAATATATTCTTCCAAACCATTAGTATCACTACTAGCAAATTTGTGAAGCATATAATTTAAAGACTTTTCCCCTTGCGAGACAATGTATTTGTAATCCTTACTACTATTTACACCCTTAATATAGTCATATGGATTAGAGGATTTTGATACTCCAATATCCTTAGGATTTACAATATTATTAAGTTTTTCATCGATTGTTTTCTCAAAGGTTTTATCCGTAGAGACTTTCTTTGCAGTATTACTGCAACCAATTAAACTAATTACAAATATAACAGCGAGCAATATAACTATCACTTTCAATAAATCTCTTCTCATAAAGTCCTCCTTGTGTAGGTTCTAACCAGACATTAAGCAATAGCTCCCCGTTCAATCAATTCAAAAATTATATTCAAGGCTTATCTGCCGGTTTTATTGCTTGTTGAACCGCATGATGCAAGTAAGCTCACTAAAAGCACAACAGTATAAATTGTAAGAATTTATACATTAATACACCTACCTTTACGTAAAAAAATTCCATTTGTTGCGTTATCCTGTCCATGCGTATAATAAGGTCACCAGATCTGCCCGTGGGACTTGGATCCCGAGAGCTATTCCGTTCATCGCCCTACTTGTTAAACCATGATTAGGCTGGTTGTGAGCGTGTTCCTGCAGGAGTTACTGGTAACGTAGTCTGATTAAAAACAAAAAAAAGCAGTTACGGGAGTAACCGGGTTTTTGTTGTAAAGAAGCGTTGCTCATAGCCTCATTTTTGAAGCAAGAGAGTGTACCTATCCACCTATTTTGTGAAGATGTAATAGGAGCTACCGCGGCAGCTCCTACATCGTTTGTATAGAGGTATCTTTAATTGAACTAGCGTTCCCGTTAATGAAGGGAGAGTTCTAATCATTCCAAAAACCAACATCACCAGTTTCATACAATATTTTCCCATCTTTGTTCGTCGCCCGAATAGTAATAGGATTATTCAATTCGTTTTCGACCATGGAGTACCATATCGAATATTCGCCATTTTTAATAATATGTGCTGTCTTGTAACCCTCACTAATTAAAATAATCTGAGTTATTTCTGGATCTTTAACAACTCCATAAAGTATATGAATATTTGATTCTTGTCTATCTGATCCCTGCCAGCTTAAGTCTTGATCTGTTAACATTGAACTTTTGTTAATATAATCACTCAATTCATATCCATGAATTTTTTTCTGTAGTAGTACGACGCCTAACTCTGACTTATTAGTTTTATAAAACGCTATTGTCCGATCTCTATTTGCATGTATATGTATTAATTCACTGTAGCCCGAATCAGATTCTGAAATTACCTTATCAATTTGATCATACAGAGGTTTATTTTGTTGCATTAACCATAACAAAAGAATGAAAGAAATAAAAAAGAAGATAACGACGAGCAGGATAAGAATTTTATTAATCTTCATTTTTCCTCTCCCCACAAGAATTGGTATTAAATTTATATTCGCAGAACGCCCTCATATCACCTTTTTCTGTAAATAGTGTATTCAACTATTCTGCCCATTCGTATTATGAAAACCAAAGGAGCAGTTGCCGCAGCAATCTACTCCCTCGTTATTCCACTATCGTATCCGTTCGTAATCTCTTACCTGCTTTCAAGCCTAAATTAAAAAAGTCATTATAATTCCAAAGATAACCATCGGCTCATTTTGCTTACACGAAATAAGACATCAACTGCTTAACGTTTCTGGAAGGAGCACGATCGGAAGGAACCACAAGCCCGACTCCTCGTCTGGGGAGCGGTTGGCTTACAGGAATTTCAACCAATAAGCCCCGTTCCAATTCTGCAATAACAAACTCTCGTGCCACAATTGCCACGCCAAATCCGGCCATACAGAATTCGATCAACAGCTCAAGACTGGCTAATTCCATTTCAGGATTCGTTTTCACCCCATATTGATTAAAGAAGGCATCTACCCATTGACGCGAATGGCTAGCCTTTCCGAGCATAAGGGAAGGATATTGGATCAGCTGAGCAGGGGATAGAGATTCCTCTAGGTCGGGAAGAAATCCTGGAGCTGCAACAAAGCAATCATGAATGATAGCGACTTCCTCAACGGTAAGACGTTTAGTCTCAACCGGCAGATACACGAGGCCAACTTCGATTTTACCTTCCTGCAGCAATCGGATCGTTTGCAGAGTTGTCCGGTGTACCAGTTTGATTCGCACATCAGGATGAGCAGCCCGGAACATTCTCAGACGGGGCAATAGAATATGTTTACCCAGCGCATCGCTAGCCCCTATACGAATTTCCCCCGAGAGTGCCTCTCTCCTATCGATCATCTCTTTCTGCGCATCAATCAGAAGCCGATAAGCATGCTCGACCGGTGGATACAACCGCTGCCCTTCCTCGGTTAACGTTACCCCCTGCGGACTTCTGTAAAACAATTGAACACCTAGATGCTGCTCCAGCAGTTTGATCGATTGACTAATAGCGGACTGTGTGACAAAGAGCTCTTGAGCGGCTTTGGAAAGGCTCCCAGTTTTGGCGGTATGGTAAAAAAATCGATACAACTCAAGATCAATCTGCATACTAAACTCCTTATAACCATTATTAGTAACAAAGGCTTATCTTTCTATCAGAATGTCCAGAAATTGAAGAGTTACCTAGTTTTTCTAAGAGGGAAAGGCAACTACTTTATACAGGAGGCTTGCATGATATCCAAAGAAACTATTCAAAAAAACCTAATGAACTGTCTCGATGACACCTCATTTCTGAATGTACCCGGGTTCAGGAGAGATAAAGTTCGCGACACATATGATCTGGGTGATTCTCTAATCCTTATCACCACAGACCGCCTAAGCGCATTTGACAGGATTCTTGCCAACATTCCGTTTAAAGGCCAAGTATTAAACCAGATTAGCGCTTTTTGGTTTGAAAATACCTCGGATATAGTAAGTAACCACGTTATAAAAGTCCCGGACCCGAATGTTACTATAGGGAAAAAATGCAAGGTAATTCCGATCGAATTCGTATTGCGAGCCTATCTTACGGGCTCGACTGATACCTCGGCTTGGGTCCAATACTCACAAGGTATCCGAGACATATGTGGCAACATCCTACCCGATGGAATGAAGAAAAACCAGAAGTTCGAGAAACCGATCCTGACTCCGGCAAAGAAATCAGCAGCACATGACGAATCGATTTCGGCTGCCCAAATCGTGACAAAGGCCTAATCGACAGAGAGACCTGGGGGAATTTGCAAAAAATCGCGTTCTCCTCTTTGCCAGGGGCACAGAGATCGCAGCTAGGAATGGAGTAATCCTTGTAGATACCAAATATGAATTCGGTATTGATGACAAAGGAAAAATTCTTCTCATCGACGAGATACATACACCCGATTCTTCCCGCTATTGGATTAAAGAAACATTCGAATCGAGGTTAGCCGAGGGCAAGGAACCGGAGAATATCGACAAAGAATTCCTGCGACTTTGGTTCAGGGAGCATTGCGACCCTTATAAAGATAAAATCCTTCCTGCCGCACCTGATGACCTTGTCATCGAACTGTCGCATCGCTATATCCGCCTCTTCCAAATGATCACCGGTAAGGAATTTGCCGTCGACGGCACGCATTCTGTAAAGGAGCGGCTTAAAAAGAATTTAAATGCTTATCTTATCTAAGCGACATTAACCAGACATGGTGTAATTCGAAATTTCGGTGCACCGACTTGCAGACAGTTTGAATACGCCCAACCGGTCCGCCATTTTTGAATTAGTGCCCGTGTAATCAGGTTCAACTAGTTTTTCGTGAAAATCAGCAACAATCAACATCTACCGGTCGTACAGAAGAAGCCTATAAGCAACCGAAGTGCCAATAGGGCGGGACACGACTGATGGAGATCTCACCCTATATGAGAACCACTTGTATTTCCTTGACTCACTCTTCTTATTTCGATCCGTAACATAAAGCAAACTGCCCGGTGACAAGTCACCGGACAGTTCTCATTTGCCCCAAAAAGTTTATGCCTCGCAAAAGGCATCATACAGCATGGCCGATACTCATGACAATTGCCGGATAAACAGTTCTGTAGCTTCGACTTCCATAGCATGTACATTTTCCAAAATCTCACTCATTTTTCTGATATCAAATGCTTTTTGTTTCTCATAATATAAAATCATATAATATTTGTATAATTGCCACTTCGAGCAAATTTTTTCGAAATGTAATCGCAATTGGTTGTCCGGTAATCTTTTTCTTTCGGAGAGGATGTTAACTAATTCCCAATTCTTGAACTGCACTTGATAGGCTTGATTGGCGAGATAGATAGATCTCATTGGATCCTCTACAATCGGAAGAATGTCTTCCATAATCTTACTGTATTCTAATAGGAGATCGATTCCGTATATCCAATCCTTGTCATCTTCTGGATCCGGTACGATTTTAAACTCCAGAATGGAACGGAGATTATCCAGGATGATCCGTTCCTCAAAGTCATGAACCATCATCGGTTTTTTTACACGAACGGCACCCAATTCGATCTCGCTTATTTCCTTCACACTGCCGGTCGATTCAAGAAAGGATGCATACGACAGAACATACTTGTCGTGCTTTCCGTTTTTAATCACATCATCAACCAGATAAATTTCATTCTTTGAAGAGTTGAACCCATAGATCAATGTTGGATGAATCAAATGTTTTCTTTTATAGTCGAGTGTGGAGGGAAAATAGAATCGGTCAACGGTAACAAATACATAATATCCTTCCTTCAGGTATTCCTCCACTCTACCGATTACATCCTCATCGTGATGCAGCTTGATGTCCACACGTTCAAATTTGTCGATCAACTCTCCATATGGCGGCGGAGCGAAGGATACCTGTACACTTGAGTTTCCTGATTTTAAGTGCCATTCGTCGAATTGCATATTAGGGTAAGTCCCTTTGATCGGTGTCATAAAATATTCGTTCCTCATCAGATAAGGCAAAGCTTTATTTGACTCGTCTTCCGTAATTAATAAATTGATCAAATTATTCGAAAGGCAGTCAATCCAGAAACTATCAAAAATCGTCATCGGGTGAATGATTTCAAAAGTCGTGTTCACAGTACCACTCCTGCTCCTCTGGGATTACCTCTTTACAAGGTTCATCATTCGGTATTGCCCCGTTCCGTTCCTCATCTCTTGATATTTCTTTGAGCCGGGCAGCGCGATGAAATCGCCGATGTCCGCAATGTTCATGTCCGCATCGGCTCGTTTCGCAATCCCTTGCGGCCCCGTTCGCTGCTTTGCGTTCCCTTCACACGACAACAAGACATTCGAAGTCACATCTTGATTTCGGATCACGGACAAGCCTGCTTCCTTGAGCAGCCTCACGTTCCGCTCCACCTGTTCCGCCGGCATCAGCTCCGTGTATAGAAATGTGCCGCTTGGTCTCAAGATCCGGTAAACCTCTGCATAAAACTTAGCGCGGTTCGGATAGGCATGCGCCGACTCCATATTAAGCAAAACATCGAAACTCTCGTTTGTGAAAGGTATATTTTCGGCATCGGCGACGAGATAGGAAGCTTCGGGAAGCCGGTTCTTAGAGCTGCAATACGCAATATTAGCCGGACAGACATCCAGACCGACCATTGTCTTCGGCTTGAAATATTGGGCCAAGGCGACTATGTTGCCTCCCCTGCCACAACCGATATCGATGATATCCCGGTCCCATATCTCAGTCCTGCCCACTGTCTCCAGCAGTAGCTTGACCGAATTTTTATTCCATACCTCATGGGTTTCTACCACAGCGTACTGCTCATTCCCGTTCGGGACATAGCCGTAATTCAGAAATGTAGCGAAACGGCCAATGCCAGCCTCCGCAAGCGAATTCGAAATCTCGGTATAATCTCGTACCTCACCTTCCTTTCTTAGCCAATCGGAAGGACAGGTCAGCTGTTCGCGCGAGTCAAGCATCGATAAGTAACCATGCTCGATCGTATAAGCAGCTTGGCAGCGGAGGCATTGCAGAAGACTATCCGATTGGGCCAACTCGCCCTTGCAGCTGGAGCAAACCAGCTTGGATTGCAGGTGCTGAAACATACGGCTGTCCCCCAATGAATCGCTTCTTTATTCGGCTTTCAAGTCGTGTTCATGCTCCGTTTTGCTCAATCGAATGCCGGGCATACCGCTAACTGCTGGCGCTCGCATAGCGTTTGATGGCCAGCTTCCAGAACAGCCTGACCGCGATTAGCGATAAAACAGGAGCCGCAATGATCCATATACCTAGGAAGACATTTAATTGTTGGATCAAATAAACGGGCGGCATGTTGGTAATGAACAGGATTGGCACCACGTACAGCCCCAACCTTCGCAACCACTTGGGATAGATGTACATCGGCATATTGTTCAATTCCCAGCATTTGTCGAGCATTTCGGTAATCGAACCAGATTTCACTGTCCAGAAGGACAGAATTTGCGGAAGCAGCAGTACGGAATACATCACGATCATACTGCTCAGGATCACGCCGATATAACCGGCAACGTGGATGAAGTTTGGTTCGATGCCCAGACGTTTCCAGGCAAGAACGACCATCGCAATTCCCGCAATGAGGTTCGGGATGGGAAGCGCGAAATTGACATGCCGGAACGAAACCATGAACTGCAAGGAAAGCGGCTTCGTTATATACATGTCCAGCGTCCCGTTGCGGATGTGGCCGGACAGGCCGTAAAAATTGTCCATGAACAGACCGGTATAAATCGCGATCATGATCGTATAGGTTCCGGTGAAAATCATCATTTCGTCCGGGGTGATCCCGTTGATTTCGATCCCCAGCTGAAATACAAAGAGGATATAGATCAGCTTGGAGAACAGGAATACGATCTCCATGAGCAAGCTGGAATAGAAATTTGCTTTGTATTCCATGTAACCGATCAGGCTGTTCTTGGCAAAAATAAAAAACATGCGTATATGCTTCCGAATCTCCGTTAAGCTGATCTTCACTGATCTACCCTCCAACCGCCACATATTTCTTCATCCCCGATGCCCACGAAAGCCTGGATACCGCGAGCAGCACAATCACCCAGAATGCCTGTACCATAATTCCCTTGAGCACCTCAGGATCCGCCAAACTCCCGTTGATGACGCTAACCGGGAAGAAGACGATGTATTGAAACGGCAAATAGCTGGAGATCGTAGTCACCGTCTCCCCGAAAATATTAAGGGGGAAGATCGCGCCGCTTAACAGGTACACCCCTTGGCTAAATGCGATAAACACGCCCCAAACCTCCGTAATGACGAACGCGAGAGCGCTTATCGAATAGAACATGAGGAAGTTGATGAGCAGCCCGAAGAGGATGGTGACCAGGAACAGCATGACCTGAACCGCCCTGAACTGAACATCCCAGATCTGGGTGAAAATAAACATCAATACGGCGCTAAGAACAAGGACGATACCTGTCTGGACCGTCTTTCCCCCGAAGAAGTTGCAGATACGGTAGCTGAAATAATTGATGGGCTGAGCTATAAATTTGCTTAGGCCGCCCGTTTTGATATCGTTAGCGATTTCCCCTTCGAAGCCGGCCGAAACCAGCCTGGAGACGACGCCGGACAACACGGAATAGATGATCATTTGCGAATAGGTGTAGCCGTTGATCATCTCGTGCGGCGAGCTGCGATAAACGGCCGTCCACAGGAAGCACTGTACGACGACGATGAAGCTTCCGCTGATGATGCCCAGCAGGAAATCGGTCCGATACTCCATCGCGTTCTGCAAGGCAAGGAAGTATGTCCTTTTATACTTCTGCAAAGCTTTCATCTCTGACCCCATCCTTCTGATACAAACTTTCGATACCCTTCTCGATCGGTATATCTTCAATTGTGAAATCAAGGATCGGGAACCGGTCCAGCATCATCTTGGAAATCCGCTTGAGGTCCTGCTTATCGACCTCCATGACTGCATTCATGCCGTCATGCTCCATGATGGCGCCATAGTCGGTCAACGCGCTCATCGGCACTTCGTCCGTAAACTGCAGCTTGATGATCTTCTTGGCATTGAACAGCTCGTTTACGCGCCGAAGATCTCCGTCATAGATTAGCTTGCCTTGATTGATGATGATGATTCTTTTGCACAGGTCCTCGATATCGGCCATGTAGTGGCTCGTCAGGATGACCGTGGCTTTCATCTGCTGGTTATAATATTTCAGGAACTCCCGGATGCGCTTCTGCGAAATCAGATCGAGTCCGATTGTAGGCTCATCCAGAAAAATGACCTTGGGCCGATGGATTAGCGACGCGATTAACTCCATCTTCATCCGTTCGCCAAGCGAGAGCCTTCTTACCTGGATGTTGAGCAGGTCCTTCACGTCTAGCAGCTCCGTTAATTCTTCCAGGACATCGTTGTAGGGCTTTTCTTCAAGCTCGTAAATGCATTTATTCAGGTACAACGATTCGTTGGCCGGCAAATCCCACCATAGCTGGGATTTCTGCCCCATCACGATCGAGAACTGCATCTTGAATTCTTTCTTGCGTTCCCACGGAACATAGCCGTTCACTTTCGCTTCGCCGCTTGTCGGATACAGAATGCCGGACAGCATCTTTAGCGTCGTCGTCTTGCCTGAGCCGTTCGGGCCCAGGAATCCGACCATATCCCCTTGCTCGATCTCGAAGGAAATGTCGCTTACCGCTTCTTTGATCAATGTTTTTCTCTTCAGCAAATTTTTCAGTGAATGTTTGAACCCTTGCTCTTTCTCGTAGTATTCGAAGCTCTTACTTAAGCCTTCGACTTTGATTATGCTCACTGAATCACCCCGTTTATGTTGAAGTAGAATAGCTATACGCCGTGCAAATGCAGCACATTGGAACAGGCCGGCGTCAATCGTTCGTCCATCATTTCCCTCGAACTCCTTGAAAATTTGCACGCGACGATCGTTCCATCCGGCGTAATGTCCATCCGGTTCGAGAGCGCGAGGCACTTCTTGTTCATCGTGCCTTGTCCTACCTCCTTTCCGAGTACGAAATCTTCGATCTGGTCCCGGTCATGGAATCATTAATGACGGTATGGATCGAAATTTTTGCCGCGAATCACCCCCTTATGAATGAGTGACTCCAAGTAGTGCGAAAGATTGAAGAAAAGGTAATATTACTAGCTACGAGTTGAAGAAAAATCGATTTTGAGATTCGTTTCGATGTGAAGAAGCACTTCTGATGGCTGGAAAGCATAAAGGATGGGAAAAAATGCGAGTGGTGACTGCACACGATGCGCGGTTAAAAATTTGGAGATTTCGAAGGTTGTCTGTTCTTGAAGTAAGCGGTAACATATCACCGTTTATTTTATATTACCGGATGCCTAAAATACTACTCTATTAATTAGTGCTTTTTTCATACAAAAACAAACTATTTGTTTTAATTAAGATGGCGGACTGGAATGGGATCAAGAAGGCGAATACGGAAATCATGATCACATGACTTATGCATTTTGTTGCTGCCATTCGTCTTTGATAAGTCCATAAATGACCCTGTCAAGAAACTGGGTATGTAACAGCTCATAATTCCTAATAGTTCCCTCCTCAGTAAAGCCTAGACGTTCAGGAATAGCACGACTCTTGATGTTGTTAGTCGCTACACCGATCTCAATTTTTTGCAAATTCATATCATTGAATGCGTGAGCTACGAAAGCATTACATGCTTTTGACATAAGACCGATTCCTTCAAAGTTAGTGCCTAACCAGTACCCTATTTCTGTTCGTTGAGCATCCCAGTCTATCCTTAAAAAACCTATCGGACTTATTTATCTGACATCAATGAAATAATGATCTTCACAATCTCGTGCCCGAAGAAAACGGTAATCCCGAGAACGGAGACGATGGCATAGATTCGCTGTGAGTTTTGAAACCATTTTGCGAATTGATCCAGCTGCTTCGGGGCTTGGTAGCCTTGCATGATATCAGCATGCCTGATAACATCATTGAACGGCGTCCTGTCTTCTCCTGCTACGATGGACTCCTGTGGCTGTGAATAGTGCAAAGTCTTGTCTTCGAATGGATTGTAACGGGTAGTCATGTGAAAACCTCCTCCATAATATTATATCTATTGTGCTCACCGTATATTATTTGAGATTAGGCCACTTACTATTGTTGTTGTATCCTAAATCGAAAGCAAACTTAATCGCCTCTGCCAATCCCGGTGTGTAGTTCCTAACAGAGAGTTTTCCCCGCTTTAGGGCCTCTTTAGCATATTGATCGGAGTAATATAGTGCGTCATCTGTTATATGCGATAAATAATATTGCCGTTCCGTACCTGCTTTACGGCTTTTTACTTTTGTATCCACTATCTTTTTCGACCTGCCCAATCTTGCCCCTTCATGGATATCGATTCCCCAAATTTCTTGACTGCTATGATCTAAAATCTCGTAACCGACAACGACTTTTTTGTCCAGACTGTCGGATAGAGTCAGTACTTTAAGAAGTGTAAAATCCGTCTTTGTTCGAAATAAAGTTTTAACCCTCTCGGATTTTTTTTCCTTTAACCTGGTTTCAGTACCTTTACGCACGCTGCTTTTCTTGTTATCCGGAGAAATCTTTTTCCTGGTATTCGTTATGTCTTTTTTTGGAGATGTCAGTTTCTCTAGAAGCTCTTGTTCCACTTCCAGTCTAATCTTTTGCATACTCTCCGACATCTTTCGAGTCAGTTCCTTCTCCAGCTTCTGCAGCTCTAGAGTACCTTTAGCGTCCGTTTTAGCGGCTGTCTTCATTGAGGTGTTTTTTCGACTTGTCGTTTTATTTCTAGGGGCACGTTTTGGCTTCGTGAGTGAATGGACGGCTTTCTTCAATTTCTGGATCAAGGTCTTATTTACCTTTCGTTGTTTCGCCATTTTCCGTCCTCCTTCACTTTCATTATACAGCTTGAGCAGTCTTCAATCGATAGAATACGTTTAGCATCGTAAGCGTCAAATCCCGCACACCTGACATCCATTCACGTGCTATGAGAAAATAGGGGCATCCGATCAAACAAACAGGATGTTGCATCTCACGGAACCCGTCGCTACTCTTGTTCCTTCCTCCCTCGATCGTATCGGAGCCGCCAATATTACGCTCCAAAAAGGATTTGACCCGGTTGCTTCGAGAGGCTGTCGAAGCATTAAGCGCATCATGCTAATCTGGCTGCCGGATCAACGGATTTGCACAAATTGATGATGGCCTTGCCGCACTCGTACAAGAAGGCATGGGTCTAAATCCATTCTCCCCGAGCCTGTTCGTGTTCTGCAATCGTGAGCGCAACAAGCTCAAGCTGCTTTTCTGGGATACAAACGGCTTCTTGTTGTATTACAGTCGCCTGGAGCGCGGCTCGTTTCAATGGCCGACTGGCCGCGAGCCGTTCATGCGGATCACTGCTGGACGGTCTCTCGCTGAGCCAGCGGAATTCTTTCATCCGACAATTTGCCTAAGTAACCAAAACAACTTGCCTTTGCTTTCCTGTCGCTGTTCTTTTCAAATGTAATCTCGGCATTAGCCATATGACGGTCTCACATTGGGCAACGATACATGTTCTTGTCCTAAATCGGCAAACGATATATGTTCTTATCACTGGCTTTTGACAAGAACATATATCGTTAAAATGAAAAAAGCCGCAGATATGCGGCTTCTTAAGCGTAATATTCTTATCACCAGAAATTATCAAAAGCAGAAAACCGGGGAACGCGCATAGCGGCCCCGGCTTTGCTGCATTTATGGTCAATTGCTTCCTTCTGGAGTTGCTGAATCCTCCGGTTCCTCTGTCTCCGGTTCCTCTGTCTCCTCTTCCTTCTTAACCGAGACGTGAATATGCATGCTGTTCTCGTAGAAAACCCAATCGAAGCCTGCGTCGACCGCAAGCTGCGCCAAACGCCCGAGTTTTTCCGAATCTTTGTCATCGACAGTCAAATCGGCTGCGCGGCCCTCATAGTGCGTACTTGTCGCGCTATGTTCGTTGTTCTCGTCCCAACATTCCGTCACCCGAAGCTTTTTACCGCTCCATTCGGTCTTCACCAATTCAGCGAGTTTATCAAGCTTCTCTTTCATTCTCGGGCTCATCATTTTGTCCGCTTCTGTGCCTTCTTCGTCCTTGAACACGATATCCGGATTCGTGTTTTTGACAAGGGCATCGAATTCCGGCGTGCCTCGCACGATTTTGCCGCTGATGGCACCGACGGCGTCGGTTTCGCTCTTGTTCGGTACTTTATCATTCAGCTTTAGCACTGGCTTGGCTGGTGCCGGCGGAGTCGCCGCCAGTATGCTTTGCATAATGGCGCTTAAGAAGGACATCAGCGCCGGGCCGCCTCCGCCTAACGATTGGTTGAACGCGTCCTCCTCGTGAGAGCCGGAACCGACTTGCGGAATCGTAATTCCGCCCGCGGAGCCTGAAGAACCCGATCCCGAGCCGCTGCTCGAACCACCGCCGGAGCCACCGCCGCTCCCTTCGCTAGAACCTTCGCCCGTACTTCCCCTGCTGCCCTCCGCTGCTTTTTTCTTATCGATTTTCGCGCCTTCGTTCAGCTTGGCTCCCTGTTCTGAAATATTGCTTCCGCTTCCGCCGGCGCCGCCTATGCCCGGCGCGCCCATCGCCGCGGTGATCAGCGGAAGGAGCGTCTTCATCATCTCTACTTGGTAATTCGCGAAGGTAGACATATTCGTGCCGGCCTGAGTCGCGGCGTGTGATGCTGCCTGACTTGCCGCTTGCATGCCGGCCTGGGCTAGCCCGATCGTCGCCGCCAGCCCGCTCATATCCCGGAACATGTTGCCGTTCTGGATGGCCGTTAGCACCGCTGACATGCCTTGCGGATCCGGCAAAGCCGACGGCTGCATGATATTGATGACCGGCTGGCTGAGATTGCCCGGCGTCGTATTGTCCGGCTGCGCACGCGATCCGGTTTGCACCGGCGCGATATCCGGCGCTTGATTCGGAATCGGCGAATCCTGCCAGTTCCAGAAGCGAGTCATATCCAGCTTTTCCGCCGCGTTGAACCGGCCGAGCACCGCTTCCGCGAACAAGCCTCCGCTTGGCAACGGTACGACTTCCTGCTTCATGATCGATCGGTTAATACCGTGCTCGCCGAGCCATTTCGCCCATTCCGTGTCGCTCGAATCGGTTACCATGCGGAAGACGAGGAAGTTGCCTGCGATCGTCACCGGCTCCGGGTCGACGATCTGCATGACCGGCTTATTGTTGTACTTGAACGGTGAAAGCAAAAGAGCGAGTGTGGCGGCATCCAGGCTTTGCCAGATCGCTTGGCTGTAATACAAGCTATTCGCCTTCAAATGCGCGGTCAGATCCGCTCCACCCTTCAAGCCGGGGGTTACTGTCATCGCTCGAATCGTGCTCGGCCTGTCCGGGCAGCTCATCGGGATGGATAAATTGAGCACCGTGTTCTTCACTTTCAGCTTTAAGTACATATCCGCGAAAGAAGTCGAAGGCGGGTCTTGCGGAAATTGCAGCGTAATCGAGATAATGTCTTCGAGAGGGATCGGAGTGGATAAGGTAACCCGATTCGAGTCGCCCAGCGACCCCGTAATACTCGGGCTCGTGCGGCGTTCAATCGTATAATTGTTAAAATAGACGCCGCTGGTCATGAATGTTATTTCCTGCACTTCGATGTCTTTGGGCAGCTTTAATTGACCATTGGATTCGACCACTTCGCTTCCGACCGCGGTTCTAAGCGCGTTAATATCTTGCATCCAGTATTTTCCACGCGGCGCGTAGCTTACGCCTCCCGGCGGCTGTCCCGGCGGCGGGGGAGGCGGCTGATCCGGCACGGCTGGCGGCAGCGGATTGTCAATCGTCGTCGGGCGCAAATAAAGCTGCTCCGCTTCGCTCATTAGCATTTGCTGCATCAACGGATTCAGGGAGGCCGCGGCCAACACGTGCTTAAAACGCTGCACGACGCCCGGATCCTCGAAATTGAGCACTTTCATCGGTATAAACAGGCACTTGTCCACGTCTGCCAATTGAGAGACGACGCGATACAGCTGCACGACCTCGTAATATTGAATCGATAAAGCATGCATGTGATTGTAGTTAGTGACGACGCGCGTGCTCACCTTTTCGCTTTCCGCCTGCGACACTTCCTTAACGATGGAAGCGCGGCGGTTGCGCGCGGCGTTCGCGTTCTGCTGCGTGCTGTCCGTGATGTCCTGAAGCATCGTCGCCGAGATGTTTCGGCGTCCGGACGATGTCGCGAAGCTTGTAGCCTGCGTCGAATTACCGCCGTAACCCGCGCTGCCCCCGAGCAGGAAGTTGCCGAGCATGCCTCCTGCGGCCAATCCAGCTTCAAAGGATGAGCTTTGCGACGATGTTTTGGAAAATCCGGACTGCGCTTCGCGGGCGACCGCCTGTGTCACCTCGCTGATCGAACGATTATGACGCATCGTGTTGCTGAGAGCTTCCGACTCCGAGATTGATTCGTCCACCGACGTAAACGTGCGCCGCGACCAGTCGATCATGGCGATTTTCGTGCTTTCTCCCGGTGCGAGCGCGACGCTGTGCAGCAGCTGCCCAAGAGCGACGCCCTGCGTGTACCAAGTTTGGGAATGCGTCAGAATCGCGCCGATCGCCGGCTTTTTGAAACCGAAATCGGAGCCCGACGCGACCGACACATCGACGGGGCCAGAGGATTCGAGCGGCCGAAGCGCCGATGCGTCATCGATGATTTGATCAAGCAGAATCGTCTTGTAGAAAACGCGTTCTGTCGGATACACGCCCGACTTGGGCAGCAGCTCGACTGGCGCTTCTGGATCGTACTCCGGTGCTTGCTCCGGGTTGTACACTTCTTGGAATAACGCTTTTGCAGCCAAATACGGTGGCCATAGCGCAAGATCGCGTACTGTCGTCACCTGCATCGATTCTCGCATCGCAGGACCGTTCTGCGGCCCGATTCCGGAAAGCACGGTAATGTCCGCGGAGGACAGTGTCGCGACATCCGCGTTCTCCGCCGTGTGGTCAATCATGTCGGCAGGCACAGAGCCGTACAGCGTGAACGCGTCCGTTGGGTTTTGCTGGCTAGCCATCAGCTTGGAAGCATTGTCGAATACGTTCGATAAGGCCAACTCAAAAACGCTGTGAATTTCCAGGCTTTCCAATACGGTTTTGGCTTGCAGGTTGACCCCGAGCAGGACGTTGATCGGCTGCTGCAGCGCCTCACGTGGTTCTAGATGACTGAATTCGGACTTTAAATAACGGCTTCCGGTACTCATTATTCCCCTCCTCTAGTGATTCGTTCCCATTGTATTCCAGTTGTATTGGGAAAAATAGTTACTATTGTCATAAATATTCCACAAATTGGTCATGCTGGATTTGGTCGAATGCCGTCGATTTCACTGACTTTAGCCCTAAAACGCGTTTAAAGTTCTCAGCACAAAAAAACAAAAAAGCAGTTACGGGACTAACCGCAACCACTTTTTCGTACCGCTAACCTTTTGCCTTTTGAAAACCATTCTAAGTTTAAAAACAAAGATTTTCTAATGACGACCTGTTTGGGCTTGAGCAATTACGCTCCCTGTTGAAGAATAAACGAACACAACGGCTAAAGAATTATATGGATCTTTATCCCACAATTGAGCAGTATAACAGGATGTTTGCCCTTTCTCAACAAGGCCGTTTCCGCCGGAACTATTACAGAATGTCCTTGCATTAGAAGTGCTTGAAGTACCATAATACCGGTAAGTTCCTACATTTGCATAACCATTATACGGAGCGGCCGAATAAAACTTTACGTAACTCCAAGCCGTATGACAATAGGCACTTCCTTTGAGCTGCACATATCCAATTTTCACACCGCTTTTGTAGATATATTTTGTTTCATAGGTAATTGGACTTTTATACGCACAGCCTGTTGTATAAGGATTTGAATAATCATAGGATAGGGCAAACGCTTTTTCTGTTGGTGAAACCGCAAATATCAGACCAAAAACAAAAGTAAACATCACACCCACGGATATCACTTTAGAAACTTTTTTCTTTAAAAACTTTGTCATTAAAATTCCTCCTCAACTCACACATAATAAAATCGTTGATATCGGCTTGCCACGCTAACAACTTTAACTTCCACACCTCCTCAGAGTACAACATATATCCACTGGTTTCCATTTCCAGGTATTACTTTATCATAATGATCTTGTCAAAGTAACCGGGTTTTTGTCGAAAAGCGTTGCTCATAGACTCATTTTTGAAACACGACATATGTACCTTACTACCTATTTTGAGAATATGAAAAAGGAGCTACCGCGGCAGCTCCTTCATCGTTTGTATAGAGTCCTTCATTGATCTATCGTTTCCGTTAATCGCGAGCGGTCAGTATTGAGGGAAATGGAACGGATCTTGTTGAGTTTCACGCGAAGTAACTTGTGATAGATGAAGATCCCTTGTGTTTCATCAAACTGTGGGTCCGAGGCCAGCGTGATCTTCCTGTGAAATACCATGACAAATGCTGCGTCCGAAAAGACTTTTCCGTTCTTTAGTTCGACAACGATGCATTGACCTGGTTCAAGTTTGTTCAAGATCGGAAACATTTGGCTTGCCTTCTTCTCACCTCTCCGAATTTTCCATATTATCACCCTCCAAATGACAGCTATTAATACAATCGAGAGGACAAGGGACAGGATTACAATGGATACATCCCCTAACGAACTGTCCCTAAATAGACCAGTTATACTTCCAACTGATTGAAAAACAATTCCTAATATTGCTACCCGAAGTGTGATTTGCAACGAGCGTTCTGCGTCAAATGTTTCTATTTTGCCCCTCTCGACGTACAACAGGAATCTCCAGACTCGTAAAGCCGCTATCGCCAACAAGGTTATACCAATAATAGATGAAATCTTTCCGATTGCGATTGCACTGAACCACATAGTTCATGTCCCCTGTTTTCATTCTGCACCTAATACCAATATGCCGTCTTGCGGTGCACGCATATCGAGTGAAATGTCTGTTGGTAGTATGTATAAAAGTGTGATCTCCGATTCACATTTGTCTGATCGCGGCTCATCAATCACCAAACTATCGTACCATGGAGTTCAATGGATTTATAAATAACCTTGTTGGATCGGGGGGAGAATACCTCCGTGAAAGGAGGTTATCATCATAAGGCTAACATTAATCGCAAATGTCGTCCTTGCCGCTTCTCTGTCTGTATCCACTCCATTACATACATTTGCTAATGAAACAGCCCACCGTCCAAACAATCAACAACAATCTTCATGCGATGTGCCTAGGGACGCATTCGTATGGTTTTTATTTAAACCGATTGGAAACGTTATTCGACAATACAAGGATGAACGACAATTCATGGTCGATGATGTTGAAGTGAAACGTTTAGAGCAAGGTCAATATTATTGGGAGACAACTTTGAAAGTAACGACCTTTGAAGGACCGCATAACCCTCCTTACCATAACTATATAATTACCTTCACCAACTTGTTTTCCAATGAAGTAATAGTGAAGAAAGTGCTGAGAACGGATTAAACAATAACTAAACTGCCAGTTAATCAGCGAATGAAAAAGGGATCTACCACGGCAAGCTGGTGATCCCTTTTTATGTAACGTGTCCAGTTAGCTCAGTTAGCTCAGTTAGCTCAGTTAGCTCAGTTAGCTCAGTTAGCTCATTCTTCGCTTAATAAAGTTTTCTTGAAATATATAGCCGATTCATCATATCCAATGGATTTATAGAAATCACCGGCTCTTCTAGTGGCAAGCGCAACCAGTTTTGAACCACGCTCAGCAGCTTTTTCTTCAATAAGCAGCATAAGGTTCTTTCCAACTTTCTTTTGCCTATAATCTTCTAAGATAAATAATTCCTCTACCCAAGTAATTACTCCATTTGCGTAAAAAGTTGAGTGGTGAAATCCCAATACATATCCAATTATGCCTGATTCATTTTCTGCAACTAATAAGTCTGCATGTTTATTACTCAAAATTTCTTGATAAGTTCTTGTGAAATCCGTTTTATTCAGCTTAAAACTTGTCGTAAGCTTAGCCGCTAATTCAAACAATTCCTCTTCATCTTGATGAATTGCATTTCTGTAATTAATGCTCATAGCATTCATTCCCTTCAAATAACAATAATCATTTTTTAGCAGACAACATGTCATTCGTTGAATAACGTTCGAGCTAGAAATTCATTTATTTCTTTTCTTAGCGCGATAGGGTTATCTAGCCAAGGATAGTGTCCAGCATCCGGAATTACTTGAAATTTACTATTCTGCAAAATATTTGCGAGCTCATTCACATATTTATACGGTCGGGGATCTACATCACCATGGATGAAAAGCGAAGGAATCGTAATTAAAGAAAGTGCTAGTTTGAAAACCTCGTTTTCCTCATAACTGTTCCAATCCAAACCAACTTTCTGATTGACTTCATTATTTACGAATTGTCCATCAACGCGAGGAAGCCTAGTCATAATTATCTTGATTAAATAAATCTGTTCTCACACTAAGTTCACGTAATCGGTCTCTAACTTGTTCTTCATTTTCACTCTTTAATGTATCTACGATTGAACGCAGATAAGTAAACTCTTCTCTATTTTCAACGGTCATATTATTAAGTCTATTTACGCGATAGTCCGCATGCCAGGCGTGGTTAATTCCTGTTCCTGATATATAAATTAGAGCCTTCACGTGAGAAGGAAATTTAGCGGTATATGCTAATGCCAAAGATGCTCCCCAAGAATGTCCGCAAACAACCCAGCTATCTACACCAAGATGGATCCTTAAATGTTCCAAATCTTGTACAAATGTATCCACATCATACGGGGCTTTTTTCTCAGACCTCCAACTGCCTCTTTGCTCATAACGAATAACCTTGCAGCAACGATTATCCAGCAATTGAGCTACAGGTTCAAAATAATCGTATGCCCCTGGACCCCCATGTATAAGCACTAAAGGAATACCCTCACCTTGCGTAAGATGCCAAAGAGACACGCCGTTTATTGTTGAAACTTCCCCTTGCATTCAATACCCCCAAAAATTATCATTTAGTACTATAATTCTCCTAAAATTCACTCGCAATAGGTCAGTTCATTACGCCAGTGAGTATCAGTGTATCCTCGATTAATATTCCATTCGGCTAACATTTTTCTTTGCTTTAATTCTAAATCCATGTAAGGTGCAGCCACGATTTCAATAGCACTGAACATTTCATTATATAGAGGCAATTGGCTTGTTCCTTCCTTAAATTTTTTAAATGCACCAATATCAGCATCATTTGCAGCCCATACGACTTTTTTTATCATCGAGAGTACTATTGTTCCCGTACACATCGGGCATGGCTCACACGTTGTATATAATGTAAGCCCGTTGTTCGGAATAAATTTTTTGTTTTCAACATTTAGTATTTTATGTCCAGCTTTTCTTATAGCGTCTACTTCTGCATGTGAAGTTGAATCACAACTGGAGAATACTCTATTTCTACCTCGACTAACAACTGTTCCATCAGAATCAACAATTACTGCTCCGATTGGAAAAGTCCCTTCGTCTTTTGCTTTTTCTGCTTCTTCGAAAGCTAGTAGAAGGAATTCGTATTGCTTGTCCATTCTCACACCACAAATTTACGATTTTCCGGAAAGTACACTATTCTAGAAAATTATCCCGATCCCTTCTAAACTAGAAGACTAATTCAGCTGGATGCAACCTTACTGCCGCTCAGCTCAAAACGGACCTGTATTCGTTTTCGACTGCGATGCTTTGAAACCTCATTGTCTAAGTTACGTAAATAAGATTGGAGTTGTCAAAAAAAGTGCAGTTTGAAAACACCCTCATACAGAAATCCCGTTATTAAGCTGCTTTGACAGCATTCTTTCGCGATAAATAGCTGGGGGCCAGCCCCCTGGATTAGAGGTGTAGATCCGCTGTCTGTTGTAGTAGACCATGATGTATCTGAAGATGATCGATTTAATATGGCCATCGGATAGCGCTCCGTGTTGATCTTGTACAGCTTCTCTTTCTTTAGCGTAGCAAAAAAGCTTTCCATCCTTGCGTTGTCATAGCAACGCCCTGTGCCGCTCATGCTTTGAATGGCATCACGTTTAGCCAGACTCTCCCGGAAAGCATGGCTCGTGAATTGGCTGCCTCGATCGCTGTGATAAATCATTCCGCGAGCATTTCTTGCTTTACAGGCGTTCTCAAAGGCTTGGATGCAGAGTTCCTTGCGCATGTTGTCGTCCATGGCGAGGCCCACGATCTCTCCGTTGAAACAATCCAGTACCGCGGACAAATATAGCTTGCCGTCTGAACAAGGGACTTCGGTGATATCCGATAGCCACTTTTGGTTGGGTGCTGAGGATCTGAAGTCTCTTTGGATCAGGTTCTCGCTCTTTTGAGCTGTGGCGTCCTCGCGTGTAATGCCGTTTGGATGACGCTTTGCTTTCTTCAGCAGGCCGTGCTTCTTCATCATTCGATAGACGGTGCTGTAGCTGGTCGTGATATCTATTTGTGACAGCGCCAGCAGAATACGCTGGACACCGTAATTACTATTGTCTTCATGTTCTCCAATGATTTCTTTAATTTTGACCAGAAGGCGTTGCTGCCGCTCCTGTTTGGGTGTGGGCTTCAAGCTACGGTAATAGCCCGATTCACTGACAGCAAGTACTTCGCACATCTCCTTGACGGTCCATCGATCCCGTCGTTCACGGATGTAAGCATAGAGCTGGCATGCCTTTACCGCTTCCGGTCTTTTGCGAAAAAACCGAGTGCGTCCTTGAGAATTTCATTCGCGCGACGCAACTCGCCTATTTCTCTTTCTAATTCGATTTCACGTGCAGTCTTACCCACAGATGCATAAGCGCGTCCGCTCCCGATATGCGCTCCGTCGCCGTGCAAGGTTCTTTGCTTTCTCCATCCCTGCAAGGTGTAGTAGGCTACGCCCAATTGCTCGGCGGCTTTCTTTGGTCCAATCTCATCGCTCAATCTTACTGCTTCTTCTTTGAATGCTTGGTCGTACCGATTCATTGTCTCTCGTCCCCTCGTCTGCTTCCATTTTATTTCATACGAGGGTGTTTTTCGACTGCATTTTTATCGTAGCACTCCAGATTAATATGCGGTCAGGTGGTTTAAATAGTCAGCAATACAAGATGATAAAAATGCGAATGGAGGTTGCCAAACGATGAAATGCCCCTTATGTTCCGATGTTCGTATGCGTGAAGTGGAAAAAGACAACGTACTCATTGATGTGTGTCCCGATTGCAAAGGGGTTTGGCTCGACCGAGGTGAGTTAGACAAGTTGATGGCGGGAATGCGTGAAGCTCGTAATGAGTATGATCGGATGGAGCGTCATGTTTCAAACGATGACAAATATGAGCGACAGTACAATAACCATGACCCTTCACACAACTCGCAAGGTCACATTCAATATGACAAGCACGGCAAGCCTTACAAGAAAAAGAAGAATATGATGGACGTATTTGGTGATTTATTTGATTAAACTCTCTAAATGAAGCGGATTTTGCGATGATGCACGGGTAAATGAAAAAAGCAGACCCCAACTGGAACCATACAGTTTGGGTTTGCTTTTTCTGTTATTCGACTATAGTGTCCTTTAGTTGAATTTCAGGGAAGTGTAATGAAGTGGCTAGAGTGAGCTTGTTTTGATGCTCATTAGATTATAAATTCATTATCGTAGTGTAGTCCAAGTTATAGAGCACTACCAATAATTCAAATTATCCTACCAGTGAGCTGAGCGAAGGCAGCCGACCTAACTAGCCGGCTGCCTTCTCCTATTGATTATTGAACTCTCGTTACCGCTAGAGCTTAACCCAATCATCTTCTTGGGCACAAATAAAAATAGTTCAAAGAATAAGTTTACTTTCTGTTCCTGAAAGCAGTCTTTTTATATTTCCCGTATGCCTGAAAATAACCATAAACGCCATTAGGCACGCAAATATATAAAAATATAAGGTATTCCCAAAAACAGGAATAAATGAAATAGCCGCAAAAAGCATTGTAGCACATATCGTGCCTAAAGAAACATAACGGGTTAAAGCTACTATTATCAGCGATTTATCTTCTTCACCGACACCACGCTATCCTGCCAGTTACTTCAATCAGAAAAGGAGCAAGCTGCGCGGTAAATGCTCCAAGTTTCGTTAAACTATCCTCCCAGTTAGCTTATCCTTCTGTTCCTATATCTCTTCTCCACTCGACAGGAACATGTAGCCATACTGCGGGTTTGAAGCATTGGCTAAACCTTTTCGCTTCGGTGAATTGCCTAATATAAACTAGTGCAATGTCGTTAATCGCTCTTATCTCCTCAAGCGACACTTTACCTTGTTCTAGTTTTTGATAAGTATCACTCGGGATATCAAAACTTTCATTGTCTATCCCGATCTCACTGAACCAGCCGTCAAAATGAATACTATGGGGACCTCCCAATCCGTGAGGACATCCGAACAGAACCTTGTTCTCTTCTGAACAATGGCACCACCAAGTTACACAATCAATAGCTATTCCAATTTGTGATAATCCCGATATAAGACTTTCAATGTGCTTGAAGTCAGTTATTGCATCGATATAACCATGCCCAACAGTCTGAGCCTTATTTTTTTCAAGTAAATCTTCAATTTGCTTTTGTTTCTCTAACTGATTTAACCTCAAAGATTTTAGATACGTCATGATTAACACCTCCCGGCGACATAAGTTTATTCAATGAGTTTGCCTGCCCGTCACTATAATGCGAATAGGGAGCACTGCTGCGGCATAATGCTCCCTGGATCGTTCAAATCAATTAGCGTAACACTTTTAAAACCTACTTATATAATGACCGCCCTCATGAAATATTACCATCCGTCGCTTCCACTTTCCCGAAGGCTTCCACTACCTTAACTAGTTGACTATAAAACTGCTCGTCCCCGCCAACTATTTTGTAATAGATATTGTTCAATATCAGATCGTCCATAGCAAAACCAATCGCTAGCTCGCCGTTAATTTTCCCTGAATATAAATAACCGGTGTACGGCGCTGGTGTCATCACCAGTTTGTAACTTTTTGAATTCAACAGGCTTAGAAGTTCATTGATCATCATTTTTTCTTCCGTCCGATACAGGTTGCCATTCCCGCCATTGCGAAACTCAACTTTATAGATGGTGTTTCCGTTCATTATTGCATCGAAGGTCTTACTTTCTGACTTCTGACACGAGGTTACAAGTACGATGAACAATAACAAAATCAAAGCTTTTTCGATCCGTATCACAAGTGCACGCCCCCCTAGACCATATCGCTTTGTATGACTTTTATACAGGTTCATCAGTGGGTTTGTTGCGCTAAACTCCCGTTACTTTAATGAACAAATATAGGAGTTGCCATTAAGCAAGCTCCTCCATTATCCGAATAACCTCGACTAATTAAATTGCCATGTGAGTCAGACCCAAAATAATGAACCGAAAATAAATAAGCCCGCGATTTTAGCGGGCTTGTTGCATTTTGCCACGAACTCGAATGGAGCCGTAAAGGGGGCTTACGGACACGATGACAATGAACATTTTTTATCTAGAAACAACCAAGTGAATTTCGATTCCCGATGGATCATTGACGATCATATTGTCCCCGTCAACTCGTACCTGATAATCCGCTGCACTTAATCGGTCCATTACCGCTGCGCGTGCCGACTGGTCAGCAAACGTGATTTCATAATACGATAACCCCGGTGCATCCGACGGAACTAATGGAGCACCCACACCCGCCCAAGTATTTAAACCGATATGATGGTGGTAACCGCCAGCTGATATGAACAAGGCCGATTTTTCCATATGCGCCACGATATCGAAACCAAGCAGGTTATGATAGAACGCTTTGGTCGCCGCCAAATCGGTTACATGCAGATGAATATGCCCGATGATCGTTCCGGCTGGCAGACCCTGCCATGGATCATCCCCTGCTTCCTCGATCAGACCTTCCCAATCAATGGGGTCAACAGCCATAATATACTCGCCCTTATCATCTCGATTCCACGTATTTCTCGGACGATCCCGATAGATTTCGATGCCATTATTGTCAGGATCCGCTATGTAAAGCGCCTCGCTTACCAGATGGTCCGCTTGACCAATATGAATGCCCGCAGCGATAAGATTACGCAGCGCAAGGCCAAGTGACTTACGATCAGGCAGCAGGATGGCAAAATGGTACAAACCCGCCCCCGACCTCCGTGGACGAACGGCTGCGCCCGGAATTTCCTTAAGCAGCAATAACGCATTTATACCGTCAGCCGTAAGTTCAGCCGCTCCGCTTTCTTCCTTCAGCAGCTTCAGTCCAACGACATTGCGGTAAAATGCAATGGATCGCTGCAAATCGCTTACCCTAAGCTCGACATGTCCAATCGCCGTGCCCGGGTGAATATGTTCGGACATTGAATTCACCTCTTCTTTCGCATGGTCGTTTACTTCCTATTCATATTCTAATACTGAACCGAACCCTAATGCAAAAGTATAAACCGCAATCACGCATTTGGCACGGCGATATATTCGAAAATCGTTTCGGTTATCCGGAGGGTTGTTCACCTGTATTCAAAAGAGGCGTGCCCAAGCATAATTGCTCAGGCCGCCTCTTCTGTTGGTGTCCATTATTCCGTGCATGAAGCAGATTCATCTTATCCCTCTACAGATGCCTTCTTCAGCTTCAATGCAGCCAGTTCCCTCTGAATTTCTTCCCGCCTCTCCTGTTGGTTGATGGCAGGCAAGGTCTGCAGCACTTCATTCACCTGACTTCCCGCGAGGGCGCCTGATTCGAGCCTCCACACCTGCTCTTCAATGCGGGCTAGTCCATAGTTCAAACGGTCAGCATCGAAAATCGTTAACGCGGCGCTTGTGGCTCGGATCGCCTGAGCAGCGCTAATTCTCGAGAAAAGATGCTGTTTTTTGAGCTGCAGTTCATCGTACTTTTGTTTCATCTGCTTAATCTGGTTCAGCAGCACAGCCGATTGCGCCTTGAGCGTTTCATACTGGGCTTTGCTTGCTGTCAGTCTGGTTTGAACATTGAGCTTTTCCTCCAAGGCCAGCTCCGCGATACCCTCCTCGCCGCGGGATACCGCGAGCTCAGCTTGCTTGGCACGCCTCGCAGCTAAGGCCGAAAGCTCATAGATCTGCTGTTCGTACTTATGTTCCACGAAGTACTGCTGAGCCAGCGCCTGCTGCGCTTGTCCGATCTGCTCTTCGAGCTCGCGTATATATTGTTTAACCATGCTAACGGGATTCTCTACCTTGTCCAGAAAGTTATGCATATCCGCTGTCGCCATATGTTTAACACGTTTAAATATTCCCATGCTCATTTCTCCTCGTTATTTATATTTTTCTCCCATTCGTCCAAAAGCTCGACGTTGCGGGTAGGTATTGTCATCTCAAGCATCGGGCTGACCGTCAGAGCTTTCGTGGAAAAACGTTTGACTCTGCGGTATAACCAGAATACGATTAGGCCCACAATCAGCAGCAGCCATCCAAGCTTAGCCAGAAACGCACCGCCGTTTATACCATCATGCTGCCGTGGTTCTACGCGGCTGAACATCCGGCCTTGACCCATTTGAGGCCCGCGGTTCTTCTCGATGTCAAAGACCTGTCCTTGCTGAGCGAATGCGGATCTTTGTCCTCCACCTGCAAAATTATGCCTATGGCCGCCATGAAGTATATTTACACTGATGATTACCAGAAACAGTAAGCTTGCAATAAGGATGGCTAATTTAAGGCCTTTAAATCTTCTTTTCATTTACACTCCTCCTTTCTCAACGTTTTCTATCACTTTCGCTTGCTGCTTCTACAAGATAATCCAACTTGGTGAAAATATAGTGAAAACATCTTTCATCTGTTTTTCATTGTATTGTGGTATCTTTTATTTAGATGTTTACTTCGTAAAGGAGCCGATGGCTGTCATGAAAATATTGTTAGCGGAGGATGACCCGCTTCTTGGCGAACTCATTGCCCATATGCTGAAGAAAAAAGCGTCCTACAGCGTGGATTGGGTCACCGAAGGGGAAGATGCCTACGATTACGCCCTGGCATCAAGCTATGATGTGCTCATTCTTGATTGGATGATGCCTCGCGGGGATGGCACGGCCATCTGCCGGCGTCTGAGAAAAGAAGGCTACAAGGGTGCGGTGCTGATGCTCACAGCTAAAGATGCGTTACAGGATCGGATCGAAGGCTTGGATGCAGGAGCCGACGATTATTTGGTCAAGCCTTTTGAAATCGATGAACTATTAGCCCGGCTTCGCGCGCTCTCCAGGCGAAATTTTGCCCCTATTCACGAGGATACTGCACAAATTCGCGACCTGGCGCTGCATCGGACAAGCCAGACGGTTCATAGAGGAGCGGAACGAATCCAATTATCTCCACGGGAATTCCAGCTCTTCGACCTGCTCGTGCAAAATCAAGGATTCGTACTTACGAGAGAGGTTATTTTTGACCGGATATGGGGTCTTGATGCGGATATCAGCCTGAAGACAATCGATGCGACCATCAAGCTTCTGCGGAAGAAACTCGGGAGCTCCGAGCATGATTCCTTCATCCAAAGCATACGCGGGGTGGGGTATAAGCTTGAGCATTAATGCGTGGCTCAGAAAGCGGGGGAAAATGAAGCACCCCTCTGTCTTCAGCCGAACACAAACCCGGCTAACCCTTCAGTACAGCGGGCTGTTAGTGCTGTTCCTGATCTTATTCATTACCATTGTTCTATGCATGCTTTACTACATCCTGATTAATGACCCGAAGCGCCAGATTAATGCACTCGCGGATGAGGAAATTAGCGCTATTCGGGATATTCTCTCGAACAAGGACATGACTAACAATCCGGCCAAGCAGACAGCCCCGGTGTATTTTACGATTGGACAGAACCAGTTCTTCTATTATTGGGTAGATGCGGCAGGGACGCTTAAGTTCGGGGAAGAGCTGCAGGCGGAAGTCAGAGATGAACTCCTCGTTTGGCTGTCCGGGTGGCATCCTGTCCCTGGGGAGGCCCGTATTACGGACTTGCATTTACGCGATAATCACCGCAAATTCGGAGATCGATTCCATCCCGAGCAGATGCAGAAAATAAAGCTGATGGCAGCTGGACGCTCGCTCTACATGAAGAATCATCTAATAGGCACCCTATATATCGGCAGAGATGTATCCTTTCAGTTAAGGCTCTTTCGGTGGTCGCTTATCGCTCTTCTGGGGCTTGGTCTCCTCTTCTTCCTGCTGGCCTTGTATTTCAGCTATATCATGTCCAAACGGGCGATGATTCCTATCATCCACTCCTATAACCGTCAGCGAGAGTTTGTGGCCGATGCTTCTCATGAGCTTCGCACACCGCTCAGCGTTATCCTATCCTCGATTGATACGCTGCAGATGGAAGAAAGGTTGGAGAAGGATGCTTTTGCACAGAGAGTCCTTGGTAATATGAAGAGCGAGGTGAAGCGGATGACGAAGCTTGCAGGCGATCTGCTTACACTGGCGCGTTCCGATTCAGGTACTCTGCTGCTGCAAAACGAACCGCTCGATATGAGGGTCCATGCGCAGCAGATGCTCCTCACCTTGCAGCCGCTTGCGCGGGAGAAGCGTATTGATTTGCAGCTTGAAGCCCCGGAGACGCTGCCGATTAGAGGGGACGCGGACCGGCTGGAGCAGCTGCTGGTCCTCTTGGTGGACAATGCGATTAAATATACGCCGGAGGGCGGTTATGTGCTTGTTGCATTATCTGTGGAAACGGTCAAAGCCGTCTCTATGCTGAAAATTATCGTGCAGGATACGGGCATCGGTATCCCATCGGAGGAGCACCAGCGAATCTTTGCCCGCTTCTACCGTAAAGATAAGTCACGGTCCAGACAGCTTGGCGGCCACGGCCTTGGCCTTGCGATCGCGAAATGGATCGTGGATGCCCACCAGGGCACGATTCAAGTACGAAGCAGCGTCGGCGAGGGAAGTACGTTTACAGTGAGGATTCCATTTCAGCAGAATGGGAATGAATTATAATATCTATGAATAGCTAGTTGAAGTGCTTGATCACGAAACGGCGACCCTTCTTTCAGACTCACCTTTGCCGGGCTGCCCTGTAAAAGCTCTATTGACATAAGACTCCTGCACCGAGAATATTGTATAAAATTGTAACTATTCTATGTGCATTGTTATAAAATCCGGTTTTTATTGAACGAATCAGGCCGTAGTCATGTTTCAGGCACAACAGGCGATTTGCTGATACTGGTTCGTTGAATCAGCCAGACAGGAGTAAGATCCTGACCGGTTTTTTTGCATGTTATTAACCAAACCAATTCCGCTGCCCCAATCTAGTAAACCAAGGGTGAACCCCTCTCCTTTGACGGTGTTTTGGTAGGCACAGGGCAGGCGTCCAGAGAACCATACCAGATATGAGACATCGTACATTTTGTCGTTTCCCCCCTGTTGCGCTGTAGTATTTTGTTGATTTACAGGGAATAATAATATATTTCCACGAATGTTAAAAAATGGTTTACAAACCATCAGGCCTTGGTTACTATATGGAGTAAATAAGTCTTTACTATACTTGTAGCTATGGTCTAGAGAAGCTCGGATGGAGGAATTTATGAATCAACGAACAATCCAAATCCCTGCATACATGAAGGACTTTTCGTGCTTAGGATCAACATGCGAAGATACCTGCTGTTCCGGCTGGAAAATTGATATCGATAAGAAAACGTTTGAGTTCTATCAATCTAATCCAGAGGCTGAACTCACGATGGCCCCTTTTATTCGAAGGACCGAGAAGAGTAAGGACCCGGAGAAATACGGGGAAATCATATTGGACGAACGGATGAGCTGTCCAGCATTAAACGAGGACAAGCTATGCTCCATTCATAAGTCTATGGGAGAACAATATCTCTCCAATCTTTGTATGACCTACCCGCGAACAACAAGTATTATTAATGGCAATTATGAGTTATCTGCTACGGTTGCTTGTCCTGAGGTGGCCCGCTTAGCGCTGCTTAATCCGCAGGGCATGTCATTTACGGACCTTGAAGAGTCAGTGGATGCTCGGCACATTATAGGCTGTCAACTAGATATGGATATTCCGGGTGACTCACGTGCAGAAACCAAATATTTGCTAGAACTACGGACGTTCTCGATTGCTGTGATACAGAATCGCAGGTATTCGCTGATCGATAGACTGATCATTCTAGTTTTATTCTATGAGGAGCTGCAGGATCTAACTGCCCGAGGTGAGATTGATGCGATTCCTGGCCTGATAACTGCTTTTGAGGAAGGCGTCAGAATAGGACAGTTCTCCGAGCGTATTAACGCTTTTCCAAGTAAGATTGAAACGCAGCTTGAGCTGCTGCGGGGGCTGCTTGATCTTCATTTGTTCATGGGCATAAGCAACAAGCGGTACCTGCAATGCTTAATGGAAGGTCTGCAGGGGATCCATTATACCGGAGCCGCCTTGAAGGAAGAGAGTGTGAGCCTGTACAAGGAAGGACATCAGGTGTATGATTCGTTTCTGAGCGGCAGCGATTATATTTTAGAGAATTACATCGTTAACTATCTGTACCGCAATTTCCTGCCGATCATTAGCAAGCTGGGGGTAAGCATGGGGATTATTCTGCTGATCGCAGATGTTGCGCTCATCCGCTTCCATCTCTTTGGGATGGCCGCCCATCATAAGAGCGGGCTAACGTATAATCATATTATTATGCTTATTCAATCCTTCTCTAGAGCAGTCGAGCATTCTCCGCTTCACGCCCGTAATGTTATTAAGTATCTGAAAAAGCACAACAGTTATGATCTGGCTGCGATGTCTGTCTTATTGAAGATTTGAACATGGACGATAGGTATAGTAATGATGTATGAGCCGCATACTGGATGAACCTGCATGCGGCTTTCTTGCTATGTTATATCAGTATAGAAAGGAGAAATGATATGTCGACTTTAGAGGGAACTAAGGAAAATCCTTGGAAACTAAAAACACCTCCTCAAACCTCTGAATATGAAATGTTTAGGGACGAAAAAGATGGAAAAGCAATTTTGGTATGCACGGTAGGTAAAACCGTTTTGCATTATGATTATCGTTGTGTTGAAGACTTACATGCCATGCTCAAACAGCACGGCGACTGGATGGAGCTCGGCAGTGCCGATGAGCAGAAACCTGTAAAAGAAGGTACGGTCGAAGCTTGGGGACGTTCACCTGAAAATCCAGTTGGCGGCTGGTACGGCTTGAAAAAAGGTTTTCGCGGTAGATTTGGCATGTATTTGCCTCCTCTAATGGAGAAATTAGGACTTGCGGAAGTCGAACATAATCCAAGGAACAATCGTATGAGGGCAATGCTAGTAAACCAATAAACCTGACAGCATAATGTCAACGAGCTTCCGCAAAACGCCGCAGACTTCCGTCCTGTAAACATACATATAGCTCATCCGCCGCATCGACGCCAAATGAGGTAATTTGTTCACCCGACTCAAGCAGCGTTTTGTTCTCGATTGTTCCGTCTTCTCGCTGTCGAAGCCCCCAAATCGTACCCTTCGCATAGTCGGCATAGATGTACCAGCCTGCCAAATCAGGCAGCTGCTTGCCTCGATAGACGAATCCACCGGTAATCGATACGCCAAGATCGCGGCCATAGGTATAGATCGGTAAAATGGCAGCCGATTGGTCGCAGCCTTCCTTCGGATTGAAGCATAAAGTGCCCTCAACCCTGTTCCAGCCGTAATTGCCGCCCTTCTCGATGAGATCAATTTCTTCCAATCGGTCCTGGCCGACATCTGCCGCCCACAGCTTGCCGGTCACCTGATCAAAGCTGAATCGCCATGGATTGCGCAGTCCATAGGCATAAATCTCCGGTGCCCCTCCCCCTGCTGCGAAAGGGTTATCCTCCGGAATGCTGTAAGACTTCCCATCCTCGCCACTGTCCACGTCAATCCGCAAAATTTTACCGAGCAAACTGTCCTTATTTTGCCCATTGCCATGAGGATCGCCGCTGCTGCCGCCATCTCCTGCTGCTATGTACAAGTTATTATCCGGGCCAAAAGCCAGCTGACCGCCGTTATGGTTAGGGAATGGCTGCTCATAGGTAAGCAGAATAACCTCGCTTGATGGATCCAGCTTCTCCGGATGCTCGGGATCTTTCATGACAAACCTTGAAATAACGGTATGTGTTTCTGTGGTGTAATTGACGAAAGCGATACCCGGCTTCTTCGGGTGAAAGGCAAGGCCCAGCAAGCCCTGTTCATTGCCATCGGTGTGAACACGATCCGTAATGTCCAGTACGAGCTCCGGCGGCTTGGCCGGATCCTTCAAATCCAGCATTTGAATTCGACCTGACTGCTCCACCACGAATACATGATCCTTTAGGGCATCCGTTACGCCAAGCTCGCTAACCATCCCGACTGGGTTATCGAAGGTTTCTTCGGGGGCAATCGTCTCAAGCACAATTCCAGCAGCAGCTAAGCCCATGGCAGACTCCTTCTCTCCCCAGCAAGCTGTCAGCACCACCGTCATCATCATAAGAATAGCATCCCGTTACCCTTCGTTTCACTGTTACCATCCCCCCATTATTTATCGAAAAGTGGCCGTTTTTAACACGAGGCGTTGCCGCTCACTTTCATGTTTTGTTCTTCGTTAACCCCCTCCTATTTGCAAGAATGAATAGTTAATCCCACAAGGTCTCGCATTATCACGTCAGCGCTTATGCCCTAATCTAAAAAAGAAAGGGCCATCATTGATCTATCATCAGAATAGAACACGAAAGTTACAGCTTCCAATAACACATAGCTTTTGATAAGGGGCGTTCAGGAATTGCTGAGTTTGCTCTAGACACCGCAAGCGTTCCGGCGCTCGGAAATGATTTTTATGGCGACGGGTTAACCGACCTCAACGTTGGCCAAGCGCATGATTACGGTCTTCGTTCGCTGGAGCAAGGGACACTACGGATGGTTCCCGGAAATGGACAAAGCATGGTGATCCTGGAGCTCCTGATCGGGATCGATTACCGTGCAGCGGGTGAGGCATTGGGTGCTGAATTGGGGTGCAGGATCTGACCGGAAAAGGATATCCGTGCATCGTCGCTCCTAGGAAAAACGGACTATATCTATTCGAAAATCTAGGGACAGGAGTGGAGTGATTACGATGAGCAAAATCAATGCGAGATCTTCGTGCTTACAGATTGTTCACAATCGGCGAAGCTAGTCTCCTAAAGATATGGTATCCCTGAAGTGTATAGATATCCTTGAATTGATTGGGCATACCAAAGTGGACGCGATTGTCGCTCCCAAGCAGTATCGCAATCATCCAGCAATTATTCCGGAAATTCTGCGCAAAGTCATACGAGTATTCACTGAGAACCGCGTTCCTCACCGTATAAGCTGGACGGAAGCTTGTTCCAATGGGCGAGGAATTCAGAACGCTCCATATTGATGGGTACGACTTCATAACTTATTATTGCTTTTTGACGGACGTAGACAGATATTGCTTTATATCAATATTCATACGCTGCTCTAAGCTTTCAATTGTACTGAGTATGGTGGTCTCGTCTTCAGTATAAATGCCGGTTTCTTGTCTGAATCCTCGTTTGGGATCTCCTTTAAATGATAGCCAGTTGAAACTTGTTATAACTACATATCTGCCATCAACCAACAATACCTTTTCATGTGTATTCCAGAGTTTTACAACCGTTAGACCTTATCCATGGTAATACTATAATGACTACATTTTTTGCATCTTTCAATGATTGCTCCAATAGAGGTCGATGATTATACGTTTCAAGAAGTTGGTTATTACTAGCTTGTTGTTTCTGAACTTCTATCAGCTGTTTCTTAAGGTCTTTTATTTCTTGAGTAGCGGTTAATTTTTCTTCTTGAGATGTGAATAAGGGATCATTTAATCTTAATTGCTGATCCTCAATTTTACTTGTCAATGAATCTTCTAAACTCTTAAATTGCGTACTCTTTTTCTTATTTTCTCTTGCTGAATCGATAATTCCCCTAGGAATAATGGTTGTTACCTGATTATTTGATGCATCCAATGAAAGAAGATTATCAGTTGGAATCTGGCGGATTACTTCTTGTTCCATTCTAATGAGAATTGGTTCATAATATGCTACCCTATCAAATCCAACCTCTATTCTTTGTAATCATCTGAGTTTCTTCTAGTGGAAGAAGGTGAATTGCTCTCGGATATCCGCAGGTAGCAATAATCAGCTCTATATTTGAAAGAGGTTCATGTCTGGGACGAGTCGTCCCACGAGTCGCTCGGCCTTCTGAAGGAACATCCTGTATGTTAAGCCAGGGAAGATATTCCTTGCCTGACCCTTGATTGTCCCCTCCCTTCTAATGAACCGTCTAATATAACGTTCTCGTTTTGCCATTTTATTTTGACTACCTGCAAAGATAAAAAATAGAGCAACCCAAAGGTAGCCCCGAATAAAGTCAGATTGTTGTTTATATGTCGATTTTGTAGACGTAGAAGAGCTTCTGGTAGTAGTAAGCTAAAACTCTAATGTAGTGTAGCGCTTAGAGAAAGTAAATGATCCCATCACCGTAATTTGGAAGTTTCTTATTTCCAATTTTACATGTAATGGGCTATTTATGTTCAGTGTAAGGCAGTGTAAGATACTGGCCGTTTATAAGACATCGTCATCTGCTAACTCATCCGCTTGGCGTTCGTAATCTTCTAAATTGGCTGGGATCTTTAATCTTACTTTATCACCGTCAAGAATTACTCCCATTTTGCTGGCGTGTTTGAAAGGATCATACGGTTCATTGTTTTTAAGGCATGAGTATAAAACTTGGGCAATCTTACCGCATACATGCCCTATTGCTTTTCTCTTCGCCATTCCTCGATCAACTAATCGCTTATAGTCCTGCGAGACTTGCAATCGAATGAGCTATGCCATGGCTTGGAATTCCTGAACTTTACCAGCAATATCGCTGTTCTCAGGAAATAAGGTCGACGCACAGATCAGAATGCGTATAGCGTCTTCCTTGTGATCTATCCAGCGTAGTCTGTCGGCAATTCCCATGAATTCATGTTCCGCCAGATAGTACGTATCCAATTCCTCGCTTTGGATACGGTGATACGCTGCTATCGTTTTCTCTACGCCATCAGATACGACTAACGCTTCTAGTTTATGAGCAAGAGATCGTCTAATAACGCGAATATCGGAACCGAGCAACAGATCAAGTATCGTTGAACATACGTTGTCCAGCCAGACGAAGTCGCCATTAGTCATAATTGAAATAGCGATTTTTTTATCGGGAAGAAGAAACAGTTTGCTTAGAAATCCTGTGTCCCAACCAGTATGTGAAATAATGAGCGAAGCCTTGTATTCTCCAAGAAACCATCCTAGTCCGATCTTCGCATTGACTTCCCCGTACCCCGTTACTACATGAGGCTTCCACATTTCATCATAGCTGCCGAAGTTCAGCAATTCATAGCCATTGAATGAAGTTACCCGGTTTTGATGAGCCATCAGATAGTGACACATATCCTCGGCATTGGTATATAGTGTGGAACTAAGGCCGTGCGCTCTGTTGTAAGGAAATACATCGCTGACGTAGCCACCATAGCCTTCCGAGGTTCCGAGCACGTGAGGTGCGGCAAGATGAGCTTCAACCTCCTGTTTCAGGAAAGAGCTGGACCGCATTCCAGTTGGTTCAAGAATATTGGTTTTAATATAGTACTCGAAGCTCATCCCGCTGACCTTTGCGATCATGTCCCCCAGAATCTCATACCCAATATTGCTATAGGCAAATTTTTCGCTCGGGTCGCTCAGCAACTTGCGATGAGCGATGCCTTTTACATATCTTTCAAGACTTTGCTCGTCGTATTCAGGCCGCTCCCAAGCGTAATCATCTTCGTCGGGCATGCCAGAGGTATGGTTCATAAGTTGCCTTACGGTAATATTCCGATACTGCTCGTCCGCTAACTTAGAATAAGTTGAATAATTGATAATTGGTGAATCCAAATCAACTTTTCCGCGTTCAACCAATTGCATAATGGCCGTAGCAACAAATGTTTTTGAGACCGAAGCTTGGTGAAACAAGCTTCTTCGAACAACAGGAGCACCTGTTAATACATTCGCTGAACCATATTCGCCGGCAAGCAAAATTTTGTTGTCGCTTGTGCTTACAACGGCTAATCCCGGAAACCGTTCATTTTCTACTAAGTCGGTTAGCATTTCGTGCAACTGACTTGCTATGTTCTCATAGTTATTCATAGTGACCTCCCGCGCGATTTCTAACGTAATTATAGCAACTAGAAACGTTCGAAAATAGATAAAAAACAATTTGAAATCGTTAATTACATAAACGTTCGGACTGGCTTGCCATAAAAATTCCCCTCTATAAAAAAGGGGCCTCTGCAAAAAGTACCTATGTTTAAAAAAATAAAGAGTCTTAGAAGGGATTCTAAGGCTCTTATTTCTTTAATTTTATCTTGTTTTAAAATAAGTTGATATTTGCAAGCGAGTGCTCTTGATAAAAGGAGGTGCACTTCATTGTTGATGCTGCTGACAACTTCTATTTTTTTGAATACACGATTTTCTTTAATGCTATCGTTAGAAAGACAGAATTGATCTGATAGTTGATCTATCGTCACTCAGTTGGAGAATTGGTTGCGAATCTCTGCGTTTCGGTGCCATAAATGCTGTTCTGCTTCCTGAAGTTTCGCCCCATTTCTTCCGTGATCCTTCAAGGTTAGGGACATATACGATGCCGCCACAAAAATACTTTTGAATTAGTTCGTAGTAGTTCTTTCGGAAAGATGATATCTGCGTTTACATATTTCATATTCGGCTATACTCCTTAAATTTTTTAAAAGTTTAAGGTAGCAAAGTGTACTGTTATAAACAACGATTTTCACCTATTCGAATATTAGCGGTAATTTATTAACTAGCTCCATACAAACAACCGCCGTTGTTTATAATTAGACTTTGCAGGGAGCTATTTCGTAGTTTTGTCATACCGACCCTCCTTCACGTCAAAAAATGCTTCTTTGGGGGAAAATCTTGAACGAGGTTTGCCAAAATGTTTATTTGTACTTCCTCATTTGTATTGTGAAATTGTACCATATGGAAGTTACCGAAAAAAAGGATTTATTCTGTGCACATTTGTCAGTATCCTGCCCGTTAGCCATCCATGCACGCACAACCTTCGCTTGGGCTACTTCCTCCTCAATATATTCCATTTCCAATTACCTATTAAAGAACGTACGCGGGTAGCATGTAGTGCTTAAAAAGGGGACTTATCTTAACCTAAGCACTAAGAAAATACTTTATTTTATTCTGACTCATATCGCACGGATGGCTTTCAATAATAAAGCTGTCCACAAATAGAATCCTCCACTTAAGGAACAGCTCCTCAAGGGTGGATTCATCTCATTAATCTTTCATGCGGCGAAATACATCCTGGATGTAGTCCCATGTCCGTTCTACGGACGGGATACTGAAATGCTCCTCCGGCGTATGAAAGTTGAACATATCCGCTCCGTAGGAGATTACGTCCAAATACGGCATTTTCTCGACTAAAATCCCGCATTCAAGACCGGCGTGAATCGCCTTGATCTTCATTTCTTTGCCATACTTATGCAGATATACCTCCGCAAAGATGTCTCTAAGCTTTGACTCTTCACGATAAGGCCAGCCCGGAAAATATTGACCCGAACGGAAGCCGCAGCCAAGCGCTTCTGCCAATGCTTCCATCTCGTACAACGCAAGGTCAAGCTGTGACCGCAGGGAGCTCCTTACTAGACTTTCAATGACGACTTCGGATTCAGTCATTTTAACACTGCCGATGTTGGAGGAGCTGCGCACAAGATTGTCAATCGACTTGTTCATGCTGAATACCCCATTCGGTATGAGCAGCAAGGAGGTTATGACTTTATTCTTCGATTCGGTTGACAAACGTTTCCCGGAGCGTGCAGCGCCTGATTCCTCATATGCCTGCAGTTCAACGGTAATCCGTGGATCGGTTGCTTCAAACTCATCCTGGAAAATACGATTGCACAGCGCAATTCGCTCATTTACAAGATTCATTTCCGTATCATTCAAGTAAACCACAGCTTCCGATTCTCGCGGAATGGCGTTGATTTTAAGACCGCCGCTTAGTTGAGCAAGATCAAATGCAGCGCTGTTCCGGCGCAGATCATCCAGCACCCGGCCGAGCAGCTTATTAGCATTGCCCCGCTGCTTGATGATGTCCTCTCCGGAATGCCCGCCAGCAAGCCCCTTTACCGAGATTGTATAGGCGGCGCTTCCCTGCTGCTTCTCCTCCCACTGGACCGGAATCGTATGAACAGCCGACATCCCTCCCGCACTGCTGACGAATAACGTTCCTTCCCTATCCGAATCGAGATTGATCAGCATGCGGCCCTGCAAATTTGCCGTATCAACATTCAGAGCGCCTGCCATCGTCGTTTCCTCTTGTGTAGTAAGAAGAATCTCGATTGCCGGATGCTCCAGCTCCTTAGAATCCATTAACGCCATTGCAAAGGCAACGGCCATGCCATTATCCGCCCCAAGCGTCGTATCCTGCGCATAGATCATCTCCCCCACGATCTTAAGCTTAATAGGATCCGTGGTGAAGTCATGCTCGGTCGATTTATTTTTCTCGCATACCATATCTAGATGGCCTTGAAAAATAACGGTCGGCGCATGTTCATATCCCTTAGAAGCCGGCTTCTTCACGATGACATTCAGCCATTCATCCTGTATGGCGGTATAGCCCCGTTCTTCAGCGAACTGTACGATAAAATCACTGATTGCCTTCTCATTACCCGACCCTCTTGGAATGGCGGATAAGTCCTCGAAGAAACGGATGACCTTGTTGTCACCGGTATATACTCTGCTCTGTTCATGGCTCACTCTGTTGCCCTCCTTTGGTTAAGCTGGGATCAAGATTATTAACTTGACTGTTGCAAAAAACGTCTCGGTAGAAATCCATAAAAACCGACGAATGGTTGGAAGTTTTGTCGATCAAGAAAACATAAAAAGGACATTGATCCTTTTCGGCGTAATACGGTTACCACACCAAATTTCCAAGAAAAGGGGATGTCCTTCCTCCTATGGTAAATCTGCATCCGGTAATCGTCAAGTTCCTTTAAAAAAGAAGTTGATTTTTGGTCGGAGTCATTATATAAATAGATTAGAATAATTATTATTTAGTACAAACTATACTTAAGGAGTGATTAACAATGGATATGGTTGCTGCTAATGCAGGAAAGTGCCCGTTCTCACACGGAAGCGCTGCAAGTCACAAATCCAGCGGTACAACGAGCAGAAACTGGTGGCCCAATCAATTGAATTTGAACATCCTCCATCAACATGACCGCAAATCGAATCCTTTGGGCGAAGATTTCGATTATGCGGAGGAATTCGTAAAATTAGACTACCTAGCGCTTAAGCAAGATCTTCGCGATCTCATGACGAACAGTCAAGATTGGTGGCCGGCCGATTACGGTCATTATGGTCCATTCTTTATACGTATGGCATGGCACTCCGCAGGCACTTACCGTACGGCCGATGGCCGCGGAGGGGCCGGAACCGGCACGCAGCGTTTTGCTCCCCTTAACAGCTGGCCCGATAACGGCAACCTTGATAAAGCCCGTCGGCTGCTGTGGCCGATTAAGCAAAAGTATGGCAACAAAATCTCTTGGGCCGACTTGTTCATTCTAACCGGTAATGTCGCTATCGAATCGATGGGCGGCAAAACATTCGGTTTCGGCGGCGGACGCGCGGACGTGTGGCACCCGGAAGAAGACATCTACTGGGGTGCGGAAACGGAGTGGCTTGGAGATAAGCGTTACACAGGCGATCGCGAGCTTGAGAATCCGCTTGCCGCCGTTCAGATGGGTCTTATCTATGTGAATCCGGAAGGTCCGAACGGCAATCCGGATCCGCTTGCAAGCGCTCGCGATATCCGCGATACCTTCAAACGGATGGGTATGAACGATGAAGAGACCGTTGCCCTCGTAGCCGGCGGACATACATTCGGCAAAGCGCACGGTGCAGGCGATGCTGCGCATGTGGGTGCAGAGCCGGAGGCTGTTGCTGTCGAAGCACAAGGCTTAGGTTGGCTCAGCACGCACGGCTCCGGCAAAGGTCGCGACACCATCACAAGCGGTATCGAAGGGGCTTGGACCGCGAATCCGACGCAGTGGGATAATGGTTATTTCGAGCTCCTGTTCGGATACGAATGGACGCTTACGAAAAGCCCTGCAGGCGCACATCAGTGGACTCCGGTAAATCCTGCCGCAGAGCATCTCGCACCAGACGCGGAAGATGCATCCATTCGCGTTACGACGATCATGACTACCGCGGATTTGGCATTGCGCGTCGATCCGGCGTACGAGAAAATTTCTCGTCGTTACTATGAGAATCCGGAAGAGTTCGCAGATGCATTCGCACGCGCATGGTTTAAGCTTACGCATCGGGACATGGGTCCTCGTGCAAGATATCTAGGCCCGGAAGTTCCCGAAGAAGCTCTGATCTGGCAAGATTCCGTGCCGGCTGTTGAATATGCATTAACGGACGCGGAAGTAGAAGATCTTAAAACAAAGATTCTAGACTCCGGCCTTACGGTCGGCGAACTGGTCACGACGGCTTGGGCTTCGGCCAGCACCTTCCGCGGTTCCGACATGCGCGGCGGCGCGAACGGCGCTCGCCTCCGGCTTGCGCCGCAGAAGGACTGGGAAGTGAATCAACCCGCGCAGCTGACCAAAGTGCTTACGATACTGGAGGGCATTCAAGGCGACCTGGATGTCAAAATCAGCCTCGCCGATTTGATCGTGCTTGGCGGCAGCGCCGCGGTGGAAAAAGCTGCACGCGATGCGGGCTTTGATGTAACGGTTCCTTTTGCTCCCGGACGCGGCGATGCAACGGAAGAGCAAACCGACGCAGAAAGCTTCGCGGTGCTGGAGCCGATTGCCGACGGTTTCCGCAATTATCAGAAGAAGCATTATAGCGTAAGCCCGGCAGAGCTTCTAATAGACAAGGCACAACTGCTTAACCTGACTGCACCGGAAATGACGGCTCTTGTCGGCGGCATGCGCGTTCTAGGTACGAACTTCGGTGACACCAAACACGGCGTATTCACCGATCGCGCAGGCAAGCTCACTAACGACTTCTTTGTTAACTTGCTCGATATGGGGGTAAAGTGGAACCCTGTAGGCAGAGATGTATTCGAAGGAATCGATCGCAAGACCGGCGAAGTCGTTCGTACAGCGACTACCGTTGACCTCGTATTCGGTTCGAATTCCGTTCTGCGTGCCATTGCGGAAGTATATGCGCAAGACGATAACCAAACAAAGTTCGTGCGCGACTTTATTGCCGCTTGGGTAAAGGTAATGAATGCAGATCGTTACGACCTTCGTTAACGACTGCCGCGGGCAGAGTCTCCAAACCTAACAAGCGTGAACTGAATATGTAAAGCAAAGAGCAAGAGCAGTATTTGTTATTAAATACTGCTCTTTGCTTTAGAGTAAGGAGGGATACAGATGGCACTCATAATGAGTAAGGAAACGGTGTTAGACAAAATGAAAAAAGAAGGTCTGCGTCACACTCCCCAGCGTGTTCATATCGTCGAACTTCTATTCGATTTGTCGCATCCGACAGCAGATCGGATTTATGCGATGATGGCCGAGAAATTTCCTTATGTCAGCCCAATGACCGTATATAGCACGCTCAAAAAGCTGAAGGAGATCGGCGTCGTCAGAGAACTCTCTAATGGCAACAAATCCAGCAACTTTGAATTGGCCGAAAAGGATCACGGGCATTTTCATTGTAAAGCTTGCGACGAAATTTACGATCTGGAATCAAACGACCTCGAAGCGCTGATGGCCGTCGGTTCGAATAACGGCGCGTTCCAGGTTGATAGTTGTCGGGTCGAGTATTATGGCCTATGCGCGAACTGCAAGACTTAAGCAGCAGTACGCCAAGATGTCGCTGAAAGCGTCAGCGAATCGGCCCAGATCCGGATCATTTTAATTTCTAAGCATAAACGACGCGAGGCACCGCTTCTTCCGAGTGACGGAAGACACGGTGCCTCATTGCTGTTATTCTTCCGATTCACCCGAATGAATGCTGTCCTCTTCATTATCACGAATCGTTTTTTGCAGTACCAGACAAGCTACGATAAGAAATGCGCCGCCGATTGCATAGTACCCTTTTACGTAGAACGGTTCCTGCAGTGTGTAAAGACCGATATATTCCGCCAAGATTGCGAGAAGAAAGCCGCTCCATGCCATGAACGTAAAGGACGATGTGTTCCTGCTTCTGTAGCTTGGGTTCTGATCTCTTAGAAATTTATCTTCATCATTATCTCTGGCGACCTTCTGCAGAAGGAAGGATGTTATGATCAGCAAAATCCCAGTTACGGCATAGTACCCTTGAACGGATAATGGCTGCTTCAGGTTGTAAATGCCGATGAACTCAAACCCGCTTGCCAGAATGAACGCCGACCATGCCATGAATGTATAAGTTGGAGTGTTGCGACGACGGTAGAAATTGATCATTTTCCGATTCTGTGCAGCTTCCATTAGTAAAGCCCTCCCGTATAACCTGTTGGTTATTTGATATGGCTTTATTCTATAATTTTCCTGGAGTCTGCAGAAGTACCATCTTTATCTAGTACCAGGTACCAGGGTGGTTAAACGATAGAACTCAAAACCATAAAAGATACATGACCTCGCTGACTGCGATTCCGAATAAACAGCCTGCAGCAACCTCAATCGGGCGGTGGCCAAGCAGCTCCTTTAATGCCTTTCTTTCACTGCTTCCTGCCTGCGCCCTGTCTTTATGAAATAAATCGTTAAATTCCTTCGTTAGCTGGTTAATAATAACCGCCTGTTCACCAGCCTGCCGCCTTATCCCAAAAGCATCAAACATAATAATAGCAGCTACAACGACGGAAATGGCAAAATAGGCAGAGCTTACTCCCTGATCGATGCCGATTGCCGTCGCTAGTGACGCCATCGCGGCCGAATGAGAACTCGGCATGCCGCCCGTACTTAACGCAAGCTTCCATTCCCATGTGCCGGCCTTGATATAATGCAGGGGTATTTTAACAACCTGAGCCAATAGAATAGATAAAAATGCCGCTGCAAGTGGAAAATTGGTTAATATGGCCAACTGTGTACCCCCTTCACCCAATTTCGTTCATTGCTCACTTTGTTTAACAAATTATAGCTTACCTTAATGAATTTATCATGAGAACAACGATGTTGATTGTGGTCAGCCTTCTAATTTATCCGTCTTACTTCATTATTCTCGGCCAAATACGCTTCTATATTCGTTCAGTTACACAAATAATTGGATGTATGCAGCAGTATCTAAAAAAGCCGAGTGCAAGAAGAAACGGTTCACGCGTCCTTTGGCGGAGAAGCCAAGCTTCTCACTCGGCTTTATTCATTCAATCATTAGAATCTCCCGAATCTCCTGCTCCGACAAGCCCGACAAGGCCTCTTGGCCTGGCTGAATCACTTCATCGATCAAATTCTTCTTTCTCAGCTGCAGCTCATACATCTTATCTTCCACCGTACCTTGGGTTACCAGCCGGATCACCTGCACGACTTTCTTCTGGCCGATGCGATGCGCCCGGTCGGCAGCCTGCTGCTCCACAGCGGGATTCCACCATAAATCATAGAGGATAACGGTATCCGCTCCCGTCAAATTAAGTCCCGTACCGCCTGCTTTCAAGGAGATAAGGAATAGATCCCGCTCCCCGTCATTGAAGCGATTGCACAGCTGGACCCTCTCCGAGGCTGGTGTAGAGCCATCCAAATAAAAGAACGGTATCCCTTGGTAACCAAGCTCTCGCCCGATGATCCCCAGCATTTTAGTAAACTGTGAGAATACAAGCAGCCGTTTGCCTGCGCTTCGGCATTCCTCAATGATCTCCAGCAGCTGCTCGAATTTGGCGGAACTTCCTCCGTAATCTTCGACAAACAGCGACGGGTGGCAGCACAGCTGCCGAAGCCGTGTCAAGCCAGCCAGAATCTTAATCCGATTCTTTTGAAAGTCCTTCTCATTCAAATGCTTCAAGGTTTCCTGCTGCAATTTGGCTAAATAAGCGACGTACAGCTTTTTCTGCTCCGGCAGCAGCTCGGACGCCTGAAGCGATTCAATCTTCTCCGGCAGCTCCTTAAGCACGTCAGTCTTGAGCCGGCGAAGCAGGAACGGCCTTACCCGCTTAGCAACCGTCTCGCGTGTTAAATCATTGAAGGCTTTCCTATCCGTAAACAATGCCGGGAATACCGCATCAAAGATCGACCACAGCTCTTCAAGCTTATTCTCCACTGGCGTTCCTGTTAATGCGAAACGGTACCTGGCCTGAATGGCCTTGACCGCATGCGCTGTCTGCGTGGCGTGATTCTTAAAGAACTGTGCCTCGTCCAAAATAAGCGTGTGGAAGGCTTGCTTGGCTACCTTCGCAATATCCCTGCGCAGCAGCGGGTATGAAGTGATGATTACGTCCGCCTTGGAGCTTGCCTTCAGAATCTGGCTCCGCTCCTCCTGGCTGCCATCAGCGATAACAACCCGAATCTGCGGGGCGAATTTCTGCAGCTCATTTTGCCAGTTATACACTAGAGAGGCGGGGCAGACGATGATCCCCGGAAGCTTAAGCTCCCTGATCTCCGGCAGTACAGACACTAGAAAGGCGATGCTTTGCAGCGTTTTACCGAGTCCCATATCATCAGCAAGAATGCCGCCGAAGTGATAGTGAGCCAGCGTCTTGAACCATTGGAATCCCACCTTCTGATAATCCCTGAGGACCGTTTCCAAACCACTTGGAATTGGGAAATCCAAGTTATCCGGATTGCGCATGTTCTCAAGGAGCTGACGGAATGATTTACTTAGTTTAATCGTGCTGCCTTGTCTAAGTGACTCCATGAGATGGAGCGCATGAGCAACAGGGAAGCGGATTTCCGCAGCCGCTACCTCGCTTCTGGTCATTCCGGTTTCATTAATGAAGCGAATGATTTCCTGATATTCTTCACCTTCAAGCGGCATGAACGCACCACTGGGCAGACGATGGAATTTACGCTTCTCCTCCAGAGACTTCAGCAGGTGGCGGATTTCCGACTCTGGAATGCCATCGATGTCAAATTTGCAAATAAGCCAATCCGTCCGCTCATTCATACTCAGCGTAACCTTTGGAGGGGCCGCGCCCATGTGAAGCCTCGTTTTAACTGCTGATGTGGCATATACGTCAGCCAGCTTCTCCAGCTCTGGCATTATATGATACAGAAAATCATATTCGGCATCTTCGTCGCTTAAGAAATACCCGCCCTCCGTAGCGGTGAACCCGCTTTGCTCAAGCAGCTCCAGAATTCGCCCTTCCTGGTCCCCATCGCGCATCAGAATATGCCCTTCACCCCGAGCCTGACCGGCTGTCTCAAGCGGATTAATGACAATGCTTCCGTAATGGAACTCCAGTCCAGCCAGCAGCCGGTCTCTTACCCGGTCCAGATAGAGCTTGGCCTTGAGCGGTGTTTGCACAATACGCTCGGACACAGCTTGGGCGATGTGCACGCTGCCAAGCTTCATGAGACCTGGAATAACCTTTTCCATGAAAGGCTCCATTTGCTCCGGATCAATCTGTATTTGCTGCGTTCGGGAAGCCTCCAGCATTTGCTTAAGCATCGATAAACGATTGCATATGTCATCCTGCAGCTTATACAGCCTGCCCTCAGCAATAACGATGCCGTATGCTTCCATAACGAGCATCTTATCCAAGCCCTGAACGTCTAATTGGAAGCCTTCATGGGCATTATTGTGCTCAAATTCAAATTGAAGCGGCAGCGGCTCTTCTGAGAAACCAATCCCTTCATAGGAGCTGCCGTCCTGCTCAAGCTTGACGGACTGAGCCTTGACGAGCAGCGGATGGAGCATCGCCCAAGCATTCGGGGGAACTAGAAGCATGCGATCACCGCCATGGTAGCTGGCATGGGCAGTAAGCGGACTAGAGCTTTCACGAAACACCCTCTCATTTTCCTCAATTTGGATAAGGGCTCGAATAACCGCATCATTGTGAGGGTGAAAGCTATGCAGCTCCGGTTCATAGGTAAAATGCTTCGTGAAGGCCCAAGATTCTCTGCGGCCTACGCGGTCCAGAAACTCTCTTACCTTCTGTACAATATAAAGTCGTTTGAGGCCAACCTTCATTTCAATCCCGAACATATGCTTCTTGTAGCCATAAGGGAATGGCTTGCAGATGAACTCCACATCAAGAGGCTCTCTTGTATCAAAAAGGCTCCTCGTGCGGCTGGACCTCAGCGGCTTGTCCCCAAACAAACTCAAGATACCGCTCAGCAGCCTCGAATCTCTTGCCGACCTTCCTGAAGCGTTCCTCCCAGAGCTGGATTGCTCTGAGAATCCGCCTTCCAAGCCAGCCTTTGAACGCCCCGAATGGACCAATGACCGGCCAAAATCATTCGGATTATCTTTGATACTCAGCAGCACAGCTGCAATATGAGAGCAATATTTATCATAAGAAGCAAGGGTCGGACAGCTGCATTCCGCCTCCACATCCCCATTTTCAAGAATTTCAATCGTAACCTCGTCGCTGCCGTTCACTTTGACAGTCGCTTCCCAGGTTAGAGTCTCGGGATCATAATATGTAATCGTTACTTTTCCTGCCCGGTAATAGGCTTCCCCCTTGTCAAAAGAGGTTTGGCCGCACAGCATCTGAATTACCTTCTCTGTCAGCTGAACGTTCATTAGGATAATCCTGCCTTTTTATAAGAATATTTGTTCGCGCGAATTGATCTATCCCTATAATAACAGAATTAACCCCTTTCGTTTATTTAACCGGAGGATTGACAGCGTTCTAGAGCCAATCTACCTCGCCTGAGTGAAATTTGTTACTTTCCCTGCTAATTTTGTAATCAAATTCCCAATCGCATATAATACAATTTATACTTCTATAACTCTACTTCAAGTATTTACTAGAATTACAGCATTTAAGAGGGGAACCTAGTCATGATGCCTTATGAGGAAAAAATCAAAAATGATATTGCTAACCGGCAATCATTTGCCGTACGTTTGAACATGTTTTTTGCCCTGACTTTCATATTGTTTAGTATTCTGATCGTGCGGCTGGCCATTTTACAATTTGTTGATGGCCCGAAGCTGCAGGAACAATTCGATGATTTGAGCACCAAGCCTGTTAAAATTCCGCCGATTCGCGGTGACATTCTCGATTCAACCGGCTCCCCTATTGCTTACTCTACGTCAACCCAATCGCTATATTTCACCATTCAGCCCAAATTTAAAGAGGAAGACGCGGATAAGCTTGCCAAACAGTTAGAAGCAGTGTTCACAAAATACGGCGATCCGCAGAAAACATTGACGCTGGAAGAAATTAAGAAACGAATGGATCTGGATCATATTCTTAATACCTACGCCGTACCCAGACGGATCAAGATAGGCCTCTCGAATGCAGAAATCGCAATCTTCCTTGAGAATCAGGAGCAGTATCCAGGCATAGATATCGTTGAAGAGAGTGTTCGTAACTATGCGCAGGATAAGGTCGCTGTGCAATTAGTCGGGTATCTTAAGAAATATAGAGGCGTCCGCGAAATTATGAGTAAATATGAGAAAATCCAGGAAGAAGACGATCCCAAGCTTCAATATACAGATGATGAGGAAGTAGGAGTGGACGGTCTGGAATATTTGTATCAAGACCTTCTGCGCGGGGAAAATGGAATCAAGTTATATCCGATTAATGCTCAGAACAGTATCGTCGGTCCCCCTGAGATAACCCCTCCCGTAAAGGGCAATGATCTATATCTGACATTCAATAACAATGTCCAGCTGATGACCCAAAAGGCAATTATGGACCATCTTGAGTTTTTGCATCATTCAAGCTCCAAACCTTGGAATGATGGCAACGATGCAACGACAGGCTATGCCGTTGCGATGGAAGTGAAAACAGGCAAGGTTGTCGCAATGGCGAGCATGCCGGATTATGATCCGAACGTGTGGTCAGGCGGTTCGATTACTACAAAGGATTTAAAAGATATTACTTATTTTCAAGCCAATGGTACGATTCGCCAATCCTACCCGCCCTATGAGGATAAGAAAGAGCGCGACCGCCACCCTTCGTCTATGGTGCCGCTTGGCTCGACTCAGAAACCGTTATCCGTTCTTGTCGGGCTCAAAGAAGGCTTATTCACTACAAATTCGATCTATAACGATACAGGAATCTTTGCTTTCGGCAGAAAGGGATCCGAGGTTCTCATACACAACTCTTCCAACCATGCTTATGGCAAGATTGATCCGGCTCAAGCGATTGCCCACTCTTCTAATACCTTCATGTCTTCGGAGGTAGGAAACAAATTATATATGAAATACAAAGGTGACAAAGGCGTCGATGTGTGGGACAGCTACATGAAACAGTTCGGCCTTGGGGTAACTACCGAAAGTGGACTGCCAGGAGAAAGCAGCGGCGTTATCGATTATTATCTCGAGGTTAAGAGCGGCAGTGCCCAGTCAGCGCTAGTTCGGGCTTCATTTGGCCAACAGGCCAAATATACCACTCTTCAGCTGGCTCAATATGCGGCTATGCTGGGTAACCGCGGGAAACGGCTGCAGCCTCAATTTGTAAATAAAGTCGTTGATTCAAAGGGCACAACCGTACAGACCTTCTCCCCGAAGGTGTTGAATACTGTCACACTGCCGGATTCTTATTGGAATGAAATCTATGACGGAATGGGCAAAGTTTCAGTGCAGGGCTTCGAAGACTTTAAGTATAATTTCCTTCGGAAGACCGGTACTTCCGAGCAAGATGTCGGTAATCGTAAAAAGGTGGAAAATTCCGTATTTATCGCCTTGGCCCCTGCTGAGAATCCCGTACTCGCTGTGGCTGTTGTCGTTCCTGACGGAGGGTTCGGAGCTTACGGCGCTGCGCCGATCGCCAGAAAAATCTTCGATGCTTATGACCAATACGTTGGCTTGGACGGCACACCTCATCCTGGGCTTGCTTCAACGAATGAAACTGTGAAAGTCCCTTAGATCACGGATTTACACAATAAAATGTCTTTTCATTTGCAACTACTTTAAACCCGCTCGACATAGCTGTTTTAATTGAACTTGTATTCTTATTATTACAACAATATTTAACAACATGTCCATTGATGATTAAATAATTAGACAATGCAGCAACATTTGAAAGAGCGTAACCATTTTGTCTGTAATCCTCATGTGTTTCTAGACCAATGTCTACAACAGTGGGAGATAGTAACGGTGCGTTATTACATCCTGCAATTGAAACAATTTTGTTTCCGAGTAAAGTACCGTAATAAACTCTATCTGGCGCAAATTCTTCATATGAATGGGTTATATTTTTATTTGATATATCGGACTTGATCTGAATAGTTGAATTTTGAATGTTCGAGTATGTAAGATTAGCTTTTTCACCTAACCCAAATATAGATAAATATTTTTCTTTTGCCTGATTCCCTGTATAAGGTATTAATTTGAGACTTTTTACTTTTACACTTAAAAAATCAAATAGGTAGTCAAAAGCTATTTCGCTGAAGAGATTTTCAGAAAATAATTGATAATAACCCTTTGCGAAGTCTATATAGTCAGATATGGCTGAAATTACAATTTCACCGTCTGCAAATTGAATATATTTCAGTGGAATGTATGTATCAGAATATGAATCGTACATTCTCTCTTTGTCGTTTTCTATATCAATATCTTTAAAAGTTACCTTTGGTTTTGTTATATCGTCTTTTACATTATAAAAATTTAAGATTTCTGTTTTAATTTATTAAAAGCTGCATCATTCAGAAAGTTATTTTCGCTCATAATATCCCCCTGTTATTTCATTGATTTTCGTTTGCCTACAACACAATTTACAATGCTACTTTTAGTAATATCATACCAATATTTATTTTAAAACTGAACTATATAGACGGCAATTTTTAATTCAAATAAAGGAAATACGGGCTAGCGCGTGGCAGCCCCCTCGGAGTTGGACCATCGTTCTCCGTCCCTTACGTTTTTAGGGTTTATCTCACATATACTCACTCATTCGCAAAGCTTCGTCACCTATATATATTGGATATTAGCACTAACTTTCAACAAACTTTATTAATAATAGGTTCTATACTGGATATTTCCAATAAAGAAGCGCAAATGCCATCATAATCAGCGCAAATTGAGATGTATCCTGCAAATATCCAATATAGCCAGCATATCAGAACATAACACCTGCGTTATCTTACAAATATCCAATATAGCAGCCTAATTATATGTAAATAACCGATTTCTTCATCCATCCCACAGTCCCTCGATAATGTTTAGCTGTGGGCTGTATGGGGATTTCATTGCGGCTTGAGTTGCTTCCAACCGCTCAGGTTTTTCTTCAAATTGGATTGCTTTTGTTCTCGCCTTATCGGAATAGTCGCGAAACTTCTACTTTCTTATAGTTGAAAAAAAACAGGGCTGTCTCTCAAAAGGTCTTGTCAGACCTTATGAGACAGCCCTTTCTAGCTAGCCCTCCTGCTGCAGCCGCCTTATCTGAAATCGTTCAAGAAATATTCCGATTGCGTTAGCGCTGGGCCGCGTCATCCGCAGCCGGTTCTCCGAATACCGGATTCCCCTCTGCACTCCAGCCGAATACCTGCGCGCGCGTATGCCGATTCGGATCATACAGCGGATTTCCGACGATCTCCTTGTAACTGCGCGCATGATAGATGATGACGTCAGCCTTCCCATCCTCTGTCTTCGTGAAGCTGTTGTGGCCCGGACCATAGAGGCCCGTCTGCTCACTCGTCTGGAAGACCGGATGCGGGGACTTGCGCCAAGCTGCTGCATCCAGCGGATCGCAGTCCGCATCGGCTGTGAGAAGACCCATGCAGTAATGATGATCTGTCGCGCTGGCGGAGTATGTGATGAACAGCTTGCCTTCCCGCTCCAGCACAGCGGGCCCTTCATTCACTTTGAAGCCGATGGTCTCCCATGGCAGCTCCGGTGTCGTCAGCAGTACCTGCTCCCCGCGAACCGTCCACGGATTCTCCATCTCTGAGATGTAGAGATTGGAATTGCCCGCTATATGCGGCGCCTTCTGCGCCCACACCAGGTAATGCTTGCCTCGATGGGCGAAGAATGTCGCATCGAGCGCGAAGGTGTCCCAGGCCGTCCGAATCTGCCCCTTTTCCGTCCACTCGCCTTCAAGCGGATTGGAAGAAGCGCACTCCAGGACGAACATTCGATGATTAAACAGGCCGTCTACAATCTCTTCGGATGCCGCTGCTGCAAAATAGATATACCATTTTCCCTCAATAGCATGAATTTCCGGTGCCCAAATCAACGCACTCATAGGACCTTCATCATGCTTCGTCCACAAGATGACTGGCTCAGCTGAAGCGAGTCCAGACAACGTCTGCGACCTGCGCAGCTCAATGCGGTCGAATTCGGGAACAGATGCGGTGTAATAGTAATACCCGTCCACATGCTTGTAGATCCATGGATCTGCCCGCTGCTCGATAAGGGGATTTGGGTAGGTTGTGCTGCTGGCTAAATCTGTTCGATCTCTCATAAAGTGAGCCTCTTTTCATCGTTATCCTTTAACCGCGCCGGCTGTTACGCCCCCGATAATGTAGCGCTGGGCGAATCCATAGAAGATCATGATCGGAATCATCGACAGGATAATGGCCGCGAATGCCATATTGACCTGAGACGTATATTCGCCGAAAAACTGGAACTGAACAAGCGGCAAAGTCGATACGTTCTTCTTTTGCACCAGCACCATAGACACTACGAAGTCGTTCCACGCCCCTAGGGCACTAAGCACGAGAATGGTCGTATTAATCGGTTTTAGCAGCGGGAAAATAATACTGAAGAATGTCCTGTAACGCGATGCACCGTCCAGCAGAGCCGACTCTTCCAGCTCTCTTGGAACGGTCTTAATAAATCCTACGTACAGGAAACAAAAATAACCGATCTGTACGCCCGTGAGCGAGATGATGAGCCCGTGCAGCGTATTGAGAATATGCAAGTCCACCCACGTTTTGTAGAGCGGGAACATCAGCACCTGGAAGGGCAGCATGATGCTTGACATAAACATGTAGTAGAAAAAGTTGTAAAATCTATTATTGTTTCGCGCAATCACGTATGCCCCTAAGGAACATACGAGAATCGTTAGCGCGACCGTTCCCGTCGTGGCGATTACACTGTTACGAAGCGCCAGGAAGAAATGGGAGGCCGCAATCGCATCCGAGTAATTGCTCCAGCTGATGTGCTTAGGAAAGCTTAAGGGACTTGCAGCCGTCTCGACCGGTGTCTTGATGGAATAGACGATCGCAATATAAAAAGGGAACAAGAACAGAATCGCGATCGCATAAAGCACAGCGATTCGGAGGCGTTCTAACCAGCGGCGGCGCGTAATGGATGGCGACGGGTTCAATATTCCACCTCTCTTCTGCGGAAATAGCGGGTAACGAGTATCGTGAATACGAGAATGAACGCAAACAGCACGATCGCGGACATCTGCCCATAGCCTGCTTTGAAATAAGGAAATTCATAATTGTAGACGTACATAGCCATCGTCTCTGAAGATGTCCCCGGCCCGCCCTTGGTGGCGACCATCGGGTAATCGAACTGTCTAAGACCGGTTCCGAGCCAAAGCGGCACACAATACGTGAAAGCAGGCATCAGCAGCGGAATCGTGATCTTGCGGAATTGCTGAAAGATGCCGGCACCGTCGATATGGGCCGATTCGTACATATCTTTGGGAATCGTCTGCAGTCCTGCATAGTAGATGACCATAGCCAGCCCGACTTCTTTCCAAATGGCGATAATCGAGATCCCCAGCATGACCGTCGAAGGATTGCCAAGCAGCCCCCCGTCTGTATGGAACAAAATCGGATAAATGTCACTATAAATATACCGCCAGATAATCGCAGCTAGTACGAGACTGATCACCATAGGCATGAAGATAAAAGTCTTCAGCAGATTGACGCCTTTGAACTTCGTATTGAGCGCCACGGCCAGCAATAGGCCGATTACATTCACGAAGAACGTCGTGAAGAAGGCGAAGAAGAGCGTATTCTTGATAGGCTCAATGGCGTCCTCATCGCTGAATAGCAGCTTCAGGTTGTGAAGGCCGACATAGTCGTAGGTCGGGCTAATGCCATCCCAATTCGTGAAAGCGATGTTCAGCCCGCGGAAAAAGGGAATGAGAACAACTAAAGAAAAGAACAGAAGTGCCGGAATCAGGAACGTGAAGTTTACGAGCTTGTCTTTATATTGTCTCTTCATCACACACCACCAAATCTTAATCGAGAATTAAAGCCCTCCAGCCGCTTGGAAATCCGAACGGCCGGAGGGATCACGCATTTTATTTCATCTCATTAATCTTAGCGAAACCATCATCCAGCCTCTTCAGCGTGTCATCCACGCTGCGCTTGCTTGGATCGCTCACGAGGAAGAACGTCATGATCTTCTGCCATGTATCGTCATATTGGCCGTACCACAGCGGCTTCACTTGGTTGTTGACGATTTTGCCCGTCTGGAAGACAGCCTGGAATTCAGTGGCGATCGGATCCTGCTTCGCCGGCTTGATATCCTTGGAGATTGTACTGATAGTCTGCACACCGTCCGCCCAAATCTGCGCGCCCTCGTCGGAAGCCATGAAATCGAAGAACTTCTTGGCGATGTCGACATGCTTGGACTTGGCGCCGATCATCCAAGTGTCATCCGTGGAATAGGTCATATAATTGTCCTCTGGCTTATCGGTCGCCGGGTACATGAACACCCCGAAGTTGCCGCTTGGATTATAGCTGCGAATCGTTCCGATCGCGAAGCTGCCCATAATATCCATTGCAGCTTTGCCTTGCGCGAAGTATTGGAGGGAACGATCGTAATCGATATCCTTTGCATCGCTGTTCGCATACGCGCTAAGCTGGTTCACGCGCTGCAGAAAGTCTTTGTAGCCTGGAATATCCGAGAACTTCTTCTGTCCTGACGTAATCAAACCCGCATAATCCGGATTCTGTACCAGCAATGATCCCCACATATCCGGCCACATGAAACTCATATAGGAAGCGCCATCCTTCCATGAGGCCGCGAACGGGGTAATGCCTTTGGATTTCAACGTCTCGGCTGCCTTCAACAGGTCGGAGAACGTCTTCGGAACCTCGACGCCCGCTTGCTTGAACAGATCCTTGTTGTAGATGACGGCGTTGGTCATCAAGTCAACAGGCAGGCCGTACACCTTACCCTCATAAGAAACGTTCGGGATATAGGCCGGATCGAACCTTTTGACGAAGGCTTCATTCGTAACGTCCAGGAAAGCGCCTGCCTTCGTCATTTCGACCATGCCCGCTGGACGACCGAAGATAATGTCCGGTGAATCTCCGCCGTTAATCTTCATCTTAATGTTGTCGCTGTATTTATCGACCGGCATAACTTGAATGTCGAAGCTGACGTTTGGATTCAACTCGGTGAATTTGTCAGTCAGCTTCTTGAAAGTGTCCACCTTTGGCTTCTCCACCATGTAGTGGGCAACGGTCAGCGTGACCTTCTCATCGGCATTTGCCGAGGTGTTGGTGTTGGCTGTGCTAGAAGTGGAAGCATTGTCTGAAGATGAAGCATTACCACTGTTGTTTGAATTGCCGCAGCCGGATAACACCGTAGCTGCCAAAAGTGAGATCGACGTAATTTTCAAAGCTTTTCTCATTTGTATGACCTCCGCTTTAGGAATGGATTTTAACATTGGAATTGCAGCTCCTTATAACGTACCTAGCGTACCTCCTTTCTGTCATATTTCGCTTGATTGCAAGCATGTAAACGCTTTAATAACTGCATTATAGGCTAGAAAATCGGAGTTTTATATACCTAATTGGTTATAAAATCAGTAAAAATATATTTTTATTTAATTTGTTATAAATTAATGGTACATTATAACCATTAGATGATAATCGATGCTCATCATAACGATCTTGAGGTGGCGCCACTTGCGTAAATTACCGTTATATAAACAGATTCAGGATTATTATAGGGATCAGATCCTGTCGGGCGCACTGCGCCAGAGGGACAGAGTACCCTCAGAGCAGGAGATCATGGACGAATTCCGGGTAAGTAAAATTACGGTGAAGAACGCGATGATAGCTCTAGCGGATGAAGGACTGGTTATGCGTATTCAAGGGAAAGGGACCTTCGTCGCTGGACTGAATCCGACTGCTGCCGTCGCTGTCCAAGACCATGTGGATACGGCTGACATCGGAGACCTGATCGGATTTATCATCCCGACGATGAAGACGAAGGTCATTCAGAAGCTGGTCGATCACATGGAGCTCCATGCGAAGGAAGCGGGGTATCAGCTGATTCTGCATATAACAAGGGAATCGTCTGCCGAGGAATCGAAGGCGATTAACCAGCTCTCTGCACTGGGTGTAAGGGGGATTATCGTCTTTCCGACCGAGGATGAGAAGTACAACGAATCGTTGCTGCGGCTATCGCTCGATAAGTTCCCCTTCGTGTTTATCGACCGCTACTTGCGGAACATCGAGACTTATCAGATCATCTCAGACAATACTGCGGGTGCTTTTGAGATGGTCAGCTATTTGCTTGATAAGGGGCACTCGGAGATCGCACTGATCTCACCGGACAATACGAATACCGTGATCGAAGACCGTACTTCCGGCTTCGAGAAAGCCTATATGGAACGGCGGCTTGCCATCGATAAGAATCTATGGTGCCACGTACCGCTGGACATCCTAAGAACGGATATGGCCGAGCCATACGTGAGTGCCTTCCTGCAAGAGCATCCTCAGGTTAGCGCCGTTTTCACCCTGTCTGCAGAGATGGCCCAATTAACCTCTCAATCGCTTGGCAAGCTTGCAAGGAGAGAGATTGAGCTTGTCTCCTTCGACGATCCCGACTTGCCGGGTATCTCCTACGTCAAGCAGGACGAGAATCGTCTGGCTGAAGCAGCGGTTACCTTGTTGAAGTCGCAAATTGAAGGCGGCTATTCCCCGCAGCAGACCGTGATCCCCGTGAAGCTGAACTTGATCGAGAAGCATCCGGATGGGGCTGTGCAGTGATAGACCTATCTGGGCGCAACAAAAAAAGGATGGAGCTATTGATACCCCATCCTTTCATTCCCTTAGATACCTATTCCCCGAAGCGGAGCGGCTTTGTGCCTCTTAAGAAAATTTATGCTGTTTATTTTAAAGGTACTTTGAAATACCACATCAGAAAAATGGTGATTATAAGTGATAACCCATATGCCATTAGCGGTTTTTTATGGTGTAACCTGAGCATGGGAAACATCATCAAATCGAATAATACCGAATACCAGAAATTCCAACCATTCTTATATGAAATTCCGCCAGTGATTTGTAAGATCCATTCAACAACCGCATAAATAGAAACCCACTCGGCTATATAAAATAATTGTTTTTTCAAACTGCTGGTTGGATAACGTGAGAGGAAGATTAGAACAGATAAAGGCATCGTTAATACGGCATACACAATGACCGTAACCGAATGATTATAAAGAAAGTCAGGATGGAACACCCATAGAATATAGTCCTTAGTCAAATACTCATACAAGAATCCTGCTGACATGATAAAGAGCATCGAGGTATGGTATTGCTTCCATTGTCTCCAGTCCCCCCATCTCCAAGCCGCAAATACGGTAAATAAAGCTAATGCTAGATGCAAGATTACGAGCCCCTTTTGATCGAATTACCCTTTTATTGTTAATTTTATTATTTTCTTCAATTTAGAACCATCCTATTCAGGTTAACGGATGGAAGCCTATCCCAGGTCCTCGGGACCCGGATTTCGCGGGGCTGTTTCATCAAAAAAACTGGAGCCCCGGCTGCAGAAAAAGGCCGATCCATAAGCGGATCGGCCTTCTTTGATCTTAAATCTTAACAGGTTAGCTTACACTAATCGATAACATCCGTTTCCAAGAAAACCAGGCATCACCTTTACGGTACTTTTACAACAAAAGGCACGGTAAAGACTTTATTATTTTGCTTAAATTGTCCCCAAATCTTATACACTCCGCTATGCGGGAACGTCGTCATAAACTTGGCATCCGGCCCCGAAGCCTTTTCATCAGTCGGATGCACATGCAAATAATTTTCTGCATCTTGGGTTAAGATCACGACATGTCCAACTGCTCCCAAATAAGGCTGAAGATCCGTGACAGGCTGCTTCGTCTGAGCGTCTGTAATATTGAAGTTCAAGTTTAGTTCCATGTTGGCCATGAGGTGATCAATCGAAAGCGTTACCTCCTTACCATCCACCACTTTAGTTAATGCAGCATCAGGTTTAATTGCTTGCTCAGCAGGTAATTCTCCTTGAACCGAAATCCACTGGCTCTTATTCATTGCTCCCATCCCTGTTGGAGTGATGTCGGCAATCACCTTAAACTCTCCGGCTGTCGGAAATTGTGTGGTAACGGTGAACTCGCCGTTTCCTTTATAATCAGGGTGAATGTGGTTAAAGAAAGACAAATCCTTGCTAACGATAATAAAATGCATCTGTTTTTCATGCACGATGTCAAATTTATCAATCGGTTTACCGTTTTTGTCCTTAATATTAATCGTAATCGTCGTATCTTGGTTCGGCATAATCTTATTACTAGAAAGCTTGAACTGAGCCTGGACATTCCCAGCCTGATTAGAACCTGCTTCATTAGCCATACTGCTATGATCCATTGCCGCAGTATCGCCCTGCGCGGCATTATTCGTTGATCCTGACGTTCCGCCATGCGAAGAATGGTCCATAGAACCGCCTGATTTTCCGCATGCCGTCAAGAGCGTAGCTGTAAGTAAAATTGAAATCGCTGCTTTTTTCAATTGCCTCCTTTGAGTTGATGTTCGATTGATAAATTTAATTTGTGATGTACGAGCTTGTAAACTAGATTATAACTTCAATCTCTGCAAGCGTAAGGCGTTTAACACAACCGATACCGAGCTTAGAGCCATTGCAGCTCCCGCTACCCAGGGTGCTAATAGTCCAATAGCGGCAATCGGAATTCCGAGCGCATTATAACCGAGTGCCCAAAAGAGGTTTTGTTTAATGTTCGTCATCGTTTTACGGCTCATGTAGATCGCATCTGCAATACTCGTAAGTTCTCCACGCATCAGCGTCACGTCCGCTGCTTCCATCGCAATGTCAGTACCGGTGCCTATAGCTATGCCGACATCAGCAGTCGCAAGAGCCGGAGCATCATTAATGCCATCGCCTACCATTGCCACTTTCTTTCCTTGTCCTTGAAGCTTCTTTACTTCCTCTGCTTTGCCTTCCGGAAGAACTTCTGCTAGAACATGATCAATGCCGACTTGCTGCGCAATTGCATGCGCTGTCCGTTGATTGTCACCTGTAATCATGATGACCTCGATGCCCATTTGTTTTAAGCGAAGGACCGCTTCTTTCGATGTGTCTTTGATCGTATCCGCTACGGCGACCATACCTGCATACTTGTTATCCACGGCAATGAGCATAGCGGTTTTTCCTTCTAATTCGAGCTCTTCCATAGCTTTATCCGCTTTTCCATAATCGATAGCTTCACGCTGCAGGAGTTTACGGGTTCCAACCAGCACTTCCTTGCCTTCTACGATAGCTCGAATTCCGTAGCCGGGAATGGCTTCAAACTGCTCAGTGGCGGTCAAAGTGATGCCTTTAGCAACAATACCAGCAACAATCGCTTCAGCAAGCGGATGCTCCGATTGTTTTTCGGCAGAACCGATTAGGCGAAGAGCTGCGGCTTCATCCATGTTTTCAATTCGAACGTCAGTAAGTTCCGGTTTGCCTTTGGTTACCGTACCCGTTTTATCAAGTACGACCGTTTGCACTTTTTGCATCGATTCTAAGATGTTCTCCGCCCTTAAACAGAATGCCAAACTCCGCCGCGCGGCCGGAGCCAGCCATAATCGATGTTGGTGTTGCAAGACCTAAAGCACATGGGCAAGCAATGACAAGAACCGCAATAGCCTTTTCCAGTGCAGCTGCAAAATCGGCAGGAGCAACCCAGATAAACCAAACCAGAAATGTTACAACAGCAATTCCTACAACAATCGGGACAAAGATTCCTGAGATCACATCAGCGATACGCTGAATAGGCGCTTTAGAACCTTGAGCTTCTTCTACAACTTTAATAATTTGTGCAAGTGCTGTCTCTTTACCAACACGGGTTGCTTTAATTTTTAAGCTTCCGTTTTTATTAACGGTAGCCCCAATGACAGGTTCGCCGGCTTTTTTCTCAACAGGGATACTTTCCCCCGTAAGCATGGATTCATCAACTGCGGACAAACCGTCTACAACTTCACCGTCGACTGGAATTTTCTCACCCGGTTTTACAAGAACAATATCCCCAATGACAACTTCTTCAACCGGTATAGATTCTTCTTGATCATTCCGAATGACTAACGCTGTTTTGGCCTGAAGCCCCATCAATTTCTTGATCGCTTCAGAAGTCCGCCCCTTTGCCAACACTTCAAATAGTTTCCCTAAGATGATCAAAGTAATAAGAATCGCGCTGGTCTCGTAATACATATCCGGCTCATGGCGATGGGCATCAACAGAAGCTGCCCACTGCAGTGTTAAATATAAACTATAAAAGTACGCTGCTGATGTTCCGAGGGAAACAAGCACATCCATATTGGCGCTTTTATTGCGAAGGGCTTTGTATGCCCCTGCGTAAAATTGGCGACCGATAATAAACTGTACCGGTGTGGCAAGCACTAACTGCACCCATGGGTTCATCAAGAATTCAGGCAGGTAAATCCATGATGTAACAGAAAAGTGGCTTACCATGGCCCATAGAAGCGGAAACGTAAGGATGGCTGAGGCCGCTAGCTGCATTTTCTTATGGCGAATCTCTTTTTGCTTATAATCGCCTTCTGACTGTTTCTTCCTCTTTACGTATGGCTTTATACCCAAGCTGATCAACTTTCTTACTCATATCGTTTACCGATACCTCGGCAGCGTTATACTCCACATGGGCAGATTCTAATGCAAGGTTAACAGCAGCTTTGCTAACTCCTGGAATTTTATTTAAGCCTTTTTCAATACGCGCAGCGCACGCTGCGCAGGTCATACCTACGATATTAAAATCGACAGTATCCTTTACGGTGCTGTAGCCTAGATCCAGTATTTTTTCTTCCATGACCGATACGCTGATTTGATTCGGATTATAGGATACAGACGCCTTCTCGAGTAGCGAAATTTACATGGGCATCCGCAACACCTTCTAGTTTCTTCAATCCTTTTTCTATCCGGTTCGCGCAAGCCGCACATGTCATCCCCGTAATTTGAAGATTTGCTTGCTGCTGCTCTAATTGTTTATCCATTTTAATCCCCTCCAGCAACACAATACCCCTACGGGGTATATTTTTTTGAAAAAAAATAGGTGTTACATTGGAGCCGCATGAAGCGGCTCTTCATTATTTCACGACGTCGTATCCTTGATCTTCAATCGCTTTTTTAATCGCATCTAAAGAAACTTTAGACTCATCGAAATCTACAGTAACGGAACCGCCGCTCAAATCAACTTTACCTGAAGCTCCAAGTTTTTTAACTGCGCCCTCAACAGAGTTCACACAATGACCGCAGGACATACCCTCAACATTAAGTGGTAGCTGTTTGCATATTAATCTCTCCTTATTATTTAATTAATTTATTCATCGTAACCATGAGCTCTCTAATCACTTCATGATCGCCTTCTTGAATTCGTTCAACGACACAGCTGTTCAAATGATTCTCCAGCAGCAGCTTCCCAACACCGTTTAAAGCAGATTGAATCGCCGCAATTTGGTTCAATACGTCGTCACAATACGTATCCTTTTCAATAAGACCTTTTACGCCGCGAATTTGTCCTTCGATGCGATTGAGCCTAGAAATCAGACTGTTCTTTGTTTTATCTGAATGGTGACTTTTTCGTTCACTGTCCGAATGGCAGCTGTCATTTAATTGTTGGTTTCCGTTTTGTTCCATTTGCCATGCCTCCTCGCATTTATAATATACTATACCCCCATACCCTATATCAAGCCTGTTTTTCCAATCTTCCGGTACGCCGTGGACATAAGTGACATACATATGGTACAGCCCATCATGCCAAATGATTTCAGGCGCCCAGAACGTATTTCTGCCCCAGCCGTTTCGAGACCTTCCAAGGGAATGACATCCGGATCGCTTTAATCCCCCGGTAAACAGGATTCACATAGGTGCCGTCCGCTTAAGCACAAGAAACCCTCCAGCTCTGGAGGGTTTCTTAGGAATCTTTCTTAGAGGAGCATCTTGAACCTTCAGGCAGATATGTTCCACTATTCATGCAAAATAGCGCCAACAATGTCCAAAAAAAAAATGAGGCAGTCCTTCTGTCGTCTATGATGACTTTTAGGACTGCCCAATTTAATTACCACTTGAAGCCCTTAAATCCAGAAATCAACTTTGTTACCCAATTACCTTGAACTCCCAGAAGCTGGCCCAAACTCCGGTTGGCAAGCCGGTCACGGTAATTCTGACATACCGGGCGGTACCGGTAAAGGGATCGCTTTGAAACTGGTCTGTACTGGTGCTCGCTGTCTTGTCAGCTTTCAAAGTCCAGTTGATATTATCATTTGATGTTTCAATTTTGTACTTGTATGATACACCGTTTTGTTCCCACTTCACCTGAGTACCGCCGGTGATATTCATGCTTGAGCCAAGGTCTACCGTCCACCAATGACCGGTATTTCCATCATTAGCACACCAGCGGGTCCCGTAGTTGCCATCATTTCCTTTGGAAGCCGGATTAGCTGTCTGCGCACTATCTGCACTGGCAGTCTTGCTGAGCGCAAGATTGCTTGGATCTCCAAACACCTTGAACTCATAGAAGCCGGCATTCGTACCGCTTGGCATTCCGGTTACGGTAATTCGGACATACCGGGCGATACCGGTAAAGTAATCGGATTGAACCTGGGCATTATTATTATTGCTTGTTTTGTCAATTCTCAAGGTCCAGTTGGTATTATCCGTTGATGTTTCAATCTTATACTGGTAGGCTGTACCGCTATAAGGCCACATCACTTGAGTTCCATTGGTAATGGTCATGTTTGTGCCGAGGTCAACCATCCACCAGTGGCCGGCAGCTCCATCATTCGCACTCCAGCTGGTTGTCGTGTTGCCATCATTTCCATTGGACGCGGGGCTTCCCGTCTGTGAGCTATCGCTACTTGCCGTCTTGCCTATTGTCAGATTGGTAGGGTTCCCAAATACCTTGAAATCGTAAAAGCTCGCATTAGTGCCGCTTGGCAGTCCGGTCACGGTAATTCGGACATACCGCGCGGTACCGGTAAAGAGATCCGATTGAACCTGATTCGTATCGGTATTGCCAGTCTTGTCAACCTTTAAGGTCCAGTTGATATTATCCGTTGATGTTTCAACCTTATACTGATAGGCTGCACCACTTTGGGGCCACAACACCTGTGTGCCATAGGTAATGTTTTGATTTGAGCCTAGGTCTACCATCAACCAATGGCCGGTATTTCCATCATTAGCACTCCAGGGGGTCGTAGCGTAGCCATCAGTCCCATTGGCAGCCGGATTGCCTGATAACGTACTATCGCTACTTGCGGTCTTACCCAGCGCCAGATTCTGTGGTTCGCCAAGTACCTTGAAATCGTTGAAGCTGGCCCAAACACCGCTTTCCAGGCCGGTTACGGTAATCCGGACATACCGGGCCGTATCGTAAAATACATCGTTTTGAACCTGATCCGTGCTGGTATTCGCCGACTTGTCCACTTTCAAGGTCCAGTTGACGTTATCATTGGATGTTTCAATCTTGTATTTATAGATTTTTCCGCTCTGTTCCCACATCACTTGGGTACCGCCGGTAATATCCATAGTTGAACCCAGGTCAACCTTCCACGAGTGGCCTGTATTGCCATCGTTCGCACACCAGCGTGTCGTCGTGCTGACATCGTTTCCACTGGCTGCCGAATGTCCTGACTGTGTACTATCCGCACTGACGGTCTTGTTCAATGCCAGATTGGTTGGGGTATAGTCAGGGATAGCTGCCGGCGCAGGTACAGAACCTCCAGTAGCGATGAAGTTAATGTTGTTTGTATAGTTGCCTACACTAAAATTCCCCGCACTAGCACTGGTAATGACATTCCCGTTCACTTTCAAATTTTCAAATGTTACATTTTGAGTCAGGCGGTTGGCATCATAACCATAAATCTGGCCCCCACCCGCATTCGAGCTAGTATAGGTAATATTCTTGAAATAGATATTGTTAACTCCACTCCCCGGCCCAAGGCCATAGGCGCTACTCTTATACGTAATGGCATCCGCGACTCTTCCTGCAGATTGATCTTCTATCCGTAGATCTGTGAATGTAACATCTGTTATCAGGTTGCCATCACTAGCTGCAACGGATATAGGCAAGGCTTGATGATAACTCCAGATGTCTAGGTTCGAAAAGCTAAGTGAGTCAATCGCATTTCCGCCGCCAGGCAGAGTAGGATCGCCATGAGTGCCTATATTGATCGGATGAGCAGTATCGGGCGTGAGAATAGAGTTCGTGACATTGATATGGCTGGAATAAAAGCCTGAATAAACATTTCCGCCGTTAGCGCGCGAACCGTATATCGCAATTGCATCATCGCTAGTACGCATAAAGATGTCATTAATAGTAATATAGGAAGCGTTAAATGTATCAATGCCATCGGTCCATTTCTTACTGCTATAGGCTTTTACGTTATTGACTATAACATTGGTGGAACCTGCGATGTGAACAGCATTCCCACCGTTATCTGCATCACCGAAGCCGCTAATTATGATACCGTCGATCGTGATTTGGTTGGCATAATTAGCCGATACCGCTCTTCCCGGGGGATGGTCAATAACGCCGCGGCCTATGAGTTTGGCATTCGTGGCATTATCCAGAAAAACTTCACCTTTGATGACCGCTCCACCGGCAAGGTAAAGCGTCTTGCCGCTGGGCACTGTGTAGTCCTGCGTATAATAACCAGGACCAACGTATATAACATTAGGGTCAGTAGGGCTCGGAGGATTGACTTCTACAGGGTTGGCGAAGATATCCAACGTATTGTAGAGATCCCCGTTAACTACTGCGGAGAGCTTCATGGGACCCGATATGGAAAACGTCATGGTATTGCCGTTGATGGTGGGAGTAATGTTCTTGTTCGAAGGCCGGATGTTAGCCGATGTAATATTTTCAAGATTATCGGTCACAGATATATCCACCGGACCATCCGTATCGAAATAAACAAAGGAAACATTATGGCGATGATAGTTATCCACTTGTGTTTGATATTCGTCCAAGTCCTGCCAGACCCCGCCCGGTACCCGTACTTTCACCGTATAGGCGGTGTTAAGTGTGACACCCGAGGGGGCAGGATATACCTTTAATGTCGTAGCCGCTTGCACATCTGTCGCAAAGTTTATCGCCAACAAACTGGTAAATAATGTAAACGCTACCAAAAAATTTAGCAACCTTTTTTTACTTCTATTAAAAACTAGACTTTTAATCATACTTTCAACTCCTATTTTTGTTTTTTTTCAACCAAAATCCATCATGTGCCTTGATAATCCCCCCTTTCACGTGAGTTAATAGTACGTTAACCTTATAAATCCACCGCATGGTACCGTTTAACTGGAATCAAGCACAACCATGACCCTACTGGAGGCCGTCTGCTAGCCCATGACTATTATTTTCTTCCCCTTTGGAACCGTCCCATCTTATTGGCTGATTAAATTCCAGCATAACAATGGAATCGTGTGCGTCTCTTTGCTCGATCGGAATGGAAATTTCCAGTGTTCCGTCGCCTTCTGCAACGTTTACCCCTTTGCAATTCAAACCGCTTGCGGCCACCAGTTTTTCCGGCAAAGCAGGAAGCGTCAGCGTATCCTCATGCCACTCGAGGATATGGAGATACACCACATTGTCCCGGTAGACGGATCCTCCCCACTCACCTGGCGGAAATGGGCCTCCGCGCGTTCCATATATCGATTGTCCGTATTGTTCAAGCCATTCCCCTATCTGATTCAGCCTCTCCCGCATTCTATCTTCCAAGATGCCATCCGCTGTAGGACCAACATTCAATAAATAATTCCCGTCACGGGTTACCGTCGATACCAGACGGGCGATACATTCCCGCAAAGGAAACATCGGAACGTTCGGCATCCATCCCCACGACTTGGCTAAAGTATCGCAAGCCTCCCACATCTTATCCGACCGCAGGTCGCCAATTTCCCTTTCTCTTATCGTGAAGTCACCTTCCCATCCTGAGCGGTTGTTGATGATAATGTCCGGCTGAAGCTCCCGCACCATCGTGTTCAATTTGTCCGACTCCCAGAAAAAAGAGGTATTTAAGTACTCGGTCTTGGTCCAATCCTCTTTCCGATACCACCCGTCCTTCCCGTCGGAAATACCTCCATGGGCAAGCCACTCGCCGTCATACCAAAGGATGTCGATCTTCCCATAATTCGTCATGAGTTCGCGAATCTGAGTCCAGCATTGTTCTTTCATCTCAAGTGCATTCTCATGATAGAGCTCTGGAAAAAAATAGCCTGGAAACCGCCAATCCATGGGTGAATAATAGAAACCGACTTTAAGCCCCTCCGCGCGGCACGCAGTTACAAATTCAGCTACAAGATCGCGGCGGGCAGCCGAATTGACGCTGGTAAAGGAGCTTGCTTTGCTATCGAACAAACAAAAACCGTCGTGATGTCGAGTCGTCAACACCATATAACGCATGCCTGCCGCTTTCGCCGTTCTCGCCCACTCTAGTGGATTATATCCGTGTGCATCAAACTGTTCGGCCAGTTTCGCATATTCTCCTACACTGATCCGTTCGTTGAACATCACCCATTCCCCACGGCCGAGTAATGCGTACAGCCCCCAATGAATAAACATTCCGAATTTATCCCTTCGGAACCATTCCATTTGCTCGTCGTTCAAACACGGCACTTTTTGAGGTACATAATTTTCTTTCAATCTATCGAATGCGTTCATTTTCATTCCCCTTCTGCTGCTCATTGCACACTTTCAATCTTCGGGCAAGCTCATCATCGGATCTTGAACCGAAATCGAGCTTGATATCAATAGAATGAAAGCGATTACAAATGCAAGTGGAAAAGATAATCCATTAGGCCTTTTTTGGTGTCTGCGAAAATACAGATTATTAAACATGATTACAGTTCTTTTCTATTATATTACCAGTTACATGCCGGGCCCCTGGCAAGGAGCCCGGTATGATAACTTAGCAGCTAATCTTACTTGCTATTGTCAATCGACTTCGTTCCAGGTAATCATTGCTGTGCTGTGTTGCCCTTATTTAATATCCATTTCTTGCGCTTTTGCGTTTACTTCGGTAATGGCTGCCTGCAGCCCTTTAGCGTCGTAAGATTTGACTACGTTCTTCCACGCTTCGACTGGATCTTTTTTACTCAGAACGATATTGAAGAATTCATCTACAATCCCGCCGTTGTTTGGCGTGAGTGCTCCGGCAAGCTTATCCTTGGCGGGAGTGGACATTAACGTGATCTGGAAGTTGATTGGAGAAGGTTTGTTCTCTGACTTGAATCGATTGAACGCATCCTTAGCTGCAGCATCAATAGCAGCCACAGTGGGATTGGAATTGACGACTTTCTTGCCTTCCGCATCAAATTGGCTATGCCATGAGGAGAGGTAACCGAAAGCGTTGGTGATCGGATATTTCTTTGCAAGCGATTGATCGGCCGTCAGCAAGGAGATCGCCTTTCCGTCCTCTATCTTGTAATCCACGTCTTTAATACCGTTGCTTATAAGTGCGTCATATTCCTCAGACATCATATAATCAACCATTCGGAGCGCTCTGTCGAATTTCTCGTCGTCCAACTTGTTGTTGAAGAACGCCTCTGACCAGTATGGCAATAAACCGAAGTTATAACGATTCCCATCCGCGGTCGGCCAAATGCGCATGAATCCGATATCCGACGTTTTAGCGCTAGGATTGGCTTTCACAAAAGCCTCGACATTGTTTGGATCTCTAACATTTCCTCCGAGCGAGATAAAAGCTTGCCCGTTCAGAAATTTGCGAAAGCCGTCTCCATCCTTCTGGATCGCGAAATCCTTATCCAGAAGACCTCCCTGATAAAGCTGCCAAATCTGTTTAACGGCCTCAGGAGCTCTCTTGGAAGCGAATGATGGGATCCACTTCCCGTCCTCGTTCACCCAAGAATCCTTCATGCTCGCCAATTCCGGAAAGCTCCCGAGCATAGGAGTCAAGAGATAATCCTTGTTGTTAATCGCAACGCCAGTGGTTCCGGGATGCTGCTTCATGACCGCTTGAACCATCGCGACGAATTCCTCGTAGCTGTTCGGATCGGATGTATACCCAGCCTGTGCCGCCCAATCTTTACGATACAGGATCGGTCGGTCCAAAATCCCCCCATAGCCCTCTTCCATGAAGCCTATCCGTGGTACCATATAGAATTTACCGTCTACCGTCAGCGGTTTCACGGCAGGAAGCGCCATCACCTTGGCGATATTCGGATATTTGCTCAGGTCGTCCGGGAGCGCTTTAATTACGCCTTGCTTGGCCCAAGTGCTGTACAAGGCACGGTTGTCTGTTGCAAGCGCATTCGCGAAAATATCGGGCAATTGACCGGATGCGGCCCATACTTTCTCTTTTTCCTGCCAGTCGTTCCAGGTGATCTGGACGGGTTTTACCGTAATATTAAGTTTTTTTGTCAAATCGTTGAAAATCGTGTCATCTTTGGCTTCCGGTTTGTCGAATCCGGTTTGAATGTCCCAAATCGCAACGCTGAGTTCCTGTTGCTTGGCCAACGGATCTCCGCTTGCAGCAGGGGATTGGCCTGCGGACTCAGAATCGGGTTTTCCATTGGAAGCAGCCGATTCATTATTTTTGCTGCTGCAGCCGGCAAATACCGTTGCCAAAACCAGTAAGGAGACGACCATTAAAATTAGTTTCTTGCTTTTGTTTTTCAAGCGAAATCCTCCCTTTTTTGTGTATAACTTATATAATAATAGCTTTCGCTAATTATTAACCCTTAACCGAACCGATCAAGATTCCTTTGGCGAAATACTTCTGGATAAATGGATACACCAGAAGGATTGGTACGACCGCAATCACGATCAAGGCGCCCCGTACGGAACCTTCATAAGCATTTTGCGTTCCTCGCGCCAGCGTCTCCGCGGCAGCGTTTCCAACCGATGCGCTCAAGTTGGTTAATGCATTCCGCAAGACCAATTGCAGCGGATACAACATGGTGTCGTTAATGAAAATCGTTGGAAGCCACCATTCGTTCCAGCGATCCACGGCGTAGAACAGGGTCATCGTTGCGATGATGGGCATGGAGATGGGAACGATAATCCGTATCAGAATCGTGATATCATTGGCTCCGTCGATCTTGGCCGACTCCTCCAGATCCGGGGGAATCGTATTGAAATAGTTTTTCATCAGGATCAGGTAAAAGGTGTTCACGGCTAACGGAATGATCATGACAAGCAGACTGTTCTGCAAATGCAGCTTCTGCAAGGTTAGAAAGTATGGAATCAGCCCTCCGTTAAAGAACAGCGTAAAAATGATCACGCCAAAAATGATATTTCTGCCCGGCAACGATTTCTTCGACAACGTATAAGCGCCGGCCGACGTTACGATCAGACTGAGAGCGGTTCCCGATATGGTCACGATGCTGGAGATGAGCAGCCCCCGCGAGACTTTCCCTTCGGCAAATAAAAACTTGTAGGCCCCCAAATCGAAGGTTGACGGATAGAGAAACAATTTATTCGATCCGACATCGTTAAGGGTAGAGAAGGACAGCATCAGCGTCTGGTAGAAAGGGAACAAAGCAACGAGCGAAAGCAAACCGAGAAAAAGCGTGATGATCAGATTGGTGAGATTTAGTCCACGTTTCACTTACAACCCCTCCTCCTTTGCGACGTGTTTAATAAAATAGTTCGCGGCAAAGAGCAAAGCGCAATTGATAATGGACTTCAATAATCCGACCGTTGTCGAGAAACCGAATCCCGTCGCATCTTGGAATGCGCTTCTATACACTAAAGTGTCCAAAATATCCGTGTAGTTATAGACGGCAGGGTTGTACATATTAAAAATCTGATCGAACCCGCCATTCATAATATTGCCTACGGCCAATATCAAGAGAATTGCCGCTGTCGATTTCACGACCGGCCATGTAATCGCCTTCATTTGCTGCAATCGATTGGCCCCGTCGACAGCTGCCGCTTCGTACAGTTCCGGATTGATCCCCGCAATGGCAGCCAGATACAGTATGGCCGACCACCCCGCCTCTTTCCATATGTTCGACAGGAACAATACGACCATAAAGCCGGGGCCACTCGTCAGCACAGATTGATTCTCCAAGCCGAATACGGACAGAATTTGATTATACAAGCCCTCACTGCTAAAGACACCGACGACAATTCCGCTTATGACAACCCAACTGATAAAATGAGGAAAGGTAAAGACAGTTTGAATCACGCGAGTCAAACGGCCCTTGGAGATTTCATTCAGCAACAAGGCAAGAATGATAGGCACCGGAAATTCGATGAGCAGCCTGCCGAAACTAATCAAGATCGTGTTCCGAAATGCAACTGAAAAACCAGGGCTTGCAAACACATCTGCGAAATTTTGCAAACCGATCCACGGACTCCCTAATATTCCCTTGGAGTAGTCGAACTCCTTGAAAGCGAGTACAATTCCGTAAATGGGAATGTAGGTAAAAATCAGGTAAAAAAGAATGGTTGGAACGACAAGAACATACAGGTACTTGTGCTTTGCGATTTCTTTCCACCGCCGACTTCGCGACTGCTTTATGGGCAGCGTTTGATGAAGGTTAAGCTGCGTGGGGTTACTCATTTCGTCTCACTCCTATCTCTTTCTATACCGTTATTTTAAGGGACAATTATCGACAAAAACATATTAGATTCTTAGACCCGTTGCACGATTATTATAAAATGTAAACGTTTTATTTTTAAGAAACTAAACCCGATCCATGTACTTCTAAGTATCGTCCATCTGATTAAATCTCCCCCGAAAATGCAAAATCCCGGCCTTTAGATTCGGCCGGGATTTACCTTTAAAGACCATCTCGATAGGAGCTGGGCGATATACCTTTCACCTTTTTGAAAATCCTGCTGAAATAAAAGTAGTCATCGTACCCCGATTTCTCCGCGATTTCGATAAGGGTGAGAGCCGTCGTGGCCAACAGCTTGCAAGCATAATCGATCCGGAGATTCGTTACATGCTCCGTAAACGTCGTCCCCAGTTCCTTCTTGAATAATTGACTGACATAGTTTGCATTGATGTCGAATTCTTTTGAAATGCTTTGAAGTGAAATATCGTCGAGAAAATGATCGTTGACAAATTTGAATATCGATTTGAAGGTTCGGTTCTGTGCCTTGGGAAGCATCCGCTCTTGTTCCGTATTGTACTTCATCTCCAGCAGCCCCTTTAAATACTTAAGCATTTCCAGGGCCGTACCAAACAGGCTCGCAAGTTTCTCATAGGAATAAATAAAATCTTCGTAGGGTTCCTCTTCACTCTGATGGCTGAAGGACTGTATGAGGTTGTAGACGATCAGAGCATGCTTGATATTCAATTGCCCGTTCGCAAATAAAGTTTCCAGCTCGTCCAACTGTTTCTGAAGGTGATAACCATCGTTTCTGGCGATGGCTTCTTCCAGTTTTTTGATGGAAGGAGCCTTCTCCTGAAGTCCGTCTGCTTCGACCGTTAGCCTTACTCCCGTAGTAAAGTACTGATATGCCATCAATTCGGCGGAATGAATAGCGTCCCTGATCCGGTTAACCTGATGGATGCCCCCGCTGAATCCGATCCCTTTGATGCCATTCTTAGCCGCTTCCTGTAATTCAACCAATACCCGATGATGATCGCTCATCCGATACAAATAAGCATGCTTGGCAAAACCGATTCTTAGCGCGACGCAGCTTTTCCATCTGTCAAGCTTCAGCTTGTTATTTCCGATCGAAACCGCGACCCCAAGCCCCTCATCCGCTTCCATATCGATTCCGTACAATAACAACGCTTTTCGCAATCCTTCTCTGGCACGATCATTATCTTCGCCAATGAGATCCAGAATGTCCGTCTGAACGGGCCCCTCGCGTTCTTCCAGGATCGACTTTGCTTTTTTTAAGAAACCGACAATTTCGGTCTCCTCGAACGGCTTTAGACAATAGCCGAACGCGCCGTTATTCATCGCTTTCTGCGCAAACGCGAATTCGGCATAACCGCTTATGACGATAAGGAGAGCATCGTTGCCGGCATCCTTCAGATTTTTAATTAGCTCCAACCCGTTCATGCCGGGCATTCGAATATCGGTAAAGACGACATCCGGATTCAGCTGCCCGATCGCTTCGAACGCTTCGGCGCCCCTTAGCGCGTAACCGACGATCTCAAACCCGTATTGGTTCCATTTCACGCTTGCCTTCAGACTCTCGATTACCCACTCTTCATCATCTACGAGAAATACTTTAAACATCGGATTCACTCCCAACTGGAATCATGATGACAACTTCGGTTCCCTTCCCGACTTCACTGTGAAGCCTGACGCCATACTCGCTCCCATAGGTCATCTTGATCCGGTTGTTAACGTTTTCCAAACCGATTCCGGTTGTCTGATGGTCCGCACATGCCCACTCCATTGTCCTTAATCGATAAATGAAGCACATTCCGGGCAAGATATCCTTCAAGCCGCAACAAACCTTCTCCTTCCATAGGTTCGATCCCGTGGAAAATCGCGTTTTCCACGATCGGCTGAAGAATCATCTTCGGAACCTTGATGTCCAGAATTTCATCAGGAAATTGGTACTCGGCTTCCAAACGGCTTCCAAAACGGTTTTTTTGAATATCGATATAGCTTTCGATGATCTTCAGTTCCTCGCGAAGAGGGACGCTGTCCGTTCCTTTGATGCTGTAGCGAAATACCAGAGCCAAAGCTTGTGTCATATTGAAAATAGTATCGGCGCCTACTTTAGCTGCCATTCCTTTGATCGACTCTAAAGTGTTGTATAGAAAATGAGGGTTGATTTGACTCTGCAAATAGGCAAGTTCGGACTGCTTTTTGACCAATTCCGACTCGTAGAGCCTTGTACGGCTATCCAGCAGCCGATGGGTCAAATCGTCGATTTCATCCAGCATCTGGTTGAAATTATTAGCCACGACAATGATTTCCGCATACCCCTGAAGACGGATCCGCTTTTTGAGGTTGTTCAATTTTCCCAATTTGATTTCGTTCATGAGCTGCATTAACTTTTTCAAGGGCTGGAGAATATTGTTGGTAACGGCCAAGTAAGGGACGGTTAACAAAAGCACGGCAATAAGAAAAATCAAAAAGGCTTGCTTGCGAATATCCTCAATACCGCTCAGAAGCTCGCTTCGCGGCAGCTTTACGATGATTTCCCCTTCGATATCGGGAATCGCGCCCTTCTGAACGAAATACTTCGTATCTTTTTCTGAAGATTCGATTTCCTTGTAGGAGCTTCCGATCTTAGCCGACTCATCATTAGAATAAAACAAAGCGCCTGCGCGATCCACCATGTAGATCTTACTTCCGACGGAGCGCATCGCATGATTCGGTGAACCCAGCAACGCTTTGGCGTCCAGTACAATCAGCAAGGTCCCGATTTTCTTGTCATTATTAAAGTTGATCGTCGAATAAACGGGAGCGCCCGCGATAAAGACGTTTCGGTTTTCGGAATTAATAGGGAGAGTTTGGAGTCCTAAAAAATAAAACAACCTTTTATTCGGTATTTCGTCCTGGAAAGGAAGCAAATTCTTGATTTCGCCGTTGGTGTTGAAATGAGCGCCGTTATTGCTCAATAGCGCAATATCGACGATGCCGTCCTTCATGCCGATCATGTCTGAAATGTAGCTGGTCAATTGCGTGTAGTCCCTAAATTTTGCCTGGGGATTGGTTTCATTCAGATACTTTTGAACGATGGACGAGTTATAGGATATACTCTGGAGCAGCCGCTTTACGACGTCGGTATTGGAGATCAGGGTCTGGTTCATCTGCGAGATCGTTTCCGAGAAATACTCGCTGTTTTTCTTTTCCACGACTTTCGCCGCTTTGGAATAATCGGTGATAATGATAAAAATGACGATCGCGATAATAAGCAAAAGCAGCATGGACATTTGAACTCGGATCGGCAATTTTTTCAGGTAACCCATATGATCACGACCTTTACTGGTGATTATTTCTAAATTCTCTAGGTTAACCTTTGTTTTATTTTTAAATGCAATAGTAAAGTTCATGCCAATGCGTATGATATCCGATGCAAAATACTCTTCATTTTGTTTAGTCCTCACAGCTATTATAACTATATAATAACCTTGAGTGTTGCGAAAATATTACCTTCGACAATAGTAGTATAAGTCAAGAATTTAGAAGCTTCGTCAAAACAATAAATAAAAGATGATTTAATTGGGATACTTTTCCATTATATCCTTAAGACCGCTTTCAAAGAAACGGATGAGTAGTTTTGACAGCTTTGGCAGAGAACATGGAACACTCCCGCTCCTGCACAACAGATTCCTCCAATAATAAAAAGTATCACACTGCAATTATGAAAACAATCTCACTAATTATGACAATTCACATTATCGGGGAGTTTAGAAAAAGGGTTACCGAAGCAAACTCCATTTCATTAGATCTCGTGTGGTTGCGTCCCACCCCAAACATCGACACGGGTATGATGTAGCCACATCCTCGGGTCTGTTAGGTATGGAATTGCAAGGAGCGATGGCGATCTTCGCCGTTAACTTAAAGCGGATCTTGAAACTAGTGGAGTAAGAACTGGCATCCCAGTGAAGAACTAACGCAAAAAAGACAACTTTTCATCCAAATAGTGGATGAAAGGTCGTCTTTTCTTATTGATCATTATTATAATCCCTTAAAAAACTTAAGTTCTTCAGCGGCCTCGCAGACAGGACGCTGTTCTTTCTTCATGTCCCGTCTGCAGGCACAATCTGCCGATTTATTCCCAGTTTACTTAGCCTCTATCCATAACGTCTGCCCCGGCTTCATCGTAACCTCATAACTATGTGTGACCAATCCTGATGCCTTAACCTGCGCAGCGTCACCTTCCATTGAATAGGACAGGAACCAGTCAGGCAAAATGACAACCAAGTTCGTATCCCGATCAGCGGTAATCTTAGCCGAGAATTTCCCCGCTTGCTTGTTCCACAGCAACTGAACTCTTCCCGTACAGATCATCAAATCAACTGCGCTCCCCTTCTCCCACTGATCAGGAAGTGCTGGTAAAAGCTTGATCATACTCGGCGATACGTAAAGCAGCATTTCCTGTACAACGTTAACCCAACCCATATTAGCATCCAACTGAATTGGGGCTTCCGGCATATCCAAGCATACGCCCATATTGCGCCAGTCGTTATGGAGCGTCATGAAATTCGTCAACAAGCAAGAACGCGCCAAAATATCGAGACACTCCAGTGCCTTATTCCCGTCCCCGAGTCTCGCATACATTGAAGCCATATATGCGAGCGACCAGCCGCTCTGCGCTCCAAGCAATCTCTTCTGAACGGCCGTCTCAAACGCTGCGAACAACTCCGGTTGCTCTTCCTTACTGAATTCACACCCCGGAAAAATCGGGTACGTATGCGACAAATGGCGGTGCTCGTAACGGTCATCGAATGCCGGATGCATCCATTCGCGTACAGCCCTATCCTCGTTTATTTGATAGGGCGGGATTCGTCTTAGCATGCTTTCCCATTTTCCAATGGCGTCCCTGTTAACTCCGGCTTCCAAACTGCCTTGCACAAGATTCGTTAAGAGCTCCTTCATGATGGCAAAATCCGCGGTAGCGTTGATCGTCGTCGGCATCGGGTGATTCAGCGGCTTATCGCCGTTCTCGGGCATAAAGTTTAGTGGTGTATTTTCCGGTGAAACGGATGGATAATACTTATAGAATCCGTCTTCGTCAATAACGAGAAAATCCTCGTAAAACAAGGCAACTTCCTGCATAAAAGGCAGCACTTTATCCTTTAATAACGTTTTGTCTCCCGTGAATAAATAATATTCGTAATAATGCTGCGCCAGCCAGCCGGCCCCACCTGTCCAGTTCATAATGACGGGAACGACTTGATTAGGAACGCCGATGCCTGGCGTAGAGCCCGCAGGGATATAAATCCCCCTACAACCATAGAGCTTACTTGCATTATTCCTAAAATCGTCCATCATGCTGTCGTAGTAGTTGATGAGCGTTGGCATCAATTCGGTCAACCCCCCCGAAGAGACGTGCCAGTAGATCATTTGGACATTGATATTCGCCATGTTATGCATCCAGATGAGACGGTAGTCTCCGCCCCACAGCCCGTATAGGCCAAACGGCTGCCCTTCCGCGTGCGTGCCTGAAATGAACAAGTATCTGCCGAATGCCCACATTTTCTGAATGAGCGCTGTCGGAGCTTCACCGCCGTAAGCTTCAATCAGAAGCTCTTCATTGGACCTGTTGTCCTCCGCGTCTCCCAGCTGCAGCTTGACAGTATTGAACAGACGGCCATGCAAACTGACGTGAGCGTCGAGCAGCTTATCGTAGCTCGCAGTCATAGCGGAAAGCTCTAACTTTAGCTGCTTCCACGCCGCTTGGCGGTCGCTTTTTACGAAAACTTTGGCGATAGCCAGCAGTCTTGTGGCGCCTGTTACACGTATCCCTGCCTGTCCAACTATCATCTCACCATCGGCCGGAATCACCCTTAGGACAACCCCGAAGTCCGTCCCGTCGTCGTTTTGCCCCGCGTAGGATATATATTCGCGATCTAAGTTAACCTCAACTGTCGCCTCCAGCAGCTTGCAAGCATCCGCCCAATCCCCGGGATCTTCCGATGGGTGAAAAGCTTCCGATGGGTGAAAAGCAAGCTGAAACTCGGCCTGAATCGGGGCCCCCACCGACTTTACTTCATAGACAATGGCATTATCCGCTCTGGAAACGAATACATTCCGTTCAAATGACGCTGCCCCCTCTTTCCAGGAGACAGATATTTCCCCAGTCTCCATGTCCAGAATCCGTTGATACTGCTTAAAAGCTTGCTCGACATTCATGTTCAGCTTCAGATCGGCAACAGGGAATCGGGATGCAAGCCGGGAACTGTAGCCGCGTTCCGTCAAAGCATTGGTCAAGTTCCAACTGGCCTCCTGATACATGCCATCATCCATCAGCATTCTCGTCTCCAGTAAAGTATGCGAAACATCGGGGACGGGGTCTTTCCTCCCCCAATGCCACAAATCCTCATGGCTGATCATTATCGTTTCGTCCTTTACTGCGCCATAGACCGAGATCCCGATTTCTCCATTTCCGGACGGCAGCGCTTCTCTCCACATGTTGCCCCACCAGGAAGCCGGAGATTTTAATACAAGTTTATTTTGCGTACTCAAATTCATACCGGTAGTCCTCCCGAAGGTGTTCGTTAATCCTTACTAAATCTCCAAGTACGTGATATATAGTCTTATATGCAATTCAGGCAAATTACGACTTCACAGCGCCGGCAGTCATGCCTTCCACCATAAAGCGTTGCGCAAATAAATAAACGATAAGCAACGGCAAAATAGTAATGATAATGTCTGCAAAAATAAGATTCCAGGACTTGGAATAGGAGCTGTAAAAATTATACACAGTTAAAGGCAAAGCCCATTTATCTCCGTTGACAAAAAACATAGGTATCGTAACGTCGTTCCACGCACCTACAAAGTTGAAAATTGCACAAGTGACTGTAATTGGAGCCAATAGTGGAAAAATAATGGTATAAAACATGCGAAGGCTTCCGCAGCCTTCCACAAAGGCGGCTTCATCAAGTTCTTTTGGAATCCCTTTGGCGAATCCTGTGTAGAGAAAAATATTAAATGGAATGCCGTAAGCGATAAAAATTAGAATTATTCCTGCATAACTGTCTAGCAAAGCGGTGGCTTTCAATACAAGAAAAGTAGGTACCAAAGCAGGGGGGATAATGAGACCGAGCAAAAAGAAATAATAAGAAGCGCTGGATAAGCGGCCTTTTTTTCGGCTGAGCATAAATCCGGAGATCGATGTAATCAACACGAGAACTATCGTTGAGACCATTCCTTCTAGTACGCCATTCAGGAACCCTCGAAGGATGCCTCCCTCTACAAAAACTGTACGATAATTCTCCAGATGAAAGCTCAGATCGGGCGGAAGGCTAACACCGAACAGGTTCGCATCTCTTTCGGTTTTTAGCGAGTTCACAATAACCATCCAGTATGGAATGAGAAATAGTAGACACAGCAGCAGAACTGCCCCATCTTTTAACACATTACGTATGACCATGCTACAGTTCTACCTCCCTCTTACGCGCGATAGCGAGAAACATAAATGTAATGGTAACGACAACGATCGTGAACACAAAGCCAACGGCTGAAGAATAGCCCAGATAGCCATCGGCAAATGATTTGTACAGGTAGGTCCCTAGCACCTGCGTAGCTCCCGCAGGCCCGCCGTCTGTGAGTGCATATACTTGTGCAAAAACTTTCATCCCGGAAATTAGACTAAAGGTCAGTACAATATTCAAAGAAGGCATCAACAACGGCCAAGTCACCGACCAAAAACGCTGGAGCGGATTGGCACCGTCGATCTTGGAAGCTTCCAGCAAATCCTTTGGCACACCCTGCAAGCCTGCCAGGAAGATCAGCATCCCGAATCCTACCCACTGCCAAACCTCCATTAAGCAGATCGACAGCATAGCAAATCGTTTATCGAACAACCATTCTTGGGCTAATGCTCCCAGACCTATGAAACGCAGAAACTGATTCAAGATACCGTTCGTCGGATTCAAAATGGCTCCGAAAACAATCGCAACAACGATTGTGCTAGTCATTACAGGAATAAACATGAACGATCTGACAAAGTTTTGGAAGATGCTTTTCCGGTTTGCAAGCAGTGCGAATAAAATGCCCAGCACGACTTTCAGAATCACCGTGACGATGGTGAACAGTAATGTATTGCGAATCGCTAGTCCAAAAGCGTCTTCAGCGAAGAGACGCTTATAATTGTCGATACCATTGAATTGAATGTTGTAAAAATCGAAAAGCGTCCAATCCGTAAAGCCCAAAAATAAACTGTAGACGTTGGGAATGATAAAGAAAATACTGTAAATGATGAACACCGGCAGTATCGTCCACATCGGATAAAATTTGTTTATCGTGGTGACTTTCATCGTAACACGTCCTTTGGACATACATGGTGCGCCCGGACAGGCGCACCATATACGTAATAATTAGATCCGTCCAAGTGAAAATTAGAAGCCTTCAAAACCTTTTGCTTTCGCATCAGTCGAATACTTGTTGTACCAATCGGTCATTGCATCCTTTGCGGATTTTCCTGCGAACATATTTTGTTGTTGGAGATTAAAGTCTCCCCACATCGGGTTCAGTTTCGGCTCACCGTCGTACACCGAGTTCGCCCAATCCCCGTAAGAAGGCATCAAAGCTGCGTAACCTTGCATTTCTTTATTCCAGTCATTTTGTTTCAATTCATATCCAAGATCTTTATAAGGGACAGAACCCGGCACCAGATCATAGTAAGCGGTCAACACAGGCTGCGTCAGGAACGTGTCGATAAACTTTTTGGCTGCATCTTTATTCTTAGCCTTCGCCGGCATGGAGATAAAGAATCCAGATGGATCTGTCATGACAAATCCATCTTTTTCATCATCCCACATCGGTGTCGTGGTCATACCCAAATCTTTCACTGCATCGGGATAATCTTTTTGGAAATCTCCATAGAAGCTGTCCAGTCCTGCAAAGAAGGCCGCTTTACCTTCGGCGACTGCCTTCTCAGCCATCGCTTTGTCAGCCGACATGTAATCTTCGTTCAAGAAGCCTTTCTTCTTAATCTCTTCGCCGTTTTCCCAAAGTTTAAGGAGCGTCGGTACGTCCTGCGGCTTAACTTTATTCGTTGCAAGCTTGTCGACAAGTCCTTCTGTATTCATTAGAACACCGGTCATGGAAGAAAGATAAATGATCTGTGCTGTCCAGTTTTCTTTATTTGGCAGGTAGAACGGTGTGACGCCCGTTTTCTTAATAGCTTCCATAGCAGCCGTAAATTCGGCGAAGTTTTTCATAGGGAGCTTGACGCCGGCAGCTTCAAGCACCTTCTTGTTATATATCAGCCCCATGTTGGTTTGACCGCCATAAGGCGCTTTTACAATCTTGTCTTTCCACAGTGTGAACGGTTTCGTGGAGTCGGAAATTTTACTCGCCCATGGACCATCCAGCGGCTCCAGCAGGTCGGAAGGAATATCGTACGCACCATATGGATGGAAAATCAGATCGGTCGAATCGCCGGTTGCCAGTTTCGTCTTTACGGTGTTCAGGAACTGGTCGTCAGGATACGTGGTGACTTCCAACTTAATCGAGGCCAGTTCTTCCACTTTTTTCACTGCCGCTTCGAACCCAGGCTTTTGAGCTATGGTTGCTTGTGCGATCGCCGTAATGGTCATCGGCTCGTTACTATTCGTTGTCTGAGTCTCATTGCCACTTGAGCCGCTTGTGCTGTTTGCGTTATTCTCCTGGCTTCCGCAAGCTGTTACCGTCATCATAGCAGCGAGCAGCAGCCCTGCGATGACTCCTGACTTTTTCTTTCGCATTTTTCTTGTCCCCTTTATAGTTACATACTTACAAGACAAATTGTAAGCTCTTTCATTCTCGCTCTCAATAGAGGATCCTGCCATATCATATGGACATTTTTGAATGAAATGTACTTACTCAGGCCGTGACAAATAATGGCTCGGTGGGTATCCTGTCATTAATTTGAACAGTCTGCTGAAATAGAGCGCGTCTTCATAACCTACCGATACAGCAACATCTTTAATCAGCATATCCCCTCTTTGCAGGAGGCGAATTGCTTCCTCAATCCTTATTCTTGTCAAATATTGCATGGGCGAAGTGCCTGTGACTTTTTTAAACGAATGGCTGAAATGGGAGGGAGATAAATCGAATTCATCACAAACATTCTGGAGCGAGATCTTCTCTCTAAACCGTTCCTCCAAGTAACGTACAATAGCATAGATAGGCTCTGAACTGGGTGTGACTTTGCTGTCAAGACCGTACGCATGTTCATGATACTTCCCATTTAGCGTTTCTATATCGTGACGAATAGCTAGTATGGCTTTACGAAGATCGTCCGTATCGAGCGGTTTTAGAATAAAGTCTCGTACACCAAGTTGCAGCGCCTTTCTAGCATAATCAAAATCCTGATACCCGCTAATAATGACTGGAATTACTGGAAGCAGCTGACTTCTGATTTCCTCGATGAGTTGAAGCCCGTCCAGAATCGGCATGCGGACATCGGTTATCAGTACATTGGCACGTTCTTTCTTAATCAACTCCAGCGCTTCCTCACCATCGTAAGCTTCACCGACGATCTGGAAATCAGGGGCCAGTTTGCCGATCTCCTTCTTCAAGGCACGAAGCACATACGGTTCGTCGTCCGCAATAATAACTTTAACCATCGGCACAATCTCTTTTCATGTAAAATATTAATAATATAAATTAATTAATTATCTAGAACTTGATCCGATCCGAACGATCGCTCCTCCTTCATTGCGATTCGTAATTTGGAAGATCAGATTGTCCTTCAGCAAAATCCAGAGCCTAATGTACAGATTGACTAGACCAAGTCCACCAATTTCCAAGTCATTCTGATAATTTCCCGCCTTCATACGCTGTTTGAATTGATCTAGCTGCCCCAGCAGATGAGCTAAAGTCTCTTCCTCAAAACCGTAGCCACTATCCTCGACTTCAATGTACCAATCTTGCTCAGATTCGTATTTTCCACGAATGATGAGGTGCCACGTCGACCGCACTTTCATGAATCCATGATTCACACTGTTTTCCAAAAGTGGCTGTATAATTAGTTTGGGTACTTGGATCGTATACATTCGCTCATCCACATGAATCTCGAAGACAAAACGATCTTCATATCGCCATTTGATGAAATTGAGATATCTCTTTGCATGCTCAAACTCGTCGATAAACATGACCTGCTGATTATCCATCGCAGTTACGTATCGTAACATGATCGAGAGCTGCAAGGTCATTTCCTTGACATGATAATTGCCCGCTTCCTCACTTGCAACACTAATCCTCATGAGCGAGTTATATAAAAAATGGGGGTTCATTTGCGCTTGCAAAGCAAGAAAATGAGCCTGCATCTCACTCGAACGCGCTTGAATAATTTCGTTAGCCGATTGATTGAGCCGATCAGCCATTTTCTTAAAGGATCTCCTTAGGAGATCGATTTCATTTTGAACCAAATGCGAATCCTGATCGGCCGGTCGCAGCAACGGGTTATCATAGGTTCCGCTGAGAATCGCGTTTCGCAAGCTGCGAATTGGTGAAGTGAGCGATTTGGTCATCAAGAAAATAAAGAGAATGGTGAGCACCATCAGGATACTCCCCAGCAAGATCGTGTATTTCACCAGGACAAGTACAGGTTTTTCATAATCCGATTTCGGTTGAACCAACATGATGTAATACCCCGAATACGCTGATTTGGTAAAGGAAACCATGTCCGACTCGCCTTGCCCTTTCAAATTAAACAAATTCCCGCTTCGACCGTCTTTAATAGCCTTTCTGTACATGTCCAATTTAGGTTCGTTAAGCCCTTTATAAGGGAATATCAGTCTCATTTCACTGTCAAAAACAACAACTTGCATAGAGGGGACATTGAGAATGCATATTTTTTCAATAGCCGCGTAATCCTTTTGAATTTCGACCTCGCCCAGTTTCACAAAACCGTAATCCGTTCCCAGCATGGAGCGTCGAAGGGAAATCATTGGTGAGCCGCTTGGATTTGACTGCCACCGATCCAACTCGGGTGGCATGAGGATAAAATCCGTCGACTTCAAATCGAGAGTTTTGGAAAATTCCAGTTGTTTTGCCGCGGCCGCCGCAGCCAAGGAATCGAATCCCCCCGAACCGAACGTCACGAAGTTTCCTGAATTGTCGATAACTGATATACGTGCTGCCGTATCCTTAGGGCTATTGATGGAACGTAGCGCATCCATGAATCGGTATTTCTGCGGGTAATGGTAGTCGAAATAGTTGTTTGGCTCGTTTGCTGCATTGGAGTCATGCAGTAACTCCTGCACAGTAAGACTTGATACAACTTGCGTCGATACCGTGTCGAGTGAAAGGATCAAACTGTCCATATTCAGCTGTATTTTCTGCGAAGTCTGATGAAATACGGCTTCCGTGTTATGTTTGATGTTCCTTCCCTGATAAAAAATAAAGAGCGAAACCAAGCCAATGATCAGAATCACGATCATAAAAGAGTAAACATAGAAAAGTTTTTGCTGGAAACGAAGCGATTTGATAACATTCTCTCCCTTCTGCTATGACGTCGAATTCAGACTAACATCGTTAATGAATTTTAACAATGTGGAGCTCTTAGTAGTATTCTCCATATCAATAAGCAACAACATCTATCACCTTAAAATCAATAATGATTAAACAGAGCCTTCTCGCGAAGGCTCTGTTTATTTTTAGGTGGATTGTTCGATCAAGGAATCAGGTTGACCGCCCCATGGAATCTTAAACTTGTTGGGTTAAGCACGGCAATAACCATACTGATCTTTTGAAGATCCGCATCCAGTTGCTTACATCACGTTACAAAGTGAAACCGGGATGTGATTTCCTGGTTTATTACGTTAGTTCACCCTTACGAGTTGCCATTGCAGATTGTTGCTGCCATCCCAGTTCCATTGTTTCACGTAAGAGCCTGCCGGCACGCTTCCGCCGCTGTCAAGAACCAGGCCGTTAGTGCGGTTCACAATTCGATAATATCCGTTCTCGAAATAGACGAGTTGCCACTGTAAGTTGTTGCTATTTACCAAATGCCATTGTTTCACGTAAGAACCTGCCGGCACGCTCCCGCCGCTGTCCAATAACAGGCCATTGGTACGGTTGACGATATTATAGTAACCGTTCCCGAGATCGGAAAATTGCCATTGCAGGTTGTTGCTGGTTCCCCAATACCATTGTTTTACATTAGAGCCTTCTGACACGTTCCCGCCGCTATCCAAAACCAAGCCGTTGGTGCGGTTAACAACTTTGAAATAAGCGTTCGGATCCAATTGGATCTTAATGGAAGAGATCACATCGTTGTTCCCGTTAGCCATCAGGTTCAAGGCACTTGAAGTGAACGTCCAGGATGTGCCGGAGAAGTTATCATTCGCATAAGCAATCACTTGATAACCGTCCGGGACCAGGATGGAAGAGATGCTGTTATCTGAAATTCCTGCCGCCTGCAGTTGTGACGTCGTATAGTTTCCGAGTGTCAGGCTGACTGGACTTCCACTGTAGTTAACGTTTTGATAGAAAGTTGCGTTCATCCCGTTCGTCCCGGCCGCGAGTCGAAAGTCAATGATCTTATAAGATGCGTTACTCCCGCTGGCTGTAATCGGAACGGATAATATACCTTCGTTTTTCCAGCGTTGTTTGTCGTACCGAAACCCTTCATCGTTCCCGGTTCCGCCAAAAGATTCACCGGCAAAAAAACTATTCACATTCCAGGTCGACCAACCACTGACTGCCGTTGAATTCCAATAAGTGATCTTGCCATTGACAATGGTCAGAAAGTGAAGATCATCATTGTTGTCTATCGCAAGCGTTCCTCTTTTTAATGTACCTGCATGAGTTACAGAAGGATTGTCCACCCAGCCGGATTGCCATGTTCCATTGCTAGTTCGCCAATAATGAATATAGTGAGTATCACTCGCAGTGCTATTGAAGCTTACTGATCTTTGGGTGAAGATATGAGGTTGATTGTTGCTGTCCACAACCATCGCATCCTGATTAATTAACTGGGATCCGCACGGAATATTCACGACTTCTATTCCTGTATCATTGAGTTCAATTGGATTATTGCCGGGCAGATTGGCGATCGTCGTCCCGCTATTGTTCTTCCATGTCTCCCCACCGTCATCGCTGTAAGCATAATAGATATCATGGTTGTAATTGTGGGAAGGCCAATCTTCCCGATAAGTCCATGAAAGATGAATGCGATTATTTGTATCTACGATAATATCATTATTATAGGCGCTACGATCACTTTGTGTCCCGCACCAACTATCAGAATACGTACCGCTTCTGGAAAACAATTTTCCAATCCTGGTCCAAGTTCCATTGCTTGTATTATATCTGTTTAACATATGGTCCGCATTTCCAGAACCGCCATTGTTACTGCCGTCGCGGTAAAGAAATAAAAGCGTTCCATCATTAAGATTGAAAAATTGCGGATAGGTTACACGGCTCTCGTCCGTATCAACCATAGATTGTTCTGCACCAAATTGACTTGTAGATATGGTTGTTGGCGGGGATGTAATAAAGTTAGCATTAGATGTTCGATAGTTTAAGTTTTGATTATGATGGTCATAACTGATGTGTAACCGTCCATCACTTGGACTTATACCAATAGCAGTATTATTGTGAGGATCGCTTGGAAGACTTAGTATTGCATCCGTGAAGCGGATCACTTGTACACTATCATTGGACAAGTTGCGTCTCGCAAGAGCTAGTACATAATCGGAATCCCAATATACGGTGTATTGATACCCGTTATAGGACACAACTTTATCCGAATCCCAAGGTGCCAAATTCCAATTATGAGCTGAGCTGTCAATGGTAATCGTCTTGTCACTTGCCAACACAGAACCTGACACAATCTCCGCATGACCAATGCCTGATAATACAATTCCTAACATACTGCACAATAAAACCATTTCAAAGACTCGTTTCAGAAATAGCGCTTTCAAAGAGAATCTCATTTAATTACTCTCCTCTACTGTGAATTAGAAGGATCCATCCTGATAGAATTGTAAGCACTTTCACGAGAAAGGTGAATGGATGATCTTGCTTTCGGTTATGGACAATTTCCTGGATTGTATTATCTAAGCCCATAAGGTCTAATACTCGCGATTATATTCGACTCCATAGCCTTGTCCTCTTCCGTTTTTGTGAACTAATAAAGGATATCACTGCCGCGGCCGTGGAAGTTCGTACAACGTGAAAGTCCTGAAAACGATCACCGACCGTTCAGGACAGCGCCAACTTTATTTTTAATTTCTATTCTTCCTTTTCAAAAAGTAATTATATCCTCACGATCCTCCTTGTATAAATTCCTTAGATTTTCAATAAAGCTAATTTCTTGTTCATCTAAGTGAAAATCAAATTGAGTAGTTTCACTTTTTGAATCTACTTTTCCATAAAGAAGCCAATTTAGATCAGTATTAAAATTATCTTTTATTGCCATTACAGTGTCTGTAGATGGTTTATACTTATCCTGCTCTAATTCACTGAGAGTTCCTTGCGATACTCCAATTTTACTTGCAAAATCCACCTGATTTAATTCATTGATCTTTCTTACCCTTTTTATCCGTCCTCCAATGGTGTTCATAATACCCTCCTTATAACAATACAGTCCCGATGAATGTTCTCATCGGGACTGACTTCAGCGGTTCCACACTTTTTTTACTGGTTCCACAGCTTTTTACTGGTTCCAGACATTTTTTACTGGTTCTATACTTTTTTATAAACTAGACACCAGACGCACACACATAGAAGCGTCGAATCTTTCCCGAATGACGTCGCGACGACCCATGGGCGGGATAGGTTCTTCTGATCCACTAGTACCAACAGCAAACTCTTCCTTACTCCACCGTAACACTCTTCGCCAAATTCCGCGGTTTATCCACGTCATTACCGCGTGCCAATGACGCGTAATAAGCAATCAGCTGGAGCGGAACAACGGACAGCGCCGGTGCGATCAACGGCGAAGTTTTAGGCATCGTGAAGACTTCGTCAACAGACTTCGCTACTTCAACTTCAAGACCCGCATTTACGACACCAAGAACGTGCGCGCCGCGTGCCTTCACTTCTTTAATGTTGCTAAGCGTTTTCTCATAGAGCACTTCTTGCGAGATCAAAGCTATAACAGGAATACCTTCCTCGATCAACGCCAATGTACCATGCTTCAGCTCGCCAGCTGGATACGCCTCGGAGTGAATATAAGAAATTTCTTTAAGCTTCAGCGAGCCTTCTTGAGCGACTGCAAAATCAACTCCGCGTCCAATGAAGAACAGGTTCTCGTGCTTAGCCATTGTCTCTGCGATCTGTTTAAGCACATTGGCTTGCTCAAGAATGCTCTCCACCTGCTCAGGAAGCTGCTGCATGGCAGTTAACAATTCTGCAATTTGCTCCCGGCTTTGCGTACCAAGTGAATCTGCAAGATAAAGCCTAGCAGGTAGAACGCGATCAGCTGAGATGTATATGCTTTTGTCGAAGCAACAGCAATTTCCGGTCCCGCCTGTGTAATCATCACATCGTCTGCTTCACGGCGATACCGAGCTGCCCACTACGTTCGTGATTGCCAATACGCGTGCTCCGTAGCGCTTCGCTTCACGCAATGCCGCAAGTGTATCAGCTGTCTCACCCGATTGGCTGACAACGATAACGAGCGTTTCCGGCGTAATAATTGGCGAACGGTAACGATACTCCGATGCCACATCCGTCTCTACTGGGATGCGTGCCAAGCTCTCAATAACTGTTTTACCGACAAGTCCAGCATGGTAAGCAGTACCACAAGCAACGATGTGTACCTTATTGATCGCACGGATTTGCTCCGGCGTCATACCAATCTCTTTTAAGTGAACGGATCTTCCATCTTCAGAGATACGTCCCATCATAGTGTCACGGTATGCTTTCGGCTGCTCATGGATTTCTTTCAGCATGAAGTGATCGAATCCGGCTTTCTCCGCAGTAACCAAGTCCCAATCGACATGAAATATTTCCTTGGAAATAATTTCGCCGTCAATCGTCATCAATTCGACGCTGTTCTTTGTCAATATAGCCATTTCACCGTCATCCAAAATATACACGTTGCGTGTGTGCTCAAGAATTGCTGGAATATCTGATCCGATGAAGTTCTCGCCATCGCCAACTCCGATGACAAGCGGGCTTGCATAACGAACTGCAACAAGGCGATCCGGCTCATACTCCGTCAATACACCAAGTGCATAGGCTCCACGCATCCGTTTAACTGCACGCTGCACAGCTTCAACGATATTGCCGTCATATTCATCTGCAACGAGATGGGAGATAACTTCCGTATCCGTTTCGGATACAAAATTATGACCCTTAGCGGTCAATTCTTCTTTCAAATCCAGATAGTTCTCAATAATTCCGTTATGCACAACGGAGAATTTAAGCGAGTTGTCCGTATGTGGATGCGAGTTCACATCGGACGGTTTACCATGCGTTGCCCAGCGTGTATGACCAATACCAACCGATCCTACAAGCGGCTCACCGCTCAGCTTACCTTCAAGATTAACCAGACGACCTTTAGATTTACGCACTTCAAGTCCACTTTCCGTGAAAACAGCAATGCCAGCGGAATCATATCCACGATATTCGAGCTTCTTCAGTCCTTCGATTAAAATATTCTGTGATTCACGTTTACCGATATATCCTACAATTCCACACATATATAAATACCTCCGAATTTTGGGTTGATTGTTCCCCAAATCGACGGCTACCACTAAGAAACGAGAAGACGGCGCCAAGAAGAAACCATTGTCACCCTCAATAAGCGGCGGGATCGGTTCAGCCGTCTCAAGCAGTCGGCACCGTTGTCAAATAGGAAAATGACAATAATAAATAAAGCGCAGCTAAACCATTAAAAAAACAAGCTGCTGATATTGTTTCCATAACATACGCAAACAAGCCTCCGTTGCCATTTGCGCACACCTATCCTATCGAGCATTTACGCCGTACTTTTGTCCGCCCAGTCGCCTAGTCGTTTTGAGTATCGGCTTACGGTCAAATGCATAACCGGGAGGTCCCCGCCGAAAATTCCGAACACCTCCACCTCGTCAACTTACCGTCCGCCCATTCACACAGCATCATCATAGACAAAATCTGAACCGTGTGAAGTGCAGCCCCGCGTAAGTTCTGGCGCTTGTAAAACCTTATAAATCAAGCGATCCTCGCTTTCATTTCTAGAATCATACTCCCTATCATATTCATTTTATCATAAGCGTGCAACCTAAAGTTTACGAAAGTATATCGACATTTCGACAATAATTTATCTATCAATCCAAATAAAGACAGACAGTCCCGGGTGGAGATCATTTATCTGCACCCAGGACTGCCCGCTTCTAACACCTTTATAATGAATTTCCATAAGGAAGAATGAATTCGAATATGAATACCGGCAGCTTAAACTCCGCCAAGCTCTGTTTTCACCACGTCTACAATGCGTGACACGTAAGCAGCAACCTCTTCCTTCTCTGGACCTTCAGCCATGACACGAATAAGTGATTCTGTACCAGATGCACGTACCAGTACACGGCCGTTATCCCCAAGCTCATGCTCAACATCAGCAATTGCAGCCGCAATAGCCGGGTTATCTTTATAAGTGCTCTTATCCTGGACACGCACATTAACGAGCATCTGCGGGATATTTCCGCATAAGCTTCTTCTGCTGGCTTAGCTTTTGACCTGAACCAACAAGCGTATCAACAAGCTGAAGCCCTGTCAGAATTCCGTCACCGGTCGTATTATAATCAAGGAAAATAACATGACCTGATTGCTCTCCACCTAGGTTAAAGCCTCCACGGCGCATTTCTTCCATAACATAACGGTCGCCAACAGCTGTTTGCGCCGTCTTCAAACCAATCTTCTGTGCGGCTTTAAAGAAGCCGATATTGCTCATTACAGTCGTTACGATTGTATCGCTCTTCAATGTTCCTGCCCGCTTCATGGCATCCCCGCAGATACATAGCAAGAAATCACCATCGACCTCTTCGCCATTCTCATCAATGGCAATCAGACGATCTGCATCCCCATCGAATGATAAGCCAAGATCTGCACCATGCTTCAGCACTTCATCGCGCAAGTACTCCGGATGAGTTGATCCAACGCCATCATTGATATTAAGGCCGTTAGGCTCAGCACCAACAGCAATAACCTCTGCTCCAAGCTCGCGGAATACGGTAGGAGCAAGCGAATAAGCAGCCCCATTCGCGCAATCCAGAACAATCTTCATTCCCGCTGAACGAATGTTTCACAGTCGTTTTCAAGAAATCCAGATAAAGCCTGCTAGCTTGCTCATCGACCGTAACCGAACCAATCTCTCCGCCTTCTGGGCGAGGCAGCTCATCGGTAACCGCATCCATAAGACGCTCGATTTCGAGCTCCGTATCATCGGAGAGCTTGAAGCCATCTCCGCCGAAAAATTTAATGCCGTTATCTTCAACTGGATTATGTGAAGCCGAGATCATAACACCTGCATCGGCACCAAGAACACGAGTTAGATAAGCTACAGCTGGCGTTGATACAACCCCAAGTCGAACGACGCTGGCGCCAATTGAGAGCAAGCCGGCAATTAACGCTGCTTCCAGCATAGGTCCAGAAATACGTGTATCGAGTCCAATAACCACCATTAGGTCTATCAGCTTGACCAGCCAGCACATAACCTCCGCAGCGGCCAATTTTATAAGCAAGTTCAGGCGTGAGCTCGCGATTTGCTACTCCACGCACACCATCTGTTCCGAAATATTTTCCCATGTTGTAATGTCCCCTTCAATCTATTCATGTTTGTATAACGTGTTGCTCCTAAGGAGCATAATTAGAATTCGAATTCGTTCCGTTACTTCCAGTATCCGTGATACCGCTCCCCGTACCTTGATCAGCAGGCGATGATTCATTATTTGCAACCGCACCGCTATTGGTGCTTCCAGTGCTTCCGGCGTTACGGTGCTTGTATCAGGGGCCTTCGTATCCGTAGTTCCATCTGCCGCCCCGCCTGCAGGGTCATTTCCAGTTGGAGCAGCCGTAACTGCCGTGCTATCCGCAATCTCAACGGTCACACTAAGCGGCACCGCAGTATCTGAATTGACGAAGCGCGGCAAATGAACGTCGATTGGCACCACATGACTGCCTGGTCCTAGGCCGCTCAAGTCAGCAATTAACTGTACATCCTTGGCTTTAACCTCCCCAAGAATAAGCGGCGCACCTCTGACCGTTACATCAATCGTACCATCAGCCGGCAGGCTAAGCTTCGCCTTGAGTCCATCTGAGAGCCCAATCATTGTAACCTTAAGCTGCGAAAGCACCTTCAAGGATTCAGGAACAATGGTATAGTCAATGCTCACCTTAACCGGATCGACTTCAGCAAGTGATTCCTCAGGTTTGATATCGAGCTCCATCGTACCTGATTGCGTCAGCTTGGACAAGTCGATATTCAATCCATCGTAAAAATCGTACTTATCGAGCACGTCTTGCGGGCCATATATCGTAACTGTGTCGACGCTTTGTTTGAAGGAGGCCATCGCCAATCCATCCGGAAGCTTTCCTATAAACCCAACCTGAAGCGGCAGTTTTTTGAACGGCTTCGTAATCGGAATTTCCACCTCGACCACGCTTGGATTTACAACCGCATCGCTCATTTCATTTCCGTTTTTATCGAGTACGACAACCTTCATTTTCTTCTCGTTTACGGTTTCTTCTTCACCATCAATAGGGATTGTACCACCTACGAAGGCCACCTCATCCATCTGATCCTTTGGTAAGGTAACATGTACCCGGTTATTCGGCTTAACGATAGGCTGACCGATTTTATAGCCTTTTCCAGTGATCCCAGCCGTCTTAACAGTGACTTCGTATTCCTTGGTCAGTATCCGTTCCAGCACAACCGTTACATGACTTGGCTTCACGTCAATATTCTCCAAGCCGCGCGGCAGCGTTACCATTACCGGCAGCACCATTCGCCCTTCAGTGGCTTTACTTAGATCAACCGTAACTTGAAAATCATCCGGTGAGGCTGACAACAGATCAGTTCGTGATCCCTTTACCGTTAAGTGTACGACTGAAGGCTCAAGTGACCGCAGCGCATAGTTTTTTTCATCCATTCCGACGGCCTCTACCTGGACAGAATCGATATCCTTGTTTTCCGTTAAAGATGCCACCGTATTAGGGGAACGGTCCGAATCAAAATGAACAACCGCCCACAAGAGAATACCGATAACAAGGGAAATAATTTTGAGCGCGGTGGGATGACTAAGCCACTTATCCATTCTCATTCCCCCCTTTCCGTCTCCAGAAAGGCACTTTCGTACCATGACCCTCACCACGTACTTTCGGGTTTGGGTTCAGCTCCTCGAACAGCTTTGAAATCAATGATTCTTCTTTAATATCACGAACAATCATTCCGCCAACCGCCAGAGAAACTTGTCCCGTTTCTTCCGATACGATGATCGAGACCGCATCAGCATACCTCCGTCATGCCGATACCTGCACGATGACGTGTACCCAGCTCCTTGCTTATAAACGGATTCTCCGATAATGGCAAATAACAGCCTGCAGCCATAATCTGATTCGCCCTAACAATAACCGCCCCATCATGAAGCGGAGTATTGGGTATGAAAATATTAATCAGCAGCTCTGAGCTGACAATAGACTCCATTTGTATACCTGACTCTATGTAGTCACTCAACCCCGTGCTCCGCTCAAACACAATCAGAGCTCCGATTTTTCGTTTGGCCATATAATTAATCGACTTAATAATTTCATTGATGCGCTCATTAATATCCCGCTCCACCACGGATGATCGGCTGAACAGCTTGCCGCGTCCAAGCTGCTCCAAAGCTCGGCGAAGCTCAGGCTGGAAAATAATCAGAATGGTAACTACGCCGAAAGTGAACATCTGATTCATCAGCCATTTGAGTGTATACAAATTAAACCAGGTGCTAATGGCCCATGTCCCGACTAAAACGAAGATACCCTTTAGCAGCTGAACCGCACGAGTTCCCCGGACAAGCAAAATCATTTTATAAATAATGTAACTAACAATGGAAATATCAATCATATCCTTGATCCATTCCTTCCATGTCAGATCAGCAAAATAATTCATACACCAACCCCCAACACCCGCTGCTCAGGTATCTCTATTCCTTATATCGGATTCATAACCTTATTCTTTTCTAGAAACGGGTCTGCAAATCCTTTTTTTTTACAAAAAAACCTCCCATTAAGGGAGGCAGCTTCATTAATAAGCCAAACTGCTCATGGAATTCGTAACTTTATACCAGAACCAGTCAAGCGCTTGATCAATCGTCTTCACTTGTCCGGATATGTGAGCGGTAGAGGCCTGGTAGAAGGAGCCCTCAATAACGGTCACATTACCTTCAACGTCTCCAAGTACATTCGCCTTCCCATTCGATACCGTCAAGTCACCTTTAATATGTGCGCCGACGGGAACGGTAACCGTATCACCTTCAATAACAACCTGGGAAAGATCTGAACCCCGAACAGAAAGATCGGTATCCTGCTCCCACATCGCCGTAAAGCTCGAGAACATAACAAGTGCAAATATGGCAGCCACTGTAATGGCCGGATGATTACGAATCCATCTCGCAAAGCTTGAGCTGCGCCGCTTAGCGGGCAATGCACTCATAATACGCGCTCTTAGCTGCACAGAATGGCTGGTATCCATCACCTCACGCGTATCCATCATATTATGGGCGAGTGCTTCGGTCCGCTCTAATTGCTCGAACCTTGCGCGGCATTCCGGGCAGGAAAGCAAATGTGCCTTTAATTCAGCCATGTCGTTAATGGGCAGCTCATCATCTAGATAATCATGTATCCAGACGATAGCGACTTTGCAATTCATAGCAGCCATTCCTTTCTTTCGCTGTATATTCGCTGTCGTTTACGTTACGTATTGGAAGCGATGATGTTTCACTTATTTGTGCAACTTATGCGCCCAATATTTCACTTCTCCTAAGAAATAGCGCTAGTTCGACATTTAAGCCCCGCCCTACAGTTTATGCTCAAGCTTCTTACGAAGAAACTCACGACCACGATGAACACGCGTTTTAATGGTTGTTACCGGCATTTCAAGCACATCGCTGATTTCCTGCAGCGACATATCCTGCAGATAACGCAGAACCATCACCGACTTATATTTCGCTGGCAGCGTTTCAATCGCCTGATGGATGATGCGTTGGGTATCCGAGAGCAGCAGCTCGCTCTCTGGCGTTCGATTATCGCTTGGAATCATCGAGTACCCATCCAAACCTTCATGCTCATTGGAGTCCGCATCCAGTGAGTACACTTGCTTTCGCTTCCGCAGCCGGTCAATACACAGGTTCGTGGCGATCCGATAGATCCAGGTTGAGAACTTCAACGATTCATCGTAACGCATAAGATTTTTATACACACGCAAAAAAGTATCCTGTACTACGTCCTCTGCTTCCTGACGGTTGTACAGCATGCGATAAGACATATGATACAGCTTGTCCTGATAAAGCTCGACGATCTCGGCAAAAGCCCGCTGATCGCCTTTTAAAGCTAATCGCGCTAACCGTGCTTCAACAGCAATCACTGCTTCTCCTCCAGACTCGCCAAGCGCTCGGACCTAGGTCCCGAAGGCAGCTCGGCTATTCCGATCCCTAATAAGATCAGCACAATACCAACAAACTTTAACAAGCTTATCGATTCACCCAGCACGACCCATGCGGTTATCGCCGCAACAGGCAGCTCCAGTGATCCAAGCAGCGCCGCCAGGCTGCTGCCGATTCTCGGTACACCTATATTAAATAATACCGTAGGAATGACCTGTCCAAGTACTCCGAGTAAAAGCCCCCATCCAATCAAGGTGCCTTCTGAACCACTGGAAACGGCTTTAGAGCCATATAACAGCACAACAAGCAGGAACCCTGCGGTCAACATGACAGCCGAACGAATTACAGGATCCTGGTCCCCTTGAAGCCGCCCTGTCCACCAAATAAACAAGCTGTAAGCTACAGCAGATAGTAAACCGAGAATAATGCCTACCGTATCAAACCGCGTCAGGCCCTCTTCGAGAATCCCAACCGCGAGCAGTGTTCCAACCATAACAATGAAGATGGCAAGCAGACGAAATTTACTCGGCCATTGTCTGCGCGAAACACTATCTAGCAAAATGGTAATCCATGTAAACTGAAAAAGCAACACGATCGCAAGCGAAGCATCCAAACGTTCGAGTGCTTGATTATATAATACCGTTGTAAGCGCCAGACCGCCAATTCCGATCACACAGAGCTTAATCCACCCCCTGCGAAAAGGACTCTTCCACTGTCGAAAGCGCATAAGCGCAAGCAACCACAGCAGCAGCATCGCAATTCCAGTTTGATGTACGGTCACTTGCTCGAAGGTAAAGCCAGCATCGTATGCTTTCTTTATGAAAGGTGACAGCAAGCCATAGCTCGCGGCTCCTAGCAGTACGGATACTACCGACATCCAATACAGGGGCGTACGCTTCATCACTCTGATGCCTCCCTCCGTTTTAAGAAGTCCGCTGCCCTGTCCGATAAAATAAAAAGAGCCGAACGCCCGGACGGACAATGCCGCCCGGGCGTCCAGCCCTATAGATTTTGGATTGATTCATAAGTTGCTCGATGAATGCTGCGTGTCCAATTGGACACTCAAACCAATCATCTGTGATGAATGCTGAGTGTCCTATTGGACACGCAAACCAATCATCTGTGATGAATGCTGCGTGTCCTATTGGACACGCAAACCAATCATCTGATCAGCCCGTGTTCCGAAGTCCTGCTGCAATTCCGTTGATTGTGAGCAGCACTTCACGCAGCAGTACCGGATCGTCTGCTTCTCCGCGGTCGCGCAGCGCACGAAGCTCTGTCAGCAGCTGTACTTGCATATAACTTAGCGGATCCACGTATGGGTTACGCAAGCGGATCGATTCCTGAATGACTGGAACATTGTCCAGGATATCAGCTTGCCCCGTAATTTGTAGAATTAGCGACGAAGTGCGTTTATATTCTTCTTCAATTTGTGTGAAGATCCGGTCTCGGATCGCTGCATCCGAGATCATGCCCGCATACTCCTTGGCAATAAGCAGATCCGCTTTCGCAAGAGCCATCTGTAGATTGTCAATGAGTGAAGTAAAGAAAGGGAACTGCCCGTACATAACACGCAGCGTTTCCAGACGATCCTTCTGGTCTCCGTTATCTACATAGTCTTGAAGAGCCGTCCCGGCTGCATACCAGGCTGGAAGTAAGTAGCGGCTTTGCGTCCAAGCAAACACCCATGGAATCGCACGCAAATCTTCAAACCGATCACTGCCCTTACGTTTCGATGGACGGGAACCAATATTCAACTCGCCAACCTCAGGAAGAGGTGTTGATTCTTTGAAGAACGTCATGAAATCCGGATCGCGGAATATAAGATCTTGATATTTGCGCTGTGCAGTCTCTGATATACCTTTGGAGATTTCGTCCCACTCCGCTGTCGCACCATCTTCTTGTTCCGGGTACTTAGCCAGACGAGCTGCAGTGACAAGCGCCCATGTCGCCTGTTCTAAGCTGCGGTAAGCGATGCCCTTCATGGAATAACGAGAGGAAAGAACCTCGCCTTGCTCCGTTATTTTGATTCCTCCGCCTACTGTATGAGGAGGCTGCGCCAGTATACTCCGGTTAAGCGGCATTCCACCGCGGCCAAGCGCACCGCCACGGCCATGGAAGAATTTCAGCTTCACATCGAACTTCTTGGCTGCGCTAGTAATCGCATTAAGGGCAACACGCAGCTCCCAGTTTGCTGTTACCACGCCGCCGTCTTTATTGCTATCGGAATAGCCAAGCATAATTTCATGCAAATTACCCATAACCTCTACCGATTGACGGTAAACAGGAAGAGCAAATAGTTGTTCCATAATACCAGGAGCCGCATGCAGATCATCAATCGTTTCAAAAAGTGGAACAGCCTGCATCGTGCAATGTACGTTACCATTTGTTTCTTTTCGGAATAAACCTACTTCTTTTGCAAACACCATAACCTCAAGCATATCACTTGCACCCTGCGTCATACTGATCAGGTAACTGGAAATACAGTTCACACCAAACTCCTGTTGTGCACGATAAATCGTGTGGTATACATCCAAACATTCACGAGTGCCTTCCGAATAAGCAAAATGCGGTGAAGTAAGCGGACGCGGATCATTCAGCAAACGATGCAGAAGATCAACCTTCTCTTCTTCACCCAGAGAGCCGTAATCCTGAGCAATGTTCATGTTAGCGAGAATTTCAGTCATCGCGTTCTCATGCTCTTTACTGTGCTGACGAACATCGAGCGCAGCAAGATGGAATCCGAACAATTCAACTTGACGCACAAACTTACGAATATGCGTATCTGCAACATAATCAGCAAAGTGATGACGCAGACTGCGATCAATGATAAGCAGATCTTCCTTCAGCTCGTCCGCGCTGTTATAACGCTGTGGTGAGCCTTTAAGCGTATCATTAAGTGTATTAGAGAGTTTCTCAAGCATATAGCTAAGCTTGATCCGGTAAGGTTCCTTCTCATTACGCCAAATATCGACGCCACGTAAGCTCAACTAATTCACGGTCTAGTTTCATTGAGGCTATCAGCTCATCCGATACCTCGATGATATTCGTACTGAAGCTGAGTTGGTCCATAAGGTTATTAAGTAATTGCTCATATTTCTGAAGTACGAGCTGCCGTTGCAGGGTTAATGTTTCCCATGTTACTTTTGCCGTTACCGACGGGTTACCATCTCTGTCTCCACCGATCCATGAACCGAAACGAAGATATGCAGGAACATGCCAGCGTTCACCCGGATAGTACTTGTCTAAATTGCGCTCAAGTTCTTCATATACACTAGGCAGTACGTCGAACAGCGTCTCATCAAAATAGTACATACCATTACGCACTTCATCAATAACGGTCGGCTTACGATCACGAAGCTCGTCCGTCTGCCAAAGTGTAAACACTTCATTGAGCAGCTTCTCGCGCTGCTTCTCGCGTTCACGGTAAGTCAGATTTGGATTATCGAGTTCCATAACCTCATTAGCAATCCGTTTATGAATATCAAGTACCGCACGGCGAGTTGCCTCCGTAGGGTGAGCAGTCATGACAAGCTCCAGTGAAATGCCGTCAATAATGGCTTTCACTTCATTTACAGCAATTCCTTGGTCCTTCAGAACAAGAATTGCACTTTCGATTGAACCTGGTTGAACAGTTTCCCCTGCTGAGCGTTCATAATCACGTTTACGACGAATACGGTGATTTTGCTCAGCAATATTAACCAATTGAAAATAGATTGCAAATGCACGGATAACTTGATGACGGATATCCGGATCCAGCGCATCAATCACATTTCTAAATTCATCGTAAAGCTCAGGCAAAAACTCCGCACGCAGCGACTTGCTCATCTCACGAATTTTCTCGACGATCTCAAGAAGCTCATGACCGCCTTGATGCACAAGCACATCTCCAAGAATATTTCCCAGGAAACGAACATCACGCCTTAATAAGTTGTTCGATTGCGGCCGATTTGCCGCCAAAGTAGATCCAGCTTGCTCAGACATCATTTATCCTCCTCAAGGTTTGCTTAAGCAAACCACATCGTAAGCATCATCTTAGCGTTTGCTTCTGCAAACCATATTGTAAGCATTTTCTTAGGTTTACATAGTAAAACCACATTAGGCTGCCTTAGCAGCACATATCATAAGCATCGTCTTTGGATTGCTTTAGCAAACCAGATCATAAGCATAGTGATACGTTTATCTGCAGTTTCTACTCGAATATTTGATTTTTCACTCCAACTATCATACTACAAATTGATGTGCGGTTGAAGCTTTTTCATGAGTTGTTTTCATTTGTTATAAGAAATGGAATTTCAATTACAGATAATAAAAAAAAGCCCTTGGAGTCCAAGGCCTTCATCGATTTAATTATGGAGCGGGTGATGGGAATCGAACCCACGCTATCAGCTTGGAAGGCTGAAGTTCTACCATTGAACTACACCCGCAGCAGATATGGTCGGGACGACACGATTTGAACATGCGACCCCCTGGTCCCAAACCAGGTGCTCTACCAAGCTGAGCTACGTCCCGTTAATTATCTACTAAATGAAAATGGCGCGCCCTGAGAGATTCGAACTCCCGGCCTTTTGATTCGTAGTCAAACGCTCTATCCAGCTGAGCTAAGGGCGCAAAAATTATGGAGCGGAAGACGGGAATCGAACCCGCGACCCTCGCCTTGGCAAGGCGATGCTCTACCGCTGAGCCACTTCCGCATAACAATGTTAACAACGTTTTGTTAACAGCGACAAGAAATAATATATCACGTCCTGAGTCATAATGCAAATGTTTTTTTGAAAAAGTTAATAATTTTTCTTCATAATCATCCCCCCATAAAGGAATGTAAAGAATCCGCCCTATCAGATGTTACGTTTCAAGAGTGAGTTTATTCAACTAAGTGCAATTTACACTTGTTCTCATCGTCAATTGTCGTTCTTCGGCCTTCCAGTTTAGAACATTAATAACATAGCTCGTCCCTCCATTAAATATACTTCGCGCAGTACAGCCTTCGTAATCACTTCATGAAGTCAACCATTACTGGACAGAGGCCATCGGAATCGAAGCAGCTGGCATGGACCGCGTGAAGGCTTACTCACAAGAGCGATCTTTCAAATCTTTCTGGGAAGCCTCTCTTTATACCTGATATCAAGTTGCAAAGAAATTAAACTTGTTAGTATTTGGTTAAGAGGGCGAATAATTGATTAGCCAAATATTTAATCACATAAATATAAATGCAAATATACATATAATATAGATGCATAGTAGAAAAACAAAAAATCCCTTGAGTGATCAAGGGACTTTTGCCAATCTGATGCGCGTAGAGGGACTTGAACCCCCACGGTCTGCCCGCTAGATCCTAAGTCTAGTGCGTCTGCCAATTCCGCCATACGCGCGCATTAATAACGTCATTTTCATTAGGTGAAAATGGTGAGTCATGAAGGACTCGAACCTACGACACCCTGATTAAAAGTCAGTGCTCTACCAACTGAGCTAATGACTCAAAATTAAAAATGGCTGGGGATCTAGGATTCGAACCTAGGGATGACGGAGTCAAAGTCCGTTGCCTTACCGCTTGGCTAATCCCCAGTATTGAACAAATGGTGGAGGCTGACGGGATCGAACCGCCGACCCTCTGCTTGTAAGGCAGATGCTCTCCCAGCTGAGCTAAGCCTCCGAAGTGAGAGTTGGTGACCCGTAGGGGACTCGAACCCCTGTTACCTCCGTGAAAGGGAGGTGTCTTAACCACTTGACCAACGGGCCTCAAATATGTAAAAATACTGGAGCTCTCAACCGGAATCGAACCGGTGACCTCATCCTTACCATGGATGCACTCTACCGACTGAGCTATGAGAGCAAAATGGCTCCCCGAACAGGACTCGAACCTGTGACAACTCGATTAACAGTCGAGTGCTCTACCAACTGAGCTATCAGGGAACGAAAAAACTTCGGGTGATTACACCCTGAAAACTGGATACGAACTTTTGCGATTATTTCATTAGCTGAGTAAACGGTTTAACGCAGGTTCCGAAGCCTTGCACTCATCCTTGGATGAGATGCGTAGGATAAGCCCTCGACCGATTAGTATTCGTCAGCTCCATGCATTGCTGCACTTCCACCTCGAACCTATCAACCTGGTCGTCTTCCAGGGGTCTTACGAATTGGGAAATCTCATCTTGAGGGGGGCTTCACGCTTAGATGCTTTCAGCGCTTATCCCGTCCGTACTTAGCTACCCAGCGATGCTCCTGGCGGAACAACTGGTACACCAGCGGTACGTCCATCCCGGTCCTCTCGTACTAAGGACAGCTCCTCTCAAATTTCCTACGCCCACGACAGATAGGGACCGAACTGTCTCACGACGTTCTGAACCCAGCTCGCGTACCGCTTTAATGGGCGAACAGCCCAACCCTTGGGACCTACTTCAGCCCCAGGATGCGATGAGCCGACATCGAGGTGCCAAACCTCCCCGTCGATGTGGACTCTTGGGGGAGATAAGCCTGTTATCCCCAGGGTAGCTTTTATCCGTTGAGCGATGGCCCTTCCATGCGGTACCACCGGATCACTAAGCCCGACTTTCGTCCCTGCTCGACTTGTAGGTCTCGCAGTCAAGCTCCCTTATGCCTTTGCACTCTGCGAATGATTTCCAACCATTCTGAGGGAACCTTTGGGCGCCTCCGTTACTCTTTAGGAGGCGACCGCCCCAGTCAAACTGCCCACCTGACACGGTCCCTGTACCGGATTCACGGTACCAGGTTAGAACTCCGATACGATCAGGGTGGTATCCCAACGGCGCCTCCACCGAAGCTGGCGCTCCGGCTTCCAAGGCTCCCACCTATCCTGTACAGATCGTACCAAAGTCCAATATCAAGCTGCAGTAAAGCTCCATGGGGTCTTTCCGTCTTGTCGCGGGTAACCTGCATCTTCACAGGTATTAAAATTTCACCGGATCTCTCGTTGAGACAGCGCCCAAGTCGTTACGCCATTCGTGCGGGTCAGAATTTACCTGACAAGGAATTTCGCTACCTTAGGACCGTTATAGTTACGGCCGCCGTTTACTGGGGCTTCAGTTCATAGCTTCGCCTTGCGCCTAACCACTCCCCTTAACCTTCCAGCACCGGGCAGGCGTCAGCCCGTATACTTCGCCTTACGGCTTCGCACAGACCTGTGTTTTTGCTAAACAGTCGCTTGGGCCTTTTCACTGCGGCCCCCTCGTGCTATTCACCCTACCGGGGCACCCCTTCTCCCGAAGTTACGGGGTCATTTTGCCGAGTTCCTTAACGAGAGTTCTTCCGCGCGCCTTAGAATTCTCTTCTCGCCTACCTGTGTCGGTTTGCGGTACGGGCACCTTCACCTGGCTAGAGGCTTTTCTTGGCAGCGTGAGAACATGACCTTCGGTACTATAATTTTCCCTCCCCATCACAGCTCAGCCTTACAGTGTGCGGATTTGCCTACACACCAGCCTTACTGCTTGGACGGACTATTCCATCAGTCCGCGTCACTACCCTTCTGCGTCACCCCATTGCTCATAACGGATTACGGTGGTACAGGAATTTCAACCTGTTGTCCTTCGACTACGCCTTTCGGCCTCGCCTTAGGTCCCGACTTACCCTGAGCGGACGAGCCTTCCTCAGGAACCCTTAGGCTTTCGGCGGACAAGATTCTCACTTGTCTTTTCGTTACTCATACCGGCATTCTCACTTGTATACAGTCCACCACTCCTTACGGTCTAACTTCAACCTGTATACAACGCTCCCCTACCCACTGATACCATAAGGTATCAATGCCATAGCTTCGGTGGTGTGTTTAGCCCCGTTACATTTTCGGCGCAGAGTCACTCGACCAGTGAGCTATTACGCACTCTTTCAATGGTGGCTGCTTCTAAGCCAACATCCTGGTTGTCTGTGCAACTCCACATCCTTTCCCACTTAACACACACTTGGGGACCTTAGCTGATGGTCTGGGCTGTTTCCCTCTTGACAATGGATCTTAGCACTCACTGTCTGACTCCCGGATATAAGTATATGGCATTCGGAGTTTGACTGAACTTGGTAACCCTTGGCGGGCCCCGCACCCAATCAGTGCTCTACCTCCACGACTCTCAATCCCGAGGCTAGCCCTAAAGCTATTTCGGGGAGAACCAGCTATCTCCGAGTTCGATTGGAATTTCTCCGCTACCCCCACCTCATCCCCGCATTTTTCAACGTGCGTGGGTTCGGGCCTCCAGTGCGTGTTACCGCACCTTCACCCTGGACAGGGGTAGATCACACGGTTTCGGGTCTACGTCCACGTACTATGTCGCCCTATTCAGACTCGCTTTCGCTGCGGCTCCGGCTCTTCACCTTAACCTTGCACGTGAACGTAACTCGCCGGTTCATTCTACAAAAGGCACGCCATCACCCATATATAGGGCTCTGACTTTTTGTAAGCACACGGTTTCAGGTTCTATTTCACTCCCCTTCCGCGGTGCTTTTCACCTTTCCCTCACGGTACTGCTTCACTATCGGTCGCTAGGGAGTATTTAGCCTTGGCAGATGGTCCTGCCGGATTCCCACGGGGTTTCACGTGTCCCGCGGTACTCGGGATCCGTCTCGGAGAGAGTCGACTTTCGGCTACAGGGCTTTTACCTTCTATGGCGGGCCTTTCCAGACCTCTTCGCCTAACCGGCACCTTTGTAACTCCATGTGAGACGTCCCACAACCCCAAGGAGCAAGCTCCTTGGTTTGGGCTACTCCGCGTTCGCTCGCCGCTACTGACGGAATCACTATTGTTTTCTCTTCCTCAGGGTACTTAGATGTTTCAGTTCCCCTGGTATGCCTCCATACTACCTATGTATTCAGTAGTAGGTAACTGCGCATTACCGCAGCTGGGTTTCCCCATTCGGACATCCCCGGATCAAAGCCTGCTTACGGCTCCCCGAGGCATTTCGTTGTTCGCCACGTCCTTCATCGGCTCCTAGCGCCTAGGCATCCTCCGTGCGCTCTTATTAGCTTAACCAAATGCTCCGGTTTTCGCGATTCGTGCTCTCGTGTTACTTCGTACCAAAGTCGCTCGAATACGAAAACCTACGCTGCAAGACTGCATCGTTTGAAGTTGCTCATAACAAAGTCATGTACAAGACCAGCAAATTAACACTTGTTGCAAGTTTAACTCAGCTAAGAGTTTAAATCGCAAATTTCGCTATCCAGTTTTCAAGGTGCAATGCTTGTTATATTCAACATCAATATCAAGTTGATACTTGGCAGCAATAATACATTGTTGGTGGAGCCAAGCGGGATCGAACCGCTGACCTCCTGCTTGCAAGGCAGGCGCTCTCCCAGCTGAGCTATGGCCCCATAAGGGTTATAAGAATATGGTTGGCCTTAGTGGACTCGAACCACCGACCTCACCCTTATCAGGGGTGCGCTCTAACCAGCTGAGCTAAAGGCCATTACATAACATGGTATCAAAAATAAACCCGCTTGGCAACGTCCTACTCTCCCAGGACCCTGCGGTCCAAGTACCATCGGCGCTGGAGGGCTTAACGGTCGTGTTCGGGATGGGAACGTGTGGTTCCCCTCCGCCATCGCCACCAAACGGATCTATCGTCGAAAGAGACTTGCTCTTTCAAAACTGAACATGAGTGAT
>CAWCBD010000025.1:127500-179307 GCA_963793665.1 uncultured Paenibacillaceae bacterium
CCATTAATAGCCAAGAAAACGATAGGCACTATGCCAAACAGCATCCCTAAATACATAACGAGTATAGATTTAAGGGCGTTATTAAAGAAAATAAAGAGGATGAACAACAATGTAGGATTATTACTTGCTTGAATGGACTGCGCCATTTTTTGAATGCCTGACATCTGTCCTTTTATAAAAGCGTCTAATGCCGGGTTCGTCGCTCCTACCACCATTCCGGCGAGCAAAATAACAAAGCCAAAGGCTATGTAGTGGCGCATTTCCTTAAGATGAGCAATTATTTGGCGTGGTGCAAACAAAATGATAACACCTCTTATTGTTTGGATTTTACAAATGTACGAATAAGTTGTTGGTACGAGCATAGATTGTACTAGAACAAGCCCTAAGCGGAAAGGAGATCCTATCGTATGAATATGTTTTATGTGATGAATGGACGGAAGCTGAAGCGCTATTTTCTAGTTAGTGTCGGCATCTTGTTTGCGGTCGGTGTTATTTATGCAGAGAAGGACAATATTACGGTGTTTGCCCCGGATCAAGCTGCTGCCATTTACAGCGTTCCAACCGATAAGAAGGTCCTTGCCTTGACATTTGACATCAGCTGGGGAGATAAACGGACCGAACCCATTCTAGATGTGCTAAAGCAGAACAATGTTAAAAATGCTACCTTCTTCTTATCTTCCCCTTGGAGTCAGTCACACCCAGAAATCGTTAAGAAAATCATGGATGCAGGTTATGAAATCGGCAGTCATGGTCATAAGCACGACAATTATAGTACCTACACTGATGATGAGATTCGTACACAGATCCAGACTGCACAGTCTATTCTGACTCAGGTTACTGGAAAGACACCCACTTTAATTCGCTTGCCAAACGGTGATTTTGACAAACGTGTACTGCGAATCGCAGACCAAATGAAGGTGAAGGTCATCCAGTGGGATACGGATTCGCTTGATTGGATGAATATCGGAACGGAAAAAATCGTTAATCGTGTTGTTAGCAAAGCACACCCTGGAGATATTATACTCATGCACGCCAGTGACTCGGTTAAACAGACGCATGAAGCGCTTCCGGTCATCATTTCCCAGCTGCGGGCAAAAGGTTATGAATTTGTTACCGTCTCCAGTCTTATTGCACAGACAGAGCTTGAGGGAAAAGCGGTGCAGGACAAGACGACAATGACAGAGCAGCTAGATGCTTTTGCTGGATTTTAACAATGATATCTCTTCTATAGAGCCGGCTTCGCATTAGATGCGGAGCCGGTTGTTTGCGGTTTTCGGACTAGTCTGTGAAGCCACATAATTTGGTATGCATTACAAATGAACATTGGAATCACCATAAATACGATTGCTGTTGCATTCGCTTCTTCTCCCTGAAGGCTTGGCCATGATTCCAGCACGGTTACAACTACCTGCAAAAACAACGTGGGGATAAAGGCATTATTGTTCGTTTGTTTGACTTTGAGGTAGGCAACAAGCCAAGCTCCTAGTGCTAATCCGAGCGGCAGTGCCCAGAACACCCAGTTGTTCAGCCGTTCACGGTCTTGGTAAAGCAAATATCCTATGCCACCAAGTAGAAATATAGTTGTGTATGCTTGCAGCGCATTCCAAAGGTAGCTTTTACGGAAAACACTGAGTGCGATATAATTCAGGGTTAAGTATGCGAAAAATCCCATTTGGCTAAAAGCACCGAAAAGCAAACCTACAAGCGCCATCATTAGCGCATTAAACCCTGCAGCCTGCAGTCCCATAAATCCAAAGGATTGATCCGTCCATTGCATAATGCTCCCAACAATAGTCGTTGTTACACCGCCAACTGCCATTGTACTCCAAAATAAGAAAAACCATTTTCGTAAATTCAATCGGTCCACTCCTAAAGGTTATTGCGATCTCCGCTTTCGCAGATCGCCTAAGATCGTTGTAAAGCAAAAATTTGCTTCGTAAGCTGCTGATAAATTTAATAACAGGCTTTTCCTGCAGTACCGATTAAGTCCGGAAGGGCAGAGTCCTGTTGTAAACAGAAATCGTTTGATTTTCATCCTTTATTTTACCACGTTCACTACAAAAAGCTACGCGGTTTCCATGATAATACGATGAACAATGTCGCATACTACGGTATGAAGTACGTTGTAAATACAGAAGGGAGACGCGTCAATCATGCTCAAACGGTGCGCATGGCTGGGCAGTTTCGTGTTAATGGTGTCCGTACTTTCAAGCTGCGGGTCTGAACCAGCATCGGGTGCTAGCGAAGCGGTCAGTTATAAGGACATCAAATCGATGGTAATTGACATACTCAAAACAGAAGATGCACAAAAAGCTTTACAGGAATCAGCCACTAAATCAACAGGAAATACTGGTTTTAGTTCTAAGCTTTTGTCCGTTCAGGATCAAGAACAAGTACGCATAGCTGTCAAAGAGACACTCGTTTCTCCCGAATATGACAAGGTGATTCAGAAATTGATGACAGATCCGCGTTTTGCTGGAGAATTTGCTAAGGCGGTAAATAAACAAAACAAACAAATTCATAAGGATCTTCTAAAGGATCCCACTTACCAGAAAGACCTCATTCAAGTTATGAAGAATCCGGAAATTGATAAAATGATTCTTGATGTGCTGCAAAGCACGCAATACCGTAAGCAGGTATCTACAATTATGCAGGAATCCATGCAGAGCCCCCTGGTACGTTTAGAACTTCTAGATCTAATGAAAAAGGCGGTAAAGAGGAATTGAAACCGAAGCCTGATGAAAAGGTAACAAAGCCTAAAGGCGGCGGCGGCGGTGGCGGTGGTGGCGGCGGTGGCAGCTAACATTAAATAAATAACCCGCTTTGCAGTAGAAGCATCAGTATAGTTAAGCATACAGAGCAAAGAGCTGTGTATGCTGCACTCACCGACTGCTTCTACTCGCTTAAGCGGGTTTTTCTTTCTTTCATCATAAAGCCTTAGGGATGGTTACTCACATTTGGCAATTACACGCTCAGCAATATCTAGATAAATTCGGCCGGTTTCGGTATCCGCTTTGTACACGGACGGGGCAAAATCTGACTCTGTCGCTAAATTATCCGGCGCACCAAGCGGGATTTGTGCCAAAAGCTCTGAGTTAAGTGATTCCGCTAAGCGAGCTCCGCCTCCGCGGCCAAAAATATATTCAATCTCACCGCTCTTACTAACAAAGTAGGACATATTCTCAACGATTCCGATTATTTCATGCTCAGTCTTAATCGCCATTGCACCTGCTCGTGCTGCCACGAATGCTGCAGTAGCATGTGGAGTTGTTACGATAATTTCTTTACTTTGAGGAATTAACTGATGAACGTCTAGTGCGACATCGCCGGTTCCCGGCGGTAAGTCAAGAAGCAGGTAATCAAGCTCTCCCCATTCAATTTCAGCAAAGAAATTTCGAAGCATTTTGCCAAGCATTGGCCCTCGCCAAACAATAGGAGCATTATCCTCAACGAAGAAACCCATCGACATGACACGCACGCCAAATTTTTCAATTGGAATAACTCGGTCATTAATAATTTCAGGGCGCTCCTCGATCCCCATCATGTCAGGTACGCTAAAGCCATAAATATCAGCGTCAATGATTCCCACACGCTTGCCCTTACGAGCTAAGGCGACCGCAAGATTCACGGTCACTGTCGACTTGCCGACGCCGCCTTTGCCGCTGGCGACTGCGATGAAATGTACAGCACTTCCTGCCCGCAGCAGCGGATTCGCCTCAAGGCCGGCCCCGTGACCGCGTATGGGGCCTTTGCCTGGGCCTGCCGAGTGCTGTTTGCGCCGCAGGTCCGCTTGCACCTTGGGCGCTATTCGCAGCGCCTATAGGCGCTGCCTCGCCAGCCCGGAACCGGAAGTGTACGGTTTCGGCCCCTGCTTCGGCAAGCCGCTGCCGCAGCGCTGCCTCAAGCGCCGGCAGCGCCCCTTCCTTAACCCCTACGATCGTAAGCGATACGCTGCGATCTTTAACTACAATATCGCGAATCGCTATTGCTTGCTCTTTACTATATTGCACCGCCACTGAGTCAGCGGCCTGTTGTATTTCTTCTCGGGACAACATAATAGTCCGACTCCTCTACAAAGGTATCCGCAAGCTTCTACCACATGCGTATGTACTAGGTCCATTATAACAATACGCTGAACCTCTTCCAAGCGGCAAAGCGCGCTTTGCATAAACTAGCTTTTAATACTACTTATCATTTCCTTTCGTATTAACCGCACCCCACTTCTCTCCAGCCGTATACCGCAGTACTCCCTGGTAGATCGAAGCGGCTACCTTTTTTTGATAATTTGCATCCATAAGTCGGCTCGCTTCTCCAGGATTAGATAAGAAACCGACTTCAATAAGCGCACCCGGGATATTCTCAATGGCTTTGAGCAGATAAATTGTATTAACGGTCGCAGCTGCGCGCTGGGTGTTTTCTAAGTTGCGCTTAATCTCATCTTGGATAAGAGAAGCCAAAACCGAGTTGTCCGGATTGTTTGGATAAAAAAAAGTTTGAGCTCCGGACCATTTCGGTGATGGTATGCTGTTCATGTGAATGCTGATAAATAAATCGAGCTTTTTTATCCTTCACAAATTGCGCCCGTTTAACCAAATCCTCTGTCTTACGTTTGCTTATCTTCGATGTTCCTTCGTCTGCCAAATCATAGTCACCTTCTCGTGTCATAACGACTAACGCACCTGACCTGTTGTAAATAATCACGAAGCTGCAATGCAATAGCTAGATTGAGGTCTTTCTCGACTGCCCCCTGCTTGCTAACAGCACCCCCATCTACACCTCCATGCCCGGCATCAATCGCTATGACCTTCCCGGATAAAGGCAAGGTCCAGTAAGTCCACGTACGTGAAGCTGGGACTTCTTGCGTAAATAATAATACTGTCAAAAGAATAACTGTCATTCCAAGCCCGATACGGATCGCTCCACGATAATGTGATCCATATAATGAATCGTTTTCGAACTTTACGCATACAAAAAACCACCCCAATCCCAAAGCGATGATTATGCGTAGGCTAAACCGTGCCTTCGCTCTTTATCATCTTATGGGACGAGATGGTCTGTTATGCGGACAACGCCTAATGGCGATACAATTAGTTAACGGGTTGTTCAGCCATACCTTCGATCAGAATCTTCGCCACTTCCGGACGGGAGAATTCTGGTGGCGGGCATACGCCATCACGAAGCAATGCGCGAACTTTCGTACCCGACAAAGCGTCAAATGATTCTCTTTGTCATGCGGGCAAGTTTTACTTGATGCCATATTGCCGCATTTGGTGCAGAAGAAGCTATGTTCGAAGAACAGCGGTGTTATGCCAAGCTCTTCACCTGTAAACGTACGAAGCAGTTCCTGCGCTTCATATGTTCCATAATAATCGCCTACACCAGCATGATCACGTCCAACAATAAAATGGGTGCAGCCGTAATTTTTGCGAACCATGGCATGGAAAATCGCTTCACGCGGTCCAGCATAACGCATAGCTGCCGGGAATACACCAAGGAATGCACGATCCTGCGGATAATAATTTTCGAGCAGCGCAATATAGCTCTTCATCCGAACGATCAGCCGGAACATCGTCGGATTTCGTTTCACCGACAAGTGGATTTAGGAATAGCGCATCTACAATTTCCATCGCGCATTTTTGAATATACTCATGCGCACGATGAACGGGATTACGGGTTTGGAAGCCAACGATTGTTTTCCAGCCCTTTTCCGCGAAAATGCCGCGCGTTTCACGATGGGTCAAAATAAAATTCATTGAATTTCTCTGGCACTGGACGATTCAATACGTTGATCGGATCCGCCAACATAGGTCGATGGACGACCGATAAAGCTTTCGCAACACCCGGATGCTCGACATCATCGGTTTTGAAAACGTTTACCGCTTCATGCTTCTGATCAACGCTATAAATACTTTCGATATCGATCATAGCATAGATCACGCCATCTTCGCCGACAAGTGAAGCTTGTTGACCAACGGTAAGTTCAGACGCTTGAGCTTCTTCAACTGCGAGTGTAATCGGGAATACTCCATACAGTTCCATTTGCAAGACGCATACGTCTCTACTACTGAGCGATAATCCGCTTCATTCATAAATCCTGTAAGTGGTGAAAATGCGCCAACGCCGATCAAATCCAAATCTGAAATTGTCCAAGTATTCACGATGATCGATTGCAAAGCTGCTGCTTCTGCAAGCAACGCCTCGCGCTCAGCTTCAGTTGCGACTCGGTTGATGAGTACGCCGCCATGCGGCTTAATGCTGCTCATATTATGCAAGTGCCTCCTACATTTCGTTATATCATTATTTATGCAATCCGCATTCTGTTTTATCTTGACCGGCCCAACGTCCTGCACGCGGATCTTCGCCTGGCATAACCTGGCGTGTGCATTGTTCGCATCCAATGCTTGGATAATTTTGATCATGAAGAGGATTGTAATACACATTATTCGTACGAATATAATTCCAAACATCTTCCGATGTCCAATCAGCAATTGGATTAAATTTAATCAAGTCCGAATTTCGTATCATATTCGATCTTTTTCGAATTTGCACGTGTTGGGGCTTGATCGCGGCGAATACCTGTAATCCATGCTTCATATTTAGACAAAATTTGCGTTAGTGGATTCACTTTGCGGATTCCGCAGCATTGCGTTAGCATCGCTTTTCCAAAGCTCATCTCCGAATTGAGCAGCTTGTTCTTCCGGTGTAATGCTTCGGTTTAACTTGAACAAACTTCAGCCCATAAATTTCTTGCCATTTTATCACGGGTTTCATAAGTTTCCTTAAAATGAAAATCCGTATCCAAATAGAAAATATCCGTCTTCGGGCTGATTTTTTGCAGCATATCGACAAGTACAACATCTTCTGCACCAAAACTGCATGCAAAAGTAATATTAGGGAATGTTTCAACTGCATATTGCAATAATCGCCTCTGGCGATGCGTTTTCAAGCTCTACTGCTTTTTGCGTTAACAAGTGCTTCTTTTTCAAAAAGATTCATGATTAGTTCCCTCCGTTCCATTTAAATACCTAGTAAATTGATCTACATTAAATTATACGTTAATAAGATCACCTAATTCATCAATGCACTAAATGCTCCAATAATAACAAAAAAATGCCTCCTCTGTCTGAGCAGAGGAGGCATTTGGTCGAGAAACGATATTAACGTTTCGAGAATTGTGGTGCACGACGTGCAGCTTTAAGACCGTATTTTTTACGTTCTTTCATACGTGGGTCACGTGTCAGGAAGCCTGCACGTTTCAAAGCCGGACGGAATTCAGGATCTGCTTTAAGCAGAGCACGAGAAATACCGTGACGGATTGCGCCAGCTTGACCGGAGATACCGCCACCATGTGCAATTACGAGAATATCGTATTTGCCTAGTAGTTTCTGTAAGAGTTCAAGTGGTTGTTTAACGATCAGTTTCAACGTTTCAAGACCGAAGTATTCGTTAATGTCGCGTTTGTTAATAATGATTCGTCCTTCACCCGGCACGAGACGTACACGTGCAACAGAGTGTTTACGACGACCCGTTCCATAGTATTGAACTTGAGCCATGAAACTGTCCTCCCTCTATATTATCCGCGAAGTTCGTAAACTTCTGGATTTTGTGCTTGATGTGGATGTTCTGGTCCTGCATAAACTTTCAGCTTAAGCTTCATCTTGTCGCCCAAACGATTTTTTGGCAACATGCCGTGAATCGCTTGCTCCAAGAACTTGCTCTGGTTTGTTTTTGATCATGTCTTGAGCAGAAGTGACTTTCAAACCACCTGGGTACATGGAGTGACGGTAGTACATTTTGTTTTGCAGCTTTCTTACCCGTCAAGTAAATTTTCTCAGCATTGATGATAACTACGAAATCACCAGTATCAACATGCGGAGTAAATTGTGGTTTATGTTTACCGCGGATGAGGCTTGCCGCTTCGCTCGCTAGACGACCGAGCGTTTTGCCTTCTGCATCAATGACGTACCATTTGCGTTCAACTTCATTTGGCTTTGCCATATAGGTAATGCGCATGGATGATCCTCCTTTGTTCATTAAACAATCGTTCTCATGTATGAAGATACGTTAACCGTTGTAACGGTTCGATTGCAATTTCATTAGTTGTAATTGGAATGGCCATTCTCAGTCGGGGCTGTGGGAGAGCCACTAAGAAAGCACAAGTTATATTCTACTATATACAGTTCATAAGTGCAAGTCATTTGTTTAGGCTATTTTCAAAGATACAACTGATAGTTATCAGCTATTGATCATATTCCACTTCCCATAGAATGAGCCCGTGAGACATAGCCGTCGGGCCAGCCGCAGAGCGATCCCGCGCTTGCAAAATACGCTCAAAATCCGTGCACCGTGAGTTTACCTTCTCCTACCCATAACAACGTACCTACAATAATACGAACCATATTATAGAGAAAACCATTCCCGGTTACGAAAGATATCGATTTTTCCTTCACTCTGCTCGAGCCGAGCATCATGAATCGTACGGACATGTGTCGGCTTCGTCGACCGCTTGAGATGCAAAGGATGTAAAATCATGCTCCCCAACGATTTTAGCCAGCGCTTCTCTCATCTCTGGTACAAGAAGCGGCATAGGATAATGAAATCGATAGTTCCTTTCAAATACATCCGCAAACTTGTTCGTATCGATGGAATACCGATATGTTTTTCGCTTTGCAAAGTGACTTGAATGAAAATTAAGCGGAACTTCATCTGCTCTCAATATCGACTATGTCTTTAGGCAGTCTGGAATTAAGTGCTAATGCCCAACGCTCAATCGGTATCGGCGATAATGTATTGAAATTAAATATTTGCCCTCGAGCATGGACGCCAGCATCCGTTCTCCCCGATGCGGTTATACTAATCACTTCACCAGTAAGCACGTTAAGTCCATGTTCAATAATGTCCTGAATGGTATTACCAATCGGCTGTGTCTGAAAGCCATAGTATTTCGTGCCGTCATAACTAACGACCATTCTTATATTCCTCATCCTACACCTCCTCTGTACGTTCAGAGTCGTCATAAGCTTAATGGATGGATAAATTACACCCATCATAAAACAGTAGCGAGATACAGCTAACTAGAAGGTCCAGCCATGGTGTACTCCCACCACACCATGTATCCGGGCAACAAAAAAAGGTGGCCGCAAGGTCCACCCTTTCGTTTGTTACGCGCGATCAACCAGTTCCAAGTAAACCATAGGTGCCGCGTCTCCGCGACGAGGTCCTAGTTTCAAAATACGCGTGTATCCGCCCGGACGTTCCGAGTAACGAGGTAGCCAGATCGGAGAACAATTTTTGAATTGCATCTTGCTCGCCTGCTACAAGAGACTCGCGGCGAACGAAAGCAGCTACTTGACGACGAGCATGAAGATCGCCACGTTTTGCAAGTGTGATCAACTTCTCAGCGATTGGACGAAGTTCTTTCGCTTTCGCTTCAGTCGTTTGAATGCGCTCATACAGGAACAAGTCAGTAACGAGGTCGCGGAAAAGTGCTTTCCGGGAGCTAGCGTCACGGCTCAATTTTGAATATGCCATCGTGAAATTTCCCCTCCTTAACGCTTAGTAAGCAAACGCAAACGTTAATTTGCTCTGCTCTCTATTCTTCCATGCGGAGGCCAAGACCAAGTTCTTCAAGCTTCTCTTGTACTTCCTCTAAAGACTTACGTCCAAGATTACGGACTTTCATCATGTCTTCTTCGGTTTTCGTGATCAGCTCTTGAACGGTATTGATACCTGCACGTTTAAGACAATTGTACGAACGTACGGAAAGATCCAGTTCCTCGATCGTCATCTCGAGTACTTTTTCTTTCTTGTCTTCTTCTTTTTCAACCATAATTTCAGCATCTTTCGCTTCATCCGTCAAGCCGACGAACAGGTCCAAATGCTCAGTTAGAATTTTGGCTCCGAGACTAACAGCCTCTTCCGGTCGAATACTTCCATCGGTCCATACTTCCAGAGTCAGCTTGTCGTAGTTAGTTACTTGACCGACACGAGTATTTTCTACACTGTAGTTAACGCGGGTAATCGGCGTGTAGATCGAATCGACAGGAATAACACCAATTGGCTGATCATCCCGCTTGTTACGGTCCGCTTGGACATAACCGCGCCCACGGTTAGCAAATATCCGCATGTGGAGACGTGCACCGGATGCCAGCGTTGCGATATGAAGATCAGGGCTTAAAATCTCGACATCGCTGTCTGCGCGAATATCGCCAGCCGTAACGTTTCCATCGCCTTCCGCGTCGATTTCCAATACCTTCTCTTCGTCGGAATGGATTTTCAGCGAGAGGCCTTTCAGGTTCAGGATGATTTCCGTAACGTCTTCCATCACTCCTGGAACCGTTGAGAACTCATGAAGCACACCATCGATTTGAACCGAGGTCACTGCTGCCCCTGGCAGCGACGACAATAGGATTCGGCGAAGCGAGTTCCCAAGCGTCGTGCCATATCCGCGTTCTAGCGGTTCGACTACGAAACGTCCGTATGTGCCATCATCATTCAGCTCAACGGTCTCGATTTTCGGCTTTTCGATTTCAATCACTAATTATACCCTCCTTCAAAACGTCGCTCCGTTACCATTATCGCATTTGAAGTCTAATCATGTAGTATGCCAAACCTTCACAACCATTATTCACAAGTTGTCGATATTTGATACCACATGCAGATTGACTATACGCGACGACGTTTCGGCGGACGGCATCCGTTATGCGGAACTGGCGTTACGTCTTTAATGAGGTTAACTTCAAGACCTGCTGCTTGCAACGAACGAATCGCTGCTTCGCGGCCTGCGCCTGGACCTTTAACCATAACTTCAACAGCTTTCATGCCGTGTTCCATAGCTGCTTTAGCTGCGGATTCAGCAGCCATTTGAGCTGCGAAAGGCGTGCTCTTACGGGAACCTTTGAAACCGAGGTTACCCGAGCTTGCCCAGGAAATCGCGTTACCGTGCGGATCCGTAATCGTTACGATCGTGTTATTGAATGTCGAGCGAATATGCGCTACGCCAGATTCGATATTTTTACGGTCGCGACGTTTTGTACGAACGACTTTTTTAGGTTTAGCCATTTCGGTTATCCCCCCTTATTATTTTTTCTTGTTCGCTACAGTCCGACGAGGACCTTTACGTGTACGAGCATTTGTTTTCGTCCGTTGACCACGAACCGGCAAGACCACGACGGTGACGAACACCACGATAGCAGCCGATTTCGATCAGACGTTTAATGTTAAGCGAAATTTCGCGACGCAAGATCGCCTTCAACTTTAGTCGTTTTATCGATCGTTTCGCGTAGTTTGCTGACTTCGTCTTCTGTCAGATCACGAACGCGAGTTGCTTCGGATTGATGCCGGCTTCAGTTAGAATTTTATTGGAAGTAGTTTTGCCAATTCCGAAAATGTACGTCAAGGCGATGACAACGCGTTTGTCACGCGGTAAGTCTACACCAGCAATACGTGCCATGTATGGTTACCCCTCCTTTATCCTTGTTTTTGTTTGTGTTTCGGATTTTCACAAATCACCATAACGTTGCCTTTGCGACGAATGACTTTGCATTTTTCGCAAATCGGTTTGACCGAAGGTCTAACCTTCATTGTGATTACCTCCCGAATTCTCTCGTAAGCAGTGCTGGTTTACCAGCCTACTTCCGATAGGTAATGCGTCCTCTAGACAAATCATAAGGTGATAACTGAATGACAACTTTGTCTCCAGTCAGAATCCGAATAAAATGCATTCTGAGTTTGCCGGATACATGGGCGAGAATTTGGTGTCCGTTTTCAAGTTCCACCTTGAACATAGCGTTGGGTAGCGGTTCAATACCGTACCTTCGACCTCAATGACGTCTTCTTTAGCCAAAGTCATTCTCCTTTCCTTGCACTGCCTTCTGAATCACAAAACGTAGCTTCGCGTTTGTTACACGCCCGGTTTCCCGCATGCTATCCGTCACTTCATGACTGACGACCGGTTGCAACTGAAGATGCAGAACGTTCTTCTTCTTCGGCTGATCAAAGCGTCGTTTGTCTCCATCTGCGATTAGGACGAATCGTTCATCGACAGTGCCGATGATCACAGCATATGAGCCTTCATCTTTACCTCGCAACACTTTAACGACACGACCGATTTCTGGCATGTATTCCAATGCGCTCAACCTGCCTGCTCCCTGATAGGGTTAAAATTTCACAGCCATCCTCCGTGACTGCAACAGTATGCTCGAAATGAGCGCACCATGAGCCGTCTTCGGTAACAACTGTCCAATTATCCTCCAGCGTACGTACGTACCGTTCACCGATATTAACCATCGGCTCAATCGCCAGTACCATACCCGGTTTAAGACGCGGTCCGCGGTCAGGTAAGCCGTAATTCGGAATTTGCGGTTCTTCATGGAGATTAGCTCCAATGCCATGCCCTACAAACTCTCGAACAACGGAGAAGCCAGCTGCTTCAATCACTTGTCTGAATGGCATGCGAGATGGTGAACAGACGAACATCCGGTTTCACTAGATCGAGTCCTGCATAAAGCGACTTTTCCGATACTTCAAGCAATCGTTTCGTCTCTTCACTGATATGCACCAACACCGTAGGTCCAAGCGGAGTCGCCATGATATCCTTCGTACTGCGCACCAATATCAATGCTGATGATGTCGCCATCATTCAGAATTCGTGTTCCCGGAATGCCGTGTACCAGCTCATCGTTTACAGAAGCACAAATGCTGGCAGGGAAATCATTATAGCCTTTAAAAGAAGGTGTTGCGCCCTGACTGCGAATGTACGATTCAGCGATCCCATCGAGTTCATGTGTAGTTATGCCTGAACGGATCGCTTCTTTCAACAATCGATGCGTTTCCGCAACGATGCGGCCAGCTTCTCTCATATATCGCAATTCCGCTTCGGATTTGCATATGATCATTCGGCTTGACCTCTCAAGCAGTTAACAATGTCCGCGGTAACTTCGTCGATTTCCTTCTCACCGTCTACTTCTCTAAGAATCCTTTGCTCGTATAGTAATCGAGCAGTGGAGCTGTCTTAGAGATGTATTCATCAAGACGAGTACCAACTTTAGCTTCCGTATCGTCTGACCGCTGATACAGCTCTCCGCCGCATTTATCACATACGTCTAATTGCTTAGGCGGGTTAAACATAACATGATATGTTGCACCGCAAGCTTTGCAAATGCGGCGACCGGTCAGACGCGCAAGCAGCAAACCCCGGTCTACCTTTAAGTTGACAACATGATCAATGCTGCGTCCCATCTCAATAAGCATTCCATCCAGTGCTTCGGCTTGTTGAAGCGTGCGTGGAAATCCATCAAGCAGGAAGCCTTTTTCGCAATCCTCAAGCTGCAGACGCTCACGAACGATACCGTTCGTAATTTCATCCGGGACTAGAAGACCTTGATCAACGAATTCCTTAGCTTTCTGACCCAGCGGCGTACCTTGCTTCATCGCCAAGCGGAATGCATCGCCAGTAGAAATATGCGGAATCCCGAAAGTTTCCACAATACGCTCGGCTTGCGTTCCTTTACCAGCTCCTGGAGGACCCATGAATAAAATATTCATTAGCGTGTTCCTCGCTTTAAGCACAATAGGCTCGGCCGGGATCCGTCACATGGTAAGATGCGCGGAAGCCCGCTTGCGAACCTATCATTATTTATTGATAAACCCTTTGTAGTGGCGCTTGATCAGTTGGCTTTCGATTTGCTTCATCGTATCAAGTGCAACCCCGATAACGATTAACAAAGAGGTACCACCAAGCTTAACGTCACGAGGTAAATCTGCGAGCGTGCCGAACAATACTGGCAGGATCGAGATAACCGACAAGAAGATCGCACCGCTGAGCGTAATCCTCGACATGACGCGCGTGATGTAGGAAGACGTTGGTTTACCAGGACGAATGCCCGGAATGTAACCTCCGTTTTTCTTCATTTGATCAGCCATCTGCACCGGATTAATTTGCACAAAAGTGTAGAAGAATGTGAAAGCGATAATCAGCAATACATACAATGTCATGCCAAGCGGCTTGTCATAGTACATATGATTTTGAACCCATGTCGCCCAGCTGTGAGTCGACCAGAATTGCGCGATTGTAATCGGGAACATCAATAGCGAGACCGCGAAGATGACCGGGATAACACCTGCTCCGTTTACTTTCAGCGGAATATGAGTCGATTGACCGCCATACATTTTCCGTCCTACAACACGTTTTGCATATTGTACCGGAATTTTGCGAATACCTTGTTGAACAAATATTACGCCAACGATAATCGCAACGATAACAATCAGTATAACGATTACCTTAATGATGTTAAGGAATGTTGCATCTCCCGCATCAACAAATTCGGTTTGATAGATGGAGCGAATGTGTTTTGGAATAGCAGCAACGATACCGGCAAAGATTAGAACGGAAATTCCGTTTCCGATACCCTTCTCCGTGATTTGCTCACCGAGCCACATCAGGAAGGCAGTACCTGCCGTCAGGATAATCGCAATCATGAGATAGTCCGTAAATGTTGCACCAGGAATCATATCGTACTGATAGGACCTGTTAAAACCGATCGCAGTACCGAAACCTTGAACTAAGCCAAGAATAACTGTACCATAACGTGTAATTTGTGCAAGTTTACGTTTGCCATTTTCGCCTTCTTTTGCCCATTCAGCAAATTTAGGAATAACATCCATCGACAGCAGCTGAACGATGATAGATGCCGTAATGTAAGGCATGATCCCGATCGCGAAAATCGAGAACTGGAACAATGCTCCACCGGAGAATGTGTTAAGTAGACCGAACAAATCAGATCCGGACTGATCTACTTGTGTAAATACATCCTTATTGACACCAGGAACCGGAATAAATGAACCGATCCGATAGACAAGCAAGATGAACAAGAGTGAACAGAATCCGCTTGCGAAGATCTTCACTTTCCAAATATTGGACACGGTCTTGAACAATTAGATCACCTCGGTTTTACCGCCGGCAGCCTGGATTTTCTCTACCGCAGATTGAGAGAACTTGCTTGCTTTTACCGAAAGCTGAACAGTGATTTCGCCATTACCCAAAATTTTGATGCCGCTTTGTGGGTTCTTAACAATCCCTTGCTCCATCAACAGTTCAGGAGTTACTTCTGTCCCTGCAGCGAAGTTATTCAGTTGATCGATGTTCACAATCGCATACTCTTTGCGGAACGGGTTATTAAATCCGCGTTTCGGTAAGCGACGATACAACGGGTTTTGACCGCCTTCGAAGCCTGGACGGACACCGCCGCCGGAGCGGCGTTTTGACCTTTGTGACCGCGACCGGACGTTTTACCGTTACCGCTACCGATACCGCGGCCAACGCGGAAGCCCTCTTTACGAGAACCCGGTGCTGGTTTGAGATCATGCAATTTCATCGTACGTTGCACCTCCTTAAAGTTTTGCGCCACTTCCTGGCTGTTCTGCATTAGACAATGTGACTTCGGAAGCTTATGCTCTGTTTTGCCCCACTTCTTGATCGAGCTTCATGTATATAAAACTCGATTTAGAAGTATGTGCTTTGTAATTCCATACGCCATTGCTGACGTTTTATGCTTATACTTCTTCTACTTTTACCAAATGACTAACATGGTTAACCATGCCGCGGATAGCTGGGTTGTCGTTATGGACAACCGATTGACGAATTTTGCGAAGACCAAGCGATGTTACAGTCGAACGCTGCTTCTCGTTACGACCAATCAGGCTGCGAACGAGGGTGATTTGCAATTTTGCCATCGTATTCCCCTCCTTAACCCAAAAGCTCTTCTACTGTTTTTCCACGAAATTTGGCAACATCTTCTGCACGTTTAAGACGGGAAAGTCCTTCAAGCGTAGCATTAACCATATTCATGGAATTGGATGATCCAAGCGATTTCGTCAAGATATCGCCAACGCCAGCAAGTTCAAGAACTGCACGGACAGGGCCGCCTGCAATAACTCCGGTACCTTCTGATGCCGGTTTCAGCAGAACGCGTCCTGCGCCGAAATGTCCAAGCACTTGATGCGGGATCGTTGTTCTTACGAATGGTACGTGGATCAGGTTTTTCTTGGCATCTTCGATACCTTTACGGATGGCATCAGGAACTTCTCCTGCTTTGCCGATCCCTGCGCCAACGTAGCCTTTGCCGTCACCAACAACTACAAGAGCACTAAAGCTGAAACGGCGTCCGCCTTTTACAACTTTCGATACGCGGTTGATTTGGACTACTTTTTCAGTCAGTTCTAACGTATTCGGATCTACACGCAAGTCGTCTTACCTCCTTAAATAAGTATTTTCAATTAGAATTCGAGACCAGCTTCGCGAGCTGCATCAGCTAGTGCTTGAATTCTTCCATGGTACAAGTAACCGCCGCGATCAAATACGATTTGCTCAACGCCTTTCGCTTTAGCGCGATTAGCGATGAGTTCGCCGACCTTGCGAGCCGCTTCGATGTTACCACCGTTAGAGACTTGACCAGCGAGTTCTTTATCGAGCGTAGACGCGGAAGCGACCGTTACGCCTAAAACATCATCAATCAGTTGAGCATAGATATGTTTAGAGGAACGGAATACAGAGAGACGCGGACGCTGCGTTGTTCCGTTAATTTTCTTACGCACACGCAGGTGACGTTTTACACGCGCTTTGTTCTTATCGCCTTTTGTAATCATTCGTTGTACACTCCTTCCTTATAGCCTTATGATGCTATCCGATTAAGCAGCCAAATCAGCTTGCTTATTTCTTCTTACCAGCTTTACCTTCTTTACGAATAATACGCTCGCCTTCGTACTTGATTCCTTTACCTTTATACGGCTCAGGCTCACGTACGGAACGGATTTTAGCAGCTGTAGCTCCAACCAATTCTTTGTCGATACCTTTAACAGTAATTTTCGTGTTTGTAGGAACTTCAAACTCAATACCGTTCTCCGGTGTGATTTCTACCGGATGAGAGTAACCAACGTTAAGAACGATTTTTTCGCCAGTTTTGCTTGCACGGTAACCAACGCCTACAAGCTCAAGGTTTTTTGCAAACCCTTCAGTAACACCATTCACCATATTAGCGATGACGCTGCGAGTCGTACCGTGTAGTGAACGATGCAGTTTATTATCAGAAGGACGTTCTACTGTGATTACGCTATCCGCAACTACTACTTTCATATCCTTGTGCAGTTCACGGCTAAGCGTACCTTTAGGTCCTTTAACAGTAATGAAGCTGTTGTCCAAGTTGATGTTTACGCCACCTGGCACTTGGATCGGTTTACGGCCAATACGAGACATTGTTACACCTCCAATCGTTGTGACAGTTTATTACCAAACGTAGCAGACAACTTCTCCGCCGGATTTAACTTGACGCGCTTCTTTATCAGTCATGATGCCTTTGGAAGTGGAGATGATCGCGATTCCAAGTCCACCTAGTACGCGAGGAACTTCAGTGCTTTTCGTATAAACGCGCAATCCCGGTTTGCTGATACGTTTCAGACCCGTAATAACACGCTCTTGGTTAGGGCCATATTTCAGAAAAATACGGATAATCCCTTGTTTGTTATCTTCGATATATTCAGCATCGCGGATGAAGCCCTCGCGTTTCAAAATTTCAGCGATTTGCTTCTTCACTTTCGAAGCAGGCATTTCCACAGTCTCATGACGCACAACATTCGCATTGCGAATGCGTGTAAGCATATCTGCAATAGGATCAGACATAACCATTGTGTAAACCTCCTTCCCGAACTAGGCTGATTACCAGCTTGCTTTTTTAACGCCAGGAATCTGGCCTTTATATGCTAATTCACGGAAACAAATCCGGCAAATTTTAAACTTTTGCAAAACGGAATGCGGACGGCCGCAACGTTCACAGCGTGTATAAGCCTGCACTTTGAATTTCGGTGTACGTTGTTGCTTAACTTTCATCGAAGTTTTTGCCACTTGGTGTTACACCTCCTAAGTGGATTACTTCGTAAACGGCATGCCCAATTGGGTCAGCAGTTCACGAGCTTCTTCGTCCGTTTTTGCCGTCGTGACGATGACGATGTCCATACCGCGCACTTTGTCTACTTTATCATACTCGATCTCCGGGAAGATCAATTGCTCTTTCAAGCCGAGCGTATAGTTGCCACGGCCGTCAAATGCTTTATTCGATACGCCGCGGAAGTCACGAACGCGTGGAAGAGCAACGTTGAACAGTTTATCAAGGAAGTAATACATACGCTCGCCGCGCAGTGTTACTTTAACCCCGATTGGCATATTTTCACGAAGTTTGAAACCGGCAATCGATTTCTTCGCACGAGTGATAACTGGTTTTTGACCAGAGATCATACGCATGTCTTCAACAGCAACATCGAGAACTTTGGAGTTGGAAACAGCTTCACCAACACCCATGTTGATAACAACTTTCTCGACTTTCGGCACTTGCATGACGGTTGTGTAGTTGAACTTCTGCATCAGAGCAGGTGTAATTTCATTCAGGAAACGATCTTTCATTCTTACTGCCATGTAATCATATGACCTCCTTTCCGTTTCGGTCAATTAATCGATTACTTCGCCGGATTTTTTAGCGATCCGAACTTTTTTACCGTTGTCGAGCACTTTGTATCCAATGCGAGTTACTTTACCGCTCTTAGGATCAATGTGCATAACGTTAGAAACGTGAATTGGCGCTTCTTGTTCGATAATGCCGCCTTGTGGGTTAGCTTGGGAAGGACGAGCATGTTTCTTAACCATATTGACGCCTTCGACAAGAACGCGGTTTTCGACGCGGATAAGCAGCGATGACGCGGCCTTTTTTGCCTTTGTCTTTACCGGTGATGACGATAACGGTAGTCATCTTTTTTCACATGCATTTTATTGTTATGGGACTCTAGTATTTTTTTCAACCGTGGCATGAGTTACACCTCCTGCGTTCTTGTGCGATCATGCACAAGTTGTTAGATAACTTCCGGAGCAAGCGAAACGATTTTCATGAAATCACGATCGCGAAGTTCACGAGCAACTGGTCCAAAGATACGTGTACCGCGCGGGCTTTTGTCTTCTTTAACAATAACAGCTGCATTCTCATCAAATGCGATGTATGAACCGTCTTTACGGCGAACCGCACGTTTAGTACGAACGATAACCGCTTTAACAACATCACCTTTTTTGACAACGCCACCGGGTGTTGCTTGTTTTACGGAGCAGACGATCAAATCACCGATGTGGCCAACGCGACGTCCTGTTCCACCCAGCACACGAATGCACATCAATTCTTTCGCGCCGGAGTTGTCAGCGACGGCCAAACGCGTAAATGGTTGAATCATTTCAACGTCCTCCTTTCGAGAAAATGCTTATCGAAAGCTATTTTACAATAACTACTGCTTCTTCAACGATTTCAACAAGGCGGAACCGTTTGTCTTTGGAAAGCGGACGAGTCTCCATTACTTTGACAATATCGCCGATTTTAGCTTCGTTATTCTCGTCATGCGCTTTGAATTTCTTCGTGTATTTGATGCGTTTATGGTACAAATCGTGTTTTTTGTATGTTTCAACAGCAACGACGATCGTTTTGTCCATTTTGTCGCTGACGACTTTACCGATTTGAACTTTGCGGGCATTGCGTTCGCTCATGTTCTTCCTCCTTCCTTACAATAGAACAATTCGTTATCCCAACAAGGATCTTAGCAATTAGCTGCTAATTCCGAGTTCTCTTTCGCGCAAGAATCGTTTTGGCGCGAGCGATATCCTTGCGCACATCACGGATGCGAGTAGGGTTATCCAACTGGCCAGTAGCCAATTGAAAACGAAGGTTAAAAAGCTCTTCTTTAAATCCAGCGACTTTTTGCTCAAGCTCAGCAGAGGTCAGGTTGCGGAATTCATTAGCTTTCATTTGCTTCACCACCCACTTCTTCGCGTTTCACGAACTTCGTTTTAATTGGGAGTTTATGTGCTGCAAGACGCATAGCTTCGCGAGCGATCTCTTCAGATACTCCAGCAAGCTCGAACATAATTTTGCCCGGTTTAACGACGGCAACCCATTTCTCAACGTTACCTTTACCGCTACCCATCCGAACTTCGAGAGGCTTTTGAGTAATTGGTTTTGAAGGGAAAATTTTGATCCATACTTTACCGCCACGTTTGATGTAACGAGTCATTGCGATACGAGCCGCTTCGATCTGACGGTTCGTGATCCATGACGGTTCTAGTGCTTGCAGACCGAATTCACCAAAGGTAACATCAGTGCCGCCTTTTGCGCGACCTTTCATGTGACCGCGTTGTTGTTTACGGTGTTTGACACGTTTTGGTACCAACATGATTAGTTGCCTCCTTCCTGGAGCAGCTTTCTTCTTCGTTGGAAGGATTTCGCCGCGATAGATCCATACTTTAACGCCGATACGGCCATATGTTGTTGCTGCTTCAGCTGTGCCATAATCAATATCAGCACGAAGCGTATGAAGCGGAACTGTTCCTTCGCTGTAGCCTTCCTGACGAGCAATTTCGGCGCCGCCAAGACGACCGCTAACCGAAGTTTTGATACCTTTAGCGCCTGAACGCATCGTACGTTGAATCGCTTGCTTCATTGCACGACGGAACGAGATACGACGCTCAAGTTGTTGAGCAATGCTTTCTGCAACCAAGATAGCATCAAGCTCTGGATGTTTAATTTCAGAGATGTTGATATGAACTTTTTTGCCTTTAGCGATTTTCGCAAGCTGCAGCACGAAGATTTTCAACTTCGGAACCACCTTTACCGATAACCATGCCTGGTTTAGCCGTGTGAATCGTAACGTTAACGCGGTTAGCTGCACGTTCGATTTCGATATGGGAAACAGCTGCATCTTTCAGCTTGTTTTTAAGATATTCACGAATTTTAACATCTTCCATGAGCAAGATCGCCAAAATCTTTGCCGGCGATACCATTTGGATTCCCAATCACGAATAATACCAACTCGAAATCCGACTGGATTTACCTTTTGACCCACACGTTATCCCTCCTTATTTTTCGGATACCACCAAAGTAATGTGGCTGGTTCTTTTGTTAATCCGGCTAGCACGACCCATTGCACGCGGACGGAAACGTTTCATTGTTGGACCTTGGTTCACAAAAACTTGTGAAATCACCAATTTGTTAACATCCAATTGGTAGTTATGCTCCGCATTTGCAATTGCAGAGTTCAGAAGCTTCTCCACAATCGGGGAAGCCGACTTCGGCGTATGACGCAAAATCGCGATTGCTTCGCCTACTTGCTTGCCGCGAATCAGATCGACAACCAGCTGCGCTTTACGAGGAGCAATGCGGACGTGGTTAGCGAACGCTTTAGCTTCTTGCATGGATGAACCTCCTTTCAATCACTAGATGTTATGTTCAATGGCAGATTAACGTCTGACCTGTTTTCTTATCGTCATCACCATGGCCTTTATACGTACGCGTCGGTGCAAACTCACCGAGCTTATGTCCAACCATATCTTCCGTCACATATACCGGCACGTGTTTACGTCCGTCATAGACAGCAAACGTGTGACCGATGAATTGCGGGAAAATTGTCGAACGGCGTGACCAAGTTTTAATAACGACTTTTTTCTCCGCTTCGTTCAGATACTTCAACTTTTTTCAGTAGGTAACCGTCAATAAACGGACCTTTCTTCAAACTGCGACCCATGTGATGTTCCTCCCTTCACGCTAACTTTACGCGACGCTAGCGCGTCATGTAGGTGGCGCCGGGGCGCCTATTACTTCGTACGTCCACGAACAATATATTGACTTGATGCTTTTTTCTTCTTGCGAGTTTTGAAACCAAGCGTTGGTTTGCCCCATGGGGACATAGGCGATTTGCGTCCGATTGGCGCGCGGCCTTCACCACCACCGTGTGGGTGATCGTTCGGGTTCATTACAACACCACGTACTTCAGGGCGTTTGCCCATCCAGCGGGAACGGCCGGCTTTACCAATGTTGATAAGCTCATGATCTTCGTTACCAACTGAACCAATTGTAGCACGGCATTTTTTCAGAATACGACGAACTTCACCTGAAGTCAAGCGAATCGTAACGTAATTCTCTTCTTTACCAAGAAGTTGTGCAGAAGTACCAGCAGCACGAACCAATTGTCCACCTTTACCAGGCTTCAACTCGATGTTGTGGATAACTGTACCTACAGGAATATTCTCAAGCGGCATTGCATTACCCGTCTTGATATCTGAACCTGGTCCGGAAACAATTTTATCCCCAACTTTAAGTCCTTTTGGTGCGATAATGTAGGCTTTTTCGCCATCCACATAGTGGATAAGTGCGATGTTGGATGTACGGTTCGGATCATACTCGATCGTTGCTACGTTACCAGCAATACCATCTTTATTTCGTTTGAAGTCAATAATCCGGTATTTACGTTTATGTCCACCACCGTGATGACGAACCGTAATTTTACCTTGATTGTTGCGACCAGCTTTTTTGAAAAGCGGTGCAAGAAGCGATTTCTCCGGTGTACTTGTCGTAATCTCTTCAAATGTCGAGACGGACATGTTACGTCTTGCTGGAGAGGTCGGTTTATACTTTTTGATCGGCACTTTGATTCCCTCCTTAACTTTTATCTATCTGTCTATTTTACAATTTGAGAGCTAAAGCTCTGATTGATGATTTAGACTGATTCGAAGAATTCAAGTTCACTGCTATCAGCGCTTAGTTGAACATCGCTTTTTTCCATTCGGATGTATATCCGCTATATTTACCGTAGCGTTTAGGCTTAGCCGGCATACGCATCGTGTTTACATTTGTAACTTTAACTTTGAAAATTTGTTCAATAGCGAGTTTGATTTCCGTTTTGTTCGCACGAATATCAACTTCAAACACATATTTCTTGTTTGCCATGAAATCACTCGTTTGTTCAGTAATAATCGGGCGCTTGATAATATCGCGAGGATTTTTCATTACGCAAGCACCTCCTGTACTTTTTCAACCGCTTCTTTAGTGATGATAAGCTTGTCATATTTCATAACATCTAGAACATTAATGCCATCAGCTGCAATGAATTTGACACCAGGAATGTTACGAGCAGATAATGCTACGTTATCTTCGTAGTTAGCCGTTACAACAAGTGCTTTACGAGCCACTTTCAGGTTGTTCAGGATTGCAGTGAATTCTTTCGTCTTCGGTTGAGCGAACGCCAGTTGATCCAACACGATAAGATCGTTGTCAATCACTTTGGAAGACAAAGCGGATTTAATTGCCAAGCGACGAACTTTCTTAGGCAATTTGAAGCCGTAGCTGCGTGGTGTCGGTCCGAATACAGTACCGCCGCCAACCCATTGCGGGGAGCGAATGCTACCTTGACGAGCACGGCCTGTTCCTTTTTGTTTCCAAGGTTTACGTCCGCCGCCGCGTACTTCAGAGCGACCTTTTGTTTTATGCGTACCTCTGCGTTCTGAAGATTGCTGAAGCAGAACTGCACTATGCAACACATGAACGTTTGGTTGGATACCGAAAATCGATTCCGATAGTTCAACTTCACCAACTTGCGAGCCGTTCACGTTTAAAAGTGCTACTTTCGGCATTTCTTGTTCCTCCTTTCTTATAAACGATTATTTCTTCACCGTTGTTTTAAGTTTTACAAAGCTATTTTTAGGACCCGGTACGGAGCCTTTAATGAGCAATACATTGCGTTCTGCATCCACACGTACGATTTCAAGATTTTGAATCGTAACTGTTTCATGTCCCATATGTCCTGGAAGGTGTTTGCCTTTCGGTACACGGTTCGCTTGGATAGAACCCATCGAACCTGGTCCACGGTGGTAACGCGATCCGTGAGCCATCGGTCCACGGCTTTGGTTCCAACGTTTAATGTTACCTTGGAAACCTTTACCTTTGGAAGTTCCTGTTACGTCAACGAACTCGCCTTGTGCAAAATGATCAGCCTTCAAAAGTTGGCCAATTTCATATTCGCCAAGTGTAATGCCGCGAAATTCACGAACGTAGCGCTTAGGAGCCGTTTCTGCTTTCTTTGCATGGCCGATTTCTGGCTTAGTTGCTCTTTTTCTTTCTTGTCGGAGAAACCAATTTGAATAGCTTCATAGCCATCGTTCTCTTGGTCTTTCTTCTGCAAAACAACACAAGGTCCTGCTTCGATTACCGTTACCGGAATAACGTTTCCTTCTGCAGTAAATACTTGAGTCATTCCAAGTTTTTTTCCTAAGATACCTTTCATGTTGACACCTCATTTCCTTTCCATTTACCGTTATGCTTTACAGTTTGATTTCGATATCTACACCGGATGGCAGATCTAAGCGCATCAATGCATCAACCGTTTGCGGCGTTGGGTTTACAATGTCGATCAAGCGCTTGTGTGTGCGCATTTCGAATTGTTCCCTTGAATCTTTGTACTTGTGTACTGCACGCAGAATGGTGATGATTTGCTTCTCAGTTGGAAGCGGAATCGGCCCAGAAACACCTGCACCCGAACGTTTAGCAGTTTCTACAATCTTCTCTGCTGACTGATCCAAAATTCTGTGATCGTACGCTTTCAAACGAATACGAATCTTTTGCTTAGCCATATAAGTCCCTCCTTCTATCGCCCAATTTAGTATCGGACATACTCCGCAAGAAAACCCGACACGCCCCTCATGGCAAAGGAGCCGTGTGTGTCGGCAACCTCTCGCATCATCGCAACGTCACAGACCAACGTTCACTATTATATCTGAATTGATGGGCGAATGCAACAACAATATTCAGCTATCCTTTAAAAAGATATTTGAAGGATGAACGATGCTTCTCAACACACGAATTGGCCTACTAACTAAGAAAGACCTATTATTTTATTAGGTAATCTCTCTTGTCGGCCGCATTAGAATTCTAAGAGCAGAAAACAACATTTGCCTATGCAATATTATAAAACTTATCCACAATGTGAGTGATGTGAATGACTTGTGGATAACAGGCTGCAACCCATGAGAATTCTCTCAAGAACTATCTTTACTATTATTAAAGAAGAACGATGTTTTAGGCAAACATCAAATTATAGAAATTAAATAAAGCCCTCACCGGAGTGAGGGCTTTTGAGTAGAGGCTTCGCCGCTATTCAATTATTATTTTTGGATGGATGCTACTGCTCCAGCGCCTACAGTACGGCCGCCTTCACGAATAGCGAAGCGAGTTCCATCTTCAAGTGCGATTGGAGCGATAAGCTCAACCGTTACTGTGATGTTGTCACCAGGCATAACCATTTCAGTACCTTCAGGCAAGCTGATGATACCAGTTACGTCAGTTGTACGGAAGTAGAACTGTGGACGGTAACCTGTGAAGAAAGGCTTATGACGTCCGCCCTCTTCTTTAGTCAAAACGTAGATTTGTGCAGTGAAGTTCGTGTGTGGTTTAACGGAACCTGGCTTAGCAAGAACTTGACCACGCTCGATGTCTTTACGATCCACACCACGAAGCAATGCTCCGATGTTGTCGCCAGCTTGAGCAGAGTCAAGCAATTTGCGGAACATCTCTACGCCTGTTACAACGCATTTGCGAGTGTCTTCAACAAGACCAATGATTTCGATCTCGTCGCCGACTTTAACCACACCACGGTCAACACGGCCTGTAGCAACAGTACCACGACCAGTGATTGTGAAAACATCCTCAACCGGCATAAGGAACGGTTTGTCAGTTTCACGTTGTGGAGTAGGGATGTAGGTGTCAACTTGTTCGAACAGCTCAACAATTTTGTCAGCCCAAGCACCCTCAGGGTTTTGCAATGCTTCACGAGCAGCACCACGAATGATTGGAGTATCATCACCTGGGAACTCATATTCGTTAAGAAGGTCGCGAACTTCCATCTCAACTAGTTCAAGCAATTCATCATCTTCAACCATATCGCATTTGTTAAGGAATACTACGATGTAAGGTACGCCTACTTGACGGGAGAGCAAGATGTGCTCGCGTGTTTGTGGCATAGGACCATCTGCAGCGGATACTACGAGAATCGCGCCATCCATTTGTGCAGCACCTGTAATCATGTTCTTAACATAGTCAGCATGTCCTGGGCAGTCAACGTGTGCGTAGTGACGGTTAGGCGTCTCATACTCAACGTGAGCTGTCGAGATTGTGATACCACGCTCGCGCTCTTCTGGAGCTTTATCGATTTGGTCAAATGCTACAGCAGCACCACCATAACGTTTGGAAAGTACAGTTGTGATAGCAGCAGTCAAAGTTGTTTTACCATGATCGACGTGACCGATAGTACCGATATTAACGTGCGGTTTGTTACGTTCAAATTTTGCCTTAGCCATTGAACTAATTCCTCCTTAATATATAGAAATCTTATGTGATGGGTCGAATGGGCAAGCTGCAAGGCTGTCCGTCATTCGACCAGATTACAACTTATAAGCAACAAGTTGTTAAAAACGCTCCGATTAGGAATCGCCTTTTGATTTTGCAATGATTTCTTCCGAAATCGACTTCGGTACTTCATCATAGTGCGAAAGCTCCATGGAGAATATACCGCGGCCTTGTGTACCAGAGCGAAGTGTTGTGGAATAACCAAACATCTCGGATAGAGGTACCTTAGCACGGATGATTTGTGCACCTGCACGCGAATCCATACCTTCAATACGACCACGACGGGAGTTAAGCATACCCATTACATCACCCATGTACTCTTCTGGAACCGTTACTTCAACCTTCATGATAGGCTCAAGCAGTACAGGACTACATTTCTCCTTCGCTGCTTTAAGCGCCATCGATCCAGCGATTTTGAACGCCATCTCCGAGGAGTCAACGTCATGGTAAGATCCATCAACGACAACTGCTTTGATGTCAACAAGCGGGAAGCCTGCAATAACACCATTCTTCATTGACTCTTCAATACCTGCTTGTATTGGAGCAATAAATTCCCGCGGTATGGATCCACCGACAGTTTTATTCTCAAATACAAAGCCTGTACCTGCTTCTTGAGGTGAGAATTCAACCCAACAATGTCCGAATTGACCACGACCACCAGACTGACGAACGAATTTTCCTTCGACCTTCGCAGCCGCACGGAACGTCTCACGATAAGCTACTTGCGGCTTACCAACGTTTGTTTCGACTTTGAATTCGCGAAGCATACGGTCAACGAGGATTTCAAGGTGAAGCTCACCCATACCAGAAATGATCGTTTGGTTTGTTTCTTCATCCGTATGCGCACGGAACGTAGGATCTTCTTCAGCAAGCTTGGAAATCGCAATTCCAAGCTTATCTTGATCCGCTTTTGTTTTCGGTTCAATAGCAACCGAAATAACTGGATCAGGGAAGTTCATGGATTCGAGAATAACTGGATCTTTCTCATCGCAAAGCGTATCGCCTGTTGTTGTATCTTTAAGACCAACAGCAGCAGCGATATCTCCGGAGTAAACGACAGCAATCTCTTGACGAGCATTTGCATGCATTTGGAGAATACGACCGATACGTTCGCGTTTACCCTTAGTAGCGTTAAGCACGTACGAACCAGATTGCAGAACACCAGAATACACACGGAAGAACGTCAGCTTACCAACGTAAGGATCCGTCATGATTTTGAAGGCAAGTGCCGCGAACGGCTGATCGTCTGCTGATTTACGAACCGTTTCAGTTCCATCTTCAAGAGTACCCTTGATATCTGGAACATCAATCGGAGCTGGCAGGTAATCAACTACTGCGTCAAGCATCATTTGAACACCTTTGTTACGGTATGATGATCCACAGATAACCGGGAAGATTTTTACATCACAGACACCTTTGCGCAAAACTGCTTTGATCTCTGCAACTGTAATTTCTTCACCCTCGAGATATTTCATTGTAAGCTCTTCATCAAGCTCAGCAACTTTCTCGATCAGTTCTAAGCGGAGTTCTTCAACTTGTTCTTTATATTGGTCAGGAATTTCAACCTTTTCAGGGTCTTTTCCAAGATCGTCTTTATACGTATAAGCAACACGCTCGATCAAGTCAATTACGCCTAAAAAGTCATTCTCAGCTCCAATTGGTAATTGAATTGCAACTGCGTTAGCTTGTAGACGTGAGCGCATGTCTTTGATAACATTCAAAAAGTCTGCGCCGATAATGTCCATTTTGTTAACGTATGCGATCCGTGGAACGTTATAACGGTCAGCTTGACGCCAAACCGTCTCGGATTGTGGCTCTACGCCTTCTTTAGCACTGAAAACTCCAACGGCCCCGTCCAATACACGCAGGGAACGTTCAACTTCAACTGTGAAGTCAACGTGCCCCGGGGTGTCGATAATATTAATGCGGTGACCATCCCATTGAGCAGTAGTAGCAGCGGAAGTAATCGTGATTCCGCGCTCTTGTTCCTGCTCCATCCAGTCCATCGTTGCTGCACCTTCGTGCACTTCACCGATTTTGTGGGTACGGCCTGTATAGAACAGGATCCGCTCTGTCGTGGTCGTTTTACCAGCATCAATATGCGCCATGATCCCGATATTACGAGTATTTTTCAAGGAGAACTCTCTTGCCATAATCTCGTCTCCTTTCGATTAAGCGAATTCTACCAACGATAGTGAGCGAATGCTTTATTCGCTTCAGCCATTTTATGCGTATCTTCGCGTTTTTTAACCGATGCGCCAGTGTTATTGGATGCGTCGATAATCTCGGCAGCCAAACGCTCTTCCATCGTTCTTCTCACCGCGGTTACGTGAGTAATTCACGAGCCAACGAAGACCAAGTGCTGTACGACGTTCAGGTTTAACTTCGATCGGTACTTGATAGTTCGAACCACCGACACGACGTGCCTTAACTTCAAGCACTGGCATAATGTTCTTAATTGCTGCTTCAAAAACTTCCATCGGATCTTTGCCCGTACGTTCGTTGATCAGCTTGAACGCATCATACAAAATTGTTGCTGCTACACCGCTTTTACCGTCGACCATAATACGGTTGATCAAACGAGTAACCAGTTTGCTGTTGTACATCGGATCTGGCAAAACATCACGTTTTGTTACTGGACCTTTGCGTGGCATGAGGAAGTCCCCCTTTCTTAATATTCAATACGTTAGGATGACACTAACTGAATTCAGTTATGTCTTATTTTTTCACTTTAGGACGTTTCGTACCGTATTTGGAACGAGCTTGCTTACGATTGTTCACACCTGCAGTATCAAGCGCACCGCGAACGATATGGTAACGTACACCCGGAAGATCTTTTACCCGGCCTCCACGAACCAATACCACGCTATGCTCTTGCAAGTTGTGACCGATACCTCCGATATAAGCTGTAACCTCTACACGGTTAGTTAAACGAACACGCGCATATTTCCGCAAGGCGGAGTTAGGTTTCTTCGGCGTCATTGTGCCTACACGTGTACAAACTCCACGTTTTTGTGGCGCGCTCAGGTTTGTTTCCTCACGCTTCAGCGCATTAAATCCTCTTTGCAACGCTGGCGATTTCGATTTAACGACTTTCGCTTCACGGCCTTTACGGACTAGCTGGTTAATTGTTGGCATGTTGCCACCCCCTTCCCATATTATTAAACGATTCTAGAAATACCGGCTTATCTAAGCCCACAGATCCAGGCGGTTCATAAAGAAACAAAATGAAAGTTCTTACCGCATCCTTCTCTCGGTAAAAACGTTATTTCTTTATTCTTTTTCCGGTATTACCACCGCCGCCATCGCAGCCCCGACTTCAATTCCGCAGGTTTCCCCCAGAATCTTCATCGTTTCAATCCAAGAGATTGGAACGTTCGCCGCTTCGCAAAGTCGGACAATGTTGTCCTTCAATCGCGGATCTGTATCTTGTGCAACATAGACTTCAATAGCTTTGCCCTGCTCTACCATCTTCGTCGTCTGTTTACTACCGATAACATACTGCATGCAATCCCATCCTTCTAAACCAAGTCAAAACTCAATCTTCTAAGATAGATAAAAGTTCTGATTAGGACCAGTGCAGGGGCTTTGCAATTAGGCACACTACGACATATTAGCATCTAGCCCACTATTATGTCAAGCTACTTTATACAGAAACGTGAGACAGATATTGTAAGCCAATAATAGCATGACGTCGCAAAGAGCGATTGAGTAACATCTGCCATTAAACAGATGGCCACCCGTTCGCTCTTTGCAGCATGCAACTATTGTGTTACAGCACCACTGCTACAGTTTATTCAACTGTAACGGTTTCTGCTTCTTGTGGTTCTTCAGCTTGAACGGCATAATCGTCCATACCGGCACCTGAGAGTCTAATGCCACGGTAACGCTGCATACCCGTACCAGCCGGGATCAGCTTACCAATAATAACATTTTCTTTCAAGCCAAGCAATTGGTCGACTTTCCCTTTAATTGCTGCGTCAGTAAGGACACGAGTCGTTTCCTGGAATGACGCTGCAGACAGGAAGGAATCCGTCTCAAGCGATGCCTTTGTAATACCAAGCAATACTGGTTTTGCGACAGCAGGCTCTTTACCGGAAAGAATAGCTTCTCGGTTATTAGCCTCGTATTCATGAATGTCTACGAACGCACCTGGCAGCAGTGGCGTTTCGCCGGCTTCAACGATACGGATTTTACGAAGCATTTGTTTAATCATAACTTCGATATGCTTATCGTTGATTTCTACCCCTTGGTTACGGTAAACGCGCTGAACCTCTTGAAGAATATAGTTCTGAACGCCGCGAATACCTTTGATGCGAAGCATATCTTTCGGATCGATAGAACCATCTGTCAGCTCATCGCCCGCTTCAATTTGCTTTCCCTTCGTAACACGAATACGAGAACCATACGTTACCGCATAGACCTTCGATTCCGCTTCGCCTTGTACTTCTATTTCACGGCGATCTTTCGTTTCTCGGATTTCTTTAATGACACCATCGAGCTCAGAAATAATCGCTTGACCTTTAGGATTACGCGCCTCGAAAAGCTCCTGAATACGCGGCAAACCTTGTGTAATATCGTCGCCCGCTACACCGCCGGTATGGAAGGTCCGCATTGTAAGCTGCGTTCCTGGCTCACCGATCGATTGTGCTGCAATGATACCAACTGCTTCACCGATTTCAACGAACTTACCAGTCGCAAGGTTACGTCCATAACAAATCTTACAAACCCCGTGACGCGCACGGCAGCTAAGAACAGAACGAATTTGGAGTTTTTCGACACCAGCTTCGATAACTTCTTCCGCCTTGTTCGAGTCAATAAGTTGGTTGCGGTGCAAGATGATTTCACCCGTCTTCGGATTGCGAACTGTTTCAAAGGAGTAGCGTCCTTCAATACGGTCGTAAAGATCTTCAATAACCTCTTTACCGTCTTGAATTTTGCTAACTGAGAACCCTTTATCTGTTCCACAATCGTCTTCACGAACGATAACATCCTGTGCAACGTCAACAAGTCGACGAGTCAGGTAACCGGAGTCAGCTGTACGAAGCGCCGTATCGGCAAGACCTTTACGAGCACCATGCGTCGAGATAAAGTACTCGAGAACGGTCAGACCTTCACGGAAGTTCGATTTGATCGGTAATTCGATGATCCGACCAGATGGATTCGCCATCAGACCGCGCATACCGCCAAGCTGTGTAATTTGAGATTTGTTACCCCGTGCTTTGGAATCAACCATGAGCATGATGGAGTTATAACGATCCATCGATTTCATGAGGATTTCTGTAATGTCATCTTTGGTTTTACCCCAGATATCAATAACGCGGTCATAGCGCTCTTCGTTAGTAATCAAACCTCTACGGTATTGATTCGATACGACTTTGACTTTGTCTTCAGATTCCCTTAGAATTTCAACTTTCTCTGGCGGTACAATAACGTCAGATACCGCGATCGTAATACCCGCACGAGTGGAGTAAGTGAATCCTAGCTGTTTGATCTTATCAAGCATAATCGAAGTCTTAGTGGTGTGGTATTGACGGAAGCACTCTGCGATAACAAGACCGAGGTACTCTTTACCAACGCCGCCCATTTGCGGTACTTCGTTCATAAACTTAATAAGGTCCGCGCCTTTTTCATACACAAAATATTTATCCGGCGTTCCCTGCAGCAGGTTCGCTTTAGTCGCCTCATTGATATAAGGGAAATCTTCAGGGAAAATCTCATTGAAAATAACTTTACCAACGGTTGTTGAGATCAGCGATTTTTGTTGAGCTTCCGTAAAGAGAATCTTATTCAATACCTTAACTGGCATGAAAATCCGCGCATGCAGGGAAACGATTCCGCGTTGGTACGCAGAGATAGCTTCGTTTACGGAAGCAAATACCGATCCGCTGCCTTTAGCTTCTTTGTTATCCATTGTTAAGTAGAAGCTTCCTAGAACCATATCCTGCGAAGGTGTAACTACCGGTTTACCGTCTTTCGGGTTCAAGATGTTACCCGATGCCAGCATCAGAAGTCGTGCTTCAGCTTGCGCTTCAGCAGACAACGGTACGTGAACAGCCATTTGGTCACCGTCGAAGTCCGCGTTATAAGCGGTACATACGAGCGGATGCAATTTGATTGCGCGTCCTTCTACGAGAATCGGCTCAAACGCTTGAATACCCAATCTGTGAAGCGTAGGGGCACGGTTCAAAAGAACCGGATGCTCTTTAATCACTTCTTCAAGGACATCCCAAACTTCTGGGCTTACACGTTCAACCTTGCGTTTCGCGCTCTTAATGTTATGCGCCAGTCCCTTGTTAACAAGTTCTTTCATAACGAAAGGCTTGAACAGTTCAAGCGCCATTTCCTTTGGCAGACCACATTGGTACATTTTGAGGCTAGGTCCAACTACGATAACGGAACGACCGGAGTAGTCGACACGTTTACCGAGCAAGTTTTGACGGAAACGTCCTTGCTTACCTTTCAGCATATGGCTGAGGGATTTAAGCGGACGGTTACCAGGACCTGTTACCGGACGGCCGCGGCGGCCGTTATCGATAAGAGCATCAACCGCTTCTTGGAGCATCCGCTTCTCATTTTGCACGATGATATCAGGTGCGCCGAGATCTAGAAGCCGCTTCAAACGATTGTTGCGGTTAATTACACGACGGTAAAGATCATTAAGGTCAGACGTAGCAAACCGGCCACCATCCAGTTGTACCATTGGGCGCAGCTCTGGCGGAATAACCGGCAGCACATCAAGAATCATCCACTCCGGCATATTACCAGAATTACGGAATGCTTCGATGACTTCAAGACGTTTGATGGCACGATTACGGCGTTGTCCTTGAGCCGTACGAAGATCTTCCTTCAACGTCTCAAGCTCACGCTCTACATCGATGTCCTGCAGCAGTTTTTTGACTGCCTCGGCACCCATGCCTGCGTGAAAGCCATAGCCATATTTCTCACGGTAGCTGCGGTATTCCTTCTCGGACAATAGCTGCTTTTTCTCAAGCGGCGTATCACCTGGGTCCGTTACAACATAAGATGCAAAGTAAATAATTTCTTCCAGTGAACGGGGCGACATATCAAGCGCAAGCCCCATCGGCTTGGAATACCTTTAAAGTACCAAATATGCGATACCGGAGCAGCAAGCTCAATATGCCCCATCCGTTCGCGGCGGACTTTGGCACGAGTTACTTCAACACCGCAACGATCACAAACTACGCCTTTATAGCGAACGCGTTTATATTTGCCGCAATGACACTCCCAATCTTTCGTTGGTCCGAAAATTTTCTCACAGAAAGGCCTTCTTTTTCCGGTTTCAACGTTCGATAGTTGATCGTTTCCGGCTTCTTCACTTCTCCACGGGACCACGAGCGGATTTTATCCGGAGATGCCAATCCAATTTTCATATACTCGAAGTTGTTCACATCCAACAAGGAGCAACCCTCCTTCGTCATGGTTCACTTATGTTTTACTTATCCTGCCGTTCCAGTCCGGATACTTCACCTAAGTTCCATAATCCGGATGGGCTCCGTCCGTGAAGGCGGATCGGCAACATCGATCTTGTCGTACTTCCTAGCAATCGTTATTCAACGCCTACCTCAGTGCCCTCAAGGTTAAGATTCAGCTTATCATTAGCTCCATCATCCTCATCGTCTATCTCTTTCATTTCGATCTCTTCTTCGTTCTCAGTCAAAATCTTAACATCCATACCTAAGCTTTGGAGTTCTTTGATCAAGACCTTAAACGATTCTGGCACACCTGGTTCAGGGACATTCTCACCCTTAACGATAGACTCGTAGGTTTTGACACGTCCGACAACATCATCGGATTTCACTGTCAAAATCTCTTGCAGCGTATAAGCCGCGCCATAAGCTTCAAGCGCCCATACTTCCATCTCCCCGAAACGCTGTCCGCCGAACTGGCTTTACCACCCAGCGGCTGCTGAGTAACAAGCGAGTAAGGACCAGTGGAACGGGCATGGATTTTATCATCAACCATGTGAGCCAGTTTGATCATGTACATGACGCCGACTGTAACTTCACGTTCGAACTCTTCGCCTGAACGGCCATCATAAAGCACGGTCTTACCATTACGCTGCATGCCTGCTTCTTCCATGGTATCAAACACGTCATACTCACGCGCTCCATCAAATACTGGCGTTGCAGCGTGAATACCCAGGTGCTTACAAGCCATACCAAGATGAACCTCGAGCACTTGACCGATATTCATCCGGGAAGGAACCCCAAGTGGGTTAAGCACAACCTCAACTGGTGTACCATCAGGAAGGAACGGCATATCTTCTTCCGGAAGAATACGGGCAATAACCCCTTTGTTACCATGGCGTCCCGCCATTTTATCTCCTTCGGAGATTTTACGTTTTTGCGCAATATAAGCACGAACGAGCTGATTAACGCCTGGCGGCAGTTCATCACCGTTCTCGCGGGTAAATACTTTAACGTCAACGACAATACCATCCGTACCATGCGGTACACGAAGGCATGTATCACGAACTTCACGGGCTTTCTCACCGAAGATAGCATGCAGCAAACGCTCTTCAGCTGTCAGCTCCGTTACACCTTTCGGTGTTACTTTACCAACTAGAATATCGCCCGCACTAATTTCCGCACCAACACGGATAATTCCACGCTCATCAAGATTACGGAGCGCTTCTTCACCGACGTTTGGAATATCGCGAGTGATTTCCTCAGGTCCAAGCTTCGTATCGCGTGCTTCGGATTCATATTCTTCAATATGAATTGAAGTATATACATCTTCTTTTACGAGCTTCTCACTTAGAAGAATAGCATCCTCATAGTTGTAGCCTTCCCATGTCATGAACGCAACAACAACGTTACGCCCAAGAGCCAATTCGCCCATTTCTGTAGAAGGACCATCTGCCAGGATATCGCCTTTCTTCACGATGTCACCTTTACGGCAAAGCGGACGTTGGTTGATACAAGTACCTTGGTTAGAACGCATAAACTTATGCAGCTTCTGTTTGATCAAGTCACCTGTAACCGGCTTGCCATCAATCAGTTCAACCCGGCGAAGCCAAATCTCGTTAGCCGAAACACGTTCGATAATTCCATCGTATTTGGCAACAATACATACACCAGAGTCTTTCGCAGATTTATGCTCCATACCCGTTCCGACAAGCGGAGCCTTCGGAATGAGCAGTGGAACCGCTTGCCGCTGCATGTTGGAACCCATCAGTGCGCGGTTGGAGTCATCGTTCTCGAGGAACGGAATGAGCGCCGTTGCTACCGAAACAACTTGCTTCGGTGAAACGTCCATGTAATCTACACGCTCTGTAGGCATCGTTAAGATGTTATCCGCTTGCTTGTTGTAACGAACGATTACTGCATCTTCAACGAATGTACCATCATCATTCAACTTAGCATTCGCTTGAGCAATGACATAGTTATCTTCTTCATCCGCAGTCAGATATGCGATTTGTTCGGTTACGATTGCCGTCTTCGGATCTACCCAACGATATGGCGCTTCAATAAAACCATATTCATTAATGCGGGCAAACGTGGACAACGAGTTTATCAAACCGATGTTCGGTCCCTCTGGTGTCTCAATCGGACACATCCGGCCGTAGTGGGAGTGATGAACGTCACGAACTTCAAAGCCCGCGCGTTCACGCGTCAAACCGCCGGGTCCGAGTGCAGATAGACGACGTTTATGCGTCAATTCAGCAAGCGGATTCGTTTGGTCCATAAACTGCGACAGCTGGGATGAACCAAAAAACTCTTTGATCGACGCAATAACAGGTCGAATATTGATTAGAGCCTGCGGCGTAATCGCATTTGCATCCTGAATGGACATCCGTTCACGTACAACACGTTCCATCCGAGACAAACCAATACGGAATTGATTCTGCAGCAGTTCACCTACCGAACGCAGACGACGGTTACCAAGATGGTCGATATCATCCGTACTACCTACACCATGCAGCAAATTAATAAAGTAGTTGATCGATGCGATGATATCAGCAGGCGTAATATGCTTGACCCCTTTATCAATTATGCCATTGGCAATGACTTTAATGACTTTAGCTTCATCCAGCGGAGAGAATACACTTATCGTTTGAAGTGGAATACTATCAGCATCAAGGACGCCATTAGCAACGTGGTAGGTTTTGAAGCCTACGTTATTCTCCAAGTAAGGGATCAACTCATCAAGAAGTCGGCGGTCAATCATTTGACCTGCTTCTGCCAAGATTTCTCCGGTTGAAGGATCGATAAGCGTTTCTGCTAATTTTTGATTAAACAAACGATTCTTGATATGAAGCTTTTTATTGATTTTATAACGACCGACATTTGCTAGATCATAGCGTTTTGGATCAAAGAAACGAGCTACCAGTAAGCTCTTTGCATTGTCAAGTGTCGGCGGTTCACCCGGACGAAGACGTTCATAAATTTCAATGAGCGCTTTCTCCGTGGAATCTGTATTGTCTTTATCCAGCGTGTTGCGAATATACTCGTCATGACCAAGCAAATCTAGAATCTCAGCGTCTGTACCAAAGCCGAGCGCACGAAGAAGAACCGTTACCGGTATTTTTCGAGTCCGGTCAATACGGACATAAATGATGTCCTTCGCGTCTGTTTCGAGCTCCAGCCAAGCTCCGCGGTTCGGAATTACTGTAGCCGTATAATTTTTCTTCCCGTTTTTGTCCACTTTCGTGCTGAAGTAGACGCTAGGTGAGCGGACCAATTGGCTTACAATAACCCGTTCTGCACCATTGATAATAAAGGTGCCTGTTTCGGTCATCAGCGGAAAATCGCCCATGAACACTTCTTGCTCTTTCACTTCGCCAGTTTCCTTATTGATAAGCCGAACTTTAACGCGCAGCGGAGCTGCATAAGTTACGTCGCGTTCTTTAGATTCATCGACTGAATATTTCGGCTCTCCGAGCTGAATAATCGATAAACTCAAGCATCAAATTACCTGTAAAATCCTGAATCGGCGAGATATCTTGGAAAATCTCTCGCAAATCTTTCTCCAAAAATTTCTCGTACGATTTTTGTTGGATTTCAATCAGGTTCGGAACTTCAAGCACCTCGTGGATGCGGGCATAGCTTCTCCGCGTGCGTCGCCCATACTGAACAAGATGTCCTGCCAACTTAACCTCACCCCTCATGTCTGCTTCACAGAAAGTGAACAAAGATCTTGTACTCATAATCAGAAAATGCAGCAGGCAAATTCTAATCCAATAAAGAAAAGCCCTTATCGAAAACTCGAAAAAAGAGCATGTTTCTGTCAATCACAACTCTGTGGTCTATCAACCGCAAAAGTCCCATACCAAGTAATTTTGCCCAAAACGTAAACATTATACGTCAAACTTGCCAATTCTATTCCTAAAAACAATTGTCATTATTAGGAAGTCAAAAAAGCGCTTGACATTTTAGTTGACTAAAGAGATTGAGCCCAGTTTAATACTGACATTTTATAATAATACCACATCGGAAAAGTCAAGTCAACAAATTCTTGTTCTTTTTCCTATTGTTCCTTTTGTGCTCGAAATATACGGTAGCCTTTATCTTTCGTTACCTCTTCCACATCCGCAAACAGTGATTCAAGCTTTGCGAAAGCAGATGGCGCACCCTGCTTTTTCTGTATAACCACCCACATCGAGCCGCCAGGCTTCAGCAGTTTATCACCTTCCTCGAAAATCTGATGCACAATGTCCTTGCCTGCGCGAATAGGCGGATTAGTGATTATGACATCAAACTTCAGCTCGGTCACGCGTTCGAAAAGATCACTTTGCAGAACCGAAACATTAGACACTCCATTTAGTTTCGCATTCTCTAAAGCCAGTTCGATAGCTCGTTCATTAATATCAATCATGGTCACATGACCTTCTGAAGCAAGCTTAGCCGCTGTAATACCGATAGGTCCATAACCGCAGCCAACATCCAGTACATTTGCATTTACATCTAGCTTCAAAGCTTCGATCAGTACACGGCTTCCGAAATCGATGCCTGTTTTGGAAAAAACGCCAGCATCCGTGTTAAAGCGCAATTTATGTCCGCGCAGTGTCGTTTCAATCTGTTGTCTTTGACTCTTGGTACTAGGACTCTGCGTATAATAATGGTCCGACATCATATCCCTCCTACAATATTGAGATGGAGAATAAAACGGACTTCGCAAGCATTAAATATTAGGCTCTATTCAATAAACAAACCCCTTGAAGCTTTCGCCTCAAGGGGTTCGTCGCTATACACGTACAGCTATTACTTAACTTCTATAGAAGCGCCTGCTTCTTCAAGTTTTGCTTTGATGGATTCTGCTTCTTCTTTAGCAACTTTTTCTTTGATTGCTTTAGGAGCGTTGTCAACAAGATCTTTCGCTTCTTTCAGGCCAAGACCTGTGATTTCGCGAACGCTTTGATAACGTTGATTTTGGAAGCGCCAGCGCTAACCAAGATTACATCGAATTCGGATTGCTCTTCTACTACAGCTGCTGCTGCACCGCCGCCAGCTGCAACTGGTGCTGCTGCTGTTACGCCGAATTCTTCTTCAATTGCTTTAACTAGATCGTTTAATTCAAGAACGGTCATGCCTTTAATGGCTTCCAAAATTTGCTCTTTACTCATGAGATAAACCTCCAATAGTTTGATTTTATAATTTGTCAATCATTACTGATTCGGTAAGCCGAATCTAGTCTTACGCGCTTGCTTCGTTCTTCTCAGCCACTGCTTTAACAGCAAGCGCGAAGTTGCGCATAGGAGCTTGAAAGAACGCTGAGCAGCATGGAAAGCAAACCTTCGCGGGACGGAAGATCCGCCAGAGCTTTAATTTGATCCGCGTCAACACACTTGTCCTTCAACAACGCCGCCTTTCAATTTCAAAGCGTCGTTCTTTTTAGCGAAATCAGCAAAAATTTTAGCTGGAGCAACTGCATCCTCTTTACTGAAAGCAACAGCTGTCGGACCAGTCAGAACTGCATCCAGTTCAGTCAATTCTGCACTCGCAGTAGCACGACGAACCAAAGAGTTTTTCAATACTTGAAACTCAATGCCCGCTTCACGCAATTGCTTACGCAGTTCGGTTACTTGCGCCACGTTCAGTCCACGATAGTCAGCAACAACTGTAGCTGGAGCTTTCGCGCAGTTTCGCAGTAATCTCATCAACAGCTTGTTGCTTTACCTTGGATGATTTTTGCGTTTGCCATAGTGTACACCTCCGTAATGTTATTAACATCCCGATTGCTGCGCAGATTCCTTCGCCGCGATGCATGAGAAATGCCTCCGCAGACATTGCGAAGGCCATGATGATCTTAATCATTTCAGCCATAACGGCGAACATCGTACAAACACGTTTATCATCACACCTCGGTAGGAAATTAAGCCCATACTAGGCACCTACTGTCTACGGTATCCATATTCGATTAGTTCAATTACATGATCACACTGTTAAGCTATCAAACTCAGAGTCAACGTTAATGACTGTAAGCAGCGCATTTACACGAGCACTTGGTCCCATCGTCGAGGAAATAGCGATGTTCTTCAGGTAAACACCTTTAGCAGCTGCTGGTTTCGCACGGTTCAGCGCATCGATCAGGGACTGAAGGTTTTCGTTCAGCTTCTCAGCATCAAACGAAACTTTACCGATCGGCGCATGAATTTGTCCTGCTTTGTCAAGACGGTATTCGATTTTACCGGCTTTAATCTCTTGCAACAGCTTTAGCAACATCAAATCGTAACAGTGCCAGCTTTCGGGTTAGGCATCAGACCTTTACCACCGAGAATACGGCCAAGCTTACCGACTTCACTCATCATGTCCGGTGTAGCGACACAGACATCGAAATCAAACCAGCCTTGTTGGATTTTGTTGATCAGTCTGCATCGCCAACAAAATCTGCGCCAGCAGCTTCCGCTTCTTTCGCTTTTTCGCCTTTTGCAAATACGAGAACGCGTTGTGTTTTACCTGTGCCGTGAGGCAGGACAACTACGCCACGAACTGCTTGATCTTGTTTTCTCGGGTCTACACCCAAGACGAACAGCGACTTCAACTGTTTCATCGAATTTAGCTGTCGCTGCTTTCTTCACGAGCTCGATTGCTTCTAACGGCTCGTAGGTAGCTTCGCGATCAATTAGCTTTAGCAGCTTCTGATATTTCTTACCATGTTTAGCCATGTATGTTTCCTCCTTTGTGGTATTAACGGAAAATCCTCCCACGATGATCCTCCCACGTGCAAGCCACAGTCGCCTGTGCAATGCCATAGTCCGAGCAATCGATATTAGTCTTCGATTGTAATGCCCATGCTGCGGGCAGTACCTTCAACCATACGCATAGCTGCTTCAACGGATGCTGCGTTAAGGTCGGGCATTTTTTGTTCCGCGATTTCACGAACTTTATCACGTTTAACTGTAGCAACTTTCTTCTTGTTCGGCTCGCCGGATCCTTTCTCGATACCTAGCAGCAACACGAAGCAATACTGCTGCCGGCGGAGTTTTCGTATGAAAGTAAAGGAACGGTCCTCGAATACCGTGATTTCAACTGGAATGATCAATCCAGCTTGATCTGCTGTACGAGCATTAAACTCTTTACAGAATGCCATGATGTTGACGCCAGCTTGACCTAGTGCAGGACCTATCGGTGGTGCAGGGTTCGCTTTACCTGCGGAATTTGCAGTTTTACCATTTTAATTACTTTTTTCGCCATGATGAACACCTCCTTGCCCAATAATGCGGATGTAACGACTGACGACTCATTTCATCAAGCATAACTCTCCCAATGCAAGTAAACCATCATCGAAAGCCATGTATTATATTTTCTCCACTTGAGTGAAATCCAACTCAAGCGGGGTTTCCCGTGCCAAACATGTTGACATGAACCTTCAACTTGCTCTTGTCGAGCAGAATTTCTTCGACGGAGCCAACAAAATTCGCGAAAGGACCAACTTTAACCCGAACAGTTTCCTTAAGTTCGAATTCGATCTCCGGCTTTCGGCTCATCCATTCCCATGTGTTCAAGAATTTCCTTCCACTTCATCCGGCAAAGCGGAGTTGGTTTCGAACCTGAACCTGTTGAACCGACAAATCCGGTTACACCAGGTGTATTGCGAACAACATACCAGGAATCATCCGTTTGAACCATTTCCACAAGGACATATCCTGGATAAACTTTACGCATCACGGTTTTTTTCTTGCCGTCCTTGTTCACGATTTCTTCTTCCATCGGAACAAGGACACGGAAAATCTTATCCTCCATGCCCATAGATTCAACACGTTTCTCCAGGTTGGCTTTTACCTTATTCTCATACCCAGAATAGGTATGAACGACATACCATCTTTTTTCCATATACAAGCCACCTTTGGATCCTTCGTTAAATAATCAGTTCGACCAGATGCGGAAATTCCAATGTCAAGTACCCAGAAGTAGACTGTAACAAACATCACAGTACCAATACAACGATCGTATAGCTGGTCAATTCTTTACGGTTGGCCAACGGACTTTTTAAGTTCCGCCCAACTATCGGTGAAGAAGGAAAAAGTCGACTCGAAGCTTTGTTTCAGTTTAGCCAAAAACGCCACGACTACACCTCCAATATGACCTATCTAGTTTCGCGATGAGGAGTATGCTCATTGCAAAATTTGCAAAACTTCTTCATCTCCATGCGGTCGGGGTGATTCCGCTTGTTCTTGCGTGGTAGCGTAGTTTCTTTGCTTGCAGTTAGTACAAGCCAAAGTAATAATTACCCGCATGCTGTACACCTCCCGAACAACCATAAAATAAAAAAAATTTGAAACTTGTATATGGAACTCGCCTGATTCGTACCCATAATAAAAAAAGACCTAATTTAGGGCTACCTAAAACACTTTATCACAAGCAATAGGGAGTGTCAACGAGAAAATACTCGCTAACGCTAAGATTTACTTGCTGATTTCCCCTCTACATACAAGCAATATCACATAACAAATAAACATAAATCCCGACAGTCGCTATGCTCATTATTGGCAGGAAATTGTATTTTAAACCTTTAATCTATTACTGCATTAAAAAATACTGCATTAAAAAAGAGCCTTTAAAGGCTCTCCTCTTAAGTAACATTCAACCGAGGACCAACCTCAACCGGTCGGACCGCCTATAATTATCGAACCGCCGGCGCCACTACGGCCTGTTCCGAGCGTCGTCATTAGCGGGATCATTTGGAACAGCGACCGCCCACAGGCGATCATCAACGGAAGAATAATCGATGTCGGGGACACGATTTTTGAGATCCAGATCACAAATATCCAGAAAACAGGTATTGAAGGCATTTTTGACGGAAGAGTCGTGACGTTAAAACCATAAAGGAGCCGCTATGAATTTTAAAACGATTTTAATATCTTTTTTCGCTCTGCTGATCTTTTTCGGATGGTCACCGGGGTCCTGTTTTTCCTCTGAACTGGGAAATTTGGAGGGCTATGGGGATCTTTTCAATCTGCCTCCCGAAAAAACAATTTCCATGGACTTCACCGACGCTAAGCTCAACGATGTGCTGAAGATGTTTTCGCAGCAATCGGGGATGAATTTCATCGCGGCAACCGACGTGGCGTCCAAAAAGGTCAACCTCTACCTAGACAAAGTTCCTGTCGAGGAAGCGCTGGAGCGTATCCTGTCCGCCAATAAACTCACCTATGAGATCAATCCGGGAAGCAATATCTTTGTCGTCAGCGAAATGAAAACATCACGCCAAGCAGCTCATGACGCGCGTCTATCCTTTGAAATTCGCCACCGTTCCGTCTTCGAATTTGAACACGACATTATCGGCAAATACTGAAGGAGGGGACTCTTCCGGAGCCACCGTTGAAACCTCTGAAAACGGCATTATCGGGGCCATCCGCGCTGTCCTTACGGAAGACGGATCAGTCATCGAGGATAAACGGACGAACAGCATCGTCGTCAGCGATATCCCGAGCCAGTTCCCGTTGATCGAGCAGACCGTGGCCCGGCTGGATGTCCGGATCCCGCAGATCTTGATCGAAGCCGAAATGCTCGATATTGCCAAAGGCACGGCCGATTTACTGGGAGCTAAATTCGGCGACTCTCCGTGCATTTTAGGGGCGCTCGAAGGGATATGTTGCTTCCATTCAACCAGATCAGGCCATCGCGGACTGAATAAACCAGGAAATCAGGGGTTTGAGTTCGCAGACCCTGAATATACCGTCGGTATGCTTGATTTCGCGGGGCTCGATATCACGCTCCAGTTCCTGAGAACTCAAGCAGACACCCGGAACCTGGCCCGCCCGCGTATTTTGACCTTGAATAATACCACTGCACAAATCTCGATCACCACCGATGAGGCAATCGGCCTTTCTTCCGAGACAACATCCTCAGAAGGGACATCTTCTTCGGTCGCGGAAGCTGAGCGCGTCAAGACAGGAGTTTCTCTGAAAGTGACACCCCAAGCCAATGTGGACACACGGGAGATCGTCATGGCCATCGAGCCAAAAGTCGTTCAGGCAAAACAGGGAGCGACGTTCAGCAACTACACCTTCAAAGACCCGGAGGAACGAGGATCCAAATCCACGTTACGCGTCAAAGACGGAGATACTATTGTGATCGGAGGATCTGTTCAGGACAAATATGGAAAACCTAAAAACGCAAGTTCCGGGCTTGGGAAGCATTCCCATTGTCGGTGCCGCCTTCCGGCATAAAGATAAAACCGACATCCAGCGCGAACTGATCATTTTCCTTACGCCGCACATCATTTCCGAAGATGCCGTCGCTGCCGCCTCACCCGCAAGCGGCATCGTGCGCGAACAAAGCGCGCCCGTCGATAAGACCCAAGCGATCGATGAGGATCTTTCGTATATCGAAGAGCGAAATTTTGATTCATACAAGTAACAGAGCGCAGAGACCATGAAGCATTTGAAATTAGGCGAAATCTTGATCAAGCAGGGGCTCATCACCGAGAACCAGCTGAACAATGCCATCGAGCACCAGAAGACAGAGAAGGGGCGCATCGGCGAGATCCTGATTAAATTCGGGGTCATCACCGAGGAAAATATGGCTGTCGCCCTCGGCTCGCAGCTCGGCATTCCTTATTACACTTCCGATAATATCGAAATGATGATGCCTCAGCCAGACCAGGACCTCGAAAAACTGGTCCCGGCAGATTTCGCAAAAAAGAATTCCGTCCTGCCGCTGTCGAAACATCTCAATTCCCTAACATGCGCCGTCCCCGACCCGCTCGATCTCCTGCTGCTCGATAATTTGAGAAGAATGACGGGGCACGAAATCAATCTTGTCGTTGCTCCGCAATCGGCCATCACAAAAGCGATCGAATCTTTCTACTTTCAAGACGAAGGTCAGGACAGCGCCAAACCGACCATGCTCAGCGATGCGGTGCAGAAATCCTATCAAAAGAAAGACGATCTTTTCAAAGCCGTACCGAGAAAGGTCCAGGAAGCAACCGAGCTGAGCCTGGACAAGCTGATCGCCAAAGCCGAAGAAGCTCCGGTCATCAAACTAGTGGATCTGATCATTCGCCAAGCCATTGATGAGCGCGCCAGCGATATTCATATTGAGCCGTTCGAAAACAAGCTGAATCTGCGTTACCGTATCGACGGACATCTTTATTCGTTACCGCCACCAGCCCCACACCTGCTTCTTCCGATCGTTTCCCGCATCAAGATCCTTGCGAAACTCGACATTGCAGAGAAACGCCTTCCCCAAGACGGCGCCATCTCCGCAAAGCTGGAAGACCGCTCGGTGGACCTGCGCGTTTCAACCGTCCCAACGGTCTGGGGGGAAAAGGTCGTCATGCGTATTCTCGACAAAGGGGCGGTTCCGCTTGAATTGGCCAGTTTGGGATTCGAACAGAAGCAAGTTGATACTTTGCGCAAGATCTTGTCTTTACCGTACGGCCTATTCTTTGTCACGGGCCCAACGGGAAGCGGCAAATCGACGACTCTGTATTCTGCCGTACGCGAAACCATTGACCCGACAAAAAACATCTTAACGGTCGAGGAACCTGTGGAATTCAAGATCGATGGCATTAACCAGGTTTCCGTAAAGCCCGACATCGGCTTGACCTTTGCCACAACTCTCAAGAGCGTTCTTGCGGCAAGATCCCGACATCATCATGGTCGGAGAAACGAGAGACCTGGAAACCGCGTCCATGTGCGTCCGCGCGGCTTTAACAGGACATTTCGTATTAAGCACGCTGCACACAAACGATGCCGCCTCGGCCATAACGCGCCTCGTCGATATCGGCATCCCGGGTTATCTTCTCACGCCATCATTGGCCGGGATCATGGGGCAGCGCCTGGCGCGTCGCCTTTGCCAAAAATGCAAAGAGCCTTACGAACCTTCGCCCGACCAACACGGCGGGGTCACCTTTAAAAGCGATCTCATTTACCGCGCCAAAGGATGCGAAGAATGCAAAAATACCGGATATAAGGACGGATCGTTGTCGCGGAAGTTCTGGTCGTTGATGATGCGATCCGGGCGCTGATCTCCAAAAGCGCGAATTCCGGAGAGATCAAAGATTGCGCCCGCAAGAACGGCATGCTCACGATATTTGACTCCGGCATCAAAGCCGTCGAAAAAGGCATAACCAGCTTTGATGAAGTTTGCCGTATCAGCGTTGATTAACGGAACATTGACCATCCAAAGGATTCCCCGTGCCAAAATTTTCCTATACGGTTAAAGATAAAACCGGAAAAACGATCAAAGAAACCGTCGAATCCCCAAGCCGTGACGCGCTTGTCAATCAGATTCTCCAGCAGGAATTCTTCATTGTCAGCGTCGAGCACCTTGCCCAAAAAGGCTTCAAGAAAAATCTCCGCAAAAAACGCCAGTTTCAATATAAAAAGATCAAGCTCCAGGACATGCTGACCTTCTCGCGCCAGCTCGCGACGATGTTCGAGGCGGGGGTTCCTTTGATCCGGAGCATATCCGTCATTCACACCCAAATCCAAAGCGAAAAGTTTTACAATGTTATTAACGATGTCTTGAAAAACGTCGAGCAGGGAGGGTCGTTAAGCTCTGCCTTGGCTACACATCCTCAGGTGTTCAGCCAATTCTGGATCAGCCTTGTCGAAGTTGGAGAAGCGTCCGGAACGATACCCAACACCTTGGACAAGCTCGCTTTTTATCTGGAGCAGGAGTCTTCCTTTAAATCAACCGTCATTTCAGGGATCATCTATCCTGCGATCCTTTTTGCCGTTTCGATGGGAGCGATTGCTTTCTTCGCCCTTGTCGTTGGGCCGAAATTCCAAAGCATCTTTGAATCCATGCATGCGGATCTTCCCTGGATTACCGATAGGCTGTTAAAACTCTTTGCATTCATCAAAGGAAACATTCTGTTTCCTTATTTTCGGAGGTACGGTCGCATTATTTTATGGTCTGAAACAATTCATTAAGACCCCCAGCGGGAGACTGATTTCGAAAAATTCCTTTTCCGCTTGCCAACCGTTGGCGAGGTTTATAAATTGATCATCATTGAGCGTTTCTCCTCACAAATGTCGCTCTTGGTGGACAGCGGCGTTCCCATTCTTTACGCTTTGGATATTACAGAGCGCTTGGTAACAATATCACCTGCGCCAGATCATTTCTGACATCAAAGAAGCCGTAAAGCAGGGAGAACTGCTGGTCGCGCCTATGGAGCGAAGCGGGTTCTTTCCGTCCCATGTGCTTCAAATGATCACCGTAGGCGAGGAAACCGGGGAACTCAGCAAAATGCTTAAGCATGTCGCTGGATTTTATCAGGAAGAGCGTGGAGACATTCATGAAGCGTTTTGCAACAATCATTGAGCCTTTTATGCTTGTCTTCATGGGAGGCATTATAGGGCTTATCGTTGTCGCCATGTTCTTGCCGATGTTCAACATCTCCCAATTGGGGGGCGTGTTATGTGGCTTCTAATATTTCGGGATTATAAAATTTTCGAGTTTTGTCTTTATTTATCAGTAAAATGATATAGATTAATCATAGGTATCTACTGTGCGGAAAAACGCCTGTAAACATCGAAAAAGGAGCGTTTTCCAATTTGACAGCCTATATTCTATATGTTATACATTCTGTAGAGCAATAATTAAGGTATTGTAGACGTTTCGCGTTCTGTAAGACGTCTCTCCATGAAGCGGGATCAGGTGGAGAAAAGGTAAACTGCCTGCAAGGGTAGGACACAAAGCTAGAGGGCCCAAGTAGTAGAAATATATCTGGGTAGCCAGCTGCCAACAGTAAAGAAGGTGTGAGCCTATTCTGCAGGATGGTGAATAGGCTTTTTTTATAGGTTCAAGTGTTCAAACTCATGATTTTGAATGCTTGTAAATGTCCTGGTAATTCGCGTATATATAGTGAAGAGCAGAACGACTGAGTCGTACTGAAGTTCACGAGATTGGGACATATACCAATTATAAAACAACGGCGTGACTCGGAAGAGTCAGGGGGAAAAGTTAAAATGAAGAACAACCACAAGGAGAAAAAAATGAGAATGAATAAAAATAGAAGCGGTTTTACCTTGCTTGAAATCATCATTGTCATTATCATCGTTGGTGTTCTGGCCAGCTTGGCGCTTCCCAGATTTTTCAACACGATTGAATATGCCCGTTCAACAGAAGCTTTGAATATGATTGGTACGCTGAAGCGCGGAGCGGATCGATGCGCTATGGCGTGAAGAAGCCGTAAGCGGCACGCTCAGATTAGTCAGTTTGTGTCACATTCCAACAAATCGGTACGGAAGATCCAAGCTGCACCGCAGGAAATGTTGCGGATTATTTTCGATATGTTCCGGCCTTTCGCTGGATACCATGGCGTCATTGCAACTCGTGTAGATCCGCAGCGTGGCTGCGCAGCGTTGCTGGTGCTGGCGCAGGGACAATTACGTTCACTTATGATACAACTAACGGTAGCCATGCACGCATAGGTACCGGCCCCTATTCTGCTCTGAAATAACATAGGGATAGAGGAGGTTTAGCATTAACAACAAGGCAACATTCTGGATTTCGTAGGCCTGGAATGTTGCCTTGTTGTTACACGACAGAAAAGGTGTATGAAAAATCAAAGAATTCATCGGAGTAAAGGTTTTACATTGGTGGAGATTATCATCGTAGTTATTGTCATCGGCGTTATCGCTTCCTTGTGGCTTCCCCGTATGACATCGACCATGGAACGTTTCCGGGCCGCCGAGGGTGTCCAGATCATCACCGCTCTTCTCCATGCGCAAAAAGCTTATTTCCAAGAGAACAGTCATATTGCACAAACGCTAATATCGACTTACTGGAAATTACAATTGAAAATCCGGAATTTTTTTCATACGCGGTAGCCTCTGCTAATCCTATTGCCACAGCCACTCGAATCGGAGGTCAGTATCGGCTCGAATATGAGCGACGGCTGCCGTTATCACGTGCACAAATCTCGGAGGCGCCGGTTTTACGTGTGCCCAAGCCGGATATTGATAAAATACGATTAAACTGTTATCCTTGTCTTAGGGGTAATCCATGCTGCGAGATCTGAAAAGAAAAAATCAGGAAGGGTTCGCTTCCATCGTTGAGGTCATCGTGACTGCGATCATTTTTATATTGGCCACCGTCGGCATTATGGCGACTGTTTCCTGCTCTGAAGCCCCAGGCCAGAGAATCCACCCGTAAGATCGAAGCCGCCTATGTCGGTAAAGGGTTCTCGATAAACTGCGGAAAGAGGTCAGCGCGGCGGCGGGGGGAGATTTTTCAGCGCCAACTTAGATGTAGGCACCCATACGGTAAGCGCCGTAGGAGATTACACACATTAGCTATACGTCACGGAACCAATTACCGAAGTCCGCAAAGTCGAAATGACGATCACCTGGCCGGATTAAAACCCATGAACATCGCCCCTTCAAAAGGCCTCACCCTCACAGAGCTTCTCATTGCAAGCATCCTGATCGGCATCGTCATGATCGGTGCTGCTTCGTTCAGCGTTTCGACCAGTCAGCTCCAGGGCGCAACAAACAAGTCGACAATCATTTCCGTCAGGGCAACGGCCGTCATGAACCGCATTTCGAAAGATGCTTATATGGCTGTCGGCAGTGATGCTAACCGAGGAATTGTCCCTTCGGGCAACGAGCAATAAAGAAAGCATCTGTTTCCGACATGACGCGGATAATAATCCAGCACTACTACCGGCGATACCTGGACATGTTATTTTGCCAGACCCAACAACGAATTGTGGCTCTGTGGGGCATCGGTGCCCAGTCCGCCAGTTAATAATTGGGGAGGTTGCAACGGCCGGCGCGGAGAAACATGGCTCATTGATCATTCTCAATACGAATATTTTTGAATGTTGTAAATATTTTGGCTTTGGCCCATTCGAGTATGTGGAGATCACCTCCCAGCGAGTTTACGACCGGACACAAGCCGCCCATCCGATAAAAAATCCTACGTATACCGTAAAGTCACAGGTCCGCCCCCCGGACACAGCAGTTAAAAAATTTATCTTTTCAAGTTTGCTTGTATTTTTGTCTGACATTTGGTATCATTGCTGAGATTACATATGGGTCGGCATTTGTTCCCTGAAGTATTTGTATGGGAAACAAATACTGACAATTTCTTCTAAAAGCTATAATGAAAAATGGGTCGGTAGCTCAGTTGGGAGAGCGCCTGGTTCGCAATCAGGAGGCCGGGGGTTCGACTCCCCCTCGATCCATTTAATTTCCCACGACTCGTTCCTTCTTAACAGCTTGAAGGAACGAGTCGTATCATGTCAGCCCTGACTAAGTCTATGCACCGTTTTTACTGTCCTGAAGCAAATCTCTCATCAAAAGAAATCGCCATTACCAACAAGGATGAACTGCATCACCTGCGTGATGTGTTGCGCCTGAAAGCAAATGCCGAAGTTTTCCTTTTTGACGGCAAAGGAAGGGAGGCCTCGGGAATTCTTCTTGCGGTCACGTCCAAACAAGCAGATATTCAAATTTCTTCCGTAAAGCAATTTCGCCCCCAAAAACCTTTGATCATCTTAGCCTGTGCGTTGCCTAAAAAAACAAAATTCGAATGGATCGTCGAGAAAGCCACGGAACTCGGCGTCGATGAGATCATTCCGATTAAAACGATCAGGACTGAGGTCGACCTCAAAGGCGGGCGCCAGACTAAAAGCGTCTTCGGCTTATCAAACGGTCTCCGTCAATGCCGCAAAACAATCGTCAGCGAAGCTTCGTGCCCGACATCCATCCTATAACGGAATTTTCCGTCAGCATTAGATCGATCTGACCGAATCCACCCATGTCATCATTCCAAGCCTGTCAGGGCAAATCGGGAAAACATCCTCAATGCTTTCAACGGAATACAATCGCCTGAAGCGATTTCTTTTTGATCGGGCCGGAAGGAGGATCTTTCCCGGAAGAATATGCGTGCGCCCGAAAGAGCGGAGGCCATCCCGGTCACATTAGGGGAAACCATTTTAAAAGTCGAAACAGCCGCGATTTGCACGATTTCCTGTGCGAATATATTCTTTCGAGCACATAAGCTCACATAAACATTTTATAAAATTCTTTTCCCGCGATCTCTAAGCAACGGTAAGTTGATTATTTTCTAAGATTTATCCGTCTTAGGCTCCTGATAAACAATTGACAATATTTTCAGGGCTCATGTATAATCGCATTCTCATTTAAAATATGAGATCGGTTTTACTGAAATTTCCCCTTTGATTTTTATATATATTATTATTTAAGACGAAAGGATCGTTATGGCTGAAGCAAAGAAGCGAAGAAAACAGCGGCGGATCTGGACAATCGCAAAAAAGCGCTGGAACTGGCATTAAGCCAGATCGAAAAGCAATTCGGCAAAGGCTCGATCATGAAGCTGGACGGAAGCGAAACAGCACCGACATCCCCGTCATCCCGACCGGATGCTGTGTCCTTGACATCGGCCTTAGGCGTCGGTGGCGTTCCCCGCGGGCGCGTATCGAAGTTTCGGTCCGGAATCCTCCGGTAAAACCACCTTGACCTTGAGCATCATCGCTCAGATCCAGAAAGTAGGTGGCACAGCGGCCTTTATCGATGCCGAGCATGCGCTCGATCCAGCATATGCCTCGCAAGCTCGGGGTAGACACGACGACTGCTTGTATAGCCAGCCAGATACCGGCGAGCAAGCGCTAGAAATCGCCGACACATTGGTGCACATCAACGCGGTTGACCTTATCGTGGTGGACTCGGTTGCTGCGCTGACTCCACAGGCCGAGATTGAAGGCGAAATGGGCGATACTCACATGGGCTTGCAGGCGAGATTGATGAGCCAAGCATTGCGTAAATTGACGGCAATGATCAGCAAAAGCAAAGCCACGGTGATTTTCTTAAACCAAATTCGGATGAAGATCGGCGTCATGTTTGGTAACCCGGAGACTACTACCGGTGGTAATGCGTTGAAGTTTTACGCTTCGGTGCGCATAGATATTCGCCGCACCGCAACATTAAGGTGGGCGAAGAAGTCGTCGGCAACCGCGTCCGGGCGAAGATCGTCAAGAACAAAGTCGCCGCGCCGTTCCGGCAGGCGCGAATTCAAGTCTATTTTACCGAAGGGATGTCCCGGACAGCGGATATGCTGGATATGGCATCACGAACGAAGTCGTTGCGTGATCAGGGAGGCAGTGCGTC
>CAWCBD010000026.1:0-70123 GCA_963793665.1 uncultured Paenibacillaceae bacterium
ATATTATAAAGCATTAGAGGAATTCAATAAAAAGACTGGTTACGGAGTCGATTGTATCAGGATATTGTTTCACGATGACTTCGAAGAATGGGAAGAATATCGCTGTAAAGAAAATGAAGTAGCGTTAATTATGGATTATCCTGCGGCTGAGGAAGATACAATTGGGTATTTGGATTTTTCGCATTTTTACAGTTTCTTGGTTGATGAAGGCAGGAAATATATGGAAAAAGAACCTGAAAAGCACAAAGAATTCTTGATAGGGGGCATTATCTCCTGAAGAGGTAAAGAATTACTCGATGAAAGTGACCCGAAATTCGGATAAATGCTTCGGTTCGTTGTTCTGCCGCAGAAGGCAAGTACTAACAATCAGGTCATCGTAATATAATAATGTTAATTATCGCGGAACCTCTATAAGCGGGGTTCTTTTTTTTGACATATAATCCCATGAAGCATGTGAAATGAGATCATAATCTCTTATTTATGTCATATTTATGTAAGATATTTGTTAAGTATGTTTACATATCTAACGGATTTCTGTATAGTATTATGTAAGATTTATATACCCTTACAAAGGGTTGTTTGAACCATTTCAACAGCGAACGACTGGGGGTGGGATATTTTTGATTACATTTCGCGATGTCAACAAGCATTACGGCAAGTTCCATGTGCTAAAAAATATTGATCTGCATGTGAAGCAAGGTGAAGTGGTTGTCGTCATTGGTCCCTCGGGATCTGGCAAAAGCACGCTGCTGCGGTGTATCAATCGGTTGGAAACCATTACAGACGGGGTCTTAGAGGTAGATGGGGTACCCGTAAATCACAAAAAAACAGATATCAATAAGCTGCGGCAAGAGATTGGCATGGTGTTTCAGCATTTTAATTTGTACCCGCACAAAAAGGTAATCGATAATATCACCTTAGCCCCAACGAAAGTGCTTGGTAAATCCAAACAAGAAGCTGCAGAGACAGCGATGTTTTATTTGGAGAAAGTAGGGATACCGGAGAAGGCTGAGACTTATCCTGCACAATTATCCGGCGGCCAACAGCAGCGGGTAGCCATTGCAAGAGGCTTAGCGATGAAACCTAAGATTATGCTGTTTGATGAACCTACCTCTGCGCTTGATCCTGAGATGATCGGTGAAGTGCTGGACGTGATGAAATCTCTAGCGTACGAAGGTATTACGATGGTCATCGTTACTCATGAAATGGGATTTGCCCGTGAAGTGGCGGATCGGATCATTTTTATGGATCAAGGTCAGATTGTCGAAGAGGCGGAACCGGCTGAGTTTTTCGCGAATCCGCGTGAAGAGCGTGCTCGTGTTTTTCTTAGCCGTCTTATAAATCATTAAAAAATCGAATGACGAAAGGGGATTTTTCGCATGAAAATGAAACTTAAAGCAGGCTTGGTTATGATGTCTGTTGCACTTGCACTGGTTGGCTGCGGTGCGGCGAAAGATTCAACAAACCAAGCAGCTGGCACTCCGCAAACAGACGCTAAAGGATCGAAAGCCATAGAGGATATCAAGAAACGCGGAAAATTAATAGTAGGTGTTAAATACGATACCAACCTATTCGGATTGAAGGACCCTGGAACAGGTGAAGTCAATGGGTTTGATATCGATATCGCTAAAGCTATTGCTAAGAATATTCTTGGTGACGAGAATAAAATCGAACTGAAAGAAGTAACCTCCAAAACAAGGATTCCAATGCTTAATAACGGAGATATTGATGCTATTGTAGCTACCATGACGATAACGGAAGATCGTAAAAAAGAGGTAGACTTCAGCGATGTGTACTTCAACGCCGGACAATCTTTACTCGTGAAAAAAGGCAGCCCGATCAAATCCATTGCAGATGTGAAAAAAGGCGTGAAAGTATTAGGCGTAAAAGGATCAACCTCTGTTAAAAATATTGCCGAAAAAGCGCCTGAAGCTACCGTCCTGCAGTTCGAAAATTATCAAGATGCCTTCACGGCGCTGAAAGCGGGCCAAGGCGATACTTTGACAACCGATAATGCAATTCTATTCGGCATGATGAAGCAAGATCCGAATTATGTCATGGTAGGCGGCAATTTTACCGATGAACCTTATGGTATTGCAGTGAAGAAAGGCGAGACCGAATTGGTCACAACAATTAACGAGCTGTTGAAATCAATGAAAGCCAGCGGGGAATACGATAAAATTTACGAAAAATGGTTAGGTGAAAAACCAAGTAAATAACTCGTTCCGAAGTAGGATGAGCGGCTTTTGCCGTTCATCCTATTCATTTCAAAGGCCAGAAGAGGTGAGGGAAGAGGATGAATTTCTCAATACTTTTTGATCATTGGGATACTTTTCTTATAGGGTTTGGCAATACCTTGAAGGCAAGCTTGCTGGCTCTCATCGGCAGCTTTATACTTGGGACACTGCTAGCCATGATGCGCATATCTGCTTATCGAATATTACAGGTCGTCAGCTCGGTATATATTGAATTTGTACGTAACATTCCTTTGCTCTTAATTGTACTGGTGTTTTTCCTTGCTGTTCCATCCATGGGCATCCCGCTCGATGGCTTTACAGCAGGCACTATCGGATTAACCGTGTATACTGCTGCGTTTATCGCTGAGGTGCTGAGGGCGGGCATTTTATCCATCCCCAAGGGGCAGACAGAGGCGTCAAGGTCTTCCGGATTGACTTATTTTCAGACAATGAGATTCGTGATCCTGCCGCAAGCTATTAAGATCGTGATACCGCCGCTAGGGAACCAATTTTTAAATTTGATCAAGAATTCATCAATCCTGGGAGTCGTCTCCGGATTTGATCTCATGTATTATGGCGATATGATCTCCACGGAAACACTTGTCACGTTTAGCGTATATATTTTCGTCGGCTTGTTTTATTTGGTGTTAACCGTACCCTTGAGCTTTGCGATCCGCTATTTGGAAAGCAGACTTGCTCGCATCTATTAAAGAGGCTTAGGAGGGGAAACTATTGGATTTTGATTTTGCTGGAGCCTATTCTGCAGATAATGTGTTGTTCTTATTGAAGGGATTCCTCATTACGTTAGAGGTTGCCTTCATTTCTATTATTCTTAGCTTTCTGCTGGGCTGCTTACTGGCCGTTGTGAGGTATGCCAAAATTCCCGTTCTAGCTCCTCTTGCGGCTACCTATGTGGAGATAATCCGGAATCTGCCGCTGCTTCTGATCATATTCTTCGTCTATTTTGCATTGCCGGAGATCGGCATTAAATTCAGTATTATGGCGTCATCGATCATCGCGCTTACCGTATTTGAAGCTTCGATGCTCGCGGAAATCATCCGCAGCGGTCTGAACTCCATTGACAAGGGACAGATCGAGGCTGGGCGTTCTTCTGGTCTGTCCTATATTCAAACCTTGTGGCATATTGTTCTGCCCCAGGCGCTCAGACGCATGGTTCCGCCTACTGTTGGTCAATTTATTTCCCTGCTAAAGGATACTTCCCTTACGGTGATTATCGCTTTGCCGGAGCTTATGCATAATGCAAATATTGTTAATGGGCAAAAAGCTAGCTTTGTCGTACCGACATTGATGTTGACGGCATTATTTTATTTTACGGTGAATTACATGTTATCGATCTTTTCACGTCGGTTGGAAGTTAAAGAGGGTTAATCGAAGGCATTCACCGTCTATTAGTCAACTGATTTAACATGTAAGTTCTTCAGCGGCATCCCTTGCGCCGAATGGACAATAATTCAACCATATATACATATAATTATGTAATACCGTAAAATAATTTCTCCAATATGTACGCAAATTACGGTGTGTGGCATCCGAATAAACCGGAGGATGGCTTCTTTAACTTACAAACCTTTCTCATAGCTATTTTATATAGGCGGTATTCCGGACGGAGCAGGTTCGGCAGCTGCAGCAGAAGATACTGCAGCGCTTTATGGACATCATATAATTCCTGCAATTATTACACCGACCCAAAGGTTAGTGCTGAACAAACAGTAAACAAGAATAACGCTTAAAAATTACAGACACTTGCGTAATTAAAGAAAGATTATTCAAGGGACCGGTTGAATATTTTATCCTTGCCAAGGTTCATACACCTCCATCCTTCAGATGGAGTACTATATGTTGTGAATCATTAATCGACACGGCTAACATCTTCATAGTTAGTATGACACAGAGCAAGTTTCTTTTTTCCATGCCTTTAAACTCGGATAAATGCTTCTATTGGTTTCTTCTTGAAGGTGCAGCGGCCGCGAATTTCAACTAACGTTGAACATTCGCGGCCTTTTAAATTAACAACAGTCGATAGTCCTGCACCTAAAATACTAGTATATTCTACAAAATGTGACAAAAGTCTCAAAAATATGATTCACAAATAGTCATAATTTGCTATAATGACGGAGTATCATTCCAGTATTTTCATAGAGTGGTCAAATCTATCAACCGAAAAAGGCAAACCTGCCGTAAGGCAGGGTCGCAAAGTCATGGGTCCTCCGTAGGATCGCCAGACCGCCGAAAGATGCTTTGAGCGCGCCGAATTCATTTTCGCAGCCGAACGCCTTTTGGCGTTGCGGTTATTTGTTTTTTCGGAATACATTCAGAGGTGTAGAGCATGGGAAAAAGATCAAATGGGGTTAAAGGGTTAGCAGTTTCGCTTATCGTTTCAATGATGTTCGGCTTGGCGCCGACTGCCGTCTGGGCAGAGGCGGCTAGTCAGATCGGCAGCGCTTTAGCTTCTCTGATGGCAAGCGCAAACGGAGGATACGTGGACGGACGGCCCGGATCGTACGCAAAGCCCGCAGTATTATACGTTTGGCGGGGAGCAGGTGCTGGCCGAACGTCCCGACATCGGTCCAGACCGCTCCGGCACGGGCGGGTTGAATTTGAAGATGTCCGATACGGCGGTTAATTTCCCCGTAAACCAAGGTAAGCTGTCGCTCAAGTGGACGGATACGCTGAAGCAGTGGATCGACTCGCAGGACGGCGAGCCTGTCAACGCCCCTGCGGGTTATACGGTTTCCGTGAAGCTGGAGGACATTCTGGGTCATAAAACATATACGCTCATCGATGGGAAAGTCGATGCCAGCGGTTCCAACACTTTCGTCTGGGATGGGAAGGATGATCAAGGCAAGGACTTGCCGGATGGCTATTATCGTTGGCAATTGTCTGCCGAACCCATATCGGTCAACTTTAAGCTCCCGCCGGCCAATCCGGGAGACGAACCGACCGTGAAGCCATTGAACGCGCCAAGCTACTTCGGGGAAAAGCAGTTAATCGTACTTGACCGCACCGCTCCGGTAATCGTGGGCGTGCATCCGCTCGGAGGAGGCAAACTCGCGGTGGAAGCCAGCGATTTTGTCGGCGGGATTTCCAAACTGACCGTAGAGGCAGCGACGTCCACGGACAAGAGCTGGACCGAGAACCAGCCGCTTCGCGTTGCGGTTGCCGTGCAGCCTGGAGATGCGCAGACGCTTCATCTATCGGTTGAAGACGCTGCAGGCAACAAAACAGAAGAAACGCTGCCGGTTTATCCCTATGTAAGCGGGACAGGCGACGCGGATAGCGTGCCCAGCGCCGATGCCGCAGTAGCTGGCAATGACGTTCGCATTAACCTTGCAACGGGCAACGGCATGCAGAAGTTCGACGGCTTCGTGCAGGAACGTCCGGGCTCGGATTTGGATTTTTATCTCACGTACAACCACCAGAACCGGATCAACGGCAAACTGGGCTATGGCTGGAATTTCAGCTTGGATTCCCGGTTAACCAAATGGGCGGACGACAATATCACCTGGACGGGATTCGATGGGACGCTCTACTGGTTTAAGCCGGATGGCGGCAACGATTACGTTACTTACGCGAACGGTCAAGTGCAGCATTACCCGAAGCTGACCTTCGACCCGGATTCCAGCTCCGCCGACAGGAACGCGTTCATTATGGAGTGGCCGAACCAGCTTCGCTACCGGTTCCACAACGACGGACGGTTTTGGCTGATTCAGAATCGGAATACGGTCAATCTGAAGTTCGAATGGGAGGACGTGCCGACTTCATACGGAACAGATTCGCGAATTCATAGAGTTTATGACCTTGAAAAGAAGGACGTCGTGACGTTCAACTATGAAACGACGACCGGTGATTTGAATTCCACGGTAATTGCCGACGTGGATGGTCTGGGAAACGAGCTCCCGACCGATAAACGCAAGTTTTTCTTCATGTACGATAGTGATGGCAGATTCGTCGGCTACCGGGAGCCTTCCTGGAAGGTAACCCGGTTCGTCTATGACTCGCTTCATCGGATAGCGAAGGTCATCGACAACGGGGACAACGACCGCCAGGCGGAAGGGACGACCCCGGAATCGGTAACGACCGCATGGACGTACGACGATCATAACCGCGTCACCCGCATGGCTATGCAGCGCAAGCAAGACGGAACCGAGGAGTTTCTCGGCGTGGATTACGGTTCAGGTGAGGCGAAGGTGAACAAGCCTTCTGAGCAATACAAGCTTCGTTGGGACGATAAACTGCACCCTGTTAAGCGGGTAGAAACCGTCCAGAATGCAGAAGGAACTCGGGAGGCGACGACCTCCTACGCATATAATGCGAACAACCTGATCCGTGTAACGGACCCGCTTGGCCGGGTGACTCGTTACCTCTATAACGAAGCGGACAATCTAGCCGGCGAGCAGAGTCCGTCCGGAAGAATTACGCGCTATACCTATGATGATGATCAAGATTTAATTGAAGAGACCGGGCCTCTTGGCCATAAGATCACTTACGACTATGTGAAAGATCATCGCAAGATCATGACCCGTACGACGACGCAAAACGTAACCGATCCAGCTGGGCAAAACGACAGCCAGCCAATCGTGACCATTGAGGAGTATAACTTGACGGGGGATTTAGTGAAACGTACGGATGCCAACGGCAACGTGTTTACGTATACGTACGACGCGGATGGGTTTATGACGTCGGATGGCTCCCCGTTGACTTATGAGAACGATCGGAACGGCAACCGGAAGAAAATCACCACCGATGCCGGAACGGCGGATGCTTCTACGGTTACGCAGACGTTCAACGGAGTAGGCTGGCTGCTGCACCGCGAGTCGCCGTCCGGCCTAGTTGAGGATTTCCAATACGACGCTTGGGGTCGAGTCAAGAAGCAGGTCGAAGCAGACTCATCGGATTCCTCCCTTACGGTCACGCACAATTTCGTATATGATGATGGCGGCAACTTGGTTGAGGAGTCGGATGGCTTGACCAAGACGGTGTATACGGTGGATGGCAAAGGGCAGATTTTGTCCAAAACCACTACGCCGCTGGAAGCCGGTACGACCGGATCGATGGAAGAAACGTACAAATACGATAGCCGAGGACTTGTCACCGAACATACCGATTCTCGCGGCGAGCAGACCGTTACTGCCTACAATTTGGCCGGTGAAATGGTTAGGACCGTCGTCAGTCCTGATGACGCGGCAACGACCTTCGAATACGATGCGGCAGGCCGGCAATCGGCGGTTACAGCGGCTGACGGCGGCCGCACGGTATATTCCTATGATGCATGGGACCGGGTAATCAAGGAGGAAACAACGATTCGCGCGCTCGTGCCCGCTGGTCTTCCCATTAACTTAAGCGGACTCGCGGAGCAGGCGCAAACCGCCTTGACAGAGCGCAGATACGACTCTGTCGGACGGCTCGTGGAAGAGAAAAGCCCTAATGGAGCGTGGACGCGTTACGTTTACGACGGCAATGGCCAAGTCGTGAAGCAGTCGCAAGGCGGGTTGGTTCCAAGCTGGAACGGTACCCCGCTTGCTTCGGGTGCTGCCGATCCGCTATATCCGGGCAACGAAGTGATTAGCTCCCAATCCTATTCGTACGATAAGCTTGGTCGGGTCGTGTCCGAGACGGACGGGAACGGGCAAACGGTAACGTACAGCTACTCGGGTCGAACGGTAAAGACATTGACGCCAACGATCGGACTTAACGGAAGCCGTGTGGTTGTGTCGAGCCAAACTACTTATGACACGGGCGGGAATGTCGTACGTTCCGTGAATGAAGCGGACGGAACGACGAGCGCGACCTATGATGCATTCGGGCATACGAAGCTGACAATTAACGAAGAGGGTCAGCAAATCAGCTATGTTACCGACGCTTACGGACGAACAAAGCAGCGCGTCGAGCAAGTTGATCGTACCGGACGCACGCAAACGATTGCCTACAGCGTCGACGCATGGGGCAACGTACATGAGGAGAAGCGTGAGCTGAACGATGGGGCTTGGGCAACTACGGTTTCCAAGTATTCGCCAGAGGGTGATTTGCTGCAAACGACCGATCCGTCGGGACTCGTTACGGATTATACGTACGATAAGCACGGGCGGCTTCAGCAACTGCAGGAAACCGACGGCACAACCGGATCCGTCCGCGTGACCGCATACGGCTATGACGTTATGGGCCGTCAAACATCCGTCGTGCAGCCGGACGGCAGCCGCGAACGATCCGTCTACGATACGATGGGACGCGGAATCGTTAGTCTGGACGGACTGAGCCATGCATCGGCCAATCATTACGATTTGTCGGGTAATTTGCTGGAGCAGATCGAGTACAAGGAAGGCGCAACCGATTTATCGCCTGCGAACATTAGCACTCTGACCCGCTATGTCGTGAACGGCGCGGGGAGCACAGTGCTCGTCCAAGATCCGAACGGCAACATATCGCGGTCGGCTTACGATGCGGACGGCCATTTGGTAGCTGAGACGAACTATGAGCACCCGGATTTGACCGGGGAGCAGATCGTGAATTCTTATGCCTATGATCCGCGCGGGCTGCTGTTAGCCTCGACGGACGGCAACGGGCATACGACGACCTATGGCTATGACGCCAAAGGGCAGCAAGTGCTGGCCGTCGATCCTTCCGGCCACTGGGTGAAAAACGAATATAGCCCGGCCGGGTTCATGACCGCCGAACGCCTTCCGCTGGGACGCGGCACGCGAGTGGACGTATGACTACCGGGGCAGCAAGCTTCAGGAGAAAGATCCGCTCGGCAACGTGCAAGCGTTTCGAGCTGGACATAGACGGCCGCATGTCGACGGAGTATAACGGATTAGGTGAAGCGACGCATTATGGCTACGATAACGCTGGACAGATGACGAGCAAGCAGACGCCGAACGCCGGAACGTATGCGTACCAGTATGATGCCGTGGGCAATAAACTTGCCGAGACGAAGCCGGTTTACGGCACCACTTCGTACGACTACGACAAGCGAGACAGCTTAACCGCGGTGACCGAGCCGCAAACGAAGACAGCTTATACGTACGACGCGGACTTGAACCGTACGAGCCAGACGGACGGCAATACGCAGGTGACTACCTACGCTTACGACGAACTCAACCGCCGCACAGCCAAAACCGTGGTTCGTCCGGAGTCGGGATCGAATATTTTCGTGTATACGTACGATCCAAACGGCAACCTGCTTATTGAGACGAAGCCGGGCGGCCTGACGACGAAGTACGCCTACGACTACATGAACCGCAAAACCCGCGAGGATTACAGCGACGGTACGTTCTTGGCGTACACGTACGACAAAGCGGGCAATGTGCTGACGCGTACAGGTCCGGACGGTACGATTTCGTATACGTATTACGACAACGATCAGCTGAAGGAAGCCGATTACCCGAACGGCGACAAGGTCGCTTACGAGTACAACGAGAACGGGGAGAAGTCCGCCGAAATCGTCAACGGCAAACGCACGGAGCTGACAAACGATGCGGCGGGCAGACCGACTTCATATACCGACGCGAACGGGTATGACTACACATACGAATACGATGCGGATGGTTATGTGACGGCGGTTCATTACCCGAACGGCACGGTGACGAGCATCGGGTACAAGCCGGGTCATCTCGTCGGTACGCAGCAAACGGCCAAAGACGGCACGTCTCTGCACGCCAGCAGCTACGGGTATAACGCTCGGGATTTCGTGACGGATGCGCAGGATGAGGGAGATTCGACGGCTTACACGTACAATGATCGGGAGCAACTGAACAGATATACAACGCCGGAAGGCGACATCATTCAATATGCGTATGATGGAGCGGGCAACCGTACGGCTCGTCAAACGACGATCCAAGGCAACGTGGAAGACAAGAAGAAAGTTATTTCATCGGACGAGCTTGTACAGATGGTACTCGCTTCGTACGGGATGAAAGCGCCGGAGCCAACTCTAGAACCGACTCCGAACCCGACTCCAGACCCGGGAACGCCGACCGGATGCAAGGTGGACGATAACGGAAATGGAAAGGAAATGGCAACGGCGAAATGGCAACGGCAACGGCAACGGCAACGGAAATGGCAACGGAATGGCAATGGCAACGGTAATGGTAATGGTAACGGGAAATGGCAACGGCAAATGGAAATGGTAACGGTGGAAATGGTAATGGTAATGGCAACGCAAAGAAAACCGCCCAAACCGGTCAAGTGAAAATCGCTTCGGTATCTAATTACGCTGCCAAGAACGATAATGGTAACGGCGGCAAGGGAACGGTGGGGAAACGGTAACAGCAACGGTAATGATAATGGCAATGGGAATACCAATGCCAATGGTAATGGCAATAGTGATGCAACGGCAATGGTAACGGTAAGGTAATGGTAATGATAACGGTAATGGAAACAGCAAAGACAATGGTAATGGCAACGGTAACGGCAAAGCCGATGAGGGAGATTCCTCGGATGCTAATGGCTGCGGCAGCGGCCAAGGCTGGCTGAAGGCGCTGGAGAAGGGCAACGGCAAGAAGCTCGGTCTATATAAAAAGCTGGGTAAAACGTTCGGCGACAGCAGCGGCAGCAGCCCCGAAATCGCCAGCTTGTTTGAGACAGGCAAAATTGAACACCTCCTGGCTGCCATCGATAACATCGTCAATGGCGAGGTGAACTTGCCGCCGGGCGATCAAACGAAACTTTTCGAACGGATCCGTCAGGTGGGTAAAGGATATACCGTCGTCGGGACGAATTATACGTATAATTCGCGCAATCAGCTCGTCCACCGGGAGAACCTGATCCGCTACGAGGCGTACGATTACAAGTACGACGAAGCCGGTAACCTGCTGACCGACAGCCGCAGCAAGTACGAATGGGACGCTCGGGGACATTTGACGAAAGTGACGTTCCCGGACGGATTTGGCGAGAAGTACGTCTACGACATGCAAGGACGCCGAATCAGTAAGACGCAGTTCAACCACCAAGGGGAAACGCAACAGACGACGAATTATCATTACAAAGGCGACACGTGGGTGCTAACCGAAGAAGTGCATAGCGGCGGTGATGACGGTGAAGACGATGGCGAATCGGATAAGACCTATACCTACGATGCCAACGACCGTCCGCTGTCCATCACGTTCCGAGGCGAGACATTCTGGTACGTCTACAATGGACATGGAGACGTCACTGCGCTCACCGACAAAGACGGTAATGTAGCCGCCCGTTACGAATACGACGCATGGGGACTCGTCACCGGCATGTACAACCGCATCGGCGAACGCGTCCGCGAAGGCATGGGCTGGATCGGCGACCTCGGCTCCGGCAACGGCAGCCCGGGCTCCTTGCAAGGACCGGAAGACAGCAGCGGCAACACCGTGCCGGACTACCACCCGGGCAACGGTAAAGGAAATGGTCAAGGGCAAGGCAAAACGGATAAAGCGGCCAGTTCGGGATCTACGGGCGAGACTCTATCTACTTCGGATACTGCCGAATCTCAAACCCTAGACGAGGCTCTTGCCGACGTCATCGCCGCCGATACCGAAGCGACCGACGACATCACGACCGATCTCGTCAAAGAAAACCCAATCCGCTACGCGGGCTACTACTGGGATCGGAAGACGCAGTACTACTATTTGCAAGCTCGCTATTACGATCCTCGCCCGGCTCGGTTTATTAGTGAGGATACGTATGAGGGGGAGATTAGTAATCCACTAACGTTAAATTTATATACATATGTGAGTAATAATCCTTTAAGCTATTCAGACCCAAGTGGTCATATGGCAAAGCAACTACTTAATCAAATTTTTGCTGCATTTGCAAAAAGGCAAGATACAGGATATATGATTAAAACTGTAATCGCCCAAAATAAGGACGCTGATTATGGAAGATATCAATCATTCCATGAAATAGCGCAAGTCGTTGCGGGGAGATATATTCATTCTAAAACTGGTCTTGCTACACAACTCGAATATAGACTTACTGAAGAAACACCATGGTATCTTCCGAATAAATATTATTGGGTGGATATAATCACTTCTGATTTCCACATGTGGGAAGTGAAGCCTAGACAAAATGTTTATGATTTCAGAACTTCAATAGATGGACTTTATGAAAATGCGGAGCAGCAGTTGGATAAGTACGCTTCGTTAAATGAAAAGCTCATGAGAGGTCAAATGTTTGGTGATATTTTAGGTGTGAAAATTGTTGAAGACCTTAGAATGAATATTGATTTTTTTGATAAAGGAAAGATAGTATACGATTTTTATTTGGAAACTGCAGGCGGAAAAATTAATTTAAATACGAGGCAGGCTGCAGTTTACGTTGCAGATAATTTTGATTATGGATTTGATATTACTGAGCTTCTTTCAGAAGTAATTGATCTGAAGCCAGGGAAGGGGAAAAGGTAAATTGAAAAAAATATTAATGGTTAATATCATATTACTTCTACTCGTGGGGTGTGCTATGGGAGATAAAAACAATAGTAGTTCTCAGAATGGTGATTTTAAGCATAGGGCGTTAAAAATTGTTGAAATTCTCGAACTGAGCATTAAACATGTTGGGTATCCGGAAGGTATGAAAGACTACATTAATTCTTTTTACGATTCAGATTTCAGTAGTGAAGCTGAAGAAATAAAGAAAAAAATAATGATGTTAAACATTGAATTTTTAGGTCGTGTAAATTTTAAGGATAGAGGAAATCCTGAAAATAAAGTATTAGCAGAACAACTGTTTGAAGATATTAATGAAATAAGAAATCTTATAGAAGAACTAGATTAAAAAGTATTTCCAAATGCCATTCTGTCAATGGTGATCAGTTAAACCACATTCGAGTGTAACAACTCCATGTGGTTTTCTTTTCGTGAAATGCTTGAGCTGTTCACGAAATTTGAATATAACAAACTCATGATGGTCAAAATGCAATGTCACACGACTTTTTATGAGGGACTCATGAACATGAATATTTATTATGAAAAGTACTTACATTTTTTGTTAATAAATTATATAGCGGAAGGGGTGCCCATCTGATGAAACCGCAGCCGAGACATATCAAATCCTCAGATTATGACGACTTAATCGAACATGCACTAGCTATGGGAGACAACGAATGGTTTACTGATCTCATCAATAGAAAGAAGAAACTGGAAGTAGCAGAGGAAGAAGTTCGTCGGGACTTTGGGTTTATTAATTAAGCGTAGCCTTACGAGAACTGGCGAGCTAACCTGTCAAGTCTGACGAGGTAAGAATACACCGAACGGGCTATTAGCAAGTCATAGATGCAAAGCTCGTTAGCAGAACCGTTTAGTTGAAGTTGCTAAGAGTCAAGTTTCTGTCATAATATATTTTGCCAAGGACATTTCAAATCTGTCCGCAGAGCAACTTACGCATTCTTCAACTCTTAGAGCGCTTTAGAAATTCTACTTCATTATTCGGCAATAGTAAAGGTAGCGGCAATGGAAACAGCAAAGACAATGGTAATGGCAACGGCAAAGACAACGGTAACGGCAAAACCGATGAGGGAGATTCCTCGGATGCTAATGGCTGTGGCAACGGCCAAGGCCAAGGCTGGCTGAAGGCGCTGGAGAAGGGCAACGGCAAGAAGCTTCTCATCCTGGTTCTTGCAACGGTGTTGGATCTTATCAAAACTATCATAGCTGACAATAATGCCGTAAACTTTACGCATGGAGTCAACATGTTTTATAGAAACCATAGCAAGACATTTTCGGATGGTTTACGACTCTAAACGCTTGTTCCATTCCTCTAAATAGACAAAATGAAGGCCGGAACTCCTTGTCTAGGGGTTCTGGCCTTTGCTATTAGTAATTGTTGTTGACACATAGAAGTTTTCGAACTAACTGTTCGGCTCGTTTCAATTGAAGCCAACATCTTAGGTATGTTGTGAGTCGGGTCAACATGGAGTCTATAGGAGAGCATTTACATATGTAGCTTTATTGTTGAGAAGGCTTCGAATAAAGTGCAGATATTTCGATGTGAACGCCGATTCACAGCTTATGCTGATCTTCCGTGACGGGAGAATCCCCGAACAGCACACTTTTATCAAACATTCAAGCTCAATTTCTGAACTCCTCATTCCGATACAATAATACGGATGGAGGGGAAGTGTGGTGAAGCAAGCAGCTTACATCTTTTTGTGCGTGTATTTTTGGATCGGCGCCCTTTGGCAAGGGTATTTCTCCGAAATCGCCTTTTTCAGCGTAAATCTGATTTTATTTGCAGGGGTTGCGGTCATGATAGGCTTGAAACGGGAATTGACCGTTTCCTGGGCACACCTGTTTATCTTTTTATTTGTAGCCGGATATTGGATCGCCGTTCTATACGCGGTCGATGTGGAGCAAGCGATTCTCGAGGCGGGGCGGGTATCCAGCTTGCTGCCTCTGTCCTTGTTGATTATGATGATTCCGGCTGATCGATTGGCCCAGTTATATCGAATATGGCCTTGGATCGGCGCTCTCCTAACGCTCGCAGGCATCATGCTTGGCTTGGAGCGTAATGGGCGGTTGGAATCAACGGTTGATTACGCGAACGCGCTGGCCATTATTTTGCTGGTTAATATCGGGGTATGCTTGTTAACGTACCTGCAGGAGCGGCGAATCGTGTATGCAGTGCTACTGACTGTAAACGCGATCGGCTTGCTGCTTACTTTTTCCCGGTCGGTATGGGTATTGTGGCTGGTTATGATTTGTGTGGCGATAATTTGGTTCCCCGAGCTGCGGAAGCGGCCCGTGTGGGCAACAATCGGTCTTGCCCATCTAAGCAGTCTTGTCATCGCCTTGGCGATCAGAGGGGATGGGTTATTTTTCTGGCAGCGGGTTTCGTCGATTCAGAGCAAAACCTCCGAGTTTCAAATCCGGCTTGTTTATTGGAGAGACAGTCTGGGGATGATTCGGGACCATTGGTGGGGCGGCGTGGGTGGCGGGGGTTGGAGCGTACTTCTCCCTCTATATCGGTCGCAGGATTATTACGTGAAATATGTTCATAACCACTTCATTCAATTGACGATCGATATCGGCATATTCGGGCTGCTCGTATTCGCGGTATGGCTAGCTTTTTTTTATTGGGGTGCCATTGTTCGACTCTTGCGGGCGGATAACGAAAACTTTTTATGGACGAAAGGAGCTCTGCTGCTAGTTACCGTCATGGTACTACATGCCGGATTCGACTTCGATTTAACCTATCCTTATTTATTCGGGATGTTGATAGTTTTGACGGTACCCATGTTCAGGAAAACGTATCCGATTCGCGTCTCCGGACGGGCAGTCGGATTGGCCACGCCGGCTGTGGCCGGGGTCGTTTGTTTATGGGGCTGGCTCGCAGTGGGGTATGGTTATAACCAAATGGCCGACTATTACGTGAGATCGGGACAATTGGCCAAAGCTCAGAAAACGTTCGCGCAGGCGGAACAAATGCTGCCCTGGTCATCTTGGGTGCTCTACGGGGAGGCCAAAGGATATCTTATTGAAGGCAACGCGTCGGGGGACGTATCCGACTACAGATTGGCGGAGGAGAGGCTTCGTCGGGCACACAAGATGGTGCCGCATCAGACTGGTTATACGGATTTATTGAACCAACTTCCGTAAATTCGACAAATTGTATGAAAATGGATTGAATAATCTACCAATTGATGGTATGTTAGTCCTAGTTATTATTTCCTATAAAACATTACCGATAAAGGCAACCACGTCGTGAGGCGTGCACGCAAAGTCATGGGTCCTTGGTCGGATCGCCAGACTGCCGAAGTGATGCGAATGATAGCCGCATCCTTTTTGGGTATGCGGTTTTTTGTTTTATTTGTCCCAAGGAGAGTGAGCGGAAAACAATAGTACAGGTACTAGGAATCGTTGTAACAATTCAAAGATACTAGCGGAAGGGTGAATAAAGAATGACTTCTAGATTAATCAGTAAAACAAGCATTTTGATTTTCTTCTCGATCGCATTTTCGATGCTCATGCCAATCGTCTCTTATGCGGCCCCCTTGATGGAAATAATTTATCGGCCAGCATCTGAAAGTGTGTACGAGACAAATATACAAGGATACATCTATACGAAAGACCCCAGCAGCGTATCCGTGTCGGCCAACTTCAGCGATAATTCGGTAACACAGTTCACGTATAATTGGGGTAATAGTTATTCAGGTTTTTACGATGATAACAATACAGAAGTATTACTATCTCAACTACTCTTTTGGAGACCCTACGATGAATCAAGCCCCTACAAGCTTATCGGTCGACTTGGAGGGATCGAAGTATACCCTGGCAGGGACTCCGTATACTCACGGTGCTCCTGGAGAATACCATTACACGTCCAGCTTAACGGACGACTTTCTCAGTTCCTATCGTATGCCGGGACAGTTTCTCACCTCGGTTACGCAAGCAACCTATTATTTACCCGCAGGTTCCGACATTGTCAGCTTCACTCCCAACAACATCGGCAGCCTTGGGGAAGGGATTATCATTCAACTTCCTTATAATAATTCCGCAAGCACGACCTTTAACAGGGATGCAATGGACTTTGGGGTAAGAGATTTCGAAATTATAGACCAATCGGTAAGCTCTTCCGTATATTACAAAGGTTATTCGTACAGCACCAGCGGGGAACTTACCTTTAATCTAGATCAGAAGCTTGTTCAGGGTCACCAATATCTCGTGAAACTGTCGTCTACTAGTTCCGGCAATGAAATCATGCTGCCGTCTGACGGGATTTATACGGCCTTCGTAAAAATCGGCTTTTGGGGCAACGGTTATCCACCATCAGGACCCATGGAAGATTATAATAGCGTCTATTTCCGCAATTTGACCATTGGCAATCCAACGGACGTGTCGACGGATCCGCCTGTTACAACTGATCCTCCAGTTACAACTATTCCACCTGTTACAACTGATCCACCTGTAATATCCAATCCGCCTACGGGTTCACCTTCTACGCCAACATCGCCTAGCAATCCGGTTCAAGAGATTGTTAACGATACAAGCTTAAAGAACGGAACGAAGGACAAAGTGACGGTCGATATCGCGGATGGCACGAAGCAAGTGCTGCTGCCAGCCAATGCTTCCGCAACCGTCGGCGATCGGAAGCTGGAATTGGCAAATGACAAGCTATCCCTGGAAATTCCACAGGGAGTGCTGAAGAAGCTGCAAAGCTTGGTGCCTGCAGACCAACTGGCGGGAGCGAATATCTCATTGAGGATCAACCCTGTATCCGAATCGGATACGGCACAGTTGTTGATTAAGGCTTCGGGCAAGAAGAACTTGAAGTTGAAAGCGACCGGAGATGTCTATAACTTCACGCTTTCCGTAATTACCGCAGATGGTACAGAAAAAGTGCTTAGTCAGTTCGATCAACCCATCACCATTCGGTTGAAGGTTCCTTCAGACGTCAATCCGGCTCTGCTCGGCATCTATTACATAGCCGATGACGGCAAGCTGGAGTACGTAGGCGGCCAAATGACTGATGGGGAGATCGTTGCCGAGGTCCATCATTTCAGCACCTATGCCGCGCTGGAATACGCTGTGACGTTTGATGATGTATCGGAGCATTATTGGGCTTCCGACGTCATCAAGGAACTTGCGGCGAAGCAGATAGTCAGCGGGGTAAATGAAAGCACATTTGCGCCGATGCAACAAATGACACGGGCTGAATTCGCGACGTTAATCGCGCGTACGCTCAATTTGACAGCGGCCAATGCGGCAGTGTTCACCGATGTTGATAGTGCTAGTGTCCATGCCGGCACAATCGCTGCGGTCAATGAAGCGGGAATTATACTTGGACGGAGCGCGGCGACATTTGCTCCAGACGATTATATAACCCGAGAAGAAATGGCGGCTATGATCATAAGGGCATACGAGTACAAGACCGGCAGAAAGGCCGAGCCTGCTGCCGCATATGCATACTCAGATCGCGAATCAGCTGCAAAATGGTCAATCCCTTATATCGATGCCGCATCGGGTATCGGGTTTATGAAAGGCCGCGGCAATGCTACATTCGCGCCGAAGCAATTTATGACCCGCGCCGAAGGTGCGCAAGTGATTTATCTATTGTTGAAGAGTAACTGAATGTAACACTAACACGCCCCGAATTGAACCCTAACAGGTTCGTTCGGGGTTTTGCATATTACTGGAAAGGCAGTCTGGTGCAGCTCTTTGTTAGGTTTCTTTATTACGCTGTAATCTGCTCCAACGGGTAGCTTCTATCGATGACCGATTTTATCTTCCCCGCCTCTATAAGCTCTTTAAGGAAGATTAGATTCTCTTTACTCTGTTTTAGGCCAGCTGCCACAAACTTTGCTTGTTTGCTGCCGATCTTTGAAGTCCATAACATTTGAAGCATATTTCCCGGTTAAGGAGTAGTTGTAGATAGATCCCTCTTTGCTTTAGAGAGCCTTTGCAACGTGAAAATGAGCTCTTGCCTACCGCATCGAAAATCACGTCATAGGTCTGACCGCTCGATGATTCCTTCCGGCATAGATCGTCGTGCATTTGATAACTGGAAACGGCAGTATTGGATGAATCGTGCAAAAGGACTTTGAGTAAGGAGGAGGAAGGTATATGAGTTCTCAAAAATACCAAGAGGCTGTTTCAATAATTGAGCAGCACCTGGAATTACGTGGATTTGGTGAAGGTGTTTCAGAGGAACTAGTGTATAAAGCAGAAGAGACACTTGGGGTAAAATTTCCGAAAGATTACCGGGATTTCTTGATTCGATTTGGAGCTGGTAATTTCGGATCAATTGAAATATATGGATTGATTGTTGATGACTTCTATAACTCAGGTATTCCGGATTCAGTTTGGTACACTCTACAACTAAGAGAAGAAGACGGTCTACCAAATAGTTTAGTTGTTATCCACGATACTGGTGGAGGAGAATTGTTCTGTTTAGATACCTCTAGACAGAATGTTCCGGTAGTTGCTTATGCTATTGGATTTGAGCTCGAGGTCCAAACATATGAGGTTATTTCTAACGATTTTGGCGAATTCCTGCTAGATAGAGTAGAGTTCGTTTTGGAGGTAAGCGAGTAATCACGGAAACCAAAAGACTGCGCCATTAAACGGTGCAGTCTTTTCTACCTCAATACTTTATTTTTGATAGCAGAAATGCTCAGTCCGTAAGTATTTACTATCACTTCTAGCTATATTTTGCTGAGAAAGACTTAGTACGAGCCGCGCTAAATCTTACTTTCATACGCTGATGGTCTTTTCAATCGCTGAGGACGCCCTGCATCAGCATTTCCCGCAAAAACTTGCCCGTCAGCGATCCTTCTGTCCGTGCCACTTCCTCGGGCGTGCCGGATGCGACGATCATGCCGCCGTTTTTGCCGCCCTCGGGTCCCAGATCAATGACGTGGTCAGCGACCTTGATCATGTCCAAATGATGCTCAATCACCACAACAGTGTGTCCAGCCTCCACCAGCTGCTTCATGCAGTCGATCAGCTTCTGAATGTCATGCAGATGCAGTCCGGTCGTCGGCTCATCGAGGATATATAGATTGTGGGAGCCTCGTTTCATCTTACTCAGCTCCGTCGCCAGCTTGATCCGCTGCGCTTCCCCGCCGGAGAGCGTATTCGACGATTGGCCGAGTCGCAAATATCCGAGTCCGAGCTGATTCAGCACACGGAGCTTATGCAGGATGTACGAATGGTTTTCAAAAAAATCGACCGCTTCCTCGATGCTCATCTCCAGCACCTGCGCGATATTACAATTCTGGATGCGAATGTCCAAAATCTCTTCGTTGAATCTTGCCCCCTTGCACGCCGGGCAGACGGACTCGACGTCCGGCATGAACTGCAGCTGTGTCGTGACGATACCTTCGCCTTGACAATGCTCGCAGCGTCCGCCGTTTTTCTGGTTGAAGCTGAAGTTGTTCTTGGTAAGTTCTTTTCCCGCTTCACTTGCCGCCGATGCATACAGCTCACGGATCTTATCGAAAAAGCCAACGTATGTCGCAGGGTTGGAGCGTGTGCTGCGACCTATCGGCGACTGGTCAATCGTCACGATACCAGTCAAATGCTCATGCCCGATCAGCGCATCATGCTCGCCCGGAACGATACGCGCATCATGGAACAGCGAATAGAGCTGTTTGCTCATAACCTCGTTGATGAGCGTGCTTTTGCCTGAGCCGGACACGCCCGTGATGCAAACCATAACACCGAGCGGAATATCCACGTCCACGCTTCGCAAATTGTTTGCGCGGGCTCCGCGGATCGACAGCATAGGGCCAGGCGGCTGCCGGCGAATGGCAGGCACTTCGATGCGGCGTTTACCGGCCAGGAACGAACCGGTGATGGATTCAGGATGCACCCGCAGCTGGTCGGCCGTGCCTTCGGCCATGATCCGTCCGCCGCGCGTACCTGGTCCCGGACCGACCTCGATAATGTGATCGGCGCTGCAGATCGTATCGATATCGTGCTCAACGACGATGATCGTATTACCAATATCGCGCAGCTTCTTCAGCGTTTCGATGATACGCACACTGTCACGGGCATGAAGCCCGATGCTCGGCTCGTCTAGTACGTACAGCATCCCCATCAGCCCTGAACTGATTTGCGTTGAGAGCCGAATGCGCTGCGCCTCGCCGCCGGATATCGTATCCGAGCGACGGCCCAGGCTTAAGTAATCAAGGCCGATATCGAGCAGAAGGGTAAGCCGGGACTGGATTTCGGCAATGATTTGCCGGCCGACATGCGCTTTTTCCTGCGGCAATCTCACATTCTCCAGGAAAGGGTACAGCTCTTGGAGCGACCACTGGCACAGCTCGTTTATGTCAGCATTGCCTACTTTAACATGGAATCGTTGCGGCCTTAGCTTCTTCCCCTCACAATCGGGGCAAGTGTGCTCGACCATAACTCGCTTGTAGAACTCGTCATCTGTAGGGCTTGATGCTTTACGCTTCAGATACAGCTTATACCACCAATTGATGATATGAACGAATCCGCCGAAACTCATCAGCTTGCCCACGTTACGGGATTGCGACTTGGTTGCGTCCTCGTCCGGAAGGAACGGGAACTTCTCACCTTTTGTGCCATAGAACAACAGCTGCTGGGTTGATTCCGGCAGATCTTTTAGCGGTGTATCGAGATTGATTCCATAGTGCTTTGCCATGCTGCGCAGGATTGACCAGTGCCATGTTGAGGTGTTATTCGTGTTGATCAGCTTCGGATCGATCGCACCCTTATTGATGCTCTTGTCTGCGTTCTTGATTAAGAATCGCGCTTCTGAGCGCATGAATGTACCGATACCTCCGCATGTGCGGCATGCGCTGTCTGGATCATTGAAGGAGAAGAAGTTCGGCTGCAGCTCACCCATCGTTAAATGATGCTCCGAGCAAGCGAAGCCGTGGTAGAACTTATCCGTATCGACGGCTTTGCCGCTTGGATGACCAGTGATTTCAAAGCGGATGTAGCCTTCCCCGATCAGCTTCAGGCTGTTCTCGATCGTTTTGGTCAGCGGTTTGAACACGTCACGATCGACTATGACCTTATCGATGATAACCTCCATGTTATAGTCCGTTTCCTCATCCAGCTCGACAGGATCGCCCAGACTGTGCCGAACTCCGTCAATATTAACCATCCGAAACCCTTTGCTGCGAATTTCATCGAACGTCGTTTCGTAGGTTTCACCGAATATTTTATAGATTGGCGCCAACACCTCGAGCTCCGTGCCGCCTGGAAGCTGCTGGATGTGGTCGATCATTTGAGCAGCCGAACGAATCGGTACAGGCTGATCGCAGAATGGGCAGCTCGCTTCCCCTACCGAGGCGAAGAGAAGCCGCATGAAATCATAAATGTCGGTCATCGTTCCCACGGTTGACCGTGGATTGACGATGCCCTTCTTCTGCTCGATTGCAATGACGGGGGACAGGCCGAATACGAAGTCGACGTCCGGCTTTTTCAACTGGGTCATCCTGCTCTTTGCGAAGGTCGAGAGCGATTCAAGAAACCTTCGCTGTCCTTCCCCATAAACGACATCGAATGCCAGTGATGACTTGCCTGATCCGCTCACTCCGGTAATGACTGTCAGCTTGTCGCGCGGGATATTGACGTCAATATTCTGCAAATTGTTCTGTCTGGCGCCGCGCACCTCGATAAACTGTCTCATTGATTCTCCATCATCTCCCATTCCATGTCCTCGCTGCTTTCGAACAAATAAGCCGGCTCCGTCAGTACGATTCTACTCTTCGGCGTTGCTTTGGTCTGTGCCTCCAGCTTCGCAAGAAGGCCGTGTTCAGCCAGCCAGTCACAAGACATCGTGACGGAGCCCGCATCGATCTCGATTACGAGGCTAAACTTCTCCACAATATCCGTGACAGTACGTATGTCCGCCTCTTCTTTCAAATAGGCGAGAATGGGCTGAAACAGCCGCTCGGCCCTGTCGTTCAAGTACGCATTGATGAGCTGCAGCGCGGTCGTCACTTTCACTTCGTTCACCTCGCCGTTAATCATATCGGTATAGATCACATGAAAAAATTCGGGATTATACCCAAGCGCTTGCTGCACCGACTCGCGCATCGGAATGTCCGCCTGCAGAACGACTTCGATCTGCGACAATAGATCGACCATCTTAATGATCCAGAACGCGCTGTAAGAAGCATCATGCTTCACATAAAGCCATTTCTCTGCCTTCGCCAGCAAGCTGAGCGTGAAGCTTCCGAGGCGGAGCAGCTGCAAGTGACGGTCACGTGTACCAACATAGCGAATCTGCTCGAAATAGTCAGTAATTGAAGCATCCTTCGTGAACAGCAGCGTACTGCGCACGAGTATGGAATGGTGGATGGAGCTTTGCACCGATCGTTCCATCCATCGTTTGAACTCGTTGCGCGTCTGAATGCTGGTATTTATCGGTACATCGTTCTCGACAAAGCAGGCATACCCGGTTGTCAGCTTCTGATCGTGAACGATGAGCTTGAGGTCGATGTCCGACTTTTCCCAAACCTGGTCGTATGACAAGCTGCCGAGCAGGACGGCAGCGATCACCTGTTCATCTCGTTCGACCTTTTGAACGAACGTCTGCAGCGCCTCCCGAAAGCGCGCTGTCGTCTGTTCGGCGGAAATTCCCTTCTCCATTGCAATCCCTCCAACTTGTAGATGCCAATGCGCGCATAAATCTATCATTTTTTAAGGGAATTCGGTACGATATAGGAAAATCCTGTTTTTCCCATACAAACTTCCCAGAAGGCACCACCGAATGCGTTTTTGTAAATTAGATTGTGAAATACGAATGATAGGGACAGAAGAAGTAAGGAGTTGAAGAAATGGGTGCATTTATTTCGAATATCCAGGTGTTCAGCGAGGGAAAGGATACTTCGATGTTACTGGATAAACTGGAAAATGCAATAACCGATCGACTAATCAATGGAGTGTACGAGATAGCGGATGATGCCGATTCGGCGGATCGTTCTCTAATTCTACAGATGTCCTCCGATCGGTGGATTTCCGTTTATGACCAAAAGCTCGACGAGCAGGACATAAACGCAATGGACGCCATTGGCACAACCATTTCGCGATTAGGTGTCCCAGCCGTTGGGTCAATCGTGCATGATAGCGATTTGCTTATGATGCGCCTATATCGGAACGGGGGAACGGCCGATACGATTGTCAACGATCTAGACATCTTTAACGAGATGATGGAGGGGAATCGGCGACGGAAGAGGAACGGGCTACCTTCGAAGTGGGCCGAAGTATGTGCCTCAGGTGTGGAACCGGCAGCGTTGAAGGAACTCTGGGAGATAAAACAAACTATATTCGCGGAAGATACGCTGGCCCGGGGAGCTGAGCTGCTGGGCATTCCCGTTAATGCGGCGCTTCGGGGCTACAAGATAGATCCGGAGTTTCAACAAGACGGAGCAATCGATGGACAGGTGAGAGTGCTTCACTTTCGCAGCTTAATGAGGCTGCCGCTCGGCAGCCTTTTGCTCATCCAATTGGTAGGTTCCGAGCGGCTCCCGGAGCTATTTATTGCATCAATGTCGGACCTGATCATTAAAGCTCGCGGGCAGTAGAATTTGATAAAAAAAGACACATACGGGATGTTTAAAGGATGGTATACTTTTCCATGTGAGGTGATATTCATGAGTCAGAGTGCAAGAGTAGGCAAAAAAAATGCTGACGGGTACAAGCCCTTCAGTGTTCCAAATGCATTAAAAGTCCTTACTGGAAGCAAAATGAATTACTTACAGGAGGTAGTGAAGATGACAGAAAATAATGTTTCAACGGGAACGATGGCTATTGTAAAAAGGATCGATTGCGTTTATTTGCCAGCAACAAATACTGAAGAGTCAGCTAAATGGTATGTCGAGTTCCTTGGTCTAAAGTTGCTAAGGCCAGTCCATGAGCATCAGGCACAGCTAGGTATCAGTCCTGAGCAGACCATTTTCTTGATCAAGTCAAAAGAGCCAGGCAACGCGAATTACACGGAAATCAACGGTTCGGAGCAATGTATTCTGACCATGGAAGTTGAAAACTTTGAAGAATTATATACTAGAATGAGACAGAATGGGGCTCGCGTGACTGATATTGACGATAATGCTGGTTGTGGACTTAATTTTTATTCTTATGATCCAGCTGGAAACAAGATTGATTTATGGAGCGGCTGGCCCAAGTGAAATTAGTATTTCAAACAAATCGTAGCGCTATAGAAAAGAAATTTGCCGCCGTGGCTATACGGCGGTTATTTGGAATTGAAATCAACAATTGAGCAGAACATAGCTTAAATATAAGCTAAACGGGTACGAGGGAGTTAAACAAAAAGGGGTCCTCATATTAGCCATGCATAATATGTGAACCCCCTTATTTCATTTGATTTTCTTAAGATTAGGTCTTGAAAAGCGATGGTTTAGCCTGCGAGTGATAAAGTTTTAGACTATCGGGCATTAAGCTAACTGGCAGTTTAGTCTTATGGATTTTTGGGAAAAATACCCCAAAAGAATGGGGGTTAAGTGATGAAGAAATTGATAATTTTACTGGTGCTTATCTGTGGAATAACGAATGGAATAGATTATAATATTGTCCTAGCATCAGAAAAATCGACTACATTTAAAGATAACAAACCTCAAGAATCAAAAGAGTTAATGTTTCAAGACATGCTAATGCTGTTTCTATTACCGCACATTGATAAAAAAATAGATGAGATTTATTCAAATTTACTGACTTATTCGCCTGAGGTATATCCCTACTTTGTTGATGTCACTCATGTGCAGAGAGTGAATGGATTTCGAGGATTTCATTTTGTAATTACACTTGAAGTGGTTCCTACAGTTGGCCCACACATTTCCGTCGGTAAGGATAGTCTTACATTCGATATATCTCCCAAGAACCCAAATAATGTGAAGTTGTTAGATTGGAAGCACTTAAAAGATCCGCAGGAGGCTGATTTCCCACCAAACTGGAAGGACATTTTGAAAAAATAACGAGAAATATAGTTGAACAAACAAGGAGCAGTTTGCCACAGAAGCTGCTCTTTGCTGATATTAAGCGATCTGGCAGATTAGTTCAGCTGGTGTCCAGACATATCCAAGTGTTTTTGAAGCAACATTATTCTATAATTTGTAGCAAGATAATTTTATGAAGGAGATTATTATGGCAGCCAAATTGATTGAAGTACTAGTATGCCATGGCTAAGTGGGGATGGAACTCACATTCAAGAAAGTCGAGTTCAAATTCTACTCGCTTGCATTCTTTGGATCACGATCTTAACTATATTAAAAGAAATAAACTCAGTTATTAGTTACGGAGAACGATTGTTGAGGTGCCTGCCACAAAGCCAAGGCGTTCCGATTTGAGGTGCAAAAATTGAAATTGACATGACAATTGGCAAAGTAATTGACATTAGATTGACTAAAAATTATTTGAACATGGTATTAAATTCTCATTCGTAATTGGAGGAACAGCTTGAACATTAACCAAAAGGCAATCGAATATCTCGAAAAAAATGAATACGATAAAGCCATGAGCCTTTTTCAAGAAGCCGTAAATGAATCCAGAAATGTCCAATCTTTAACTAATCTTGCTTGGATGTATTCTTATGAAGAAGGCGACAATGAAGCAGCTCTTGAATTAATTAAAGAAGCTGTCTGCTTAAATCCGTCATCCCACTTCCCTTATAACCTCTTAGGTGAAATATACATTCAGATGGAAATGTGGCAGGATGCTACTGCTGTATTGTCTCAATCCATAGCGGTCCAGCCTTCAAATGAAGCATATAATAATTTGGCGGTAGCTAAATACCATCTTGGTTTCTTAGAAGAAGCTTCAGACTATTTTCAAAGATGCGCAGTCGGTTCCGGCTACACAATGTATAGCCATGTAAAATGCTTGATTGAACTTGGTAGAACAACAGAAGCAAAAAGTAAATTGGATTGCTTTCTGGATGACGATGACGATGACGATGAATTCGTCGGAGAAGTTCAAGTCGCTGAATTGTATGTTGAGTTGAAATGCTTTAATGAAGCTGTGAATTGGTTTGAAAAAGGGTGGAGTGTATATCACAAGACTCCAGATTGGGTTAGTCGATTTATTTACTCGCTGATAAATACAAACTCCTTGAGTCGCGCATTTGAGAAAAAATTGGCGATATAAATGATGCCCAGGAAGATGAATGCAACGAGGGTTGGACAGAAAGTGATAAAGAGGAACACATCAAACAGTTACACAGTGATAAAAGTGAGTATGAGCGGATTATTGAACAAATTTCTTCAGGTTATATTCCCGCGATGAAGTTCTCAACTTCAATTAATACTAGTTGTTATTTGTTTGGTTGCGGCAGACACAATCATCCAGAATACCAAAAATAAATCGACCAGACTTAACTTGTGAGATGAAAACTTGCTACAACTATAAAAGGCTTATCATTCTGTTTCGAGAATGGCACGCCTTTTTTTGACTCCTCAATATTGACTGTTACCGTTTTTGTATCCACGAACGGGCAGAAATGCTTAATAGCGGACTGTTTGGCTTTATTATTTTTTCGATTATTTGGAGTAGTTTGGTATCTCAATAACAAGAACAGTAAATTGAGCTAAGCATTCCTGTAGGAACCTGAGATTTGGCCTTTGTCAAAAAAGGAGCGCCTCTGTATGATGGGTTTGTCGAAAGGCCTAATAACCCAACACCATCAAGGAGGCGCAGGAAAGATTCAAGAATAAAGGAATGATCTGAGGGTCTGGTGATGAACAATTAGTTTATGGTGCTAAAGGTTAATCAGCTTAACGAACATGATCTGTCGCTGGTTGAAAGAGAAAGTGCTGCAGAAGGCTTTCGCCATATTCGTCGATTAATCGATGACTATGCAAGCGGTACGAACCGTTTTGACTTGTTGGGAGAAGCGCTATTCGTTGCTATGTTTAACGGTGAAGTCGTTGGTATTGGCGGGCTGAATCGATATGAGGATTACATAAGAGGGGATACGGACGAGCAGCAGGAATACAGCGCGGAAAACCGCCGTCATAGGTTTGGGCGGGTTCGGCGTGTATATGTGTTACCCTCGTATCGCAGAAAGGGCATAGCCAGAGCGATTATGCTGGCAGTACTCGAAGTGGCGAGGGAGCATTTTGACCATGTTGTTCTTCGTACGTCCAATCCGGAAGCGGGACCGGTTCTATCGCTCGTTTGGTTTCGACAGCCAATTAGGGAATGAGCAGGTTACACATGTAATGAATCTACAGATGAGGTGTTGAACGATAGAGAAAAGACAGCTAGACAAAAAGACAGACTAAAGCTAGCACTTTAAATACGTGACAATGAATGGAGGCTAACATAATGAGCACAGCGATACAGCATATGGTGATTTTCTGTTTGAAGCACCCGGCAGGTTCAGCGGAAGCGAATCAATTTTTGGAGGATGGTCAGCGTTTGTTGACTTCGATTCCGGTAGTGAAGAACTTCAAGGCGTTCAATCAGGTGAGTCCGAAAAATGATTATGATTACGGGTTTTCCATGGAATTCGCGGATCAAGCGGAGTACGATACCTATAATGCTCACCCTGTTCACACTGACTTTGTAGAGGGACGCTGGGTGCCGGAAGTGAGCCGGTTCTTGGAGATTGATTTCAAGGGGTACGGGGCGTAAGCGGAAAGGGCAGCTTAGCACGGTTTTAATGACCGCAACGAGGCTGCCCATTTTATTTGTAATTAAGCAAGAATACGTTGGAACTGCTCGGTTAGCTGGGGCACGACTTCGAATAGATCCCCGACAATTCCGTAATCGGCTACGCCGAATATGGGGGCGTCGGGGTCTTTGTTGATCGCCACAATGACGCGGGATTGACTCATCCCAGCGAGATGCTGGATGGCGCCGCTGATGCCGCAAGCAATGTAGAGCTTAGGCGTAACCGTTTTGCCGGTCTGCCCGATTTGCAGCGCGTAATCGCAGTAGCCGGCGTCGCAAGCACCGCGCGAGGCTCCAACTGCACCGCCGAGCAGCTGTGCAAGTTCTTCAAGCGGCGCGAAGCCCTCCGCGCTGCGAACGCCTCGGCCGCCGGCGACAATGATGTCCGCCTCGGCGAGATCTGCCCGTCCGCTAGCTTTGCTAACGACGCTGCGGACAGTCGTCCATAAGGTCGGCGCGGTGTAAGGCAGCGCCGATATTGTGCCCTCTCCGCCAGCGGCTACCAGCTCCGCAACGGGCAGATTATTCGGGCGTACCGTTACAATCCACGGTGCGCCAGGAAGAAGCGCAGCCGCTCGAACGCCTTGCCGGCGTAGAGCGGGCGGGTGAAGATCGCGTCGCTGCCGCCATCCGTCACCTCGATGGCGGTGACGTCCGCGATGTGGCCGCCATGCAGCGCGGCGGCCACGCGGGGCGCGAGCTCGCGCCCCGCTGCGGTGTGGCCGAGCACAATGACGCTCGGCTGCACCGCAGCAACGGCAGCGCCGATTGCGGCGGCGAATGCCTCCGGCGCAAAGCGCGCAAGGGCCGGGTCGTCAATGACATGGACGACCCGCGCCCCCCGGGCGGCGAGCTCAGCGGCCGCTTCGGCTAGCGCCGCCGCTGGCCCGCCGCCAGCAAGGACGGCGTGCACTTCGCCGCCGTCCCCGGCTAATCGCCGAGCGGCGCCGAGCGCTTCCAGCGCCACGCGCCGCAGCTTCCCGTTCGCGCACTCAGCATATACGAGTGCCGTCCGATTAACTTGATCGGTCATCTCTCCTCAGTCCTCCTTCGTATGAGATTTCCGCTTCAAAACAGCTTCGCCTCGCTCTGCAGCAGCTCCGCGAGCGCCGCGGCTTGCTCGCTCGGCGTGCCTGCGAGCTTCTTGCCAGCTGCGCGAGCAGGCGGCGCGACTAGCGCCACTCGTTCTATCCGCGGCGATAATTCGTTCGCGCCGAGTTGAAGCTCAGCGACCGACACTTGTCGCAAAGGCTTACGCTTCGCTTTCATAATGCCGGGCAGGGAAGGATAACGAGGCTCATTAAGTCCCTGCTGGGCCGTAATTAGCGCAGGCAGAGGGATTTCCACCGTCTCGACACCCCATTCCGTGTCCCGTTCCACAATGGCCACGTTACCGCCGGTCGCGCCGCCAAGCTGCACCTCCAGCTTCACCGCAGCCGCCGCATGCGGCAGTCCTAGCCGCTCGGCGATCTGCAGCGCGACGCTTCCTGCCCCTCGGTCGATCGCGAACAGCCCGGCCAATAAGAGATCAGGCTGAAGCGGCTTAATGACAGCAGCGAGTGCCGCCGAAATCGCATGCCCATCCTCCGGCAGGCCTGCATCCAAGAGCAGCACAGCATCGTCCGCGCCCATGGCAAGCGCCGTCCGCAAAGCGTCGGCAGCTCTCTCTGGCCCGCAAGAGAGAACAGTTACGCTGCCTCCGTGCGCCTCGCGTATACGAAGCGCTTCTTCGAGCGCATATTCATCGTAAGGATTAATAATGAACTTAACACTTTGCTCCGCAACGGCACCATCCACCAGCTCGATTTTTTCCTCCGTATCAAATGTTTGCTTAAGAAGAACCACAATATTCAAGCACAACACCTCCACAAGCTGAACTCTATTTACCGTGCAGTTATTGAATGTTTAAGCTCTGGTGCGAAGCACCACGCACCACTAAAACGATGGTTTACCGCCAGAAGGTTTTGGAGTAGTTTGGGCGACATTGGTACGAAGTACCACGAGAGCACAAACACCAAAACCGTAGCAATGTACATTATGAGCCGCCACCCCAAAATAGACCCCAGCCCCCTCCCATCCATCGCCTGTTCGAATGTTCACACGAGGAAGGACATATACTTAACCACTGTGCATTTTTGGAAACGCTTTACAACTTGTCCCATTGACATGCAGCAACACCAGCAACATTTACCGCACTAAAAAACTGCCGCGCAGGTTTTGAGTGTTTGAGCGACTTTGGTACGAAGTACCACGAGAGCAAAAACACCAAAACCGGAGCCAAAGGTTTACCGCACTAAAAAACTGCCGCGCAGGTTTTGAGTGTTTGAGCGACTTTGGTGCGCAGCACCACGAGAGCAAAAACACCAAAACCGGAGCCAAGGTTTACCGCATGCTCTAAAAAACTGCCGCGCAGGTTTTGAGTGTTTGAGCGACTTTGGTGCGAAGCACCACGGGAGCAAAAACACCAAAACCGGAGCCAAAGGTTTACCGCATGCTCTAAAAAACTGCCGCGCAGGTTTTGAGTGTTTGAGCGACTTTGGTGCGCAGCACCACGGGAGCAAAAACACCAAAACCGGAGCCAAAGGTTTACCGCACTAAAAAACTGCCGCGCAGGTTTTGAGTGTTTGAGCGACTTTGGTGCGCAGCACCACGGGAGCACAAACACCAAAACCGGAGCCAACGGTTTACCGCACTAAAAAACTGCCGCGCAGGTTTTGAGTGTTTGAGCGACTTTGGTACGAAGTACCACGGGAGCACAAACACCAAAACCGGAGCAACGGTTTACCGCACTAAATAAAAACTGCCGCGCAGGTTTTGAGTGTTTGAGCGACTTTGGTACGAAGTACCACGGGAGCACAAACACCAAAACCGGAGCAACGGTTTACCGCACTAAATAAAAACTGCCGCGCAGGTTTTGAGTGTTTGAGCGACTTTGGTACGAAGTACCACGGGAGCACAAACACCAAAACCGGAGCATTAGGGGGATTTCAAATAGACGCACATCAGATTGCACAGCTGGCGCGATGGATCGTTTTTGCAGGTATGACAGCAGCTGCCTTGATTATGTTTGGTGTTGTGGTCAGCAGGCGGGTGGGCTATATCCGACTTGGAAGAAGCACGCAGGATGGCGATGGCAGAGCAGCCGGTTCGCGTCATGATCCGGAGGCAGAGGAGGAGGACGACGAACAATTTCTTCATTTATCTGCGGCGGCTTCCTATCCGAAAAGATCAAAGGATGCAGGCGCGCGCCGAATCCTTCAGTCGGTGCAAACCTTTGAATTCCGCCGTGCCCTCGGATGGGCGGTTCACGTATTCGGACATCGGAAGCTGCTGAAGGATATTCGCAGCGGTCTTCTTCATGCCGTGCTATTTTATGGCTTTATCGTGCTGCAATTCGGTGCTGCCGACATTATTTGGAAAGGGCTTAGCGGCCACACGCTGCCTTTGCCCGCCTATCACGACCTTCATCCGAATCCAAGAAATAACGGTCGTCCTTGTGCTGCTTGCTATCATTTATGCGTCAATCCGCAGGTATGTTGAGAAGCTAGCGAGACTGAAGCGAGGGTGGAAGCCGTCTATCGTCCTTTGGTTTATCGGGGGATTGATGGTCACCGTCCTGTTCACGCAGGCATTCGATCAGCTAAAGGAAGGTTCGACCACGGTACCTGTTAAAAAACCGAAACCGCCATTGTCCAAACGGACCTAATCCTCACCCATCTTCCTGCAATCGAGCACAGCGGCCGGCAAAGCAGCAGCCCTGCCAACTTGGCGGATCGTCACCGTTTACAGCGCAAATGACACAGCTGCCAGCGATTCTGAGCGCCTCTGATCTGCTCTATCGATTTGCGAATTATAAAATGCAGCTGGTCACGGACCATGCGGCAACCGCTTCGTCTACAGCAGCCGATTCCCTGTATCTTAGCTACGCGCCTTTCTCATCCGGAATAGCCGAAGGCATGCGGACAATCGGCGTGTCCGAGACGGTGGCTGGAGCCGGCTATGAAATATTTTGGTGGCTGCATGCTGCGATTCTGCTCGCTTTTCTCGTTTATGTGCCGCAATCCAAGCATTTTCACATCTTTACCGCTCCGGTTAATCTGTGGCTTCGCCGTCGTTCCCCGCCAGGCAAGCTTGCTCCGCTGGATCTGGAGGACGAGAACGCCGAATCCTTCGGTGTCGGTGCTATTGAGCAGTTTACGCAGAAGCAGCTTCTTGATCTCTACGCCTGCGTCGAGTGCGGCCGCTGCACGAATGTATGTCCGGCATCGAATACCGGCAAGCTGCTCTCGCCCATGCATCTGATCATGAAGCTTCGGGACCATTTGACCGAGAAGGGCGCAGCTATTACGTCAAGATCACCTTGGGTTCCTTCATTCGCTGCCGCTTCTTCCGGCCAAACGCAAGGGAGCGCACATGTGATGGGGGGCGCTATGCCGGTCTGGGTCAATCATCACAATCATGAAGATGCTGAAAATCAGGGAGAACAGACCTCAATTGAACCGACCATGACGGCCCAGAAGCATGCCTGGCATGTGCAAAAGGATACCTCTATTCACGATACAGCATTGATCGGCGATGTGATGACGGAGTCTGAGCTGTGGGCGTGCACGACATGCCGCAGCTGTGAGGAGCAATGTCCAGTCGGTAATGAGCATGTCGACAAAATCATTGATATGCGGCGGTACCTGGTTCTAACCGAAGGTCGTTTGCCAGCGGAGGGACAGCGTGCCCTGCAAAATATCGAGCGGCAGGGAAACCCTTGGGGATTGCCGCGAGCTGAGCGTGCCGCGTGGTTATCTGCCTACGAGACTTCAACTGCCGGACTATCGGTCAGATGGTCAGGCAAAGCCCATTCGAACGGTGCAGGAAGCGGAGCGCCTAGGCGAGAAACCGGAGCTGCTGCTGTGGGCAGGAACGATGGGGACGTATGACCAGCGAAGCCGGCGCGTCTTGTTTGCGCTAGTTCGATTGCTTCAGCAGGCGGGCGTGCCGTTCGCCGTTCTAGGCGGGGAGGAGCGCAACTCCGGGGATACGGCCAGAAGGATGGGCAACGAGCTGCTTTTTCAGACGTTATGTGCAGAAAATATCGCCACCTTGCAGCGTTACGGCATACGCCGAATCGTCACGATTTGTCCCCATACCTTTAATGCGCTGAAGAATGAATATCCGGACTTTGGCCTTGATCGTTCTGTCGTTACGGTAGAGCATCATACGACTTTACTCGATCGGCTTGTTGCCGAGGGGAAGCTTTTGCCGATTCACCGCGTTGAGGAACGTGTGGTGTATCACGATTCCTGTTACCTTGGCCGGTACAATGGCATTTACGATGCGCCGCGTAATCTGCTTCGATCCATTCCGGGCGTTAAGCTGCTGGAGATGGAGCGATCCCGGCAAAATGGGATGTGCTGCGGGGCAGGCGGCGGCCTAATGTGGATGGAGGAGCGGAGCGGCATGCGTGTGAATGAAGCGAGAGTGTCGCAGGCGTTGGCGGTTGCTCCAACTGTCATTGGCTCTGCCTGCCCGTACTGCCTAACGATGATGGAGGACGGGGTTAAGCTTCATGAAGCAGAAGCAGCTGTACGACGCAAGAGATGTTGCAGAGCTGCTGGCGGAAAGTGTATTTGGCCGAAACGAATCTGCTTTGCAGGAAAAGGAGTGAATGAAATCGTGGGAGCAAATACGCCAATTGCACCGGTTCGCCGCGCTGCAGTCATCGGTTCAGGGGTTATGGGAGCAGGTATTGCCGCTCATCTGGCTAATGCGGGCATGCAGGTTCTGCTGCTGGATGTCGTACCGGACGCGCTGACAGCTGAAGAAATCAAGCAAGGGCTGACGCTTGAAAATGTTAAGGTCCGTAACCGCTTGACGCTTGGAAGCCTTGCTCGTTTGGCGGTGCAGCAGCCTCCAGCACTGTACGAAGCAGGGTTTGCGAAGCGGATTACGGCAGGCAATCTGGAGGATGATCTCGCAAGGCTGGGCCAGGTCGACTGGATAGTGGAAGTCGTAGTGGAGCGGCTTGATGTGAAGCGCCAGGTGCTTGCCCGTATTGAGTCCGTGTGGAGGCCGGGGACACTCGTGACTACGAACACATCCGGTCTCTCGGTTGAGGCGATGGCTGAAGGGCGGGGCGAAGCGTTCCGCAAACATTTTGCAGCTGCGCATTTCTTCAATCCTCCCAGACATATGAAGCTGGTCGAGCTGGTGCCCGGACCCGATACCGATTCAGGCGTACTGGCAAGACTGATAGCTGTCTGCGAGCAGCAGCTGGGCAAAGGCGTCGTCGTTGCGAAGGATACGCCGAATTTTATCGCCAACCGAATTGGCACTTACGGGATGCTCGTCACCATTGAGGCCATGCGTCAGCACGGATTGACTGTCGATGAGGTTGATGCGTTAACAGGTCCGGCGATGGGCCGTCCGAAGACAGCTACCTTTCGCATGCTCGATTTGATCGGGCTCGATACGCTCCTGCATGTCGTGGATAACGTCCGGGAGCGAAGTGAAGATGCGGCGGAGCAGCTGGCTTTTGCAAGGCCGCCGGAGCTTGAGCAGCTGGTGGATCGCAAGTGGCTTGGCGAGAAGAGCGGGCAGGGCTTTTATCGCAAAATAAAACGTCCGGGCGGAGGCAGCGATATTGAGACGCTGGATCTGAAGTCGATGACCTATGCACCCAAACAAAGCGTATCTTCTCCGGTTATTGAAGCTTCTAAGGCAGCTAAGGGGGCAGCAGGCAAAGTGAAGGCGCTGCTGTTTACCGATGTGAACGACCGCTTCGCGAAGTTTGCCTGGTCCACGCTTAAGGCTATTTTTCTCTATTCAGCGAGGCAGCTTGGCGTCATTGCCGATACGACGCTGGATATCGACCGGGCGCTCGTATGGGGCTTCAACTGGGAGCTTGGGCCGTTCGAGCTGTGGGATGCCATTGGGCTTGAACGCTCGGTTAAGCGGATGAAATCCGAGGGCGATATCATTCCGGAATGGGTCGAGGAATGGCTTGCTGCAGGCAACACCTCCTTCTATCGAAGCGAGGGAGAACGGCGTTATTACGCCTATCGCGGTGAATATGTGGAGCAGGAGGTCCAGCCAGAGATTATTTCCCTTGCGGCGCTTAAGAATGCAGGTAAGAAGGTGCTCGGGAATACAGGGGCTACGCTGATTGACATTGGCGAGGGCATCGCGTGTCTGGAATTTCATTCTCCTAACAACGCGATAGGCGGAGATATCTTATCGGTCATCCGGCAAAGCACCGAGGAGGTCAGCCGTAATTGGCGGGGCTTGGTTATCGCGAACGAAGGCCGTCATTTCTGTGTGGGAGCCAATTTACTCATGCTGTTAATGGAAGCGCAAAATGGGGATTTCGATGAGATTGACGACATTATACGGCTGTTCCAAAACAGTATGCTGCAGCTCAAAAAGCTCGACCGACCCGTCGTTGCGGCGCCTCACCGGATGACGCTCGGCGGAGGCGTCGAGGCTTGCTTGCCTGCCGACCGCATTATCTTCTCGGCGGAAACCTACTACGGCCTTGTCGAGACCGGTGTCGGATTAATTCCGGCAGGCGGCGGGTGCAAGGAGGCAGCGGCGCTCGCGGCGGATCGAACATCGGCAGGCGGGGATATTCAGCCGCAGCTGAATGCCTTATTCGAGACGATTGCGATGGCCCAAACATCGACGAGCGGTTATGACGTGCAGCGCATCGGCTTTATGCGTCCGCAGGATCGCGCCATTATTCGCGGCGAATCGCGTATCGCGGCAGCGAAGCGCCTCGCGCTTGAGCTCGACCATGCCGGGTACGTCCCGCCGCCGGCTGAGGTTCGTATCCGCGTGGCGGGACGCGAAGGGCGCGCCGTGCTGCAGCTTGGCGTGGAGGCGATGCGCCTGAGCGGACAGATCAGCGCGCATGATGTGCGTATTGGCCGCAAGCTGGCGCATGTTTTGGCTGGAGGCGATGCGCCGCCGGGGGCGGAGGTAAGTGAGCAGTATTTGCTGGATTTAGAGCGCGAAGCCTTCCTAAGCCTGTGCGGCGAACCGCTAACCCAGGCGCGCATGCGTCATATGCTCACTACCGGCAAGCCGCTGCGCAACTAGCTAAGAGCGGAGCAGTCCATCAGTCGATTCGGTTCGATTCGTATCCAGCTGGTTGTGATTTGCAATTCAAGTTATTTCTGCTTATCAATCAGTCATTCGCATAGCCCAACCATTAAAAGGAGGTGATCGCTTATGGCAGCAGCAAGCAGTGAACGCGATGCTGTCATCGTTGCAGCGGTAAGAACGGCTGTCGGCAAAGCTAAGAAAGGAAGCCTTGCCGACACGCGCGCTGAGGATCTTGGCCGCGCGGTGTTTCGCGCAGCAATCGAGCGCGTGCCGGGCCTCGCGCTGGAAGACGTAGAGGATGTCATCATTGGATGCGCGATGCCAGAGGGCGAGCAAGGGCTTAACTTCGCCCGCATTATGACCTTATATGCGGGCTTTCCGGTTACGACGCCTGCCGTAACCGTTAACCGATTCTGTGCTTCAGGGCTGCAGGCTATTGCCTATGCAGCAGAACGAATTCGTCTAGGTGAAGCAGACGTTGTGCTTGCAGGAGGTGTCGAGAGCATGAGCCATGTGCCTATGACAGGCTTCAAGCTGTCGCCGCATCCAGGCATTGCCGACTCTATGCCCGAGGTATATATGGGGATGGGCCATACAGCGGAAGAAGTGGCTAGACGTTACGACATCAGCCGCGAGGCACAGGATACTTTCGCCGCCCAAAGCCATATCAAAGCAGCAGAAGCGATCGCATCAGGCAGGTTCAAAGACGAAATCATTCCGATTCAAGTAAGCCGTGAAGGTGTCGACGATAACGGCAGGCCTTGGGCGCGCAGCATTATTTTTGATACTGATGAGGGGGTCAGGGCCGATACAACGGCGGATATCCTAGCAAAGCTGAAGCCCTCCTTCGCTCGCGAAGGAACCGTCACAGCAGGCAATACATCACAGATGAGCGACGGCGCAGCGGCCGTTATTGTGATGAGCCGCGCTCGCGCCGAGCAGCTCGGAGTCAAGCCGCTAGCCGTTTTCCGTTCCTACAGCGTAGCTGGCGTAGCGCCTGAGGTGATGGGAATTGGCCCGATAGAAGCGATCCCCAAAGCGCTGAAACGCGCAGGCATTACGCAGGACCAAGTCGATCTATTTGAGTTAAATGAAGCCTTCGCCGCCCAATGCCTACCCATTATTAACGAGCTCCGAATAGACCCGTCACGGGTGAACGTCAACGGCGGCGCGATCGCACTAGGTCACCCGCTTGGCTGCACAGGAGCGAAATTAACCGTCTCTCTCATCCATGAACTAAAGCGGCGCGGCGGCGGCACAGGCGTAGTCTCCATGTGCGTAGGCGGCGGGATGGGAGCAGCTGGCGTGTTTGAAGTTCTGTAGACCGAAATTAGCGATTAGAGTGACTTAGGTACACTGTACCATGGAGTGTGAAACGTTAGGCATTGAAGAGGTTTCAGCGTATTGGAGCGACTCATGTACGCAGTACACCGGAGCGAGAATCGCTTGGCTTTTGAAGTGGTTTCAGCGAATTAGAGTGGTTCAGCGCATTAGAGCGAGTCATGTACGTAGTACACCGGAGCGAGAATTGCCAGTCATTGAAGAGGTTTAGCGCATTAGAGCGAGTCATGTACGTAGTACACCGGAGCGAGAATTGCCAGGCATTGAAGAGGTTTAGCGCATTAGAGCGAGTCATGTACGTAGTACACCGGAGCGCGAATTGCCAGGCATTGAAAAGAGGTTTAGCGCATTAGAGCGAGTCATGTACGTAGTACACCGGAGCGAGAATCGCCCGGCATTGAAGTGGTTTCAGCGCATTAGAGCGACTCATGTACGTAGTACACCGGAGCGCGAATCGCCAGGTTTTGAAGTGGTTCCAGCGCATTAGAGCGACTCATGTACGTAGTACACCGGAGCGCGAATCGCCCGGCATTGAAGTGGTTTCGGCGCATTAGAGCGACTCATGTACGCAGTACACCGGAGCGAGAATCGCCAGGTTTTGAAGAGGTTTCAGCGCATTAGAGCGATCATGTACGTAGTACACCGGAGCGCAAATCGCCAGGCATTGAAGTGGTTCCAGCGCATTAGAGCGACTCATGTACGTAGTACACCGGAGCGCGAATCGCCAGGCATTGAAGAGGGTTTCGGCGCATTAGAGCGACTTTGGTACACGGTACCACGGAGCGCGAATCGCCTGCTTTTGAATCGATGGTTTCGGCGCATTAGAGCGACTTTGGTACACAGTACCACGGAGCGCGAATCGCCTGCTTTTGAAGTGACGGTTTCAGCGCATTAGAGCGACTTTGGTACACGGTACCACGGAGCGCGAATCGCTTGCTTTTGAAGTGACGGTTTCGGCGCATTAGAGCGACTTTGGAGTACACAGTACCACGGAGTGCCAATCGCCGGCCCTTGAAGTGATGGTTTCGGCGCATTAAAGCTAGCGAAACAGCGCTAATCGCTATTAATTCTTTTACTGCTGCGAAGGTTTTGCGAATTTGAGCGACTTTGGTACGGAGTACCACGAGAGCTCAAATCGCAAAACCGGAGCCTGAGAGGAGACCAACCAATGACACAACACAGATGGGGCGGCAGGTTTGTAGTTGAGGATATGTCGCCGGAGGCCATAGTCACGCCAGAGGATTTCACCGAAGAACAGCGGATGATTGAGAGCGCGGCGCGGGCTTTTCTAGCGGGTGAGATTCGTCCTCGCGATGCTGAGATCGAATCGCTGAATTATGAACTGACCGTAGAGCTATTGCGCAGCGCGGGAGAGCTTGGTCTGCTTGGTGCCGATGTCCCCGAGGCATACGGAGGGCTAGGGCTTGATAAAGTTAGTACGACCTTGCTCGCTGAAACGTTTGCCGAGGCATCCTCCTTCGCGCTGTCCGTGGGCGCCCATGTTGGAATCGGCACGCTGCCGATCGTATTCTTCGGAACACCGGAGCAGAAGCAGCGTTACTTGCCGGATCTTGCTACCGGTCAGCGTATAGCAGCTTATTGCTTGACGGAGCCGGCATCAGGCTCTGACGCATTGGGCGCGAGAACGACAGCCAGACTGTCCCCGGACGGTAAGCATTACGTCCTCAGCGGCTCCAAAATATATATTACGAACGCGGGCTTTGCGGATGTGTTTATTGTCTATGCCAAAGTAGACGGCGAGCATTTTACGGCGTTTATCGTTGAACGGGATTTGAAGGGCTTCAGCATCGGACCAGAGGAGCACAAGATGGGCATCAAAGGCTCCTCGACTTGCCCGCTTTATTTTGACGAGACCAAAGTTCCGGCAGAGAACGTCCTTGGCCAAGTCGGCAAAGGGCATCTCATCGCATTTAACATCCTTAACATTGGCCGTTTCAAGCTGGCTGCTGCTTGTGTTGGCAGCGCCAAAGAAACGATTGCCCTCGCAGCGAAATATGGCAATACGCGCAAGCAGTTTGGCCGTGCGATCTCCTCGTTTCCGCTCATTGGAGCGAAGCTGGCGGATATGAACATCGTGACTTATGTGATGGAGAGTATGGTGTACCGAACCGCAGGATGGATCGATGATATGCTGCGGGACGTTGAGGCGGAGGCGGGGAGCGCAGATTCAAGCGCGGCCAAAGCAATCAGCGAGTACGCGCTGGAATGCTCGATTCTCAAAGTGTTCGCGACCGAAGCGCTCTCCTTCGTAGCCGATGAAGGCGTTCAAATTCATGGAGGCTACGGTTATATCCGCGAGTACAAAATCGAACGTATTTACCGCGATTGCCGCATTAACCGGATTTTTGAAGGCACGAATGAGATTAACCGGCTGCTTATTCCCGGGACTCTGATGAAAAAAGCGCTCAAAGGCGAGCTCCCTCTTCTTCGCAAAGCGCGCGCTTTGCAAGCTGAATTGCTGCAGCCGCTGCCGCTGCCTTCATTCGATGAACCGCTGAGCAAGGAAACGTTTCGGATTCAGCAGAGTAAGAAAATTTTCCTTGCCGTCGGCGGCCTGGCCGTTCAGAAATACGGTCTCGCACTCGAGCAGCAGCAGGAGGTTCTAGCTCTGCTGGCCGATATGATGATACAGATTTTCGCAATGGAAAGCGCCAACCTTCGTACGCGTAAAATGCTGCTGAATACCTCTTCAGCTTCCCAGGCGAAGATGAAGAATGCTATAGAAATGACCGCCATTTTCGTTCAGGAAGCGATGGAACGGGTTGAGCGTTATGCGAAAACAGCGCTGGCAGCCATTGAAGAAGGAGACTCGCTGCAAACCCAATTATCGATCCTCAAGAAGCTGACTCGCTCACCCGTAGTTGATACGGTGGCCCTCAAACGAAGCGTCGCCGCACGCATCATCCGCGGCGAGCAGTACAGCTTATAGCAGGCAGGCCGCAGTAACACCGGCTAACAGAAGCAATCGATAATACGCGCCAGCGGGTACCGTTACACTGACACACCGGGCCGTCCCATACCACACGTCCAGAGGTTACCGTAGAGGAGTTGAGGAGATGGAACAAGCGCAGGAAAGTCCTTGGCATCGCCATTACCCGCTAGAGGTTGCTCCCTCAATCGATGTTCCGAACCACAACGTGGCAGACTATTTGCTTCAATCGGCAGCACGCTACCCAGGCAATACCGCGCTGCTGTTCTTTGGCAAAAAAACGACATACCGCCAGCTGCTCGCCGCCGCTCAGCGTATGGCTGGAGGACTGCAGGCTGCTGGCATTGGCAGGGGTGACCGGGTTGCGATTATGCTGCCGAACTGTCCGCAGGCCGTTATTGCTTTCTATGGTGTGCTGCTTGCCGGGGGCATTGTCGTCATGACGAATCCGCTTTATGTAGAGCGTGAGCTCGAGCATCAGCTCCGCGACAGCGGAGCGCGTGCCATTATTACACTTGATTTGCTCTATCCGCGTCTTGCCAGGGTAAGGGGGGAATTACCGGAGAAAGGCCCGCTGCCTTTGCTGCAGCAGGTCATTATCACTTCGGTGCAGGATGAGCTGCCTTTTCCGAAAAATCTGCTTTATCCCATTAAACAGCGCCGCGCTGGTCATCATTCTGCTGTTCCCTATGGTCCTCATGGCGTCTTGTCTCTTCATGCCTTTCTGGCGAATGCTCCGGCTTTGCCTGCAGAGGTCGCGATCGATCCTGCTAAAGATGTAGCCCTGCTGCAGTATACAGGCGGCACAACCGGACTGCCTAAGGGCGTCATGCTCACGCACCGGAACCTCGTTGCCAATGCGGTGCAAATGGCTGCCTGGTGCTACAAAATGAAGGATGGCGCGGAGCGTTTCTTGGCTGCTTTGCCGCTGTTTCATGTCTTTGGCCTGACCGTGCTAATGAATCAGTCCGTTATGCGCGCAGGCACGCTAATTTTACTGCCGCGCTTTGAGGTGCTTACCGTGCTGCAGGCCATTCGGAAGCAGAAGCCGACTGTTTTTCCTGGAGCGCCAACGATGTATATTGCGCTTTTGAATCATCCGGATGTGAATAAATACGACCTCTCCTCCATAAATATTTGTGTTAGCGGTTCGGCACCGCTCCCCCTGGACGTACAGACGAGATTCGAAGCATTGACAGGTGGACGCCTCATTGAAGGCTACGGTCTGACGGAGGCCGCTCCCGTTGCCCATGCGAATCCGATATGGGCCAAACGTAAAATCGGTTCAATCGGCATCCCGCTGCCAGGCACGGAGGCGCGTATTATTGATTTGGAGACAGGAGATCCGCTCCCGTCCGGGAAGGTTGGGGAGCTTCAAATCCGCGGGCCTCAGGTGATGGCAGGCTATTGGAATCGACCGGAGGAGACCGAGGCTGTGCTTCAGGACGGCTGGCTGAGTACTGGTGATTTGGCCGTTATGGATCAGGATGGATTCTTCAAGATCGTGGACCGGATAAAAGATGTTATTATCGCAGGCGGCTATAATGTGTATCCGCGCGAGATCGAGGAGGTGCTTTACGAGCATCCGGCGATTCGCGAGGCGTCTGTCATCGGCGTGAAGGATCCTTACCGGGGGGAGACGGTCAAAGCGTTCATTGTGCTGCGCAAGGAATGGAGCATCTCCTCCATGCAGCTTGATGTCTGGTGCCGTGCAAGACTAGCTGCTTATAAAGTGCCGCATCTGTATGAGTATCGCGATGAACTGCCCATGTCGATGATCGGCAAGGTGCTTCGCCGCAAGCTTCAAGAGGAGGAGGCAGCCAAAGAGGCCGATAAAGAGGAGCAGACTTAAGACAAAGGAGGAGAAACCATGACGGAGGAATGGTCAAACCAGCAAAGGCGTTCACAGTCAGAAGCTTTATCGAAGCTGGCTGAAGCGGCCAAATCGACGTTTTGGGGTCACTTAGGCTGTGAGGTCGTCCACTTGGATGAGGGGAAGGTGACCATTTCACTGGATGCGAAGCCGCATCATTTGAATTTGCTCAAGCTCATCCATGGAGGCGTGCTGGCATCCTTGATAGATAATGCGATGGGACTTGTCGCCTTGCAGGTATGCCCCGATGAGAAGACGGTAACAGCATATATGAACATTCATTATTTGAAAAGCAGCGGAGCTGGCGTTGTGACCTGTGATGCGGAGCTCGTACACCGGTCGAAGCGAACACTCACTATTCAAAGCTGCATTTATGATGATAATGGAGTGCTTTTGGCACTAGGAAGCGGGTCTTACCGATTGGTAAACTAAATGTAACATGTTACATTTTAACAGCTTTATGTCCATCGCATTGAAAGCGTTCTCTGTTTCACCTATAATTAGCCTATATATGGGAAATCATGCCGGGTGAAGGGAGAGCGTTAAGTGTGGTAAATCCGTGGATTACGACTGTAGTGATTGTTTTTGGCATTATCGTCGCAATTGTTGGTGTTATTGCCTATTTACGGATGTATAAAAACAGTGCGTGGTCAGCCACCCGTCCTGAACATGATGAGCCTCCGTTACTGGAGCTTTTTTCTTCTAAGAAGCAGACTTCGGCAGGGTTGAACTCGACAGATGACGACACAAAATGACCTTGTAGTAAAATATAGGCGGTGTTCGCTTTTATATCGTTGTCAGAAATGTTATAATTAATTGACAAATGAAACAATTTGATTTCATACGTACCATGAGTTCGCCTTAAATCAGCCGGATCGTTCGATACAGATGGGTACCAGCCACGGTTAATCCATTGCCGTGTGCATTCTCGTACATGAGTTGTTAGAACCACCAACCGATGATATGGAGGGGAATTTCATGGCGAAACGCAGCCACAATGAAGTCAAAGAAAGCCTCAGGGAACTAACTAGAATCTTTCAACCCAAAGACTCCCGGAAGTTCGTCAAGGATTATATCCGTAAGTACAGAATTATGGGCGGGTATGAAGACGAGCTCACAAGGGTAGTCGAGCACGAGATGGGAAGATTACGTTCTTCAGTTAGTTAACATCGAATAATATGTTGCCTTGTCCTACAATAGGGACAAGGCTTTTTTGTGTTCCGCCACGCATGGCGATTAACTAGGTGGTGAAAGTCCGCTGTGAAAGTTGCTGGTCGCCCACCCCGTCGCGATGTCCGATTTCCGATAAGGGCAGGAGGGATCGAATATGTCAAATCAAAATCAACGATTCAAGTACATTCGCTTCAATTCAATTATAAATACGAATCCGATCGGCATCTCGCCCGAGCTTCCAACGTACCAGCTTCTTCTCTTCATCCATGCTTTGTCCTTGAAATCCAACTAGTGTAACTGCGATAAACGAAGGCATATGAAAAAAGTTGAACTCTATCGGTGATTTATTACGTATTTCTATTGCTGGGCAAGTCAACATTATCTGCGTGGTGACTTTATCGGCTGACTATACTTAATATGGTTGCAGAGGAGTGAATCCAGGTGGAATCATTGTGGTTGGAGTATGCGTGGGCACTATTAATTCTTATCGGTTTGGAAGGGTTGCTGTCGGCTGACAATGCACTCGTGTTGGCGGTTATCGCGAAGCATTTACCGGACGAACAGAAGAATCGAGCGATCAACTATGGAATCATTATGGCTTTTGTCTTTCGTTTTGCTGCTCTTTTCGCGATTTCCTTTATCGCAAATGTCTGGCAGGTGCAGGCGATTGGCGCGGCCTATCTTCTTTACCTAGGATTAAAGCACATCATCCAAGCCAGGATCGGGAAGAAGCACGAGAACATTCACAAAGAACGAAAGCAAGAAGGCGGGGGGAAAGGTTTCTGGCCTGCAGTAGGAAAAATTGCGCTAGCAGATCTTGCCTTCGCTATTGATTCCATTCTTGCTGCGGTAGCGCTTGCGCTGGGACTGCCAGACTCACCGCTTAGCGAGTTCGGCGGCATGGATGGTGGACAATTTATTGTAGTGGTGCTTGGCGGGATTGCAGGCTTAGTCCTAATCAAATATGCAGCGGCTTGGTTTGTAAAGCTGCTGGGCCAACGCCCAGCACTAGAGACAACGGCTTATGCAATCGTTGCCTGGGTTGGGGTAAAGCTTGCCGTAATTACGCTTTCCCATGAGGATATTGGCGTTGTGGATCATCATTTTCCTCATAGCACGGGCTGGACTTCCGTCTTCTATATTGTGTTGGTGGCGATATCTCTTCTTGGATGGTTTGCGCCCAACAACAAGCCTTCTAGGGCAGGCAATGCCTAACGGAACATTCGCGCTAAGTAGTTGAAGTTGGAAAAGGGTACTCATTAGGGCAATGTCATTTAGTTAAGGCGCAGGGCCAAAAATCAAGAACAAGAGCAGGATATTGAAAAGATAACCTGCTATTTTTTTGGCTCAAAACCGAATCAGTGCTTGACGAAATAATCCAAGGCTGATAATGGAAAAACAGCTTCCTAATCCTGTATTGTTGTAAGTCCTGCCAAACAACAAAAGGAATGGACAGATGCAGACTCAGTATATCAATGAAATGCTGGGCTCCTAACGGGCTCAGGATGTGCGCCATTCTTTAAGGGAGTGATGCGTGGGTATGACGCAAAGCGTGGAACATGATCTTGCGTAATTTAGCAATATCTCGAAGCTTTGACCAACGTTTATCTAGGTCACGTGGCATACACTTATGATAGCAATCCGCTTCCAAGAGCGCATCCGGCACCGCACTAGGGTGGTTTCCTATGGCTGTACAAACTACAAGATCCTTATCAAAGTAAGATTCTTTGGCGCAAAGATAGTGGGGCTAAGCAAAAATGCTCAGCCCCACTATCTTTACATCTAAAGTGAGCCTTAACGGCTGCCAGAGCGCTTATTTGGCGAATAAAAACATGTTCAGAAGTTTAACGGCTGTGGTGGACCTTATTCTTACTTTTTGTCGGGATACTTACCCAATTTAAGCATAATAAGGTCTCGCAGTTCCGTTAGAATTTTCAAAGGCCCATTTTCATGCAAATAGCGTCTGTGGTAGCCGTTACAAGAAAGTCTGCTCCCTTCATCCTCGATCAATTTAGTCTGTAAGTGCGGTATCTCAGACTTCCGCTGGCAACAGTACATGAAGCAAGCCTTGCTTGCCCTTGATGACTGGGTATTCCTTCCTATCGCCTATTTATCCATTAAAGAGGATCCCGGCGTTTGCAAGCAACTGACACTTTCCTTTGTCGGAAAATTCCTTTCGACTTCTTTGATAATGGCTGCCCGGTCATAAGTTCGTTCAATTTCAGGGAAACTGTGAGAAGACATTAAGGGGGCGAGATTTCAGATACCATCTTGAGGGGGTGGCGCCTACATAGGCGTGAGGGTTCAAATCCCTCCGACCGCATCCCGAGAAAAACCATGATTATTCACAATGTCATTAAGTTAAGGCACTTAACTTAATGACATTTCTCATTAGTGTTCCTTTTTGAATTATCAGCAAAGTATAAAATTTCATTATCCTTTGCTGATAATTCTCCGGAATGAAACGCACAGCGCCGCCAAAGGACGGCGACCAGCCGTTTCACCTTGTTTGCAGCAGGATCCTTTTTCTTTATGCCGTAGAATCTTAGATGATCATGCATCTTGAAGCGCGTATAGGTTAATAATTTGTTTGATACCTTAATGAGTTGTATTGTAATTTTAACATAGGAAGGAGGCGCTTTCATGTATAAACTAATGCTTGTCGATGATGAAGTAGATGTAAGAGAAGGACTGCTCAGTGAAATTGACTGGGAGATGCATGGGTTTGTAGTCGAAGGTACGGCGGAGAATGGACGAGAAGCTATGGAGCTGATCGACCGGCTTTCTCCGGATGTTGTCCTGACGGATATCAGCATGCCGTTCATGGATGGACTTGCGTTATCGGATTGGATTCGCCGTGAGCACCCGGCTGTCAGAATCGTGCTGCTCTCTGGCTATGATGAATTTGAATATGCCCAGCGGGCGATCAAGCTTGATATAGATGAATATATTTTGAAGCCTTTCGATGCGGAGCAAATCGTTCAGGTGATCAAGAAGGTGAAGGAACGTCTGGATGTGGAGATCGCCAGGCGCAAGGATATGGAGCTGCTGAGGAAGCATTACCTGACAAGCCTGCCCGTGCTGCGCGAGACTTTTCTCATCTCATTGCTCTCACGTAAACTGCCGATCAGCCAAATTGTAGAGAAGGCCCGCGGCTATGAATTGAATTTGAATGGCAAGCAGTATGTGGTTTCGGCTGTTAGTCTTGAGCAGGACCCGGAGTTAGCCGGGGCTGAGGAAGCTATGACTCCTAGCAGCAGCACCTCTGCTTCTGAAAAGGGATCGCTGCGCGTATCGGGAGATATTGACCTGCAGCTGTTCGCGGTATGGAATATTGCCGAAGAGCTGTGGAATGGACAAAAGCTTGGAAAAGCTTTTATCTATCAGAACCATGTTGTCCTGCTTACGATAAGCGAGAACGAGGATGCCGCAGCCGTGCTGAAGGGAACGCTTGAGGCTCTGCAGGATATCGTTGTACAAATCGAACGTTTCCTGAAGCTGACGGTCACGATTGGTGTCGGCGGGCCGGTCAAGCTGCTGACGGATTTGAAGTATGGCTACGAGGATGCGCTGCATGCGCTTGATTACCGGGTTATTCAAAGCACCCAGAGGGTGATTTATATTGGCGACGTAGAGCGGCGGTTCGTCAATAAGCTGCGGTTTGATGAATTAAAGGAGCATGAGCTTATCCGCTGCATGAAGGTGGGATCACCAAGAGAGATGCAGGAGGTCATCCACTCTCTATTCGATGAAATGACGCATGAAGGAGCTTCTTATAAAGACTTTCAAGTCTATGTGCTTGAGCTGCTGACGGCGGTGCTGAAGGCAGCCAAGGATGCGGACGCGGATATGGAGGATATATTCGGCGGGAGCAATGTGATCTTCGCCCAGCTTCAGAAGCTGAGCAGCTTAGGTGCGGCGCGGGAGTGGTTTGAGACGCTTTGTACGAAGCTCATGCAGCATATTTCGAGCAATCGCCAGCACTCTTATAAGCAGCTCGTTCAGCAGGCAATCGATTATACGAAGGCAAACTTCGGGGACAGCGAGCTGTCGGTGAATCAGGTTTGCGGTCATTTGCATATTAGCGCGGGATATTTCAGCGGGATGTTTAAGAAGGAAGTGAAGCTCACATTCGTCAGTTATTTGATGAATTTGCGGATGGAAGCGGCTAAGGAGCTGCTGCTTACGACCGAGCTGAAGTCGTTTGAAATTGCGGAGAAGGTAGGCTTCTCGGAGCCGAATTATTTTAGCTTTTGCTTCAAAAAGCAGGTCGGCATTTCCCCGAAAGAGTATCGAAGTCGTTCAAAAGAGGGCTGAGCAGCATGCGGAAAAGCATTCAATTTATTATTACAGTATCCTTCTCGTTGTTTTCTGTCTTCGCCATCGTTTTATTAGGCGCTGCTGCTGTATGAGAAATTCTCGCAAACCGAGGAGCAGAGTGCGATTATCAGCACGCAGCAGATCGTAGAGCAGGTCAGCTATAATCTTGAGGATTATGTGCGCGGAATGACCGAAGTTTTCAAAGTCATTGACGATACCGTTACGAGCAGCAGTATTGGCGATAACCGGGGTACGATTAATGATGAACTGGACACCATTATGCGGACGCGCGAGGATATCGTGTCGCTTGCGCTGTTTTCCGATCAGGGCGTGCTGCTGACTAACCGGCCCATGCAGAATATTCGGCACACGATTAAGCTGACGGATCAAAGCTGGTTCAAATCCGCAATCGAGACCCCCAACCACTTAAGCTTCTCACTGCCTCATATTCAAAATATTTACCGCGGCCCATACAACTGGGTCGTCTCCATGAGTAAAGGGGTTACGATCACACAGAACGGGGTGAAGACAAGCGCGGTGCTGCTTGTCGACGTCAATTTCAAGCAGATTGATGAGCTGTGCCAGCGTGTAAGCTTAGGAAAGAAAGGCTACGTCTACATTATTGATGATGCGGCAGGCAATATCGTGTACCATCCGCAGCAGCAGCTTATTTATATCGGCCTCAAATACGAGAACGTCGAGCAGGCGCTTAAATACGCATACGGCAATTATATGGATAATTCCACAGGGGAAGACCGGCTCATCACGATTAAGACCGTTAATAATATTGGCTGGAAGGTTGTCGGCGTCTCGTATATGGATGAGGTGATGACCTCTAAGAAGGAAGTTAATAATTACATGTTTAAGGTGCTGTTAATCGTGCTGCTGCTTGTGCTGCTCATCTCCGCGCTTATGTCAGCTCGTATCTCCAGGCCGATTAAGCAGCTGGAGAAGGCGATGAAATCGGTGGAACGCGGCGATTTTAATACAAGTGTAGAGATCAGCGGAGCGCTGGAGATTGAGCAGTTATCCAGGCGCTATAACATGATGATGGGAAAAATCAGAGGGCTGATGAATCAAATCGTCGTCGAGCAGGAAGCGAAACGGAAGTATGAGCTTGAGGTGCTGCAGGCGCAAATCAACCCGCATTTTCTATATAACACACTTAATTCCGTCGTTAGGATGGTCGGTATGAGCAAGAATGAGGAAATCATCAGGACGATTACATCGCTCTCGCGATTATTTCGAATCAGTTTGAGCAAAGGGCAAGCCATTATAACGGTAGCAGAGGAGCTCGAACATGCCCGCAATTATTTGAACATTCAACAAATCCGGTTCAAGAATAAATTCACCTTCTCGGTGGAGGCTGATCCGGAGGTGCTGGCATGCAGGACGCTGAAGCTGATTTTGCAGCCGATTATCGAGAATTCGATCGTGCACGGCATTGAACAAATGGTCGATGAAGGGCAGATCGACGTGAGAGCTTATTTGCAAAGAGGGTCATCTCATATTCAAGGTGATGGATAATGGTCTTGGTATCCCGCCTGCGAAGCTGGCTGAACTTTCTGCTGGACTAGCCGGTACATCGCCAAGGGAGAAGGATGATTCGGCAGATAGCGGCCGCGCAGATACGCATGAAGGGATCAGCTCCGGTTCGGGCGTCGGCGTGTATAATGTCAGCGAGCGAATTCGCATCTATTATGGAGCAGAATACGGACTAACATACGAAAGCGAGCTTGAGGAAGGTACAACGGTGACCATTGAGATTCCCTTCATCACCCAGGAGGACGAGAAATGAAAAGTGCCGCGAAATATGGCTATGGGTTAGTCTGCTGTAATTATCATCGTTATAATATTGCTCTCCTTATCTGCTTTACTCCCTTTATCTTCAGAGGATGCCCGGAAGCGGACTGGCCGGAGAGGATAATGCAGAACGGACGGTCACTCTCGTCATGCGTCAGAAGGAAAGCGATTTCTGGAAGACGGTGCGGATGGGGGCGGAAGCAGCTGCCAAGGAATTTGGTGTCAAGCTTCAAGTCGCTGCACCTAATGATGAGGATGACGTGGATGCTCAGATCAAGCTTGTCCAGCAATCCGTTGCCGGGAAGACGAATGCCTTAGTCATAGCGGCAGCCGACGATCAGCGGATCGCGCAGGCGATTAAGAGTATTCATCTGCCTGTTATTGCGATTGATACAGAAATGAAGTCGCCGCAGGTACTTTCATTTATTGGCATTAACAATTACGAGGCCGGGCAAAAAGCAGGCGAGAAAATGATCGAGCTGCTTGGAAAACAGGGTCACGTGTTTATCTTGAGCTCGCTGAAGGAAGACCGGAATACCGAGCAGCGGGTGCATGGGCTCGTGGATGCTTTTACAAAGGCCAAATTCATCACCGTACTTGATACTCGTTACTGCATGTCTGGGGCAGACTACTGTCAGAAGGTAACAGGTGTCGTTATGAGTAAAAGCATCGTCAATGGGATCATAGCACTCGATTCCGATGCCTCCATCGGAGCTGCAGATGAGCTGCAGGCCCTTGGGGTTGCCAAGCAGGTCCAGATCGTTGCGTTCGATAGCTCCTATGAACAATTGGAGAAGCTGCAGGACGGTGCTCTTAGTGCGACTATCGTGCAAAATCCTTTCAGTATGGGCTATCTCGGCGTTAAACATGCCGCAGAAGCATTGAATGGACAGTTTATACCGGAGAGAGTCGACATCCAAACGAAGGTCATTGACCCGGACAATATGTTTTGGATGGACAATCAAAAGCTGCTGTTCCCATTCGTAAAGTGATGAGGATTTTTATAGAAATGATGAGAAAATTACATTCGATTCTCACTCCTAATGGGTCATAATAGCTTTAGCAAGTGAAGGCGAAAGTGATTGAGACTATAAAGTAAAGAAATTAGGGGAGGTTGTTTTCTTTGAAAAAGCTTACAGCGGTTGTTCTTGTAGGAGCTTTGGCAGCAGTTGCTCTTGCAGGCTGCGGTAACAAAAATGACAATGCAGGCACTACAGGCGGATCAGATAGCAGCAGCTTGCCAAAGATCGGCGTAGCGATCTACAAATTTGACGATACGTTCATGACGGGAGTCCGCAACGCGATTACAGATGCGGCGAAGGGCAAAGCAGAAGTGGATATCGTAGATAGCCAAAATTCACAGCCGACGCAAAACGATAAAGTAGATCTGTTTATTAATAAGAAAGTAAAAGCACTTGTTATAAATGCGGTAGACCGTACGGCTGCAGGCGTTCTGATCGATAAAGCGAAGACAGCTAATGTTCCGGTCGTATTCCTAAACCGTGAGCCGCTGGCTGATGATATGAACAAATGGGATAAAGTGTACTATGTAGGCGCGAAGGCGGAAGAATCCGGCACAATCTCCGGTCAACTGATCGTTGATTACTGGAAGTCACATCCGGAAGCAGATAAGAACAAGGATGGCATTCTGCAATATGTCATGCTGAAGGGCGAGCCGGGACACCAAGATGCTGAGCTTCGCACGAAGTTCTCCATCAAAGCGATTGAAGATGCAGGGATCAAGGTAGAGAAGGTTGCTGAAGATACGGCTATGTGGGATCGCGTTAAAGGTCAAGATAAAATGCAATCCTTCCTCGCTTCGCAAAGGTGACAAAATTGAAGCTGTCCTTGCTAACAATGATGACATGGCGCTTGGCGCAGTTGAAGCGTTGAAAGCAGCAGGCTACTTCAAAGGCGATAAATACATGCCGGTTGTTGGCGTAGATGCAACAGCTCCAGCTATTCAAGCTTTGCAAGACGGTACACTTCTTGGAACGGTGCTTAACGATGCGAAGAACCAAGGTAAAGCCACTTTGGCAATTGCAGCCGCGCTGGCAAAAGGCGAAACGCCGAATAAGGAAAACACAGGCTACGATATCGTAGATGGCAAATATGTATGGATTCAGTACAAGAAGATCACCAAAGATAACGTAGACGAAGCAAAATAAAGTGCGGTTAACAAAGAGCAAGGGAGCTGTGCCCTGCATGGCGCCCTTGCTTTCTCTTTGCCAAAACAGGGGGCGAAAGCGGTGGCGAACCATCCGTTCATCCTTGAGATGAATCAAATTTCAAAATCGTTTCCGGGCGTTAAGGCGCTCGATAACGTATCGATCAAAGTCCGGCCGGGTACCGTTCATGCACTGATGGGCGAGAATGGAGCTGGCAAATCAACGCTAATGAAATGCTTATTCGGAATTTATAATCCGGATGAAGGCGAAATCTTTATGGATGGGCAGCCTGTCCGAATCACGAATTCAAAGGATGCTATAGCAAATGGGGTTTCAATGATTCACCAAGAGCTGCATCCCGTACCTTTTCGCAATGTAATGGATAATATTTGGCTTGGACGATATCCGCTAAAAGGAATCGGCCCCTTGAAATTCATCGATGAGAAAAAGATGCTTAAGGACACGAAAGCGCTGTTCGAAGAGCTTGATATGATGATTAATCCGCATGTGAATGTAGGGACCTTGTCCGTATCGAACGTACAGTCCATTGAAATTGCCAAAGCCGTGTCGCATCACGCGAGGGTCATCGTCATGGATGAACCGACCTCTTCCTTGACTGGCAACGAGGTTGAACAGCTGTTTAAGATCATTAATAAGCTGCGCTTGCGTGGCGTCTCGATTATTTATATTTCGCACAAAATGGAAGAGATCCTGCGGATTTCCGATGATGTTACGATTATGCGGGACGGGAAGCTGATCGGTACTTGGCTCGCATCGGAGCTTACGATCGATACGATCATCTCACGTATGGTTGGCCGTGACTTAACGGAGCGCTTTCCTGAGAAAAGCAACGTTCCCGGCGATGTGATGATGCGCGTTGAGAAGCTGACCTCACCTATGGCGCATTCATTTAAGGATGTTTCCTTCGATCTTCGCAAGGGAGAAATTCTAGGTGTCGGCGGCCTTGGTTGGCGCACAGCGGACAGAATTGATTGAAGCCTTATTTGGACTGCGGGCGATCAGCTCGGGTACGATCTCGATAAATGGAAAAACGGTCAAAATCAAATCTCCAGTCGAAGCGAAGCGCCATAAAATCGCGCTGCTGACGGAGGAAAGACGGGTAACAGGGATTTTCCCTGTACTATCGGTCCTTGAGAATACATCCATTGCAAGCTTAGTCCGTTATCGTAATCGATTTGGCCTCTTGAATGAGGGTAAAGCCAAACAGGATGCGCAGCTTAACGTAGATCGCTTCCGCGTGAAGACGCCGTCGGTAAAGACGCTGATCAAAAACCTCTCCGGGGGCAATCAGCAGAAGGTTCTGCTTGGCCGCTGGCTGCTCACTGATCCGGATATACTCATGCTTGACGAGCCGACACGCGGTATCGATGTCGGAGCCAAGTTCGAGATCTATACGATTATTTCTGAACTGGCTAAGCAGGGGAAGAGTATTATTATGATTTCATCAGAAATGCCAGAGCTCATCGGCATGTCAGACCGGATTATGGTTATGAGCGAAGGCAGGATGACCGGCATTGTGGAAGGCAGCGAAGCTACGGAAAAGGGAATTATGCAGCTCGCCGCACAGCGGTAATATGGATTGGAAGAGATGCTTGCGAGGTTAGTTTTCCATGGGAAAACTTGATTATGCTTACGAGTGAGTTTTCCTGCGGAAAACTAGCTTATGCTTACGATGCGAGTTTTCCTGCGGAAAACTCAGGAGGGGACCAACATGAACGCATTGAGACTTAATAACATACGAAATTTCTTCACTCAGAATGCCATTTATGTCATTCTGGTGCTGCTGGTAGTTGGTATTGCGCTGTATGATCCGAATTTCCTTGGCGTTCAGACGCTTCGTGATATTTTGCTCCAAAACTCTACGCGGGCCATTATCGCTCTAGGCGCAGCATTTGTTCTTATAACAGGAGGAACGGATTTATCCGCTGGACGCGTCGTTGGTTTGACGGCTGTTATATCCGCCTCGATGCTGCAAGTGTCGGATTATCCGCAGCGTTTCTTTCCGAATCTAGGTGAATTGCCTATATTCGTGCCCATCCTGCTGGCTATCTTAGCCGGGATGATTGTTGGATTAATTAATGGCATTATCGTTTCCAAGTTCAGCGTACCGCCTTTTATCGCAACACTGGGCACGATGGTTATCGTTTATGGCGCCAACTCGCTGTATTTTGATACGGCGCCGAACAATTCGCAGCCGATCGGCGGCCTGCGTAAGGAATTACAGAGCTCGGTACAGGGTACATTGGCGAGAGCGCCAAGTATTCCATTCCCTATATCGTTATTATCGCAATCGTTGTTGCACTTATCGTGTGGGTTATCTTCAATAAAACACAGCTTGGCAAAAACATGTATGCCATTGGCGGCAACGTTCAAGCGGCTCATGTATCAGGTATCCGAGTCGGCCGCAACCTGATCTACATCTACACCATTGCAGGCGCTTTGTACGGACTTGCAGGTGTATTGGAAGCGGCTCGTACCGGCGGCGCAACGAATAGCTACGGGAATATGTACGAGCTTGATGCGATCGCGGCCTGCGTGGTCGGCGGAGTCTCGACAGCCGGCGGAATCGGTACGGTGCCGGGCGTTATGGCCGGTGTTCTGATCTTCGGTGTCATCAACTATGGCTTGACCTATATCGGTATCAATCCGAACTGGCAGCTCATCATTAAAGGCATGATCATCGTCGCAGCCGTTGCTTTCGATATTCGTAAGTATTTGGCGAAGAAATAAGGGTAGACGTTTAAACAAAGCTTGGCACTCACTTGCGTTATGCAGGGAATGCCAAGCTTTTTTGTTTACATGCGGATTTTAATGAAGGATATATAAACCCGTTATATCTTTTTGAAGTACATGCACATGTTTTTGGTCATCATGGCAAATAATAGCTTAAAACCAATAACTTAAGAGGTGATCTTCCAAGTGGTCCAAGCGCTATCTGTAACGGCTGAGGCATCAGAGATAACCGATTGTTTTCGAATTGATCAGGTATTGTCCTACAGGTCTAATCGTCGGGAAATTAATACACATGACACGGTTTCCATCATTCTCGAGCACAAAGAAAACCGCATTATGGATGAATACCGGTGGGGCTTAGTGCCGTTCTGGGCAAAGGATTCCTTCCGCATGGACAGCAGCCAGCTGCTGCAAAAGCCAGTTTTTGAGCGAATCATCAAGAAACAGCGATGCGTGATTCCATGCAGCGGATTCTATGTAACGAGGACAGAGGGAAAAGTGACGCAGCGGATGAAAGTAACGATGCGCAGCGGTACTTTCGGCATCGCTGGGCTCTATGATGTGTTCAAGCCAGCCTCAGGCGAGGAGATCAGAACCTGTACGCTGTTGATGACACCGGCCAATCTGCTTATCGCGCCCTTCGAAACACGGATGCCGGCGATTCTGGAGCCGGAAGATATTGATGATTGGCTGAAGCCGGAATCGAAACTTCCGTTTGAGCTGAAGGCGATGCTGCGCCCGATGGATGAGATGCGCATGATATCCGTCCTTCTTCCATCTACTACGGGGGACCGCGTGGAGTTCGACGCACCGCGTCCGGAGTGGATATAAGCGGGTAGCTAGCAGGGGAAAGCGCCAATTTGGCGCTTTTTTTGCGTGCGCCTCACAGTCGCACAATCTACTACTAATATTTTTCTATTTCTATTAATGAAAGACAACCGAACGTGGCTTTCGTGATATAATCTTAATTGATATGCAAGTTGGCGATAGTAATAGATGATTTGAAAGTGCCTTATTAGAATCATTTGGATTTCGCGGAATATTTTACATCAAGGGAGCCGATTATCGATGGACGTCGTTTACCAATTTGAAGAAGTAGCCAGACTTCCTTTGCCCGGGGATAACTGCGCCGTTGCGATTCGTCAATTGAACTCGGGTACGGTCATTCAGTATGAAAGCCAATCCATCGTCTTGGATTACACGGTTATGGAAGGCCATCGATTTGCGGTAAAAGCGATCGCTGCCTGGCGAAGAGCTGCTTTCGTGGCAATTGCCTTTCGGCGTGGCGCTTAAGCCGATTCATCCCGGCCACTATGTGATTAACGAAACAGTTCTGGAAGCGCTCAGTGTGCGCAAGCTGGCATTCGCGCTGCCGTCGGATCCCAATTTCGCGGATCAAGTTCATCCTTATATCTTTGATGAGGAGAACTTCCGGCCGGCTCCGGCATCGCCAGCTTATACGGAGACGCGCACTTTTATGGGATATCGCCGTCATGAAGATCGCGGGGTCGGCACGCGCAACTACGTCGTACTGCTTGGCACGACCTCGCAGACGGGCAGCTATGTGAAAAAGCTTGCCGCCCGTCTGCAAGGCGAATGCAAGAACTATTCGAATATCGATGGGATTGTTCCCGCGGCTCATACGGAGGGCGGAACGGAGAAGCCGAATAACTTGGACTTGCTGCTGCGGACGCTCTCCGGTTTTATGGTCAACCCGAATGTCGGTGCGGTATTGCTTGTCGATTATGGCAATGAATCGGTCACGAACAAGATGGTGGAGGCTTATGCACGCGAGCACAGCTACCCGATCGATGAAGTGCTTCATAAGTTCGTATCGCTCACAAGCAGCTTCGAAGAGGAACTGGTTAAAGGTGAAGCGTTAGTACGGGAGTGGCTGCCAACGGTCAATGCGATGCAGCGTACGCCCGAATCCATCCGCCACTTGCGAATCGGCTTGCAGTGCGGCGGTTCGGATGCATTTTCCGGAGTATCTTCGAATCCGCTGCTCGGGTGGGTTTCGGAACAATTGGTGCGTTACGGCGGCGCGGCTAGCCTGGCCGAAACCGATGAATTGATTGGCGCGGAGCCCTATGTCCTGTCGAAAGTACGCAATTTGGAAACCGCGCGCAAATTTCTGGAACTTGTGAATCGATTTAAGGAGCGGACGTCTTGGCACGGCGCCAGCGCGGAAGGTAATCCGTCCGGTGGTAACATGTATCGCGGCTTGTACAATATCTATCTCAAATCCATTGGCGCCGCAATGAAGAAAGACCCGACAACGAGGATCGATTTTGCAACCGAGTACGGGGAGCTCATGAAGGATGGCGGCTACTATTTCATGGACAGCCCAGGAAATGACCTGGAGAGCATCGCCGGACAGGTGGCCGCAGGCTGCAACATGATATTCTTTTCGACGGGAAATGGTTCGATCACCAATTTCCCGTATGTGCCGACGGTCAAGGTGGTCACGACAACTCGCCGCTTCCAATTGCTGTCGAATGATATGGATGTGAATGCGGGGCAGTATCTGGAAGGCAAGTCGATGGATGAGATGGGACAAGAGGTATTCGAATTGGCGATCCGAATTGCCTCTGGCCAGCAAAGCGTCGGCGAGAAAGCGGGCCATGCCCAGGTACAAATTTGGCGCAACTGGCAGCAAAACGATGCGAGCCAGCTGGAGACGCTGCTCCACACTCCCAAACCGACAGGAGCGCCGATAGAAATTCAAGATGATGCTGCAGCGATGGCAAACCAGATCCAATTTACCTTTACTCGGCATCGTGACCGGCAGTCCAGTGACAATATCGGCTTGATCGTACCGACCAGCCTTTGCGCCGGACAGGTAGCGGGCATGATCACACAGCGACTGAACGGGCAAGGAGCAGGGCAGCCCGGTCTCTCGGGCTTTGTTACATTGGCACACACGGAGGGCTGCGGCACCTCGGGGGGGCCAGCCGAATCGCTGTTTGCCCGCACGATGATCGGCTACATCACGCACCCGATGGTGGAGCATTGTTTGCTGCTGGAGCATGGCTGCGAGAAAACGCACAACGATTATATGCGCCATCAGATGGAAGTGAATGGCGTTGATGCGAGCCGGCTTGGCTATGCCAGCATCCAGCTCGACGGCGGAATCGCCAAGGTGAGCGAGAAGGTCGAAGCTTGGTTCGCCGATCGATTGGCTGCGGCCGAGCATGCGGAGAAGGTGACAGTCGGACTGGAAGGACTGCGTGTCGGGATCGTAAGCGACGGTGCCATTATCGACGATGCCGGCGAGCAGCTGGCAGTGCTGACCAAGATGATTGTCGGTGCAGGAGGCGTGGTCGTCATTCCTGAGAATAGCGGATTGCTTGCTGCGGCTGCATTCAGCCAACATCTATTTACTGCGTCTCAAGTTCGGCCGTCCATCGCCTATGGGGAACATGTCCGCCGCAACGGGTTCCACATTATGGAGACTCCGACAGCGCATTGGGTGGAGACGGTCACGGGACTCGCAGCCACAGGTGTGGAAATCGTGATCGCGCTGATCGGCAATCGTCCGATGCAGACGCATCCTTTCGTCCCGATGCTGCAAATGACGTCAGAGCAGTCCATGCTGCAAAAACATGAGCAAGATGTCGATTTGGTGCTCTCGGGCAACCCGACCTTATGGGCGAATCAAATTCTCGAGCGAAGCAAACAAATTTTGGAACACACTTATACACCGCGTCTCTATCAGCAAGGTAATATCGATTTCCAATTGACGCGGGGCTTTTTGGGCGTATCGCTGTAATGCAAACATCAATGAAAAGTGAGGACCACACTTATGTCGAACACACTACTATCCAAACGGCCGCTTAGCAGTACCGGCTTGCTCGTAACGCCGCTTTGTATTGGAGCCGCTCCACTCGGGGATATGCCGGAAACCTTTCAATATGGCACGTCGGAAGAACAAGCATTGGTAACGCTGCGTACCGCCTTTGAAGGCCCGATCAACTTTCTGGATACAGCTGCATCATATGGTGAAGGTGAGAGCGAGCGACGGATTGGCAAGGCAATTCAAGCGAATGGCGGACTTCCGGCGGGTTTCGTGTTGGCTACCAAAGCCGACCGCGACTTGAAGACCGGCGACTTCAGCGGCGAACAGATCAAACGTTCCGTCGAAGGAAGTCTTGAACGCTTGGGACTTGATCGTCTGCAATACGTTTATATCCACGATCCTGAACATACCACCTTCCAAAATGTCATGGGACCCGGCGGACCGTTAGAAGCACTGCGAAAGCTGCAAGATGAGGGAGTCATCGATCACATCGGCATATCCGGCGGACCGATCGATATGCTCATTCGTTATGTAGAAACGGGAGCGTTTAGCGCTGTAGAAACCCACAATCGATATACGCTGCTCAATCGATCTGCCGAGCCTTTGCTTGATGTCGCGAGCCGCATGGGCGTCGCCGTCATCAACGGTGCTCCTTATGGCAGCGGCATCTTGGCCAAAGGTCCGGAAGCATACGCCGTTATGCCTATAGCGAAGCTTCGCCGATCATATTGGAAAGAGCACGCTCGTTCGCCAAAGTGTGCCAGGAATTTGATGTGCCGTTGGCCGCCGCGGCGCTTCAATTTTCGCTTCGCGACCCGCGTATCGCCAGCACGGTCGTCGGCATGAGCAAACCGGAACGGATAGCCCAGACGGTGGAGCTCGCGAATTACCCGATTGCCCCTGAACTATGGCCGGCGCTTGACGCCTTCGGTTATGATATGGACGATCCCGAAGCGAATCGATTTGCTTAATGATAAGGTTGACGAATTTACGAAAAAGTATAGAGTGTTCCCGCCCTTGCGGCACTACTATCTTTTAATCAGGAAGCCACCCGAGAGGGTGGCTTTTCTTGTGCAAATATAAGAAAGTATAAATCTTCGACTATACTTGCTTATATTTCTCCGGAATGAACCGCTCTCCACCGCCAAAGGACGGCGCCAGCCGTTTCACCTTGGTATAATTGAAAGGCAATAGTGAGAGACCATCGGCTTCGAATCAATTGCGGGCCAAGATCGCACAGCTTCGTTAGGCGCTGGAGACATTTGGGCTGATCGAGACCGCATTGCCCGTGCATTATTCCCGGCTTGTTCGCTCCGCACTTACCTCAGAAGGCAGCTTGCCGACAAGCCGCTTAAACACGCGGTTAAAATAAGACGAATCGCTGTAACCGAGGTGGTCCGATATATCCGAGACGCTCAGCTGGGAGTGGCGAAGCATGTAATTCGCGGTCTTCATTCGTCTGAGATGCACATATTCGCTAATGGTAAGTCCGGTTACTTTGCGGAAGAGGGCGGCGGCGTAGTTAGGACTGACTCCAATACAAGCGCCAAGCTCATTTTTTGTTATTTTGTACCGGTACTGATCTTCAATATAATGCTTCATCCGCTCGATATGCTGGATGGATGAGGGGGCCTTCTCTCCCTCGTCCACCTCCCGGTTGATCGTTACAATGAGCTCAGTGAGCAGAGCGGCGCACATGACGGAGAAGTAACGATCACGCTCCGTCCACTGCTCTACAATGTTAAGGAGCTTCTCGAGGAGCAGCTCCGGCATATGCGTAACCCAGCGAAGCGGTTCTGTCCGCGCCAGTATAGGCAGTGACCCGGTAGTGAACGCTCCTGTCGGACTGAAGCGGACCATCATGCTCTCGCGAATACCGCCGCTCCCTCGCCGCTCTGCCGCGGGTATGCCGGGCGGAATGAAGAGGAGCTCGTTCTTGCGGCATACGATCGTTTTACCTTTGAAGGTAAAGCTGCACTGGCCGAAGCGCACCCAAATAAGCGAATAACAATCCGCGCCAAGCGTGCGGCTCTCTTGCCTTAGAATACCCCGTTCCTGTCGAATATCAAAAATGTTAAACAATGACAGCACATCCCGTTCTGATCGTACTATAATACAATCACTGTACTATAGTGCATCGTACTTCCGCAAACCTTCTTTTACAATGAAAGGAGGTAAGTAATCAGGCTGAGGAGTGAACGGACATGAAAAAGACATCTATCGTTTGTACAATGGGGCCGGCATGTATGTCTGTTGATATTTTGGAAGAAATGATGCGTGCGGGAATGAATATAGCAAGGCTGAATCTGGCGCACGGAGATCTTGAGGATCATGCTCAGCGTATCGCAACGGTTCGCAGTGTAGCTAACAAGCTGAAATTGCCAATTGCGATTATGCTGGATATTAAAGGGCCCGAAATTCGTACTGGACTTCTCGAGGCACCTTCGTATTTGCTGAAGAGCGGCGAGTTTCTGACTCTTACAACCGAACAAATCATTGGCAACGAGAAACGGATTTCCGTCTCTTATGACTTGGCGCAGGATGTTAAAGTAGGCTCGCGCATTATGATCGACGATGGTCTGATTGAACTGCAGGTTGTACGTATTGAAGGCCAGGATGTGGTAAGCCTCATTAAGAATGGCGGCATCATCAAATCCCGTAAAGGCGTTAACCTGCCTGGTATTCAAACTAGTCTTCCGGGCGTGACCGAGAAAGATAAGCTGCATATCAAGTTTGGTGTTCAGCACGGTGTCGAAATCATCGCGATGTCATTCGTGCGCCGTGCTGAGGATGTACGGGAAGTGAAGCAGATGCTTGCGGAGCTTGGAGCTAGCGGCATTCAAGTGATGTCGAAGATCGAGAATCAAGAGGGGCTGGACGAGCTGGAGGCTATCATTGAAGCTTCTGATTCGATCATGGTTGCACGCGGCGATCTAGGCGTAGAAATTCCTCTTGAGGATGTACCGTTTGCTCAGAAGAAGATGATCGCAGCTTGTAATCGTGCCGGTAAATTCGTCGTTACAGCGACACAAATGCTGGAATCCATGCAAAGCCAGCCGCGGCCTACACGCGCTGAGACATGCGATGTTGCCAATGCGGTATGGGATGGAACAGATGCTGTAATGCTGTCCGGCGAGACGGCGGCGGGCATTTATCCGGTCGAAGCGGTGCGTACAATGGCAGCTATTGCAGCCCGCGCGGAGCAAACGACAGAAGCTTTTCGAAAGAAAGATTTGATTGAAGCTTAGCTTATCGTTTAAAGTTAGTAGAGGTCAGCGTGCGAGGGCATCCTCGGCACGACCCTGAGAACTGCTAAAGTTAGGCGGGAATGGACATGCACGTATTAACGGTTGATCATATTTCAAAGACATTCGGTGAGAAAATATTATTCGAGGACGTGTCGTTCGGCATAGAGACGGGCGACAAAATCGGTATTATCGGCGTGAACGGTACCGGTAAATCGACGTTTATGAACGTCGTTGCAGGAATAGAGCCCCCTGATTCGGGCTCTATTCTTGTTGCTGGGGGCGTTACTGTGCAGATGCTGTCGCAGAATCCGCATTTCGATCCCGAAATGACGGTACTTGAGCATGTGCTAAGCGGTGAATCGGTGCATATGCGCGCTGTTCGCGCCTATGCCGAAGCGCTGCAGGCGCTTGAGCTGCTCCCGGATGATACGGCCATGCAGGACCAGCTCGTGCGGGCGAACCAGCGGATGGATGAGCTGGAAGCGTGGGGACTGGAGAGCGAAGCCAAGACAGCGCTGATGAAGCTGGGTATTGCAAGGTTTGATGCGAAGCTCGGTACGTTATCCGGCGGACAGCGCAAGCGGGTCGCCATGGCGGCAGCGTTGATTCAGCCATCCGATGTGCTGCTGCTCGATGAGCCTACCAACCATATCGATAATGAGTCAGTCGCATGGCTTGAGCAGATGCTTCAGAAGCGCAAGGGCGCGCTGCTTATGATTACGCATGACCGGTATTTCCTCGATCGGGTCAGCAACCGGATATTGGAGCTGGACCGCGGGCGTGCTTTTTTCTACACGGCGAATTACAGCCAGTTTCTCGAGCTGAAGCTGGACCGTGAGGAACGCGAAGCGGCTTCCGAGTCCAAACGAAAAAACCTGCTGCGCAATGAGCTTGCCTGGATGCGGCGCGGAGCAAAAGCCCGTTCGACCAAGCAGCAAGCGCGGATTCACCGCTTCGAAGCGCTGCAGGCGAATGCGCCAGACAAAGCGGCAGGGAAGATGGATGTCTCCGTCGCTTCATCACGGCTTGGCAGAAAGATCGTAGAAATCAACCATTTGCAGAAATCGTTCGAAGGACAAACCGTCATTCGCGATCTTAACTACATTGCCGTTCCTGATGACCGCGTCGGAATCGTAGGACGTAACGGGCTTGGGAAGTCCACGCTGCTGAAGCTGATAGCCGGGAAGCTTTCACCGGATGAAGGCGAAGTATCGCTCGGGCTGACCGTTAAGCTTGGCGTGTTCTCGCAGGAGCGGGAAGAGATGGATGACACCCTTCGTGTGATCGACTATATTCGCGAGAGTGCTGAGCGGGTAACTACTGGAGACGGGTCAACCATTACAGCCTCGCAGATGCTCGAACGTTTCTTGTTCCCGCCTGCTCAGCAATGGACGCCGATTGCCAAGCTGTCTGGCGGCGAGAAGCGCCGCCTGCAGCTGCTGCGCGTTCTGATGGAAGCGCCAAACGTTCTGCTGCTCGATGAGCCGACGAATGATCTGGACATTACAACGCTGACCGTGCTCGAAGATTACTTGGATGATTTTCCGGGCGTCGTCTTCGTCGTATCCCATGACCGCTATTTCCTGGATCGGACGATGGATCGGATCTTCGCCTTCGAGGGTGATGGCGTCATTACTCAGCATGTCGGCAACTTCTCGGACTATGAAGAATACGCCGCTGCAAACGGTTTGCGTTCGGGTGACAACAGCGGGCTAAGCACAAGCACAGCACGGACTGCTCAAGCGCCAAGCAAACCATCGCAGGCTGTTAATACGGCCAACGATTCAACAGAAGCATCGAACACCTCCGAACCAGCTCGTCAGCTAAAAATGACCTACAAAGAGCAAAAAGAGTTCGAAACGATCGACGAGGACATCGCCAAGACCGAAGATGCCCTGCAGGCCATTCATAAACGAATGGAAGCAGCCAGCAGTGATTCCGCACTTCTGCAGCAGCTCATCAACGAGCAGCAAGAGCTCGAAGCGAAGCTTGAGAACTATATGGACCGCTGGGCTTTACTTAACGAACTAGCCGAACAGATCGCGGCAAGCAAGAAAAAGTAACACATGGCAATCAACTCTATCAGGCTATGCATAAGGGTAAGAGGACCTGAAGGATAGCCCTTCTTTTAAAAATGTTGGTGATTTGTATACTTTTCTAGCGTACAATACTCTGGAGATAATCAGAATTTAGCATCACAAATCATATTAGAGCAGAAAGAGGGAACATACATGGCACAAATACGCATTCGCAATACCAACGAACGTATTGAAGGGGAAGAGCAGGTCAAAGCCTTCTTGGATAGTCAGCAAGTCGTTTACGAACATTGGGAACCAACGAAGCTCCCTGAGGCTCTTCGCGAGAAATTCACGCTTAGCGACGAAGAAAAGTCTCAAATCTTAAGCATCTACGATGAGGAAATTCGAGATCTGGGAAAACGTCGCGGTTATGTGATCTGGGACGTCATCTCCCTGTCTGATGCCACGCCTAATATCGAAGAGCTGCTTACCAAATTCGAACAGGTTCACACGCATACCGAGGATGAGATCCGCGCGATCGTATCGGGCAAAGGCATTTTCATCATCAAATCCGAAGAATTCGGCTACTTTGACGTTGAGCTTGAGCCAGGCGATGTCATCTCCGTACCGGAGAACACAAACCACTTCTTTACACTTATGGATAATCGGCAGATCGTAGCCGTCCGTCTCTTTATCGAAAAAGACGGCTGGGTTGCTTACAACGTAGAAGACCCGGAATTTATCAAGGCATAAGAGGATCTAAGCAAGTCAAATAAAGATTGTCCAACTTATTTTGATTGAATAAAAAAGGGTTATCCAACAAGCAGTCGAATTAAGCTGCTTAGGGATAGCCCTTTTTTACTTTTATAAGGATTGCTATTGATGTCGTTCTGCAGAATTCAATTCTGCTTATTTGCTGATATTTTCGTGCTGGGGGGATTTTTGATGTTGAAAAAAATCATGAATGAGATTATACAGAATCGATTCCTCCCGGAGACGATTTGTCATTGGAGCGAATTAAAAGGCGGGAACTGATAGTACAGTTGGAGTAATGGGTACGTTGGATGTACCAAACATGTTTGTAGTAAAGTCAAATAAACCGGAACGAATTGCTGCAGAGACTCGTTTTTATCAAATTTATCAGGAAGTGCCATCGTTTCCAAACATCAAATATGTAGATCCTGAATATCGATATTTTATTTATGATTTTATTCCAGGTGGAACTACCTATAATCGTAAAATGAAACAGGAACTCATGTCCGATCTGTCAACGAACATGATTCAGTACTACGTACAACCTGAATCATTGGATGGCTATGAATTTAAATGGATAGAGGATCCAAAACGCGTTGCTAGCGATATTAATTATTCCCAATCTATTATCGGCTTTCACCTAAATGAAGAGGATCATGTTCTCGTAACGGACATTCATATGCATCGAAGAGAGCGAATTTCTCCAAAAGGTCTCTATGTGCTGCACGGAGACTTTGGTGTCCATAATTTTTTGTTTGAGAACGGAAAGCTAAGCGGAATTATAGATCCAATTCCTAGACTAGGTCGTCGGCTGTACGATGTTTTGTATGCATTTTGCTCATCGCCAGATGGGTTGCATTTTCCAATACTATTAAACGCAGTTGAGCAGATGGACATTGGACCCATTGATAGACATGAATTGATAGAGGATATGATTATGGCGTTATACTTTCGAATAGCTACATGCCTATTGCACCATCCAGAAGATCTAACCTGGTATCAATGTGCTTGGAATGAGTGGAAGCAGCTAAAGGGCAGTTAAACATTCCTATTATAAATCGAGGCAACCGGCGGATCTAACAAAGCGATTAAAGGTGCAGGTAGCTTGAAGTTACCCGGAACAAGTACACCGCCTGTAACAACATAATTTTATAAAAGGTGGAGATAGATATATCTACTTTACTGGGTTTAAAAAAAGTCATAGCTCCACTAATATATGAGTTCGGTTTTGAGTATACAGGAAAGCTTGATTCAATTAGTTGGACTTTCTCTCGAAATTTTGAAGAGGCTATCCAATATATCACTTTTGAAAAAATAGGAGCAAATCCTGATTGTATGCGTTTCAAATTAAATACTTCTGTTAGTAAAGAAGTGTTGTACCATAATCAATTAGATAAGAATTTGGATCTGCTTTGCATGGCATATAGCGACGAGGGATCTTTTCATAAGGTGTTGGAAACATTTGCAGGTGTCATTACAAGTCGTGGTATTGAATGGCTTAATATTATGAGCAGGCCACGATGTATCGCCGAGCAAGGAACACTATTTAGTGTTTGCTGAAAGTGTAAGAACCAGAATATTAACTATTCGTGAACAAACTTTTTCGAGTGATATTATTGAACAAATACAAATGAACATCCAAGAAAGGTCGTGTAATGGTACAGCGCCTCCCGATTGGGCATTTATCATGGATGTAGCTTTTGAACTGGGGGAAACTTTACGAAGGCGTTTCAGTGGGGAATGGTCATTAGTTGGAACACATCAACTCCCTTTTGTTATAAATCTTGCAGGTAGAAGTGATATTAAAGTAAATCCATTATTGGTTATTTCAAATTATTGGGGCAAGCCGCAATACAGTCCATATTCAATTGTAGGTAGTTTCAATCGTATTCTGAAAAAGATTCTATAATTTTAACCCAGGGGGGGGTTAGTTCTGGAGCCCAAGTGGAGGTACAGGTTATCCAGAACTGATGGGCGAAATTCCCATGCTAGGTTAAGGGAATGGGAGGGGATGAGTGTGGAGCGGAAAGTTTACGTATCGCCTTTGAAGTCGAGTTATACCCTTATAATAAATTCATAAGAACACGACTTCAACAGCGATTGGAGCCCATGCACAGCCCCGGACATTCTTGCCTTTGACCTAATCTCTAATCTTCTTATCTCTATATCTCTAATCTCTTGTAATCTCTAATCTCTAATCTCGAGTCTCTATCCTTCCAAACCAACCCCGCCCCGAGCATCCCCATACTTGCCCAGCTCATCAGACGAAACAACCTCCACCTTCCGCAAAAACTTCCGTTCCCTCCACCTGAAGAAAACCAGCATCCCCCGAACATACTCATCCGCAATCATACAGCAGTAAATGCCGATCAATCCCCAGCCCAGATGAATTCCGAAGAAATAGGAGCAGCCCGTCGCCACGATCCCCATCGATACGATCGAAATGACCATCATATAACGTGTATCCCCGACGGCATTAAGCGCGTTGCCAAGCGCCATATTCAGCATTTTACCAGGCTGGAGCAGGAAATTAAGGGCGAGCAGCGATATCCCCATCGCAACAATTTCCTTATCATCCGTGAACAGCCCAAGCAGCTGCTTGCCAAGCAGAAACAGCAGCAAAGCATTGAACGATACGACAATAAGTCCGATACCCAGTGCCTTATAGGCGCTCCGATAAGCTTCTTTGGCCTTCTTGGCCCCATAGAGATGGGCGATCTGGATCTGTACGGCGAGCGCAAAAGCATACCCAAGCATGAAGCAAAACGATTCCAGCGTATTCATGTAGGTGCGTGCTGCCAGCTCCTTCGTTCCAAGCGTCGCCAGAAACGTATAGATCGCCAGCTGCGAGAATACCCAGCAGGATATATTAATGCCAAGCGGCCAGCCAATGCGCAGCACTTCCTTAAACAGCTTGCTGTCCTTTAGCCGAATATCTGCGATTCCAACCTTGCGCTCGAACGAATGGATGAACATATAGAATAACAAAGATAACAGCGAGCAGACGGCTAACCAGCGTGGAAATCGCTACACCAGTCAGTCCCCATTGCGGGAAGCCGAACGCTCCGAAAATGAATGCGTAATTGAGCAGCACGTGAATGATGTTAATGCCGACTGCCGTGTACATCGGCCCTCTCGTATTCCCCGTATTGCGGATTGCTATGCTGAGTGCAGCCATAAGTGCAGTCAGCACCATGCCGCCGCCCGCAATGGAGATATACGTATCCGAGAGGGGCAGTAACCGCTCAGGCAAGTTAAGCAGGCGCGCGATAAAATGCGGCTCCAAATAAAGAATAATACTAAGCCCTAGACCGATTATCCCGCATCCCTTCACAGCAATAATTGCGATGGTGCGAGCTTCTTCCGGACGTTTGGATCCAAGCTTCTGGGCAATGAGAATGCCAGCGCCGCCGGCAATCGTAATAAACAGCATTGTTAAGGCGCTGAATAACTGATTGGAGAAACCGACAACCGCTACCGCGTCATCCGAGATCCGGCTGACCATCAGCGTATCGACGGTACCAAGCAGGGTTTGTAGGAACACTTCGATAAAGATAGGCCATGCAAGCAGCCAAAGCGAGAATTGATTAGCATTTGAAGGGGCTTTCACGATGATCAGATACCTCCTGCCTCATTAGGCGGCTTTCGGCTGTGGAATTCACCGAATATGTAGTCTGAACAAATTATAGATGGTATACTGACTTTTATGTATCAGTATTCGAACGTAAACTTTCAATTTTCCAACCTTGAAACTTGAAGGAGCCTTTCTATGCATATGCTGCAATTTACAGTCCCCCCGCTGCCCTATTATATTTCCTGCGGGTACGTGAATAACGGCCTCAACACTAGGCATGTCAGCCGCCGCAATATCGAAGTATTCGATTTGCTGGTCGTCCAGACGGGCTGCTTATTCGTAGGGGAAGAGGATCGGAAGTACGAAGTAACTGAGGGAAGCGCTTTAATTTTGAAACCAGACAGCTATCACTATGGAACACAGGGCTGCAAAGAGCTAACCTCTTATTATTGGCTGCATTTTCAGACGACGGGGAGCTGGTCGGCAGCAGATGCGTTTCCGCTTCGAACGGACATGAATGAAGAGAGGACCTATGAACAGCAGTACTATAAGCTAAAAACGTTTCAAATTCAGGTCCCCCAATTTGTCAGACTGCTTCAGCCGGGTAAAATGCTGGAGGTGCTGCACCAGCTCGTGCAGTTGAATCAGAGTGCTCATTTGACCGGGCCGAAATGGAAGCAGCAGGTGCTTTTTCAGGATGTTATCGAGCAGTTATCCGCTTCTAATGAAGTTGACAGCTCTACGCCAAGTGCAGTCTGCGCCGAACAGGCCGCTGCTTACCTAAGGAGGCATTACCGGGAAGAGATAACGGCGCAGGCACTGGGAGAGAACATGAATTTTCATCCCGTATATATTGCCCGCTGCATGCAGAAGGAATATGGCTGCTCGCCGATGGAGTATTTACTCCAGTACCGTATTGAGCAGGCCAAGCTGATGCTGCTGCAAACCGACCGTACGGTCTCGAGGATCGCGGAAGAGGTTGGCTTCAATCAAGCGGCTTATTTTACATCCTGCTTCTCTAAGCTTGAAGGCATTTCGCCCCGCAAATACCGGCAGCGGTTTTCACATGGCTAAAGGCAGCCGAATGAAACAAATAGAGGCCATCCCAAGCAGTAATCTGCCTGGAATGACCTCTATAGAGCTGCCGGGGTTATATTAACGGCCGTTAAACGCTTTGAGCATCCAAATGTGTTTCTCAAGCGATTTGTGGATGGCAAGCAGCATATCGCCAGTCGTTTCGTCGCCTTTTTTCTGTGCTTGATCCATGCCTTCTTTGAGCTCACTGGCCACATTCGAGAAATCGGCGATCAGCGTATTCACCATTTCCTCGGAAGTTTCCTTGCCAGTTGCTTCTTTGACAGTGGAGAGCTCCAGATGCTCTTTCATAGTCGCAACGGGTTTGCCTTCCAAAGCAAGCAAGCGTTCAGCCAAATCATCCAAATGCAATGTCGATTCTTCATATAACTCTTGGAATTTCACATGCAGCGTGAAGAACTGATTGCCCTTTACATACCAGTGATAGTTATGAAGCTTCACGTAAAGAACGCTCCAAGTAGAAATTTGTTTGTTAAGAATGTCATGTAATTTGGTCATATTGAACACTCTCCCTTTAGGTCAAATCGATCAGACGCCTACTGCTTCATCTGTAGAAGTTACTGTGCCTGCAGCTTCCAAATAGTGCTCACTGTCCAGTGCGGCCATACAGCCGCTGCCTGCTGCTGTGATGGCTTGGCGATAATGACGATCCTGCACGTCGCCGCAAGCAAATACGCCGGGAAGATTCGTTTGCGATGTGCCTGGGGTTACAACGATATAACCTTGTTCATCTGTCGTGACTTGTCCGCCTAAGAACGTTGTGTTCGGCGTATGGCCAATCGCTACGAATAAGCCGTCAGCCGCAAGCAGAGACTCTTCTCCGGTAACATTAT
>CAWCBD010000027.1:0-15240 GCA_963793665.1 uncultured Paenibacillaceae bacterium
AACTCGCAGCTTCCATCAGGGTGTAACACTACCCATAAGAAAACTCAAAGCTCAAGCTATACATAAAAGATAGAAGCAGACTGCCAAAGTCTCAAAAGCGAGCAAAGTGAAAGTGTTCATTGCGCGAGGGATTGACGAGCAGAAAAGCGATTGCTATACTACTATAGCGTAAACTTTACGAATAAAAGTAGTTTCTTTTATATGGTTAATTAATGTGTATTTCACGATAAAGCAAAGGGTCATAGCCGGACTTAACGTCCGGCTTATATATGAGATGTTATTCGTAATAATTACATATAATGATCGTACAATAAATCCTTTTTAAGGGTATCATGTTGTATCTTATCTGCTCTGTTATATAAAATTTTGATATCTGTTTTAATACACAATATCAATATATACGTAGTGTTTACGTGGATTTATTTATTCTGTTATATACTTTTTTCTTGAATGTACTATATAATTAAAAGGGTATATATTGGCGTTAATAGAACTTCATAAACTGCCGCGGCGGAAAGGAAGATACGGGTTGACTTCATTTCAACTGGATGATGATTTGATTAAAAGTACTGTTGAATCTCTTGCAGCCCTGTTGCTTGATTATTATGTTTTCCCAAACACTGCTGAAATCATGAAGTCGGTTCTACTTGAAAAGCTTAATGAAGGTGAATTTTACAAGGTGGAAAGCGGCTTAACCTTATCGCAGGAGATTATGGGTTATATGCAAAAAATAAGCAGTGACAAACATTTGTTTTTTCAATTTAGTGAATCTCCGTTACCTTTTCAACTGCACGATCCGATCGCGGATGAAGGGATCAAATTACACCAAAAACGGAATAACTACGGCTTCGAAAAGGTAGAGAGATTACCAGGAAATATAGGATATCTCGTCATTAATGAATTCGTTTATCCAGAGCTTGCAGGTGAAACGGCAGTACACGCTATGAGTTTTTTAGCGGATACAGACGGGTTAATCATTGATCTCCGAAATAATTACGGCGGCTCTTCATTTATGGTGACATTTATCGCCAGTTATTTGTTCGACGGTTCCCAACCCGTGCATATAAATGATATTTATTGGCGATTTTACGATACCACGCAATCCTTTTGGAGTTTGCCCTTTGTGCCGGGGAAAAGATTCGGCGCGAGTAAGCCAGTTTATCTTCTGACCAGTCGAAATACAGGGTCCGGCGCTGAAGAATTCGCCTACAGTCTGCAAGCAATCAATAGAGTTAAGATTGTTGGCGAAAAGACTGGCGGCAAAGCAAATCCAGGCAGCATTCATCGCGTAAATGATCATTTTCAGGTGTTTATCCCCAATGGACGTCCGATTAACCCGATAACCAAAGATAACTGGAACGACATAGGAGTTTTACCCGATATCGAGAGCAACAGTGGTGAAGCTTTCGAGAAGGCCTATCAATCCTCCTCCAACAGCTATTGCAGCACTTTAGCGAGAATTCGGAACCTGGGCAAGAGCGTATAATGGCCGATATCAAAGAGATATTGAATCTTCGATATAATTAGAAGTTCCGAACACATAGAATTAGCTAACCAAGTCCAATAGTTACCGTTTACGCTTACTGTCGGAGGACAAGAACATATATTCATTAAGAACCGCGTAAATCGCTGAAGCTATTGAGTACGGACGCTTTGGGAATGGTCTACAGAGCCGAAGCGTTCTCCCGTGAAATCATTCTCGTCAGCAACGGTGAGCGGACTAGGCCGGTTGGTTCCGTGCCGATGCGGAAAGCAAAGTCCCCTCCGCTGTTTTGGCGGAAGGGGCCAGTTCAAAGAAAAGCCGGACTTGCGGAAGGGAAATGGACTCCGCCATGCTGTCCTCCAGCTTTTCAACTCGCCGAGTCGTTCGACGAACAGGTTGTCACCGACGCCGTTTCCTTCAAACAACTTGAGGAAGCGCTCACGCTGATTTTTGATGCTCGCGAGTTCTTTATCAACGGCAGACTCGATGGAGCAGGCCGACACAATCTGTGCTGTCAGGCATTGATCTTTTTTCCAAAATAGGTTATTTTATAGACAGCTTAGCGATAAGCAAGTTCCTGACACGAAGGGAGATGTGTTTTAATGGCAACTACTTATATGGTGGTTTGGTCTTAAAACTGAATAGTAGGCATACGCGAAAAAAGCGGGAAAACGCCCGTATTATTTGGTATGCCATCCAAAGTAACCTTTCGTGAATATTGCTGTTTGCAGGATACGATGAAGGTCGTATCTTTTTTGCGTCCTAATGCCGCGCGACAGCAGCTTCTTTAGAGGCTGCTTGTCCGTGGCATTTTTGCGTCCAAAAACAACATTAAAGGAGCTAACAAAAAAACATGATGGATTTGAAAACCTATGGCTACACAGAAATTGAAGCAATTCCCGACGGATTATTGCCCGGCAGGGTGACGGAGCTTCGGCGAGAGCGCTTCACGGTCATGACCGAGCGCGGCGAAGTAACGACGGTGCTCAAAGGAGCGTTCTATCACAGCGCGGAAACGCGTGTAGACTTTCCATGCGTCGGTGATTTTGTCTTGCTTCACTACAACGAGAGCGGAGATTCTCTCATCGTTACGGTACTGCCCCGCCGCTCCAAGTTCTCACGCGCGGATTACTCAGGGCATGCCGCAGGCTATGCCAAAACCGTGCTGGAACAGGTCGTCGCAACCAACTTTGACTATGTGTTTATCCTTTCTTCTCTGAATTGGGATTTCAACGTTACCCGCATCATGCGGTACCTGACACAAGCCAGGCAGAGCGGCGGCCAGCCGGTCGTCATTCTGACCAAAGCTGATCTCGTGGAAGATTATAATCTCCCGCTCGCAGAAATCACACAAAGCATCCCTGATGTGCCGGTTCACGCGATCTGCAGTCATACAGGCCTGGGACTGAACGAACTCGATCTCTATTTGATGCCTGGTAAAACAGTCGTCTTTCTCGGCATGTCCGGCGTTGGTAAATCGTCTCTGCTCAATGCGATGATGGAACTGGACGTAATGAAGGTTCAGGCGATCCGGGAGGTCGACAGCCGGGGGCGGCATACGACAACGCACCGTCAGCTATTCATGCTCCCCTCCGGCGCGATGGTCATCGATACGCCGGGTATGCGTGAGCTTGGGCTTTTTGATGCCAACGAAGGCATCCGCGCAGGCTTTACCGATGTGGAGGAATGGTTCGCGCAATGCCGATTTACGGATTGCCGCCATCAAGCCGAGCCGGGCTGTGCCGTTTTCGCCGCGCTTGCCGACGGTTCGTTGCCGCGTGAACGGTGGGAGCATTATGTTGCCCAGCAGCATGAGAACAAGTATGTCCAGGATAAAACAAGCTACCTCATCGACAAGAGGGTTCGAAACAAAACGATCGCCATGTGGAGCAAGCAAACGAAGAAAAATGGAGGATGGAAGAAATGAATATTAAACTTGAAACGCTGATCTATGCTTTAAGCCAACGGTTCAAGACGAATATCATCTCCGCCGACTGCCAAACCATGCCGTTACAGGGCGGAACTGTGGGAAATGTGAACCTGGTAACGGGGATCGCCAAAACAGCGGATGGCGAAAAATTGCCGTACCGTATCGTGCTGAAAATCCAGAAGAAATGGGAGCGTTACGGCGATCCGGGTTCATGGCGTCGGGAATATGATCTCTATGCGTCTGACTTGGGAGCAACGTTCTCGGATGCCTTCCGCTGGCCGACATGTTATCACGCCGAGATCAATGCCGAAGAAAATGAATTCCAGCTGTGGCTGGAATATATCGATGGCGTAACCGGTTTAGACTTGACCGGTGACATGTATGAACAGGCCGCGCTGGAGTTAGGACGCTATCAAGGCAAGCTGTATGCGGAGCAGCCCGCCGTGCTGCAGAGCCTGACCAACCTGAGCCATGCGGATCTCATGAAGAATACGTATCTGCATTACCGGTCATGGTCGGTCGTCTACGATTATATACGCTCGGAGGACTGCGAATTCCCGCAGCACGTGCGGCAAATGCTCATCGACATCGATGAGCAAGCAGACGAGATACTCGCCCGCATCGAAAAATTGCCCCTCGTGCTATGCCACCGGGACTTCTGGGTGACCAACCTGATCTATGCCGATGGGAAAATCGCGCTCATCGACTGGGATACATCAGGATGGGGCTACTTAGGCGAGGATCTCGCAAGCCTCATTGCGGATGAAGCGGATATCGATCACATGGTCGAATACTACCAGCGATGTGTCCCCGCGTATTACAAAGGCTTTTCGGAGTATGCGGATGTATCCCCTATCGCCGATCATTGCGTCTACGAGATGATCCTTCTCGTATTCGGGTACAGGCTTGTAGAGGGGTATCTCCACACAGAGGATGATGACGAGAAGACGAAGCTTGTCCATACGCTCCAAAAAATCTATGAAATGAAGACCTTCCCTGCACAGGGTTGACTCTAAAAAGAGAACTCCGAAAACCCTTGAATGTAGTGGGTTTTCGGAGTTTCTTTCATTACTTAAATCGATGTGGCCTTTTCGGTTAGTCACAACAGAGAAGACCACAATTCATTTCAGTTAAGGATACATGTTCTTGTCCTCAGACATTACTAAAGTAATGTGGAAACAAGAGAAAGCCCGGCAATAGGCGCATTAGGCCTTAGCCGGGCTTTCTATTCGTCTGTTCGATGCCGCCGGAGCAATCGTGAATTTGTATCATAATTTTATGCGTTGACAAATAGTCTATCCGGAATTATGATAGGTAGCTAACTGTCATAAACTGGGTTGAGCACAGGAAAACCGATAAGGTAAGGTAAGGGGGGAATTACCATGCAAGCGAAAGAAAATCTAAGGGAAGCGGAAGCAGACAGAGAACCGCAAAGTTCGGAACGAAAGGCTAATAAGCAAGCGGACAAAGCGAGACAGAAGGCTGAGCTCGATCAGTCGAAACGCTCCTACGTATGGGCGATTAAATTTTTGAAGCCGTACAAGAAGCAAATAGCGGCGCTCGCGGCATGCGGCACGATGGCGGTCATTGGAGAGACGTTAACGCCGAAAATGATCCAATATATCATCGACCATGTTGTCATTAATAAAGACACATCCTTGTTTATTGCTATATTAGCAGCGCTTACAGCAGTCAACTTACTGATGCTGATCGCCAAAAACTATCGCAACCTGATCCAGCGGACGATCGGAGAGCTCGCCTCCCGTGATATGCAAACCGCCATTTTCAAGCATTTACGCAAGCTCGGCTTCGCTCATTACGAACGTCATCCGGCAGGCGAGACGCTGTCGATGTTCAATTCTGAGGTGGCGTCGGTTCAGAAAATTTACCGGAACTACTTGCCTGGTGTCATCGATAATATACTGTTCATCACCGTTGCTGTTGTGCTGCTGCTCAGCATAAGCGGCTGGCTGTCGCTCATCATGCTGCCAACGTTCGCGCTTTATTATTTGTTCGGACCGTATTTCGAGCGGAAAGCGGCGCTCAATGGCCGACAGTCCGGTCAAATGCGCATCGCTTATAACCAAGTCGTGTACGAAAGCATTTCAGGCTTGCGCGAATTCCGCGCTTTCGGCTCGCAGCCGTGGTACCATGGCCGCACGCTGGAGAGGCATAGAAATTGGGCCCATTATTACTTGCTAAGCGCAACCTTTGGCTTTGCGAGGGGAAGCTTTCGGCGGTTTACATTTTATTTGGGCGCCATTGCGCTTTTTATTGTTGGATACTACTCCCTGCAAAATAATTGGATTTCGTTAGGCGGCTTCATCGCCTTCACCCTCTTATACATGACAACGATGTTCCGCCTTACGATGCTCGTCACGCTGCTGACCGAGCAGAAGCTCATCATTCACCAAACGATCCCGCTCTATCAATTCATGCATAAGCCAATCGAAATTGATGACCCGGCTCATCCGGTTCCGCTTAAGGAGGTTCACGGCGGACTGACGTTCGAGGACGTCTGCTTTCAATATCCAGGGCAGCCGCCGGTTATTAACGGCTTCTCGCTGACGATTAAACCAGGCGAGAAGGTTGCTTTTGTCGGAGCAAGCGGTAACGGAAAAACGACGATGTTCAAAATGATCGGCCGCTTCTACGATCCAACATCCGGCGTTATTAAGCTGGACGGCATACCCATTAAGCAGCTGACGCTGGAGCGGCTCCGCGAATCGATCGGATACGTGTTCCAGGAAACCTACTTATTCGGCTCCTCAGTCAAGGAAAATATCCGATTCGGCAAGCCGGATGCAAGCGACGAAGAAGTGGAAGCGGCGGCAAAAGCGGCCTATGCGCATGATTTTATCATGCAGCTGCCGGAAGGCTACGATACGCTGGTCGGTGAGCGAGGGATGAAGCTGTCCGGCGGGCAAAAGCAGCGCGTTTCGATTGCGCGGATGTTCGTGAAGCAGCCTGCTATTATTTTGCTGGATGAGGCGACCTCCTCACTCGATAATGTAAGTGAATATGAGGTGCAGCGTGCGCTCGATGAAGTGCTGGTGAATCGGACGACAATCGCGATCGCGCATCGGCTGTCGACAGTGAAGCATTTTGACAAAATCGTCGTTATCCATGAAGGACGTGTCGCCGAGGCCGGAAGCTATGAGGAGCTAATCACACGCAAAGGGCTGCTCTATCAGCTGGAAGCAGGGCAAGTCGAATCACTAGAGGGGAGGGCAGCGCATGAAGTATATTAAAATATTTTGGTCGAACTCAATATTGCTTCGAGGCACTTATTTGATCACGCTGCTCTATCTTGCGCTGGAGTCGGTGTCCAACTATACGATTGTGTACGTGCAAAAAATATTAATCGATGACGTGTTCAGCGAGGGGAAATACGAGCTGATGCCTGTTGTAATCGGCGTCTTCGCGCTCGCGGCCATCATCTACTCACTCATGTTCACGATGACGAGCCGCAGTCTCGTACGCAATGAATTTGCGGTCAGCCGGTCCTTGCTCTCCCGGATGTTGAAGCGCATTGAGAAAGTACCGGTTGAGCGGTTTCAAAACGAACGGACCGGCAAATACGTCTACACGTTTACTCAGGATTTGTTCATATCAGCAAGCGTCATTGGCTGGCAGCTTCCACGGGGAATGCAGGAGACGTTGAACCTGTGCATCCTAATGGCGATCATTGGCTTCTCAAGTCCCATCCTGCTGCTCATGATCGTCGGGCTTTGCGCCATTTACGTCTTGATCGGCTACTATTTCACGCCGAAACTGAAGGCAGCAGCAAGACAGGTAGCGGAGAAGCGCGCCGCGCTGCTTGTACAAATTGAGGAAGGCGTCGCTTCTACGCGCGAGGTAGTGGCCTATCACAGGCTGAAATGGGAAGAGAAGCTGTACAACAAAATGTTCGCCGAATATTTAGAGCAGGTCATGGCGGAAGGAAGACTCGTAAACCGGCAAATCAGGTACAGCGATCCGATGAAGTGGGGCATTAGCATTTTGGTACTCGGCTATTGCGGCATACAGCTCATTCACGATCAAATGTCGATCGGCACGTTTGTTATTTTGTTTCAGTTTTCAACGCAAATGTCCGATTCGTTTTATAATTTTTTTCAATTCCTCATGGGCCTTTCCTCACAGCTGGCCAATGTCGATCGCGTGCAGCGCATTTTGGAGCTGGACCAGCATGATGGCGGACGCGAGCAGCTGGATAAGCCAATGGAGCGGTTATCCTTTCATGAGACTAGCTTTCGTTATACGAAGGATTTGCCGGAAGTCATTCGCGGCTTCTCCGCAGAGCTGCCGATCGGCCGAAAGATTGCTTTTGTCGGTACGAGCGGCGGCGGCAAATCGACGATTGCCCAGCTGTTAATTCGTTTCTACGGCGTAACGGGAGGAGCGATTCGGCTGAACGGGGTTCCGGTCGATCAGTTTAACCGCGATCAATGGGCGGATAAAGTATCGATCGTATTTCAGGACCCGTACATGTTCTCGGATACCATTCGCGAAAATCTGCTGCTTGGCAGAGAAGGTGTAACGGATGAGGATATGGAGGAAGCTTGCCGTATCGCGCAAATTCACGAGTTTATAGCTGCGCTGCCAGATGGATACGATACGAATATAGGGGAGCGTGGCATCAAGCTATCCGGCGGGCAGCGGCAGCGCATCGCAATCGCAAGGGCGATCGTCAGCGACCCTGAAATATTGGTGCTCGACGAGGCGACCTCGGCGCTTGATTTGGAGACGGAACGATATTTGCTTGCCGCGCTTGAAGAGAGAAGGCAAGGGCTGACGACCATAATGATTGCTCACCGTCTCTCAACAATCGAGAATGCTGACATTATCTTTGTAATGGATCAAGGCGCTCTCGCCGAAACAGGCACCCACCACGAGCTGCTCTCAAACGGCAAAGTGTATCAGCAGCTATTGAGGGCTCAGTACTAGAGTTCTACTTTCAAATTGCAAAAATAGAGCTAGAAAAATGCGCCTCGCAAGAATGATTAAACGTGACACGATAGCTGAATGATGACACAAAGGCAGCCGTACGTTCTGGACGGACCTTATCTTACGATAACAGGTATTTTTGTGCAACTATCATGCTTGTACGCTCGTTCTGATAATTAGGGGGTGGCAGAATGAAAAAAATTGTTTTGATTCTTTTTCTAATGATAACGGTTACTGGATGCGGTGCGAATATGCAATCAGCATCTGGCGAGCTGAAGACTCTTACTCACGAAGATAATCAGGACGGGCTTGTAATAAAAGCTACTATAAAGATAGGTAAAAACATTAAAGTAGATGCATCGATTACCAATAGCAGCGGGGAGACAATAATATATAATGGGCGTTGCGGCATTCCTTTTAATATATCAGTGAAAAAGGAAGATGCCTACTCGCACCTTATTACACGCGATAAAAAAGAAGTAGGTTGTGATGATGTATTTGGTCCCAATGATTTAAGGGAAATGGAACCGAACGAAACATTTGAAAAAGAAATAACATTTAAGCGCGAGGTTAGTTTAACGAATGGACGGACTGTGCGTGCATTAAGTGGCATGTATGAGGTGTCATTTACCTTCCAAAGGCATGAGAAAGAGAGAATCTTTTCGTCATTACCATTAGAATTGATGATGGACAAAGAACCTGAAATATTAACTGTGGACCAAGCAAAAGAGTTCGCAAAAGAAAATATAGAAGTGATGAAATGGTTTGATGAACATGAAAAAGAGGATATGTCCATCGAATCAGAAGACGCCATTTTAAGCGATGGAATGTGGACAGTTATGTTTCATGCTATTCACAAAGAAAAAGACAGTGCAGATCGTATTATCATCAACATGGATGCCAAAACTGGGGATATTAAGGGGATTCATTATGAAGAGGTAAGTAAAGAGGTATTGGAAATGTTAAATAAATAAGCTTCCCGCAGAAAAAGGGGAAATTATTATTTTGACGGTACCAACTTTCGCAGCTTAAATTTGGCAGGTAAGCCTTGATGTAACTAGGCAAACCTGCGATCCATTGCTGAAGTTGTGTTTGGATAAGTGTTGTGATCTTCTTATTGACCTTCTTAGCGACATCTTCGATCAAATTAATGAATGCTTTAAAGCAATCGCCCAATCTAATTGACTTACTTCATCACAAAGCAAGTGAAACAAGCCACCTAATGTGCGGTGGTCGGTGCTCTGGCGATGTTGCCATGCCAGCAGAATGTAACGAGAGAAAACAATTGTGGTGTGGCTGACAAGCAGATCATAGGAACGCCCTGAAATTCCTTTTGCAGACGCAAGGATTTGGCGCACTTAAAGAACACTTCAATGTCCCAACGAATTCCGTAGATCCGAATAATTTCATCCTCGGGCAATGAGCGATTGGTACACAGGATGGCAAGCCATTCTTTCTTATTCGAACGATGGCGCACGAATACCATGTGAGGTCCAGGGGACAATTCAGTACGAATGGAACGCAGAATACCATTGTTCTTTCCCTGAACAGGGACGGCTTCATAGTAAAGCTCTTGCAGAGATAAACGACGTCCGCCGACAAGATAACGCTTCTTATCTGCCTTTACCATGCCAATCACGTCCAAACCGCGATCAAGCATCTCTTGGATTAGTGGCGCATGTGTAAACCAACTGTCCATGAGCACATAAGAAGCCTGCACACCAGCGGAAAGCGCACGATCGATCATAGCTGGTATGACCCGAGGCGCGGGCAATAAAGCTTCCAGCCGTCGCTTGTAGCCGGACGTTCGCTTGTCTATCCCTTCCATAATGCCACTTACTTGGGACTCTGAGCGAAGCCAGCAGGGAGAAGTCGACAGGGATAAATGTGTGACCGTCCGACCAGCCTAGCGTGAGCATCCGAAATCCTTTATAGTAGCTACCGGTCGCATGATCCTTAAATCTAGAAAGCAATTCGACCGCCTTGCTGCGATTCCGCTCAAACATGGAATCGTCGACTACAAATACAGATACGCGGTCCTTCCTGGTCAGCGCGTGAACCTTTTCAATCGTGGACGAACTGAGCAATGACAAGAATCGGCGCCACGCGTAGCCACTGTGATTTAGGAAGCGGTAAACCGCATCCTTACCAGGAAATGAATCTCCTCTATCGCTTTCCAACAAACGAAACCAGTTCTTGTGATGAAACAAGAGAACAAAGACAAGCTGGAATAAAAACGAACAGGAATAGCCGAACTTCTTCCTAAAGCACGCTGTTTTCAAGTGTTGTAGCACTTTCAGTTCTTTAAATGCTGGTTTGATTTCATTTGGAAGTTGATTCTGATGTACGTTTTGCTCTATCATGTAGAGGACACCTCTTCTGTATGGTAGTGATTGCTAGACACTCTCACTTTACCAAACGAAGCGGTGTTTTTCTATTTTGGCAACCTCTGTATTGAATTCGCCGTTTATTTAGTCACATCACGCAGTTAAGCCGATTTTCGCTCTGCGAAAGTTGAGTTACTAAGGTGAACTTTACAGCTATTTGTATTCGTGGTTATGATTGTGTCCGTTACAATGATTGCGGGATGCCAAGGAGAAAGCAGTAAGGATACTTTTTCTGAGGTCGGGCAAAGGATGTCCAAAAGTGTAAAACAAATTGATAAACAGCCGGGCATAGAAGGAGAATGGTTTCCTTCCTCAGGTTATGAACAAGTTGAAGGCCCGAACATACAGGTTGCACTAAATCAAAGTTGGTGAATAAAACAGATTATCACAGAAGAAATTGAAATCGAGTATTGGATTCCTGTAAAGAAGGTTCGTCAGAGAAAGTAAATTACACGGAAGGGCCATCCTGCAGGGGAAATTAGTCAGCTTAGAAAGTGATATACCGAATGAAACAGCAATCTAGAAGGATGCGGGCATAACCAGCGACGAGTATCCGAATAAACAACCTGATGAAGTCCATTCATTTGAGAGGTCTAGGTTTGCTCTAGTGGAGGTATTTGGGGATTAGCACTAAAAGGTTGAATGTGACTAAGCGTATAGGAATTGAGTCGGAAAGTTTACGTGCCGCCTTTAAACTTGTTCAGCAACCGCAGGTCATCTAATCAGGCTGAACGAGTTTAACAGCGGCTGAAGGCCGATTGCTGCGGAGCGTGTCACATGCTCTTGACTGGGAACGCTTTTGTGCAAATATCAGAAAGCATTGATTTCGCTCCCAACCTTTTCTGATATTTCTAAAGGAAGAAGCTTGGCTTCCCAGCCAAAGGACGGCGTGAGCCGGTTCTTCTTGCATGATAAATTAACAAAAAGGCGGTGGCCGAGGCGATGATTCACCTAGAGGGCATTCATCATATCAGTCTAATTGTAACCGATTTGGAGCGGGCAAGAGCGTTCTATTCCGAGGTTATCGGTCTGAAGGAAATCACGCGGCCAGCGTTCGACTTCCCTGGTACGTGGTATGCGATCGGTTGGATCGGCAAGCAGTTGCATCTGATCGTTCATGAAGGCCAGACGAAGAGGATCGGCGGCATTGATACGAGGGACGGACACTTTGCTTTGCGAGTGACAAGCTTCGACGAAACGCTGGCATGGCTGGATAATCATAATATAACGTATAAAGCGAATCGGGAAAGTATTACAGGCTTCGCGCAGGTGTTCCTTCTCGATCCCGACAACAGGTTATCGAGCTGATGCCGCAAGATAAGCTCTGTTTATCTAAAAAAGGTGCGTCCCTCAGGGTCCAAATGACCTCAGGGGACGCACCTTTATCGTTCACGCAGCCAATCCAACATCATTCCAAAAACATCCTCGCGCTTGCTTTCATTATGAAGCTCATGCCGAAACTCCGGCCACTCCATGAATGTACATAACGAACCGGCCGCCTCTGCAAACCGCTTGCTTGCCTGAATCGAGGTTACCTGGTCGGAACCGCCATGCATAAGCGCAGCGGAACCGACCACTCGGATGCGTGCTTCAATGCCCACAGCCCGGCAGTCTGGACGGAGAAGAAGAATCTCGCCGTAATAAGGCCATGTCCAAGTGAATCGGTGCGATACATTTCCATCATCTGCGGATCGGATGTCAGGTGATCCACATTCAACGGCCGATTATTCGTATATTTGGGAAAAACCCGTTCTACGATTCGGCCGATGACAACCTGTAAAGGCGGCGGGGAAAAGGCCAGCTTCAGCCAAGGTCCGCTAATAATAGCCCCTTTAATGTCGGGCTTGCGCCTGAGGATGAAGTTGATCGCGACGTTGCCGCCCATGCTGTGGCCGAATAGGAATACTGGCAGATCGGGATAGGACCGCTTCGCCTCGGCAAGCATCTCATCAACCCCGGTCAGAAGCGCTTCATAAGAATCGGTATGCCCCTCTTCCCCTCCGTTCGTCCGTGCCCGCATTGATCAAAACCAAATACAGCATAGCCAGCAGCGGTGAACATATCGGCGACATGCGCGTAACGGCCCATATGCTCTCCCATTCCGTGGACGATTGCGATAACCGCTTTTATTTGCTCGGCATCCTCGGGCTTCCATTCACAAGCGAAACGGCTTGAGCTGTCACTGCATAACAATTCAAAATTGCGGTATGCCATGCTTTTCCCTCCTATGTAAACCTTTTGTGCAGTTTTACCATGCCCGGTCGTATTGCTTAGGTGACGGAATCGTTACGCCAAGCTCCTTGGCAGCGGTTCGAGGCCAGTAGGGATCACAAGCGCTCGCGAGCAACGAAGATGAGATCAGCTCTGCCGCTTTGCAGGATTTCTTCCGTCTGAATGCCGCGGGTAATCAAACCGACGGCTCCGGTTGCGATATGAGCATCATTGCGAATTTTATCGGCAAAAGGAACCTGATAGCCCGGATAGACATGCGGCGCTGTGGGAACGAGCGCACCCGAGCTGCAATCGATAAGATCGACGCCTTGCTCCTTCAGCCAGGAAGAGATTTGTACGTAATCATCTATGCTCAAGCCTTCAGGATGATAGTCGCTTGCCGAGATACGAATGAACAGAGGACCATCCCAGACCGCACGTACAGCGCTCACGATTTCACTAAGAAAGCGATATCGGCCAGAGGGTCTCCACGGTACTCATCTTCTCTTTTATTCGAAAGCGGGGAAAGAAATTCATTAATTAAGTAACCGTGCGCAGCATGAATTTCGAGAATATCAAACCCGGCTTCGATCGCACGTCCAGCGGCTCGGACGAAGGCTTCAATCGTTTCCTTAATCTGACCCGTTGTCATCGCATCTGGCTTTTTCATTGTATCATTGAACGCGATCGCGGAAGGGGCGATGATCGGCCCGTCTATCATTGCTTTTCTACCGGCATGAGCGAGCTGGATGGCACTCTTGCTGCCAGCCTCGTGGATCAGCTGAACAACCTGTCTCAAGCCATTGATTTGGTCATCGTGCCAAATACCCAGATCCTGATCGGAGATTCGTCCTTGCGCCGTAACCGCAGAAGCTTCCAGCATGATAAGCCCAGCACCGCCAACCGCTCTGGAGGGATAATGAACGAGGTGAAAATTAGTAATCTTGCCATCTTTATGAGTACACGAATACATGCACATCGGCGACATAACGATCCGGTTTTTGAGCACAACATTTCTTATTTTAAATTCCGAGAACAGCATATTTTCACATCCTTCTTTTCTGACCAGTATATCATGGCATTCGTAGGGAAATAAAATGCTTTGGTTGTCATTGAGTTTGATCCGAAATAAGGCAGTGTAAGGTATTTCCACCTATACAACTTCATGGTCTGCTAATTCATCTTCCTGGAGCTCAAAGTTCCCATTCCTCGTTCAACTAATCTCTTATAGTAAACACAAAAACTATTTTCACTCGCACCGATAAATGTACAGGCCATAGATTCACTCATGATCGGGAAGGACATGAGAATTTTTGAATAAGGATCAGGTTTATGTCCTTTCTCTTTGATCTCCATACAATAGCTATCTGTTTGAGTTAAACTTCATAGTTTTGCTGCGTTTCGATTCCTTCTTTTAGACTGAAAAGAATAGTATTGACCAATTTCCATAGAGTTAATCGTATCACGCTAGTGGATGGTGAAAGATTAAAAACAAGCATTTTTAGACCAATGCAAATAAAGCCGGGGAGTCACCGTGATCAGGTCTCTCCCGGCTTTTTCGGTTAGAATAGTGATTTGCTCTTAGAAAAGCGTAGGTATCGGAGGACATGCAACGGCATCAATGAATCTCGAATCGATTCCGTAAAAATACCAATAAGTTCCACTCCATCTGTAACCAGCGACCCCTTCAGGCCCAACAGAAATCGGATAAAACCAATAATTGTCTCCATTCCTTTGCCAAACATAGGTGTAATTATAGATACAGTCTATGACATAGGAGATATTGGGTTTTGGGGGGACGAATGTCGGCGGGGGAGATTGCGGCGGTTGTCTCATTAACATGAACTGAAATTCACTCCTTAATTAAAGGTATTTATCCTAAATCCAATCGTACATCATCTTATGTAGGTGAATAACCATTTGACTGTACAGAAGCCTAAGTATTGCGGCTACCATATACGGATCTTTGAAAGGGTACTACTTACTTTCCTTTAGTTTCTTCTGAATTCAAGATGATGAAATCCTGCGAATGGAGATGTGAGAATAAACCATTAGAAGTCGATGGACGGGACATGTTTGATTCAAAAAAAAATTTTCATCAGTCTAGGACTTTATTTTCTCGTCCATGGCTGCTGCTGTTTTGTTTTTTGGGTCAGTCTAAAATAATTTTTCGTAGTCTGACGGTTTTGTAATTCGAAAACCTCGTGGATTCAATACTTCCAGTCTAATACTCTACATAGCTACCCCAGCTTGAATGGAGGTACATATACTTTGGTCTAAGG
>CAWCBD010000028.1:0-40935 GCA_963793665.1 uncultured Paenibacillaceae bacterium
TTCCACTGAGGATTTGGACGAGCAAAGTGTCCATATAAATAGGTATTCTCTTTGTTCAAAAGTAGCGGTAAATGAGTTGCAAACGGCATTCCATTGTGTTGAGAAAAAAGAGTCGCAAAACTATGTTCTTTTATTATTTCATAAGCCATTGTTTCGTCTGTAATTTTGAAATGTGAAGGAATATAAATGGATTTCCTCCTCGTTTGCTCTTATAACAAAACTGTCCTTTAGCTAAATGACAGAAGGAACAACTGCCGCAGCGGGAAACTGCTCCTTGGTTCGCTGAACTAACGTTCACCGTTATCTAATAATCCACCTTTCAGAAAAAATGTTATATGAGTGTTTTGGTCATTATAAAATCTATTTGTTCTTCATCACCCATATAAAAAGAGTGGGCTCCAGTTTGAACAAACCCCATTTTCTTATAAAAAGCAATAGCATTTTCATTTTTTTCCCATACGCCTAGCCAGATTTTCTTTTTATTACGTTCCATTGCAATTTCTATAGCTTTATTTAGCAGATATTTACCAAGCCCATGTTTTTGAAATTTGTTCTTTATATAAATCCTCTCGATTTCAAGTGATTCATCACCCATTTCTTCAGACTGAGCATCATTGGTATTGACCTTTAAATATCCAGCAACTTCATTATTAAAATAAACAAAAAAGAATTGCGAAGAAATATTGGATAATTCTTTTTCTAATTGTTTTAAGTTAAATGCTCTTTCTAAATAGGCATTCATATTTTCAGGTGAATTCTGATCCTTAAATGTCTCATTAAATGTTTCATAACTAATTTCTTGAAGTATTGCGTGAATCTTCAAGGGTACACTTTTTTATATTTATAGTCATTTAATATGTCGCTCCTTTATATAATCAATAATTTCTCTTGTTTCCCTTTTTTACAAATTCCCAGTCTATTTCTATATTTTTTCTAACTCTTTGAAGAAGATTAAAAATGGTTTCTACTTCTCTTTCGGAAAATCCCTCTAATGCAACGCTATTGGAATAATCATTTTCTCTTTTTATAAAAGGATAAACATTTTTCCCTTTCTCTGTTGGAAAGAGTTTTTTAATTTTTTTGTTATGTTTATCATCTTTCTTTTCAATAAAGCCATTCATTTCAAGTTTTTTTATAGCACGAGCTGCTGTTGTTCGATCTACTTTTATCATCTCAGCTAACTTTTCTTGAATGATTCCTGGATTTTCACATATTCGCACAAGGTACAAATACTGCCCTTTTGTAAGGTCATATTCTTTAAATTCTATATTACTTATAGAATCTAATGCCCTTGCTATCATTCCAATTTCACGAAGAATTTCTTTCATAATTAACTCCATCAATATTGTATTCTCAAATATTTTATATAAATATTAAATCATTTTTGTTGTAAATACAACAAAAGTTCCTGCAGGTTTTCCATACTATCCTGCCATTAGTTCAATAGAAAAACAGGGAGCAGCTGCCGCGGCTGCTCCCTGTTTATTCAACTATTGTACCCGCTAAACGATCTCCGAAACTGTTTCTTAAACTCACGAAACTCAGGCTGAAAAATTTGATTCCCTTGGCAAAGGATGTAATCGCCATTTAACGTAAGAGTGAATTGATTTCAACAATAAAGTGACTGAAAACGGTCCACTTTCGGAGCAGGTTCATGATATGGTTCTATATCTTCCTTATTAACTCTGTGTAATATTCTAACGAGTGATTGAATCTCATTTATTTCGAGTGTCCTGCGGTACAAAGCTCCCCATCTAACCTCAGCTGACTTGATTTCATCTGCTGATAATCTAAACAATCGCATATCGTAATTATTCTGTGGATGGTAGTTGTTAATCAATAAAACATTCTCACCTGTAGTAGTGAATGTATAGTTGTTTGATGCAGACATAAAAACAATTAGAAATAAAAATAGTGGCACACTGAAAACTTCCCTTCAAAGAATTTTTGGATATTATGTCCAATAATTAGGAAGTATTACTGTATAAAACTGCCAGTTAGTTGAGCAACCTCTCACTTACTCCAGGGTCAAGTTCTTGTCGCATGTCCACAAAAGGGACAGGTTCTTGTCATCCGACAATATTACAATTAGGCCGCCGTTTGTTAACCGCTGTCAGCCTGATCCTGGTTATTATCCCTTTAATTAAATTCTGAACCTTGACTTTAGAGAAAACATTGTGCTCATTATTCCTGCTTATGGGGATTGATAACAGTTGCCATCTCCAGAGGAAGCATTCCAGCATGGTTTCCTTTGTAGCCGACGATCTGCAAATCGTCAGGCTTGAAGTCATAGATATTCTTGACTTCTTTGTTAATCCGGAAATCTGGTGCATAGAAAATGTTCACCTAGCATTGCTCTGAATCTTATCATAATGCCTATCATAGATATGGGCATTGTTGATGTAGTGTGTCAGTACTCCTGGTTTAAGATTCGTTACTTGTGCGACCATATTAACCAGCATAGCATACTGACCGAAATTGAATGGGACTCCCAATCCCCAATCTCCGCTACGTTGAATTAGTGAACAGTTAAGATATCCATCGGTAACATCCCACATAGTCATGAAAGCACATGGCCTAATGTTCATTTGTGGCAAATCTTCCTCATTCCATAACTGGATGATCATTCCCCTATCATTGGGGTTATTGATAATTTTACTAAGGAGCCTATCAAGTTGTTTGAACTTCTTGACTTGGACACCATAGGCTTCCCCAATGGTATAGTCCTCCCCCATCCATTCGTCCCAAAAATGTATATCCATAGCGTGTAGCTTACGAACATCATTGGATTGCATAATCATAATCCAGTAGATTTCGTCCCTAAACTTTTTCCAAGGAACATACTTCGAGGTTAAAATCGGAAATTCTTCCTGCAAATCAAACTGCATAACTACTGGTCGACCTAACTTCTTAACGATAACTTCTCCACCGTCGGAAGCATACCAAGCACCCCCTGTTCCTTATGTTCAAATCCATTTCCAAGAATCTGTTTGGCTATTTCTAAGTACATTACATCGGCCTTAGACATTGATTACTCTCCCTTATCTGGTAAAGCTCCCGAAACTGTAATCGAGTTCGTGGTTTTTATATATAAATTCAACACCAACTTCTTATACCCTTCTGCAGCAAAACTGCCCGTTAACGCAGCGAACAAAAAAACGGTTGCCGACGAGCAACCGCATTTCACTAACGTACCCGTCCCACAATGTTCTTACTGTGGTTTTTTATCATCACTTTTTTCAAATAAATACAATATTAAAAACAAACCTACAGAAACAAGTACAGACTCAAGGAAATTAGATATATTATAAAATTCACGAAAAGTAAGTACCAGTAATATCCATATAAATGCAAATAACCATTTGTAAAAACTCTTTGTAAAAAATGTGAACATCACAATTCTCCCATAAAAAAAGTGTCTTTTCTAAGAGTAGCAAGTAAATTCCTAATACAAAACAGGTGAATTTTGGAACTGCTGCCTGCTAGCTTAATAAAATGAGCAGGCTACCGCAGCGTCTGCTCAACAATATGTATTTTTCACTATCGTACCCGTAATCCTTCTTCGCGAATTCAGACGTTATTAACTAACGAACACTTGTGTTTTTCTCCCCTACTTCTATTCGTTCAGTATATTCGCCATCGGTGTACTCCTCTATTACCTTTTTCCAAAATTGTTGTGCGGGCTTGTTATTATTTATTTGGTAAACTTCCCATTGTCCCTTATGCGTAGTAAAAATATCTATTGCAACTAATTTACCTAACCCCGCCCTCCGATATTTTTTTGCGATAAAAAACTCAGTAATTGAAAAATATGTGTCATCATCTCTATTTTTCAATTTGACTAAGACTCAAATCCAGCATTTTTCCCATTGAGTTTTATTAAGTATGGAAAATTCGAATTTCCTATCCAGTATTCATCTAGTGGATAGTCACCATATTTCCCGTTTTCTTCAAAATGCAAATCCATAAACTCTGAGAAATCATAAATATAGAATTGTAAAAGGTTTTTGAGTGTTTCTTTATCTTCCAAGGTTGCTCTATTAATTACGCAGTTCATTATTGATACCACCCTATTTTTTTTCTCAATTAACATTCTTTTAAGATTATTCATTCTCCTTTATGATTCGTTATGAATGTAAGGAGGCTGATCGTGCTGACAGCCTCGTCCTTGTTGTTTATGGAGCTATCGTTTCGTAATGATAAATCCTTCATCCTTCTCACTTTCATCTACGGTACGGGTCTCCCGTGCTTGCTATATCGGCAAATTTAAAGAAAGACCAACCTGTGCGAAAGAAAAATGTAAATTCTGAAATATAGTATGCGACAATCGTGCCGAATCCGACCGCCGCTTTCTTATGTAAAGTGTGACTACAAATATCACCATAGGAAACGAGTTATTCAAAAGAGTCCAAGCGAAGAAATTCAAAAGATGGGCTGGATCTCGTAGCTCTCTAAAGATCGCGTACGTTCCAAACTAGCTCACCGCGTTCGTCCCACGTGCTGTGGTGCCGCTCGAAGCCGATCTTTTCCAGCACTCGGAAGGACGCAATATTCCAAGCGCGTACTGTCGACCAAAGCCTGCGGCGCCCGGTAGCGATCGCAGCGTCCAGGACCACGGATGCTGCCTCAGTCGCATAGCCTTTGCGGTGAGCGCTGCGGAAAAGCTCGTATGCGATCTCCGGTTCTTCAAGTGTAGAACGACCGATAATCAAGCCACAATATCCGATGAAATCGCCCTCTTCTCGGCGGCGAATAGTGAGTAGAGAAATGCCATTTTCGACTTGCTCTTTTGCGCATCTCTATGATATCGTTGCGTACGGTGTCGAGAGCTGGTATGTCCACGCCACGCTCGCCAACAAGTTTCCTCAACCAGGCTGTATCGGACTCCTCCCACATACTCAGGTCAAGTCGTTCAGTTTTCAACTGAACCTCCATTGGTGCAAAGTTAGCTGTCATAGTAGAAACCTCCTAGTTATATGGCTTCATTTACAATAGCTTGGCATCTCACCACCATGTCCAGTTGGAACCCCACTTGATTCGCGTGCTATTGAAACGTATGAAGAATGAATCAAAAAATTGTGTTGGTTTTATGACTCTCTACTGCCCGTTTAATAACACATCCTGTCTAATACTTTATTTTCTTTTAACAGATCAAATTTTGCGGGCTAAGGCATATAGTCCCAAGCCTCACATTGAGGCTTGGGTTTTTGTTATTTATGACTCCAATTGCCGGTTCTCAATGAACCTTGAAGAGCTACAAATAGTTACGAATTTTATTGATAACTTGTTCGGCACAGCGGATATTTCCAAGCTCAGACAAATGCAAGCGGTCGTTGCATATATGGGCATCCAAATCACTTCTCATAACAGCGTTTAAATCATTGACCTCGACACCGTTGCTGCGCATGAGCTCTGAAGCGGCCATATTATACAAATCTATTTCGGCGTTGCTTCGGCCAATTGCATCGGCTGGCACAGGCGTTGTCGTTGCAAAAATAATGGATGCTCCTGTTCGCTGCAGCTCATTCAGCGTGCGCTTCAACGTCTCCACATACTCCGTAAGTGAAGTCAAAGCCTCTACCATTGGAGCTTCGTGATTCAAATCCCAAAGACCGTTATTCCAGTGGACGATATCCGGCTTTCCCAAATCCCTTATCCATAGATTCACGCCCCACAGCGTATGTTTGGCAAATCTCCCATTCTCCTCAGGTGCTACCACCTCAGCCATTTCTTTGAGCCCCGCACGCACTAGCAGCTGCATAGCCAAGTCTGATGGAATCTCCTAATAAATCAACTATCTTTCATTCAAACACCTCTTTCGTTTATCTTACATATCAATGACCATTCCGTCATATGCAACCAGGATTCCTTCTTGGACAAAAAGGTTAGTCAGATCATCATACTGCAGGCCAATATTGTGGGAGAAATGGGTAACAACAACCGTTCCGTCCTTTGCCAGCGTGCCCTTTTCCCTTAGCCTATTGCGAATATCAATGACAGCCTCCATGTTCAAATGGCCACCGGTAAACGGCAATTTGCCATTGGTACAGTCCAATATTGCCAAGTCCACCGTCGTCTTCTCTAACCAGTTCCACGTTTCTTCAGGCAGAAGCCCCGTGGGTCCATTGCCGTAAAAAATCCGTTTACCATCCTTCTCAATATGAAACAGCAGGCATGTTTCATCCGGGTCATGATTGATCAGGTACTTCTTTAAAGTCTTTCACATGCACATGACCGATAAAACCCTGACCAAATCGAATCGCGGTTTGTACGTAAGCAGTTTGCCTTATGAAATCCCATTCGGCGTTTTGCCCATTCGCATGAAAAACATGCTGCCCACGTGTAAAAATATCGGTACGACTCAAATTACGAACGGCTGCTATCGATTACATCCAACGGAATGGAATATCGGAGAGTCCGCGGGCTATCTGGCCGCTTATGCTATCCTGCATGACGTTACTCCGCATGAAGTCCGCGGAGAGCCCCGAGCATTTGGAGAGCCTTCCTTGAATTGATCCAACAGCAGGGTGTCCAGACTCACTGGCCGGATGACTTGTTAACGGTTGTGGTATAGATATGACATACGAAATCATGCATATGATCAGGAAAGGGCAGATCGAATGCTAACATTCGTCTGCCCTACGAAATCGTTAATCCTATTATTTCATTCCTATTCGAGCCTATTGTTTCTACTCTTCCCGGCGGAGCGCCAGTCGAAATGTTCGTCCTGCTCAAAATCTACCGAAGCGGAGCAAACCCTTCAACTTTTTTTAAAATCCGTTCGATTTCACCTAACAGATCGGAGGTTAATTCAACTTCAACGGCTTTAACATTTTCTTCGATTTGGGCCGGGCGGCTCGCACCGATCAATGCGGAACTTACGCCGGGATGCCGCAGCACCCATGCAAGCGAAAGCTGTGACAGAGATATGCCGGACTCCTTCGCGAGCCCGTCTAACTCTCCCACACGTTCAAAAACGTCGTCCCGCAAATAACTCTTGATCACCCCGTTTACCGACGCATTTCCTGCCGGCTGTCTGCCGGAAGCCCTGCACCCTGCTTGTACTTACCTGTTAAAATACCTTGTGCGAGAGGCGAGAAACGATCTGCCCGATGCATGCGCTCTCACTGACAGAGAGCACCTCACGCTCGATATACCGCTCAAACATATTGTAGATAGGCTGATTGGACACCAGAGGGCAGGTTCAGCTGTTTGGAGATACCGGCAGCGTCGGCAATTTGGCAACGGACCACTCGCTGACAGCCGAATACAAGATTTTGCCCTGCGCCGTCAGATCGTCCAGCGCTCGAAGCGTCTCTTCGACTGGCGTTTCATTGTCATATCGGTGGCAGAAATAAATATCGATATATTCGGTACCCAGCCGCTTCAGGCTGGCATCGCATTACTCCATGATGTGTTTTCGCGAAAGGCCGCCATCGTTAGGACCCGGACCCATTTTGAAAAACAATTTAGTCGAAAGTACATAGCTCGAACGGCTGTAAGGCTTGAGCGCAGCCCCGATCGCTTCTTCGCCAGCTCCATTATTGTAGGCATTGGCCGTATCGAAGAAATTAATGCCGCTATCGAATGCCTGCCGTATACAAGCGTCGGCCGCTTGCTGCTCGGATGCCGTCCCATAGGTCAGCCAACTGCCCAGACCAATTTCACTTACCTTGATTCCGCTGTTACCTACACGTCTATACTTCATTTCTTCATTCCTCCATTAGTTAATATACGTATTAATTAAATCACTTTAATATAAATTCCAATAATATCTTAATTGATATTTCTTTGCACTGCAATATGTTATTACTATCAGTGGGAATCAAGGTGAAACGGCTGCCGCCGTCCTTTGGCGCGCTTGCTTCTGTTTTGAAGGGAATCAGCAAGGGTACGGACCTGCCAATTCTCAAGCATAAAAAAATAATGCCCTCTTTCCCCAAGGAGAAGAAGACATTATTTAAACTTGTTTCTATAAAAATTTCTACGGATTTAAAAATTCGCTTTATGAAGATTTATTTTTATTATAGATGTCAAACGCAACCGCGAGCAGCAGCACTAGACCTTTAATGCCCTGCTGCCAATCGATGCCGAGGCCGACAAGCGACATTCCGTTATTCATAACACCCATGACGAGGCCTCCGATGATGGCGCCGATAACCGACCGATACCGCCAGTCGCCGAAGCTCCTCCGATAAAGACAGCTGCAATGGCATCCAGCTCAAAGTTCACGCCGGCCTTCGGCGTTGCCGCATTCAACCGTGCCGCAAATAGTAAGCCCGACAAAGCTGCCAGCACGCCCATATTGACAAACACCCAGAACGTCATTCGTTTCGTTTTCACACCGGATAGCTTGGCTGCCTTCTCATTGCCGCCAAGCGCATAAATATGCCGTCCCATAACGGTCTTATTCATAACAAAGGTATAAACAATAACAAGGACAAACAAAACGATGAGAATATTCGGAATACCTTCATATGCTGCCAGAACATACGTGAACAAGTTAATAATGGCACGATTCCGACCAATTTAAGCGCAAACAATGGTGCCGATATAACGCTGAACTGATAACGCTGCTGCGTCAATCGATTGCGCCATTCTGTAAAAACAAGCACGAGAGTCAACAGAAGACCGATGACAATCGTAAGCATATGGAGGTCGCTGCCGCCGAACCAATCGGGAATAAAGCCGGAGCTGATCCGTTGAAATCCCTTCGGGAAAGGCGATATGGACTGACCATTCAGCACGACCATCGTCAAGCCGCGAAACAGCAGCATCCCTGCTAATGTAACGATAAACGAAGGAATTCGTACATAGGCGACCCAGAAGCCCTGCCAAGCTCCAACAAGCCCCCCGAATACGAGCGACAAGACGATCGCAATCGGATAAGGAATTTGCATATTCACCATTAGTATGGCTGAAATCGCGCCGACAAATGCGGCCACCGAGCCGACGGAAGATCGATATGTCCCGTAATGATCACAAGCAGCATGCCGATTGCCAGCACAAGAATGTAACTGTTTTGCAAAATAAGATTCGTAATGTTCAGCGGCTTCAGCAATATGCCGTCTGTCAAAATTTGAAACAGCACCATAATTAAGACTAGTGCGATAATCATGCCGTATTGGCGAATATTGCTTTTGAACAATTTGCTAATTGCTTCCATCTGTCTTACCCCCTGCTTTTCGTCATATATTTCATCAGCTGCTCTTGCGAGGCATCCTCCCGGCTTACTTCGCCGGTCAGCTTGCCTTCGCTCATCACATAGATGCGGTCGCACATGCCGAGCATTTCCGGAAGCTCCGATGAAATAATGAGCACGCCTTTACCTTCCGACGCAAGCTGATTGATGATCGTATAAATTTCATATTTGGCGCCGACATCAATGCCGCGTGTTGGTTCGTCCAGCATAAGCACCTCCGGATTCGAGAAAATCCATTTGCTAACACGACCTTTTGCTGATTGCCGCCGCTTAGATTTCCAGTCTTCTGCAGAATACTCGGAGTTTTTATATTGAGCTTCGAGCGGAAGTGTTCCGCTTCGACGATTTCCTGATTCGCATTCACGACCATTTTCCGCGATATTTTGTGCAGACTGGTCAACGTAATGTTTCGTTTAATATCATCGATAAGAATAAGTCCATAATGCTTACGGTCTTCGGTCACATAGGCAATGCCATGATCAATCGCTTGATTGATCGAATTCAGCTGATACTTTCTTTCCCTTCAGAATCGTATCGCCGCTTATCCGTTTTCCGTAGGACTTGCCGAATAGGCTCATCGCAAGCTCCGTTCGTCCGGCTCCCATAAGCCCGGCAATTCCGACGATTTCTCCCCTGCGGATATTCAAATTCACGTCGTCGATCACCTTGCGCTCCTGCTGCGTAGGGATGGTATACATTCCAGTCCTTCACTTCAAAAATCATATCTCCAATGTTCGGCTCGCGCACCGGATAGCGCTGTGTCAAATCGCGGCCGACCATCCCTTTAATAATCCGGTCCTCTGTGATGCTGTCCTTCACCATATCGAGCGTCTCAATCGTATGGCCGTCACGCAATATCGTAATGGAATCGGCAACCTTCGTAATTTCATTCAATTTATGAGAAATCATAATCGAGGAGATGCCCTGCTTCTTAAATTCAAGCAGCAGGTTCAGCAGATTTTCACTGTCTTCTTCGTTCAGCGCAGCGGTCGGCTCATCGAGAATGAGCAGCTTCACTTTTTTGGACAGCGCCTTCGCGATTTCGACGAGCTGCTGCTTACCGACACCGATCATGGAAACAAGCGTATTTGGCGATTCATTCAAGCCGACCGTTTGCAGCAGGTCTCTGGTCTTAATAATCGTTTCATTCCAATTAATAATGCCTCTCCTTGATTGCTCGTTGCCAAGAAAAATATTTTCCGATATCGAAAGCTGAGGGATCAGCGCCAATTCCTGATGAATAATGACAATGCCAAGCTGCTCACTTTGCGTAATATCTTTAAATTCGCATACTTTTCCTTTGAACAAATATCGCCTGTGTATGTGCCATGTGGATATACACCGCTGAGCACTTTCATGAGCGTGGACTTGCCTGCGCCGTTCTCTCCCATAAGCGCATGAATTTCGCCTTCCTTGACTTGCAAATTCACATTGTTCAAGCGCCTTAACGCCCGGGAACGTCTTCGTTATATTTCTCATCTCGAGAATGATGTCTGTCGTCATATCATGATCACGCCCTTACCCTTTAATAAAAATGATTTAGTGACAGTTGGAACAACCATCACTAAATCATTGGAGCATCTTAATCGGTCCGAATTATTTAGTTGATCTTCCGTATAATAGCCGGAGTCATCAAGCACTTTTTTGTAGTTTGATTTGTCTACGGAAACAGGATCCAGCAAGTAAGCAGGTACAACCTTAACGCCATTGTCGTATGTTTCGGTGTTATTCACTTCAACTTCTTTGCCTTTCAAAATGCGTCGGCCATAGCTACCGCTTTTTTGGCAAGCTCACGAGTATCTTTAAATACCGTTTGTGTTTGTTCGCCGGCGATTATCGATTTGACCGAAGCAAGCTCCGCATCTTGACCCGTTACGACTGGAAGCGGGTTGCTGCGGAGCCGTAGCCAACACCTTTTAAGGAAGACAAAATGCCGATGCTGATGCCGTCATATGGCGACAATACTGCGTTTACTCTATCGGATAGCATAGTTCGCGCTAAGCAGATTATCCATGCGGGATTGGGCGACCGCGCCGTCCCATCTAAGCGTTGCCGACTTGATCCATACGTCGTTTGCTTGCTCTTCACGACCAGCTTGCCGCTGTCGATGTAAGGCTGCAGAACGGACATTGCGCCATCAAAGAAGAAGTAAGCATTGTTGTCATCCGGGGAGCCAGCGAACAACTCGATGTTGAACGGTCCTTTGCCATCCTTCAGTCCAAGCTTCTCTTCAATGTAGGATGCCTGCAGCACGCCTACTTTGAAATTGTCAAATGTGGCATAGTAGCTTACATGTTCGGTTTTCTTGATCAAACGGTCATAGGCGATAACTTTGATGCCTGCCTTGTCCGCTTTGTCGAGCACTTCGCTTAGCGAGTCGCCGTCGATCGGGGCGATAACAAGGATATCAACACCTTTAGTGATCATATTTTCAATTTGGGATACTTGATTTTCAATAACATCTTCCGCATATTGCAGGTCTGTTTTGTAGCCGAGTCCCTCGAACTCTTTTACCATGTTCGCGCCATCGCCTACCCAGCGCTCGGACGATTTCGTAGGCATCGAGATTCCTACATAACCGCTGCTGCTTCCCTCTTTATTTGAACTTCCGCATGCTGCAAGTACGAATATAAGTGCCGTTACAACGAGTAAAGCTAACCCTTTTTTCACTTTGCTTATCCCCTTTCATCTCTACAAGGTTTGCTGGTGCTCACTAAATATACAATTAAGGGCGGATTATCGTCTTTGCAATAAAGCTACCTTTTTTATAAAAATTCAACCTAGCAGCCCGAGCAGAAAATAGAAATGCCCTATCAGCGCTTAAATAGCGCCGATAGGGCATGAGCGTTTTCTATGGGACTAGGGCCGTGAATAAGGATGGAGCTCCCGCTCCCCTGATGCTTCTTGCCCGATAGTAGTAAGCATGGAATTATTTATTAGGTCTGAATTCTGATTCTCTCCAATCACATTTTGAATCCAATTCGTCATTGTTTTCGCAATCTCGGCTGCCGCCTTTGTCGGCAGCTGATGCCTTACCTTGGAAACGATGACCAAATTGAATTGTTGAAGCCCTTGCTGGAAAATTTTATAGTAACGTCTGAAGCTCCGGTTCTTTTCTCCATACAGCAGCAGGACAGGCGATTTGATTTGGGAAAGCCGCTTCGTGCAGTTATATTTTAGGCTGCACCTGTAATATTGTTGAATATTTCGGCAGTTGCCGCCCCTCGAATCGTTCAACAGATTACGAAAGGTTGTAGTACTGTCTGAATTCCCTAAAGTAATGCCCAGCATAAGCAAACGAAGCGCAAGCCTCCACCCTGATAATCCGATCGCAATACGAATACGGTTTCTCAGCATAAAGTCACTCGCCTCAGACATAGCACTAATCAGTATGCCGCCCCAAAAACGATCCGGATAAGTAAGCATTGCTTCTAATGCCACTGACCCCCCAGTTGAGTAACCGCAAATAAACGCTTTATCGATTTTGAGATGGTCCATCAGTTGTTTGATATCCTCTGATATCAGCTCATAGGTAATAGGTACGCCCGTTTGGTCACTTCGCCCGTGCCCCCGGATATCGAAGGTAACCACCTGGAATTGTTCTGACAGCTGCGCCACCTGATATCTGAAATTGGCACTTGTGAGCAGCGGAGGATGGATAAACACAATTGGAACCCCTCGTCCATGCGTCTCAAAATGCAGCATAGTTCCGTTTATGTTCTTAAGCGGCACAAGTACTCTCCCTCTACAAAAAGTTGATTTCTTTATCTGCATAAGCTGTCAATCATTTTTCCCTGATCGGTCCTTTTATATCCTTTTCCTCTGTACCTAGATGTCGTCCTCCTGAAAAGCGGCGCCTTTACGATACTGATTCGGTGACACACCAACCGCCTTCTTGAAGGCGGTACTAAAGTAATGCTGTGTATCGTAGCCGACCTTCTCGGCGATTTCGTTGATTGGCAAATCGGTAGCGCTAAGCAGCTGAATGGCTTTACTGATGCGAAGCTGCGTAACTAGAATAACGAAGGAAGTACCGAGCTCCTGCTTAATGATGCGGCTCAAATAAACCGGTGATACTTGCATCAAATTTGCAAAGTTTTCAAGGCTCATGTCGGCTTCCGTATAGGTCTCACGAATATAATCCTTAGCCCGGCGTACAAGCGGAGACATCACGGACTCCTTGTAAAGGCTCGATTTGCACTGCCGGTAAACGGCTGGGACGGATAACACCCCTTGCTCAACAGGCAGCACATGCAGATGTATCGTTATTTTCAAATACGCTTGAACCGCATACTGCATATCTGAAATGAGTGTTTCAGGAACTGCACCCCATATCAGAACGACTATTAAACCCGAATGGTCACGGAACAGCGTATTCTCATAACCTTCCAGCATTTCCGAAATAATATTCTCGATTGCGAACATAAAGAGCTGACGGTCGTTTTCCTTCCGCAGCGGCACATTCGCATTCGTCTCCGGCCAACGGATTACCCCTAATAAGTTTGGGGTAGATACGGGAAGACGCAAGAACTGCAGCTGCTCGACTAACTCGGTCTCCGTCATCGTCCCTTCAATCCACTCTAGACAGAACCGCTCCCGCATAAGCGGGAAGTTCTTGACGATTTGCTTCGATGCCCGTTCCAGATGCTCATCCTGCCGCCGGGCTGCTTCAAGGTCATGCCTTATGCGAGTAAGCACCTGCCTCAGCTGCTCTGCATTGGCCGGTTTCAATATATAGTCATCCACATTAAGCCGAATCGCCTCTTGGGCATAGGCAAATTCATCATGGCCCGTAATAATAATAATCCGGCATTGCGGCAGCTTCTGCCGCAGCTCCTTCATGAGCATAATGCCGTTCATAATGGGCATATTCAAATCGACAAGCGCAATATGAATATCATGTTGAAGTGCGAGCTCCAGCGCCTCTTCTCCATCCTCCGCTTCTGCGCACACACGCATGCCAAGCGACGTCCAATCGACCGAATCACGGACCCCCTCGCGAATAATCGGCTCATCATCAGCAATTAATACTCTCAATAAGCTGTCCAACTTCATGCCTCCCCTACCCGTTTATATCTTTCAAAATGGGATGGATAATCGTCACCGTCGTGCCCCTGCCCGCTTCACTCTCAATGGTCATGCCGTATCTCTCACCGAACGTCAGCTGTATTCTCGCCTGCACATTCAGAACGCCGTAGCCCTGCTGATCCCGCAGGTCTTTGGCATTCATTATTTCCTTCGGCTCCTTATGATCAAGCTCCGAATCATTAGGTACAGCTACCGCGCTTTCCAGCAGCTTCCTGAGCTGTTCCAGTTTCTCTGTCGACATACCTGCACCATCATCGCTGATCCGCAAAATAAGCGAACCATTATCCAGCCTTGCCCCTATCACGATATGGCCGGGGCCTCTCCGTTCCTTGATGCCATGATAAATCGCATTTTCCACTATAGGCTGAAGCACAAGCTTCAGTACGTACAGATGCTGTACTTCCGGACTTATATCCAGTGTATAATTCAGCTTATCTTGATATCTCGTTTTCTGAATGACAAGATAGCTCTGAATATGCTCGATTTCATCTGTGAGCGGAATGATATCATTGCCCTTGCTGAGCCCGATTCGAAACAGTCTGGAAAGTGACTGCACGACCTCGGCAACGTCGTCGGCTCCTTTTTTGCGTGCCATCCAATGAATCGTGTCCAGTGTGTTGTACAGAAAATGAGGTTTAATATGTGCCTGCAAGCTGCGAAGCTCCGCCTCGCGCTTCTGCCTCCCCTGAATCTCCGTTAAGCTGAGCAGCCTGCTCATTTGCATGAGCATCGCATTAAAGCTGCGGCCGAGCTTTCCAAACTCGTCCTCCCGCTCGCCCCAATAGCGAATCGCCAAATCGCCGCTCTCCGCCTTTTGCATGAATGACATAAGCTGATTGATCGGCCTTGACATCGAAAGCGCCAAATAAATCGCGGCTGCTATACTAAGCAAACAAAGAAAGAATACAAACGTAATGACGTAGAAGCGGATTTCCTGAACCTCAAAGACCGACTCCTTCGAGGAGAATACCCCGACAGTCGTCCAATCCGTGAAGGATGATTTCCGATAAATAAATTGCAGTTCTTCCCCGTCCACTACATGCGAGAATGTACCCGTATTGCCTTCCATAACCCATTGCTTCGGAATGTCGCGGATGATCGGTTTTGCAGGTGAATAGATATGTCCTCCGTTGTTGTCAATGACCAGCAAATAACCGGATTTGCCTAATCGGACATCCTTCACCGCCTCCGCGATAACTCTCAGCTTCAGGTCAATGAGAATGACGCCTTCTACCTGCTGGGTATTGGGATTGAGAATGGCGCGGACAACGGAGATGACATCCTCCTCCTTGTAGTTCGCGTGGCTTGTAATGTTACGCTTGTGCGGCTGGCCCAATATTTTGAAAATCCCCTTGTTGGCAGCCGCCTCATTAAACCAGCTTTCTTCTGTCAAAGGCATATTGCTGCGTGTATACAGCTCGTTGCTTATATAGGCGCCCTTGCTATTAACCACCATAATGCCCGCAATTTCCGAGTACAGCGTTGTGAAGCCTTGTAGAAACTTACGCATGTTATACTCCGATTTCTCCTGTTCCTCTAACGAGGCTTGATTATCGCTTCCCTCCAAAAACTGCTTTATGCCAGTGTCAAACGAAATGAGATAGGTCATATTTTGCATATTGCTAACGTAAAACTCTAACGATTTGTTCACTTTACCGATGAGTTGAATCGTATTTTCATTGACCTGCTTGCCAATAATCCGCTCGACCGTATAATCGATGAGCAGCCCAAGCCCGATAGAGGGCAATATGCTAATAAGCAAAAACATTAAGATAAGTTTATAGCGTATCGCAACGTTATTGATCTGAAAAAATTTCAGCTGTTTCAAGGGCATCCTCTCATTTCAACAAAAGACATCTGTTATTTCGCATAGAAGCTGTCGACATTTTCCTGCGTAATGACCTGTATGCCCGTATCGACGAATTTCGGCAAAGGTGATCCGCCATTTGAATCAATGGTGCTATTCTCTGTAAGGTTATGATGGAGATGGAATAAAAACTGCAGCGACCAATAGCCCATATTCCAGGTTCCTTGTCCAAGTGTCGCCGAAATAGTACCATCCTTCACCATATCCAGCGTCCCCTTGTCTGTATCAAAGCTGATGATTTTTACTTTATGATTTTGCTTAAACAGCTGTCCGACACCGACACCGCCATTTGCCTCGGTCACAAAAAAACCCTTCAAATCGGGATACTTCCTCATCACCTCGGCGGCTACTTGCCCAGAAACGAGCTGATCGCCCTTGCCGTCTTTGATGGCCACGACTTCAATTCCTGGATATTGCTTGAAGATCGTTTCTTGGAAGCCAAGTGTCCGCTCCTGGTGATTCAACTGATTAAGCTGCGTCACTACGGCTACCTTACCTTTTTTGCCAATGAGCTCGGCCATCTTATGCGCTGCTGTAACCCCTGCCTTGTAATTATCGGTAGCAAGGAAGGAGTAGGCCTTGCTCTTATCCGCACCTGCGTCGAACAAGACGATTGGAATACCGGCTTCTACAGCTTTATTAATGGAACCGGTCAGCGCGTTCGCATTAATGACTGACAGCGCTATGCCTGCCGGCTTTTTGGCGATGACCTGCTCAAGGACTGTCACCTGTTCTTTCACGTCATACTGTGTCGCCCCGCGATACTCGACTGATACGTTAAGTGCCTCAGCACCATCCTCGAAGCCTTTAATCGCCGTTTTCCAATACTCGATGCCGGAGAGAAAGGTGACCATTACATATTTCTCATCAATCGTTCCACGAAGCCCTTCCTCCGTCTGATCCCATGAATTCGGATCGGCGTTACGATAACCATTGTTTTGGTTATAGAACACGAACAGCATGAATGTTAAGATGAGCAAACCGTAAATGACGAATATTTTTTTCAATGATTGTAACCCCTTTCACAAAAATCAACCGCTGCACCTATTAGGCGAGCGGCGAACGTACTGGTACCTATTATACTACATCTGTGCCAATCGTACTAAATAAAAGCACCGCCATCTGAGGGTGGCAGTGCTTTCAGGCAGTGTCAGCCATTAACGGCGCCACCCATAATGCCTAGAGATCTACAAAACAATTATAGCCAGAATGACGGATAGCGGCGCTTCTTATCCAAATTGTTAACGAGAATGGCAGCTAATACGATCACAAGCGCTCCAATAAGGACAGGAGTAAACAAGAATGACCATCCACTGCCAGCTATAATAACGACAAGGGGATCTGCACCCGCCGGCGGATGGGTTGTCTTCGTCAGCATCATGAAAGCTATCGCCAAGCCCACTCCAAGAGCCATAATAACAGGCCCTTGTCCGAATAGATGATAGAGAACCAGTCCAGTAAATGTCGATATCAAATGTCCGCCAATAATGTTCCGCGGTTGAGATAAGGGACTGTCCCAAACTCCGAAGGCAAGAACACAGCTTGCTCCAAAAGGAGCCATGATCCATGCCTCCGCCGTAAAATCAGTCAAAAGTGCTAAGACCGCAATAGCTATAAATCCCCCAAAAGCTCCTATTGCTGCATTCCACGGGAGCACTTTCAACGGACTTTTCCCCGCCCCTCTCATTTTCGTGAGATAACCTGACACTATTTTATTCATCACCCAACAACTCCCATATTCATATTTACCTAGTAAACTAGGTATAATATAAAATAGGCAATCTGTCAACGATAATCCTTTAAGTATTTATAGGTTTGAGGGTTGGCTATCGGATGATTCGGGTGTAAAATATAACTAGCCAGCTATGAAATGGGGGTACACTTATGGAGCAGCAACCATTAATTCTAAAGGTCAACCCTGATTTATCATTCAGTGTAAATACCCAAATAAAAGAGCAGCTGAAATGGCTGATTGGAACCGGTCATATTCAACCGGGAGATATGCTTCCATCCGCAAGCCAATTAGCCGATAATCTTGGACTCAACCGGAATACGGTAAATTGGGTTTATAACCAATTGCGTGATGAAGGGCTTGTAACGATGCAAAAAGGGCGCGGCACACAAGTTACAAACAGCGCCGAAACAGAGCAGCTGCGAAGGGAACGTGTTCCGATGCAGCTGCTCTTAACTAGAACTATTGACGATGTCCTGGCGGAAGGCATTGATTTAATCGATTTCTTCGTTGCCAGCCTTGCTTATACGTTGCTTCACAACAACCAGCCATCCCAAAGCTGTCCGCATTCTTTTTGTTGAATGCAAAGGACATGATCACCCCTTCTACCGGGGAGAAATTGAGCGTGTGACAGGCGGCGATGTCCGGACGCTTTTTATTGAGGACTTGCTATTGGAAGGCGTTGAAATGACGGAAGCGATTCATCCTTCCACTGTCGTTATAACGACCTTGAATCATGCAGAAGAAGTCAAAAAGCTTTTTTCCCGTTATGATAAAAAAGTGCTCGTCATCGGCGCGACGGTCGATACGTCTTTTCTTCTGGAAATAGCAAGGCTTCAGCCGGACACGGCTGTCAGTTTTGTTTGTCTCGGCAAAACGGGCGGAGAATGGATGGCAAGACGTGTATTTGACGCGGGCATTACTCAAATTCACTCTGATGTTTTCGGTCTGGATGAACGTAAACGACTTGCAGACACATTGGAGCGATCAGATAAAATATACGCATCCGCTGCCGTATTCCCCGAGCTCAAAAAAATGGCACCAGACAAAGTCGAGCTTTACCCCATGCTGCTCGAAAAAAGCAGCGAAAGCCTACTGCAGGAAATCTAAAAATACAAGGTGAAACGGCTGGCGCCGTCCTTTGGCGGCGCTGTGCGTTTCATTCCGGAGAAATATCAGCAAAGGATAACGAAATTTTATACTTTGCTGATATAAAAAAATGGCTATGTTAAACCTTAATGTTGATTTTTGACCATAAGAAAACCGCCACATGAAAGGCGGTTAATTGTACTATCGTTCTAGTCAGCGGAATTTGCTAACCTATATGTCTTCTTTTTCTTCTCCGTACAAAAATTAATGTTAAAAGGACCAACAAACAGACTGACAGTGTTACAACCCATAGTTGTTCCTTAATCCGATCCAATGTTGTCAATTGAATCGATCCAAATTTAGACGCCTTGATAAACTTATCTTCTACCTTAACTGCAATTACATCCTGAGTTCTGCCCCATTAATTTCAAACAACAGGCTTCCTACTGGTGTACGTATATCATTTGATTCGCCGTTCTTCTTTGGCATAGGATCTCTTAGGCGTTCAATCTTTCCAATCTCATTGCCAATCTTTAGTATCAACTTCCTCGGTGGAAACTCCATATAGGAAGTTATTCCAAGCAACAGCACTTGGGTAAGTTATTTAACGCTTCTTCTGTAATTGATGAAAGCTCGTTAAAACAACGACAAAGAACAAAAGAAATTTAAGATACTTCATGCAGCCACCCTCCTATATGTCGAACAAATCTGAACCGTTAGTTAGGATGAAAAAGATGTTCGTCCAAGTTTGCTGTTCGTGTCCTTCACAGTGAACAGACATGAGGCCACCAGTATATTCTTCTTATTCGACGTTGTATTCTCATACTCCTTGCTGTCCAAGTAACGAAACCACTAATGCTCCAAATACTTTGTTGCAACGCCATTAAAGCGGTCAATCCAGCGTTTCAGTCTGCTATGATAACTGTTCACGTTCTGAATGTGATAAACACCTTTCACACGCTGTTTCCCGTCGGACTTAAAGCGGTAATGGACTAAACCTTTCGAATTGGCGTAGGAACTGAATGCCCGCCATGAATCGGTACAAAGTACGTTTAAATCTGATAAATGACTGCCAATCGCCTCATCCAATTTCGTAGTCCGAATACGCCCACGTCCAAGAACGCCAGAAAAAGTCATTTTCTGACGGTCGCGGGCGACCAATACACAGATTTGGTCATTGCTGATGCCGCGATATTTAGCTTTGCCGCCGCGTTTCCGTGGCTTGCGTTCGGCAATGTTCCTTCTGCCCTTTTCAGAGTACAAGAAATGGGTCTCATCCATCTCGATGATGCCTTGGAATGCTTCAGTTGAAATTTGTTTTAGAGCAGCAAGTATCTTGTGCCGCCAGTAAAACAGGGTCACATGGGTCACTTCATTGTTCAACTGCTCGGCACATTTTCTAAGCGAAAACCCCTCAATCATACATTCGATGAATCGAACCCAAAGGTGCGGTCTTCTGGTACGTAGAATAGGGGTGTTTGTCAGGTCGTTGAAGGTTTGACGGCAGGATTTACAGCGATAACGTTGCCGTTTGACTTCTCCAGCACGTGTATTAATCACATATTTTCCGAATCTCACAACAGAATGGCTTTCGCAATGCGGACTGACAAGACCAACTTTATGCTTTTGTTCCTGGATTTCATCTATCGCACGAAAAGGAGCCAACATGGGTTTCATTCGAGACTGTAAGAAATATACAAGTTCTTGTTTACCGCTATCGTTTAATGCGTCAGCGAGTTTCTTTATTTCCTTTAACTCCATAGGTAATTCATCTCCGAACTATGATTGTACCTATATTTATAGAACAAATGTTCGTGAATATCAAATATCAACAATGTAGATTTAACATAGCCAAGATAATAAAGAAACTGTTCAAATGAATGTTGTTGCTGAGTTAACATAGACTGTTAGACTTAGACAAGTCATTACGATGGGCAGATTAGTTAACTATGCCTGCTAACATTGCTGAATTGTGGTGCCAAGGATGGCTCGAGGAAAAAACTGAGCTGAATGTTCGAGCAGATGTTTTTGGACATAAAAATTGGCGCTGGTAACTTGCCAAGCAAAAAACCAGCCCTATAGTTGTAGGTAGGCTGGTTTAACATTGTGTGGTACATAATAACTCGTTAAATATTATTATTTTATAACTCAGAAAATCGTTTTCTGATTTCTTCCAAATCATAATTTTGTGGAAGTTTTTGAACGAGTTGATTAACTCGTTGGTATATTTCATTAATATTATCAATCTCCAACTGCCTTCTAGTGATATTGTTACCAAGGGCAATTCGTAAATCAAACTGAATTTCGGTAAATATTTTCTCCAGATTAGCAACGGGAATTCTTTCCGAATAGAATGACTGTTCATAATCCTTCGTAAACAACATTGATTGATTTATCATATCAAAAGCTTGAAACAAATAAAGTGTTTTTTTCATTTCATCTGTTTCATGCATCGATGAATAGAGAAGATCCCCCATATTCTTTAGTGACATGACAGTACTTTGATAAGATGTTCTATCATTTTTTTTTGGAGGAGCCTTCTCAAATACCATCCACATCAATAATGCGTTTAAGAAGATGGAAATGACTAGAATTATTGAGAATGTTTTATTCATAAGTTTCTCCTACTGACTGTTTATCGTATGAGATATACCCACGGCCCCAGTCCAGTAATAAACAGGCACGATACTACCCCTTTGACCACATACGAATACGTTCTCTTCCCCAGCCCTGAGTGTTATAAAAATTTGCTGAAGCACTCATAACTACGGTACTATATCCATTATAATCTCTCTGATTTCCACCTGGATATATATATTGGTTGTAGTTTCTTCCTTTATCATAAAACTTCTCATATTCTACTGCGAAAGCCGACTGCATTGGAAAAGCATTATAAAGAAGGACAAAAGCAATAAATAAGACAGATAATATTGCTAAAATTTTTCATGTTAGTTCTCCCAGTTTTCGACTATTTTTCTCATTTCATCGGTTGAAAAGTCAGTACCAAAAGTTAATGCTGCTAATCCGCTATCCATTGTACCTACTGTCAAAGTAGAGAAATTTTGATTTGTCTCTGGGATATATGCTAAGCCAAGAACCATTTGATCATCTTTACCCATTTTATTTTTAAGCGTAGCATCAATTGGTCCCCAGATAAGAGTATTGCCATTGCTTAACTTAGCCTGTTTCAGGCGTGAGATATTTGAAATAGTAAAAGGATATACATCATTTCCAACTTTCATAACACCGTTACCTGATACGTTCAACTGATCAGGATCATTTTCAATTGGTTCAAATGTAAAATTCACTTTCAGATCGGTATTTTGCTCATTTGTTTGGTCTATTCCAAGCTTTGATTTTTTTGCATTAATATTATCTTGCGTTTTAAAATCAGTACACCAAAAGCTGAAACAGCAAAAACTACGGCTCCAACAATCACCCCTCCGATGATCGTTGTTTTAATCTTAGATTTAAACAAAATAAGTTCTCCCACTATATATTTAATCAGAATGCAATTTTAACAATTAAGATTCGGTTATGTATATGATAAATATATGGTAAAATCAAAAGGCTAGGAAAAGCAAATTGGTCCAGGCGTTGAAATTATATTTACTCAAGCCCCGGCAACTATGGATGAAGATGGAACTATCCAGTATTTATTAAAGAACTCATATAAGCAAGAAAAAATCGAAGTAACCCAAATCAATGGTAATACTACCCCTTATGTAGATGGCGAAAAAAGGAGAGTTGTGCATTTGATTACAAAGGATCACTTTTTCACCGCTATTACATTGAACGGTACGATTGACGATTTGAAAAATATCTTGGAACAAATTCAACTAAAAAAGAGAATAATACTTGTGAATTATTTTAGATTAAGAGCTAAAAATAACTTTATTATTAAACGGGTACCTAGTTCAGAATTAACCCCCTAATGATGGCGGTTTTTCTTTTGGTCAGAAATCAACAATCAAGGATAACAGAGCCAAAAAAATAAGCAAGAGGCCAAGGAGCCTTCATGCTTATTTTTGTGTTTTATTTAGGAGGGTCAAGCTAGTAAGAGCAATTGACTTCATCTCCGCTGATTGTAATGCGGAACGCGCTTCCGCCATACTCACCCGAGAGCGCCGCCAAGCGGGCATCCGGGTCAAGGGTCATTTCGTTCAGAACCAGAGTTTCAGTGTCCTCATATCCGGCGGGAACACATACCGTCATAATACCTGCCGTTCCGTGCACAGATAGCTGGGCATTTACGACCGGCGCTTCCTCCTTGGATCCGTATATCTCCGAAATCCAGCCGGTTTCCTCGAATATCGCAAGTCTGCCTGCCAGATGACCGGCAGCGTTCCAGTATAAATCCACGCCCATGCTTGTTCCGGGATAATCCAGCCGCGCTTGCGGGCAGTCCCCTTCCGAGGCAAGAATCTGGACCTTGGCATCCGGAAGCAGCTGGAACCGCTGCTCAATTTCATGCGATCCGTCCGCTTCCAGCCAATCCACAAGCACCAGCAGCGGCAGCTCTCTAGAGGCTAGCAGCCATCTGCGATGTAGTACAGGGGAGTCCAGCCTCATGTATCCGTCATGTGAAGCATCGATGAAATGATAACTTTTCCCGCTTTCCCATCGGTAGACAACCGCCTTCGCCTCCGGCTCGCCCCAGGCCTGAGTGGACAAATAAGGCGTCTGATCGAGTGAGTCGACGGTCACGGTCGTGTGGGCGCGGGTACTTTTAAAATAATGCCGCCACTGCCCTTCTTCATACGTATACCGTCCAGGGTCAGCAAAGATAAGCTGCTTGTTCCACACCCATTCCATGGCCAGCGTATCCGCATGGCCATGGGCGCCGCCCATTGCCGCCGCGTCCAGGAAAACGTACTGCCTGGCATCTCTCATGACATAGTAGCCGGTTTGCGGAAACGCTATGCTTGCCAAGTCGGGACGGCTGGAGTTTTGCAGCTCCCGGAAGCGGTCAAACTGCTCCGTGCCGAACATCCAGAGCAGCCCGGGGCTTACGCTGCCGCGGCTGATAAGATCTTCCCGCTGCAGAATGGCCCCGAGCAGCGCCAGATTGTTCTGTCCGTGGCTGATCAGATTGGAGTCGCCAAGCGGAGTGGAACGACCGTCAGGACGGATCATCGCTTCTGTAAAAGCAGCCATTCTAGCAAGCTGCTCCCCGTAGGAAGCGGGAAACGGATGCCCGGATAACCGTCCGAGCAAATACGGCGTGCCAAACATCTCGATGCTCGCATCATGATAATGCGTCGTCAGCTCGCTCTGGATGCCCTCTGGACCGATCTGGTGAACGAGGCACAGCTCCAGCCGTTCCACGGCCAGCTGCCTCCAGTACGGTGCGCGTTCATGCTCCGGGCAGAAGGTCGCGATCATGAACAGGCCCTGCATATGCATCATCGCATGATTGATATGCGTATCGCCCAGATAACGGGTCAAATATTCCGCATGCTCGGCAAGCGCTTCCTTCAGCTCGCCCAGGAATTCTCCAGCAAGCTGCGCACTGCCCTCCATATATTTATAGGCCGTAATCCAGGACTGAACACGCAGTCCGTTCTCCAGCAGGCGCCACGGTCCAAGCTGCTGGAAGTAGACCGCTTCCTCATAAGAGATGCCTTGCGGAACCGGATTTTGTTCTCTCCAGCTTCGGAAATGCTCGATGTATACGGTTACGTATTTCTCATTGCCATTCATTAGATAGGCCTTGCCGAGATCAAGCATATGCCAGTGGCGGTTGATGCCCCAGGTGAATTCCGGGTCCCGGCTCGGATTGTACAGCCAATTGACCGGGTTTCCCATAGGAATCCAGGTGGAGAGATCGTTCGTATAGGGAATAAGGAATTCATTGCGGCAGGCATGATCCGCAATTTGCCGAGCCGCTTCCGCATGCTCCGGGTATTCCAATACATACTTGCGCGCGGCTTCAGCAAGCTCTTCCGAGCTTAAGTAAAAATCCTTCATAGGTTATGAGCCTCCAGAAAATCCTCGCGAACTGGGTTGAAAACATCAACGATCACAGAATCCTCCAGCGCTACGACTCCATGGGGGACATGATACCCCGCATAAAAGCTATCGCCCGTCCGGAGCACCTTCGTTTCGCCGCCGACCGTAACCTCGAAGCATCCTTTGGCAATATAACTAATCTGCTCATGGTTATCATGAGAGTGGATGGTGCCTATGCCGCCCTTCTTAAACACGACCTCCACCATCATCAGCGTACCGCCCATGCCCAGTATTTTTCGCGTTGCATGGCCGTCGATTACATAAGGTTCTATGAGTTCATTTTGGATAATCATGATCAGGTTTCCTCCTTAAAGTGTTAAATCCTCTGTGTGCGTAATGATTATAACGGAGACTTTTTGGATTAACCATTCTTAGCATAAGCATAAGTTAAAACAAAAACCGCCGCTCACCCTCCTTTTTGGAAGATTAGCAGCGATATTTGACGAAATAGTTGTCGGACGATTTTCTTATTTTGCTAGCTTCGCTGTACCCACTTTCGTTCACTAAGCAGCTTTTGCAGAAGAATAAATAAGAAGAGCAGCACGCCAATGACGATTTTCGTCCACCAGGAGCTTAAATTGCCTTCAAAGCTGATGATCGTTTGTATAACGCCTTGAATCATTACGCCAAAGAACGTACCCACAATATAACCTACGCCGCCAGTCAACAGCGTTCCGCCGATAACGACTGCAGCAATAGCATCCAGCTCCATTCCCATTGCATGCAATCCGTAGCCTGAAAGCATATAAAAGGTAAACACAACACCAGCCAGGGCAGAGCAGAATCCGCTGAAAACGTACACGAGTATTTTACGTTGATCCAACGGGCAGTCCCATCAGCAAAGAAGATTGCTCACTGCCGCCCAGAGCATAAGTATTGCGGCCGAATCGTGTATAATGCGCCATATAAAATCCAATGCCTACAACCAGCAAAGCGATAATAACACTTATTGATATAAAGTTGCCGCCCATCAGCTTCACCTTTGTTTGTGCCATACTGGTGTAAAAAGCATTATCGATCGTAATGGTATTAATGCTTATGATATAGCAAAGCCCCCGGGCCAAAAACATCCCAGCCAGCGTTACGATAAAGGGCTGAATTTTAAAATAATGGATAATCGCGCCCATGCCCCATCCGAATAAGGACCCCATTAACAGCACTAACGGAATAACTATCAATGGCGGCCATCCCAAATGAAGCAAGCTTGCAGACACCATCGTCGTAAGAGCAATGACCGAACCGATGGATAAGTCGATCCCGCCCGAAATAATGACAAAGGTAATCCCAACGGCTGCAATCAATAAAAATGCATTATCAATAAGCAGATTATTAATGACTTGAACCGAGAAGAAGCCCGTATAACGGAATGACCCTACAGCGAACATGAGGATGAATAGCCCGATTGTAACCATGATGGGTATATATTTTCGATTATGCATGCTGTTTAACCTCCCGCTCTGCCGGATAATGGCGAGTCTTCCACCTGGATGCAATCGCTTTACGGAATGATTCAGATTGAACCAGACAGACAACTAAAACAACGAATGCTTTTACGACAAGCGTAATTTCTGGCGGAACACCGATCATATATATCGTTGTCGTTAAGGTCTGAATGATCAATGCCCCTATTAACGTTCCAGCTAGTGAGAAGCGTCCTCCGTTCAAGGAAGTGCCTCCAATGACAACAGCTAGAATCGCATCAAGCTCGTACCACAGTCCCGCATTATTGCCATCTGCGCTTGATACGTTGGAACTGAGAATTAATCCCGCAATACCGGCACATAGCCCGCAGAACATATAGACGGCAAACATGACCGTTTTCGAACGGATGCCAGCAAGGCGGCTTGCGGCCGGATTACTGCCAATCGACTCAATAAATAATCCAAATGCTGTTTTTCGAGTAAGATGGATACGGCAATAAACACCGATGCAACGATAAAGATGGAAAACGGAAGCATAGCGAGCGAGCCTGCACCAATATAGTTAAATGGCTCACTCGAGACGGTAATAATTTGTCCATTCGTGATAAGCTGCGCCACCCCGCGGCCGGCTACCATCAAAATCAATGTTGCAATAATCGGCTGCATCCCTACGACAGAAACCAAAAAGCCATTCCAGAAGCCCAGTACAATAGCAAGAAGTATAGCAATCCCAATCGCCATTAATACGAGGTTTACAGCTCCCTGATCGCTGCCCTTGCTAATTAATAAGCAGGAAATCGCCCCTGTAATCGCCACCACCGACCCAACAGACAAATCAATGCCCTTCGTCGCAATAACGAGTGTCATTCCTATTGCGACAATAATAAGCGGGGACCCAAAGTTTAGAATATCAATCAGACTGCCGTACAAATGGCCATTGCGTACAATGATCGAAAAGAAGTCAGGTGAATAAAGCAGGTTAAAAAGTAACAATGCAGCTAATACTGCTGCGGCCAAAATAAATGATGCTTCATCATCGCGCTCATCCTCCTGCTATCGCCTTCATGACATTCTGCCCACTAATCGCATCGCCTGTCATTTCTTGTACTTTCTGTCGGTCCCGAAGGACGACGATTTTATCGCTTACCCGCAGTACTTCCTCCAGTTCAGAGGAGATGAACAGCACGGACATGCCGCTCTGCGCTAGCGACAGGACCAGCTTTTGAATTTCTGCTTTTGCGCCGATATCGATTCCTCTTGTAGGCTCATCGAGAATGAATAGTTTAGGCTGTGTAATCAGCCAGCGTGCCAGCAGTACCTTTTGCTGGTTCCCGCCGCTTAAATTTTTTATTAAATGCTCCGGATTTGGAGGATTGATGTTCAGAGCGCGAATATATTCATCCGCAAGTTCATCTTGACGTTTTCTCGAAATCGGCTTGAACCAGCCCCTTGATGCCTGCAGCGCTAAAATGATATTTTCCCGCACAGTCAGATCGTCAATGATTCCTTCTGTTTTTCTGATTCTCCGAGCAAAAGGCAATGGCCTGATCAATCGCTTGCCGTGGCGTTTGGATGTTGACCTTAGAGCCCGCAAACGTGAGCTCTCCCGAATCGGCCCGGTCTGCTGCAAAGAACAGCCTTGCAAGCTCCGTTCTGCCGGATCCCAGGAGCCCGGCTAAACCTACGATCTCACCTTTCTTGATGGCAAGATCGACCGGCTCTATGGATCCCTTTCTACCAAAATTAGCGGCTTGCAGAATTGTCTCATGATCCTCATCTGTTTGGCTTGCGTTCTTCGGCAAGCTCCTCAAGCAAATGAAGCTCTTTTCCGATCATCTTTGATACTAAATCTATTCGGGGCAAATCCTTTGCCATATACTCCCCAATAAACTCTCCGTTTCGGAGAATGGTAATTCGATCCGAAATGTCATATACCTGGTCTAAGAAGTGGGTTACAAACAGGATCGCCAGCCCTTCACTTTTCAGTTTAGACATCACTGAAAAGAGTTGTAATACTTCTCCCCGGTCAAGGCTTGAGGTTGGTTCATCTAAAATCAACACTTTGGCAGAAATATTTATCGCTCTGGCAATCGCAACTAGCTGCTGTATCGCAACGGAGTAATGATGCAGCGGCTGCGTGACATCAATTTCAAGATTCATTCTCTTCTTCAAGAGCTGCTCTGCGCTTCGATTCATCTCTTTCCACAAAATACAGCCGAATCTTCGCGGCTCCCGTCCAATATATATATTCTCCGCAACGGAGAGATTCAGGCATAGATTCACCTCTTGGTAGACCGTACTAATGCCGGCATGCTGTGCATCCATAGGACTCATTATTTTAATAGGCGTTTGACCGAGCTCCACATGGCCTTCATCAATCGAGTACACACCCGTCAGAACTTTAATCAGCGTCGATTTCCCTGCTCCATTCTCACCCATTAATGCATGGACCTCGCCGGGAAACAACCGAAAACTAATATCCGTGAGTGCCTTTACGCCAGGAAAATGCTTGTGAATTCCCGTCATTTGCAATACGGGCTGAAGACTGTTCATACACCCGCTCCTCCCATCAAGGATAAAAGCCGTTCCTCCGTGCCGCTAACTTCGGTAGGAACGGCTTTCCCTATTGTTTACGTCATCTTTATAGCGTAGGTTTTGAGCGGTTGAGCGACTTTGGTACGAAGTACCACGGGAGCACAACCACCAAAACCGTCTTAGTATTGACGGTTCGGCAGCTCACGCTTAGCGTCTTCCGAAGTGAACACGCCTTCCTTCGTTACAATCCGTTTAGGCAATTCTTTTCCATCATAAACATCGCGTACAGCTTGCATTAATTGTGGTCCGAGCAGTGGATTACACTCGACGATAAAGTTGATTTTTCCTTCGCTTGCTGCAGTGAAACCGTCTTTCACGCCATCGACTGAAATGATGATAATATCTTTGCCTGGTATCAACCCTGCTGCTTCAATCGCTTGAATAGCTCCAAGAGCCATATCATCGTTATGAGCATACAGAACGTCAATATCCTTATGCGCTTTCAGGAACGCCTGCATAACTTCTTTACCTTTTGCGCGAGTAAAGTCACCGGTCTGGGAAGCAATGACCTTCAAGTTAGGGTTGGCTTTAATGACCTCGTCAAATCCCGATTTGCGGTCATTCGCCGGAGCTGAGCCAGTTGTACCTTGAAGCTCTACAATATTGACAGTTTCCGTTGTATCTTTATAAGTGATCCACAAGCCACTTGCCTGCACTTCTTCCTTCTTCAACAAAATCGGAGCCAATGAAGGTCTGATAAAGAGAAGTATCTTTCGAGTCTACGGCACGGTCAGTCAAGATGACCGGGATACCTGCATCCTTTGCTTCTTTCAACACCGTATCCCAACCGGATTCAACGACAGGGGAAAAGGAGATAACATCTACTTTTTGCTGAATAAAGGAACGAATGGCTTTGATTTGATTCTCTTGTTTTTGCTGTGCATCAGAGAATTTAAGATCAAAGCCCGCTTCCTCTGCCGAACTTTGAATCGACTTCGTATTCGCTGATCTCCAGCCGCTTTCCGCACCTACCTGAGCAAAGCCGAGCGTAATCTTCTTGTCTGCTGGAGCAGGAGCATCATTAGCGGCTGCATTTACCTTCGTTGGCGTTTCTTGCGCGGTTGTATTGTTTACTTTATTGCTGTTACCGCATGCAGCTGTTAACATGAGCATAACCGAAGCCAACAGAATACCTAGAATCTTCATATTTCTTTTTTTCATATGTTCTGCCTCCCTTTAATCACCAGTTCATGTTGGTGTGATTTGATTATATGTGTTTTGAATTTCAGACCTATAGAATTTCATGGCGTACTTTTATAATTTTTTATTTAATTTGCGGCTGTAGCCTCACCTTCCTTTGTTTTCTTATTTGGAAGTTGGAATTTTTTATCCAAAGATTGCGTTTTCATATCTCATCATACATAATTTAATCAGACCGCATTACATGTTTCTGAAAGGGTTCTTCCCTATGGTGTTGATCCAGAAGTATTCCTCGAGCTTTCGGGCGAAACTGTTAACGATGTTCATTATACTTACTTGCGTGCCTTTCATTTCGGTTGGACTTATTTCCCATGACAAATCGTTCAACACCGTATTTGCGAATAGCAAGTCCTCGACCCTGCTGCTTGCAGACCAATTAAGCAGAGATATCGATAACCTATTTGCAGATACACGAAAGCTGCTCGAACTCGGAAACAATCCCAATGTGCTGCATTACTTATTTTCTCAATCCGATAATTATTCGGACGCAAAGAATATATTAAATACGATGGCTTCCTATCGGCAAACGTACAAATATGATAGTGTTCTAAACATAACCATGACTAATTTATACGGGCGTGGCATTAGTGAACGGAAGGGTGTTTTCCAGCTAGAGGGAAATCCACTGCGAAATCCAAATTTCGCGTACCTCATTCGTAATCCGGATGCGGTGCTGAACATACCATCTTCAGGCAAATCTGCGATTGATAGACTGGATGGATTTCAGTATAACTATCATAATGTCATTTCGATCATCTCTACCGTCAAGCAGCGGGTAACTCATGAAATTATTGGGTTTATTATCATTGATTTAGATGATAGCATCATCAAAAGTTATTTCAATACCGTAACGATTGGAAGCAGCGGTTTCTTATATGTGGCCGACGATTCAGGAAGTCCGATCTTTGGGCCGTCTCATCTTAGCGGGCAGCGCAACTGGCCAAATAAAGAGCAGCTATCTGCGATGCTTAACAGGGCCAGACCGTTATTACATTGACAGATCAGAAGGAAAGCCTAATTTCATCTTTGCCTCCCCTTCCAAGTTAACTGGCTGGAGTATAATAGGAATCGTTCCTCTGCAAGAAATCATGAAACAAGCCCACTCCATTCGGCAGCTTATTATCGTTGCTGTTGTTCTCAGCATTATATTTGCCATCACACTTCACTACTTCGTATCCAACCGTCTAACAAGGCCGATCCATGTATTAAAGAAACAGATGCAGCTTGCTGCCTCCGGATTTCTTGAAGCTAAAGTAACAACAACGGGAACCGATGAGATCGCGGAGCTGGGTAATAGTTTTAATAGCATGATCAGCAAAATCAGGATGCTGCTCAAGCAGAGCATTAAGGAACAGCAGGAAATAAAGAAAGCCGAGCTGCGGGCCTTGCAGGCACAAATAAATCCCCATTTCTTATACAATACATTAGACTCTATCGTTTGGATGGCTGAGGCCGGCAAGAAAGAGGAAGTCATACAGCTTGTCATTGCATTGTCAAAGCTTTTCCGGATTAGCTTAAGCAAAGGGATGGATTGAATCCCCATCGAAAAAGAACTGGAGCATTTACAAAGCTATTTGACGATTCAACAAATTCGATACCGAGATATTTTGGACTATGAGATTGACGTAGACTCCGAAATTTACTCATTTCCCATATTAAAGATGACACTTCAGCCCATTGTCGAGAATGCGCTTTATCACGGACTTAAGTATAAGCGAACGAAAGGGTTTATTCATATACGCGGTTATGTCGAGAATCGAAATACTATCCTTATTAGGGTGGAAGATAACGGTATTGGGATGCCGCCTGCCCGGCTGGAGCAGTTATGTAAGATTTATAGAGCCTCAGCTGCCAGAGGCAACAGATAAAGCCATATCCGGCGGATTCGGGCTTCATAACGTATATCGGAGAATCCGTCTCTACCATGGAGAACACTTCGGTGTTCATATCGATAGTAAAGAAAATGAAGGAACAACGGTAACCATTCGAATTCCGATAAAAAATGGGGTGAGCACCACTTGAAGAAAGTAATGCTGGTAGATGATGAGATTTTAATCAGAGAAACGATTCGCGATTGTATCGATTGGGAAAAGGAAGGTTTTATTTATTGCGGAGATGCTCCAGATGGAGAAGTTGCCCTGCCGATTATCGAGCAGCTTAGCCGGATATATTAATTACGGATATTCTGATGCCTTTCATGAACGGCTTGGAACTGAGCAGTATTGTTCGGACAAAGCTGCCGGATGTGAAAATTATCATTTTCAGCGGACATGGTGAATTTGAATATGCAAGAACTGCCATGCATATGGGTGTGGAGGAATATTGTCTAAAACCGGTCAGCGCATCGGAAATCATTAAGCTGCTTCACGAGGTCAGTCGTGAAGATTGACAAGGAACGTGAATCAAAGGCTAGCATCGAGAGGCTAAAGCAGCAGCATAACGACCAGTCTACACTCACCCAGTTTAAGCTGCTAAATGACCTGTGCAGCGGCTTTGTTACAGCCTCCGAAGCGATCCATCTAAGCTCTGCTCTTCATTTGAATATAATTGCGCGTTATTATGTTGTCGTCATGCTGGATAATCGCTGCTCGGATCAGCCGGATCAAATGAATTTTGATTACTTGCCAAATAAGGATGCATTAAAGTTTCAACGCAGCCGTACGGAAACCGTGTGGATTATTAAAGGCGACTCACTTGACCAGCTGCAGCAAGAGCTCCATGCGGTTTAAAGAGCTGCAGCGTTAGATAGCCGAAGAATTGCCGACTGCTGCCCGGACGATTATCGATTGGTATCGGCTGTGTACAAGAACGTCTTCAAAACGTTCATCTATCTTTTCTTGATGCAGGGGAGGATATGCATTGGCGGAGGCTATCGCGGCAAAATCGGCATGCGCTATGGAAAACCAGCTCCGAAACTGGACCAGTCCATTTTCTTGGACCGCGGTAAATTTATTGATTTTCTTAAAGTCGGTGACCCCTCACGATTAGAGAGCTTCATTCAACAATATTGCGATATTCTGAAAACGATCAATTGGGAATCATCACCTATCGGCTATTATATTTTAAATGATTTGACGCTTGAGGTTTTTCGAGCTGCAAAGGATATGTACAGTCATCTGTCAGATCCGGCTGAGACACTCCGGCTGTTTCAACAACAAATTGGAACGATAGGAACTTGGCAGGAAACATGCAGCTATTTGATAACGCTTACGGAGCAATTCTGGCCTTGGCGCTCTCGCATGTACGATAAGTACGGCTAACCTGCTGAATAAAGTAAAGGAATATATGCAAACCAATTACAACAAAGATTCAATCTCCCTTCAAGATGCAGCCGAGCATGTAAGATGTAAGCCCAAGCCATCTGAGCAAGGTGTTCAGCCAGGAGACAGGCCAAACCTTTATCGAATATTTAACACAAATACGCATTCGCAAAGCGATGGAGCTTCTAAAAACGACATCTGCCAAATCCTATGAAATTGCTGATCAGGTTGGCTATAATGATGCCCACTACTTCTCCAGTTTGTTCAAAAGGGTAACCGGAATGACCACTACAGAGTTCAGGAAGAATGGATTATCGAAGGGGTACATTACCGGGTTGGAAGGAGAGGAGCCGCATGAAGTTCGTACGACTGAGGAGTAAAAAATTCGTATTTGCGTATCTCGCCATATTCATTTTCGTTTGCATCTGTGCAGTCCAATATACTTCCAATGACTCTGACCCTATTCAATCATCTGCTGCTGTGAACCAGAATGCTGCGACGAATAAAGACCCTTCTCTCACACGTACCTTCGGTATTATTTATCCTGTGGCAAACTCCTTCTATGAGCTGATTACTGAAGAGATCGAGCAAGCTGCCAAACCGTACTCCACTCAATTGATCGTCAAAGCACCCGATGAATTTAATGTCGAACAACAGATTCGAATGATAGAGACGATGATCAAACAAAAGGTGGATGGAATCGCAATTAGCCCGATCGATCCAGAAGCGCTCGCTCCCCACATTAATAAAGCTGTCCGGCAGGGGATTCCGGTCATTTGTTTTGAATCCGATGCACCCGCGAGCGAACGTGCCTCTTTTATTGGAGCTGATCCCTATAAAGAAGGCCATTTAATGGGAGAAATCATCCTTCGGCGTCTGGAAGGCAAAGGGATGATCATCGTGGAAAGCGGGCTGACTACTTCTGCGCATCAGAACAATCGACTGGAAGGAATGCTTCAATATTTAAAGAAATATCCCGATATTAAAGTGCTTGAACATCATTATAATGAAGGACGAACCGACCAAGCTTTAAGCGATTTGGAGTTAATGATAGACAACCATCCTCATTTTGATATTTTAGTATCACTCGATATCATCTCAAGCGCCGCTTCCATCCTTGAATGGAAAGCAAAGGGACTCAAACGAACTGCTCTAGCCTTCGGATTGTCGCCTGAAGTTAAAGAAGCCTTAATAAATGGGCAAATTTATTCGGTCGTTTCCGAAAACGAGAATATATGGGGGGATTGGATTATTAAACAGCTGCTTGATGCTTCCGATGGTAAATCAATTGCTCCTTGGATTAATACCTATTCCATTGAAGTTACACCATCTGACTTGTCACAAAAACTATGACCCAAGACAAAGGCTTCATATCTATGCTGCTCCGGGAAAATCTGAAGGTCCCCGAAATACCGTTCAATGGCGAATATTTGCGATTCATGGGCTCTTAGCGCTTCCGCTTTGATAGACCAGCCGCTTTCCGTATCAATGACGATGGCGGGCTTATTGCCCAAAGCTTGTAAGGTACCGGATGCAAAATAATACAGCTTCTGAACCGACGGACACCGGCCGCTTAAGAAAGCTTGAGTCGTTAATTTAGAAATTGCGACATGGTCGGGATGGCCATTTCCCCCATCTTCTGGGAAAGTGAACAGGCTCTGGGGACGATGCTTGTTAATAAAAGCAATGACACCTTCTAAAGCTTCTTCTTGCTTAACCATATTCAGCTTGCCATCAGGGAATCCCAATTGCTCTACAATGGAGAGGCCTAGGATAGCCGCGGCCTTACCCATTTCCTTTTCTCTTACGATAGCTAGCTCTTCTTTGCTAAGATGCTGCACATGACCATTCTTGTTCCCCGCCTCTCCCCTGGTGGCAAGCAGCAGAATAGGGTTATCCCCCTGATCGGCCAGCCGTCTAATGAGACAGCCGCTTAGAAACGTTTCATCATCCGGATGTGCGTAGATAAATGCTGCGGTTTGACTCATTATGGATCCGCCTCCCTATTTTTTTATTATAGCCTATCTTTGTGATCACGAGCCTTTCTAATCATATTTGGGATTGGGAGGATATATTAAAACAGGAGGAAGGCACTAGGCCTTCCTCCCTTAGCATGATTCTTCTTATTAAATGCCGGATTGATCGTGAGGCACGGTGACGGTTACAGATACAGGCGTTTTGTTGCCCGCTTTATCAGTAGCCGTGTACGTGATGGTGTAGATGCTTCCTTTTTCTGCACGTACGCTGAATGAAGTGGCGGCTGTGCCGAAATCGGCCTGAATGTCGCCGCCTCTGCCGCTATCCGGCAGATTGCTGGTAATGGAGGTCAACACCACAGATTCAACTCCTGAACCGTCATCGGTCGAAACCAGAGTGGCATTGATAGGCACCATCATATGATTCGGCGGCCAAATCGACGTCTTGTCCAACTGGACAGATAATACAGGAGCTGTCTTGTCCACTTTGAACGCAATCGTTTTGAGATCTTCTACATTGCCGGCTTCATCCGTACTGCGGTAACCCAGCTTATAAGCTCCATCACCAAAGGCAGGAATGGAACCTGTATAGGTGATCCAATCACCGTCATTCACTTGATATTCCGTTTTCACTGCTCCTCCGTACACACTGGCGGTTACGGATAAGCTAACGGTAACATCCGATGTGAACCAGCCGTTCTTGCCGTTTGGCGTAGCAGGGTTTAACGTTGCGATGGTAATAGGAGCAGTCTTATAAATGTTGCTTACAATCATGCTGGTTACATTCGATACATTGCCTACAGCATCCATTCCTCTTGCATATACGGTGTCATTGTTCTCGACAACAACGGGATCCGTATAGGCTGTCCATGGGCCGCTTTCGCCCACTTTGTACTCCTTCACCGCCGCATCGTCTGGATAGGTGGCCATTACGGTGACACCTTGATTGGTCGGAGCTGTGGTATCTACTGCCAAGATTGCTTCAGTTGGTGCAATACGGTCGATATTGCCGACCGCATATTGGGTAACACCCGATACGTTGCCCGCAGCATCCGTACCTTTGGCATACACTGTGCTATTGTCGGAGATAACCACAGGAGCGCCGTAAGCGGTCCAAACACCGTTATCGCCTACCTTGTATTCCTTCACCGCAGCATCGTCCGGATAGGTAACCGTTACAGTGACATCCTGGTTAGTCGGCGCTGTCATGTCGGCGGACAATACGGCGTCCGCAGGCGGTGTCCTGTCGATATTGCTGACGGTATAGTGGGTCACATTCGATACATTGCCCACAAAGTCCTTGCTTTGTGCATAGACAATAACATTGTCGGATACGGTAACAGGTGATGCGTACGCTGTCCATGTGCCGTTATCCCCGATTTTGTACTCCTTGACCACCGCGTTGTCCGGATAGCTGATCGTCAAAGTGACATTGCCATTGGTCGGATCTGTAATGTCAGCTGTCAAGATGGCGTCCGAAGGCGCTGTCTTGTAAATGTTGCTGACCGTGTAGCTCGCCACGTCCGAGACATTGCCTGCAGCATCCGCGCTTCTTGCATACACCGTTACGTTGTCGGAAACCGTTACAGGAGCCGTGTACGCTGTCCATACGCCGTTATCCCCCACTTTGTACTCCATCACCGCCGCGTCAAGCGGATAGTAGATGGTCACATGAACATCTTTGTTGGTCGGCACTGTAATATCTGCATACAAGCCGGCCACAACAGGCGGAGTAGTATCGTCGATGTTCACAGTAAGCGCGTGATGCTGCTCCTCATTACCTGCCCAGTCTACGCTCCAATATACGATCGTATGCGCTCCATCGGTTTTTAATGTTACCGCTTTACCGGCCTGCTGCGTGCCGCCGTCAAGGGTGTAATAAGTTGCCGCAACGCCTGAACTGTCATCTGTAGCGTTGAGGTTTATCGTTGTACCTACGACAACCGAACCCTGTGGAGCATCATCCGTTGTAACCGGAGGCGTCACGTCTGCCGGTTTCACTGCCCCGTGGAATCTCACTTCATTCATATTTCCATACCAAGCATTTCCATTGACAATTCTGATATAACGGTATGGTACTTTACTGCTGACAGCCAAGGTTTGCCAATTCGGCGTAGATACCGCTGCTTTGGTGAGCGTCATCCATGTCGTATTATCGTTGGAGCCTTGGATCACTGCACCATTGATTCTTGTATAATATTGATCTTGTCTTGCAAGCAGCTCTACACTCGTAAGCGCAGCTTGATTGCCTGCTTTAAAGTCAAAGATAATGTAGCTTCCCGCTCCGGAGCTGCTGCCATTGCGGAAATCGGAACCCGTGCCTGCATTGCTGTCAAATAAAGCATTCACCTGCTGCAAGGTCTGCGTGGCAGTCCTTCCTGAAGTTGAATCCATTAAATTCGCGATGCTGGTGACATTATTAATCACATCCGACTCATCAACAAGGTAAAGAGAAGTGTTGTCTGTTGTTTGTGTAGCCGGATAACCTTCCGTTCCATCTTGTTTATTGTAATTAATGGTGAATTTCACTGGCCCCGCCGCCACGCCTTGATTCATGACCGCCGTTGCCGTCCAGTTGATATTATCCGTGGAAGATACGGTTGCATCCTGGCCTTGAATCGCGACTTTTACGTCTTTAATGGGCTCTTTGGCTATAATCGCTACATTTACCGTGTTTCCAGGCACGATCCTGTTCATAATGACTTGAGGCGAACTGATCGAAGCCGATTGGATTTTTGTAAGGGATTCAACCTTTCCATGGAATTTCACCTCGGACATATTGCCATACCACGCATTGCCATTGAAAATTCGGATATAACGATACGGATCATTGCCGCTGACCGATAACGTTTGCCAATCCGGTGTAGAAACCGCTGCTTTCGTGAGTGTCGTCCAGGTTGTATTATCGTTGGAGCCTTGGACAACGGTTCCGTTAATTCTGCCAGATAAGGAGCCTTGTCTTGCAAGCAATTCCACACTCGAAAGCGTAACTGCATTGCCTTCCTTAAAATCAAAGGTGATATAGCTTCCGTTGCCGGAGTTGTTGCTTCCAATACGGAAATCAGAACCCGTACTTGCATTGTTGTCAAATAAAGAATTCACAATCTGCAAGGTTGTTGCTGCCGATCTTCCCGAAGTAGAATCAATCAAATTGGTGAGGCTGGTTACATTATTAATTACATCCGACTCATCGACAACGTTAAGCTTGGAGCCGTCTGTTGTGCCATACAGGGTGTCTCCGTTCGTTCCGTCCTGCTTAGTATAATCGACAGTAACTTTTACATCACCGGTGCCGGTCAAGGTTGCCGTAGCCGTCCAGTTGATATTGTCCGTCGTACTGACTGTGGCATCCTGGCCTTGAATTTTGACCTTTACGTTTTGGATCGCTTCTTTTGCTGTGATGGATGCTTTGACTGTTTTTCCAAGCGCAACCCTGCCAAGGATTGCCTGATCCGAACTTAAGGAAACCGATTGAAGCTTGTTGCCAATTTCGTAACGCGTTCCATAGATATCAAATTCGTTCAATTCCAAGAGATTATTCACACTACCATAAAGAACAGCAGGCAGCGGTTGGATCATTTCCAATTTGATAAAACGGTATTTCTCATTTTGGAGTGCAGGATCCACATCAAGAGTATGATAAGCTTGCGTATACTGGGTGACTCCCGGTGTCAGACGTGTCCAGTTCACCTTATCATTAGATCCATATACCGTGGAGTTCGCGAGACGATCTACGAAGATATTGCTCTTGAACCCGAATTTAGCAGCTGAAACCTTATAATCGGGACCGAAATCCAGCATATGGTACAGATGTGGTGGATACCCCTGCGCCAGACCATAATAAGCGCCGGTATCCCAATTGCCATCGTCCATATTAGGAGCAGACGAGCCCCAAGTGGACCAAGCTACAACCTTGGACCAAGGCATGCTTCCGAAATCAGTTAAAGGCGTCACTAATGCAAGACCTTCGGTTGCAGCCCTTAGAGCTTGCAATTGCTTATCGAAATCCACATCGGACGCAGTGTTAATCTGACTGATCGTGTCGTTATAAACCGTTTGGAAGTTCTTGAGCGTTGCTTCCACATAAACTTGGTTTTGATGATAGGAAGCAGTGATGGCTTGTACTGCGGAAGCACGGTCGCTGCTTACGATAATGTTTACATTTTTGACCGAAACGGTAGTGCCGTCCGTAGCCGCAACGACAACGGAATAGTTTCCGGCCTCTGTAGGCTGCCAGGAAAATGCGCCTGTATTTGCATCTATCGGAAGCCCTTTGGAATTATTCTGAAGCTCATACGTAATCACATCCGTGCTGTTTGCATCCGTAGCAGACAAATCTACATTCACGGACGCTCCTACATAGGTATAGATCTTCAAATCCGAGCTTCCGGCTTTAAATACCGGCGGTGTCAGATTTGTGCCTGCCGCCGCATCAACGGAGTCAATATCGACCGTAACACCGGGCGCTCCTTTTACCGTCATATTGACAATATCGCCAAAATACCCGGCAAGGGACACATATTTCCACTCCCCCTTCGTATCCGGAAGGGTGAAGGTCGAATACAGCGAATCAAATGTGCTTACGCCATTGGTTCGAATCTTAAATCCAAAGGGTCCCGAACCGGCAGCGCCAGCAAAACTGAGAACAGCTATTTTACTTCCTTCTTGCGTTGCATCAAACCGGATGAAGCTGGTATCTCCCTCTTGCATCAGAGCCGTATTGTTGTCAAGCTTCGTGTATCGGTCTTCGAGTTCCAAGATCTTACCGCTTGATTTATCCTGAGGAATAAACTTTGCCGCATCGGCCTCCGCCTCCGCTGGCAAATAGAGCCAGAAGTCATTGCCTGCATCCTTATTTTCCCAGCCACCTGAGATGGTACGAGTTTCTTGGTGAAGGCTTCATAATAGTATGGCGCTTTCTGGGCTACATCCTCATGTTCGACATACGCATAGTAGGAATAAAAATCCCAGAAGTTAGCCGTCCCAAATCTTCCCCTGTAACCGCCTGCTATACGTATTATAAGTGTCTCTTATATATCCACCCATACCTCGTTATCAGGGTCGCCACCGGTAATGGCGTATGCCTGCGGTGTCCATGGCGTGTCGTAACCGAGCATCGAACTGCCGAAAATAGTCGGCTGCCCTAAAAGTCGATCATTCAGAAACTCCACGATGTCTACTGCATTGTCCACTGTCGACGGGGTTCCGGCTACCGGGTCTATTTGGTCCTTGGGCATCGATCAAACGGGTTATGATGGCCGCGTTGGTTAAGTCGCCGCCGCCATGCGCTTGGGTCTGCCCATCTCCATATGTTGAACGTGAGGTTCTACCGGCGTTCCTTCCCCGACTTTCATTCCCGGTTCTGTACCTCCGTAACCCAGCGGAACAGTGCCTTAATCGATCCGTTGAAGCCTTGGTCGTTAGCTGTACGGTTAACGGTAAACCATTCCACAGCCTCGTTGTATCTATCGCGGTTGCCGGTAAAGATATAAC
>CAWCBD010000029.1:0-48142 GCA_963793665.1 uncultured Paenibacillaceae bacterium
TATCTTTGCAATGCTTGCATAAGCTTGATGCTATCCTCTATCGATACAGTCTCTTCGTTGTAACAAAGAATGCCGGCTATTGCGCTCATGTTTTCCTCCAGTGCTTCTTGACATCCCGCTGTGAGGAATCGTTATATCATATCCGGCAATAAAAATGCCTAATCTTTAATCTTTATACTATTTCGAATATTCACTTTACTTTAAGGGGGTCGTCCCTAAATTAGTATGTGGAGGGCTTATCAGGCTTCCTGCCTCACCTGCCGCCATAACCAAACGAACGGCCTTAAAGGAAAATATAGAAAATGCAAGGGCTTCGGAAGCGGCAGCGCCTCTGTATCCCGGAAGCTTGGATATAACTGACTGATCAAATAACCTGACTTTTGCCGCTTCGTCTTCAAGGCAAACAAGTATCGTTTATAGATTCTGTCCAATTCCCTGGAGCTCGGGGCAAACGAAACGATGTCCTGGATGAAATAAAGCGATCGCTGCGCCAGCTCGCGCTGTCGGACGCCTAAGAGCATCGGCCCTGCTTCATGCGGAATCGGCGTATGGAACAATCCGGCCGCCAGCGTAAGCGCCTGCCCGCCCAGATGCAGACATTGATAGCGGCGCATGAGCGGGATAAGCATGCCCCAATTCAAGCTTCGGCGCGCCATCCTGTCGATATCCGCCAGCCAGCGGAGCCGAAACCAGCCGTGACGGGCGCCATGCGATACGAGATACATAAAGAGGTCTTCACTCCCGAGCAAATAGATGTCATATTTGGAGAGCGGGCTGCGCCTTCTCCGTTTCCAGAGCTCTTCGAACGGCGGTTCTTTCCCCATATCGGAATTAAGCCGCCAATGAATTTCCACTTGAATTCTCGTTTGCGGGTGCGTAAAGGAAATATGGTGAACCTTCCATTTCCAGTTAAATACGCGCGGAACGTTATTATCGCTCTCATAGCCGAGCTGGAGCAGCATGTTCTCCGCGCTCTCGACGTCGGCCATCGGAATGAGAATGTCCAAATCCTTGGACGTTCTGAGCGAGAGATCCCCGTACAAATCTTGGGCAAGCACCGGCCCTTTCAGGACTAACGGCAGTATCCCGTTCTCCTGAAGGGTCCTGCAAACCCGTTCCATTTCCCCGCTTAAACGAAGCATCTGGAACGTATTTTGAACGAAATCGCGATGAAGGACTTGCAGAACATCGGCAGGAATCAATTGGCTGGTTTTCAAATCGGCGTACAGCTGCGGATAAACCCGGTGATGTCGGACCAACTCCAGAAATTGATTCCAATCGATGTTCGACAGCGATGGGTGGACCGATTGCTGCACTTGTAGATCGGCATCCGTCCGCATGAACGCCAGCATGATGTTTAATTCCTCCGGAAAAGCGCTTAAATCAAGCTTACAATCGTTGTCCATATTCAGACACCTTCCATCCTCTCCGCGCGTTTGTTCGATCCGAATGCGGCCACCGCCGTGAACATCCGCATTTCCTCGGCTCCAGTCACATAGAAGGGCCCGCTTCGAAGCCAAGCGTGAGCAATCATCTTCCCTTCGGCATCCCTCGCCGTTCCCAAATAAAGCGTACTCTCGATCCTCCGCCGATCCAGCATTTTTTTGGCGGCGATCGCCCTGACCATACATTGGCTTTTCCAAAACGTGTGGCGGCTCATAACGCTAACCGCCTGCGATACGCGGCGGATGGTGTTCTCATCCGACGGAATGTGATCCAGCGGCGTTTCCATCATACGTTTACCTAAGGAAGGCGCGATTCTGGAGAACGGCATCGCTTTCATCACACGCGCCAAGCCCAAATACATCAGCGCTTCCAGCATTAGCTGCTTCCTCTCCCCAGGCAATGACAGAAACTTCGACAGGTTACGCTTCACCTTTCCGGACCTCGATCAACGCTTCCTCCTGCAGGTTCCTCAGAAACGCGGTCACCTGTTCCTCGCAAGCCGACCGCTCGACGTCATATTCGGACACAAGTTCGTCAACCAGCTTTTTTACCGGGATCGGCGAAGCGATAAGCTCCCAAACCCTGCCGCCGATCGCGCCAAGATTGTAATATTTGCCGGAATCGACGCAGAACATGACCTTCTCCCCGCTCATGTCGCTAACAACGCTGCCTGCCGACTGAACGACTTTTGTTTGTTCTTCAAGGTATAAATTTGTCATCTGACTTCGTCTCCTTCTCTAATCGTTTGAATGATCGCGGATACTAGGCGATTGGCCGTAAACCCTTCAAGCGGCCTGTTTAATTGATACACCTTCATTTGCTCGGCTATGCCCGCCGAAATCTTGAAATGCCATTGCTCCAGCCCGAGACGGTGAATCAGTCTGTTCCGGTACGTATGAAGCAGCATGACGCGAAGCCGTTCGAGATTCGGCAAGGGTCTAACGCTGACAGCTTCCGTCTGCGACTTTACCAGCTCGAACGCTCCCGCAAGCGGGACTTCCCTGTCGCAAAACCGGGTGGCCACCGGCACGGCGTATTTCGCGGTTTCCCGGTAAACCGGCCGATAATTCCCTTGCTCCATGCTCATACCAAGATGATCGAGGCTTTCCTGCCACAGCTTCTGCTGCGGATAGGATGGCGCAACCATAGGCATTCCACCGCCGCCCGCCAGGGTAACCGCAATGACGTCGTCGCTTATAAGCCGATGCCCCCTGCTTACAAAAGCAGCCGCGAGCGTCGATTTCCCCGCTCCCGAATCGCCAAGGAAGGCATACGCTTTGCCGTCGATTTCGACCGCGCTTCCGTGCAAAGGCAGTGTATTACGAATCATCAGCAGCGCACCCATGCAGGTGCCCAGCAAGTACACGCGGACTTTCTCCGGATCCGCTCCCGCAAGAGGAGAAACCGTAATTTTGCGTCCATCCTCGATGCAATAAAAGGCCGTCTCCGGAATAAGAAACAGAAACCGGTTATCGATGCGCGCAAAATTGCTGCCGGCGGACTCCAGTTGGCCCCATAATCGGTCCGGAACGCCCGCTTCAATGACGATGTCCGCACTTGCGCGTTCTTCCGCATCAACGGATACGGGAAGCTCAGGCAGCGGAATTTCGCTTGAAATCCGTAAGCCGAAGGCCTTATATATGGTTTGCTGCACCACAGATAGCATGCTTTTCACCCCTTTCGCCGTAATGTATTGTCCTTATACAATCCTTAGGGGACTGTATAAGGACGCATAAAGGTATAAGTGAAGAGGTAAGAAAACTTAGGACGGGCTGTAGATGTCCATATCGTCTGTCGTAACGAAGTCGATCGACGTGTTGCCTTTGCCATACATCGTTTCACTTACCTCAAGGGATTCCAATGTCGGAACCATCCATTCTTTTTTCGCTTGGTTTGTCATTTTCTCACCTCCCTTCAGTAATTTCCCGTCACTGCATTCGTTTCAGGAACCGGTATATGATCAGGCTCCGCATCATCATTCTCATCTCCGGCTGGAAAGCCTGCTCCGGACGCGGTTCCCCGCTGAGCCGCAAAACGGCTTCCTTGATCCGGTCGACATGGAGATAAGCTGCCGCGACGGGATCGTCGCAAAGCTGCCGCAGCTCACACTCGAGTAATTTCCAACCGGGAATGATGCGGTGTACCCAGTCGGCTCCCTGTACGCCCCGTACGCGCTGATTCAGCCGTACTTCGTCGGGCAAATAATGCTTCGTCGCCCTCCGGATCAGCGCGCGGTCCAAGCCGTTTTGAACATATTGCTCCACCGGCACCGAGAAGCAGAAGCGAACGACCCTGGGATCGCAGGTCGGATCGCGTTCCCATACGCCATAGCGCAAGGACAATTTGGTTGCCGATGCGCCGTTCTTGTTGCCGACAGGCAAGCTCTTCAGCTTTTCCATCCGAAGCTCCAGCGGATCGGTGATCAGGGAGCCGTTCACGCCGATCCCCTTCTCCCGAAGCTTGGCGAACACGTCGGTCCGCCTGGCAAAATCGGGATGGATCAGCATCGTCGGAATGTCGGTCCCGCCGCCCGCGTTCGAACGTTTGGCGAGGATAGGGAAGGCCTCTTTGCAAATAATGGATATGAGGCGCTTTCTGCCGAATCCTTTATTGGCACTGTACAGACGAAACTCGCGCATGAATTGCTGCCATTTCAGCTTCCTTAGCAGCTCCGCGTAATAATAAACGGCAGGTCCCCACGAGACCGTGAAATTCCCTCTCGCTCCGGTTAACAGGACGCCTGCTCCCTGCTGACCTGCCTGCTCGTGCATCCCTTTCAGCCAGAACGAATTCTCAAAAAACTTATAGGGCGTCTCAAGGATGTCCAGCCAATCGTCCACCTGGGACATCGGACTGACCCCTTCGAAGTCCATATACCGCTCCGAGATGTTTCCCGCATGGCGAACCGTCGCTTGAATGAATCGGGTCTCGTCGGCCATCGCGCTTGAAGGTGTCCAATCGGCAAAATCGCGAGTCGGGACATAGCTGTAGGTATGCAGTGATTTCCCTTCTTCCCGCAAAGCGCGAGCCGCGAAGCTGGCGACTGCTCCCGAGTCCAGGCCGCCGCTTAACGTCGCCGCCACCTGGCGATGCGTCCGGAGCCTGGACCTTACCGCTTCGTCGAATACGTCCCGGAACGCCTCCTCGTATTCGCGATCGGATTTGAGCCGCAGCATCTCCTTCGGCTCGAGGGAGCCGTAAGCGGAGAGCGAGACTCGTCCGTCCGAGACGGTAACCGTATGCGCCGGCGGCACTTGATGAATATGCCGGTACGGCGTGGAGCCGACATCTGTGGATTCGTACATTTCCGGAATGGCCATGAATTCCGCGAGCCAAGGCTCGTAAAGCTCCTTCACGACATCCGGCAGTGCAAACAAGGGCGCGATCGTCGTTCCGAATGCAAAACGCCGGGCATCGCGATGATAATACAGGCAGCGGTTACCGAACAAGTCCCGCGCGCCGAAGAGGAGCCGCTCCTGTTCATCCCAGATGACGAAGGCGAAATCGCCGACCAGATGCTCCGGCGCTTCCCGCCCCCATTTCCGGTAAGCAAGCAAGATTAGCTCGCTGTCGGTCATGCCGGCGCGATCAGCAGGACGAACCTGCAGCAGGTCAAACAATTCCCGGCGATTGTCGATAATGGCATCCGCTGCGATCGCCAGCCTATACGTTGGATCGTAATAAGGCAGCCGTTCGTTTACGGACTCGGGCGTAATCCATTTGGACCTGCAGCCGAGAAACACGGGACCGTCCGTCCAGGTTCGGACATCATCGGCGTCGTACTGCTCCATGACTTTCATCATGCCGCTGCCGTCCGCGAACCCGGCAGGCTGTCCGTCGAACCTGAGCAGGCCGGCAATGGCGCTCATTTCTTCCCCCCGCCGCCGGTCAAGTAGGTCGACGCCAGGGACGAGAGCCGGCTGCCGAAGGGAATCAGCGATTTCAACCGGGTGATTTTTCGGTTCATGGCATCCAGCTGCGATTTTAAATTCCGCTGCTCCCTGGCACCGAGCTCCAGACGCTTCTCAAGCGCGCGCACAGTCATCTGCAGCTGAAGCGTATTGTCCGGGCGGGACCTGTCAGCCGGAACGAATTGCTGCTCCCAAGGCGCCAAGCTTCTTCCTGCGGCGGTTTCGGATTTCAGCGCATAACCCTCTTCCCATCTGCAGCCCGTCGCATCCGCCAATTGCTTGGCGCGCAGCGCGAGCAGCTCTGTATCGGGCTCCATCTCGAAGCGTACGCCCGTCAGCTTCTCAGCCTCGTCCAGCTGCTCGGCATACCCCAGATCGTGAAAGATTCGCGCCCCGAGCGCACGGCCGTACAGTTCGATCTCCCGCTTGTCCAATACCTCTTTCCAGATGGCGACGGATTCCTGATTGGGTTCCGTATGGTTCGCCACGAACGGATCGCCTACGCCCATGCTGAAGTAGAAGTCGGACTTGGCGGAGTTCATGAAGTTCCCGTACGTTTCCATTCCCACTTCGTAATCGCAGCCGAGAAACCGGCAAACCTCCGATAATTGCGCCTTGGGATCCGCCACCAGTCTTTCGTAATGCAGCCGGTGCGCGTACGGGTTATCTTTGGCGAAATAATGATAATACCGGAACAACCCGACAGTAAGGTCGGCAATTTTCATATCGAAGCCCGGATTGCGCAGGCCTTCCGTCAAATCGAAGCCTACGCCTCTTTGCTGGTTCACCTTCTTATAAGAGGCGAGCACCGAGAACGGGTTCCGGATGAGCCAGATCCGCCTGGAATGCGGAAACAGCGCGTCTAAAAATTCCAGCAGATAGTAATACCGGGGCGACTTGTCGATAACCAGCTCCGCTCCTGCGCTGCTTTGCAGCAAGCCGTTATATACCTGAAGCGCGAATGCCCTGCATGCGTCTTCGAAGGTTTCATGCGGAAGGACGCCGTTGAAAAATTGGGATACGATGCCTGTTCCGCCGTATGCCTTGCGCTGCGGCGATTGCAGGTCAACCAGACTCATCAGAAACCACATTTCCTGCGTCGCGAACATTTTGCTGTGATTTTGGAGCATCACCGTAGCCAACGAGCTTCCGCTTCTGGGCGTGCAAAGCAAGAAAACAAGATTGTTGCCGTTCGAATCGATCAAATCACTCGTCACCCTTTGCTGAAATCATAGTAAAATTTCGGCCGTTCCCCGAGAATCAGCTTGTAGATATCGTTGTTCGTATCCATGATGCCCTGCAGATAATCCTTATAGGGCCGATCCGCGACGTTTACGAGCCCGGAGTTGTAATGTTCTCCCCATTCGCCCTGCCAGTATCTGCCAAGACCGGCTTGATCCACGTAATTAAACAGATGCGCGCCGACAATGTAAGGCAGGGTGGCGACGTTCTCCACATAATTCCGGTAACGCATCCCTCTCTGGAACTGGTTCGACGCCGAATTCGGAAGAAGAGGCTTCAGTCCCTGCTCACCGGTGCCATACCCGAATTCGCTGAGCAGGATCGGTTTGCCGCCCGATTTCGTGTAGACATCCTCCAAGAGGTCGGTCTCAATCTTATAGGTATAATAGTTGATGCTGATGACATCGACGTATTTGCCTTCCGCTTCGGCGAGCGGTTCCCGGAATTTCTTGTTATGGAAGGACGTCGTAATCCACCGGTCTCCGAGCAGCAGATGATTGGGATCGTATTTGCGATAGATCCGCGAAACGGTCCCAAAAAACGTATCCAGGTAATAAGCGAAAAAATCGTCCATGTCGCGCCAAGACGCCGACGTTATTATCGGCAGTTCGGCTTCGTTCATGTCTTCGAACGAGTTGAACTTCGTTTTCCAGGCGGCGTTGAAGGCGTCGACAGTTTGATATTTATCCCTCAGCGTCTGGACCAATTTCCCTTTGATGGCGGCCGAGCTCGCCTTCAGCTTCGGTACGTTGGAATAAAATTTATGAAAATCAAATTCGTTGTCGATGAAGTACCCGATCAGCATCTGGTCGTCCTTATGCGGCGTCAGCGTTTTTTTGAACGCGTCGTCGATCTTCGCCTCGGCATTCGGCGCAAAGATATCGAAGATCGAAATACCGTCCAGCTTGGCCCAGCTCATGCTGTTCAGCGGAAGCATCCTTACATAAGGCATTTTGCCCGCTTCGCCGTATTTCTCGGGCGAATAGTTGCCTATGCCGTTAAAGCCCCATTTTTGAAGCCGCGATACCGCTTCCGAATAGACGGAATGCTCGGTGGGGAAAACGCCAGTCTTGCGGTAAATATTGGCCATATAGAAGGAGAAGTTGTCCTTCCCGATAAAAGCGCGCTTAAAACCGCCCTCGTACGGAGGAATGGATTCGAACTTCTGCTCCCGTCCCGTTACCTTCGTATACGTTTCATGAGGCGTGATGCCGTTCACTGCCAGGCTGAAATAGAGATCCCCGTTCGGCGTCGTCATGACTTTGCGGCCGTCCAATTGCTGGATTGCGAAATAACCTTTCGCTTCCAAGCCATTTTTCTCAGCGCTGCCGGCTAGTCCGCCGTAATTGTCGCGATCAGCAGGTGGCTGAAGGCTGTCGTAATAAGCTTCATCCGCTTCGGTGTCCGAAGCCAATTCCGTGTCACTCGTCACCTTGCCGGCGAAATTCCAATTCTTCATCTGACCATACTTATCGACCACGACATCACTGCTGGAATTAACCGTGAATTTACGAATCGGGCTCGGCATCATGCCTTCCTTGACCGCGTACGTTTCCACGACGTTATAGCCTGTAAGCTGCAGCGGCGCTCCGTAGGGCAGAAAACCGGGTCCCTTGTTCAAACGGTAATAGATGCGCGCGTCCTGCGTTTTCGTCGACAATTCGGTCTCGACCGCCCCGTCGGTTTGGGATGAAACCAGCTCTACGGAGGCCGTGTTTTGATTAATCACAACCTTGGAGATCTGTGGTGACCAGGCTTTGGCAGATCCGACCAGCATGATTTTCAAAAACCGCGTATGCGCGGGCGTTGATGAAACGTCATATGCGTACGGCTGCCAATTGCTTTGCTGATAGCCAGCCGGTCCCGCTTGCGCAGAAATCTCCGTATACTTTTTGCCGTCAGGCGATACGAAGAACCTTTGGGCTTCGACCGGAACTCCCGTAAAGAAGCTGCTGTAGACCGTGAAGGAACGAATATCGTAATCCGTATGGTAAACGATACTGCCCGGCTCCGTGGTGGAGCGCGTTACTCGGCCCCCGTCGTTGTCGAAGAAACCGGGGGTGTTCTTGGTGATATACAGATTGGAACGGCTGGCCATTTGTTTGAAATTATCCAGCGAATCGACCATACCGACAGGCGCGGCGGCCGTGGAGGCCGGGGCGTACAGGTAGGTCGAAACCATGCCGGCCGCCGACTTGCCCGAGCCCGAATGGTTTACGGCTGTCGTCTTCAACTCTAGATTGCCAAGCACCGGAATTGGAGAGTAGTAATGCTTGCGGGTTAGCGAAAACCGCGGATCGCTGCCGTCGGTCGTATAGTATACCGTTTCTCCCGCTTCTCCTCTGTTCAGCAAGATCATGCTGCCGTAAGGAACCGTTCCCGATGGAACGCTGGCATCTACGTTCGAAGGACCGTTGAGCACGACCTTCCCTATCGAAGGCGATTGGTCGGTGCTTTTGCCTTGAAAGGTAATTTTCAAATATTTCGTGTTCCTCGGAAAGCCCCTCGACTCATACACGACGCTGTTCCCGCCGCTTTCATGGATGTCCGGCGTGATCTTCTTGTAAGTCTTTCCGTCGCCGGATATCGAAATGGTTGGATGGACGTATTTATGACCTGCCGTGTAAGCGTAAATCGAAAAGGAACGAAATAAGCTTTTCTCTTTAGCCTGGTAGACCATGTATTCGCCGGAAACGCCGCTTGGCTTCACGAGCGTCGAATCCAGGGCATTGCCCGGATTGTTCTGCAGCTTCAGCGAATCCGAATGTTTGTAGACTGCGTTCCAATTCTGAAGGGAATCGACTTCAATTTCATAGGTAGGCGAAATGCCATCTCCCAAAACATGTGTCGGAATCAGACATACGAACATCCCGTATGCCAATAGATACGCTAATTTCCTTTTCACAATTTTCTCCTTTTTTGCCCCTTCAATCGCTCAGGGCTGACATTTCCTCCTTGGCCCCTTGGTTCAAACGCGGCCGGCCGATGGAATAATAGATGAATGACGTTTCTGCCAAATCTTCTTCCTTGAATACGTTCCGTCCGTCGATCAAAATCGGTTTTCTTAGTATCGTTTGCAGCATTTTGAGGTCCACATGAACGAATTCGTCCCATTCCGTCAGCAGGCACAACGCGTCCGCACCCGTCGCGGCCTCCAATGCATCGTTGCACCATATTACGCCGTTATCCCCGTACATGCTTTGGAAGTTTCGTATGGCGATCGGATCGTAGGCCTTCACGCGAGCCCCGCTCCGGACCAAATATTGTATGATCTCCAGCGCCGGTGATTCCCGGACGTCATCGGTATTCGGCTTGAAGGCAAGCCCCCAGACGGCGATCGTCTTACCCTGCAGCTCTCCATCGAATATCGTTTCCAGCTTCCGGATGATGCTCATCCGCTGATCCTGGTTCACTTCTACGACCGCGCGAAGCAGTTTGAATTCATAATCGACGTGTCCCGCGATTTGGATCAGCGCTCTCGTATCCTTCGGGAAGCAGGAGCCGCCATAGCCAATCCCGGCTTTAAGAAACGCTGAGCCGATCCGTTTGTCGTACCCCATGCCTTCTGCGACACGGGTGACGTCGGCACCGACCTTCTCGCAAATGTTCGCGATTTCATTGATGAACGATATTTTCGTCGCCAGAAAAGCATTGGAGGCGTATTTTAGCATCTCCGCGCTGCGGATGTCCGTCACGACGATTTGCTCCGTCAGCGGCCGATGCAGCTCTGCGATCGTTTCAGCGGCGATTTGGGAATCGGCGCCGATCACAATCCGGTCGGGATGAAGCGTATCCTGTACGGCCGAACCCTCCCGCAAAAACTCCGGCAGCGAGATACTGTCGAACCGCTCGACAGTCCGGCTCCGAATCAGATTCCTCACGCGTTCGTTCGTTCCGACGGGCACGGTGCTTTTCACGGCAATGATTTTATACCCGTTCATCGCTTGCGCGATCTCGACGGCCGCCTGATCGATATAAGACAGATTCGCCTCTCCGTTTGGCAGAGAAGGCGTCCCGACCGCAAGAATGACAATGTCCGATTGCTTAACCGCCTGGTTCAAATCGCTTGTGAAGCTCAGCCTTCCGGCAGCCATATTCTTGACCGAAAGTTCTTGCAGGCCGGGTTCATAAATCGGGATGCCCCCGTTTTGCAAGGTTTCAACTTTGGGCAGGTCCTTGTCGACGCAGACAACGTGATTGCCGAGTTCCGCATAGCAGATCCCCGACACGAGCCCGACATAACCAGTGCCGATGACTGTAATATTCATAATTTCAGCTCCTAAGCGTTTTCGGAGAAAACGCAGCATCGTAAGCATAATCTAAGAGTTTTCGGAGAAAACGCGGCATCGTAAGCATAATCCTAGCGTTTTCGTTAATTTATACTCTGCAAAGTTGAATGATTTCGCTCCAATCAAGCTCGAGCCTTACGATATCCTCTTCGATGAGCTGCGATCCGGTTTGGACTTCGATGATTTCGATATCCGTTTCCGCCCGCAGGCTGTGTTTGTTATCCTTCGGAATCGAGAGGACATCGCCTTCCTTCACGGAGAAGCGGTGTTCATTCAGTATCATCTCTCCGTTTCCGGAGATGACCGTCCATACCTCGTCCCGGAGGCTGTGGTATTGGTAGCTCAAATTGCTGCCGGCCGAAATGAAAATGCGTTTAGTGAGCACTTCCCTGCCGTCCGGGTACTTGATGTAATCCAGCACACGATAACGGCCCCATCGTCTCTCCTCGTACATCGGACGCTGATCCGAATGCTTCATGACTTCCTTGATCATCGGGCTCGACGCTTTGTCCGCGACCAGAATGCCGTCTGGACTTGCCGCCACGATGACATCGGACAGGCCCATCAGCGTAATCGGGATATCCAACTCGTTAATGACATGTGTATTAATGGAATCTTCCGTAATGATGCCTTTGCCGATTACCGAGGTTTCGATTTCCTCGGTCAGCGTATTCCAGGTGCCCAGATCTTTCCATGGTCCGTCATAGCGAACGGCGGAAATCCGGTTCGCTCTTTCCACCACTTCGTAATCGAAGCTGATTTTGGGAAGCTTGCCATACTGCTTCAGCATTTCATCGTACTGAATCGGCATTTCGTTCGCGATCAGGATATTAATAAGGAAATCCAGCTTGAATGCGAACACGCCGCAGTTCCAAAGCGCATCCCGGCGAATCAATTCCTCCGCTTCTTCCTTGCGGGGCTTCTCTCGGAAGCTGTGAACTTCCATGAACGGCCGATCGACGCCGGCTTCCGCCTTCGGAAGGATATAACCGTATTTCTCTGATGGATACGTCGGCTTTACACCCATGAGGGCCAGGTCGGCGTCGGAATGGTCAAGCACATACTCCAGCTGCTTCAGTGCCTCGAAGAATGAATTTTCGACGTATGGATCGACGGGCATCACGACAATCGTTTCTCCCAGACTCACGCCTTCGATCGAATACAAATACGTTGCCGCAAGCGCGATGGCAGGAAACGTATCCCGTCTTTCCGGTTCTACGATCAGATTGATTTCATTGCCCAATTGGCTGTAAATCATTTCGACCTGAGGCTTGCTTGTCGCCACGTAGGTGTCCCTCCGCAAATCAGCATCCTCTAGCTGACCCCAAACCCGCTGTATCATGGACTCTAATCGGTTATCGCCGTTTTTGAGAATTTTCAGAAACTGTTTCGAACGGGAGTCGTTCGACAGCGGCCACAACCTTTTTCCCGATCCACCTGACAGAAGTACGATTTTCATACCATTCCTCCATTCTATTTTCCCGTTGGCTCCGCCATTAATTTCGCTGACGTTATGCCTCCGGTCCATGTGCGGTAGTAGCTGGCGTTCTTGCCGTACGAGTTATCGAGCAGGATGTTGGGCTTGTCCATGAGACAAGACAGAATATGACCGTGAAGCCTTGAAGTCTGTACGGTCCTGTAGTCGCTAAACCGATTGACCGCCTTGTTCACGAGGTAATCGGTGTACTTCCCCCAGAACTTGCTTAGCGGCAGTTTGCCGCTGCCCTTTTGCAGCATTTTGCCGAAGACGCGGATCGATTTATGCTCGACCCCGTTAAAGAGCGTCGACCAGTCTAGATAATCGCCATTGCCCGAAGCTTCCAGCCGCTCCTGCTCCGCTGTCTTCTCGATATCGGTCCGGAGAAAACAGAGCAGCTCCTTGCCCGGCATGTTCTTGCTGCGAATCGGCCACAGCTGATGCGCCATGTCCGGGGACAAATAGACATTGCATGTCTTGAACTTGGCCTGCGCCATTTCCTGCGACAACGTATCGCGGACATATAGATGCAGGTCCGTATGACGGTTGAATACTGCTGCCGTCCGGTCGAATTCGGCTTCGTTCTTGTAGAAAATCGTCTGGGGAAGCATGACCACGCGATTACCGGGATAATCGGACACGACTTTCTCACGCAGCTTCTGGTGCGCCGGATACAAGTCGCCGAAATTTCCGCCGCCATGCAAGACGATGATATGATCCTTCGGAATGGCTAAACCATCCGGGAAATCCAATACGCTGTACCGCGCCTGGACGTGGATGCGATGATCCTTGAAAAAAACTTCGGTCCCTTTCATAATCAACAGGTCGCCGCCGTTGCCATGCACCGGATAATCGATGTAATAAATCTTGGAATGGGGCGGGATCACGTTCAAAATGTGCCGAAGCCGGTTTTTGAGCTCATCCATCGGGTGAGCGAACTGTACGGTTTCCATCAATCCATCCGTCTCCTTCTCCATGTGGGTATATCTTCTCTTTTGGAATGAATGCTGCGCAAACCATAGGTTTGCACAAACCAATCATTTAGAATGAATGCTGCGCAAACCATAGGTTTGCACAAACCAATCATTTAGAATGAATGCTGCGCAAACCATAGGTTTGCACAAACCAATCATTCAATCCCGTCATATGTGCCACTTGATGTTCTCTTTGATCGGCTTTGCCGGAACCCCGGCTACGAGCGTATAGGCAGGCACGTCCTTCGACACGACCGACCCGGCCGCAACGACTGCGCCTTTGCCGACCGTAACGCCCTTCAAGATAATTGCCTTGCTGCCGATCCATACATTGTCCTCGATGATGGTCGGCTTCGTTTCCGCCATCCCCTCGATGCGGTGAATGTCAGTATCCATGATGGTGACATCCCAGGAGATTGCGCAGTGGCTACCGATTTTCACATGCTTCTTGCAAATGATCTCGGTTCTTCGATTAATGAAGGTATGGTCGCCGATTTCGATAACCGCTTCACTGGAATCCAAGTAAAAGCCGGTGTTCCGAAACAGCAGGACGTTGTCGCCAATGATGAGCTTGGCCTGCTTGGCCTTCGAGACTCTCACGCCGCCGGCTACCCGCAGCAGCTTCCCGCATCGGTCGACCTTACTCCTGAACAGCATGCCGAGCAGAAGGCGGTAGCCGTATTTGGCATAATCCCTGACACTTCTCTTTCTTTGGTTCCTATCGGCCCTTGCGGCCGCAAGCACATTTTTCACTTCACTTCACTTCATTCCATTCTTAGGATGGCATGCTTCGCGATAACCGCTTGAATAGAAAGCGGATATCGTCTTTGTCAAACAGAATGTCGGCGACTCTCACCTTGAAAACGATCCGCATGGCCGCAATCGTAATGACGATCCGGATGACCGCGCCGAGCAGCAGGGCAAATGCAATGCCGTTCAGCCCGTACAGCGGCGTAAAGACGAAGAATAATCCGACCGTTATTACAAGGGCGACCGCCTGCCGGATAACCACAAGTCCAGGTCGGCCCATAGCATTGAAGGACGAGGCGAGAATCCACGATCCGCCGCCTAGAATGCATTCCAGGGAGAGCAGGTAGAACGCGTTGCCTGCTTCCAGAAACTGCGCGCCGAACAGGAGGCCCAGCAAGAAACGGCCGATAATCATGCCCGGAATGACCGCTGCGGTCATGAGCAGGAACGAGAGCCGGAACGCTCTGCCGACCGTTGCGATGATTTTGTCCTTGTCCATGCCGGTTATCTTCGGGAAAATCACGTTCGAGATGGCCATCTGAACGACATTGAACACACGGGACAACGTATAGACGACCGTATACAGACCGAAATCCTTCGGTCTGAGCAGCGATAAGATGATGAGCTTGTCGCACTGCGAGTACAACGTCCCGAGCAGCTCGACGCCGAACACCCTTCCGCCATAGCCGAACAGCGACTTGAACACAATGCTGTCCGCGAACGGTTTGAACCAGTTAAAGGTTAATTCGCGGCGCAGCTGGTACAGCGACCAGACGATGACCATCAGGCTGGTGCCGAAAAAGGCGAATGACGCGTACGGGATCGTCAATTTGCCGATCGACCAAAGCACCAGCAAACCGACCAGGTTACTCAGCGGGACGTACAGCCGCAAACCGTTATACAGGCTGAACTTATCTAGGCTTTGCGTTAGTGCCGCAAGTAAATTAACGGCAAGCAGCATCGGCAGTGTCAGAACGGTATACCATCTGGCGACTTGAATCACGGCCTCCGAATATTGCCCAAGCCAGATTGGAAGATAGATCCACGCCATGATGCCGACAATGAGACTGACGGGAATTTGGAACAGAAAGCCTGCCCTGACGTATTCGGCTGCTTTGCCCGCGTTCGTCCTCATATTGAAAATGAGGGAAGTCGGAAGCCCGAAGCTGACAAGACCCGCCAGTAAAGTCGGCCAAAACAGAATTGCAGAAAATTCTCCCTTTCCCGACACTCCGAACAATCGAGCCGTTACAATGGAGGTCAACGTGCTTACGATCATAATCAAAAGATTGGCGGCGCTTGTATGCAGGATCGTTTGAAACGCTCCGCGCCCGGTCAATCTTTTTTTAACGGCTTGTAGACTGATCATAGATTCGACATCCTTAAACCGCATATTCGCTTCACTGATACATCTTCAGCACACCGCGAAGCTGTCCGTTGCTGTATGATATTTTGCTGATATTGCGGAAAATTTTGCGTTTGTCGTACGCGAATACGACAGTGAGAAGGACGAACAAAGGCATCTTCACGAGCGATTTCATCAAGATCCCCGCTTTCTTCTTCGAAGAGACTGCACTGCTGACCCCCTGCCAATAAATCCGCCTGAGCAGCCACTTTCGGCTGATCCGGCTGCGGGGAATCTTATGCAGCACCGAAGCGTGAGGCGTGTAAAAGACCGTATACCGGGCACGGATCCGTTCGATCAGCTCGGCCTCCTCGCTGGACAGCAAATTGCTGCCTACTCTGCCGAGATCCTCCCGGAAGGCTTCCATTGAATCGAATACCGATTTGCGGAAGGCCACGTTGGCGCCGAATGGAATGGCAGGCCTGCGCATTTCCACGATTTCGTCCGAATAATCCAAAATCGTATAGAGCGTTCGATTTTCCGCGGGCAGCCACTGCGGGGCGCTTCCTTCCCAAGCGGGCTCGATTTTGCCTCCTACGCAGCCGATTCGCGAATCGTGGTCGAACAAATCGACAATGCCGCCGATCCATTCTTTGGAGGCTATCGCGTCGTCGTCCAGGAAGAGCACGTACTCGCCGGAAGCTTCGCGAATGGCGCGGTTCCGGGCGACGGAAAGCCCAAGCCGTTCTTCGTAAAGATAGATAATCGGGATATCGACCATCTTCTGGAATTCCTGAACGGTCTCTTTGGTATGATCGGTGGAACGATTATCGACCACGATCACCTCGTAGGAACCGTTAAAGCTTTGCTGCAGCAGGCTTAGAAGCGCTTCTTTCACGTCCGCTGCCCGATTATGCGTACAAATTGCCACTGTTGCTTTCATGCGTTCACCTCGTACCGCTTCGTACCGTAGACCTGTATCATTTTACCGGCTATCCGGCCCCAATCCAGTTCCCTGAGCTTCGCTGCGATGTGCATCTCCGTTTCCTTTACGTCCATATTCATGGACACTCGGAGGGCTTTGCTCAAACCGTCGGGATCGTCGGGATCGTACAAAATGCCGCATCCATCGGATACATATTCGCCGAGCGCCCCCAATCTGGGCGCGACGACCGGCTTCTTGTGGGAAAGAGCAAGAATCGCGCTCCCCGATGTCGAAATTTGTTTGTATGGAAGTACGATCACATTAGCTGCCTCCAAAAAATCAGCAAGTTCATGGTCATCCACGAACTGCGGATAAATCCGGATCTTGCCGTTATTGGCCTGGTCGATGTAATCGAGACTGTACCCCGAATCGACATGCCCTGCGATAAGCAGGTCACAGGACTCCAGCTTGAGCGACGAGAACGCTTCGACGAGTTTATCGACCCCTTTGTAAGGATTGATCCGGCCGATAAACAAGAACAGGAAGCTATCCGGGGAAATGCCGAATCGCTTGCGGATATCCGTGCCTTTGCTTTCGTAGGCATCCACATAGTGACCGTGCAGGGTAACAACAAGCTTGTCTGCAGGCACGCCGAACGTTGCGGCTACCTCCCCCTTCACCGTCTCGCTCAGAACGAAGGCCTCATGACAGACGGTCAAAATGTACTTGCGCATCAGGCGGTCCCAGCGCGTCTTGCCCGTATGCGGCCAGACGTTGTGAACCGTCCAGAACAACCGCACGCCCCTGCATCTGAAATAGAGCAGCAGCAAGGCGAAAAACAGCGACTTCACGATCGTCAGCGGGAAGACCGACGCCGTATACGAGTTGCTCGGCCAGTGCAGGTGCACGATATCTCCCCTGCCGGGCTTGAACATCGCCTCACGGTCGTAATGCTCGACCTGCAGGCCGTTTTGCTCGATCGAGCTGGCAAGCAGTTCGCTGTATTTATTGTGCGGGCTTGTCTTGGGCCACATATAAACGGTCGGCTTTCCCATTCTCACGACCTCCCGTTTGCGGCTGCTAACGTGTATGCATGGCTGCCTGATTTCGATATTCGTGTATAGAGAGCAAGGTGGTTATCCAGCAGCGAACCCTTTGTAAACCCGCTGCAATGCTGCAGGCATTGCGCTTGAATGTTTCTTTTCTCGTCGCCCGACAAGTCGTAAAACGCCGAGATTTTCTCCTTGATCGCGTCCGCGCTCCCCGGCTTGAACAGGAAGTCAGCCGGATTCCAGACGGCATCCGGAATGCCTCCTACGGCCGAAGCATATACGGGCGTGCCGACTTGGTAGGATTCGATGATCACCCGGCCGAACGGCTCCTCCCAAATCGAGGGAACGAACGTGACGTCAGCCTTCGCCATGAAGCTGCGCGCTTCCTTCGGCGTAACTTTACCGGTAAACACGAAGCGGTTGTCGCTGCGGCAGAGCTCTACGAGCTTTTGCCGTAAGCCCCCTTCGCCGCAGATGATAACCTGTTCCACCATCTCACGCGGGAGAGAATGGACCGCTTCGACCAGCTCGAGGACGCCTTTCTCGGACTCAATTCTTCCGAAATAGCCGATACGAAGCGGCTTGCGGTTGAAATCTTTCGGAGCGCCGGCGATACCGCCGTCCACGACGTTCGGAATGACCAGCTTGACCGCATTCGGGAACAGCCCGGCATCCGTATGGCGCTTCAGAATATGCGAAGAGATGCCGACAACCGCGGACACCCGTTTGCTGACGCCGAGTGAGCTCAAGTGATACATCCGCGCCATCGCCGGGTTTTCGATTGGCGAGCTGACCGGCGAGAGGAGCGAATAATCCCGGAGCGTATGCACGATCGGCACGCCCGCCTCCGCCGCCGTCCAAATCGCTGCGCCGAACCCGGATAAATTTTGGGTATGAATCAGATCTGGGCTGATCTTTTTCAGCAGCTTGCGAACATCCCGGATCTGAACCGGATTGTACAGATCGATCAATCGCCGGCAGATTTTCTTAAGCGTCCCGGCATTGTTCCCTTCGCCGATCCAATATAGATTGTTGTAAGGCAAGCGGTGCACGGTTACCCCGTTAATCACCTCCGACATTACACCGGCGCTCCGTTTCTGACTCCCTACCGTCAGCACGTGAACTTCGGCTGCGGGGACGAGTGTTTCCGCCAGAATTTGCGTCGAAATTTCAGCGCCGCCAATGATATGCGGCGTATAAAGACTGTTTACAACCACGATTTTCATGCGATTCGTTTCATTCCCTTCATGCTCTGCGTATCCAATCCAGCTTCCTGTACAGCCGGCAGTCCATCGAAGAAGCCGCCGCGAATGAACCCGATTAACAGCCAAAAGTTCACGAAGGAATAGGAATCGAAATTCATGATGAGCGAAACGGATAGCGCAAAAGCGAATTTTGCGTACGAGTTCCCCTCAGCACTCTTTAAGATCGTTGCCATGAAGCCGAACATCAGTATGGCGCCGACCAAACCTTCCTCGGCAAATATCTTTGACAGCAAGTTCCGCGACGTCGCCATTTCCGGACGGTTGAAAACGAGATCGGACACTTCCGTAAATATCAGCCCATCGCTGAAATGCTTGAGCAAGAGTCCTGCAAATTCCCTATAATAAAAGCCGCCTCCCACGCCGAAAATTGGGTGATGCGCAAACTCGATGAATCCGATCGCCGGGAAAAAGACCCGAACGAACATGGAATTGTCCGTTGCGATCAAATGGGCGAAATTAAATTGAAAGCGATCCGTGAAGTAGCCGCTGACGTGAAATGTCTCGAGCAGGAAAGGAACGCCGACCACGACGACAAGCAGACATCCTGCCAGCACGAGCATCATTTTTCCGCGGTTCTTATTCGTTATAAGCAAATAGATCAGCAGCGCGACGAGCAATACGCTGTAGGCATAGGCCGAGAACGACAGCACCGTTAGCACCGCAGTGCCGATTAGGAGCGGCAGCTGCTTGCGATAGCCTTGCTTGAACAGGTAGAGCATCAGGAGCCCGCCGCTCAGCATATGAATGGCGCCCCAGGAAGGCTCGCCCGAGAGCAGTTGAATCCTGCCCTTGTACACCTTCTCCGAGAACAACCCGGTGATCGCCACCGGAGAATCCGCTGTGGACGAAAAATGAATCCACCAGCTGAAGAAAGCCTGCAGCAAGCGGCGGCACGAAAGCGACCATCAAGCTTTTGGCGATCCATCCGATCAAAGCGGGATCCTCTTTCGTCTGCTGAGCAATATAAACCGACGTTCGGTACATAGATAGGCCGAACAACAGCGTAATCACATGCTTGAAGCTGCTGCCCAAGTCTTCATAGCCGATGGATACGACCAAGGAATGTCCGATGCTGTACATCGCGTACGCCAGTAAAAAATAATCTCCCGTTTTGAATCGGTATCCGGTAAACAGCAGCAAAGCCGAGGCGGCAAACATCGAAAACATGGAAAGCGGCCGGTACACCGAAAAGTGGAAATACGGCAAACTATCGTACGAGATGAACGCGATCGAGAAGAGAAACAGTACGATAATCAGCTTTCGAACGATGGAGGCTTTTGCAGGGCTGACGATATTGGACACTATGATAGAATCAGCTCCATGTTTTTAAGGGTCGCAGAACTGCTGAAATGACTGGCCACGTAGCGGACCGAATTGCGCGACACTTTATCGTTGAGCTCGTCGTTGTTCAGCAAAAGCAGCACGTTCCGAACGATTTCCTCGTCTGAATTGCAGACAAACAAGTCCTCTCCATGGTTCGCATTGATTCCCTCGATGCCGATCTGATTGGTCACAACCGGAACGCCCCAGGACATGGCCTCGACGATTTTCGTTTTAATGCCCGTCCCGAACAGCATCGGAGCGATCATCAGCGCCGAATCGCCAACGACTTCTTTGACGTCATCCACAGCCCCGGTCACGACAACATTCGGGTAAATTTCCTGCAGCCCCAACACTTGGGCGGTCGGATTTTTCCCGACGATGTAGAACGTCGTCTCAGGTGCTTGCCGTATGATGCTCGGCCATATCCGCTCGCAGAAGTAGACGACGGCGGAGCTGTTATGCGGGATGTCCATCTTCCCTACGAATACCAGCTTGTTTCGATCGTATCGCCGCAGTCCATTGCCTCTTGTTTGATCCGGTTCGAACTTCATCGGAATGCCGTAGCATGATTCGTGACTGGTGAGCTTCTGGAAGTTTTTCGCTTCGACCGGCGAGGTGAAGACAAGATGATGGAAGAGTGATGCCACTCGCTTCTCGTACTTGCCAAGCAGCCTGCTTTCGAAGTCGATCAGCCATTTCTGGATAAACTTCATATCCGCCATTCGCTTCATAACGCCGGGCAGCTTGCCCGTGAAGCCTCCGAATATCGACGGAATGTATTGAAACCATTCGAGCTGCCGCTTATATCGCAGCGACAACAGGTCATCATAGCTGAGCACCTTTTGGCCTTGTTCGTCTGACAAATATTCTGCTACCCGCACCATGTCGTATAAGATGAATTCCGGCTTCTCGGTTTTGATAATATCTTTTACTTTCCGGTGTGTTTTCCGTGAATAATAAAGAGATACCTGGAGCGGCCATTTTCTTAAGAGCAGCGAATAGAGCAAGATATTGAACAGCTTCTCGGCCAGGCCCGGCAGCTCAAGGCAAACCAGCCGGTCGATCTCGTCCGGGCGGTCCTTCAAGTACTTGGCATCGTCCACGAAGGATAAGTTTACAAGCTCGCTGCCAGGATAAATCTCCTTCATTTGACGGATGTACTGCAGCAGCATGTTTTTCCGTCCGTCCGTATTCGGAAATGGGAGCCTGTTCGTAATAAACATGATTTTCTTCATCGCTTTTCCCACCCCATCTTAAAAAGCATCCTTCGCCCCGATAAGGAGCTTGAAGGTTTTGAATATGATCTTCAGATCCCCCGCAATGCTTCTGTATTGTATATACTTCAAATCAAGCTCGACCATTTGCTCGAAACTGAGCTGATTGCGCCCGCTTACCTGCCAGAGGCCTGTACAGCCTGAAGTAACGGTCAACCGAAGCTTGTCGTACTCCGTATACTCCGCCACTTCTCTTACAAGCGGTGGTCTCGGACCGACCAGCGACATGTCGCCGATCAGCACATTGATAAGCTGAGGCAGTTCGTCGATGCTCGTTTTTCGGATGAATTTTCCGACTTTTGTAATGCGCGGATCATCCTTCATCTTGAACATCGCGCCTTGAATTTCGTTCTGGCTCAGCAGGTCCTTCAGTTTTTCCTCCGCATTCGATACCATCGAGCGGAACTTGAACATTCTGAAGGGCTTCTCGCCTTTGCCAATGCGGGTCTGATAGAAGAACACCGACCCTTTCGGGTCTTCCAGCTTGATCAGGAGCGCGATGAGCATAAACAGCGGTAAAAAAAACAGGATCCCAAGCAGCGCGCCCGTAATGTCGATCACCCGCTTGACCAAAGTATAGAAAACAAGATCGCCGTCCTTCGGAAGTGAAAGCCTGATCGAATCGTATTCATATACCTTCATGATTGCATCCTGATCATAACGCTGTGCCATTAAGCTCACTCACTTTCTCTCGTTCGAGTATTCTCTCAAGCGCTTCGATGAGGGTATATCTGAGCTCGCTGTTGCGAAGCGCGAATTCGATTGTCGTCGTGATGAACCCGAGCTTCTCACCGACATCGTAGCGAATGCCTTCGAAATCGTACGCATAGACGCCAGCATCTTCATTCAATTTTTGAATCGCATCGGTCAGTTGGATTTCTCCGCCCGATCCGGTTTCGTGTCTGCCCAAATAATCAAAAATCTCCGGAGTAAGTACATATCGGCCCATAATCGCCAAATTCGACGGTTCTTCTCCCTTCGGCGGCTTCTCCACGAAACGATTAACCTTGTTAAGACGTCCGAATTTCTCGAGAGGGTCCACGATACCGTAACGATCCGTCTGATCGGAGCCGACGGTCTGAACGCCGATGACCGACTTTCCTGTTATCTCATATTGCTCGATAAGCTGTCTGGTACAAGGAACGTCAGACTGAACGATGTCATCGCCGAGCAGCACTGCGAACGGTTCGTCGCCTATAAAATTCCGCGCGCACCATACGGCATGCCCCAGCCCTTTCGCCTCTTTCTGACGAATATAGTGAATTTCAACGTTCGAGGATTGCTGAACTTTCTTAAGAATGTCCAGCTTTCCTTTTTCCGCCAGCGAATGCTCGAGCTCGAAGGCAATGTCAAAGTGATCTTCGATTGCCCTTTTCCCTTTGCCTGTGACGACAATAATGTCTTCGATGCCGGATGCAATCGCTTCTTCCACGATATACTGAATGGTTGGCTTATCGACGATTGGAAGCATTTCTTTGGGCATTGCTTTGGTTGCGGGCAGAAATCGTGTACCGAGTCCAGCCGCTGGGATAATCGCTTTTCTCACTTTTTTCATATGATCTCACCCTATCCATCCATTTTTTCTGTCCGTCTGTTTTGTCATGATGCTAAAAATACGAGCTATGTTTACTCTGACTGGAGAAAACATAGCTCGTATTTTCAGATAAAACATAGTGAAGCGGGCATTCAACCCATCCTCACGTCATACCCTTGACGATTAACGTCTAAGGTTGCTTAACCCACAGCATGACCGAGAGCCTCCAGTGATAGAGGAGCAGGAGACATTTCCTAATGACAGGCTGGTTATGACAACAACGATTAACGACTGACGTTATTTATAACAGCGCCAATAATCTTTGCTTGTCCATAATCCAGCGCAGCCTTTGCCTTTAGCGCGATTTCGTTTTTCACTTTTCCTGTTTTTATGACCAGTACAACGCCATCGCTCTTGCTGGCCACGACCATCGCATCCGACATAGTCATGACCGAAGGCGTATCGATGATAACGATGTCGAACCGTTTCTTCGACGTTTCCAGCAAATCTGTCATGGATATCGACTCCAGCAGCTCAGATGGATTCGAAGGGATGGGTCCTGCCGTAAGCACCTCAAGATGATCGATGTTCGTTCGCTGAATCACATCGTCGAGCCCGCTGCGCTTCGTTAGCACCGAGCTTAATCCGTGATGGTTGGACAGCCCGAACAGCCCATGTTGGGCGGGCTTCCGCAGATCCGCATCAATAATCAGCACTCTCCTGCTCGCCTGGGCATAGGCGACGGCGATATTAGCCGAGACCGTGCTTTTGCCTTCGCCGGGCAAAGCGGACGTAACCGAGATGGTTTTCAATGCCTCGCCCTGGCTAGAGAATTCAATATTGGCCCTCAGAGTGCGATAAGCGTCTGAAATCGTCGAGGCCGGGTGCTCGGCAATTAAATGCCGGTTAAGAATCGAGCGTGACATTTCCTTTCCCCCCTGCCAGATTCATGTTCTGACCTTTATTGCGCCGATCGGATCTTTTCGCCTTGGGAATTGCCCCCAATGTGGGAATCCCGAGCAGAGCCCTGATGTCATCTTCGTTTTTAACCGTGTTATCCAGTAGATCGAGAACGAAAGCAATACCGATTCCGAGCATCATTGACAGTATAAAAGCGATTATGATGTTCGTCGTCGGATGAGGCGATATCGCTCCCGGCTGCTTCGTCGTATCGGCCCAGTTCAGCACGGACAAGTTATCCAGCTTCATGAGCGTGCGAACTTCCTGTTGGAATACTTTCGAAACGGCATTTGCCATCTCAGCTGCCCGCTTGTAAGAATTGTCCGTGGCGGATATGGACATCACCTGGGTTTCATTCAAAGAGCTGACGCTGACTTTCGCGATCAGTTCATCTGCGGTAGCGTGCAATTCAGGATATTGCGCCACGACTTTCGTCATTATTCGAGGTGTTCGGATAATTTCCTTATAGGTTTTGATCAGCATGATGTTGGAGGTAATGGATCCGACATCGACATTCGAAACCTTCGTTTTGAGGTCCACCTCCGGGCTGTTGACGATCAGTTCTGCGGAGGCCTCATATTGCGGTTGCAGGAAATGATTTGAGTAATAGCCGACAGCCGTACAGCTGACAATCGTGATCAGGGCAATCATCCATAGCTTTCTTCTGATAAAACCCCAATATCGTAGCAATTCCAAGGTACTTCCTCCGATACTGATTTCGTTCATTTAGAGATGAACAAAACTATTTTTTCTGAATATTCAGACTAATATTGGCAGTTCTGGTACAGCTTTTTCGTCGCTTCCGTTCGTGCGTTCATTCATCAAATTTCAACATGTCTCTTGCTTCACTTTCATTCTAAAGCTTCAAAGCCTTACAAGACTATTACACAGCAGGATGATTTTATTTCTACTCCCGCCGTACTTCAATCTGCCACTTCCGAGCCAATGCTTGTTACACTTTAGTACCAGTTGCATCGAACTCCTCTTCTCCCCGATCGTCCGGCGGCGAATATTCAGCCATGCCCCGTGACTGCGCATAAAGAGCAGCTTGGGTGCGATCGCTCAGATTTAATTTTTGAAAGATGCGGCTGACATGTTTCTTGACCGTGAATTCGCTTATCATCAGCTTCTTCGCCAAAGCACCGTTAGACAAGCCTTCGCCGAGAGAGATCAACACTTCTCTCTCCTTCCGCGTCAGCTTCTCGATCGGATCATCCGCTTCCTTCCGGATCAACACTTCCATGAGACCTTGATCGAAGTATTTTCGTCCCCTGTCGACCATTTTGATGGCGAGCAGAAGCTCCTCAGGCATCGAATTCTTCAACACATACCCGTCGGCACCGCTCTCCTCGGCCCTGCGAACGTCAAATTCCGCCGCAGACGAAGTGAGCATGATGAAGCGGCATGGAAGATGGCGGAGATTCTCCACCAATTCGAACCCGGATTGTTCTCCGAGCCTAATATCGATAATCGCCAAATCAGGCTTCGTCCTCTCTATCGTCTCCATCGCATCTTCTACCCCCTCCGATACCCCGACGATTTCGATTTCCTCTTCATTTGCAAGAACGGCAATCAATCCTTTTCGGACCAATGGATGGTCATCAACGATAACGACCTTCATGCGTATCACCCGCTTTTCGTATTTTGACTGGTTGCTTCATTTGCGTTGACAATGTCGGCCAGCGGCAGCCGGAGAAGTATCCGGGTTCCGCTTCCTACCTTGCTCTCGATATCAAAAGTGCCACCAAGCGATACGGCCAGCGCATTCATATTGTATAACCCGAAGCCGGTATTGGCTTTGTTCATCTTAGACCTGACATCAAAACCGAAGCCATTATCCTCAATCATGAGTTTGACGGCACCTTGCTTCAGGGACAAATCGACGTGCACGCAGCTGCTCTCGCCGTGGCGGATCGCATTTCCCACCCCTTCCAGAATGATTCGATACAAAGCTTTCTGGTGGTTGATGGAAAGGAGACTGCAGGATTTGGGGGCTTGAAAATCAATGCTGATACCGTTGAGCTTGGCCTGATTGGCCAAATGCGATTTGATAATACCGAGCCAGGAGGCTTTACCTCTCTTGGATGAGCTAAGGCTGTGGATCGTGGCCCGCAGTTCACCGGAAGCCGACGAGGCCGCTTCCTGGATTTCCTTCATCTGCTCCAGCTTTTGTTCTTCGGTCATGTCTTTCCAGCCGCATTTCATGGAATGGATGGCGTAAATGATACCGAACAAATGCTGGGAAACGCGATCGTGAAGCTCTTCGGCGATCCTGTTTCGCTCCTCAATAAGAAGCCGTTTTGATTCGATCTGAATTGCCATCATTTTCATCACCTTTCTTGCCGCTTATTGAGCACAGCTGCCGTCGTAAAATCAGCAGCCTGTGACCTTGACCTAGACCTTAACCTTCCCGGAATGATAAAATGCGCTGCGGATAATGAGAAATCCCTAATGTATTTGTCATATATCCTCAATTTTTGGACAACGCCTTCTGTTCTCAACATACCTCGTTGTAATTGACATGGACATGCTACAGGAGTACCGAATTTGTTAATCAAACATCCACACTTTAATAGTGACTTTGGTCTCAATTCCTTCGTGTCGAATTTGTCGATTGATCTCTTTTTTCATGCTTCGACCCTTTCGCGGACTCGGAACAGAGATTTTAGAGATTGCAGGATTTGAAAGTAATCTGTAAGGTTTGAAAGCGTTTCTTTATAGCGCTTTTGAGATGTTACAGTATGTGTCGGGCACGCAGGCCTCATTACCCATGCTGAACCATGCATTCGTAGGCACAAACTGCAACTTGAGATGGCATCGGTTGACGCCAGTTTTTATCTGCGGACACAAATTAGACAAATTTATTGTTATTATCATCCAATTTATACTAATGTTTCCATTGAATTTTATGGTATTTTTGTATTTTCGAGCCCACTACCTACCCAAGTAGCGGTATTAGTTATGGTTCTTTTGCACAATATAAAGCGCTACCGATTAGATTTATGAGAGAAAAAAGGTTGGATATCGAGCAAATGAGATCCGGCATTTTTTCTCTCGCCCACGAATCGTTACTCCCTGATCCATCCTTCTGGAATTTCGAGCTCGCGAATTATTTTTGCCGGTATTCCGGCGACAAGGACATTTTTGGGAACGTCTTTATTCACAATGCTTCCGGCGGCGACGACCGAGTTCTCGCCGATTGTCACACCGGGAAGGATCGTGCACCGCGTCCCGATCCATACATTGTTCGCAATGACGATCGGCCTGCTCGAACTCGGATCGTCGTTAACGTCCAATTGGTGATAGGTACTGTCGAGGATGCTGGTACGAGGGCCGATTTTGACATTGGCTCCGATACTCACACGGTGGCGGGCGGCTATGCCGACGCCTGCATTGATAAACGTGTTATCGCCGATTTCCAATACGGCCCCCTTTTCTACGGTAAGCTGGGTTGCCCAAGGTTTTCCAACAAATCGAACCCGTTTCCCTATTCGAATCGTCCCCGCTTTGTTCACGTACAGCTTTCCTTTAATCCAAGGAAGTTCTCGCAGACTGTGACCCCCTTTTCCAAATCTGATCATCCATTTAAACTTCCTGAACGTATTGACAACCATCATGATCCGTCCTCCAACATCAGTTTATGTCACGGCAACCATTTACCCACGACAGTATGCATCTGAAACTTCCGATTTTATGAAAAATCGCAGATTTACAAAAAAATCATTTTCACAACATGAAATCTTTAGAATAATTTAATAATCATCGAAGCTTCACAACCTAATTTTAGACATAGAAAAAGGCACTTCGGCCGTGTAAACAGCAGAAGTGCCTCTATTATATATTCGTTATCAAGAGCATCATGAATTTGAAAGAACGATAAAATTAAGTCATGCGGATAATCCCCAAATGAGGCGCCAATCAGGTTCAAACCATTGCAGTTTACTGCGTCGCATTCTTCTGGCGGTATTCAGTTGGTGTAACGTCCACTTTCTTGCGGAACACTTGCGTGAAATGACGAACATCCTGATAACCGATTCGCTGTGCGATATCAGCCAGCTTCATTTTAGGGTGAAGCAGCAGCTGCTTCGCTTCTTCCATTCGAAGTGTGATCACATAGTCTTTATAGCCTTGACCGGTTTTATGCTTGAAGAGCTGGCTGAAATAAACAGGGTTCAAAAAGACGACCGAAGCGACTTTCTCCAGCGATAATTCTTCATTATAATGCGCTTTAATGTATTGAAGAGCAACCTCGATCGCTTTGTCGCTGCTGCTCTCAACAGGAATAAACACTGGAAGCGCTGAGGCTTGCCGAAGGTTCGTAACGGCTTTTGGCACAGTCGCAATATCGTTTATCAATTCTGAATGGGTCAGATGAACAGGCACTTTCAAATAATGCTTCAAATGCGTATGAAGCTGATCAAGCAGCGTTTCGATCCGTTCACTTCTATTTAAAGTGACTAGGCCGAGCAGATTCATCCGATCCAGGCTGACGACGAAGCCGAAGCCATGCATTTCAATAAGCTCCGATAATACATTATCAATAATAAAATGCTCTAGATGTGCACTCTTGCTTCCTTCCTCCATGCGGACCATAACTAAATAGAAATTAGGGTGCTTCTCAATAATTGGACTAATCTCGAAATTCCCAATGTCCAGCCCGGATGCAAGCCGCTGAAATACCGCCTCGCGCAAATACTTTAGGCTCGACTTCAGCACAGATTCTTCTTTCGTTAAGAGCGAATGCTTATGCACCTCTTCACCTAACGCATCCATTAATTCAACGATGCGCTTCTTCCCAATGGGCTTGAGCAAATAATCTCTTGCGCCTAATTGTACCGCCCTCTGGGCATAGGAAAATTCGGAATGTGCAGATATAACCACCCATTTGATATGGGGATAATTACGCTTTGAGATCTTCATAAACTCCAATCCATCTATGCCAGGCATCAAAATATCCGTAAGAACGATATCGATTTGCATGCTCTCCAGCAGTTGGACCGCTTCTTCCGTGGAAGCCGCGGTATGAACGTTACTATCCGGATAAGTATGAAGCAGGGTACGCTTGATGCCTTCCCGAATGGCGCGCTCATCATCCGCAATTAAAATATTCATTACGTATTGTCCCCTTCCTGTGGAAGTGGCAGAACGATCGTTACTGCTGCGCCTTCTCCTAACTTACTGTCTATCATAATGCCATAAGCTCCGCCAAATCGATTGTGAAGCCTTAGCTGCAGATTTTGCAAGCCTATGCCTGCTTTGCTGTCTTTGATTCCTTCATCCGTTAATGAATATCGCACCTGTTCAAGCGAAGCTTCATCTATACCAATCCCATTGTCGCTTACCATCAGCTTCAAGTACCGTTCCTCGGCGTTCACTGACAAACGAAGTACACCCGGGCGAGTGCTTAGAGGCTCTAATCCATATTTCACTGAATTCTCGATAATGGGCTGCAAAGTCATCTTTGGCAAACGAATATTCATCCACTGTTCATCGATATCCATCTCAAACGTTACGCGGCCATCGAGCCGAGCAGCAATAATGGTCAAGTAATGGCGGATTTGCTCCACTTCCTCACGCAGCGTCACCTCTGCCCCTTCATCCCAATGACTGCTGTAGCGAAACATATGCGACAACGAGAGAACGATTTCGCCAAGCTTATCATTCCCTTTCTCATCCAAAGTCCAATAAATCATATCTAAGGTATTATATAAATATAGAAAATGCGGATTTACTTGCGTCTGAAGCGCCTGAAGCTCCGCATTCTTTTCGCTGACTGATGATTTTTTCACCCGCTCGATAAGCTCCCCGATCCGTATAACCATGTGATTGAAGGAAGCGACGAGGATATTCATCTCTTGATAGGAGGTAACCTCCAGCGTTCTGCTGAAGTTTCCTATCTCCACCTGCTTCATTTCACGGATGAGTCGTTTGAGCGGTGAAGATAACGTACGGGAAACAAAAGATGCGATTAGTGCAGATAGCAAAATCAATATAATGACGACGATGAACAAGAATCGTTTGGTCTGCACAAGCTCCAGGTTCAAGTCAACATCCGGTGTGGTACTGATTACAGTCCAATCTGCAAAGGGATGTCTTATTCCATATTTCCCCTTCGTTTGTAATTAACTATCATCTTCTATATTTGTATTATCACGAATTCCGCACGCTTCAACAATGTGTGAAATCAAGGATTGATGTTTACTTTTTCAAGATAATCAGATTTTTATAGCTTTCTGATGAATCAAAAAAAGCACCCTAAGGTGCTCTCTCCACTGTACAAGCTAATTACCGGCTATTATGCTGCTGGACGCATTATTTTATAAACGTATTCCGAACACGAACTGATTTGCCGAAATACGACATCCAAATGGCGCAGGTCAGCAGGGTTCTTACTAAAGAAGTCAGCGGATTCGTAACACCTGCATCTTGAATTTCTGGAATCCCCCGAATCATAAAATAATCGACCAGTGTGTAGAGTCCAAAAGCGAGATAGAAGTAGATGAGCAGTTAATGGCAGCTTTCGCTTCTTCCTATAGAACAGAACGAACGCAAAGATCAATGCTCCTAGAAGTACAATACTTCCTGCCAGCTCATACGGAATAATAATCGGCCATAATCGGTTATAAGATAAAGAGGCTGCGTCCGTCAGTTCTTCCCATTGTCCTGTTCTGAAGATAGGCAGGATATTGAAGAAAATATTAATGGTCATGCTCAAGAATGTGCCACATAAGCCAATTTGTGCGAGAATAAGCCATCCGCCAAGACCAGATACATGTAGATTTTGCTCGCTGTTGCGGTTTTCTTTCGACAATTCCATGGGCTATTCAGCAGCTCCCTAATTCTATTATTTTTGCCTTGATAAGGTCATAATCACTGCGTAAAACAGCCATACAGACAACATCCCAATACTTGCCTTGTATAAAATGGCGCTCTCTCAAGCGACCTTCCTCCTGAAAGCCACACTTCAAGTAGCACCGGATAGCTGCTTCATTATACTCGTAAACCTCAAGCTGAAGCCGGTTTAATCCAAGCGTTCAAACACAAACTGCAGCATGATACCTATCGCTTCAGTCCCATATCCTTGACCCTGCAGCTCTTTATCGCCGATCACGATTCCCATCTCAGCTGTTCGATTTTTCCAGTCGAATCTGAACAGATCGATTTGACCGATATATACATCCGTATCTTTGTGCGCGATAACGAAGCCCCGGTGATCCCCTTCCTTCTCCAGCACCGAATTCAAGTAGGATTCCGTCTCATTCATCGTCTGTGGGTAGAGAAATATATCGGACAAAAGATCCACAATTTCCGGATCATTGACCCAACCCCTCATAGGTATAATATCCTCTAATCGGTATTCACGAAGGACAATGCGATCTCCAAACAGCTTTGGCATTGTGATCACAACCTCTCTTCAAGCTTCTCCATCGACTTGGCGCGCACTCTAAGAAGCTGTGTTGCAAGAAATAGAATAAATAGAAGCAGGATAAGTCCCATTCCGATAACCGATCCATTGACCGATATATTCATCTGGCTCAGCGTCAGGTAAATAAACAAGCCCGTAACCGTTAAAGTATTTTCCACAAAATTCTGGATCGCAATTGTCTTTCCTGAGCCAATCGTACTCTTGCCTTCCTCCTGCAGCATCGTGTTAAGCGGGATGACGAAGATACCTCCGAAGAACCCGATGAAGAACAGCAGCACCAAGGTTGCCCACAGCACATAGGTCATCGAAGCAGCCAATACGGTCATAACCATCAGAAGCCCGAAGTAAAAAGCCCGGTACAGCTTGCCTGCCGGCACCCATCGCGGAGTGACGAAGGCACTGGCTACAACGCCAATTGCCGTTACACCAATGATCATCGACTGCTGATCCGTATCATGAATGCCAAGATTAATGGGCAGCCAAGCAATAAGCGCGATTCTAAGCACCGCTGCCGTTAACCAGAATGAGCCCGTCCCAATAAGCGAGAATCGCGATCTAGGATTGCGGAACAGCATCGCGCAGTCTTTAAGAAATTGCACCGATTCGGTTCGGTAGCGAATCGATGTGTTTCCTTTTCTTGCAGGTATGATTAAGGTCATCAACAGCGATAGCAAATAGACGCCCAAACAGGTTAGAATCGCTGGCAAATCGGAATTTTGCGCCAGAAAGCCGCCCGCTACCGTACCCAGCAAAATCGCCAGAATCGTGGAGCCCTCAACCTTAGCATTTGCTCGGAGCAGTTCGTCCTCAGTTGCGGTGAGCTCCGAGAGAATACCGTATTTTCCTGGCGAATAGATCACTGCACCAATACCTACGAAAATATAGCATATCGCCGTTGGTAAGCCAAATAGCAGAAGCGCAATCCCGATTGCCTTGAGAATGTTACCGAGCAGCAGTACGCTTGATTTGGCATTCTTATCGGCAAACGCACCGACAATCGGTGCTAGAATAATATAAGCGCCAAGAAAGCCGATCTGAATGTAGTCCACCATGATGTCCGGATTCGCCACGCCCTGCCGTTTCACCATGCCAACAATTAAGAAAAAATTCAAATTATCCGCAAACGCACTTAAAAACTGGGTCAAAACAACCGCATGAAGCGGTGGCAGCATTCTTCTTAACGAATCCAAACCTACATCCCCTCTGCCCATTTAATCAATAAATAATCTCTTCATCATATACTAAGGTGCATCGTATCTGGAAGAGATTTATTAGAGATTATACCTATGCCTGCCCTTCCCATTCCAGATGGAACTGCTCCAAATATTGTTCCATATACGTATGGCGCTCCTCGGCGATTCGTTTGGCCGATCGAGTATTCATGTTATCTTTGAGTTTGAGCAGCTTTTCATAGAAATGATTGATCGCAGTACTCTTGCCATTGCGGTATTCCGCTCGTGTCATGGAATCTCGGGGCGGAAGCTGCGGATCATAAATTGGATCACCTTTCCAGCCTGCGTATAGGAACGTTCTTGCAATTGCAATTGCCCCAATGGCATCCAGGCGATCTGCGTCCTGAACAATTTGGCCTTCTAACGTACGCATAGGCGGGTTAGTTCCCGCATTGTAGGACATGGTTGAAATAATCTCCATAATGTGGAGACGTTCCTCTTCTGCAAAAGGCTGACTTTCCAGCCATGTACTTACTTTGAGGAGTCCTGCTTCCTTCGAATCATTGAGCTTCTCGTCCGCCACATCATGGATCAAAGCAGCAATCTCACAGATAAAGATATCTGCCGCCTCTTCTACTGCGATCCGTTTTGCCATTTGGACGACTCGATGAATATGCCACCAATCATGGCCGGTACCATCATTCCCCAGCTCTGATTTCACAAATACTTCAGCAGCCTCTATGATCCTAATCCGTTTTTGTTCGTTTACTAGACTAGACATAACGTTATTCTCCTTCTTCCAATTAGGAATGACCTCGCAGAAATTGTTTATTAAATAAACACTTCCCATTCCCGCTCTTCCCTTAAAATAGCATAATAATATTCATCCCACCATTCATTGCCATGGGGTATACATTTCTTGAAATATCCTTCTCTCCTCATCCCAATTTTCTCCATTACTCGATATGATGGGGTATTCTCTGGCTGGCAAGTGGCTATAATCCGGTGTAATCTCATTTTCTCAAAGCCAAATTTCAAGACTGCTAATGCAGCTTCAGAAGCAAATCCCTTATTGTGAAACTTAGGATTAAACACCCAACCAATCTCATAGGTATGCTCACCAAAATACTTATGGAAGACAATGTGACCAATGAGATATGCTTTCATCCGCTAAGACTACAGGGAAATTCTTAGCATTGTCATCCATATTTTTCATTACAAAGTCTTTCGCAATTTCTTCAGTAAAAACCCCTTCAGGAATATATCTCATCGCATTTATGTCTGATGTATATTCATGTACAGCTTGCCAATCCGTATTTTCAAAATTGCGGATGATTAATCTTTCCGTTTTTATGTACATACCTGTTCTCCCACCATAATACTCAATTTTGAATCATTCTGTTGTAAAAGTTGAAAACTATCGTGTTCAGAGAGTGCAATAAGCAATTTCCGCTCAGCCTTCCTTTGATCTTGAGACCACATTATAAAAGGTTGTGAACTTCTTCAACAACGCCAAACACGCTTTATAAATTACAAAACCAATTAATCCTCCTAATGAGTTCAGTATTATATCATCAATATCAAAGCTGCCAGCATGCAGAAGCATTTGTAAAGCTTCTATTATGACAGTAACAATCAGTATGAATAAGACGGAACGTTTGATATACCCGATTCTCATTGAAAAGTAAGGCGTACTAAATCCTAACGGGATGAACAATATAATATTTCCAAAGAGGTTGTTAAACCAAGTATTGAAATTGTAATGCTCATAACTTGTAATATACATCGCAATTGTTTTGAATGGATTGAACCTCTCATGACTAAAGTCACGAGATTCTTGGGTAGTCCCTTCTAACGAAGAGAAGTTTACCAAGCTAACCCTGTCGTTCCGACAGTTTGCATAATGGCTGTACGGCCAATTTACACGGTAAGCAGTCTTTTACCTTCGGTAAGAATGTTTAGACTTGCGTTGAAATCTCTGTCGTGATGTGTTCTACAATCAGGGCAATCCCATACCCGTAAGTTTAGATCTTTAACATCTTTGTTTTTATAACCACAGCAGGAACATAGCTGACTGCTTGCAAATGTTTTGCCAACTGCTACAACAATACGACCATACCATTTCGCTTTGTACTCTAGCATGGAGCTGAAACATGGACCAAGATACTTCGCTAATCGCTTTGGCTAACTTATGATTCTTGACCATATTGGCTACTTGCAAATCTTCAATCGCAATGATGTCGTGGTTTTTGACAATCTGCGTTGAGATTTTATCCAAGTAATCTTTACGGGCATTACGGATTTTTTCATGGATTCGGGCAACTTTGATGCGTTGCTTATTCCAGTTGGAGCTTCCTTTCATCATGCGTGGAAAGTTTACGCTGTGCTCTTGCCAGTTTTTCTTCCAGTCTGTGAAAGAATTTAGGATTGCCGAAACACTTCACCGCTGGATAGAATTGCAAAATCTTTCAAGCCCAACATCGATGCCAACTTCATTGCCTGTTTTGGGCAACTCATGGCATGTCTGACTTCTGCAAGTACAGATACAAAATATTTACCTGATGGATTGCGTCTAACCGTAGCGTTTAAAATACGGCCTTCGACTTCACGACTTTTAGCAAATTTCACAAGTCCAAGTTTAGGTAACTTGATCTGATTGTCTTCAATTGCAATATTTCCATTCGTGTAGTTGGTTTGGTAAGACTGTACAGGATTCTTTTTACTCTTAAAATGTGGGCGCATCATTTTGTTTTTTGAAAAAGCGATTGAATAAGCATCACTGCAAATTCCTTAGTGCATTTTGTAGAGAAAATGTTATCTGGTTCTTTCAACCAAGCCTATTTCTTGTTTTAGTTTGGTGCAGTTCAGCAGAGCATGCACCATAAGATAAACCTTTACCTGTCTCTTTGTATGTATCGTTCCATAGGGCTAAGAAAACGATTAAACACAAAGCGAGCTGCATCCAATCGTCTTGTTAATGAGTGTTGCTTGTTCTGGCGTTGGATAAATGCGGAATTTGTAAGCTTTATTGACTACCATTGCTTTTCACCTCACTTTCTGATTTTGAATATATCGATCTTATCTGTGCTTCTGTATGTTCACTTACGGTTGCAACAAAATACGTTGTAATGTTTATTGATTAATTCTACATCGAGAAGTCGTTTCCTCTCGTTTACTTGTTTGTTGAATTAATCTACCTCTTAACACAGGCAAAGGGCCACCCGATTGGCGGCCCTCACCGTTATTGCCGGTTAAAGTACTCTTTTGGCATACAAGAAAGTCTGCTTCCAATAGGCGGAATTGATGTCCGAGATCTGCACGCCGTCTTTGGGGGCTGGACATGAATGGAGCATCTTCCCGCCACCCATATAGATGCCTACATGACCGGGCGTCTTGCCGCTCTTGAATCGGCCGGGTACGGTGAAGAACATTAGGTCGCCTTTCTGCAGCTGATCGCGAGAGATGGATTTGCCATCCTGTGCTTGTTCACGCGCTGTGCGAGGCAGCGAGACACCGACTTTATCGAATAAATACCGGACAAACGTTGAGCAATCGAAGTTGCCCGTCTCGTCATAATTGCCCGTGCCGAACTCGTAACGGACTCCCAAAAATTTACGCCCATCCTCGATGACTTTATCCGCATCGCCTGTCGAAGTGATCTTCAACATGCCGCCTTTGTCTGGCGAGGCCTGTGCATCGGCGAAGGGCTGGACTGCGCCTGCAGCACCGGGCCCCCCCGCTATTGCATGCTGCATGAACGAGATACTGCTGCCGTGTGATTGCATGGTCAAGTCCTGTGAAAACAAGGAGCTCAACGCCGAGACAGGGATGTACAACCGATTACTCTCTTTGACCGCAGGCGCCGACATCTGAAGTTTCCTTGCCCGCCTTGGTGCCTACGCTCTCACCTGTACGGAATTTCCAGATCGGATCGTGCTCGCCAATGCCATATGAACCATCGCGCAGCCAAACGCCATGATAATTGGCAGCTTGGGCCACGTCGCTTAAGGAGACGTACCCCGTGTCGTGAATCTTTTTGACAGGCACCACGCTAGTCACCGAGTGATTCGAGCTGCTTGTCTCGTCGACCGAACGTACATGTTCGGGCCCCGAATATTTCTTCAAGTTTCGAGTATCGCCGGGGTTGTTCGCGCAGCCGCATACCCCCGCAACAAGAATGACAGCGGGCAACCATACCCGACTGACTTGAATGACAGGGTTAAGGAATTTACGCATCGGGAACTGTTCACCTCCACTAATGAGAATGGATATTCACCCATTAGGATGTTCCCGTACCTTTTGTTTATACTTTCAAGCATTGTCCCTTTCTGCACAGGTCCCCATGAATAAAAAAAAAGCAATTGAGGAAAAGTATGGGTAAACCTTTTGGGGGTTATCCTATGAGCTTCTTTTGGAACCGGTCAGAGAACAATAAAAAGCTTTCACCTGACCAAAATGAAAACACTGACTTGAGAAAATCAGGAAACATCCCCCTTTACACGGATTTGAGTACCAATCTGGAGAAAATCAAGAGTGAACTAGGGAATAGCCCCGATCTGATTATTCGCCACTTTGAGCTTGGAAGCTTCCAGGCCCAGGCGGCTGCTGTTTTTGTTGACACTTTGGTCGACAGTAAGCTAGTCGAAGAGTTTATTATGAGATCGTTAATGACTAATACCGCCCAAGAATCACTCGAAAATATTTCAGCGGATAAATCCGTCTTTGATTTTATTAAAGACAATGCGATGACTATTCGAGAAATAAATGTTGTGACGAGCTGGAATGAACTCATCATGTCCGTTTTTTCTGGGGACACCGTTATCTTAATTAACGGCTGGGCACAAGGAATTAGCGGCAGCACGAGAGGTGGAGAATCTCGGGCCATCACTGAGCCATCCTCACAAGTGGTTATCCGCGGTCCTAAGGATGGTTTTACAGAATCCATCGGCACGAATATATCTCTCATTCGTCGTCGGATCAAAAGCCCGAATTTATGGTTGGAGCACATGAAAATTGGCGCTGTAACCCAAACCGATATCGGGATCATGTATATCAAAGGAATCGTTAACGATAAGCTAGTGGAAGAAGTAAAGGATCGGCTTCAAGCTATAGAAATTGATGCTATTTTGGAGTCAGGATATATCGAGGAATTGATACAGGATGAAACCTTCACCCCTTTTCCCACCATGTTGAATACGGAGCGTCCGGATTCTGCAGCAGGTAACTTATTAGAAGGCCGGGTTGCTATTATTGTTGACGGTACTCCGTTTGTTCTCATAGCACCCACAACCTTTTTCTCATATTTCCAATCGGCTGAGGATTATTATCAGCGCTTTGATATCGCTTTAGCAATTCGGGTATTAAGGTACTTAGCTTTTTTCATTTCGCTGCTAGGCCCCTCTATTTATATCGCGGCCATTTCCTTTCACCAGGAAATGATACCGACTGCTCTTCTGATCAGCTTGGCCGCGCAAAGAGATGGAGTTCCTTTCCCCACCTTCGTGGAGGCGGTTATGATGGAAGTGACGTTTGAAATATTGCGCGAAGCCGGCGTTCGAATGCCGCGCTCGATTGGTCAAGCAGTTTCCATCGTTGGTGCGTTAGTTCTGGGACAAGCCGCCGTTCAAGCAGGGATCATATCTGCCGCGATGGTTATCGTAGTCGCAATTACAGGTATCGCCAGTTTTGCTGTCCCGGTTTTCAATTTGGCGATTTCCGTTCGTTTGCTCCGGTTTATAATCATGGGCTTTGCTGCTACGACCGGGTTCTATGGGATTGCGATCATCATGCTTATTATCATCGCTCACTTGTGCAGCTTACGTTCTTTTGGGATTCCCTATATGGCTCCCTTTGCACCGTTTATTCTAGAGGACCAAGACGATTCTATTCTGCATTTTCCCTTGTGGGCGCGTTTAACACGCCCTAAATTAGTTGGCAAAAAAAATAACAAACGAATGAAGAATCATCTGCAACCCACACCTGGACCAGAAGAAAAGTAAGTGAGGTGATTCCATATGAAAGCTAAGCGGGTAATGATATACCTTTTGCTTTTAGGAATAACGATATCGCTGACCGGCTGCTGGAATAGTCGGGAATTAAGAAATTTAGCCTTTGTTTTAGCAATGGGTATCGATAGATCTCCCAAGACAAATGAATATAAGGTTTCCTTTCAAGTCGTTATTCCAGGATCTGTCGCAACAGGCCTTACCGGAGGCGGGGGAACAACTACGCCTGTAGCAATATATACAGGAAAAGGAAATACATTGTTTGGTGCTATTCGTAATGCATCCAAAAAGGTTCCGAGGCAGCTATTTTTTGCGCATTTACAGCTGGTGGTGATCGGAGAGAAATTGGCGAAACATGGCATTCAAGATCTATTCGATTTTTTTGAACGGTCTAAGGAACCACGTCTTACCACCATGGTATTGGTCGCTAGAGGAAGCGAAGCCAAATCGATTATCAGCACGCTTACCGCATTGGAGAAAATCCCAGCGAATTCCATAGCAGGCAAAGTAAAAATGTCGTCTATCCTTTTATCTGAAAATTATAGGATCGAAATTTATGAGGTGCTTAGAGGCTTGGTAAGCGAAGGCGAACCGCTAATCAACGGCGTTAAACTTACCGGTGACCCGGACAAAGGAAAGGATAAATCAAATGTGGAAAAAACTAATCCGGAAGCCCAGGTAATTATTCAGGGTATGACAATTTTCAAAGATGGAAAATTGAAAGGCTGGCTTGATGATGACGAAGCGCGTGGAACGACATGGATTCTCAATAAAATGAATTCCACTATTGTTGAACTTGATTGTAAAGAGGAAAAAAATTCTATAGCAGTAGAGATTATTCGTTCTTCGACAGAACTTCATGTGGAAATAAAAAATGGGAAACCGATCTTCCATATCCATGTAAAGGAAGAAGGAAATCTGAATGAGGTTCAATGTCCTATCGATCTAAGTGATGTGAGTGTTATTAGCGATCTAGAGAATAAATGGGAAATAAGGACCAAGAAAGAGGTCATGTCGGCTGTAAAGGCAGCCAAAAAAGAGAAAAGCGATTTTTTGGGCTTTGGCGATGCGGTGGATCGGGCCAACCCCAAGCTGTGGGAGAAAATAAAAAACGATTGGGGCGAGAAATTCGCTACATCCAAGGTAGATGTTAAGGTAGACGCTTACATACGCCGCTCGGGCATGCGCCTTAAACCTTATATGACAGAGCAGAAACAAAAAGAGAAACGACAGTAAAGGATGGTGTGCTTGTGCAAATGGAAAAAGCCAAAATTAATGCAAATCAATTATTTGCCATGATGTTTCTGTTTGAAATCGGCACAGCCATCGTGCTGCCTGTCGGATTTGCCTCCGTGCAATCCGTATGGATGGCCATTATTATCGCTTTAGTATTCGGTATCGGATTATACCTGATTTACAACTATTTGTTCCGTGAATATCCCGGTTTACCCCTTAGCGGTTATATTAAAGCTATTCTTGGAAAGCCCATCGGTTGGGTCGTGAATCTGTCCCTTCTTCTGTTTCTCATCCATAATGATGCAAGAGTTTTACGGGAAACCAGTGAGCTGCTCGTCACTTCTTCCTATGACATGACCCCGCTGTTCGTCATTAGCGCCTTAATGATTGTGGCCGTTATTTACGTACTGCACAAAGGTGTAGAAGTCATTGCGAGAGTAGCTGAAATATACCTTTTGTTCTTCTTGTTTTTAAGTTCATTAGGTTTTATTTCCATCATATTTTCAAACATCATTGACATCAAAAATTTATTTCCGCTGCTAGGTAAAGGATGGAAACCGGTATTTAAAGCTGCATTCCCTAGAATTACGAGTTTCCCCTTCGGTGAGACGATTTCGTTTGCAACGATTCTGCCTTATTTGAACAAACCTGCTGCAGGTAGAAAAACAGGGATATTCGCGCTGATCGCAAGCGGTCTCATCTTAAGCTTTTCCCATGCCATCGAGATTTGCGTGCTCGGACCCGATATTTACGCAAGATCGACGTTCCCGCTGTTTTTGATGATCACGAGGGTTAATATTGCTGATTTTGTGCAGAGGATGGATGCTTTCGTCATTCTCACTCTAATTATCGGCGCATTCTTTAAGTGCGCGATCCATATGTATGCTGCAATGAGCGTTGCTGCAGACTTGTTCCATATGGAGATACGAAAGATGGCTTTGCCCGTAGGAATTACTATTCTTGTTGCCTCGTATATGTTGGCAAGTAACTGGGCGGAATTCCTCGCAATGGGGAAAGAAGTGATTACAAGCATTCTAATCCCGATTTATGGAATGTATCTTCCTATCTTTCTGGTGATCGTTCATCTCATTCGAAAAAAATTGTTCAAAAAAAGTTGAGCACTACTGCTTTTTGCGGTTATTTATCCTTTTTTTCATAAAAGAAAACAACTGAGGGATGATCATAAAGGAAACCAAAATAGCCAGTGTGACATACTCAGCACTCATCATATTGGCAAAAGGAGGATACAAATTTTTTATCGTTTTGCCAAGCCGAATGGATAATATTCTTTCAACAAGGAACGCATAGCCTATACTTGATCCAAGGATAAATAAGAAAACAAACCATTTTTTCATTCAAATAAACCTCCCTAAGGCTGCACAATGTTTGCTTTCCTAGGGTTCCCAACCAAACGGAAGAGTACTCGAGTTTACCGTTAGGTCTTTAAACAACACGTACTTCCAGTTTGCATAAGGTGCAGTTCAATTCAACGGCAGCCTCATTCGATTGTTATCAACTCTTTGATTTTGTTATTGTTTTTTCTTTTTCAATCTATTGGAGATAAACCAAGCAACAAAACCAATGATATAGATGGGCAGTACAATAACGACTAAGTTAACAACCGCACCAAGATCCTCCATGCTCTCCCAGGGCTTAAAAAACACGAATCCAAAAATAAGTAGCCGGTAACAAATATTAAGGTAGGCAGCCATTTTTTATGAATGATTGATAAAACAATCGGAACTAAAAGGAGAACCCCGGGAATGATTCTTAAAAGCAGAGATCACTCAAATAAGCGGCAAGTAAGAAATTATTCATATTGTCCCCCATCCCCCAGTCAGCATTTACATCTCCAATACTATATCAACAAGATGCTTTATCATTCAGCTTTTATAGTTTTTCTAATGCCGTTTCAATTGGTTTATTTAACAGAGCATTATCTTTGGATTTACTCCAGTAAATGATGAGAGCATTTCCTTTCTCATATAGTAAAGGGAAAGTTGTAAATTTAGCATGATCCATAAGCTCATGGAATTCTTTAACACCCTTTATACGAGCCTTTTCCGTATTAAAAATATAAAAGTTCAGTAATTCATTTTCTGCTGCCGCTGGTTTTTCAATCGAATAAATCTCAGGAATGATCTCGTTTAATTTCATTGGATCTCCTCCTATTAGACCAAAAGATACTAACTTCACATCTTGAGATTCAATTGCTGCTGCGATGTCCTCTGATTTGATACCTTTATCTTTGGAGCATCCGCTTAAAGTAATCGCACATACACGATGAATAAAATAAGTTTCAATTTCGAGCTTAACCATTTAAAATCCCCCTTAATAATTATTAGTGGTCGACGAACGCTCCAAGAACGATAAATGATTCTATTCCAGGGCGTAACCAGCCAGGTCTTTCCCTTTGAGTAGCTTATGAGCCAGAACGCTGATAGATTGGTCTTTGCCGGCCCAGATCATCAGCGTCAGAAGGCCGGTCCGCGCAAAGCAAGGGTACGTCCTCCTGTCCGAATGATACTATGAACCATTAGACGATTCATAATGAGAAATGTTGCGTAATTTCCCATATGTCGGAACCAGAGTTTGATGGAGATTCTTTCATTTCATAATTGGATGCAAAGGACATATACAATTAAGAGTCGACAAAAGTCTTTTTAACATCGATTAATGGTAAGATCATGCTCCATAAATAAAAAAAGCCGCAATTTACGCGACTTTTAATGGGCCCATGTTTGCTGACTAGTGGCAACTTTCCGTCCGGCCTGTGTGCTGAAGGCTCTCTTTGGGAATCAAATGTGTTTAGATCAACATTGTTCTTCATTAAGAAGACATTTTTCCCTTTAACTTTCCTCTAAAGCTGCTTCAAAAGCCAAAGAAACTTTTTCATGGTGCTACAAGATGTCAAGACAGTTATTTTAATATAGTTAAGGTGTGAAATGATTCACAAGATTGAAATTATTCTACGGTCTTGCGGTTCTAATCTTCTACCTGAGATGGAAATATGAATAATTATTTCCAATTAGAATGTTGTCCACAGGTGGAGGACATAGCTCAAGCGAAGGCGCGGGAGGAAAGGTTCTTCCTCCGTTATTCAGATGTGGATAAGAGCACAACCTCACGGTTATACACAGCAGCTGGCGTGTGTTTCTGCAGAGACTGATGTGGCAAGTAGTGATTGTGAAGATGAATGTAACTACTAATGCCATTGCGGGTCTCGCGCGGGCTGTTATAATCGTTCAGATAGATTTCATTGTACTTCAAACTACGCCAAAATCGTTCAATTGCGATGTTGTCTGTTGCACGACCTTTACCATCCATGCTAATGCGAACGTCGTGTTCCTTCAGCAAATCGATATACTGTGGACTCGTAAAATGGCTGCCTTGGTCACTGTTAATAATACCAGGCTTACGCTTCGCCAGTGCCCTTTTCATCGTTTCAAGAACAAAACCAATCTCTAGGCTTTGATCAAGCTGCCAGTCAACGATATAACGAGAATACCAGTCTATAATGGCGTACAAGTACATCCAGCCATGCTTCATCCGAATATACGTGATGTCAACACTCCAGACCTGTTCAGGCTCTGTGATGGCTAATTTGCGCAGTAAATAGGGATATATCCTATGCTGAAGATCACGCTTGCTTAAGTTCGGACCTGGGTAGATGGCCATGATTCCCATTTCCCGCATATAGCGCCGAACCGTATTTTCATGAATCCGATCTTGCTCACGATTCATAATGGAAGCTATCGTTCGATAACCCATAAACGGATGCTTCGTGTAAAGCTCATCAATCCGGTGTTTGAGGCGAATTTCCTCCGGGGATGGAGGAACCGGCTTGTAATAAAGGCTGGAGCGGTTCAAGCTTAGTAGATCCGCTTGTACCAAGATAGCATGTTCGGGGCAGTCCCATTCCAACAGATCGATTCGTTCCTCTCGGGAAAGATTAGAGGCCAGATTTTTTTTTGAGCCACGACAATTGGGTGGTCAATCTGCCAACCTCGCCGTAGAGTTCATCGATTTGCTGTTCGTAGTCTTGTTTCATTTTCGTGATGCCTTTACGATCATCGACAAACAATTGTGAGAGGTTTTGGACCGCCTCTAGTTTCCACCGGTTGAGGACATTCGTATGAATACCCTCCTCGGCTGCAAGCTGTGATACTGTCTTTTCTTCCTTCAGAATTTCCAGTACCAACCGTGCTTTTTCCTCTGGGCTGAACTTCCTTCTTGGACCTGTCATACAACTAAGAAACTCCTTTTTTGCTGTCTAGATTATATGTAGCATTATACTCCTCGTCATTATCGATCACCGAAAGCTCATCATTCTCGTTGACTTGCAAAAAGAATATATCTAGATCCTCTTCTTCCTTATCCTTAGCCTCAAGCTCATCCAAATATGCAACAGCTATGTAATGTTGGTTCTCCAAATCTAGAGAACCTAACACCTCGACCTCTTGTTCAGTTCCCTCGTCGTCCACCATCGTAAAAACTTCACCAGTGTCTATCATCCTATTCAGCCCTCCCTCGTTGTAAGACATATTATTCTCATATATTTTTCCACAAATCTTAAAAAAAATTCATTAAGTGTAATTCGAGAAAACGATAATCATTTTGGGAATAGCGCACTCTTCTGCCGATCAGAGGCGGCTGCAGGCCTGGCAGTCCTTTCTTCCCTCAACGCCACCGATCTCCGCGTTTCTTCACATAAAAGCTACCCATGCTCGTTTGGCTTCTTTCAATTATATGTTCCAGGCAATTTGTTGTTTTAAGTCATCCGGGAGAGATATTATCGCAATGACTTTCTTGTATTTTCTCTATAATTTCACTAACACAATGTTCTATATCCTTATTTGAGCAATCAACAGTTTTATCACTATACTTAATGTATAGAGGAACTCTTTCCTCGTAAACGTCCTTAAGACTATTTCCTTTCTTAATTACAATGCCTCTGGTTGTTATGTTTATTAGTCTCCTTTTAATTTCTTCATATGGGACATGTAAATAAATAATCTGTCCACCCTGTTTAAGGACATTCATAGCTTTTTCTGAATATATAACACTTCCACCTGTAGATATAATGCAATTTTTCAGTTGCAATTCAGACACCATTTTTTCTTCGACTTCCATAAATTTTTCGATACCATCATTATCAATTATATCTTGTAACAACCTACCTTCATGTTGTTGTATAACAATATCTGTATCCACGTAATCCATTCCTAAAGCTTTTGCAAGCAACACACCTAAAGTGCTTTTACCAGCTCCAGACATACCTATAAGAACTATATTCATAGTCTTCCTCACTTCATTTTAGACAGTTTTTAACTAGAAAAAGTTGCAGTACTTTAATCTCGCACCAATATGAAAATTTACTCCAACGATTTTGCAAGACTTAATCCCATATATCTATCATATTCGTATTTCACATTATTGAATGATTCGATTGATTTTTCTCTTTCTGAATAGAAGGCTTTTAAATCTGACTGTTTACCAGAGACCTGGTACTTAAGTAAGTTATCAAGGGCATTACGATAACTTTCTGAACAGCTAATTGTATCTGTAAATCCGTCAGGTTTATCAATAATAATTGAGAGGCTGTCAACATTATTGTGTTTTGCGTTATCAATCAATGCATCTAAAAGTTCTAATAGTACGGTTGTATCTCCTTTCTCATTAAGAATAATATGACCTAGCAAGTTCATTGTTTCTTGATCCAGTTTCTCAAAGTAATCCAAAAATCCCCGGCGGAAACTATTCAAGATATCCAAGTTTTTCAAGTACTTGAATTTGTTCTCAGTTATCGATAAAGTATTATGGTTTAATTGCACCGTTAGATTTGCTTGTCTAAAAAGGTATGCCGGTACAAACACCCTATTTTCAACAATTATTGTTACTGATGTCTCTACTTGACCGGAAATTGACGATGTCTGCTGTCCAATATTTGACGTCGAGCGTGACCGCTAATTCTACTAGATAAGGGAAGTGGTCTGTAAGAACCACTTCCCCATGACTTATATCTCAACCAGATACGTATCTTTCTTCCGCAAATAAAACCGTGTCTGGCTTAAAATGACGTACCAATCCCGATCGAACTCTAGCCTGCTAAGGGATTCCTCGTTCGCCAATTCGCATGTTCATCCATTCTCCACAATGCATAGGAAACATTTGTCCTTCCATATGAACCATCCAGCAGGCTGTATCTTTACAATACGTGAGCTCGTTCCACACGTATCTCATGACAATTCACCTGCAACGACATGCTTGACCATGTGATCGTCGATGATGCGATGCTTGTTATGCGCACCGTAGATAAGGCATTGCGTGCACGCTTTGTTGATCAGTCGGGCAGAACCGCTGGAATAACGATAAATGTCATCGATCGCAGCATCTGTGAAAACAGCCTGCTCTGCTCCTGCATAGCTCATATGCCTAGACATATACGCCCCGACTTGAGCCCGATCGTAATGTGCCAGCTTGCACTGCAGATCGATACGTTGCCGTATCGCGGCATAGGATTGAAGCCGAAGCTGATCCCACAACTCGCTTTGCCCGACCAAAATCAGCGCCATTGGACTTTGGGCATCCATCTTGAAATTCAAGAGAAAGCGGACTTCTTCCAGCATTTCCCGATCAAGCAAATGGGCCTCATCCACGACGACAACAGGCTTTATCCCATGAAGTCCGCGCATAAGCTCGATCTCGCGATGAAGCTGTCTCTTGGCATCTCCCCGATAAAATTTCGATTCGCATCCGAGCTGCTCCAGCATCCCTTTGTAGAAATGACGCGGCGTTAGCTTTGAATCCGACAGATAGAGCATCTTGAACTTCGCGGTGTTTAAGTTGGCTGTAAATTTGCGAATGGCGGTTGTTTTGCCCGTTCCGCAGTCACCAGTCACCACCGTAAAGAGTTGGCGCTCTGCTGCGTATTCCAATCTGCTGAGCGTCTCTTCCAGCGAGGAGGATGGATAGAGCTCTTCCGTTGGAATAGCACGTGAGAAGGGCGTTTGCCCAAGTCCGTAAAAGCCCTCAAACATGCCCCTCACCCTCCATACGCATTGATCGGAAGGAGATCGCTTGAAGCTGTCTGTCCTCACGCGCTTCATGCCGCTTCTCTGCACCGCGAAGCAGCCGTGATGCATCCGTCCGTTCCGGCTGCATGAATTCAGGCAATGCCGGGCGCTTCCCTGCTCGTTGGGAAATGACGAGTTCTCTCGCTTTCCAAGAGGGATGCCCTTCGTGTTCGATCGTCACTTCGGTGATGTCTGCAGGATCGTAAACCACTTGCACCGTACGACCGATGAAAAGGAGTCCAACCTCGTATTGCTTACCCATAAAACTAATGCAGCCGACTTTATCCACCTTGCGATTCTCGCTATGCAGAAAGGCATGAGCGAGCGTTTCGGGATCGACAAAGCGAACAGGCTTACTGTTCTCGCGAAAGGCCATTTGCGGGCTTTCGTTTTCACCAACGCGGAATGACCCTTCGTTTGATGGCATTCACTGAGCCATGCTGCGAACCAACCGTTAAGCGCCTCGAGGGTTTTAGGCCTTTCAAGAGCGACCTCGTTCAAAAAGGACCCTACTGCTCCGTTCAGACGTTCAACCTTACCTTTCGATTCTGGCGAATAAGGCTTCGCGAAGAGGAGACGAATCCCGAGCTTCGAACAGGTTCTCCCCATCCATTTGGTTCGATACTGCTTACCGTTGTCGAAGTAGACCGCCTCGGGCACGCCATATTGCTGGATGGCTTTGCGGAAGGCGTCTTCCACAATAGCTTGCTCAAGAGAGTCATAGAAAGCAGCATGAACCACAAAGCGCGTTGCATCATCGATGAATACGACAAGATAGGTTTGTTTGCTCGTGCCGCCGGGTCCAATGGGGAGGAACGGACCATACTTGATGTCGCTTTGCCACAGGCTGTTGCGATGCCGCCTCTGAAAGCGGCGAGCAGCTGTTCCACCGCCGGCATACATGCGCATTTGCCTTGAACTGTAGCCTTTTGCGGTTAGCTTCTCTTGAAGCGTGCTTCGTTTCAATTGACCGGGTGCTGCTTTGTCTTCCCATTCCAGAATCTGAATGATTTGGCTCACACTCCGGCTTGGCACCTCACGCCGGAGAAGAATGGCTTGTTCGAGTAGCTCGGCGGGAATGGCATCCTCTCCCGCTCCTCCCTTTGTCTTGTCTTTGGTTTTAACCCGCCAAATCCTTCTGCCCGATATGGTCAAGTACCGCCGCATCGTTCGTTCGGATATCCCGTTTGCGCACAAATGGATTGTTTAATCGCCTGCTTTGGCTGGATCCAGTCCCGAAGCCAATAACGGGGATAAGAATTGAACCCGTTTCGCCGCCAAATCTTCTGCTTTCTCCTGATCTTTCATTTTTCATGCCTCCCTTGGTAGGCTCTAGCATGAGTGTACGCAAGAGTGTGCGGACAAGAATGCAGAACGGGTCTGTAGCCAAAACTGAGAATTGGTCATACGCCGGACAGCCCGGCTCAGCCACCCATCTTCTGCTTCTACATAACGTCCGA
>CAWCBD010000030.1:0-73300 GCA_963793665.1 uncultured Paenibacillaceae bacterium
ATTTGGCGAATTATTTAGGTGTTACCGGAACCGGCCTAATAATGATAAAATTATCCTCGTAATCGCTTACAATGTCAGCGAGTGGGGGGATATGCGGAGGGCATCTTTTTCCGGATAAAACGAGCAATAAAAAATCCAAAAAACAAAGGAGAAGATTTATGCAAACGAAAAAAAAGTATCTGTCGCTAATGTTAGCCGTCGCCATGCTGTGCTCATTGTTTTCGTTCACGACTTCATCTTCCGCCGCAACTGCCATGCAGTCTTATGTCAGCGCGATGCAGCCCGGATGGAACCTGGGCAATACGCTGGACGCAACGGGCGCCGACGAAACTTCATGGGGCAACCCAGTCGTCACACAGGCTTTTATACAGCAGATTGCTGCTCAAGGCTTTAAAAGCATTCGAATTCCGGTGACCTGGATGCAGCATACGGGATCTGCGCCGAGCTATACGGTCGATCCGGCATGGATGAACCGGGTACAGCAAATCGTCGACTGGTCACTGCAAGCCGGGCTTTATGTCATGATCAACATGCACCACGATTCGTGGCAATGGGTCAATACGATGCCCACGAATCACGACGCCGTTCTTGCCGAATATAAGGCGGTATGGACGCAGATCGCCAATCAGTTCAAGAACCATTCCAGCAAGCTTATGTTCGAGAGCATTAATGAACAGTCCTTTGACGGTGTGGACGAAGCGACGCAGCTCTCGCTGCTCGATGAACTGAACACTTCCTTCTTCAATGTGGTAAGGGGAACCGGCGGAGGCAATGCCACCCGTCCGCTTGTACTGCCGACGCTGCATACGGGTTCCGGGCAAGCCTATTTTGATTCGCTGGGCGCCACCATTACGAAACTGAACGATCCGAATCTGATTACGACCGTCCATTATTACGGCTTGTGGCACTTCAGCGTGAATATTGCCGGTTACACGAAGTTCGATCAAAGATCGATTGACGACATCGTGACGCAGATTGACGGCGTCTATAACGCGTTTGTCTCGAAGGGGATTCCCGTCATCATCGGCGAATACGGATTGCTCGGCTGGGATTCCGGTGAAGGTGTACCTGAGCATGGCGAGATGCTGAAGTTTATCGAGTATTTTACGCAGTATGCCCGCTCGAAGGGCGTTACTCATATGCTGTGGGACAACGGGTCGCGTTTCAACCGTACGACCAATCAGTGGCGCGATCCGGACCTTTACAATGTCATCAAGCAAAGCGTGACGGGCCGTTCGTCCAATGCGGACACCGATTTGATTTTCCTTAAGAGCGGCTCTGCAGTCCAGGATACCGTGCTTAACTTGAACCTGAACGGCAACAGCTTCGTCTCGCTCAAGGACGGCTCCAACACTTTGGTTTCCGGTACGGACTACACGCTAAGCGGCAGCGTACTGACCGTGAAAGCGAGTGCGCTTGCCAAGTACGCTTCGGGCTCATTTGGTGAGAAGACGGTATTGACAGCGAATTTCAATTCTGGGCCTGCATGGCAAATCCATGTGCGTTACAACAATACGCCGGTGCAGTCTAAAGCTTCGGGCACAACCGGGGGCGGGCTGGTGATTCCGACAACCTTCAACGGCGATCAGCTTGCCACGATGGAAGCCGTGTACACAAACGGCAGCAACGCCGGTCCGAATAACTGGACTTCCTACAAAGAGTTCAACTATACATTCAGCCCCGATTATGCGAATAACACGATCACGATTAAGCCGACTTTCTTCGCTGCAACGACCGCCGGCACGATCAACCTCACGTTCCATTTCTGGAGCGGTCAAATTGTGAAATACCAGATGACAGTGAAGGGTGGCCGCGTCACCGGCTTACCCCAATAGTTTTCAATAATAGGTGAGAAACCAAGCGCGAATTGCTTTACGCGCTTGGTTTTTTTTTTGGTTCAACTAGATATCAAGACGGTATACGAATTGAGTTAATACCAGCATAGCTGACTCCACCAGCAAAAGTATGGATTAAAAGAATGCGGGAACGGCTTTACATGAAGGCAAGAGCATAGTAGGCTGATCGCCTAGGCGAGGACCCGTTTTTGGGGCATCAAGGTATCATGAACAGAAGTCTACACGAAACGCTGGTATTTCTCTTCATGTTTTGTTACTTCTCAACCCATCACATAGAGAATCAATTGATGGAACATCTAGGATTGGAATAACTCCCAAGGGGAAAATAATAAAATTCCATCTAAATCAATCAAAGGAGTTGGTAAGATGCATCGAAAGGGAATAAGAAATTGGCTATACGTAGTCCTTACATTAACCGTAAGTGTCATGGTTAGCGTATATTTTTTTCAATACGTAGCCGATCGGACGGAGACTTCTGTTACAAACACTCAATCGTATGAAATCAATTGGAAACCGGTAGAACAAGTACTCGGTATTTCTGGAAAAATGACTGCAGATGGTGTATTTAAATTCGGTTTGCCGCGGCGTGACCTACAGGTAACTCTCGATGGAATAAAGATTAAACCCACTTTAGCGGCTGGAACCTGGTTGGGTTTTAAAAAACATGATGAGAAGGTCATGGTCATGGGTGATTTAGTACTTACCGAAGACGAAGTGAATCCGGTCATGGACAAGCTTTTTAAGGGGGACATTAACGTAACAGCATTGCATAATCATTTGATGGGTGAGTCTCCGAGGATTATGTATATGCATATCGAAGGGCACGGCGAGCCGGTTCAAATGGCGAAAACGTTACGTGCACGCATTGGATTTAACGAGGACGCCATTGACAGCGAGCGAACCTGGTCCAATCAACCGAATTCCCATTAGACACGAAACGAATTGAACAAATTCTCGGTTATAAGGGGCAAGTCAGTAATGGTGTCTATCAAATCAGTGTTCCTCGTGCAGAAAAAATCAAGGAAAACGATATGGAAATCTCCGCCAACTATGGGCATGAGCTAGTCCATTAAACTTTCAACCAACCAGCGAGGGTAAAGCGGCTATCACGGGGGATCTTGTCCTTACTGCTGAAGAAGTCAATCCCGTTGCCCGTGCGCTGCGTGAAAACGGCATTAAAGTAACAGCTTTACATAGTCACATGCTAAACGAAAAGCCACGTCTCTTTTTCATGCATTTTTGGGGAATGACAATGTAGAAAAATTAGTCAAAGGTCTTCGTCAAGCTTTAGATAAGATGAATGTGAAGTGAATTTAAGTTGCCAACAACAAACGATCCAACGGCAAAAAGCAGCTCATATCGAGCTGCTTTTTCATTGAGAAAAAAAATTTGATGCAGCCCACTGGGGTATACTGCTTCAGCCAGAGTTTCTATCGATTGATCAAGTTTCGCTAGATTCTCCGCTATCCGAAAAGGCATGGAGGATGTGACTGGCTATCCGTATGTACGGAATCATCATCAGGTTACCAACCCGGCTGTTATATAGCCGGATTGATTCTTTGCCATTAAAATTTAAGGGTTACCGAATATTGACAATCGTCTTGAGTTACACTAAACTGTAACAGTGACAGTCAAGTGTAAAATACGATTTGGAGAAGGTGAGTATATTTGAATGTCTACACTGCTAAGCAAATTGCTGATGTTTTACAAAAAGATGACCCGCAAATGAACTTAAGAACCGTCAGGTACTACACTCAAATCGGGATTATTCCCCCTCTTGAATTGATTGGGAACAAAAGAATGTATACGGATATTCACCTACACCATTTCCGCGCCGTCCTCGCCTTATCCAAAAGTGGTGAAACTTTGGCATCAGCACAAGAAAAGCTAATGGGATTGTCAATTGAGGATGTCATCAAAATTGGTGAGAATCTTCGTCTGTACCAATCAAATCAGGTACTTCAAAACGAGACACATGTCGTAAATGAAGACGTTATCATCTCCATGAGCTCGCGAATATCACCGGATTTAAAAGCAAAAATGATTGAGACCGTAGCCTATTTGCTGAAAGGGGAAGGAAATAAATGATCAAAGTCCTGCTCGCAAAATCAGCAATTGAAAATGAAGAGGGCATGAACCACCTGTGGATTCAATTAGCACCTGCTGCTGGATCAGTTAAAAATGCCCGTATTCAGGTTTCTCTGCCATCGGGTATTCATAGACTCCGTAACCTCTCTGAATTCGACGAAGAACAGACGGGAGAAATTTTAATCATTAACCCCCAAGTAATAAACGATGTTGTTATCGAGATCTTCACTCGAGAGCCCATAACTTACGGGGAGAAAACCATTACAGTGGCTCTTTGTTACAATGATGAAAATGGAAGGATCACTCGCATTGAACATTTTGTTCCCTTATATGTCGTACCCGAAGAAGAAATGGATCACGTCAAAATTGACGATGCTGTTGTAAATAAAATCAAGGAGTTGCAGCAGCAAAGCGAAAGTTCTAACATACAGGAGTTCATTGATCATTCCCAAATAAAGATAATTAGGATTGACTCTGGCCAAGTTTCAGAATGGGAAAAGAAATATCGGATTGAAGGGATCATTCAATAGGAGGGTACCTTTGTGAATTTAATACCGTATGTTGTGGAGAATACTAATAGAGGCGAAAGGGCTTACGACATTTATTCACGCATGTTGCAAGATAGAATCGTCTTTATCACCGGTGAAGTGTCGGATGAGGTAGCAAATACCGTTATCGCACAGTTGCTTTATTTAGAAGCGGATGATCAGGAAAAAGATATCAAGTTGTATATCAACAGTCCTGGAGGATCTATAACAGCAGGCATGGGCATTTATGATGCAATGCAATATGTTAAACCAGATGTCAGCACTCTGTGCATCGGAATGGCGGCTTCAATGGGCGCATTCCTTTTATCAAGCGGTGCCAAAGGAAAACGCTACTGCTTACCAAATAGCGAAGTTATGGTACATCAGCCATTAGGCGGTGCACATGGGCAGGCATCAGATATTGAGATAAGTGCCAAAAGGATCTTGAATATGCGCCGAAAATTGAATGAACTGTTAGCAGCACAAACGGGACAAAAGATTGAAAAAATAGAAAGAGACACAGACCGAGATCACTTTATGTCTGCCCAAGAAGCTTTAGACTACGGCATCATTGATGCCGTACTTTCTAAAGAATAATATCAGATGATGACACAATAATCCGGAGCAGTACGTAACGGGTCAAATTTTGCCTAGAGCATTCGGATCGACTACGGCAATCAATTTTGACAGGCTATAACACCTTTATACAAGAACAGAAAGCATCGGGGTTTGCAAAGTCTTTAAGACTTTGTGAGCGGCGTAAGATAATAAATTTATACACATAAGGAGATAAAACTATGGCAAAAAACAAATTACTAAGAATGGACAATGTCGGCATCGTTGTAGAATCCCTTGATAACGCAATCTCTTTCTTCGAGGAGATTGGCTTGAAGCTCGAAGGGCGAGCCACTGTCGAAGGTGAATGGGCTGGTCGCATAACCGGACTGGGTTCTCAGTGCGTAGAGATTGCTATGATGGTTACCCCAGATGGCCACAGCCGACTTGAACTTTCGCGATTTCTCACCCCGCCTACTATATCAGATCACCGGACTGCTCCTGTAAACGCCCTCGGTTATCTACGCGTCATGTTCACCGTTGAAGACATTGACGAAATGGTATCCAGACTCACTAAGTATGGTGCTCAGCTCGTTGGCGAAGTGGTTCAGTATGAGGACTCGTATCGGCTCTGCTACATTCGAGGAACCGAAGGACTTCTAATCGGTTTGGCGGAACAACTCGGTAATAAGTAACTGACGTTTTATAAAAAGCCTTTACTGAAATACTGTACACTGCTCAGAACGCAGCTTCCCCCTTCCCAAACAGGCATGCATGAAGTATTTGCAGCGCTTTAGTTTTAGCGGCTTACATTGCTTTTCGTTTCGCAGGCGCTGTGCGAAATGCGACATAAGTATGCTTAATAATAGGTGGGGAGGTAGGCAGTCTGCCGTATTATTTAACGGTCTAAAATAGATAGCATGTTCGTTTAATCAGCCGGTTTGGAAATTTGTGCAGAACGTGATAATCGATACCGGCTTGCCGGCATTCCATAGTGTATTTTAAAAGCCGAGCAAAATTGCTCAAGAGACGAGTATCCGACCGTTTCTGCGATATGGCTGATTGTCATGGTCGTCGTGGTAAGAAAATGAGCAGCTGCGCTTAACCTGGAAATGCTACGTTTTTGAGTGAACGTCATGCCGTAATATTGTTTAATCGTTCTTTCCGTTTGTCTAACGCTTAAGCCCAATGTGCTCGCAAGCGCTTGTACGGTAATGAAGCGATATTGATACAGAAAGCTGTGTTCGATGATGGTCAGTCGATTGTCGTCCAGCGTTTGCAGTGGTATCGCTGAGACGGAGACGGCCGTCTGGTCACCCATATAATTCCGAATGAGCTTTACGACAATCTGTTCGAGAATGGTGCCTACATACCGGTGATATCCGATGAATTTACGAGTCGTTTCGAATGAAAGCTGTTCGAACAGCGTCATCAAGTTTTGCGTATCTTGGCCGAACCAGAATGGAGTTTGTGCGAATGTTCCGGTTATAATATCAAGTTCCTGATCCCGGGTAGGCTCGTGATCCAACAACTCGAAGCAAATACAGTATTCCGACATGGGATCCAAAGGATTCGTGATCTGCTCATGGACGACATCAGGGCCTGTCATAAACAAGGTGCCAGGGACAATCGGATAACTGTGGCCGTTCGCAATCAACGTACCTTGCCCTAGAGGGATAAAATGCATTTCATAGCTTCGTTTGCTATGGATATGTTCTGGAAAAGAACGATAAAACGTGCCGAATAGGACATATGGCACATTCAGTGCCAGTCCGCCGACAGTGATCTTCAGATTCATATTTTCCAGGCGGATCGGCGGTAAATTCATGTTCCATTCGCTCCTCAGGGCAGACTATGTTCTTATTATAACAAATCTGCGAATTTTCGACATCTACAACGAGGATCTGTCGTTCCGGTGAATACCGCTTTATATTAGGCGATCGTTATAATTATAGTTAAACGAAGTGAAGGAGAATAATAGCATGACGAAAGATTCGAAATCTATACGCCTTTACGAAAAAGGAAATTACGTCCACACCTATACCGAGATTCCAGCGTCCAATCCCGGTCGGGCGTGGCGGGACGGAATGGTTAGCGGAAACGGTGAGAACGGGTACGTCACGTCTGGATCGCCGTATGCGGACACCTTTATTTTTCAATATATGTGGTTCAACTATCCGTCCAGCGATCCGAGAGTGATTCCAGAAGAACTGACGGGACAGCTTGCCGAGGCCAGGAGGAATGTTTTTCATCTTAACGATCAATGGAAGGTTACTTTTCCGGACGGTACAACCAGGCAAAGAACTTTTTTTTACAGCTATCATCCGGGACACCAGCTCAGACTAAGCGTCAAGAATAAGGGAAGCGTGTCCGGCTATGAAAGATGGACGAACTATGAAACGGCGGAAACCGGCGTGCGTTATTCCGATGAATGCGGTGAGTGGATCCGAACCTCGTTTACGTCCAGGGAAGATAATGTATCGATTACAAAGATCGCGCAATCGTCCGCCGGCGCCAAGATCAATATGATTATTTCCATCGATGACATTTCGGGCATGTATAAAGCGCAGGGCGGGATGTCAGATCTCACGGCGCTCCAATACAAGAAGCTAGTCGACCCGAATGCGGCCTATATCGCGCAGGTTGCCCATTATCCGTCCTACCCGGGCAGCGAGCTGATCGATGGGGGATACGCCGGACTGACCCAGGTTGTGGTCGTTAACGGAACCCAGAGGAGAGTGCTGCTCGCGGACACGAATGAACCGATGAATAAAGGAGAGGAACAGAATCCGGCGATTCAAGTGATCGATGCCGACGCCGTATATTTAATCACGCAATCGAACAGGACATTTGATATGGGCAAAATCGATGATTTTGCAGGCATGTCGCGATACGCGATCGTTGACCGTCTGTTTCAGAATACGAATGCTGCCCTGGAAAAATATCAGGACGTTTCCGGCAAATTCGATTACAATGCGGCCCTCGCGCCTCATGCGCTAAAGCATGCCGCGGAATTTAACGCCGTACGTTTTTCTCTTGCAGGCGACGAGGAAGACAAGATCGCAGACAATGTAACGCTGATCAACGCGCAGAAGGCATCCAAATCGAGAATCAATCATGCTTTTATGGAGCAGGTGTACAACCAGGGACGATATGCCTTGATTTGCTGCAGCGGCTCAAGCGCGCCCCGGTTGTATGGCATGTGGACCGGAGAGTGGAATCCAGGCTGGCGCGCCATCTATACCCTCGACGCCAACGTGAATTTGCAGGTTTCTCCCATGAATACAGGCCATTTGACGCATGCCCAGCTTGGGTATATCACCTTCTTCTTGAGAAATACGCCCGATTTTGAATACAATGCGCGAATGGCCTACGGGATGCATGATGCGCTTCAGGTGTCGGTAAACTCGGATATCGACCGTGGGATGCACGTGGAATACGACAATGACTACCCGTTTCAATATTGGAATGCGGGGGCAAGCTGGTGTCTGCTTCCCATCTTCGAATATTGGCAGTGCTACGGCAACCAACAGATCCCGATCAACGATCACATGAGAATCCATGAACTGAAGCCGATTCTCAGCGTAAAGGATGGGGGGCTGACGGACGAAGAATTCGAAAAGTTGCTCGATAAGGGATATTTGGATTTGGAAAAAGATATTTTGCTTACGCTGTTGACCAAGCAGGCCAATTTCTGGGAGCAGCTATGTACGCCGGAGTACTATACGGATGTAAACGGCAAAGCGTGCTATGAGCAAGGCAAGTCGGTGCTAAACCCAGGTGAGAAATATCTGTTGATCCCTACCTATTCGCCAGAGAATAACCCAATCGGATACAACAGCACACTTACGGCCAATGCCAGCATGGATATTTCAGCAGCAAGGGACGGACTGCATATGGTCATAACCGTGGAAAAAGCGGTAAAGCGCAACGGATACGAAGCAGCGGTCTCCCGGTGGGAGTCATTGCTGGAGCTGCTGCCGGACTACAAGGTGGACAAGGACGGCGCTTTGCGCGAATGGGCGATGAACGAATATACGGAGAACAACAACCACCGCCATTTGAGTCATCTCTACCCGGCATGGCCTGCATATGAGACGCAGAACGATGCGGAGCTCACGAAAGCAGCCATTATCGCGCTGGAGAACCGAAACAAGTACAATACGTTGGACGCCACAGCGGGGCACGGCTGGATGCACAAGGCGCTGGTTTGTGCGAGATTAAAGGACGGCAGTGAAGTAGCCGCTTCCCTTCTGCCGATGATGACGGATTCCGGTTACTACGCATCGTTGATGACGGACCACGACACCAACGGAAGAAACGACTGCTATTGCACGGATACCTTATTCGGTAATATGGGAGCCGTAAATGAAGCGTTGCTATTCTCCAACACTGGTGAAATTGAGGTTCTTCCGGCACTGCCCTCCGAATGGCAATCAGGGTCCATTTATGGGTTAATGGCAAGAACCCAGATGGAGGTCCGCGCTTTAACATGGGATCTCTTATCCAAAACGGTGAGCGTTACCTTGAATTCCATTTCTAATGCCAACGATATCAAATTGAAATTAGGCATTCCTTGGACAAAAGCAACGGTCAACGGAAGAGAAGCTACGGTACTTGAAGAGGGATCTGGCAAACATATTCACTTATCGCTGGATTCCGGTATAGACGTTACAGTCGAATTTACATTATCCGATTAACGGGATAGCCTCTGTCGATAGATTGGACATATAAAGCTCGATGTTTAGCTGGGGAATATTCAAAAGGCGATTGACAATAGCAAGTAGGATTTGCGGCCCGCTGTCAATAGAATGGACACATAGAATCGAGAGTATTACGCTGCAGACCGGTACTGTCGTTCGCGCAGGTTAAGCATGTAATATACCAAAAATTGCTTTTTTGCTTGCGCGCCGAAAGTTCTTACTTGCTGTGTTTGTGCCTTGACAAAGGGTGGATTTAACCGTTAATCTATGTTTGGAGATGTAGGAAAGGGGACTCGCGGGACAATGTGGACTTCCTTGTAATGGTTATTTAAACCGGATCGCTCGGCTTGGTGTTATGGCTAACGGCCATACGCCTCGTTTGTTGTGTCGATCTGCAACCATTCAAGGGACGCGAGGGACCGTTTGAATAAACCCGGGCGCGGATACTTGATGTATCCGCTTTTTTTCGTTGTACCTGGGGCAATTCCGTCTCCAATGAAAAATGGCTTTCTCGCCCCCTCACTAAACGGAGGGATTCAAATGACCAAATTACATGAAAAAACCGCGATCGTGACAGGCGCAAGCCGCCCCGGCGGCATCGGAGCCGCCGTCTGCCGCGCACTGGCGCACGAAGGCGCTAACCTGTTCTATACGCATCTGTACGATTACGATAAGACCGAGAATCCGGGAGATGCCGACGAGAACTGGCCGGACCTCTTCGCCGAGGAGCTTCGCGCCTATGGCATTAAGGCAGCTCATATGGAGCTCGATCTTACTGATCCCGCTTCCCCGTCGCGATTGCTTGAAGCGGCCCGGTCGGCCGTCGGGCTGCCGACCATTCTCGTCAACAACGCCACCTACAGCGTCTCATCTGATTTCCGTCAATTGAACGCCTCGCTGATCGATGCGCACTGCGCCGTGAACATTAGAGGCAATTTCATGCTATCAGCCGAATTCGCGCGCATGCTGGAGGTTGAGCAGGCCGCGTCGGTCGGTACGGCCATTACTAGCACCGGTGGCACCCAGGCCGTCTATGCCGGGATTGCTGGGCCGGCTGGCCATCAGGCCGTTCGCGGCGGCCGGATCATCAACCTCACGTCCGGTCAAGGCAAGGGGCCGATGCCGGGCAATCTCGCTTATGCCGCTACGAAAGGCGCCGTCTCCACCTTCACCGAATGTCTGGCTGCAGAGCTGGCGCCGTTTCACATTACGGTGAATGCGGTTGATCCCGGTCCTACCGATTCGGGTTGGATGTCAGAAGAGGTGAAGAGTGCCCTGCTGCCGCGATTCCCGATGGGCAGGATCGGTCTTCCTGAAGATGCAGCCCGTCTGATTGCCTTTCTAGCAAGCGACGATTCCCAATGGATTACCGGACAAATTATTCATTCCAGAGGCGGTTTTTAATTAGGAAGACAGTTCATTACGCTAAAGGGTACTATAATTCAACAATAGGGAGCAGTATGCCACGGCAGCTGCTCCTCATTGTTTATTAAGCTACACGATTATGCACAGCCGCATGACGGCAGACATCCTACTGCCTTGTGAGCAACTAACAGCGGATGTTCTTACCGCCAAAATGAAATTCCTTCAGCTTTGAGTTCTCCAATGCCGGCTATACATATCGGCGGAGTCTGCTGGCTACATGAATTATCTCTTGCAGATAATACGAAATCGTAGTAATCTAAAAAGGGAATATTTTCATTTCGAAGTCATTGAGGGGTTGAAGCAGATGCTTGATCAGATGTTGGAGCTATTTTTGAAAAACGGCCTTCGGCCTTTGAGCTTTTTGTCAGAAACAGCTGAGCTAGATCGAGAAGTGAACCGTTCCGAACTTACGGCACTCTTGATGCTGCATTTCCGGGGGCAGTTGACGATGTCTGCACTTGCTTCACATCTCGGGGTTCCGCTAAGCACGGCGACAAGCTTGGTAAAAAGATTAGTCCGTAAAGGTCTGGTCGATCGCACACAATCCGTAAAGGACCAACGCATTATGCATGTCGAGCTTACCGAGGAAGGCATGAAGCTTGCCTTACAGGCAAAGGCAATTATGAATAGCATGTTCATTCGTATTCAGAGCGAACTAAGTCAAGAGGAGCTGCAACAGTTTTTTTCCCTGACTGTGAAGGTTGGAAAGGCTTTGCAGGGGAAGGAAAGCAAAGAGAATAAGGAGATAACGGATCCCAAATTACGCAAAATTGCGATTGACGATTAGCAGCGGCATAACGGCTTATTTTGCCTTAATAATACGAAATCGTAATAAATTCGGAAGGGGATAAAAAATGAGAATCATCATTTATACAGGCAAAGGCGGAGTCGGGAAAACAAGTATTGCGGCAGCAACCGGAGTTCGGCTGGCTTCGCAGGGTCACCGCACTTTGGTGATGAGTACGGATTCGGCACACAGCTTATCGGATTCGTTCCAACTGCCTCTTGGAAGCGAACCGGTACAGATCAGTGAACGGTTATGGGGTCAAGAGGTAGACAGTCTGCGGGAGACTGAAAAACATTGGGGAGCTGTACAGAGCTGGTTATCCGGAATGATGAGTTGGGCGAAGTTAAACGATGTCACAACCGAGGAAACCCTCGTATTCCCGGGAATGGAGGAATTGTTCAATCTCATGCAGATTAAGCATCACGCTGTAAGCGGCGCTTATGACGTAATTATCGTAGACTGCGCACCCACGGGGCAAACGTTACGGCTGCTCAGTTATCCGAATCTGCTTAAGTGGTGGATGGAGAAGATTTTTCCACACGAACGCCGTCTAATCAAATTGGTTAGACCGATCGCCAAGGTGGTAACAGGCGGCTTGGAGCTGCCAAACGATAATGTCATGGACAGTATCGAGGCATTTGTACGGGAGCTTGAGGATTTACAAACCTTGATTGCGGATCATGAAGTTACGACTGTGCGGATGGTGATCAATCCGGAAAAAATGGTTATATCTGAAGCGAGACGGGCGTTCACTTATTTGAATTTGTTTGGTTTCAATACGGATGCAGTTATTGTCAATCGGGTACTTCCAGCGGAAGCCGGGACTGGTTATTGGTCGGCGTGGAAGGAAATTCATGCCAAATATGTAGAGGAAATACTGACTTGTTTCAGCCCGCTGCCGATTCTCAACGTTCCTATGATGGAATTGGAAGTACATGGGTTGACTATGCTTCAACGAATCGGAGAAGCGGCCTTTGCTGGCTGTGATTCCTCAGCAGTGCTGTACCGGGGGAGAATTCAGGAGATTCGCAAGGAGGGTGACGAATACTTTTTGAATCTCCAACTGCCTTTTGTCCAAAAAGAACAGCTTCAGCTCAGCGAAAAAGGCGATGAATTGACGGTACAGGCAGGCCCCTATAAGCATAAGGTGCTGCTTCCGCGGTCATTACAAGGTAGACCTATTGTCGGGGCGCGCTTTACAGAGCAGATGTTAACGATCCGTTTTGGCGCAAGGTTGGCATAATACTTGGAGGTGCAAACGATGAATGATCGACTGATAGAACTCGCAGGAATACTCATAGCAGTGGTTCTTGCCGTAGATAGTCTGCTGCACGTGTATTGGGCGGCAGGCCGGATCTGGCCCGCACCCGATCAACTTACATTATGCCAGGCGGTCCTCAATAGTAACAAAACGCGACTCTTCAAACCGGTGGTCCTTATTCCGCTTGCCTGTATGCTATTTTTCGGCGCGTTGCTCGTACTGGCACGGGTTCAACGTTTGGGTTTGCTCGGACAGCTCATCCCTGATTTGTTCCTTCAATGGGGTATCTGGGTGATTACTGCCGGGTTCCTGCTGCTTGGCCTGACAGGCATTCTTAGGGCGTTAGGTCTAATAAAAGCCAAGAGCAAACTGTATTACAAGCTTAATCTCATGGTCTACACACCGGCTTGTCTGATCCTTTTCGCGGCTGCGGCAGCAGTAGCTTGTTCCTAGTGGATCTGCCAAGAACTAACGTATCATTTTGAACATTTACTACGATATCGTATTAAAAATAATGACGAGAGGATGAATGCTATGTTTCCATGGGGTTGTAAAAAATGGGTTCGTTGCAACAGCAGTAATGATACATGATCGATCTCTTTGGGGGTGGGCTGTACTGTTCGTCTGGTTAATTATCGATGGGCTTATTTTTGAGCCGATGGGGCCAACAGGCATCTTAATGCTCGAATTAGGCTTTAAGGCTGTCACGATTAATTTGTTAATGATCAAATAGAAACCAAAATATTTGGCTGATTTATACGATTGTTCCTCCGCCATGATGATGCATGGCGGGCTCTTTTGTGTAAATAACAGTGAAGGCATAAAATGGCGGTAACCGTTACTTCACCGTTACTTTTTGTATTTGGCGTCATATTGCGGTTGCCAAGCTGATACATATTCAATAGGGAAAATTTCATTATTAGGAGGGATCAATTTGAATAAAAGCCGTCTGAATTACAGCGAAGTGGCCCGGTCGGAGCTTTTCCGCCGGCTGATGGCAAAGAAAAAGCGGTTTATTATCCCGCTGACACTGTTCTTCCTCGCGTTTTACATTACTCTTCCGGTTATGACATCGTACTTCGATGTGTTGAACCGGGAAGCGGTCGGCTCGATAACGTGGGCATGGATCTTTGCCTTTTCCCAATTTATTATGACGTGGACTTTGTGCTATCTCTACACCAGGAAATCGGTCGAATTCGATGCGCTCAGCGAGGAGCTTAAACGGCAGGTGCAGCAGAACAAATTGGAGGGATAATTATGAATATGGCATTTCTGCTCTTTCTCGTCATTGTCGCGGGCACACTGGTCATTACTTATTACGCGTCCAAAAAAACAAAAACGGCCAGCGAGTTCTATACTGCCGGGGGAGGACTGACAGGCTGGCAGAACGGGCTGGCCATTGCAGGTGATTACATGTCGGCGGCTTCTTTCCTCGGGATAGCAGGAATGATCGCTTTGTTTGGATTCGACGGATTCTTTTACAGTATCGGCTTTCTGGTCGCTTACTTGGTGGTCCTGTATCTGGTGGCTGAGCCTCTGCGAAACTTGGGCAAGTATACGATGGCGGACATGATCGCCGCCCGCTTTGATAATAAGAAGATCCGTGGTGTCGCGGCAATCAATTCAATTGTCATATCGATTTTCTATATGATCGCACAGCTGGTTGGCGCCGGCGCGCTTATCTCGCTGCTGATTCCAGGCCTCAATTACTCCAGCTCCGTGCTCATCGTCGGCGTTCTGATGACTATCTATGTGGTCTTCGGCGGAATGACAGCGACGAGCTGGGTGCAGATCATCAAATGTGTGCTGCTTATAGCCGGAACATTGGTCATTTCGCTAATTGTGCTCGCCAAGTTCGATTTCAATATCTTGCATATGTTCAATGAAATGCGGACAGCAACACCGCTGAAGGAAGCGTTTCTGCACCCTGGAAACAAATTCGCGAACGGACTCGATACCATTTCGCTTAATCTTGCCCTTGTACTGGGAACGGCAGGGCTTCCGCATATCCTGATCCGGTTTTTCACGGTGAAGGATGCGCCTACAGCACGGAAATCGGTTGTCGTTGCGACCTGGGTCATCGGGTTGTTCTATATCATGACGCTCTTCCTTGGCTTCGGAGCCGCGGCATTCGTCGGCGAGAGCGCCATTGTGCAGGTGAATGCCGCCGGCAATATGGCGGCGCCGCTCCTTGCGAGAGCCCTTGGCGGCGAATTTCTGTTCGCCTTCGTCTCGGCGGTCGCATTCGCAACGATTCTGGCCGTTGTTGCCGGTCTGGTGCTCTCCGCGGCATCGGCGTTTGCACACGACTTCTACAGCCATATCGTCCGGAAAGGGAAAGCGAAGGAGAATGAGCAGGTAAGGGCGGCCAAGCTTGCTTCCGTCGGCGTTGCGGTGATCTCGATCCTGCTGGCGCTGTTCGCGCAGAAGCTCAATGTCGCATTCCTGGTGGCCTTGGCTTTTGCCGTGGCGGCAAGCGCGAACCTGCCAGTGCTCGTGTTCACCGTATTCTGGAGAAGATTCAATACCTCCGGAGCGGTGATTGGAATGCTTGTGGGACTTCTGAGCGCGCTCATTCTTGTGGCGGTCAGTCCAAATGTATGGAGTCCGGTACCGGGCAAAGCGATTTTCACCGGCACTCCGCTCATCACCCTCACGAATCCAGGCATCATCTCGATTCCGTTAGGCTTCCTGGGGGCGTTCGTGGGGACTTTCTTCTCCTCCAAACGTAATGATGCGAAATTCGATGAAATATTGGTGAAAGCGAACACTGGTATTCGCGAGCTGACATAGCCCGCAGTCGCATGTCCGGCAGTCAAGTAACCGCAGCCGCGGCGAAGAACCCTGATCTAGAATGATGATCAGGGTTCTTCGTATTGTATATTGACTCAGCGCCGTTTATTGCGCCGTTCGGTTCTTGTCAAAAGTAAGTGACTAGAACATATATCGTTTGCCGAATCGGGACAAGAACATATATCGTATTCCGCAGTTGAGAAATGCTCTCAACGCTCGGGGTTCTTTTTCAGTTATTGTTCCAGGAAGTCAAAAACATGGGCCTATTAAAAGTCGCGTAAAGTAATAAAGGTTGGGCTCATTGGGATATGCACGTGGATAATATGTTGTTCTAGGTTGCTTCACTGTGTTCCCTGTTGATGGTCTTGACACACTTTATAATCCATATTAAGGTAGCATTTATAGTTGCATCCGATTCGGATGAGACCGATAGGAGGGGAATTAATCATAAAGTCAAAAATGTTTATTTTTGCTGCGTTATTTCTATCGACAGGGGCTTCATTGCTGGTCTTTATTTTTTCGGGTATTTCCATGCTATACACTTTGATCGGCGTCCTGATACTGTCATTAATTATTGGAAGGATCATTTGGAGAAGAGTGTCACCCGAGAAAATTGCGGAAATCAAGCGGCTTATCGGTTACGGGACAATAGCCGGCGTCCTGGCTACATGCCTTTACGATCTTTCCCGATTTTTATTGATTAAGGTGACAGGCATTCAATTTTGGCCGTTCGATATTTTCGGGATATTCGGCAAAGCGCTCGTCGGCGAGCAAGCGACCGGTCTATGGGTCAGCATTCTCGGGGCAGTGTTCCATATCGCCAACGGCACTGCATTCGGGATCGCTTATACGGTTGGATTCGGACGCAAAGGCATCCGGGGCGGACTTGGTCTGGGCGATGATCCTTGAACTTGCGATGGTTACCGTATATCCGGGCTGGCTTGACGTGAAAGCGCTGGATGAGCTCATTTCGGTTTCCATAGTCGGTCACTTCGTATATGGGATCGTGCTCGGATATACGGCCAGGAAACTAATCCTCAGAAAGGAATCCGCGACACCATGTCTCAGCCTAAACCTGTTCTTCATTGGTTCGTGCGATTTTGGTGGGTTCTGCTGCCTTTTCGGGCAAGCCGGTTGTCCAGAAAGCTTCCGTACACTTTCTTGACGGCCTCTACTTGGCGGCATGGCCGGCAGTTGCCGCTTGGGCCCCAGTGCTGTCATTGTTCACCGGTCTGTGCATCGGGTGGTGGCATCCGGGATTCGAAAGCGTCTTCAGCGAATCGTTGGTCGTGCTTATGATTGCGCGATTGTAGGGATAAGCAGCGCGAATCTCGGCCTGCTCTTTATCGTCGGTTTTATATTCGGCGATTTTTTTCTGTATCACATAAGCTGGACTGAGGTCGGATGGCGACGGGACGAAGGTTTTTTTGAAAATGTAATAAAGGTGCGGATTCCGCTGTTGATCGAGTACGGTCTTTTATATATTTTAATGGTCAAAATCCCTATGGTCACCAAAGCGCTGACCGCTCAGCTCAGAGTTCCTTTCCTGCCTTTGAAAGCCAGTTTCAGCATTGCGGCGGCACTGTATACGCTGATTACCGGGGTACTTGTTTATTTCTGGACACATACTGTGCCGGTTCTAATCCGTCCGGTATTTACATGGGTTTCATCCAGTCCTCCGTCTCAGGCAACCGTTCCTCTGCAGCAATACGAGTGGGTCGTTATCTTCGTGGCAGTCATAATGCAGCCATTCGAATGCTGCTGCAGGGCATGACGGCGTTTCGCAGTGAAGTGGGAAAGCCGCTGGATGAGCTGGAGCGGGAGCTACGGGAGCTCCCCCCTGTCAAATCCCTCAGTGACCGGGTAAATCCATGGTTTTCAGCTGCGGCCGCTTCGTTGTGGTCGGTTCTAATGATTGCGGGAGTCTACAAATCATGGATCGATCCTATACTTATCGGAGCGCTAATTCTTGTGATGCTGGCGATGCGCAAACAATTAATTCCTCTGCCGATGGGAGTTTGGGCTAAGTGGATGGATAAGATTCCGCTGCTCGTTCGCCTGGTTATCGGGTTCATTCTTATTAAAATCATTGCATCAGCGATTTTGGAAAATATGATGCACATCACGAATACATTCCGACCGCTGCTTCTGATGACCGCACTTTCGATGCTAATTATATTCCTGCTGACTCCCCAGCTTCCGGCTGTCCAACCGAAGGGAGGTGAGCCGTTAAAATGAAACGTTATTTCCCTTTATGGGCCTTGCTTGGATTGTTTCTCATATTTGCGTTTCCGGACGTCGCGCTGGCCGACAACTGCGGAAGCTTGACCGATTGCTTCAGCACACAAAGAGCCGCCGTCGCCGCAACCGTAGGCTTGGGAATATTTGCTGCAATCCTGAGTATCGGGCTTGATTTTGTCCCTGTTGTCGGTCAGGTGAAGGGAGTTATCGAAGCCGTCACGGGCAGAGACATGATCACCGGAGAGAAGCTCGAGACATGGGAGAGGGCGATGAACCTCGTTCCGTTCGGCGCAATAGGCAAAGTGGGCAAACTCGGCGATATATTAGATGCCGGCGTAGATCTTAGTAAAGGGCTGCGCCATACCGATGATGTTGACGAATTAGTCGATGCCGGCAGAGCCGGTCGCGCCGATTTCCCGACCGGCGGTTTGCGCGACGACATCGGCGGAACGGGCTCAGGCCACCCGCGCGATGGCGGAAGGACTGACGATGATGTTGTCGGCGGCGGCCGTGACACTGACGCGGGCAGCGGCGGGGGCCGTTCGCACGATGATGCGTCTGATCGCCCGCCTGCCTTCAATGATCCCGCCGGCTCCGGAACGGGCGGCGGTTCCAAACCGCCGCGCGACAATGGCAGCGGCCATGGAAACCGCGGCGATGATGGCGACAGCCCCATTAATCCGAATGATGGCGAAGGCGGAAAACCAAAAGTTCTCATTCACAAATTAAGGCCAGGATATGATACACACTTCACGGAAGTTGAAGATGTAGTTTGGAAGAAGGGCAGAGGTATTCTTGGGGGCCACAATCTTAACAATTTTGAAGAGGTATTTACTAATAATGGGTGGAATATGGATGACTTAATCGTATCTAGAACGCCTCATCCAACAATCGATGGTGTGTATGAAATAAAATATCAATTACCTGCCAAAGATATGACAGGTAAAATAATTGAAGGGCAGTATAAAAACATTCCCTTCCCGAAGACTGTGTACGACCCGAATGTAATACCAGATAAACAAATGTTAGAGTGGGGGCGACAGGCAATGGCAAATGCTACACAATCCGCAAATGGGAGGATATTAACTGGTACTGCCCCAAATGGACTTATGTTTCAAGGTTATATGGAACATGGTGAAATAACTAACTTCTTCCCGATAATTGAGAAGCCCTAACATCTTCACAATATTAAATTAATATCTGGAGGGGTATCTTATGTTAAGCGAAAAGATGAGGGAAAAAGACCTAATAGAATTATATTACACTAATTTAGGTCAATCGTACTTTTTGGATGCTATAAAGAATTATTGCAATAGACAAGGCTTTGGGATAGGGGCTATCTGGTGTCTTTTTGCCAATGAACTTCAACCTTGGGAAGAGGGATATTTTGGAGAGACTGGAGTAGCTTACTTTTATGAATATCCTGCTGTGGAGAAGGATGAAGTACTAGTTGTTGACTACGATGTCTTTTTTGATTATCTACAAAAGGCTAGTAAAGATTTTACACAACGCAATCCTGGTAGAGAGAATGAAATTCGTGAATACTTAGCAGAAATAAAGAGAACGTTAAAATTGGTTTAAATAGTTACCCCTTGATAAATAAACTGCCGACGCTGGTATCGGCAGTTTATTTGTTCGTTTCAAATCAAAGCACTTCATGACAGAAATGATGAAATTACGTCACTAATGCCCATTTTGCCGATAAACACATTGGAACAAACGTTTTATTAAGAAATATAAGACTTGATGTATTGCCGTATGTTTTATTGATGAAGACGAAGATCCAGACAAATGTTATTTGCCGCATAGTTCCAGCCCCCGATTCTTCACGGTCAACAGTCACAATATCAAGCCTTTTAAACAGACTTCAATGACACGCTATGCTTAGTCATCACGGGCTATTTGATTGCAAACGTATCGGGCAAAGGTCCACTCGCCATTTTCCAACATGATTCTATCATTGTGACAGGAAAATATAGCGAATTTTTTCGGTATCCAATCTTTTTCCGAACAGATAATATATCGAAGTGGGGGGGAAAGTGATGAATGGGTTTTTGTAAGCGGTTCAATGCTCAAAGTGGGGGGGAAGTGATGAATGGGTTTTTGTAAGCGGTTCAATGTGAAAAAATCTACCAACGTTGCTTTGGATCTATGATGACGTTTAGCAAATGAATGAGGAGGCAGTATATGAAAGGTAAAAAATTATTAGCTCTAATCGCTTGTATTGCAATCGGATTTACTCCTGTAATCTCGCCGTCTACGGTGGCCCATGCAAGTAGTTACGGCGCTCCAGAAGGGTGGAGAAACCTTCAAGACTTTTATGTATTCAAAGATAAATTCAACGGGTGGTCCGGGAGCAGCGGCGAATTGGAAACTGTAAACGGTGATTTGCCTGTTGATACGCAAGAAACCTATGAAAATTTACCTTCATTGAGATTTAATATTACAACGAAGCTACATGATTGGATGTCCGTCATACTTGTAATGGCTGGATGGGCAAGTCATGATATTCACAATTATGTTCCGAACGGATACCTGGAATTTAATGTAAAAGGTAAAAATGGCGGGGAGCAATTTATAATCGGCGGCAGATGACCATGTGAGCGAGCGTGCATCGGGTGTTGAACACACAGTATTAAAACCAATAACGAATTACGTGTACAGTTACTACGGAGTGGCAACATGTAAAGATCCCCTTAAAGGATATTTTATGACCCATCGTTTGATATGGATGAATACAATGCAAAGGCTATCATGCTGGAAAGAGAAACCGATGAGCCGTTTACTGTTTGGTTAAACCAGATTAAATTAACTTCTCCCGATAAAGAAAAAGGATTTCCGGCTATTAAAGTAAATCAGGTGGGATTCCGGAACGCTTCCGAGAAATATGCCTATGTTTCCGGATTTGAGGATGAATTCACTGCTGATGTCGGAACCCCATTCCAGGTAAGGAGAGTTTCTGACGACACAGTTGCTTATAGCGGGCAATTGGTCCTCGTTAAGGATTATGACCATTGATTCCGGAGAAAGGGTTTTAAAAGCCGTATTTCGGACCTTAAACAACCGGGTGATTATTACATTACGGTTAATGCAACCGGTATAGATAAGTCTCCCAAATTTAAGATCGGAAATGACGTTTTTAAGCCTTTATTGACCGATGCGGCCAAATATTATTATTATCAACGTTCAGGAATTGCGCTAGAGCCGCAGTAACTCCGGATTACCCAAGGGCGGATATAACACCTCATGGATACGGCTGCCACCTTTGAATCCAATTCTGCGGTTACTAAAGACGTATCGAAAGGCTGGTTTGATGCCGGTGATAAAGGAAAGTATGTAACTACCGGAGCGGCGTCGTTATGAATCTATTATGGTCTTAAGAGATGTTCCCGGAGGCATATACTGATAATCAGTTCAATATTCCAGAAAGCGGAAATGGTGTTCCTGATGTACTTGATGAAGCGAGATGGGAACTTGAATGGATTCTAAAAATGCAAGATGCTGAAAGTGGTGGTTTTTACGCAAGAGTCGAGTCAACGAATGATGATAATAACAAGAGGGCAATAAGGGATAAAAGAGGCGATGTCACAAATGTAAGGCCGACAAATGATACTGCATGGGCAGCAACTGCTTTAGCACATGCTTCAAGAGTATATGCCAAGTATGATCCGGCGTTTGCCGATAAATGTTTAAATGCTGCTGAGAGTGCATGGATGTATCTCGAACAGAATCCCGATAATATTAAAGGTCCATCAGGAACTTATGAATCTGACACCGATAAGGATTCGAGGCTGATGGCTGCCGCATCTTTGTATCGGGTTACCGGCGATGCAAAGTATAACGATTACTTTTTGGATAACTATGCGCAAAGTAAGGACAGATTTGAGGATCCGAGTGGAGATTGGCTCGGCGCTTTGCATTGGGCATTTTTCTACTACATGGGATCTGATAACCGCGACATGGATGCAGTGAACTGGTTTAAAGATGAGTTTACGATTTGGTTAAACAACAAAATTGATAGATATAAAAACAATGCTTGGGGTAATACGATTAATCAAGGGAATTATTACTGGGGCAGTAACAACATAATACTTAATACGGCTACGGAAGCCCTGATTGGTTCCAAACTTCTTGGAATGAATAACGAAACGATTAACAATATGGCACTTTCTGCATTAAATTATATTCTAGGCGCTAATCCATTGAGAAAAAGCTTTGTAACGGGATATGGCGAAGACAGTCTTGAACACGTATACGGGATTATGAACAACGACCCTAGACCAGGGGTACCGAAGGGAATTATGCCGTTAGGGCCTAATCAGTATAATAGTCCACTTATCTCTGTATTCCCTGCCAAAAACTATTATGGATTGCTATACCGAATGGACCACGAATGAGCATACTGTTTCTTCGACTGCAAATCTGATGTTTATCACCTCCTTTGCCGACAGCGATCATGATGCTCCTGTTTCAACAGCAACTATAAATCCGGCGGCTCCAAATGGAAGCAACGGCTGGTATAAATCCGATGTGACAATCAGCTTGAATGCAACTGACAATGTAACGGGCGCAGCCAAGACGGAGTATAGTCTGAATGGCGGGACTACATGGCAAACCTACACGGCGCCTGTCACTGTTAGTCAAGATGGCCAACATACAGTGAGCTATCGTTCGACGGACGACGCCGGAAATGTTGAAGTTGTTAAAACCATCAGCTTCAACTTGGATTCGACCGCGCCGGAAATTACGGTAATGAATCTGGTATACGGTAACTACAATGATTCACTGGATGTTACGCCGGTCATCACGCTGGACGATAGCTTATCCGGAGTTGACGCCAGCAAGACGACGGTTACGCTGGATGGGAATGCTGTACAGCAAGGAGCGACTATACCGCTCTATACGCTGCCGCTTGGTTCGCATACCTTTCTTGTAACTGCAAGTGACCTGGCTGGAAATACAAGCAGTAAAGAGATCGTATTCCAGACGACTACCAACATCCAATCGTTGCAAGCCTTGGTAACAAGATTTAGTAATGCCGTATGGATTGATAGTGCTGGTATCGCAAACAGCTTGCAAAGCAAACTGTCCTCGAACGCTCTGGCTGCCTTCGTGAATGAAGTGAAGGCGCAAAGCGGTAAGCATATTTCTGTGGAAGCTGCGGATTGCCTGACCCGGGACGCACAATACTTGTTATCCCAAGCGAAGGTCGAATAACTAAACATGTATTCATAAAAAAAAGGCTCAACCAGTGTTTAATCACTGCAGTTGAGCCTTTATTATTTCTCACGTGAAATTCGGTTGCCCCCGACTATCAGCATCGACTTGTACGCGGTGATCAGCTTAGCCGCAAGAGAGTGGGAGCCCAAAAACTGGCCGAGCGGTTTGAGGTCTCGCTGCGCACGATTTACAGGGATATCGAGACGATCATTGCGGCGGGTATCCCCATGGCATCTAGGACACGCAGTCATACATAACGATGGTACTTCGTTTTCATCCGAGAGTCAGAGTGCGGGTTGAAGAGTTCTTTGGCCCCGAGCAAATGACGGTGGAGGAGGACGGATCGCTACTGGTCAGGTCCCATCAGTCACACTTAAGAAAAAAACTGCCGTGGTGTATCACGGCAGTTTGAACTAAACAGTTCCTTTTGCAGTTAACATTACTGCTTTACTTAGCTCGGATTATAAATATCTAAGTCGTCCGTCGTTACCAAGTCAATAGTTGTGGTGCCTTTCCCATACATCGTTTCACTAACATTAAGTATCTCTAAAGTCGGAACCGCCCAGTCTTTTTTCACTACATCGTTAGCCATCGATTATCACTTCCTTTAATAAAATTTATGGAAAATAGTTTTTCCACTATACTATTCGAGTAATACTTTGGTTTCAGGGGCATTGGATAAATAATTTCTCTGAGTTTATTCCTAATCAAAACAAGGGGGAAGATAAATGGCAGAGCTCTCGGAAGGTCGGTGGTGAATTGTTGAAGTCTTTTGGGCAAAAAGAGGCTGATGATCGCTCATCAGCCTCTCTTACATATTTTGTAACCGTTTTTCAGTGCTCTCCCACAACGGGATGCGCCTTTCTTTAGCCTACAGCAGGATCATATGATGAAAATCGTAGGAGAGGTTCAAGGCTATGCGGACAAATGAGTTGGATCAGCTACAATTGAAGAATACTACGCCCATGAGCCGTGCCAGGAGCGGCGGAACGCTACCGACCAAATTACGAAACTATGACAATAATTTTTCCTTGTCAGAACCAAAAGGTCGAGCAGCCATCAAAAAGCTAGCATGACCGAAAACCGGGTTTTTATTTGTCATATTATTGCAGTGATTATACTCATTTTTCGAGTATATCGCTTAAAATCCCTCTGCTTTACAATAATCCTATCGCCCCAAAGTGGGAAAAGAAGAAAGGAAGGTGGAGTTCATCCATAACGGCAGCGAGGTCCAGTCTTTGTTTTGAACGATCTAGTTAAAAATTAGGAGGAAAAAATGAATATTAATTTTAAAACAATGAAAGTCACTTTTCTGGGAATCTTACTTATAGTCTTACTTAGTCTCAGCTTTGGAAGTATCAGCTTTGCTCAACCGAATCAAGGGGGGGATATTCCTCCTCGTCAAACTCCTGTCCCTACACGAACTGCCCCCACGCCTTATCCGGATTCCAATAATAAATCCTACCGGGTAATCACTTATAATTTAAATGGATTATGGGATACTTGGTTTTCTGATAATACTTATGGATTCTCTTATAAGGAACGAGCACAAATGATTGCAGATTATTTAATGAAGCTGGACTATGACATCATCATTCTCAACGAAGCTTTTGATAATGATATGAACGATACTTTTAGAGAAATTTTGAAAATTGCGTATCCCTACTATATTTATGAAATGGGAAGCCATTTAGGCCCCAATGAAGATAGCGGTTTGATGGTGTTTTCCCGATTTGCTCCCTTGGAGAATAAGTTATTGTCTGCTTTGCCTTGCGACCCTTTAAGCACAAATTGCGGATCAAACGCAATGGATACATGGAGCTGTGATAATACAATTATCGATGATGGTACTTTTCCCAAATGCAGCAAAGCATTTCACGCATTTTCTGATTTAGCTAGTGATGATACGTTTGCTGTAAAGGGAGTAGGATGGATTCGTGTATGGAACCCACGAACGAATGCACCGTTGAATGTGTTTTTTTCACACACACAAGCAGACTATCTCCCGGAAAAGGATTATAGCTCAGTAAGAGCATTAAATTTAATTGAAATACGTCAGTTCATGTATAAAGTTGTACCGAGCATGAAAGAAGATATGATGCTGGCCAGTGATTTGAATATTCCAGGTGATGTCTCGCATGAGTATGAAATGCAAATTACTTTGCCATCTATGAATTTTAAGAAGATGGGCTTTATGGATGCTTTTCGTGAGGACGGTGCACCCACAGATCCAGGATATACATGGTCACATTTGAATAATCAAACCTTTTCAGCAGATGACAAAGAATATCGTTTAGACTTTTTCTTTAATAAAATTGCAGGAAATTGTAATCAGCAGGTGATGACGCGACGAGATTTTGTAGCATTTGCTAGCTTTAATGGAATAGACTATGCAAGCAAGGGACTTCAAGGTGTAGATTTATCAGATCATTATGCACTGGATGATACCTTTGCACCAATAGCTCAACATTGTTCGCCTTCAAGAGCTATGGTTGATCCAACAGAGGGGCTAAAGCCTATGAAAATTGAAAATGGCGGTAATTATCAATGGATCCATTATACCAAACCAGGCACCTTTACTTTTGATGTAGGTACTCCTAATGCCAGCACTGCCTTTGAAATTGTTGCCTACAGCGAGAAGGATCTTTCGACTCCGTTGGCTGTGTGGGAAGGATCTTCGGTTATTGGAAAGGGTAACATTAAGGATCGCGAAGGAAATTATGTAAAGAACAGCACCGTTACTTATTCACCAACAGGACCGTTCTACTTGCGAATTCGTCCGGTAAGCGATTCAAATGCACATAATAAAAACTGGATTGGAGACTACACTTTAAATGTTCATGAAAATCTAGGCGCAAGCTGGGACGATGCTATCGCAATTCATCCTGAACAGACAGAGCTTACGAATACAATGGTGAAAGGTACGGCAACGGCTCATCCCCAAACTGAATTCTATTACTCAATGAAAACAGAAAGGCTATTTAGTGGGAAGCAGCAGAAATTCTCTTTTGATCTAAGTCAAAAAGTGATAAGTGCTTTCTCCGAATATATCGTGCCGCCGAATAATACACCGATAGCTAGTTTTGGGCTTAGTCTGAAATCAAGTAAAAGTGGACCGGATCTATTAAGTGCTGTGCAGAAGCCTGTGGATGCGAACAGGAATTGGAATTACTCTACTTCTACGGATGTTCCTGCTGATCAAGCTAATTATCGTTTAATTGTAACAAGACCTATACCCATTCAAAATGAAGAAGCTCCATTCTCCATTAAATATAAAACGAATTTGCATACTATCGATTTATTATTTCTTCATAACTCAATCCAAGAGGATGAACTTGGGGATGATGAGCCTTACTTGTTGTTAACGATCGATGGAATAGATAGGACTTTATTGTATGGTGAGATGGATACGAAGCAATCTAAGTCCAATCCAGATGGTTTTTTTAATTCAACTCCATTTAATGTGCATCACATTAATATTGCAGATAAGATTTCGCTTAATCTTTTTGAAATGGACGGGGATGATTCACCTGACTTTTTTGATCAGACTGTCACCTATCCAGATGAACATATGGGGAAAACTGGACAGATAGATAGTAAACATATCGGGACAGAAGTGAAAGGCGTTTATTTTAATGATGCTCCTATAGATGGGTATGCTTCGGATTATTCTTATTCACTTTATTACCGTATGACAGCGACTCCGTAACAAGAAGCTACGTAGCACTTGAAAAACACTTTGCTGTGTCTTCCAGGTGCTTTTTTACTTAAAGAAGTAGCCAACCCTGCATGTTAATTTATCGTTAGATAATTGCAATGCCAATGAGATGCATGATCTCATTAAGTGCCGCGAAAATCGCGGTTATTTTGTAAAGTTCTTGTCAAAATTATGACAAGAACTTGATCCCATTCCCGACGGCCCGCAAACGTCGGACCGGCTTGTGAGAGCTGTCGCTGAGGAAGATTACCGCCGGTTATGGGAAATATTCTATGATGCCAGAGCATCAATCCTCAGCTTCGCATGTCCCACATGCCGAAGATATTAGCAACCGTTGGAGATGGATTTGCCGGAATAGGCAAGAATTTTATTAATATTTTAAGTTTACACCACTTCTTTCTTTAAGAGTTTTTCCTATCTTAGAGTCGAGCCCATAAGTTAGGAGGAACATAAATGAAGAAGTGGTTGTTTTGGCTGGGTGTCGCAGGGTTGCTGGCCTATGGGGTGGTTCGGAACATTCCGGAGGACGACCGGATACGGGCGGAACATAGTGATCAAAACCGTTTGGGGAGTGGGGTATGCATTCAATGGCTGACTTGCAGCTCTATTACCATACTATTATCCGCGAAAATCCGTTGAGGCAGAACGCAGCTTTTTTTGTTTTTAGCGATAACTTACTACTAGATTCATAGAGTAATTTCGACATCCACCCAAGATCCTAGATGCGAAATGTCTCCAGTTCACTCGGATTTGGTTCATTGGCATCACACGTGTTAGAAGCCGCGATAAATGGTCTTCGCCTCCTTTTTTAACTCCATGATCTCCTGCTGGGCCGCGAACATCTCCGCCGCTACAGCAACCTGTTTTCTCGTCATGCTGTTGGGTGAGCTGGAGTCGGTTCACTGCCTCTGTGTTGACCAGTCCAACGAACATCTCCACGCTCCGCCGGGTTGATAATGCTGAAAATAATCCATACCATTTTCCAAATTAAATCATCTAAAGCGAAATAATTATTGTTAATGATGCGTCTTAATTATAATAATATCCTCTCGTATTTTAAGGGGGGGAGTTAAAGGAGAAAGGAGGAGAGGATTTGCTATACCGCCTAGAGCAATATGACTCACGTTTTTTAAAACAATCGTTCTCACCATAGGCAGTATAGAGAAATCCTGCGCGATTATTTGTAGAATTTTTTTTTTTGGGGGGGATATCTGCGTATCTTTGTCTGGTGTAAAAAGTAAATGGAAAGAGTATTATAAAACCCCCAAAGGTGTGGTATCTAATGTTAAAAATAATTGTAAACATTTCTCTGTTATTTTCACTTATTATAGGTGGTTGTTCTTATAAACATGACTTATGCAGTTCATGAGATTAATCGGTAATTGTGAGAATCTATGCTTGAATAAACAGGCCACCAGGTCATGAGAAAGAACCGCATCCTTGGCCGCTAAGGCCGCCATTTGGGACACCGCCGTACAGCCCGAGATGAGTCCGATCACATAGAGAAAACATAGCATCCATGCTGGTGCCCCGTTACGTTTTACGATGCCAGATTGCGATAAGAGAAACGAAAAATCAAAGTGGTCCCAGAGCGTACGTAAAATTCGCGCACCGGCGCATTCACTAAGCGAAAGCTTACGAAATCGGGGCTTTTCCAGGTTTGAATTCATTAAACATCACCCAATAAGTAGAAGATATACCCGGTTGAAAAGGTATTCTTCGCCATTATTGTGGCTCTATAAAAAAGTCAAGTGGTTTTCTAGAGAATGCGAGTAGTTTCTACGACATTTTTGATTTTCCATCAGATGGGACGAACTGCATAAGTCCTGCTTCTTTTTAATCAAGAACAAAACGGTGGAATCAGAAGGTTGCGGCAACAATCACTTTTTATCTTGAATTTGCATTATCAGGTAATCAGGAAGAATCAACGGTATGACTACGTGACCGCGATATATGAGACTCAAGAAGGCGAGTTTACCCTGCTTTCTTTTTTTTGTCTTTTTACAAACATTTGCTCAGGTCGAAATACTCGATAACTATTTTTGCATGGGAATTTGGCGAATTATTTAGGTGTTACCGGAACCGGCGTAATGATAAAATTATCCTCGTAATCGCTTACAATGTCAGCGAGAGGGGGGGATATGCGGAGGGCATCTTTTTCCGGATAAAACGAGCAATAAAAAATCCAAAAAACAAAGGAGAAGATTTATGCAAACGAAAAAAAGTATCTGTCGCTAATGTTAGCCGTCGCCATGCTGTGCTCATTGTTTTCGTTCACGACTTCATCTTCCGCCGCAACTGCCATGCAGTCTTATGTCAGCGCGATGCAGCCCGGATGGAACCTGGGCAATACGCTTGACGCGATAGGCGCCGACGAAACTTCATGGGGCAACCCGGTCGTCACACAGGAATTTATACAGCAGATTGCCGCTCAAGGCTTTAAAAGCATTCGAATTCCGGTGACCTGGATTCAGCATACGGGATCTGCGCCGAGCTATACGGTCGATCCGGCATGGATGGACCGGGTACAGCAAATCGTCGACTGGTCACTGCAAGCCGGTCTTTATGTCATGATCAACATGCACCACGACTCATCGCAATGGGTCAATACGATGGCCACGAATCACGACGCCGTTCTTGCCCAATATAAGGCGGTATGGACGCAGATCGCCAATCGGTTCAAGGACCATTCCAGCAAGCTTATGTTCGAGAGCATTAACGAGCCTGTTTTCGGCAACAACCTTGATGCAACAACACAAATGTCGCTGCTCAATGAATTGAATACGGATTTCTACAATGTTGTGCGAGGCACCGGCGGCGGCAACGCTACTCGACCGCTTGTACTGCCTTCACTTTGGACCAATGCCGGTCAACAAAATCTGGATTCCCTTAACAGCACCATCGCCAGCCTGAACGATTCGAATATTATTGCCACCATCCACTTCTATGGATTCTGGCCGTTCAGTGCAAACATTGCGGGCTACACCAAGTTTGAGACCAATACGATTAACGATATCACGACTTCCCTAGATAATGTCTACAATACATTCGTTTCCAAAGGAATTCCGGTTGTCGTCGGCGAATACGGACTCCTCGGCTACGGCAACGGCGCAATCGAACTCGGCGAGATGCTCAAATTCTACGAGTATTACCTCCAATATGCCAAATCGAAAAACGTAACTAGCATGCTGTGGGACGACGGCGGGCAATTCAACCGCACGACCTACAAGTGGATTGATCCGGACGTATACAATATCATCAAGCAAAGCTTGACGGGCCGTTCGTCCACCGCAGACACGGACCTGATCTTCCTGAAGAGCGGTGCAGCTGTTTCTGATGTATCCCTTGCGCTGAACTTGAACGGTAACAGCTTCGTCTCGCTTAGCAACGGCACGGCCAAATTGAGATCCGGCAAAGACTATACGCTGAGCGGCAGCACCTTAACCGTCAAGGCAAGCTATCTCTCCAAGCTCGCTTCAGGTGCGCTGGGCGAGAAAGCGGTATTGACCGCCAACTTCGACTCGGGACCCGCCTGGAAGATCCATTTGCGCTACTATAATACGCCGGTACTGCAAAATGCATCGGGCACCACCAGCGGCTTTGATATTCCTACAGCCTTTAACGGCGATCAGCTAGCCACGATGGAAGCCGTGTACGCTGCAGGCGGCAACGCCGGTCCGCAAAACTGGACTTCCTACAAGGAATTTGGCTATTGCTTCAAACCCGACTATACCAACAATAAAATCACGCTGACCTCGAATTTCTTCAATGAAACGACTGACGGAACGGTGATCTTGACGTTCCACTTCTGGAGCGGGCAAATCGTCAAGTACACGATTGTAAAAAGCGGCACGAGCGTCACAGGTACTGCCCAGTAATATAAGTAGCATTGTAGATGGTAATATTATGATAAACGGTTTATTTTGTTTTGGCGTATTGTTCATTTTGAACCTTAAAGCTCATTGCCTGTCGAATTATGAACATGATAAGTTGTAGCTAGCAGACATCCGAAATCGAACCGGCTCCGGACCCGCCGATCCAACTCTAACCACTGTCGCTTTGGCGATTCGTACGGCAGATTATATCAGCGGCCAATTAAACTCATAACGGTATTGGAAAAAGCCATGCTGCGGAAGGGCCATGATCTCGCCTTGGGCGTTCGCAATGAGGCACAACTAGCCGATGAAAGTCCGGTAGAGGCAAGAGCCAAATCGCCTCGTTTCTATCTGGCAATTTTCAAAAAGGGTTCACCTATTGAGATGACGGCATTAAAAATACTGCTGGCAATAGTAGGTTCAGTTAAACTACGCCGGGTTCATTCGCCGAATAAATGTCGAACTTTGTTAGAATCAGCTACTGAATCTATGTTTTCTGGGTATAAAGTCTGTTGAAGTGTAAAAAAAGGGTAATTAGACCGATTCACTTCGCGAGTACCCCATATCGTATAATAGAATCGACTCAGTTCGACAAAACTAGACGATAAAATTGTTATCTCGACAATGGCAAAACTAGCGAAAGCTAGCGACGCAAAGCTACAGGGGCTTAAGCGGCAATAGCCGCATGCCAGCCAGCTGCCGAAGGATAGGAAAACGGTGCGAACCCTCCTATCATTAACGGGAAGGTTCGCACCGTTTTCATTTTCTTTCCACAAGAAAAAAGGGGGGGACTTTCTTACAAAAGCGAGAGTCATGAGAGTACCAACGTTTGCACATCTTTTCGTTTTCGGCGGATGCCGAAAACCATTCTGATTCACAGGAGGAAGTGTACGAAAATAAATACCGCATCTCCTAAAAACGCAATCGCATTTGTATTGTCCGATATGTTACCGATAACAAGTACTCCAACGGAACCTTGATGGATCTTTGGTACAAAATAGGAGGGAAATATATGAGGTCAAAATTCAATTCTTACAAATCATTGATGTTAGCTTTGGTTTTGTTGTTTACAACAGTTTTCAGCTTAGGTTCAGTAGCATCTGCAGCTAGTATGACATGGGATTTCACACAAATGAATGCTTCGCAAATGACTTCAGAAATGGGTGCAGGTTGGAATCTGGGAGGTCAGCTTGATGCCTATACTAACGGTACGCCTAACGAAACATACGATGGTAATCCAGTTGTCACACAGGCACTCATGCAAAAGGTCAAATCATTAGGCTTTAAAACCATTCGGATCCCGGTTACGTATATGAGTAAAATCGGGCCTGCCCCGAATTACACCATTGATTCTGCGTACCTGGCCAGAGTAAAGCAAGTTGTGGATTATGCTTACAACGAAGGATTGTTTGTCATTATCAACATTCATCATGATGGCGCTAACTCTAGCAACCCCACTTACACTTCATCTAATTGGCTGTTGCCTAATCTAAGCGACCAAACCGCGGTTAGGGCCAAATTCCAGGCGGTTTGGCAGCAGATTGCCAATACATTCGTCAATTACAACGAACATTTGATCTTCGAATCGATGAATGAAGTATTTGATGGAGTGTATTCTGGTAACCAACCTAACCTTACTGTTTATTCAAACATTAATACGTTGAACCAAATCTTTGTGGATACGGTAAGACAAACTGGCGGAAACAATGCGGCAAGATGGCTGTTGATTCCAGGTTGGAATACGAACATTGACCGAACAGCAGGAAACAATGGTTATACTGGTTTCGCCTTACCTACAGATAATTACAGATCGAGTTCAGTTCCTAGCTCTGAAAAGAGAATCATGATCTCAGTTCATTACTATGCACCTTGGGACTTCTGCGGAGATGATACGAATACCCAAATAACCCAATGGGGTGCATCGTCTACCGATCCTACGAGAACATCCACAGGGGAACAGGAAGACTATGTGAATTCACAATTACAATCCATGTACAATAAATTCGTAACTGAAGGATATCCTGTTGTCATCGGAGAATACGGTTCAATTGATAAAACTGCATCTGATCCAACCAACACAACATATCGCATTGCATTTGTAAAAACATTAGTTACAAAAGCCAAACAGTATGGCTCCGTTCCTGTATATTGGGATAACGGATACACCGGGGACAATGGTTTTGGTTTGCTTAACAGATCTACTTTAGCTGTAACACAGCAAGGAATCATCGATGCCATTATGAGCAGTATAGGTACTTATTACAAGATCGTAAACCGTAATAGCGGCAAGGCTCTGGATGTAACCAACGGCTCAACTGCTGATGGTGCAGCTGTGGTTCAGAATACGTATACCGGCAGCAACAGTCAGCAATGGGAATTGATTAATGTTGGACTTAATCATTATGAACTTGTAAATCGTAATAGCGGCAAACCGCTGGAAATCGGGGGTTGGTCAACTGCTGATGGCGCTTTAGCTGAACAATGGACATATATGGGTGCTGGCAGCTATAATCAACAGTGGCAAAAAGTTGATGTAGGTGGTGGTTACTTCGAATTACTCAACACTGCTAGTAATAAGCCTCTGGAAGTCTTCGGTTGGTCTACTGCAGATGGTGCAGCAGTTGGTCAATGGACATTAGGCGGCCAATATAACTTTAACCAACAATGGCAGTTGGTCCAGCTTTAATCAAATAGTAATTGTGTAAAGTTACCTATAGCTTGTAACCCCTGGTTAGGAATAACCGGGGGTTATTTTGTGTCATTTAGAAATGAATATCAGGGTAGGGAGCTTGCAGAATGTTGGAATATCGTGAATTATATAATTAATCTTGTCATCCGATGTCGGGTGACAAGAACATCATCTCAGTAATGGCCGCGTAGATCGCGGCTTTTTGCGTTATGGGATAAAGTTCTTGTCAAATTTCAATGACAAGAACTTGATCTCATTCCCGATAAACGTCTTGACAGCGTTATTCCCGTTCGGGAAACTCAGGTCATCATACTGCATATTGAAGTTGCTCTGGTTCACTTTCGGATCAGCCAATTCACGCTCCAATTGGAGAATGCGACAAACGGCAGCTGACCAGAAAATCAGCTGCCGTTTTCATTAAGCGAACGGGCAGGATATCGCGGAAATAAGTGGAATTTATATGGTAGGTATAGATTTTAAGCATTCACGAATGGAGCGATTAGATGATCGGGAGAACCCGCAGGTGACGCGGATTCCCGTCTCGTTCGTGCTTTCTTCCGAGCCGGTATCGTGGCAGGAGGTGCCGAGGCGCGTCGAGAGCATGATTGTAAAGCAGCTGAACAAGCTGGGCGGGTATTTTCTCGGAAACGCTCATTACGGAGGAGAGCCCCTTGTTCAAGCCGGACGGATCGGATGAGGATGTGCTTCTGAGAGAGGGCGCTGCTGGACAATTCCCTGGAAAGTGGTCAGCAGGAGGTCTTCCGTCAGGTAGTCGCCGAAATTTTCGATTGAAAAAATTATGCAACTACTTAAATTATTAATGAAAGAAGGTATAGAAAATGATTCGAGAAATTGAAAAGCAATTCACTGAAGAGATCCTTACCGAAGCAATAAAGCGATATGACCTTAATAAAGACACTGTTCGTTCATTGGGCGGTTATGAAAGCTTTGTTTATGAATACCAGAAAAACAACGCATTTTTCATATTAAAAATCTCACATACAATTAGAAGATCAAGAAATAATATACGGGGTGAACTTGAATTTTTAAATTTTTTGTCGAATAAAGGACTGGCAGTTTCAAATGCTGTTCCATCGACCAGAGGTAATATGGTTGAAGAAATTGCTGCAGAAAATGGTTCGTTCCTAGCCATTTCATACGAAATAGCTCTTGGAAAAGAAGTGTCGGATGAAGATTGGAATGAATCGCTTTACGAAAAATGGGGCGAATTTATGGGGAAAATCCATCATGCCACAAAGGGTTATGAATGGAGTAATCCGGCGTTTAAACGACAAGCCTGGGACCAAGAAGTTCAATTAAAGGCGGAGAAGTACCTGCGACCTGATGATGTAATGATTTCAATTCTAAAAGAAAGATTAACAAAACTTACTTCTCTGCCCAAGTCCAAAGATACATACGGTTTGATTCATAGTGACTTTCATCAAAGTAATTTTTATCTGCATAACGGCGACATTTATTTGTTCGATTTCGATGATTGCAGTTATACGTATTTCGTAAACGATATTGGGATTACATTGTGTTATGCACTTTTTTTTCCGTTTAAGGAATTTGAAAATAAAACGGAATATTATAGATTGTTTTTCCGCCATTTTATAAAAGGATATCTAAAGGAAAATACAATCCAAGAAGAAGAAATAGAATATTTACAAGAGTCTATTAAACTTCGTTATGTATTGCAGTATATTTATTTTCATCAAGCAAACGATGTGTCAAATTTGGATGAAGAATCAATGAACAGGTTAAAAGAGATTCAACAAATAGCCGCTTCTGATGACCCTATGCTGCCGATTGATTTTGTTCAAGAATTTAAAAGCATTTATAATAGTATTCATTAACCTGGGAGCATCGCATTTTACTAACGTGCTCGCGGCTGTAATCGAACTGGAAAAGGGTACAAGATCGGGACGAGACCTGATACCTTACAACGAACAATCAGACCGACAAAAACAATTAGAACCGAATTATAAATGCTACAATTGTCGGGTGATAAGAACATTATCTCATTAATCGCCGCGTGGCATATTATTATATACAGACATTTGTACAAAATACGGGTTTTATGCATATGTCTATATTTAGCCGTAACCAGGGTTAATTCCCTCCCATATGCCATAATTCTGGCCGAGCAGGTAACTGCTACTGATCGTACCGGCAGCTTCGCCCTACTTCAACAAAAAAAATCTTATATGCCGGCAACCGATACAGCCATCCATTTTGCAATCAATAATGCTAACCATCAGTTAAACTGTGCGTCAAGAAGAGCTTTCAAAACTTCCGGAGTCAGTCCCTCCCCCGCATAAGAAACCAACGGGGAAATTTCGATATCCCGGCCTTCCAGCACGGAGGGGGCTGCGCCTGCTTCCAGGAGCCACCGCTTATACAAATCCTGCACAAGTCGGCGAGCTGTCGCCGGGCTGTCCTTGCCCTCTTTGTTTTTGACAGGGGCGAACTCTTCCTCTCTTCGTATTTTCAATACCATCATGCGTTCGGCGAGCGGGAAGAAATCAAAGATGAATTTTTCAAATTTAAAAGCGTTGGGCGACGCCGGCTGGACCGGATGGCCCTGATCGTCTATGTATTTGACCGCTTTGTGGGCGGCGTGATAAGGAAAATTCGTATCCGCATGCCGTTCGATAAAATCGGTGCGAAACAGATGGATCGAAAGGTTGGCCAGCCCGTAGGTCAAGTGGCCCGAGCTATCGGTTTCGTACATTATCTCTTTAGGCACGTCCATGTATTCCACGACGGCGGGTCGGCCGTCCTTCAGGCAAAGAATGCCGACTTTTTCCTCGGGGTAGGCTTTTTCCGCGACTTTGGTGGCAATCGGATGGTTATGATGCGCAGCAGCCCCTATAAACAGCGGATCGGCGACTCGGATCAAGGCATTATCGACATTGTAATAGAATAGCCACTCCACTCCCCGACGTTTCAGGTCGTCCAAGGCGCCGGACCGCTTCATGGAAGCAAAGACGTCGCCGTTCCCGCTGGGGGTAAGGCCGATTTCGTCCTTGGCGGAGAGCAGGACGCGTCCTACGGAATCCAGTGCCGGCAGGACATTTTGCCGGAAGAAGAAAATGTCGTCCGGGGCATAGCCGAAATACTCCGATGCCTGGAAATATCGCACCGTTTCCTGATGATTCTCCGGGCTGGTCATAATGTACCAGGGGATGGACCGGCCGGCTCTCCGGGACAAGTTGAGCAAGCGCTCGGCCTGCAGCTGGAACAGCGACTTTCCTGACGGCAGCCCGATGTTATAGGTCCCCTTCGGTCCTTCATGCCCCAGGCGGCTTCCCTGCCCTCCGGCGACGACAAGCGCCGCGACCTTGCCTTGACGAAGCCGGTCCCAGCCGGTCTCGGTCATTTGCTTCCGCTCCTCCTCGCTGTAATCCTCCGAATCGTAAGCTTCCATAGGCGAAATACCGTCGGTGCTTACCGATGGCTGCTTCGTATGATGAAAAAGCTCGCGGAGCGCGGCAAAATCCAGCTGTTCCATCTGATCCAGCAGCTTGCTCTTCGAAGCTTCGGAAAGCGACGGGTAAAGCCTGAGTATATGCTCCTGGCCGCAGGCTTGCGCCTTTTTATAGAGTTCGTCATATCGGTTATCCACGAAAAACCTCCTATGTAAAGACTACGAATCGCTTCGTTATCTTCCTTGATTTTATCACAGGGAAAACTACCATAGATTAACTCGATGAGACAAGAAGCTGTATGCATAAAATAAAAAATCCGCTCAAATCGCGTTTTCAAATGGATATATGTTCTTATCCCCCTACATATGTTACCAATCTCAATAGATCCTTTTTAAACGAACGAAAGACCGATCATCACCTACGTGAGATCGGTCCCTTCCTTGTAAATCCGCTATTCTTATTTGCCAATTAATATCTTCGTATAGTCCGAGTCAATCGGAAGCATGATGACAGGCTCGCCTTGGAACGTCGTTACATAGCTCTCGAGTGTACGATAGAGCTTATAGAACTCTGGGTTTTTCCCATAGGCTTCATTATAGATTTTCGCGGCTTGCTGCTCGCCGTCCGCAATAATCTTCTTCGCGTCAGCCTGTGCTTGCGCAATGAGCTCCGTTGCTGCACGGTCCGCCTTCGATGTGATTTTGCGAGATTCCTCGTCCCCTTCGGATAAATAGCGAGTTGCGATAGACTGTCGATCGGATACCATCCGGCTGTATACGCTCTGCTTATTTTCCTCGGGTAAATCTGTCCGCTTGATTCGCACGTCTATGATCTCGACCCCATTCTCTTCCATGCCGGAGCGAACCTCGGACGTAATTTGTTCGGTCAAATCACCACGGGACGTATTCTCGCTGATGATACTCCCATAATCGATCTCAGAGAGCTTCCTGCGCACCGTGCTGTATACAGCAGCATCGATCCGCTCCTGACTATAGGCGACCGACTGAAATTTCCTTAGAAATTTCTGAGGATCATTAATCCGCCAAATCGTATAATTGTCTACGACGATCGGTTTCTTATCTTTCGTTAATATCGGTGTCGGCTTACTGTCATACACCATCTGGTATTTGGGCAGAAACGTGACGCTTTCAATGAAAGGAATTTTCATCTGCATACCCGGCTCATCCACATAACGAACGGCTTCACCAAACTTCATTACAACCTTATACTCGCCCTCTCTAACGATAAACAGCGACCCGCTTAGCAAAATAATAGCAGCAATAACACCTAAACCAATGAAAATCAAACGTTTATTCATTTTGCGGTTCCTCCTTGCGCAGCTTCTGTACTTGCACCTGCACCTGTCGACGCTCCGCCAGCCGCAGCCGATCCAGCTGTATTACCACTGCGAAGCAGCTCATTAATCGGCAGGTATTTGACGGTCTCACTTGATGAATCAGAGATAAAGATTTTCGCTTTCGGCAAAATCTTCTCCAGCGTCTCGATCACTAACCGTTCCTTCGTTACATAGGGATTCTTGACATATTCGGTATAGATCGCATTGAATTTGGCGACATCCCCTTGTGCGTTCAGGATACGAGATTGCTTCAAGCCTTCTGCCTCTTGACGCAGTGCCTCCGCTTCCCCGCGCGCTTTCGGGATACGATCATTCTCATATTTGGCCGCATTGTTAATCTTGGTATTCTTCTGCTCACGTGCATTCGTTACTTCCCTGAATGCATCCGTTACTTCTCCGCCCGGCGGCTCAATATCCTGGAATTTCACATCTTGGATGTGAATCCCCGTGCCGTAAAGCGTTTGAAGCTCGATAAGCTTCTCCTTCACTTTACCTTGTATCACGGTTTTCCCCTCTGTAATCGCATAATCGAGTTTATTGGCTCCCATCACCGAACGAATGGCAGCGATAGCCGAATTCCGCAGAAAAGCTTCAGGGTTATCGATATTATACAGATAGTTCTCTATGTTACTAATATTCCACTCGATTACAGCATCTGCGGACACAATGTTCTCATCACCTGTAATCATTAGTGCTTCTTCATCAACAGCCTTCACCTGACCGTCTTCATCCCGATAACCGATCGTAATTCGCTGCGTCTTGACTGCAGGCAGCTTGATAACCTCTTGGACCGGATAAGGCAGCTTAAAGTGCAATCCAGCCTTCTCCTCTGTATGGGTGATTTTCCCAAAAGTCAGAATGGCCGCATGCTCCTGCTCCTGGACCGTATAAAAGGTTGTAAATCCCAAGATTACTGCAATTGCTGCAAGAACGCCGATTATCGTCATCTTCGTCTTGTTTGGCGACCAATTGAACTCCGGTCTGCGCGGTATAGATGTCGGAAATTCACTCATCCATAATTCCCCTTTTCTTATGATCTCACTGTTACTACGTAGACTAGGCGGATGCGTTTCAGCGTTTGTTCAGATTAGAGGTTCCCTTATGGACGCAAACAATTTATTATCGTATATTATTAATGCCATTAACAATATTTATTTGTTTACATAATTATAATTATGTTGACTATAGTTGGTGTTTTAGAAGGATCCTGAAATCGTATCTCTCTCCCCTAATTTGAAGTAAGGTCGGCTCGTCTTATTCTTCTAAAGACTGATTATGAAGAATAGTTATATAAAAAGGAATCAGGAAAAGTTACCAATAGGAAAAATATATGAAAAGAATAGTGCGGAAATCTGCCATGATGCCTAATAATAAAAGGTCAGGAAAGAACCGTTACAAAAAAAAGACGACCAATAATAACGATTGTATGCAGCAGTTAGCCAAATGCAATGAGAATTTGAGCAGCGTCCAGAAGGAACTTGATACCTCCCGTGAACAAATTGCCGCTCTTCAGGCGCAGCTAATGCAGCGAGACGAGACCATTACTTTAAGAGACCTGCAGATCACCGAATTAAATACCGTCATTGCAGCTCCGCGACCAACAGATCGCCGAACGAAATACGATCATCGCTGCCCGCGACCTACAGATTGCCCAACTAAATACGGTCATCGCTGCCCGTGATCAACAGATCTCCGAAACAAATACGATCATCGCTGCCCGCGACGTGCAGATCTCCGAACGAAATACGGTCATCGCTGCCCGTGATCAACAGATCTCCGAATCAAATACGATCATCGCTGCCCGCGACCTGCAGATTGCCCAACTAAATACGGTCATCGCTGCCCGTGATCAACAGATCTCTGAAACAAATACGATCATCGCTGCCCGCGACGAGCAGATTTCCGAACGAAATACGATCATTGCCCTTCGGGATATGCAGCTGATCGAACGAAACAATCTCATCAATTTAAGAGATATGACCATCGTTTTACGGGATAATCAGATCATTCAATTAAATATGACGATTGCACAACAAGAGCAGCAGATTGCCAGACAAAACGCTACGATAGAGCAGTTGAGAAATGAAATAAGCAATCAAAATAAACAAATTGCTCTGCTTACCGCTAGAATCAATGCACGTAATGAGCAGTAAGAGTTCCTGCAATGCAAGTTTGTATCCGCATGCAAAAGGCCAACGCAGTGGCAGTATTTAGTTTACATAGATTTGATTATGTAAACTAAAATAACCGTTAACCAAGATCGAGTCTACGCTCGACTACTTGGATAACGGTTATTTTACGTCATTAATTATTCGGATGAATCCGAAAATAAGCTCTTAAATTGCCCGTAGCCGGCTTCCTGCAGCTCAGCCTTTGGAATGAATCGTAATGAAGCTGAATTAATGCAGTAACGGAGTTTTGTCGGACCGGGGCCATCAGTAAAAACATGACCTAAATGCGAGTCAGCCTCCCTGCTCCGCACTTCCGTACGAATCATCATATGGGTAACATCCTGCTTCTCTTTCACTTGGGAGGGAATAATCGGCTTTGTGAAGCTCGGCCAGCCGCAGTTCGAATCGAACTTGTCCAGAGAACTGAATAAAGGCTCACCGGATACGATATCAACATAGATCCCTTCCCCATTAAAGTCCCAATATTCATTGCGAAATGGCGGCTCAGTTCCATTATTCTGAGTAACCTCGTATTGAATCGGGGTTAGCTTCTCACGGCGACTTTCCCGATCCTGCTTCGTGTTCCAATGACTTTTTATGAAGCTGTCGCGGCCCGAGCCTTTGCGGTACATTTTATAATGAAGCGGATTCTTGTGATGATAATCCTGGTGATAATCCTCTGCCGGATAGAAGGTCGAAGCAGGTACGATCGGTGTGAAGACCGGCTGATCAAATCGTTTACTCTCATTCAGACGCTGCTTCGACTGCTCAGCCAGCTCCTGCTGCTCATCGTTATGAGTAAATATCGTTGTGCGATAAGAAGAGCCGCGGTCGTGGAACTGTCCACCTACATCCGTTGGATCGATCTGCATCCAATAGATATCTAGAAGCTTCTCATACGGGAACACCTCAGGATCAAACGTTATTTGTACAACCTCAGCATGACCAGTTGTTTCGGTGCATACCTCCTTGTAGGTTGGGTTACTGGTATGTCCACCCATATACCCGGAAACGATGCTGATAATACCTGGAAGCTCTTCAAACGGCGTAACCATGCACCAGAAGCAGCCCCCGGCAAAGGTAGCCAATTGGTAGTTAACACCTTGATTTTGCTCATCCTTCAATGGCGATCTCCTCCTTCATACCTCTTCTTATTATTCTCTATAATCATAACAAAAGACGCATAATTCTCCAAACAGGAGGAAAATCATACGTAATCCTATTCTCATGAGAGAATTCTCATTAAATTCTCATAAAGATCGATAGCTACACTTATTACTGAGGTTGCTTCCTAATGTACGATTTTGCGTGTTTTTTTGTGTGTTATAGTTAATTCTGGCATAGCAGATAAGCAATTTAAACTTTCAAGAGCTGGAGGGAACAACAAGAACATGCAAATGAACCGATTATTTAAGAGCATCGTCAACGTGAGCTTGTGCGCCACCATTGGATTAACAGCACTTGCTTTAGGAACCGCAACTCCTGCACATGCAGCAACTAAAACGACACAAGAAATCATTCAATTCGGAAAAAAATATATCGGTACTCCCTATCAATTTGGTGTCGTAAGCATGTCCACCAACGCATTCGATTGCTCCTCTTTCACCCAATTTGTGTTCGACAACTTTAATATCCCGCTCGCACGGACTTCCATTATTCAATCCTCTGAAGGAATTAAGGTACCAAAGGGCTACCTGAGCATGGGCGATCTGGTTTTCTTCAAAACAAACGGTAAAGGCATCAGTCATGTTGCGATCTACGCCGGCAATAACAAAATCCTACATAGCTCAAGCAGCAAAGGTGTTGTGATCTCCGATATGACGTCAAGATATTGGCAAAAATCATTTGTAACCGCTCGTCGCATCGTTAAAGTTTAATACTAACAACCAAAAACCAACTTCATCGTTTCTTAGATATCTAGTAGACGAAGAAGTTGGTTTTTTTGTTGCACTTCATACCGTCATCAATTGATATTTCTCATAAAAATGTTTGATTTGCAGTTGTGCAGCTGCATCCTCCGAATGATTTGCCAACAATAATCTCAGCTCCGCTAACGTCTCTTCTGCCTCTTCAAGTTCATCTAACTCGCCGTAGGATTCAACCATGCTTCATCTGCCTCCTAAAGGTTTTCTTCCTTCTATTACCACATCCGCAGCATGTTCAATCTCCTTTTCCTATTTTCATGCAAAAAAAGAGCCTCTTTCGCAGATGCAAAAAAGACTCTCCTTGCTAAACTCGAAACAAGCCATAACCATCCAATTGAACGATCGGCTCCAAATCCGGCTGCAGCCCTGGCGAGCTCTGCGGTTGAAGTACGATGTTAACGAGCCACTTCGTGAACCCGGCAACATGCATCTCCGCCATCTCCTCAACGGTAAAGAAACCAGCCGCATCCACCTCAAAGCCATCCGGAGTAGGCTCGCCACCAACATAATCCATCGCGAACGCTATATACACGTTGTGAATCGATCTCGGCTGATCCCTGACAGCGACTACACTTCGTACAACCGCATCAATACCTGCCTCTTCTTTCACTTCTCTTTGAATCGTTTCCGTAATGAGTTCCAGCTGCTCGATATAGCCGCCGGGATTGGTCCAATAGCCTTTTCCTGGTTCTTGTGCTCTTCTTACGAGCAATGCCTTCTCTTCTTTCACGACAAGAGCGCCAACGCCAACACTATAGCTTCCCCAGTGTACAAAGCTGCAGGCCTTGCAAGCCATTCGGACTGTTCCATCCACGTCACGCTTCTCTAAAGCCGAGCCGCATGTCATACAAAATTTCGGTTCCATTGCTTCACCCTATTTGTCCGATGTATGAGTAAACTTGTAACTCCTGATTCCTCATTCATCATAGCGCCGCATGCTTAAAAGTTCAACAGTGACTATCCTTAAGGGAGCTGCTTAACCGTTAAAATGAGGTTTGAAACAAAAAAATCCGCACAAGGCGGATTTTTAGGAACTGCATTTTGATATTGAAGAAGCGGCAATTTACTTGGTAAATACGTGATTGCCAATCTTGGTAACGATTTTTCGGGAACGAATCCAGTCCGAGGTTGCGGTATCCGGATTATAGTAGAACAAGGCATTCTTCGTAGGATCCCAGCCCTTAACCGCTGCTCTTGCGGCACTGAATGCGGTCTGGTTTGGCAGCAGCCAATATTGTCCGTCAGCTACAGCTGTAAACGCATACGGCTCCATAATGACTCCTGTCAAAGTCTTAGGGAATTCTGGTGATATCAATCTGTTCATCACAACGGCTCCAACCGCAACTTGTCCCTTGTAAACCTCTCCTCTTGCCTCGGAATAGATGATTCGTGCAAGCTTCGCAAGCTCTGGTTTGCTAACCGATAGCTTCTTTAATTTATGCCATGTCAGCGGGCCTACAATTCCGTCATTAGGAATACCGTTGGCCCTCTGAAAGCCTTGAACAGCCGTCCGTGTTGACATGCCGAATGTCGTCGTGATGGATGCTCTGAAATAACCTAGCGTCTGCAATCTAAACTGCAGGTCTGGAACATCCTCTCCGGAACTTCCATATTTCAAGGTCGCAGGTGCCTGCGCTTCTGCTTGATAGGTCGCAGCTGCCCCCGTTATTACAAGCATGAGAATAACGAGTACTGTCAATCGTCTGTACATAGATGTATAATCCCTCCGTATCATGATCATGATGCTGGTCAGAATCACCCTGTAGTGGGTCATAGCCATCATTGTAGCATAGATAGGAAAGGTATCTGTTGAATGCGAATGAATTCTAATGATATAAGAAATCTCTCATTAAGGAAGATATTGGGTAATCGCATCGAGCATTTGAAAGGAAAGGCAGTGCGCCGTGCTTAGGGCGCAAAGCATGCATTCGACAACAAAGCCGATCATTTCACCATGAAATGATCGGCTATTTCTTTTCTCGACATTAATAATTAATATCATAAAATATTTTGCTGAAATGATGTAGAAATTTACTTCTGAAATGTAGAAATTTACTTCTTAATGGAATAGGCCTGTTTCATCTTATCTAGGCCAGTGATGGCAACCTGAAGCGCCGTCTGATTTTCAAAGCGCTCCATAAACAATTCAAGTGATAAATAATCACGATAGCCTGCATCATACAACAGCTGTGCAATCTCGCTAGAAGGAGCAGTGCCATCACCAGGGAACACACGGTCACGGTCTTCGATCGTCTCTCTAGCTGGAACTGCCGGATAATCATTTACGTGGACAATACCGATCCGCCCGCCATTCAGGTAAGATAGACCTTCAATACTGCTTCCGCCTGTATACATATGAAAGGGATCGAGCAGCAGCTTAGCGTCCGCAGCGCCACTCTCTGCCGCAACATACAATGCTTCGCTTAGCCGGGAAAGTTTCTTCGCTCTCCCCCAGAATTCCAGATAAGGATCAATGCCGATTTTGCGGCCAAGTGTTACTAGATTTGCGTAGTGAGCAGACATTTCATCAAGCGAGACCGTTTCCACATCTCCAAATGGAGGAGCAGCCACCGCTCTGCAGCCAAGCTCAGTCAGCATTTCCATCTCTCTCCCGGCCTGCTGCAAGGCCTGCCTCCTGACCTCATTGTCAGCATCAGACCACTTGAAGAAGGCGATTGCATTCACGACATTGATACCTGTATCCGCGATATAGGTTCGTAATTGTTTAATCGATCCTCCGTTAATCACATAATGCTCGACATCCTTGACCCATAGCTCAATTCCTTCATATCCGGCTTCAGCAGCGACTCTCACTTGTTCTTGAACACCCAACTCAAAAGGAAATAAGGTTGAAGCATTTAACGATAACTTAAATGGAAACATAAGAAATCCCCTTTCTGACCGCTTGTTCTATGGATTAAATTCCGCTTCTAAACCATCGTCCCGGCTCCAGTTTTAACTCCCTTTAATAAATAAAATTCGATTGGCCGGGTATAATGAATCGCCCTCTTGGACAGGATATAAATCTCTATATCTAGGATTGCAATACTTCTTGCGGTATGCCGTAGCCGTTATTCCTTTAATGACCTTAAATACCCGGCAAAAATAATTCTCATCCGTAAATCCGACTGCGTAGGCAACCTGCTTTACGCTTTTTTCTTCATAGATCAACAGCTGACTGGCTCGCTCAATTCGTCGCTGCATGATAACTTCCCGCGGTGTGCGGCTCGTATAGCGGACGAAAGAGCGGGACAAATGTTCGTGCGACCATCCAACTTTATGGGCGAGCTGCTCGATATTTAAAGTTTCTTCGAGATGTTTATCGATGTAATCAAGTGCTTTAATAATCTGCAGCGGCATTTGGTTGTCATCAAGCTCTGCAGGCATATCGTTCATCCGTCCATTAAGCTCCTCGAGTAAAGCGAGCAGCAGCGCACCGCCTCTTTGCTGGATTCGATCCGGCAAAGTGTAGCTAATCGTCAGAATTTGCTTCATCATAGCAGGCAGCAGTTCACCATCTATCGGGATATATGGTGAACCGCCCGGCTGAAGAATAGGTAAAGAGCGAATGGAAGAGCAGGTTTCATTGAAGTCGAAATGGATAAATAGATGCCGGGCTGGTTGAATCGGATCATAGGTATACGTGTGCATCTCGCCCGGTCTAGTAATAATGAAGCACGGTTCGTTTAATGAATAAGACTTATGATCAACGGTATAAACGCTTCTCGTTCCATCGGGAAAATAAAGCAGCTCATAATCCGTTAATTGCCTGGGTCCAAGACTGGTGCCTGCCTTCATCACAAAGTCGCCCAGGACATAAATGGAGGGCAGGCATTTGTCAGCACAAACTCGTCCCGTATCGCTTGCAACCATGATCGTTTCGCCGTTTGTCATATGCATGCCCTCCTGTCCGCCTACTCTTGGATGAAACCCATATTCAACACATTGCGATAGCTGATGGCTAAGCTTTCAAATGGCGATCTCCGGCAGCTGTCTTGCTCAACAACGAGCCACTGCGTTCCGACTTCCCCCGCTGCCTTCAGGATATCGGCAAAATCCAAGATACCTTCGCCTACCTCAGCAAAAAACTGCTCCTCCCCCGGCTCCATATCTTTAATATGCAGTAAAGGACATCGGTCAGTAAGCTTCCGCAGATAGGCGGCTGGATCGAGGCCGGCTCGTTTTACCCAATAGGTATCCAGTTCCATCTTCACGAGTGACGGATCTGTCTCACGCAGCAAAATATCAAGCGCATACTCGCCGTCAAATTGGATAAACTCCCAGTTATGATTATGATATAAGAACGTTATGCCTTGTTTACCTAAGTTCTCACCAATGCGATTAAATGTCTGTGCAGCCTCAAGTACAGCTTCTTTGGAATCAAAATGATGAGAGAGTGAAGCATATTGGCCGCCAACCTCATGAAGATACTCTGTTATCGTATCTAGGTCATTCGTTAATTGCTCCAGTGAACCATGTGTACCAATAACCTGAAGCCCAATTCGATCCAGAAGATCTTTCTGCTCCTTTATCGTCATCCCATCAGGTGGAAGTCCAAGCTCAATACCTTTGTATCCGATAGCGGCGATTTTCTCCAGAGAGCCTGCGTAATCTTGGCTGATTGCCTCGCGTATAGTGTAAGGTTGAATAGCGATTGGAAATTTCATCGTAACCATCCTCTCTCTTCTGTACTTTGATTGGACTTAAGCATCCAGTTGATTATACTTCAGGCCAAGCGGCAGCGGAGCGGGACGATCACAGCCGGACTGAAGCGTAATATGACGTTCGGTTTCGGAAGACTCGAATATACTTAATGAAATATCCAATACATGCCGTGCCAGCTGTCCGCTTGCCCGGTTAGGTCTGCCTGATTGAATCGCCGCTGCCATATCCGCAAGGCCCATACCCCGGCTATCTGTCGTTATTGGATGAGAGAAGGGTATCTCCTTTGTTTCCCCATTTGGCTGCTTGATCGCAATCGTACCGCCGAAGAAATTAGGATCAGGCACATAAAGAATACCCTCTGTTCCATAAATCTCCATGCGCGGTGTGTAGCCGAAGCTTTCCTTCGAAGCCTGCAGACTGACCACGGCCCCATTATGTAAATCAAGCGTAGCTGCGACATTCATAGGCGCTTCTACAGGTACGGTTTCTCCATAACGAGGGGATTTGGGATTGCGAATGAGGAGCTCGCGTGTTAACTGCTGAGCAGATCCTGTAACACGTCGAACGGGTCCCAGCATTGCAATTAATGCCGTTAAATAATAGGGTCCCATATCAAGAAGCGGGTCTCCGCCGAGCCTTAGAAAGTTCTGAAAATTCGGATGCATGCCGTCTCCCGAGGTACCCATAATAATCGTTCCGCTAGCTGCATAGGGCGTTCCGATCCAGCCATCATCGATCAGCTTGATACAGGTTTGAATACCGGCACCTAGAAAAGTATCAGGAGCACAGCCAACTCTGAGCCCGCGCTCAGCTGCAAGCTTAAGCACCTCGTCAGCGTCCTCGCGGGTTAATGCGAAGGGTTTCTCGGTATAGACATGTTTTCCCGATTGAAGCGCTTTCATGTTGATCGCAGCATGAACAGCTGGAGCTGTTAAGTTGAGCACGATTTCAATTTCCGGATCCGCTAACAGCTCCTCTACCGTATACACCTTCGGAATACCAAACTCTGCTGCTCGCTTGTTGGCAAGCTCAGGTACTAGATCAGCACAGGCTTCAACCTGCAAAATATCAAACATCTCTGTGCAGTTTTTCAAGTAAATGTGGCTGATTTGTCCGCAGCCGATTAAACCAATTTTAACTTTACGCATATGGCACTCACCCTTCCTATCAAATAAGAAGCTACGAGATTATTATTACGCAAACAAGTGATGATCTCAATGGAGAGTTCAGTCATATAACTGGACGCATTTGATCTCCAAGCAACGCTTCTGCTCTAGTGCTCGTAAATCATTTTACGTGTCATACCGCCATCCACGACGATATCGGTTCCAGTAACAAAATCATTATCCGGTGCGGTTAAATACATGCAAGCGCGGATGACGTCACTTGGCCGGCCAACACGTCCGGCAGGATGCTGCTCATGATCAATCAGCCGCAGCTCCTCGTAATTACCTGTTTCAATCCAGCCTGGACTAATGCTATTAACTGTAATGCCATCTGGCCCGAGCGAAATTGCGAGTGCATGCGTAATCGCAGTAATACCTCCTTTTGAAGCCGCATAAGCTTCCCCTGAAGGCTCGGACATCATTGCACGGGTGGACGAAATATTAACGATCCTCCCGCCTCCGGACGTTCGCATTCGTTTGGCTGCCTCACGGGAGCACAGAAAAGTACCGCGCAGATTCACATTCAGCACTTGGTCCCACTCTTCTACACTTAGCTCATAGGGTGATTTCCATATGCCAAATCCAGCATTGTTAATGAGGATATGCAGGGTGCCATACTCTTGCTGTACCCATTTGAACAGCTGCTCAATTTGTTCAGGACAACCAAGGTCCGTTGCAAAGAATTGGGCATGCCCACCTTCGGCGGCGATTCCTTCAGCGATGGCTTGTCCGCCGGAGGTTCGCTTGTCTACCAGCACAACACGAGCGCCTTCCTTGGCGTAGGCCTTAGCTAATTGACTGCCAATACCTCCAGATGCACCTGTAATGAGCACGATTTTGCCGTCGTAAGTAAGCATGTACCACACTCCCTACTCTCATTTTTAAATGCGTTGTATGCTAGATTTCATTTTCTTTAGTGTAATGCTATCGCCTGCAGACATCAATTACTATCTTGGCCGATTGGGCATTTCTAGTGACAGGAACGCATGTTCTGAACTTCTGTTTACATCCACTACCCGCTGCTTTAAAATAGACTTACAAGCCATTCGAACTTTCCTGAGGTGAGCAACGATTGAATATTATCAAAATGAAAGATCGACAGGAGCTGGATCGCAAGACGCCATCCATGCCATGGTTCGTGGAGAAATTCATCAATTACAAGCTTCCTGACCTTTCCCCCTCGTCGCTGCTCGAATATATTCGTGACTATGATACCTTCTTTTCTTGGCTGCTGGCAGAGGGACTGGCGCAAGGACCGACATTCCTCGAGATTAAGCTTGAAGAGCTGGAGAAGCTGCATATGGACAGCATTGATGCGTTCAAAATGTTCTTAGCGACGAGGCAATTAAATACGAATAGCAGAACGACTATTTCACGCAAACTCTCCTCCCTCCGCTCGTTATTTCATTATTTGAGCCAAATTGCCGAGGATGAGGAATTCTATCCGCTGCTGAGGCGTAATGTAATGGCTAAAGTGTCGATTAAGCGGACACAGAAGCCTAAGGATACCGCTGCCCGGCTTGAAGGCAAGCTGCTGCAGGAGCAGGAAATTGATGAATTTATCGCCTATATTAATGAAGACTATGGCAAAGAGGTTGCCAATAACAAGCAAGCACTTTATGCCTACGTGAATAACCGTTTAAGGGATACGAGCATCGTAAGTCTGATTCTGAATTCCGGTCTTCGTGTATCGGAGGTATACAATATGAACGTCGACGATATCGATCTCAAGAAAAGAATGCTGTACGTATACCGCAAAGGTAAGAACGATGATACGTTCAAGACACCCGTCTACTTCCGTCAGGAAGCCATGCGAGACATCGAGAAGTATCTTTCGCTGCGCGAATCGCAGTACAAGCCGCTAAAGCGGGAGAAAGCACTCTTCCTCGCGATTGCCAATGGCAAGAAGGAAGGCTCACGCATGACGAAGCGGGCTATTCAAGAGATGGTCATCAAATATGCGAAGCGGTTCGGTAAACCGTATCTTTCCGTACATAAATTAAGGCACTCGTTTGCAACGGATTACTACTTGCGTAATGATCTATACAAAACACAGGAGCAGCTTGGCCATGCTTCACCGGAAACTACGCAAATCTACGCTCATCTAACCGATAAGACAATGTCAGAGGCTATTGATCGACAGAAGTGAACTCGCTTAAGCCCGTCCGGCTGAACATCGGGAATTAGGGTGGAGACTCTACTTCACCTACTTCAGAGCCCGCCTATAGAGGCGGGGTCTTGACCCGATTAACAATGGTTGGGATAAACGAATAAGACAAAAAACCTTGCGTCTGTCAGTTCAGACTTCCTTGGTCATTAACCAAGGAAGCCCGATCTGGCGGAGCAGGGTTTTTTTATTCTTATCGTAATGGCGCTTACTTCGTCAATATCTCTTGAATGCGGGTCACTGCATCTATTAGCCCTATACGCACAGCTGCCTCAATGCTGCCGCGTTCCTTCAATTCGAGCAAGCCTTCGTTGATCGCTTTACCCACTACGATGCGGATCGGAAGTCCGATAAGATCGGCATCCTTCAGCTTGACGCCCATCCGCTCCTCCCGATCATCGAGCAGGACGCGAACACCTGCCTGATTCAGCTCTTGGTACAGCTGTTCCGCTGCTTCTCGCTGCGCAGTATCCTGCATGGATACCGGGATAAGATGAACCTGGTAAGGGGCAATCGCGGCCGGCCATATCATCCCCTGCTCATCATGATGCTGTTCAATAATCGTCGCCATCAGCCGTGTAATGCCTATACCGTAACAGCCCATGATCATGGGCTGCTCCAATCCCGCTGCATTCACGAAGGCTGCACCCATTACGCTGCTGTACCTAGTGCCAAGCTTGAACACATGGCCGATCTCGATTCCGCGAACGGTCTTGAGGGTACCTGACGAGCACCATGGACAGCGGTCTCCTTCCTGAGCATTACGGTAATCACCCGCTTGTTCAATGGAAAATCCCTGCCTGGCACAACATGCCGCAGATGGTAATCCGTCTCGTTGGCACCAGTGACAGCCGTGCTCATAGCCGCGACTACCGTATCGACAAGAAGCGGGATTTTCAAACCGACTGGACCTGCAAATCCGGCAGCAGCGCCGGTAACCGATCTTAACTGTTTCTGCGTCCGCAAGCTCAAGCGTTATTGCATTCAGGGCATTCAGCACTTTGGTCTCATTAATGGAATGATCGCCTCTTACAAGAACAGCAACCGGGCTGCCATCCGCTACAAAAATCACCGTTTTGATCAATTGATTGGCTTCTATGTCTAATCCGCTTATTAATTCTTCGATGGTTCGCAGGCCTGGAGTATGGAATTTCTCAGCATTCTGGATTGGATTCGAATCGGTATCCCCAAGTGACGATGTACTCTCCTCTTCATCTGTCGACGCAACCACACTTGTCGCCTTCTCCAAATTCGCTGCATAATCGCAGGCATCGCAGGTTACGACAATATCCTCACCGGATTCGGCTATCGCCATGAATTCATGTGTGCCGCCTTCTCCGCCGATAGCACCTGCATCCGCTTGAACCGCCCGGAAGGTCAAGCCGCAGCGCTCGAATATCCGATGATAAGCTTCATACATCGCTGTATACGTCTGATCGAGCCCATCCCAATCCGCTGCGAAGGAATACGCATCCTTCATAAGGAATTCTCGGCAGCGAAGCAATCCAGAACGGGGCCGACGTTCATCACGGAATTTGGTTTGAATTTGGAACAGCGTTATCGGCAGCTTCCGATAGGAGTTTATTTCTTGTCCGATTAACGAAGTGATTACCTCTTCATGTGTTGGACCGAGTACGAAGTCTCGCCCATTCCGATCCTGAAGTCGGATAAGCTCTTGTCCGTAAATCTCGTATCTCCCGGATTGATGCCACAAATCCGCAGGGAGAAGCGCGGGCAGCAGAACCTCTTGACCGCCTGCAAGCTCAATTTCCTCCCGGACAATCGCTTCAATATTCCGCAGTACACTTCGCCCCAGCGGCAGGAGTGAATAGATTCCCGCTGAAACCTGACGGATAAATCCTCCCTTGATTAACCACTGGTGACTAATAGCCTCAGCGTCTGCTGGCACTTCCCGGAGCGTTGGCACGAAAGCATTGGACTGTTTCATTTGAATAATCCTCCCCACGTAAAATAACGCGCACCCATCCCTGGTTAAGGGACGAGTGCGCGCTCGTGGTACCACCCAAAATTTATTGTATCCCGATGATTGCTTAGCATAACCAATCGCAGACTGGATAGGCAGCTTTCCTCGGCATACAACTCTCTTCCTCTATAACGGGATTATCCGGCCGCAGATGATTAAGGCATTACTCTGCAAGCAACTACAAGGTAGGAAGCAGCAAGCAATCGCGAGGAGCCTCTCAGCCAGTGGTTCCCTCTCTGTTCGCAACTGAAGCATTGCTGGTTATGTCCTTGATTATGGTCGTTGTGTCCATATTTTAATTAAAATTACACGATATTGTCACACATGTCAACGATTCAAAGCAACCATCGCAACCAACTATAGACGAAGCACGTATACAGAAGGAAACCAACCATTCCAGTTGAAAATTATGGAGGTCACAAACGATTATGTTCAAAACCGCACTCAGCCGTTTCAGGTTCATCGGAAATGCAGAAGGCACCTCTTACTTGGTGCTGCTGTTAATCGCTATGCCGCTCAAATATTGGGCAGACATGCCGCTGGCAGTCACTATTGTTGGCGCCTTGCATGGGTTATTATTCACTTTATATCTTTTTGCTTTACTCCATGTATGGATCGTCAAGCGCTGGTCCTTCCTTCGTGTTCTTATCGCTTTCCTGGTCGCCTTCATCCCGATCGGCACCTATGTAATGGATGCCAAGCTGCGCAAAGAAGAGTAACACTCAGCACTCATACATCCTTGATAAACATAGCATCCTTAATCTTCTTAGAGGCCCTGGTCACAAAAGCATTCTCAATTGCTGCAGATACATCTTCCCAGGCAGCATCGCGGTCAAGACGAACACCAACCCAGCCCAAATGCCCAACATAAGCAGGAACATAATAGATTTCCGGCTCAGATTCGATCAGCATAGCGGCAACGCCAGACGGCGCAGCACACCAAATCGCAAGCTTCCCATCACCGTGATGATTGTCATGATAGTGCACGAATGCCTTCTTTCCTTGGATGAAAAAACTCGGAGCTCCGTGACTGTTCCGTTCGCTTGTTTCGGGGAAAGAAAGACATTTTTCCCTAATTTGTTCCAATGAAATATGCAAATTCGCATGCCTCCTTCAAGGTTGACCTCTTCCGTTCCTATTCTACTCTTTTATTACAACACCTAGAAATTTGGAGAAAATGACGGTCTGAACGGCAGAAATGATGCAGCCCTGGAGGTCTTCAATGGTCAGGCTTAACCCCTCAATCTCACAGCTGCTAAGATCGATTCCAGCTAAGGTTGTTCCTGATAGCTCTGCTTGCTGCAGCTGACATCGTTCAAACTCCACATGACCAAGTTTGCAAGTATAGAAATCTGCTTGGGATAGCATACAATCTTGAAATATCCCTTGTTTCCAGTCAGAGAAGCGGAAATTTGCATAGCTGCCATTACAGGAATCGAACCTGATATTACGAAGTGTGGAATCGCTAAGATTCATACCGATCATTTTACAATGGATAAATTCCACGCGGTGCATCAAGGCTTCGCTGAAATCAACGTTAGACAAGTCACATTTTTCAAAACGAACGTCAGTCAGCTCTGCATTTCGAAGCGCAACCTCGTTAAAGGTGACATTGCGAAAGATAACTTTGGAAAAGACTACCGCATCAGCCTGCTGATTCTCGATTACCGTATCCGAAATCAGACCATGCGTGATGGTCTCCTCCGAGTAAATTTCTTGGTGATCAACCATATAAGGAGTGAGAGCGTTGGGTAAACTTGGTGCAGTTATTTTCATATAGGAGTGCATCCTCTACATATAGTTTACATAATTAATATTATGTTGCTTGTTTCAAATTCAAAATTCAAAATGTTCCGAATTTTTCGGGTGATCCCTATGTTCCTATACTCTCGCCATAGAATACCCCTTCCAAATACTTCTGCAGGTCCACTCGTATCGGCATGAAATACATATTGGAATTTGTCGCTTTACTGAAAGCTAATACTTCTCTGGCGAAACTAATATTCCATTCTAACGTGGGCTCAAAGTTTTTGGGGAAGATGACATGATTCTTGGCCTCCCAATAATTGCGTGATTTCTGCGTAGTAACCGGTGATACACCCCAGAACACCTCTACATTATTGATCAGTTCAACATATAGTTCCATAAGCCGAAGATCGAAGAACGGCTGCGTAAAAAAACCATCGGCGCCCGCATCTAACTTTCTTTGCATATATTCGTATTCCATCTTGAAATTGTTTCTATAGGGGTCAATTGCACTGTACACTTTAATATGCGGACTTTCTTGCTTGATCCTCCGAATCAAATCAATGCTCGTAGTCGGATATACATGATGATTCATATCCTGGGGCAAATCCCCTGTAATTACAAGCACTTGAGTTATCGTATTCGCATTCAGGAACGGAAGCAGGTTCAAGTCTTCTTTAAGATTAAAATCAATGGCGCGGATGTGAGGAATACAATTCTCATAATAAGGCTTCGCCCGAACAGCTCCCTCCCAGCTGCGAGTGTTAAATCTCAATAGATCCGGAATGTTAATGGTATTAACTATAGGGAATTTCGCTTGAATAAGCTGCAATTCATGATCAAGATGTTCGATATCTCGCGGGATTAGCTCAACTGATATTTTCATAACCTACACGTCCATTCCTACGATTTCTTGATGAATATACTAACTTAAACTCGGCATGCAGATATTTATTCCCCTTGTTTCAATGGCTTCACAAAGCGGAGCCCAGTTTTCAAAAAGCCTAATTTCTCATAGAGCGCATGGGCAGCCAACCGTTCTGGCTTACTGCCGCTTGTTAAGAACACGATCTCGGAATTATGCTCGATTGCCCATTGTTCAACAAATTGAATGAAGCGGGTACCTACGCCTTGTCCTCGATAGATCGATTTCGTAACGATGGTAGAAATTTGTGTGGCAGCATAATTGCTTTCATAATTCCATACGAGTCTGATCCCGACCATCCCGGCAACATTGCCATTTATGAGGGCAACGAAAGTGTGATAAGAGCTGCTGGCTTCAATGTTCTGCATTCTTTGCTTCATTTCTTCAAGCGAAACCGGGTAGCCCAATTCATCCATCAATGCTGCGATGTCAATACAATCAGAAGGCTGGTATCGACGTATTTCAATCATTTTAGTACCCCCTTTATAATCAAGGAAACTTCACATCAGAACGCCGATTGAAAAAAGAGCCATCCCAAGTAAGAATTTCGTCTTACTTCAGACAGCCGGCTGCAAACGTCCCTCATTACATATGATATTCTAGTTCCGGTCTGCGGGATAGACAAGACCCTGCTGCTTACGTGCTTCATCTAATATGCCCATTACAATCATCGAGTTCGCGTGTGAATTAATCGGTGATTGCTGCTCTCCATTACGAATGAGATCGATGAACACACGGGCTTCATAAAACATCGTTTCTCGCTCAGCAGGACGTGAAATATCTTGGATTCGGCCATCGCGATATCGAATCTCGATCTTCTGCGGGTCGTTGATGCTGTCAATAATAATGCTGCCCTCTTCCCCTTGAATTTCCGAAGGGAGAGCTGAGTTACTAATTTTTGAGTACATCACGACCGCTTCCATATCATCATAACGGGCTAATAAGCTCCCTTGGCCATCTACTCCAGACTCGAGCAGCGTGCCGGTTGCTTGAATCCCATTCGGTTGTCCAAAGAGTACAACAAGCGGATAGATGCAGTACACGCCAAGATCCATTAAAGCCCCGTTAGAGTAAATAGGATTGAACGCGTTTAACACTTCACCTGATTTATACGCATCATAACGGGAGGAATATTGACAATAGTTCGCAAAATAGCGGCGTACTTTACCGATCTCGGGCAGATGCTCCAATACGGACTGGAAACTTGGAAGCAAGGTACTCTTCATCGCTTCCATGAAAACAATGTTATACTGGTTAGCCGCATCGATCATTTGCTGCAGCTCTTTCGAGTTCGATGCAGCCGGCTTCTCGCAAAGCACATGCATCCCATGACTCATGCAAAGGACTGCATGATTCGCATGATACGAGTTTGGGGATGCGATATACACTGCATCCAGCTCCCCGCTGCATGCCATCGCTTCGAGATCTATGAAAGTATGTGCAATGCCATGTTTAGCCGCGAAGGCATCCGCTTTCTCTTGTGTCCTCGAGTAGACAGCCGTTAATTCGAAGCCCTCAGCTTCTCTGGCCGCTTGAATGAACCGCTCCGTTATCCAGTTTGTACCAATAATGCCGAATCGTATGTTCATGGTGCCTCCTTCGTCTTTCTATTCATGTATGTAGTCGTCTATTGCTCCATAACTAGACTAGCCTTTAATCGTTCCATAGGCAATGCCTTATCGTAGAAAAAGCCGCAATTTGTGCGGCTGCGAATCAATAAACTTCCTCCAAACTAGAGATCCAAATCCGTCACCGCTCCTAGGGAAGCGGAAGAGACGAGCTTAGCATATTTAGCTAGAACTCCCGTTGTATACTTCTGAGGAGGTTTAACCCAGCTCATTCTGCGCTGCTCCAGCTCTTCATTCGTAACATCGAATCGAATGTCCTGCGTCACGCTGTCGATTGTGATGATATCCCCATCATGAAGCAATGCAATTGGCCCACCAACCTGAGCTTCTGGCGCTACATGTCCAACGACAAAGCCATGCGATCCGCCGGAGAATCTGCCGTCTGTCATCAGTGCAACATCTGCTCCCAGCCCTTTTCCGATAATCATCGCTGTAACGGATAACATCTCCGGCATGCCTGGCCCGCCTTTGGGGCCGACATATCGAATAACAACGACATCACCTTTACGAATCTCATCGTTCATTATCGCTTTCGTTGTTTCTTCTTCACTATTAAATACCCGTGCAGGACCTGTGAAGCTAAGATGACTTAGTCCGGACATCTTGGCAACTGCCCCGTCAGGAGCAAGGTTGCCTCGCAGCACAACGAGCGGACCGCTAGGTTTCAAGGGATTGTCAAGCGAGCGGATGACAACTTGATCCGCTGTGAGCGGCTGTGCTTCCGCAAGATTCTCCGCTATGGTACGACCGGTAACCGTTAAACAGTCGGCATGAAGCAGACCAGCCTCATGGAGAAGCTTCATCACAGCAGATACGCCGCCGACATTATTCAAATCCTGCATGACATATTTGCCGCTCGGCTTCAAATCCGCGAGATGCGGGACTCTCTGGCGGATCCGATCAAAATCATCCATGGTCAGATCCACTTGAACCGAATGCGCCATTGCGATCAGATGCAGGAAGGCATTCGTGGAACCGCCAAGCGCCATGACTACGGTGATTGCATTCTCGAAGGCTTCCTTGGTCATAATGTCCCGCGGACGAATATCTTTCTCAAGAAGGGAGAGCAGGGCTCGTCCTGCTTCTTCGCATTCCTGCGCTTTCCCTGGCGAAATCGCCGGTGTAGATGAAGAACCGGGAAGGCTCATACCCATCGCTTCCACAGCCGCCGCCATTGTATTGGCAGTATACATCCCGCCGCAAGCGCCGGGTCCTGGACAAACTCGGCATTCTACCTCGTGCAGCTTCTCTGCATCTATCTTGCCCTGCTGGTACTGCCCAACCGCTTCGAAAGCGGTCACGATATCTACATCCTTACCGTCCAGCTTGCCGGGCTGGATCGTACCGCCATATACATAAACAGCCGGCAAATTCATCCGACCGATCGCCATTAAGCAGGCCGGTGTATTCTTATCGCAGCCTCCGATTGCAACTAGACCATCGAAGCGTTCTGCATTGGTTACGATTTCGATGGAATCGGCAATAATCTCCCGGCTCGGCAGGGAGAACAGCATACCTTCATGCCCCATTGAAATACCATCCGACACCGTTATCGTATTGAAAATTAGCGGTGAACCTCCGTGAGCCTTAACACCCTTCTTGGCTTCCCTAGCCAATTGATCAATATGCATGTTGCATGGAGTCACTTCACTCCATGTGCTGGCAATGCCAATCATCGGCTTCTTAAAATCCGAATCCTCGAAACCGACCGCCCTTAGCATCGCACGATTAGGAACCCGATTAACACCCTCACTAATGACTTTACTGCGAATTCGCAGGTCTCTTGTTTCATTCATCCTGTTTCCGCTCCTTCTCTAGTTCCATGAATGGATTCCGAGCATCTCACACCTAGTTGTATGTAATAGTAAGCCCTAGTTTAATCTTACTCTATTTTCACCAATTCCAACCTGCCTTGAGCGTAATTCCTTTTACTCCGAATGAAAAAGAGAGCAACCTTAGCGGCTAGACTGCCCTAAGAAATCCTCTCTTCTTCAGCTATTGCGAGCAACAAAAGTAACCCAATTGCTTCTAAATTCAATTTTCTTACCATCCTTATATTCAAGGTTTTTCTGAGGGGCTTGTGTGAGTACAAGTACGTGCCAGCCTTCATATAATTCCTGCAGAGCACTGATCGCATGCTCTGTCTTCATATTAAGCTCAATTACACCTTCGGTTAACTCACGTGTATCAAGATCGAACTCCTCAACCTCCGTATTTATCAAAATACTATTAATCCCGCCTGCCTTCGTGCCCTGAATGATACGTTCTATTACACGGCGAAAAGCATCTTCACTAGAAACATGCTCCAGCGAAGAGCATGCGATAATATAGTCGTAATAGCTTTGTTTGATCTCATAGAACTCCACATCAGCTATCTCAGTGACTATTTCATCTTTCACCTCGTATTGCTCAGCGTACTCGAGCAGCTTTTCAATTGCGCTAGGTATCAGGTCAATACAGGTAACTTTACCGTTATCCGCTTTTATCCGCTGGGCAATCGGAATGCTGTTCCTCCCAACCCCACAGCCAAGATCTAACACTTGCATCCCTCTAAGATTGAACAACTCGAGAGATTCGAGTATGACTTTCACTGGCTTGGACAACCATGTTCCAGACTCAAACAATGCCGTTTCTTGATAAAATCTTTCGTGATAATCGATTTCCACCGCACGCGCTTTCGTGAATTTATCCATCATATACTCCTTAAGCTCCGTCATTATTCGCCCTATGCCTAAAACTCTGTACCTCGTATTTTCGCAAAAATAATCGTGTCTCTTAAAAAGCCATTCACATCACATTTTTCATCGCGCAGAATCCCCTCGTTGGTGAAGCCAAGACGCTCTGCAACTCGGATACTTCTTGTATTCCGAGAATCGCATCTAATCTCAATTCGATTGGCTTGCAGTTCTTGAATCGCGAATTGTGTGATGCTTGCGACCGCTTCCGTAATATAGCCTTGTCCGCTGCAGGAAGTACGAACCCAATAGCCGATTTCAAACTTTCGCGCTTGCCAATCGATCCGATGAAGGCCGCTGCCGCCAATGACTTGACCTGTTTCCTTATGGATTAGATATAGCATCAAATCAGAACGCTCTATGAATCTCACATGCCCTTCCCGTGATATAATCTCAGATTCTTCAATTGTAGGAACATCCTGTGCCCACGGCATCCAGGGACGCAATTCTTCTATACTTTCTTTGATAGCTTCATTGACCCGTATGCCATCACCTTGTAATGGCGCTCGTATAAGTAGACGATTGCTCTCGAATCTCTCCGGTATGGATAATAAAATAGGATTGATGTGCTTAGTGCTCATGATAATGTTACCCCCCTTAAAAACTATAAGGTACATTTTACCATACACAAGTATTTCTATCATTCCCTGAAAACATTATCGCCAAATATCCAGAAGGTAAAGTTTTGAATAATTCGCGCATTCATCCTGCCAAGTTGTCACGTATTCCTCCCCCATGCAGCACTCAGCTAAACATTATTGAGGGACTGTAGTGATAGACGTGATGGATGAAGAAATCAGTTATTTACAATGTGTTCTTTGAAACAGTAGACGAGTTAAGAACTGCAGTAAATAACTTACTGACGAAGCAAGCAAAAATCCGATGATAATTATAGATCCGCATTGCATTAAGCGTATTCTCTGGCGAACTACATTCTTATTGCCGTCTATTTATTTGGCTGCTATATTGGATATTTGTCAAGCCGGTTTTTGTTCGATTAGGCTCTATATTGATATTGCAGATAGGCCGGTGTTTTGTTCGATTAGGCTGCTATGTTGGATATTTGCATGATAGGAAGGTGTTTCGTTCGATTAGGCTGGCTATATTGGATATTTACAGGATACAGCTCAATTTGGGCTGATTATGATGGTATTTGCGCTTCTATGTTGGAAATGTCCAGTATAGAGCCTCTTTTTAGTCAAAATTATTGAAAGTTAGTGCTAATATCCAATATAGTTAGTTCCCAAAAATCCTTTTTTCTTTTCATCTCGAGAAGGCGGTCGTATTCGATTTCGACGGACTGACCATTGACACCGAGACCGTCTCGTATCATAGTTACTACTAGGCAACAGCAGCTCACGGCATCGATTTCCCATGGCGTCTTCGGCCGATCGTTGGCACTAACGACGATTTCCTATGGCGTCTTCGGCCGATCGTTGGCACTAACGACGATTTCCTATGGCGTCTTCGGCCGATCGTTGGCACTAACGACGATTTCCTATGGCGTCTTCGGCCGATCGTTGGTACTAACGACGATTTCCCATGGCGTCTTCGGCCGATCGTTGGCACTAACGACGATTTCCCATTGGGCGTCTTCGGCCGATCGTTGGCACTAACGACGATTTCCTATGGCGTCTTCGGCCGCAGCATCGGCACCACGACGACGAGCCGGTGCGGTATCTAGCCTCAAGCAAGCTGGTTCCACGGAACTCGCAACTTTTCGATTTGCTGGAGCAGCTTCAAAAATTAGCATAAGGAGCAGAACACAATGCCTTATAAAATCGTTTTTTTTGACATCGACGGTACACTAGTGGACGAGGACAAACAAATTCCCCAAGATACGATTGATGCGCTCGATGAACTGAAACGAAGCGGAGCGGTAGCCGTCATCGCGACAGGACGCGCCCCTTATTTTTTCAGACCGCTGGCCAAACGGCTGGGTATCGATTCCTTCGTAAGCCTGAATGGCGCCTATACCGTCTATCGCGGGGAAGTTCTCTATAAGCAAGCCATACCCCTTTCCAGTCTGGAAACATTGGTCCGCGAGGCCGCCGCTAATGGGCACCCGTTGGTGTTCGAGGGAAGCGATACGTTCTTCACTAATGTAGAAGACCATCCCCATGTGTTTGAGGCTGTCTCTTCGCTTCGCGTGGAGCTTCCTGGCTTTGACCCCGAATATTGGCGCAAACAGGAGATCTTTCAAGCCTTCTTGCACTGCGAACCGCATGAGGAACATCTTTATACAAAGGCATTTTCGGACTTGCGCTTAATCCGTTGGCATGAGAAAGCAATGGACGTCCTGATTCATGGAGGCTCAAAGGCGAAAGGAATCGAAGCTATGTTACAAATGCTGAACATTTCACCATCTGAGGCCATCGCTTTCGGAGACGGTTTGAACGACAAGGAAATGCTATCATACGTCGGCTTGGGGATTGCGATGGGCAATTCTCATCCCGAACTGCTGTCTTCCGCCGATTATGTTACGTCCGACGTCGATAATAAAGGCATTTCGCAAGGTCTGCGCTATGCAGGCATGATCAGTTGATTCAGCAAACCGACAACGACGACCCCCGCGTCCGCCAAGGACCGGGGGTCGTCTGTATGTTAGGAGTCGCCGTATGTCAGGAGCCGTATTAATCTACACTGTCCCCGATTTTCGGTTTACCAGAAGAATGCTGATCAGAATCATCACCAGCCCGATCAGAAGCGATAACGTAAATGTCTCGTTGAGGAAGAGAGTACCAATCAGAATAGCAACGAGCGGAATGAGGAAGGTATATGATGCCACCTTGCTTGCCTCACCAGAATCAATCAGCTTGTAAAATACAAGCCAGCCGATAGCGATCACAAAGATCGAAATAAATAACAGGCATAGCATAAATTCACCGTTCCAGATAATATCGCTCCAGCTCTCCACCATGGAACCTATCACGGTCATGAATACCCCGCCTGCGATTAACTGGAGCGTCACGAGCCAGATCGGATCGACGGAGGGGCCGATTTTTTTGACATATACGGTCCCTAATGCCCAGCTTAACGCGGAGCCTAAAGCAAGCAAAATTCCCACAATTGAGATATGCCCGGACAACCCCCCGCTGCTGATGATCCCCACACCAAGAAAACCAATAATAAGTCCTGTAATCTTCAAGCCATACATGGATTCTCCAAGCCACAGCCATGAGAAAATGCCGACTAACACGGGCTGAAGAAATACGATTGTGGAGAACAACCCCGCGGGCATTTCATTCAGTCCGATCGTTTGGAGCCCATAATAGAGCACTACATTCAATAAAGCCGAAAGCAGATAGATAAACCATGTTTCTTGGAAACGCAAACTTTTATATCGGGTGACGGCGACAAATAGCAAAAGAAAACCACCGAATAACGTTCTCATTCCTGAGAACAGCACCGGCGGCGTGTTAGCGAGCGCGATTTTGGATAATGGCCAATTTACTCCCCAAACGGTAACTAAGAAGGCGATCATGAGGACGGTTTGCATTCTTGAGAGCTTATTCAAGGTGATTATCTCCCTGTTCGTTTCGATCCACCAATGATATTAACAGCTGATTCAAAAAAGAAAAGAAAACGGGCAATCCGCAATTTTCCTTAATTTTTACGGACAGCTGGTAACGGCTTCCCATCAGCCACCAGCTTCACGCCTTCCTGGCATACACCATACGATTCCCATGGGCAGCTGCTGCATAGCTGGCTAATATCCGCAGGTACAACATGTTCGGCTACCAGACTGCATACCGCTTGCCAGCTTCCCTCATAACCCGGTTCAAGCCCCAGCCTATTCAAAACAGCCATGTCCTGAGTATAAACGGTACCATTGCAGTGGTTCGGTTTATCCGGCGGGTATGCGCGGCAGACATCATCAGGTCCGGTGACAATTACGATCATTGTTTCTGGTTTCGTTCGCAAGGTTTCATAGATTTCGGTCATATTGAGGCAAAAATCCTCGGAATATCCCATTCCGCGATAGCCGAGCAGACAAAGCAGATGATGCCCGCGCAATTTAATCGTCATGTCTTTCTTCTCCCTGCCTTAAGCTGCTCTATTAGTAACCATTGTAGCATCCTAGGATTAGGCAGTGGGAGTTATTTTCTTCTTTATATGCAAAACAGCCCTTCGAACAAGGGCTGTTTCTAGTGGCTGTCGCCGATGATTAGGAACCCGCACCGCTCTCAATCGACACCGCATGGGCGATACAAGGAATGCTTTCCCCCTGCTGGAAAGACAATGGGGACAACAAAGCGCCAGTTGCTACCACTAAGATTCGGTTCAGCTCGCGACTCTTGATTTTCTTTAATAAGTGGCCATACGTGACGACAGCTGAGCAGCCGCAGCCGCTTGCTCCTGACTGTACCGACTGTTTTTCATAATTATAGATCATCATGCCGCAGTCTTTATAGATCGTTTGCTCGATAGGTATCTTATGCTTCTCGAACAAGTCGCAAGCAATTTCATGCCCTATTTTAGCCAAATCACCCGTCACAATCATATCGTAATAACCAGGCTGGATATTTAAGTCGCGGAAATGCGCTTCAATTGTGTCTACTGCTGCGGGCGCCATTGCGGCTCCCATATTAAATGGATCGGTAATTCCCATATCGATAACTCGTCCTATTGTTGCCGAGGTTACGCAAGGCCCATTGCCCTTTGGGCCAACCACACTGGCTCCTGCTCCAGTTACCGTATATTGTGCAGTTGGAGGCTTCTGAGAGCCGTACTCCGTCGGATAACGAAATTGTTTCTCAACCGACGCATTATGACTGGATGCGCTTGAAAGCACAAATTTGGCCGAATTCGAATTAACAAGATTAGTAGCTAGCGCCAAGCCCTCCATCGAAGTCGAACAGGCGCCGAATATGCCGAAGTAAGGAATCGCTAAAGTTCTTGCAGCAAAGCTGGTGCTAATGATTTGATTCATCAAATCACCGCCAATGTAGAAACTCACCTGTTCTTTCCTTAATTCCGCGTTCTCGACTGCCATTTGAGTTGCTTCTTCGAGCAAGGTTCGCTCCGACTTTTCCCAGCTGTCCTGACCGAGTCGCAAGTCTCCATGAATAATATCAAAGTCTTCAGCTAATGGGCCTTGTCCCTCGAATGGTCCTACGATGGTAGCTGCCGATAATATAGATGGCCTGTTCTCAAACACCCAGCTTTGATGTCCTTTAAGCATTTAGGATCCTCCTCCTGTGGATTCGATAAAAATCCAGTGAAGGATACCGACGATAAATGCCGCAACGGTACCAAATACGATGACTGGACCTGATACTTTAAACATGTTTGCTCCAACACCCAGCACAAGACCCTCACTTCGGCTATCAAGAGCCGCTGAGGCCATCGTATTCGCAAATCCAGTTACCGGAACTGCTGTACCAGCTCCTGCCCATTGCCCTATTTTGTCGTACACGCCTATGCTAGTCAGAGTAACGGAAATGATAATTAGAACAGCAACTGTCGGGTCACCGGCCTTTTTCTCATCAAAACCGGCTAAGTGGACAAACATTTCCTGAATGCACTGGCCCAGCAAGCAAATCGCTCCGCCAACAATAAATGCTCGTATGCAATTTTTCAAAAGGGGTCTGGCGGGTTCTCTATTTTTGGCAAGCTCCTGATATTCTTGCTGTACCAGCGTGAGCTTTTTCTTCTTTTTATTTGCCATGTTCACCCTCCTCGTTTACCGATGTAAAATAGGTCTCAGTTCTTTAATGACTGTTTCCAGTTGAGTCACACATTCTTCGTACATTTGCTTTGCCTTCTTGTTCTTAGTCGTTAGTCCAAAGGACTCCAAATCCGCTTCGCATTTCTTGAGTGTGGCATATAAGATGGCCTTCTTTTGGGGGACTGGCACTCTGATGTTATCGTCAAATAAATCGACAAACAGCTGTCCGTAAGTATCAACTTGCCCAATGAATACATTTTCAATCGCGACACCCAGCTTTTCTAATTCAACGTTCAACCAGGCACGGTTTAGTCCAATTGTAGCAAGCGGCTCTTCCATAATTTTTCCGTCCATAATGACGGTTTGAGGCTCCTGCTCTGGTGATACTTTAATTCCCAAAAGCGAAGGGGTAAGAGGCAGATTATCTCTGGTTGGCAGTACATTGATCTGGCCGCTAGCTTCCATTAAGGCAAATTCAACATCAGCTATTTTAAAAATATTTTTGCTTCGCAGCTGCCTTAACAGCTCGTCGGTTGTCAACCGCTCTTTCTTTAAGTTATCTTCCATCACTTTGCCGCCCTTTATCAAAACCCTCCCTTTTCCATCTAGGATATCCCTCATCCATTTGCTTTTTATAGTCAGCATTTCAATGGCCAAGGAACAGGCCACCCATACGACTAAAGAAACAATTCCCAGGTACCAGGTTGAATCTATTTCTAACGAGATATATGCCGTCAAGCTGCCTATAGTAATCCCGGTGACATACTCGAATAAAGAAAGCTGAGAAATTTGCCTTTTTCCCAATACTTTCGTCATGACAAAAAGCACAATTACCGACACTAACGTACGCAAAGCAACTTCAATCCATTCCGCCACGATTTCAACCTCCCGTGATCCATCTTCTTTTACCGATAACATACAAATTATTTCACTTAATTGAGATTGTCAGTCCTATAACTGTTTTCCTCCACAGCAAAAATATGGGTAATCATAGTGAATGGATTTACTCTATCGGTAGTTATGAATGAATATTTATAAGCTTTTTGAGTATACATTATATTTGTTGTCCACACAAGTGAATCGGAGGTGAAATCAGTGACAGTAGGATCAGATGTAAAAACATGTCTTGCTACTTTGAAAGGCGCTCAAGCAAGCTTAGAACAATTTGCACTCGGGACCGAGAACCAAGAAGCAAAAACGATGTTCACGAATGCAGCACAGCAAACCAACCAAATCGTGCAGCAGGTACAAGCTCGTGTTCAACAGCTTGAAAATGAAGAACCACAATATAAAGGCTTCTAATAGTGACAGCAATGCGTCATAGCAGACATCATGCTCTCTTCACGGCGTATTTGACGTTTACTTTTCTATATATGATTGTCGTTTGTTCGTAGGGAAGCAGCTATAATCAGCTGTTTCCTTATTTCAAGCAACAAAATAGCCATGGGCAATCATGCACATGGCTCAGATGGTTAAATATCGTTTCTATTTGCGACCATATGCTTTCGCATAACGTCTGATTTTCCTAAATATCGAGGGGTCAGAAAGCTTTCTGAAAATATAATGATCGGGGCGTGTATTGACCTCCAGAATCCACGGTTTAAGGGATCGATCCATTCCGACATCGACTCCAACTTCACATATACCTGGAAATTTCCTCCTCATCGCTAGGCCTGATTGTACGCCCAAATGTTGAAGTTTATGAATGGTATTGTTATAAACAGTCTTATTACATAGACTCCCTAGAAGGCGGGTTACCGGAGTTGGTGTTCCCCCGCTGTGGTAATTGGTGACGATTTTACGCGGTGCCGCTACTCGGCCAATGATACCGGTTGCTTCCCATTGTTTACGAGGGTTCAGCTGTGCCATAATCCTCAGATCAAATCTTCGTCCTTTATAGGTTAATAAATGAATTCCTTTTTGAATGAGGTAGCTTCTGCCCTTCGTTTGCTTCCTGATCGCTGCGTACATCGCATTAATGGTTTTGTAGGAGCGCTTACGTTCCAGAATTTGAAAATGATATCCACTTGCTGTTTGTTCGACTCGCATAACCCCAATTCCGTACGTCCCATTCTCCGGCTTGACATAGACCATCTTATATTCACCCAGCATCCTGCGCAGCTGCAATTGATTGAAGCGAACCGTCTTTGGAATAAATGGCTGCAGCGATTGATAACGAAGCAAAGCCGCCGTTTTCTTCCATTTACTGCCTACATATTGAGGCACGGACTTACCTCCCTGCATTTATCATGTTGTCATCTGACTCAGTGTATGCGGAAGTATACGGTTACGGTTTAAAAATAGGCTGGAAAATCAACCTATTTATTTCACTGCGCCACGATAGAGTTCAGCGCCACGAGTTACGTTTCTCCGTTTTCTCATCTGGACATTGGTTCCCAATACGCCAGTAATGATAAGTACTGCACCGACGATATGATAGTAAGCTAACCTCTCTCCTAAAAATATAACGCCTGCCAAAATCGATATCAGCGTTGCTAAAATTGACGAAAACGCTCATTTGTGAAGCTTCAAGCTTAGATAAGGACATAGTTAGATAGCAATGAGCTTACGAGTGACGACATAATGCCAACATAGAGCAGGGAAAGAACAAAGTGAGGCTGAGAGAGCGGTCCAACAAGCTCATTCCACTTGCCTGATTGAGCATACTTAACAATCGTCATCGAAGAAAAAGCGATAAACCCGATGAGCATCATCACAAAGGTCATTTGCATCGCCGTAAAGTCATTTCGCATCGAACGAGCAAATACGCTGTAGAAAGCCAATGCCAAAGCTGATAAAAGCAGCAGTAAGATCCCCTTTAGATTAGAAACATCTAGAGCAGCTCCCTTCATGAAGAGAATGTAGATGATCCCGAATACAGAACAGAGAACAGAAAGCTTTTGCAGCCAGGTCGTTCTTTCCTTCAAGAAAATTGCAGCTAAAACCATCGTCATGATGGGTGCGGAAGCTTGGAATATCCCGCCCTCGGATGAAGTTTGATCCATCAGCCCAAATGCTTGGAAGCCAAAAAACATAGTCGGATAGATTAATCCGATCGGCAGCAAGCGCCAAAAGTCTTTTCCACGCAGGCCAAGTTTAATCCAGCCCGCCATCACGGGAATGAGGACTGCAGCGAATGAGATAGTGAAACGATAGGCTAACATATCGATCGGATCCGAAACATTTAACGCCATTTTAGTGAAAAGAAAGGAAAAACCGATAACTAGAGCATAGGTTACAGCTAATAGATAGATCATACTTTTGCGCATTGTCACCACTCACCTTTTGTATTAGCTTGAAGCCGGCCGGCTAACTAATGATTGATTTCAAGCATATAGGAACAGGGTTTGGCTAACAATCCAAATAAAGTGCAACTGTACCGATACAGTTTGAGTAAGATACGATAGGGGCCCTCGTGTACCTGTCCCGTGCCATTGTTTCTCATATCTTCAGACTCCACCCCTCGACGTATACTCTTTCCCTTGGCTACGGTAGGCGTTCGCTAGCCCCCGTTCGGAACCTACATCCTAGAGTGGACGCCCATTTTGCCACTGGATGAGGGAAAAGAAAAGACCTTGAGGAGTTTACCCCAAGGTCTTAGTTAGATATAACATTTTTCAATCTATGCAGAGTTCCAATATGTCGACAAATACTGCATCCTTTAATACAAGTCTCCTATTTACTGGGTCAATATTCCTTAAGTTATCCCAGTCATAGACCGTATCAAACAAATCGTATTCATCTGATAACTCTAAATAACCGTTATTCCTCATTATATGATTTACATATTCCTCCAATTCAATTAATGAAAAGGAATTAGCCGGACCTACTTAATCCCAAAAAGCCATCTAACGAGGAGTGATTTATTTTATGCAAAAGTACATAATGATACACCGGAATTATTTTTGAAATAGTTATTTGTATTTCTTGAACTAGCGAAAAACCACCTTCCCCTTTTAATTCTTCCAAAGTCAAATACACATGAGCCGAAGGATTAAACCCATCTTGAATTTTCAGCTTAGACATTTGTATATTTATGATTTCGTTTGGAAGAACTAATGGCTTTCTACACTTATCAACATACCAATTATCTAGTTCTCTTTTTAAGTATAATTTCTCCAATATATCTTTATACTTAGGGTATTCCTCTAAAAACCTTTTCCCATGAACCATATCAACCCTCCCAATTTCTTTTGCCAACACCATCTTTAGTTTTCTCCCCTGTAACAGGGTCAATTTCTCTAGATGATTTTTCTTCTTCTTATCCCAAACTTCTAGCTTCCCATGTTGACTATCCCATTTATACCAGTCTTTACCGTCAAACCACGTTTTTCTTTTATTGTCAACACCTTTATACACTAAACCATTGTCCTTCATCCAGTCTGTGTCTTCTTTTAAGATTTTATATAAGGAATTATCACCATGTACAATCTTGTTGTAATCATTGTAACACTTTGTATTATGCACCCAAATCCCAAGATCACTAACAAAGTAAGTATGGAACTCATCAACCGTCATGTTGTAAACCGTGACATGCTTATGTTCCAGTTCGATGCTCTCTATCTTGAGTGTATTCCCATCACTCTGAACAAGCAAGTCACCAACTTTGAGGTCTTTAACAAACGTCCATCCTTTGCCGTCCACCCAGAACGGATGGTTGAAGGTCGATTCAATGATTTGGTCGCCCACATGGATTTTGTAAATCTCATCCGTTTCATGGTTGAACGTTGCCGTAACCTCTTTGTACGCTTCCTCACCTGTCTCTTCATCCTTGGAGAGAACCTTATCTCCGACTTCAATGTCTTCGATATTCTTCTCCCCTTCGTCTGTTAGAACCTTGGTTCCCGCCGTAAAGCAGTTACATGCATTTATAGCTTTTCTCACTCTTCCAGTTGCTTTTCCTTTTTTTAGTTTAGAAGCAGCTTTAGTAGAAAATTTTGCGCCTTTGGCAACATACGACCCGGAAAGTTGGACGTTATTCATGCATTTCCCCCCACCCGAAAAAACTTTTGACGGATTTGTCGCTTGTATTTTAGTGATGTGGGAGTCGGTGGCTAGCCATCAACACATGACCGACAAAAATAAATATCGGGGTATCCCTATCTACAGTTGCGGAGGATTTCAAAAAAACTGCGAGAAAACGAAGCTATCAAAAAACAGGTAAATCATGGTAGTATCTGACCATAATTAACCTGTTCGTTGTAACGGTATTACGTTATTTAGGGTATAATTGTCAACCTCACTTGTGCGTACAAACGAAATGGACAATTTTCATTCAGATATTACGTTAGTTAAGTGTGTTCTTGGTTAAATAAAGGGTTCATTCGGTACTGGGCTGGGGGGAAAAGAAAGACCTTGAGGATTGCCGCCCTCAAGGTCTCCTGTTCACGCTTTAATGTTTAATAGTTGCTCTTTCATTACCCAATTTACCAGGCTCTTCTTCGGGATTCGTCAAAGGGGTTTCCTCTAGCTTATCCATTCATTGCGATATCCTAAATGTTTTCCTAAGTCCAAATGGTCATATCCAGCTGAAAACCACAACATACACAAATAATAAAATTCGGAGCATCTCTTCAAGATAATATGGCCATTCCAATTTTTCAAATCCACAAACATTACAAGTATACACAGTTTCACCCTTCTCTTATTTCAAGTCGTTAAAGTAATTAATACCTCTGCTTGGTTTAAAAATAAGTCCCAACTTGAAATCCGTCATGTAAAATGACCAACTCATTCGTTGATTTATTATAAGTTGCCATTCTACCATTTGAAAGTGCTTTTCTAAAAACATTCTTGCCGTCCGCTTTCTTCAAAGCCAAATTAAATGCTTGCTCAAAATATTGATCCTTCGTAATATTACCAAATTCCTTTTTACCACCATGCTTACCCAAAACATGTTTTTCGTAATGAGTGTCAAAGTTTCTAAATTGACTGTAATCACAATTAATATTATGAACCCAAATACCCAAGTCACTTACAAAGTACGTATGGAAGTCAGCAACAGTAAAGTTGTATACCTTTACTTTTTCCTCGTGATGTACAATTTCAATGTTGTCAATCTTTAGATGGTTTCCGTTGCTTTGGACTAACTCATCGCCAACCTTCAAATCTACAGCAAGAACCCATCGCTTGCCATCAACCCAAAATGGATGATTATCAGTTGTCTCAATAATTTGATTGCCCACCGATAGCTTATAAGTCGTATCTTTCTCATTGCGATGAAGGGCAATAACTCCCCTTGTAATCCTGTTCACCTGTTACTTCATTCTTCGAGAGAACCTTATCTCCGACTTCAATGTCTTCGATATTCTTCTCCCCTTCGTCTGTATGAACTTTGGTTCCAGCCGTAAAGCAATTACATGCATTTATAGCTTTTTTCGCTCTTCCAGCTGCATTTCCTTTTTTTAGTTTAGAAGCAGCTTTAGTGGAAAATTTTGCGCCTTTGGCAACATATGACCCGGGATAAAAGGAACGAATGCCGCCCCAACATCCCAGGCAAGGTATCCCGCATTTTCCCAGCTGGGGTGTCGAATGAGCTGGTAAGTGCTGTAACCAATACTTACGATGTCCAGCAAGGTGTCAAAGAAGTGGCCGCTGGCGTCCGATCATTACCGGATTATTTTTAGCATAGGCATAATAATTTAAGTTTAACGGGTCACCTGCATCACCTTTGAAGCTGTCCTCACTTAAGAATCGGCCGCTTTCCGGATCGTAATAGCGGGCACTGAGATAATATTTCTTCGTTTCTTTATCGTATACATATCCAGCATAGCGGAATGGATTTAAATCCGCAATTTCACTGCCGTTCGACCAAGTCCAGGTAATATTTCCCCATGCATCGTATTTGTACTCCGCTACCGAATTACCGAACTCATCGGTCATACGGATGACGTTCCCAAGATGATCGTAGTGGTACCAGTATTGCTTGTTCTGGTAACTCATAAACACAGGAGTGCCTTCAAAACGATACACTTTACCGGAACTGTCGCTGATCCAGTTGACCTGATCTCCGTCATAATGGAACGTCTTGGTCACACCGCCGGCCGTCATTTCATTACGGCGTCCGAAGGCATCGTATTTAAACGTTGCAATCGATGTTGATCCTTGCTTCACTTCCTGCAGCCGATTATCGTTCCCCCAAATGTAGGAATAGACTCCATCCGACGTCACGTTACCGTTCGTATCATAGGCATAGTTTCCGACCCTGCGCTGACGAGACGATTCTTTTCCGGATTATAAGTGTAGACCGTATTAACGCCGTTTTAATCTTGGAGCGTCCGGTTGCCCAGCGTGTCATACTGGTATTCAATGGTATCGCCATTTGAATACTTTTCAAGCAGAAGCTGATCTTGGGAATCGTACGTATATTCTACCCAAGTGGAGTCCATATCGCTCCAAATTTTTGTGATATTACCGTTACTATCGTAATCATAACGATATTTGACTACAGGGGCTCCATCGTTCTCGATGCGAAGTTGTTTTAATTGCCCCGCACCATCGTATTCATAAAATGTGGCCGACTTGTTGCTGTTGTACACTTTACGAGGCATTCCGGCTTCGTCATACAAGAAATACGATTCGCGTCCGGTTGTTGAGTCCCAAAACTTCTTCGGTTTCCTGCATCGTCCACTCATAATTGTACGTCCATGTGGTTGTATTGTACTTCACACTTAACTTTGTACGGTTTCCTGCTGCATCGTACTCGTAATATCGTATGCATAGGCCGTATTCGGTTCCGTTACATTCTTCAGATTCAGTTTATCGTACGAAGCCGAATACAAAGCAGTACCTTCACCATAGTTTTTTGCCGTTCAGATCGTAGGCAAAGGTGAAAGTTTGAGTATCTGTTGTGCCGCTTCCATATGTGACTCCCGTCATTCTCCCGGCATTATCATTTTAGCCATTTTGGTGTACTTGCCGTCCGGAAGGGTCGTTTTATTCAATCTACCCGAAAGGCCGTAACTAAAAATCCACGGGTTCACATAGGTCTG
>CAWCBD010000031.1:0-196741 GCA_963793665.1 uncultured Paenibacillaceae bacterium
CAATCTCAGGTGGGCCAGTCGCTGCTCAAGCAGAGAGGGCTCCCGCGCAATGATTTGAATACGTTTGTTATGATAACGGGACATGCCTCTTTCACGAAATCGGAAGCCGCACTTCTTGTGCTTCGGCATTTGGGTAAGCTGTGGCCTGTACTATATGGATTCATCGTCGTTCCAGCCTTCATTCGCGACTGGGTATATGATCAGATTGCAGGCAGGCGGCATCGCTGGTTTATGAAGAAAGAGACTTGTTTAGTACCAACGGCTGAGCTGCGCAGCAGATTTATTGATCGTTTGGATAGGATGGATTGGGGGCCAAAGCGATGAGAAGAAAACCCATTTATGTCGAGATCGATATACGGACGGATATCGATTCACTTTGGAAGCATACCCAGACTCCGGAATTGCATAAGCAATGGGATCTTCGGTTTACCCATATTGAATATTTACCCCGAGCGGCGGGAGAGAGCGAACAGCATTTTCTCTATCAGACGCGTATCGGTTTCGGTCTTGCGATTGCTGGCACTGGCATGACCCAAGCTGCCTTTTCATCCAGCATGTCTGATCGGATATCGACTTTAACCTTTGGATCGGAGCAGGCAATATCACTCATTCGCAAGGGTGGCGGCTATTGGAAGTATGCGAATAACGGCGAGGGGATCACTTTCAGTACACAATATGATTATCAGACACGTTTCGGCGTGGTTGGGGAATGGTTCGATCATCTCTTATTTCGCCCGTTATTCGGATTTGCTACAGCTTGGAGCTTCGATTGTTTGCGCATATGGCTTGAGAAAAGCATTTCACCTGCAGTTAGCCTGCAGCGGGCAGTTATTCATTATTTCAGCGTGCTCATGATTACATTTCTCTGGTTATATGAGGGACTTGTTCCGAAGATCTTGTTTCCCCAAGCGGGTGAGCTGGCGATTGTGCAGCATACCGGTTGGTTTCCCGGCTGGGAATCCCAGGTGCTTCAGCTGCTCGGACTGGCTGAGATTGGTTTTGGTGTAATAGCAGCGCTGTGGCATCGAAGAAACGGGTTATATCGGCTGCAAATCATTGCTTTATTGCTTCTAGCTGTCGCGGCGCTTCTCAAGAGTCCGGAACTGCTGCAAGCACCTTTTAACCCGCTAACGCTCAGCGTTCCGATGGTTGGCTTCTGTTTGATAGCTGGATGGTCCAATCGTGATCTGCCGCAGGCTGGCCGATGCAGAAGAAAAGTCGGTTTTGTTCCCAGAACGAATCCAGGATTTATCGCGAAAACCTTTAGGAGGTCCATGTGATGGCATCGATTTATGAACAGGTAATGGGAAAAGAGTTCAAGCGGCTGCATCCTCGTATTCAGCAGCGGTTCGGATTTAATAGTATGGACCGTGTAGCCTCCATTGGGCATGGTATGATGGACTCGGTCTGGTATGCCAAGTGGGCGGTGTTACCGCTATATCTGGGTACAACCAGGAACATCATGTTTCCGCAAGGGGGAGAACGGATTCCTTTCACCATTGAGAATTTTGCCTACAAGGACCGCTATGGCCGGGAGACGGTGACATGGAATCGGAAGTTTATATTTCCAAATGCGATTAGACAGTTTGACGCAACGATGATATACAGCGCGGAACGCTCAGCGATCGTAGATTACTTAGGCAACAAACAGCATCTGGCGGTAGACCTTGAGATATCCGCCAGTCCCAATGGGGGCATTCGTATTCGTTCCGGTGAACAACGTTTCTACGAAGGATGGCTCCAGTTTCGATTCCCTCGGTCTTTTACTGGGATAGCAGAGGTCTGCGAATGGTACGATGATTGGGAGGACCAGTACAAAATATCCGTCGAAATCGATAATCCTCTCCTCGGTCCTGTCTTCCGCTATAAAGGTTCCTTTGATGCCCATTTTATTGATCTCACAGTGAATCGTATTCCACTTGATGCCAGACCGCTTCGCGAGGAGAGACGGGAGTAATTATTTCGCAAGGGGAGCATTTTTTACTCAGGTTGGTTTATAATGTTTACTAGAAACTACCAATAGATAATATTTAAGGGGAAAACAACAAATGAAAACTGTTATTAAGATAGGTTTTACTACTCTGGCTATTCTACTTTTCATGTCGGTTTCACCTTTCATATTGTCGGCTCAGAACGAGAAGAGCCCATCCATTCGTGTTAATGGTCATCTAGTAGCATCCGGTCAGAAGGCTTTTATTGATCATGGGCAGATTTACGTACCGCTGTTACCCATAATAACGGCAATGGGTGGACACGTACAATGGGAGTCATTTAGTCAAGCTGTGACTCTTATCCTCGACTATAAGGATAGAACCTCACGAATAATCAGTATTCGAATTGAATCTTCCTGGAAACGGAATGGACATATCTATATGCCAGTTCGATTGCTTGCACGCTGCATAGACGCAGAGATTTACTGGGAATCGAAATCCTTGACGATTTATCTGACATCATTTAATGAATCATCACTTCAAATTGAAAAAGAGGAGGTGGGATCCTCAATGACTTCTGAACAAGCGGAACAGGCCAATCTGGGGAAATACAAAATACCGCCAACGATGATGAAACTCTTGACCTTACAAAATAAACTATCCCAAAAGAATAAGAGTCTAGACGATGTATTAGGATTTTACGTCCGTACAGATTTAATTCCTTATTTCAATACTCCAATGGATGTTGTCACATTCGGATCGACAGGGGTTGACGGGGAGCATTACGGCTTCTTAACAGATTTTGGTTTAGCACCCGATTTGGAGAATGCCCCAATTGTTTTTGTTACTCCAATGAATTTTGATCAACCAGCGATAGTAGTCGCGAATAATTTTCGTGAATTTATTCGAATCGTGATGATAGATGCCTCGTTGCTCAATATGGACTTTGAGAATGAAGCTGCTTATAGGAAGCAAAAGAACGTGTGGGAACAGCAAGAATTAAAGCTAGGGTATACGGAGTCAGAGGAAGAGAAGAGCAGCAAGGAGGATATTTTACGACAAATAGAGGTCGCGATCAAGCCGCCAACTATTGCTGATCCTTATTCTTATTCAGCTCATGCGGCCAAGGAACGAGCAAAACGAGTTACCATTCTCACGCAGGATGGTCTTGGAGTAGTGAATAAAGATGTTTTAAATTCAGGAAAAGCTCCAGCTGTATTTCACGTAGAAAAAGATGTCGAAGTCGATCTTCATGCTCTTCAAAGTTACCTTAAATCAGCTTCCTACATTGAGAAGCTTGCAACATTTCGTGATATCCAGTTTCATTATATTCTAGACAATGATCATAATCCTGAACTTCTTAGTATAGTAACAGCAGAATTAGATCAGATAGGACTGAAGGATGAAGCGAGGAGGCTTCTAACCAAGTATTGAAGTCTGGAATAGTCCAGTCATAAATCCACCACGCCGCGAATATCTATGATAGTGGGAGACGACACCTTATGCTTGAGAGGAGAAGCCGGAGCGGAAGGAGCATTATGAATATCATGGAGGTAATGAAATGAGCGCAGAGCTTCTCATTCAGTTACTCATGCTGGTCGTAATGATCATCACTTTGGCGAAGAAATCAGAATAGTACGGGTATAAATGCCGGGAGCTGCCGAACAGGTGCTTCCGGTTTTTTTTGCTTGGCGCGGTTCTCGGATCGGATTCTCGTACTGCGGGATGGGTATCTGGTGGAGGAAGGAACGCATGAGACACTGCTTGCGGCAGACTGTGATTACGCTGCGATGTTTCGCGCGCAAGCAGAATGGTATCATGAGGATGGATTACTTCGTTCGTCTGTACTTTAAAGTTTGCCGAATGAGCATGGGGCCGATCATGCTGCCGGCAGATGCAGCAAGGAAGGAATGAAGCGGCAGCTTCAAGAGGTAATAAATAGCGGTACCCGCCACAAGATCAATGAGGACAAATTTCTTAATACCCGAAAGCGGGATAACCACCATAACAAACGGCTGACTATTTGACAAAAGGATCACTACCTCCTGAGTGATGCTGAATATGTCCACGAATTAGTCTATTTTCGGTACAATTTGTCCCATGCGTATTAGAATGAGTGTAATTTCACGGAAACAATCTGCATCGTGTAACTTTTCTCCTTAATCACCGTCAAAGAGTTAAGAACATTCTAAGGGGGTTCATCGTATGAGGAAGAACAGAATTTATCTGCTGATCAGTTTCATATTCGTACTCGTCATTGTCGTCCTGTATATTCGCGGCTGTAATCCGACAGAAGCCTTTGATACAAGTTTGGATACGGTAGAAACGAATCGGTTTCAAGTTAATTGCTCGCAAGAGATCAACAAAAACAAGCATGGTGCTATTAATGATGTTGGTTATATATGTAATGTTCAGCTCACAGATGAGACGAAGCTGCTTAACGAAGCTGGAGAGACCTTAACAGTGAATGATTTTAAACCAGGAGATATGATCAGAGTTATCCTTAAGAAACGGCAATATATTACGGAAACAAAGCGGGAATTTGAAGCCAGTGAAATTATTCTTCTGGACAAGGCGACTCATAAATAATCAAAGAATATCATAGGGGCACATTTACTATGCATAGGAGGCTGTTATCATGTCATCGATTATTCGCAGAGATCATCTCGGCGTTCTGGGTTCAGAAACCAAGGCATACCTTGCCAAACAAGAAGATACACAAGCCGTATTGGCGCTTCTTGGAAGCACAGCAGAATGGCTGAAAAGCACAGGCTCGACGCAGTGGAGCGGGCTGCTGCAGGGTGAGGATTCTCATAACACACCGGAGGCGATAAAGCGCGGTGAAGTTTATATTTTCATGCAAGGGAGCATGCTGGCAGGGATGGTTATGCTGATGCAGCGTGAAAGTGCATGGGACGTGGAGCTGTGGGGGGAAGAGGGGCATGAATCGTCCATATACCTGCACCGTCTCAATATTAATCGGGCTGCAGCGGGTAAAAATTTGGGCGAGCAAATCGTCCGTTGGGCGGATTCCGGAATCCAGTTTGCAGGAAAAGATCGGATTCGGCTTGATTGTATCGCCAATAATCCGAAGCTGAATGATTTTTATCGAAGGTGCGGCTATGAGTATAAAGGGTTGTGCTTCGAATTCGTTTGGGGATTTAAATAAATACGAGAAACGAACTTCGGGTATGTAAAAGTCCAGATGCTGAAGCGCCGATTCACTTCGTTATTTTCTTTCGAATGAGACCAACTCCAAGTATGATTAGAGGCAGCAAAAGGCAAATCGTTAATGCATATGGCACATAAATGGTTGAATCGAATTCCAACATGTAAACGACATTCGGATAGACTACGAGTGAATAGACGACCAGAATCATACCGTATGGCAGCACGAGGGGACGATAATCTTTAAGGCCGAAAATCTGAGCTAGGCCCGTTAGGAAACCGTATGCATAAAAGGAAGTCTTGAAAAAAATCGTCATAAACCACATACCAGCCATAAGAATTTCCACACGCTGGATAAAATTGGCGACATTTATTTTTTTAGCCAGTGCGTAACTGGGGTACATATTTCTTTCGCTAAAATCAGCACCTAATATCGAAATACTCAAAAAAGTAACGACAATGACACAAATTCCGCCTAATAAAGTTCCAATGAAAAATGCCTTCCCTGCATCTTTTGATTGACTCACAAACGCTGGGAAAACCATTAAGAAAACAATGAGCGGAAGGGAAGCGGCACCGACAAAAGATAAGGCAGCTTTCGTAATCGGCTTTATGCCAATCTCTAAGATCGGTTGTATTTTTTGAATTTCAATCTCAGGTATGAGGAAAAGGGTAGAAATAACAAACAGCACTAGAAACGATGGGAATAATATTTCTGCGGCCCTGGCCAGCACTTCAAGTCCCAGACGCAGCCCCATAACAACAATACCTGCAAATAAAACCACAAATGACTCAATCGGTGTTTCAGGCATGACCTGCGTCGTCATAAAGTTACCTACATAAAATAATACATTGGAGGCACCAGTAAACGAAAAGAATATAAAAATAAGGGAAACCAGCTTGCCTAACCATTTCCCTAACACTTTTTCGTTATATGCCATAAGCGTCATATTTGGAAACTGTCTGCCTAAGACAATATATAAGCCCGCAATGGATAAACTTAATAACCAACCGAGTATTGCCGCAATCCATGCATCCTGTTCGGCATCGGCGGCAAGGCTCGACGGAATAACTAATATGGTCGTGCCGATCGTATAGAGCATGACAAGCACAGTAAATTGTCGTACTGAAATTTTTATGTTGGCGGTCATTTTTTCTCCACTCCAGTTTTACTGCATCATTCATTGCTCACTTACGGTTTATTTTTTTCTAAGCATACCGACTACAAGTATGAACAGGGGTAAGAATAGACCAAAAACCAGAGCATAAGGGGGCCATATGGAAGTATCAAAATCCATCATGTAAATGGCATTCGGATAGACTGCGAGTGAATATACGACCAAAATCAACCCATATGGCAATGCAAGGGGGCGGTAATCTTTAAGGCCGAAAATTTGCGAAAGACCTGATAGGAAGCTATAGGAATAAAATATAGCTTTAAAAAAAATGGTCATAAACCACATGCCCGCGATAAAGATTTCCACTCGTTGAATAAAATTTGCGACGTTTATTTTCTTTGCCAAAGCGTAACTGGGATACATATTTCTTTCACTAAAATCAGCGCCAAGTATCGAAATACTCAAGAAAGTGATGATGATGGAAAATACTCCGCCAAGTAAAGCGCCTATGAAAAATGCCTTTCCTGCATCTTCCGGTTTATTTATTAACGAAGGAGATATAGTTAAGAATAGAATGAGCGGAAGGGAAGCAAAACTCATAAAAGTTAAAGCTCCCTTCATAATCGGTGTAATGCCTGCCTCTAGCACCGGCTGAATTTTTTGAATTTCAATTTCAGGTATGAGGAAAAGGGTCAATACAATAAACAGAATGAGAAACCACGGAAATAAGATTTCGGCGGTACGAGCAATTACTTCAAGACCAAGTCGCAGACCCATAACTACGACACCTGCAAATAGAATCAGAAAAGACTCGATCGGCGTCTCAGGCATAACTTGTGTGGTCATAAAATTTCCCACATAATATAAAACAGTCGCAGCACCAACAAACGAAGTAAATGTAAAAAAAAGAGAAATAAGTTTACCTGCCCATTTCCCGAATACTTTTTCGTTATATTCATATAACGTCATAGTAGTAAACCGCTTTCCCAACATAATATATAAGCCAACGCAGCCAAAACCTATCAGCCAGCCGAGCATTGCAGCAATCCAGGCGTCCTGACCGGCATCGGCGGCAAGGCCCGCAGGAATGACTAATATGCTGGTGCCGATCGTGTAGAACATGACGACCACTGTAAATTGACGTAAAGAAATCTTAACGGTAATGTTCATCGTGTCTCCATTCCTTGCCTACTTTAAGAAGCTGAATAACAAGTCACTCATCGGTTTAAAGATCACATAGAGCATGTCCAAGGGATTCGGAATAGGGATCTGAAGATACTTTGCTATGCTTAATAGGGTCCCCAATAGGAGCAGAATAGAGAACAACCATAGTTCTCTTTTTAATTTTGCTTTTACCAGAGGGGGGACTTCGAGAATAACTATTAAAGAAGCTGTGACAACAATTCCTGTAATCACCCACATCGCTTTTACTTCTCCTCTTGTTTATGAAAGAAAGAATTAGTAACTGTACCAATACGCCGGATCTTTACGTCTGCCTGCACATTAACATCCAAGTGTGTAAATCGCTCATCCCAATCTTCCTTCAATATTTTCCAAGCCGCAGGATCGGCCCGGTGGATGGCATCGCCAAATCCGAAAATGTCCACCTTTAAATGATTTTGCACCTTTTTGATCGCCCCCCGCACAAGTTCATTTACTCTTTCTTCCGCATTTTTTTCCAAATCCTTAATCGTTTTTCTTTTCAATAGATCGATTCGGCATTCTACTTCGCCCACACTTGTTTCCATCTTTATTTTGATATCAATATGGGGTTTTCCGTTGGTTACTTTTCCTTTGACTATCGTTTTTGAGCGTATGACATCTAAGGCTATCTTTCCTCCTTCGGGACAAGGCATACTTCCGACTGTCATCCTGACTTTATCCTTTATGTAGCTATACCCTTTGCTTTCTTTCTCATTTAACCAACCGATTAATTTATCTTCATTGAATACAGCTAGACCCGAATAACTCAGACGGCCGGGAGGGTCAATCATTTCTACATTATGTTGGGATTGGCCGTCCTCGACTCCCGTCACTTTTACTCCTGTCAACACAGGGTTAGTTCCTTCGCTTACAATGTCTGTCATGAGCTCATCAAGTGTAATTGTAGACGTAGGCGCCCACTCTTTCTGGGAGGTCACCAGCGACATATATAGTTTATTTGCCGGTATTTTTTCTAGCGGTGTCAAGATTTGCAATACATCCTTTGCTGACGATCCCTTCGCGATAACAATGAAAAAGTCCGTTCGGACCTCAGGGTCTCTTGAGAAAAGATCGAGTGGTTTCTCGATCCCCGCTCTTGCCAATGACTCACCGATTACGAGAACCCGGAGATGCGCCAAATAAATAACCCTGGGACTGCTCGTAGTCATCTTGCGTATCGCTTCGGTTACCGTATCCCCTGTTGCTTCATATAGGGTTACCGATGTACGGTTCCCACTCGATTTCCCCGATGCGACTTCTCCCGGATCGACAACTTGTGCGGAGACTCGGTATCCTTTTCCTGCTTTATCGATCCCGATCCCTACTGAAATCCCTAGCTCATTCAATTCCCGTCTGCTCCAACACCCGGTTAACAGAGGAAGAAGCAGGAGAAAACAAATGAAAACTAATAATTTGCTTTTCATTTGAACCAGCTCCATTCATGACCCATTTTATGATTTTGGTTTGGAGGGCGACAGCATTTGTTTTCTAGTGATATTGTTCTGATTGATTAATCTTGGACGGGTAGACAATGCCCAATGAGGAAGCCGAAAGATCGTATCCTTCAGGTCATCAACGATGAAAGGTGCAAAAGGACTCATATATGGAATCCCAAACGAACGCAAACTGCATAGATGAAGAACAATGGCAATCAAAACGACCACAATGCCGAAAATGCCAAAGGCTGCAGCCAGCCCCATAATAACAAAACGAATCATCCTTATGGAGATTGCCATACTGTAGCCATTAATGACAAAGCTTGCAATAGCAGTAAGCGACACGACGATAACCATGGAAGCTGATACGATGCCTGCCTCAACCGCTGCTTGTCCAATGACCAGAGTGCCAACGATCGATACCGCCTGCCCAATCGGACGCGGCATTCTTACGCCCGCTTCCCGTAAAATCTCAAACGTCACTTCCATCAGCAAAGCTTCGATGAAAGCGGGGAAGGGAACACCTTCACGTTGTGACGCTAAGCTGATTAGTAATTGAGTCGGGATCAATTCTTGGTGGAAGGTGGTAACGGCGATATAGAGAGCCGGACCTACCATAGCGATAAACAGACTTATGAAACGGATGATCCGAAGGAGAGTGCTTATATCCGCGCGTTGGTAATAATCTTCTGCTGACTGAAAGAAGGAAATGAACAAGGTGGGCACGATGAGTACAAAGGGGCTTCCATCGACCAGTATAATGACGCGTCCTTCCAACAACTCGGCAGCTGCCACGTCGGGCCGCTCGGTGTTATTTATCGTTGGAAAAGGAGAGTATGCTTCGTCCTGAATGAGTTCTTCTATATATCCGCTATCCAAAATGCCGTCGATATCAATCTTATCCAGACGTATGCGTACTTCTTCGACAATCTTGTCGGTGACAATTCCTTTTATGTACATGAAAGCGACATCGGTTTTCGTAACTCTGCCAATTTGTTTCGATTCCAGCCACAGATTTGGATCTTTAATTTTGCGCCGGATCATCGCAGTATTTGTACGAAGCGTTTCAGTGAAGCCTTCCTGAGGGCCTCGAACGACGTTTTGGGCAACAGGCAGCGTAATTCCGCGGCTTTCCCATCCTTGCGTACTTGCGGCGATACCTTGCGAATACCCGTCAACTAATATGACCGTTTCTCCCGATAATAAGGAATTATATACAGAAGCGAAGTCGGCGATATCTTTGTTGCTTCCTAATTGGAGAGCCCGGCTCTTCAACATGTTTAATTGTTGATCGCCTCCAGAAAGCTGTTCGACCGGTTCAATGTTGGTTTCCTGCATGAGTGATTCCATAAAAAAATCTGTAATCGTTTGTTTGTCTGCTAGGCCGTCTGTGTAAAGAACCGCAATCTTCATACTTCTCTCATTGCCGATACAGATTTCTCGGATAATGATATCATCGCTGCTGCCAAGGTCTTTTTTTATGTTCTGTATATTTTCCGCAAGGCTTACATGGAGCGGCTCGGTTTGCACCTTATTTTGTTGTTGGTTGCTTTGGGTAGGAGATGGATTTTTTTTCATTTTCATATATCAATTATGTCCTTGAGCTTACTCTTGTATACGGCCTAGAACGGCTTGGAACAGGCGTTTAGTGCTGATCAAAATTAACCGAACAACGCCCGTTTTCTAGTGTACAATAAAAGAAACAATCTGCTTATTAAGGAGTTGCCTGAGATGATGAACGAGAACGTCTTATGGGAAGGTAAACCTTTTAACTTTGGCATTCCGAGTTTCACGAAATACCAGATTACCGATCGCAGATTAATTGTTGAGAAGGGAATCTTTACGAAGAAGCGTGAGGAAATCCAATTGTACCGGATACGGGATATTGCATTGAAGAGGAATCTATACGAGCGAATGCTGAAAATAGGCGATATAACCATACTATCAACAGATACGAGCTCTCCAAGCTATACATTGAGAAACATTAGGGACAGTGTGAAAGTTGCCGATATACTAGGCTTTGCTTCAGAGAATTCGCGCATTAAGAATAGAGCGCAAGAGCTAACAGAAGTACAGACGTAATTATAGCTGGAGTCATCACCTGATATCTTGAGCTAAAACCAGAGAAAGATGAGGAGGAGAAAGCTATGAGCTTCGTTGTGGAAACGATTCTGGAATTTGCAGCTGACTTGTTCAGCTTAGAAAGCAATGGCAGAATATTCAATCGGAAGAAGCGTAAGCTGCAGAAGGTCATCTCCAAGCTGAAGAAGGAACAACAGTGGTTTGATGAGTTTTATACAACGTTTAAATATCAATTTATTATTCACAATAACGATCAAATAATTGAACTGCTGTTAAATCCTGATTATATCCGAACTCTGGAGTTAAGCGAGTTTGAGCGGCAAGCTTTTAAAGAGCTTGTTCAGAGAGCTTATGATAAGAGGTAGAATCTAGCGGAGAAACTTTTGAATGGTGGAAGAAGGAAGTCCATTATCACATAACTGCGTAAGCAAAATCACTCAGCCACAAATATCGCTGCCAACCAGAAAAGCCGCCTAATAGCGGCTTTTCTCAAATTTCAGAACGTATAAGTTTCGCTTCCAACCTTTTCTGATCGTTTGGCTTCCCAGTCAAAGGACGGCATGAGCCGGTTCTTCTTGCGAGCATGATACATGGTACATGAATGAGGGTGGTGGATTTGCCTTCTTACTATCACTTGGGCCGAGCATCAATTAATATCGTTAAGCTGACAAGTGTCACAAATACAGTTGCGCCCATGTCTGACAGGATAGCGATCCAGAGGGTCAGCCAGCCGGGAATCGTAAGGAGCAGAGCAATAATCTTGAGCGCCAGCGCAATGGAGATATTGAAGCGGATTGTGCGATTAACCTGTTTGGCGACAGAAATAGCTTCCGGCAGCTTGCCTAGATGATCCTGCATAAGAACAATATCGGCCGTCTCAATGGCACTATCCGTTCCTTTTCCCATGGCGATGCCAAGACTCGCGGCAGCAAGAGCAGGTGAATCATTAATACCGTCGCCGATCATCGCAACCAAGTGTCCAGATTGGGTAAATTCTTTGATTTTACTTACTTTGTCCGCAGGCAGGAGGTTACCGTAATAGGCGGTAACGCCAACGTTTGCCGCAACCTTCTCGGCTGTTTTCTGATGATCGCCAGTGAGCATAACGGTTCTCCGAACGCCAATATGATGCAGCCGCTCAATGACAGTTTTACTTTCTGGACGAATTTCATCCTCAATTCCGAACATACCTAACAACTGCTCGTCATCAGCAACCAACACAATTGTTAATCCTTCTTCTTTGAGGCTGTTGATGGCAGCTTGAATTTCTGAGGCGAGCTGGATATGCGATGATATGCTCTCCTCATTGCCAAGGGAATAGGATTTGCCTTGTACGATTGCGACAATTCCGCGTCCGGGTATCGCCTTAATCTCGTCTGCTTCCGGAAGCTCAATTGTATGCAGGGAAATCTCCTTCATGATAGCTTTGGCTAATGGATGAGAAGATGTTTTCTCGATCGCGCCCGCTATAGGAAGGAAGCGTTCCTCATCATAAACAACCGATTTGACGACATGTGGTTCACCTTTGGTGAGCGTGCCGGTTTTGTCAAATGCCAACGTATCGATTCGACCAAGCTGCTCAAGAAAGACGCCGCCTTTCACGAGTATTCCGTTACGTGCATTGCGGGTTATCCCGGAAACGATAGCTATCGGTGAAGATATGATGAGTGCACATGGACATCCGACAATGAGGACCGCAAGACCTTGATACAGCCATTTGTTCCAATCTCCGCTGAAGAAGAGAGGAGGGAGCACGATCACCAAAGCAGCAACAAGCATGATAAGCGGTGTATAGTACCTGGCAAATCGATTAATGAATAGCTCAGTCGGCGTCTTCGTCTCTTGGGCTTCTTCGACTAGATGCAGGATAGCAGCAAGTGAGGAATCTGCATAGGCTTTACGAATTCGCACTCGAATAATACCCTCGTTATTGATTGTTCCTCCATAGACAGCCTCGCCAGGTGATTTCTCAACGGGCATTGATTCCCCTGTAATCGCTGCTTCATTCACGGAGCTTCGTCCATCCTCAACGATGCCGTCAGATGGGATTTTCCCGCCTGGCTTCACAATGACCAGGTCTCCGCGCTGCAGCTCGGCTATAGGAACAAGAAACTCTATTCCATCTTTAAGTTTAATGGCTTCGCTCGGTGCGACTTTAAGAAGGGCTTCCATCGAACGGCGTGCTTTCTCCATACCGATGCCTTCTAGCCATTCATTCAGGCCAAATAATATCGCGACCAGCGCAGCTTCCTTCCATTCTTCAATGGCGACAGCGCCGATCAGCGCTATAGTCATCAACGTATCAATGTTAAAACGAAGTTTGATCAGGTTCTTAATACCCCGCAGGAAAGTAGAATAACCGCTTAAAGCTGTAGCTATCAGGTATAAGCTGACAGAGAGCGCTCCAGAAAAATAATCACCCGCTATAAATGTAACCATATACATAATAGCTGAAATAAAAATCAGCTTCATCATGATGGAATTTGAATGTCCATGACTGTGTGAATGCTCGTCGGCATGCTCGTGGCCATCATCGCTATCTTCATGCTCGTGGTCATGATAATGTGTTCGTTTAGAATGCTGTGGATCAATATCCGCTGGTTGATAGGCTGCTGCATCGCGGGTTCTATCAATATAGGCACGCTCAGATTTCAATATTCGCTCTACAGAAGGTAAGGAAACAAGCGGATCAAGCTTCAATTTACCACTCGTATAACTTAAGGTGGCCGTCTCTCCATGCTCCAGTTTCTTCAGCTGCTGTTCAAGCTCAAGTGTGCAATTCACACAGGAGAGGCCTTTTACCCGATATTCCTTCATAACCATCCTTCTTTCTATATATGAATACTTGTTCATATGTTAATTCTATTTCCGAAAGTGTCAAATTAATTTATCCTTAGAATATGCATCTTGCCTTTGTTTATCCTGTATGTTTCACATCCATCCCTGGCTATTCATCTGTTATCGTATTGAATATTCGAACATGGTATAATGAGAAACAAAATTAGAGATGCGGTTGGTGGGGATATTGACGGATAAAATCATTCAGGACGCCTGTGATGAAGCTTGTTTGGGAACTGAAGTGGATGTCGGCCATATAAAAACGAAGCTTATCGATGATTCCGGAGCGGGAGAGATTGCGGATTTATTCAAAACGCTGGGGGATCCGACGCGGGTGAAAATCATTCATGCGCTTTCACAAAGCGAGCTATGCGTACATGATTTAACTCAGGTTCTGGAAATGGGGCAATCGGCCATATCCCATCAGCTGCGGTTTCTGCGCAACATGCGAATTGTCAAACGCCGCAAGGTGGGGAAAACGGTATTTTACTCCTTGGATGATGATCACGTTGAACAAGTCTTTGTTCAAACGATGGAGCATTTGAAACATCATTAAATCGTAATAAGAGAGCTGTTCCTGTACATGAAGTGCAGCGAAAGCTCTCTATTTTATTGAAGGAGAAATACGAAAAAGATGAATCTATCAAATCTATCAAATCTAACGAAGCAAAGAGTCAAAATAATAACAATAGCTGCCGGTCTGCTTATCCTCTTATTAACCATCATTCTCGTATTGCTCGTCTATCCATTGCGGTCGGGGGATGGACAAAGGGTTGTTGCTCATCCTGCATTTGAATATACGTATTCGAATGCAAAAGCAGCGAATGGGTTTGAATTACATGTGCTGAAGAGTGCGCCCTCTAATATTACGCTCGAGCTTGTTCGTCAGAATGTAACCCTTACCGATTATTATGGAATTAACGGAGGCTTCTTCTCTGACCAAAGCTTGATTAGTATGGCAATTGTGAATGGTTCTCCAATCGGAGGAACGGAAGGGCAATACGGGGCAGGAAATGAAAACATTAAATATCCTCGCGGTACGTTAGTATGGGACGGGGCTGCACATAAACTAAGTGTTCAAATTGTATCCAAAGCTTCGGAATTGAAAGTAGCCGATAGGAACCGCTTCTGGGCGCAAGGAGGCATAAGCATGTCGATTGGTAATGATGCTAATTGGCAGTCCTATGCGCTGCAGCAGAATGCGCCGTATCCTGATGATCAACGTCTGCGCTCAGCAATCGTTTATGATCAAGCGGGATCGGTATATCTTGTCGTTAGCAGCACAAAAGGGACGCTAGCCGACTTTCGTTCGGCCATTCTTGAAACCGTCGGGGATGGCCGGTTAGCTGATGGGATCTTCCTGGATGGGGACGGTTCTTCCCAAATGCAGGCTGCAGCAATCGGATTGCCCGGGGATAATCGGCCGGTTGTTCAAATGATTCGCCTCGTTCGTTAAGGGCGATGGATAAGCGAATGCCTGCGAGCGGGGAACACATAATCGTAAAGCACCAACCGTGCTGCCTTAATGAAGCTATGGCATGAATGCTGCTTTGTAGCAAAAAACCGCGCATTTAGCGCGGTTTTTTGCTGTCGAAACGAAAATATTTCGTTTGTCGGTATCCTTGGCATCTGTATTCAGGCTCAGTTATTAGGGACTTCAACCGGCTGATTAGACAATTTAGCTTGTTCCTTTATACTTTTCCACTCTAGCAGATGCTTCTCCAGATTATCGATTACTTTATCGATGTCATTGAAGAAAGCTTCTCGATCACCTGGCAGAATATTTTCCTGTGAACGGATGATTTCATGGGTCAGGGAATGGGGTGCCGGAAGAGTAGAGAGCAGCCGCTCCAAATGAATTTCAATCGGTGTCAGCGATGAAACTGGCGGCATGGACGTTGCAGCATTGGGCTCAGCAGCAGTTTCAGATGGTTGGGAAACGGTCTCTTTAACAGCTTTCTCATTCTTCACAGGTACAGCCTTCGGTTCAACAGGCTTCGCACGTTCCGCTCTATTTTGTCGATAGATCGACCAGGTTTCGAGTAAGTCGTTACCTGACTTGTAGAGCAGCTTATCCTTCGTTGCAGCGGAAATGTCTTTGTCCTTGAACAGCTGACTGATCTTCTTTGCATCGCTCACTGGCATTTCATCTCTAGCGACTATTAAAGCTAGAGGATCCCGATATTCGATAGGCAGATCCTTGAGAGGCAGCAGCTGATCCTCGGTGAGCTTATCCTTCTTGATCTCCGTTCCGCTGATGATGAGTTTTTTGACGGCATTGCTAAATTTCAGCAGCTCGATCTTATTCTTTATATAAGCTTCCGGCTTGCCAAGCTTGCTGGAGAGGAATTTGGTTGAACTGCTGAACTTCGTATCATTCAAAAGCTTATGAAAGGCTTCCGCTTCTTCGATAGGCGAGAAACCTTCCCGTGTTAAATTCTCTGCGATCTGCTCCAAATAGATTTCCATTTCATCCGTTACGGTGGATACGATGCAAGGGATGGTTGGGCGGCCGAGCATTTTACTCGCTTTGTAGCGGCGGTTCCCATAGATGATTTTGTAACGGCCGTCAGGTGTTGTGCGTACTTTGATAGGAGAGAGCAAGCCGAGCTCCTCAATGCTGTTCATTAATTCCTGCAGCGCTTCTTCATCAAATTGATATCGGGGCTGATCCGTATCTTCATCAACCAAATTCATCGGAAGTTCAATGATGTCCATTTGTCCGCTCCTGTCGCTAAATAAGTTACCGTCCGTTGTCCGAGGTCATTTGTATTATACAACATGGCCCAAATCGTGAACACACTTGACTATTCGGCAGAGAAGTGTTTAATATGGTAACAAGTCTCATATATTAGGCGATGACCAAAGACATGATTCCTTCACGGACTGTTCAGAGAGAGAAGTTCCAGCTGTAAGCTTCTCCAGTTCCCGGCAGTGAAATTACCCCTTTGCAGCCGTAACGTTGAACCCTTGAGCAGCTGCTTAAGGTGAGTAAGCGTAACCGACTTATCCCCGATATCGGATACTATGAGGACCTTGCAGGGCGGAGCGGTTAAGACAACCAATCATGCCGCAGGTCGAATTAGGGTGGAACCACGAGCGTAAACGCACTCGTCCCTGCTGGGGAGAGATGCGTTTTTTTTGCGTTCAATAATGGTCATTATTTCTGGATGAAGGAGGAAGCGTAAATGGAGATCAGCGTACGATTACCGGATGGAAAAGTGAAGAGGGTTCAGCAAGGAACGACTCTTGGGCAAATGGGGGAGTCCATTAGCACCACACTATTGAAGAATGCGGTTGCGGGCAAAATCAACGGCAAGCTTGTGGATTTGAGCTGGTCAATCGAGCAGGACAGTGAGGTTGAGTTGGTAACGCTGGATACCAAGGATGGGCTGGAAATATATCGTCACAGCACAGCGCATGTTATGGCGCAAGCGATGAAGCGATTGTATGGCGGCAAAGCTGTTAAGCTGGGAATTGGCCCGGTTATCGCCGATGGATTTTATTATGATGTCGATATCGAGAAATCGTTATCAAGCGATGATCTTACAGCAATTGAACGAGAGATGGAGAACGTCATTACCGAGAATTTGCCGATCGTCCGTCAAGTTGTCAGCCGGGCTGAAGCGATTGAGCTATTCAGTCAGCTGGAAGATTCGTATAAACTGGAGCTCATTGATGCTATGCCTCCGGATTCGGTATTAACGGTATATAAGCAAGGGGAGTTTATTGATCTATGCCGGGGTCCGCATCTGCCGTCCACTGGACGGATTAAAGCATTCAAGCTGCTAAGTGCAGCTGGCGCTTATTGGCGCGGTGACTCAAATAACAAAATGCTGCAGCGAATCTATGGGACTTCTTTTCCGAAGAAATCGCAGCTGAATGAGCATCTGCAGCTTCTTGAGGAAGCGAAGAAACGTGACCACCGCAAGCTTGGCAAGGAGCTTGAATTGTTCATGTTTTCAGAGGAAGCGCCTGGAATGCCGTTTTATCTGCCGAAGGGGATGACAATCCGGAACGAACTTGAAGAGTTAGCGCGCGGTTTGCAGAGACAGCGGGGGTATGATGAGGTCAGAACGCCGCTCATGCTCAATAATCGGCTCTGGGAACAATCCGGCCACTGGGATCATTACAAGGAAAACATGTATTTCACTCACGTCGATGATAACAAGTTTGCGCTCAAGCCGATGAATTGTCCAGGGCATATGCTTATTTACAAGAATAGTCTTCACTCCTATCGAGAGCTGCCTATCCGAATGGCGGAATTTGGTCAGGTTCACCGGCATGAATTTTCCGGGGCGCTGAACGGCATGATGCGTGTTCGTACTTTTTGTCAGGATGATGCTCATTTATTCGTTCTTCCGGAGCAAATCGAGAGTGAAATCAATCAAGTCATGTCGCTGATCGACCATATTTATCAAGTGTTCGGATTTGAATATACAATTGAGCTGTCTACACGGCCCGAGAATTCGATGGGTTCAGAGGAGCTGTGGAATCAAGCAGAGCAATCCTTGCGAAATGTATTGGAGAAACGCGGTATTGACTATCGGTTAAATGCCGGAGATGGCGCATTCTATGGGCCGAAGATTGATTTTCATATCTTAGATGCGCTCAAGCGAAGCTGGCAATGCGGCACGATCCAGCTGGACTTCCAAATGCCGGAGAAATTCGATCTTCATTACATCGGTATGGATAATGATAAGCACCGGCCAGTCGTCATTCATCGCGCTGTGTATGGATCAATCGACCGGTTTATCGGCATTCTGACTGAGCATTATGCAGGAGCATTCCCGTTATGGCTTGCACCAATCCAAGCGAAAATCATACCGGTTTCGAAGAATGAAATCGATTATGCTTACCAAGTGAAGCAGACGTTCGAGCAATCTGGCATTCGTGTTGAAGTTGACATCCGGGAAGAAAAGCTGGGCTACAAGATCCGGGAAGCGCAGCTTGAGAAAGTGCCTTACATGTTCATCATCGGTGAGAATGAAAGGAATTCTGGTGCAATATCGGTCAGAAAACGCGGAGAAGGCGATCTTGGCGTGCAAAGCATAGAAGGAATGGTTGAAATGCTGAGAGAGGAAATTCAGGCGAAGCGCTGAAAAGTGATGATATTTAGAAGGAAAAGATTAAAAATGATAATATTTAACTAAAAGAATATAATAGTGAAACCGATCTGAATCAGTATCGGTTCTTTTTTGAAATATGCCAGAAAGTATAAGTTTTGGCCATCCTTTTCTGATATTTTTGAGGGAAGAAGCTTACTGCGCCGCCAAAGGACGGCTGTTGTCTACCTTGTGTTATTCGAATGGCTATGATTGCATAGCAGTAGTAATAAGTAATTATTACTGTTAAAATAAAGCTACCACTTACTCAATCGTTTTAGGAGGCATGATCGTGCGTTTATTGGCATCACAATGGGGCATCAATCTATTTTTCATATCCTTATTGAGCTTTATGGTTGTCCTATTCTTGCATCCTAGCATCTTCTTTCACTTATCCATGCCGGACCTGACCTTCTTGAATTCCTTCAAAACGATGTTTATCAGTATTATCCTTGAAGCTTTTCCCTTTATTCTCTTCGGAGTGCTTGTGTCATCCTTCTTGCAAATATTCGTATCGGAGAAATGGATACGTAAGCTTGTTCCTCGGAATCCGCTGCTTGGCATCTTGTTTGCCTGCCTGCTCGGTATTCTCTTCCCGGTATGTGAATGCGGCTTAATCCCTGTTGTCAGGCGGTTGATTGCGAAGGGGATGCCCCTGTATGTCGGTGTGGTGTTTATTCTTGTTGGACCCATCGTCAACCCGATTGTTTATGCTGCTACTTATGTCGCTTTTCGAACAAGACCTGAGATGCTGTTTGCCCGAATGGGGCTCGCGCTGCTGGTTGGCCTCGTTATCGGATTGTTCGTGTACACCTTCGTTCGCAAGAACCAGCTGAAGAATAGCTCTGCCACTTTGTACGCTGAAACACCAGGTAATCGCGGGGAACATGAACATAATCGGCGCGGCAATAAAATATCGCAGATGCTGGAGCATGCGGGCGCTGAGTTTTTTGAAATGGGCAAATATTTGATGTTTGGCGCGATTATTACGGCTGCCATTCAAGCATTCGTCCCGCGGGGCAATTTGGTTGATATCGGGCAGGGCGCCGTTACTTCACATCTATTCATGATGGGATTTGCCTTTATATTATCCCTTTGCTCAACCTCAGATGCGTTCGTAGCATCATCCTTTATTAACACGTTCTCGGCAGGATCGCTGCTCACCTTTATGGTGTTTGGCCCCATGCTTGATTTTAAAGGCACGCTCATGCTGCTGTCGGTATTCAAGACAAGATTCGTGCTGCTGCTGGCCCTGCTTATTATGGTTACGGTTAGCGCAGGTGCTCTGCTAATAGAAAAGTTCTATCTTTAATAAACAAGTGGCTTCTTTAGGATGAAAGGAGACTTACGATGGAAATGGAAGAGGAACGTTCCTATACGTTTCATTACTTGCTGCGGGCGGCGATTATGCTGGGAATAACCCTTTATATCGTATATTTAGTCAAATCTGACCGTCTGCTTTATTACATAGCTCCTCGCATGATGCTATATGTGAAAATTGCTGCGCTCCTTTTATTTATCATTGCCGTCTATCAAATTTATATGGTTGTAAGGACGAAGATCGATGAGAATGAAGAGAATTGCGGTTGTGAGCATGTTCCCTCGCGATCGGTATTCCTTAATATAATTATTTACTCGTTGTTTCTATTCCCGCTCCTTCTAGGATTTCTCCTGCCGGATACTGTTATGGGGAGCGATGTAGCCTCGATCAAGGGGATGAATCTGAGCGCGAATAATCTGGTTAAGACGTCAAAACCTGTTGTTACTGCTGATAAGGCGAATAACTCACAGGGTACAGCAGCCCTGCCAGAAGCAGCGAGCACAGCCAATACTACTGGAGGCTCTGCCGACAATACTTCAGCAGCAGATAAAACGGGGAATGCCACAAAACCTGGCAACACGAAGCTTTCACCAGAGGATGCCAAGCTACAAAAGCTATTCGTTGCGGATGAATATACCGAGGATTATGCCAAGCTTGGGATGAAGCTGTATAAGAAGGATACGATTACGATTAAAGAGGTCGGCTTTATGGAATTATTGACAGCCGTCGATTTGTATATGGATAACTTTGTAGGTAAGAAAATGGTCATCAGCGGATTTATTTATCGGGAGGATGATATGGCACCTAATCAGTTTGTCGTATCCCGGCTTGCCATGCAGTGCTGCTCGGCGGATGCGTCTCCCTATGGGGTAATGGTGGAGTCTGCTAGAAGTAAGGACTTCCCGAAGGATACATGGGTTACGATTACCGGAACCATCGGGAAGACGACGTATAATAAAAATACAATTATGAAGCTGGATGCGGTGAAAATCGAGAAAATTAAGGCTTCTGCAACCCCGTATGTTTATCCTTATTTTGATGATTTCTCTAACTTGATAAAGTAAGACGGTCCCACTCGGAGCGGAATCGCTGCTCATCGAAATCGATGCCGATCACAACGAGATAGGATTCTCCTGTATAAGCAGAGGGCTCCCAGTTGGTCCTTTTTCCGGCGTGCTGCATCAAAAACATCTGACCATGGCTGGGGAAGAAGAGATACCCCTTTGCCCGAAGCAGTTGATTTTTCCAGGATGCCAAAAAGCGTTCAAGCTGCTCACGAGTGATGCCTTTGCTGTTCTGCCAAGCAAGGGAGAGCGTTTGAACCCGGGAGAAGGAGCGATCCTCCTCATGATGGTTATGGTCATCGGCTTGATGTTCAAGCTGGTTTGACTTTTGCTTTAAAGGTACAGCCCTGGCTGTTGCTTGAAGTCGCTGGACGCCTGCTTGCTTCGCATCTGCTCTGGTCGTGATGCCAGCCAGAAGCGGAGACAAGTCCAGCGAGCTGAAGGTGGTGTAAGCAATTTGGGCAGCTTCGTTTTGCTTGCGAATCACTTTCTCAAGCTTGCTCAGGTGACCCGGGTTAACGAGATCGGTCTTGTTAACGATTACGTAATCGGCTACTTCAAGCTGTCTGCGAAGCGTATGAACCAGCTTCTTGTCGGAGGCAAATATGCTGTTATATTCTAACGCATGCTCAGCATCCAGCACCGTAATGATCTGCTTCAGCCGAAGCTGTCCGATAAGTCCAGGCTCGGTTAAAGCATCTGCAATTTCCTCCGGATTCGCAACACCGGTCAGCTCAATGATGATCACATCCGGCTTCTTCTTAAGCAGAAGGCTGAGGCTGCCGGCCATCTCGCTTTTCTTGCTGCAGCAGATACAGCCATCTAACAGTTTCTCTAAGGATGCGCTGCTATGCTCATCCAATATCATGCCATCAACATCTTGTTTACCCAATTCATTCATTAAGATGCCAGGCTTCAACCCGCGAAGCGAAGCTTCCTCTAATAAACGTATGAGTAAGGTAGTCTTGCCGCTTCCCAGAAAACCGCTTAATACGAGTACAGGAATTCTCAACAATAACACCCTCCGTTAAGTAGACATAATTGCGAACTGGTTCGATTATAATCAATCATGCTAAAGGGAGCAAATGTGGCCCTATGAGAGTGGACTATGAATTTCAATTTGACGAACGGTGAAAAGGATGATAAATTAGTTTAAGCGTAAATATTACACATTAATATTGTAAAATCGTAAATTTTACACATTGTAAGCTGAAAAAGGAAGTGTTCGTTTATGCTGCTGGTTTCGTTAACAGATGTTGAGTTTGGTTATAGTGATGTTCCATGCTTGCAGGATGCGAGTATCGACATATTTTCAGGTGAATTTGTTGCAGTCACAGGTCCCAATGGCGCTTCCAAGACAACATTGCTCAAGCTGGCACTAGGATTGTTACAGCCTTGGAAAGGCAATGTTGAGCTGTCACCGTACAATTCAGAAGGACAGAAGCTTGTCGTTGGTTATGTTTCACAGCAAATAGCCGCCTTCAATGGGGGATTTCCAAGCACGATTTTGGAATTTGTGCGCTCGGGCAGGTATGTAAGAGGGTCTTGGTTTAGAAGGCTGAAGGCCATTGATCATGAGCTTACGGAGCAGGCATTGCGGCAGGTTGGGATGTGGGAGCTGCGGCATCGCAAAATCGGTGAGCTCTCCGGCGGACAGAAGCAGCGCATTTGTATCGCAAGAGCGCTGGCTCAGCAGCCTGATTTGCTCATCCTTGATGAGCCGACGACAGGGATGGATCAAGCCAGCCGGTTAGGATTCTATGAGTTAATGAACCATCAGGTGAAGGTGCATGGAAGAACAGTCGTCATGGTGACACATGGATTATCCGAGGTTCAGCCGTACTTGGACCGCATCATTGAGCTGGAGCGAAAGGAGGAGGGAGGATGGAAATGCTGCACTACGACTTCATGCAGCGGGCATTTTGCGCCGGTGGGATAATCGCGCTGCTCGCGTCTGTTCTTGGCGTTTACCTGATGCTTAGGCGTCAGGCCTTGATGGCGGATATGCTGTCACATGTATCGCTTGCCGGTGTAGCAGGCGGTGCGTACCTTCACATTGATCCAACCTTAACGGGCTTTGTAGTTGCCGTGATAGGCGCCATCGCTGTAGAGTATGTTCGTCGGTCATACAAAACCTATAGTGAAATATCCATTGCTATTATCATGGTTGGCGGTCTGTCTTCGGCAGTTGTTCTGATGAGTTTGGATCAGAGCATAAATAAAGGATTCACCTCCTATTTGTTCGGTTCAGTCGTGGCAGTCACCAAGGCAGAGATGCTGTTAATGATCATTGTTGCCGTCGTTGGTCTTGCCTTCTTCTATCTCTTCCGCCGTCCTTTGTACCAAATTTCCTTCGATGAAGAAACAGCTAAAACGAATGGACTGCCGGTAAAATGGATTTCGCTATGCTTCAGTGTGTTGACAGGCATGATCGTCGCTGCGGCAATGCCTATAGTAGGCGTTCTGCTGGTATCTTCATTAATTATTTTGCCGGCAGCTTTGGCTATTCGCATTGCTCCAAGCTTCACGGCGGCAATCTATATCTCCATGCTGATAGGGATAACCGGCGTATTCTCCGGTCTGACAGCATCTTATCAGCTCAGCACACCGCCGGGAGGAACGATTGCACTTATTTTACTTGTCTTTCTTATTTCCGGGATCAGTATCAAGAAGCTTCTGCTGAAGCTTGGAATAAGACAGTCGAAAAGCTTGAAAGAAGCAGAGGGCTCCTTACATAGTCAGATGTCCCTTTTCAAGCAGGAGATTTATAAGAACGAGGTTAGTTAAACGAAAATCAGGAGGCAGTAACAATGAAATCGAAGCAATTAGCAAGCAGAACGGCTTTGGCCATATCAGCAGGACTAGTTATCGTCTTAGCAGCGGGATGCGGCGGGAATGCCAATAACGCATCTACAATACCTGCAGACAATCCGGATTCAGGAAAGAAATTAAATGTAGTGACGACATTCTATCCTATGTACGAATTCAGCAAGCAGGTAGCTGGCGACCATGCCAATGTAATCGCTTTGATCCCTCCAGGTGCGGAGCCTCATGATTGGGAGCCAAGCGCCCAAGATATGGCAAAGGTGAAGGACGCGGATATTTTCGTTTATAACGGTATCGTTGAAGGCTGGGTGGACAAGGCGCTTGAGAGTGCATCCAATGATAATCGCGTCGTCGTTGAAGCGAGTAAAGGAATCGATCTTATGGAAGGACTGCCGGAAGAGGAGGAAGAAGGCGGAGGTCAGCATGAAGCGATGAAGGTCATATTCTAGATCCTCACGTGTGGCTGGATCCGGCTCTAGCTCAGAAAGAAGTAGCTTCGATACAAGCAGCGTTCGAGCAAGCAGACCCCGATAACAAAGATGACTATAAGAAGAATGCAGAAGCCTATATAGCTAAATTGAAAGTGCTGGACGAAGCTTACAAATCAGGTCTTAAAGATGTGCTGCATAAAGACTTCGTAACACAGCATGCTGCTTTTGGATATTTGGCAAAAGAATACGGGCTCACTCAAATTCCGATTGCCGGCCTTTCACCTGAACAAGAGCCTGCACCGGATAAAATGGCGGATATCATCAAATTTGCTAAGGCTAATCAAGTGAAAACCATTTTCTTCGAAACGTTAGTTGATCCTAAAATTGCTCAGACTGTAGCGAATGAAATTGGCGCAAAGACAGCTGTACTGAACCCGATTGAAGGCTTGACGGATGAAGATAAGAAGAACAATTTGGACTATATCGGTATCATGAATAACAATCTTGAAGCATTGAAGAAAGCGTTGAATGAAAAGTAAAGGGACACAAAGCTGAAAATGGGCGGTAAGGATGAGACCCAGTCTTTTAGCTGTTTTATAATCGTAAAAATTACGTATAAAAGGTGATGATAGAAATGAATCAGACTAAACTGCCCGTAACTGTGCTCAGCGGCTACCTTGGCGCGGGGAAAACAACCATACTTAATCATGTACTTAACAATCGCAATGGATTGAAGGTCGCTGTAATCGTGAACGATTTAAGTGAGGTTAATATAGATGCTGAGCTCATTAGAGATGGCGGCGGCCTCTCACGAACGAATGAGACCTTGGTGGAAATGTCTAATGGCTGTATCTGCTGCACACTTCGGGAGGATTTGCTCAAGGAAGTCGAGCGGCTCGCAAAGGAGAATCGTTTCGATTATATTCTGATCGAGTCAACAGGTGTCGGTGAACCTATTCCTGTCGCGCAGACCTTTACTTACATGGATGAAGAGCAGAACATTGATCTGACTGCATTTTGCCGCTTAGACACTATGGTTACAGTTGTCGATGCGTATCAATTCTGGCATGATTATGCCTCTGGTGAAACACTTCTTGAGCGCAGCCAAGCGGTTGGAGAGGATGACAATCGCGAGGTTGTTGACCTGTTGATCGATCAAATTGAATTTTGCGATGTGCTGCTCTTGAACAAATGCGACATGGTCGCTGAAGAAGAATTGGTCGAGCTTGAGGGCGTGCTGCACAAGCTGCAGCCACGGGCGAAGCTGATTCGAACCCGGAATGGGCAGGTTGACCCGAACGAAATTTTGAATACAGGATTATTCGATTTTGATGCAGCGAGCACGTCCGCTGGTTGGATGAAGGAGATGGAGAAGCCGGTACATACCCCGGAGACGGAGGAATATGGGATCACCTCTTTTGTCTATGAGCGTATTCGTCCGTTCCATCCGGAGCGTTTAATGAATTGGATGAGCGAGTGGCCGACAGAGGTTGTCCGTGCAAAAGGAATCATGTGGCTAGCGACCCGCCATTCGCTTGGACAAAGCTTAAGCCAAGCAGGACCATCGATCTCATTCGGACCATCAGGTTACTGGGTAGCCGCTCTACCCGAGGCCGATCGCAAAGCCCATTTGCAAGAAGATCCTGAGCTTGCTTTGAGCTGGGATGAGACATATGGGGACCGTATCAATAAGGTTGTATTCATCGGTATTGATATGGATCGTCAGGCTATCTTCAATAGTTTGGACAGCTGCTTGCTCACGGATGAAGAAATGACACAGGATTGGATGCAGTTTGTTGATTTGCTTCCTAATTCAGAGGTTGAACCTTTGGAATGCTGTATAATAGAGTCTCTTCATAGTGCCAATAGAATAAGTAACGGTAGAGAGATGCGGCTCTGAAGCATCTCTTTTTGCTGTTGAATCAGTCGCAAGCAGGCTGCCGATAATCATTGGATTATTGCTCGAATGGGCCGTTATATTTAAATGGGTTATGCTAAAATAAGGGATAAACTACATTTGAAACGGGGTGATTTCATATGCATAACGTATTAATCAATCTTCCGATTAGAAACCACGAAGCAGCTGATTTAAGAGAGCTAGTTGGTTGGGAGAGACGTGATGGAGACTTTCCAGCATTGTTGGAGCGATGTAATTTCTGGGCTGGATTGCGAGACGTAAACGGAACACCTTATTGCCTTTGGATATATATGTGGTACTGGATTATTACATGGGTATATGGAAGACATCATTGTTCATCCAGATTATCAAAATCAAGGTGTTGGCATTGCCTTAGTAAATAAGCTGTTGGAGGAAGCAGAGCGAATGGGGTTAGAGATTGTAACTGTAACTTATGCCGCCGAACATACGGGGTTTTATGAAAAAGGCGGGTTTATTCCCTGTCCTGGTGGACTTTGGAGAAAATAGTCATATCCCCAGCTCAGTATGAATGAAAAGGGAGGCAATAAGATTGAACGGTGAGAGATCCAATAAACGGCTTAACAGCGTTCGCGTACTTGTTCAAGAAATGATCCTGTCTATGGTTTGCGCGGTCCGGAGTCAGGAAGCAAGTGCTCATCTGAACGGGGTGGCCACTTTTGCGTCGATGCTAGCGATGAAGAGAGGACAAAATCAGGAACTCGCGGCGGTTGCAGGACAGCTTCATGGTTATTATTATTATAAAACCGGAATTACAGAATTTCCAGGTCCTAACAGCGCTGAGGCAGTAAGACCTTTATTAAGAGAGTTGAACATCTTTACCAAAGAGGAGCAGAACACAATTTTACAGGCCATCTTCCATCAGGGGGACAGAAGCAGAATTCATGGCCCATATGAAGAAATCGTCAAAGATGCTTATTTGCTGCAGCTGTACTTTCAGAATACGAGCAGCATTGTTTCTCAAGAGGATACACCAAGACTACGAACTGTGCTGGATGAACTGGGGATTCCGGTAGATATTGCGGAAGAAGCGCATAACAGCGATAGAGGAAGGGATCTTCTAAGGAATCTTCAGATCACGGACAAACGCAGTAAACTGGCCGACATTGCGGAAGCACTTGCTGGAGAATACATCATTGGAGTGCCAGGAAATGAACGATATCGGGAAATTTGCAATTATTGGCCGGATGCAGCTATCTATAAAGTATTGCAGAGCAGCTGGTGCGCTGCATTTGTATATCACTGCTGCAGACAAGCTGGATTTCTATTGCCGATACGTTACCCGAACAGCATGTGTCGGTTCGCTGGGGTAGGCGCTTGGCTGGAGTGGGCGCAGTTTCCTGAAACTGGATATTTTTATAATGACGGTCAGGATGGGTTTATTCCGCAGCGCGGTGATATCGTGATTTACGAAAAACTGCTATCTGATGACTCACATGACCATATTGGAATTGTCTTAGCTTGCGCTGACAAAGAAATATTAGTTGCAGAGGGTAACAGGGATAATCAGAATTACTCTAGCGTTTTCTATAGGGATAGGTGGCATTGTATACTCGGCTATATTCGTATTGACAACGGCTATCAGTTCCATTTTAGCGGTACCTACAATCCGATCTTAAGGCATGATGAAGTGGATTATGCCGAACTTAAAGAGTAACAAAGTTTTATTTTTCTAATAAGCAGGAAATCATTGGGTCTGAATAGAATAAATAAGGGAACACACATTCGCATATTGATAATAGCAAAGGAGAAGTGTAGAACATGGCAAACAAATTAAGTTCACTGACCGTACTTATGGTTTCTGATTTGGCCAAATCACAGCAATTTTATCGGGAAGTGTTTGGGTTTGACGTCAATGAATGGTGGGCGGAGCGAGGCGGGCTTGAAGGGGTAGCTTTGAAGCTGTTTCAGGCGGCAGATCCTTCAGCGGTGAGACCTAATCCAGCTCCGCAAGGCGGAGGGTACGCGGTCGATATTCAAGTATACACGGATACATGGGCACAGTTGGATTCTTTATATGAAGAGTTTCGGAGCAAAGGCGCTGTGATTGCTGTGGAACCAGTCATTTATGCAGAAGGCGGCCCTTGGAAGGAATTCGTTGTACAGGATCTCGACGGGTACAATTTCGCTTTCGGGGGAACGGATGGACCGAAGTTTTAATAATAGGGACGGCTTCTAAACATAAGAAGAGCAGGCCGAATCGGCCTGCTCGCATAGGGGTTAGACACTTTTAATTTTGAAAAGGTTGCTGATGGAGCCGCCATAGATGTTCGTGCTGATCGCTTCTGCCAGAAGTGATGAGACAGAAATGACCTTTATGTAAGACGGATAATTCTCAGGCAGGGCAATAGAGTCCGTAATGATGACTTCCTTAATATTCGGGTGATCCAATATTTGAAGCGCCGGCCCTGAGAATACAGCGTGCGTTGCACACACATAGGAATCGTTAGCACCTCGTTCTTTAAGCCCTTCAACTACCTTCTGAATCGTCGATCCTGTATCGATTAAATCCTCGATAATGATTGGGGTTCGTCCTTCGACCTCACCGATAACATGGGTGATGACAGATTCATTATGAGCAGGGCGCTTCTTAACCATGATCGCAAATGGATAATCCAGATAGTTCGCCAGCTTCTCTGCCGTTTCAGCACGACCAGCATCAGGGGAGACGATGATTGGGTTCTCAATGTTCTTGGATTTAATATATTTACAAATAAGATCAAGAGCAGTCAGATGGTCGACAGGGATGTTGAAGAACCCTTGAATGGCTGGTGAATGCAGATCAAGGGTAATCACTCGATTCGCACCAACAGTGGTCAATACATCCGAAAGCATTTTAGCCGAAATCGGTTCGCGCGGATTGCTCTTACGCTCTTGTCTTGCATAACCGAAATAAGGAACCACCACGTTAATGGTTTTGGCTGAGGCTCTCTTGGCCGCATCGATCATGACGAGAAGCTCTACGAAATTATCGTTGATGGGATGAGAAAAGGATTGTACTAAATATACATGCCGGTTACGAAGGCCTTCTTCGTAATTGACATAAATTTCTCCGCTTTTGAATCTGGATCGTTTGATCTTCCCCAGTGGCTGGTTCAGATGCTGCCCGATAAGCTCGGCAAGTTGTGGATTCGATGATCCAGAGAAGAGAGCGATTTGCTCATTCACAACCATGAACCTCCTTTATGTTTTTTATATTAGGATTGACGCGCTTACCTACTTTCCCAATGGTATAGCAATAACAGGCTCTTGTAAACTTCTATCACCTATTATCCCCATAACAAACATTCATACACGTCATAAATACCTCACAAAATAAGAAAAAGACTATGCCGAGCATCTCTGATCGAATCAACGAGTTCATTACTCGAGTTCGAAGGGGATGTTTTTTTGTGCATCCATACGGAAAGTTAATTGTTAAGCAGCAGTAACAAATCCGATTAAAAAGCGTCTATACATTATGCCCTTACGATAATGGAGGATTATTGATAATGAAAGCAAGCAAGTGGCTGACTCTATTTCTTCTTGTTTTGATGTGTTTTATTGCGCTTGTCCAACCGGTTTTAGCTCAGAGTACACAGACTGCCCCGAGTAAGCAAAGTATTCGGATTTTTCTTGATGGTCAGGAAATAATGAGCGATGTATCGCCTTACGTGCTGCCTAAGCTGAATATTACCCTCGTTCCTTTGCGGGTAATTAGTGAAGGGCTCGGTGCGAATGTAACGTGGAATCAGCTAACCAAAACAGCTACGGTCAGCTTATCGGATACTGCCATTGAGATGACTATTGGTAAACCATATGCTCTTGTGAATGGGAATCAAGTTGGACTGGACGCATCAGTCGGCTCCAAGCTGGGAAGAGTAATGATCCCGCTAAGGTTTGTCGGTGAACAACTGGGTCTTGCAGGTAAATTGGGACCAGAAGGCCTATACGATTTCACTGCTTACCGGCGGCGATATTGGTTCGGGCGGTGATAGCGAAGAGATGAGAGCGGCCTGGGTTTCTACAGTCTTTAACCTGGACTGGCCTTCCGCCGGTTCGTATGGAAATTCGGTAAAACAGCAGGAAGAGTTTATTCAGCTGCTCGATGAACTTCAGGGTATGGGGCTTAATGCAGTGTTTGTGCAGGTTCGTCCAGCGGCTGATGCGCTCTATTCGTCAGCACTGGTTCCGTGGTCCAAATATCTAACCGGTACGAATGGCAAAGCGCCGGATTACGACCCGCTCTCGTTCATGATCGAAGAGACGCATAAACGCGGCATGGCTTTCCATGCTTGGTTTAATCCTTTTAGAGCAAATACCGATACGCTGACAGATAAGCTTGATCCGAATCATGTCGTGAAGCAGCACCCCGAATGGATTGTGGATGCGAATAAGATGCAGTATATCAATCCGGGCATTCCAGAGGCGAGACAGCATATTATTGACACGATCATGGAGGTGGTAGACAACTATGATATTGATGGCGTTCATCTGGATGATTATTTCTATCCGGCAAGCGGTGTCTTCAATGATGATGTCACCTTTAAAATGTACAACAGCAACCATATCGCAGCGCTGGCTGATTGGCGTCGTGATAATATTAATGAGTTTGTGAGACAATTAGGAGAGTCTATTCATAGATCCAAGCCACAGGTTAGCTATGGCATCAGTCCTTTTGGCGTGTGGCGCAACAAATCGATGGATGAGCTCGGATCGGATACAAAAGCCAGTGTTACGGCATATGACAATATGTACGCGGATGTACGAACGTGGATTTTGAATGGGTGGGTCGATTATGTCGTTCCGCAAATCTATTGGAGCTTATCGTTTTCTGCTGCCCGATATGATACGTTAGTCGATTGGTGGTCAAATGTCGTGAACGGGACGAACGTGAAGCTGTATATTGGTCACTCTCCATACAAATTGGGAACGGCTGAGGCTGGATGGCAGAGCGCACAGGAAATTATTAATCAGCTGGATTATAATAAGCTTCATCCAGAAGTAAGCGGGGATGTGTTCTTTAGCGCCAAGGATTTGCGGAAAAATCCGCTTGGATTGGTACCGGCGCTTCGCACGTATTACGGACAACCGTAAATTAACGCACAAATAGGTTCAGGCAGGTGATCTTTAAGTATGGTGAAAATGATTACTTTGGATGCTTTGGATGAGGTATGGTGGCCTCAAGCACGTACTCTATATCATGATGCTTTTCCGCATGGGCGTAAGCCAGACAGCATCATTGGCGTCATGTTTGAGCGCGGTATGAGTAATCTTCACCTGATCGTAGAGGAAGAGGAAGTTATTGGGATGGCCATAACGGGGCTCACAGGACCTTTCAGGCAGCCTGCTGCTCATCGATTATCTTGCGGTTCGTGAGGATCATAGGGGCCAAGGAATAGGTATGAGCCTAGTAGAAGAACTTAAGTCCTGGGCGAAGTCTGCACAGGAACATCGTTTATCGGGTATGATTGTCGAAGTCGAATCCGAAGATACGCCGGACAATCGCCAGCGAATTCTTTTCTGGGAAAAAAGCGGGTTTACCATTACGGAGTATGTTCATACTTATATCTGGGTTCCCGAGCCTTACCAAGCTATGTATATGAAGCTGGATGACGAAGGACCGGCCTTTCATACGGATGGTCAATCGCTGTTCAAGCATATTACCTCATTCCATAATAAAGCATTCCGTAAATGATTGAATGTAAAGGGCTTAGTGATAAAAGGAGCTGTTCCTGTGGTCGACGATGACCAGTTGGGCAGCTCCTTTTGTTTCCATCTGGATTAGATTAATGTTTGGGTTGATTCCGCGGTGAAGGGAACAAGCTCCTCCACTTTGCCATCACGTATTTTGGCAGACCAAGCTGGATCATTCATCAGAGCCCGTCCGACTGCGACTAGATCGAACTCACCGTGCTCAAGACGTTCCAATAAACCATCAAGGCTCACTGTTTCGGCACCTTTGACTCCTCTGAATAGACTCGTAAAATCGACATCGAGACCGACTGAGCCGACTGTGATCGTTGGCTTGCCTGTTAATTTCTTGGTCCAGCCCGCAAGATTGAGAGTAGAACCTTCGAACTCAGGCTCCCAGAATCGGCGAGTCGAGCAGTGGAAGATATCGACACCGGCCTTAACCAAAGGAGCGAGGAACTCAGCAAGCTCATCTGGCGTTTCCGCCAATTTGGCTGTAAACTCGGAACTCTTCCACTGTGAGAAGCGAAGCACAATAGGGAATTCCGGGCCAACAGCAGCACGGCAAGCTTCAATAATCTCTACAGCAAATTGAGTCCGTTTAACCAAATCGCCGCCATAGCGATCCGTGCGCTGATTCGTCTTCTTCCAGAAGAACTGGTCAATCAGATAACCGTGCGCACCATGCAGCTCGATTCCGTCGAAGCCTAGACGTTTAGCGTCAGCGGCTGCTTGGGCATAGGCTTGAACGAGCTTGGCAATTTCCTGCTCGGATAAAGGTTCAGTGACTTTCTCGCCGGTTAGACTTAGCCCAGACGGTCCGACAGGCAATACTTCGGGATTTGGCAAATCGCCGATATTGCGGCTCATCCCGATATGCCACAGCTGGGGAATGATCTTTCCACCTGCTTCGTGAACCGCCTCAACCACCTTAGCCCAGCCATTCAGAGCCGCTTCGCCATGAAAATTCGGACAATTCGGGTTTCCAGACGCAGCCGGATGGTTAATCAACGTTCCTTCGGTCACAATTAGCCCTACGCCGTTCTCTGCCCGGCGTCGATAGTAATCCGCAACATCCTGTCCCGGCACTCCGTCCGGTGAAAATCCGCGGGTCATCGGTGCCATCACAATCCGATTCTTAACGGATAAATTCCCCGCCTCCAAAGGAGAAAACAATAAATCAACAGAGTAAGTATTAGAAGTGTGGTTGCTCATCTTTTAACCTCCTAAAAGTTTTTGCGAGCTCTGCAGTGGTACGAATAAGAAATACGGTACCGACTAGCAAAAACTCACATCGTAAGCATAGGCTTTGTTTTTGCGAGCTCTGCAGTGGTACCGAGAAATACGGTACCGACTAGCAAAAACTCACATCGTAAGCATAGGCTTTGTTTTTGCGAGCGCTTCTTTGGTTATATTTATTCTCGCATATTAACAACTATTTGTAAAAATGAACTCACGGCTAGTGGTTTCATTTATTCCTTTACCCGGCATTATTGTTGGAATCTATGGAAAATATTACTTGAGAACAGACGTTCGACGTGGTAGAATCTGCATATAAAAACGATTAGAAGGAGAATGATTAAGGTTTTTCCCATGAAACCTATTTACTTCAAGGCGCTTAACAAGGTCATTGAAATCGCTTTCTATGGGCATTCCGAGAGAGGCAGCTTAAGAAAAGACACATAGTTGGAAGGTATCGTCGTATCCATATCCTTAGAAGTAAGGATGGGTGTGTCGGCATAGCCAAATTACTTGGACAAGGGGGGATTAAGAAATAAACGAATTTCTAAAGATCTGGAATCGTTCCGATCACGTCAACGTATGGAGACTCCATGCGAATTAGATATTTTCGAAAGAGATGATGATTATTCTGACTAATGAAATCATGACTTTATTGAGGCAGAACCATCTGAGGGAAGAAGAGATTGTTTATTCGATGGTCTGTGATCGCAAGGCGGAAGGCGGATTTCTCGATACTCATTTAATACTAAGTAAGGATCGACTATTCATCATTACGAGCCAGGATGCGCCAACCTTAGAGAAATATTATAAAGGATATTCCATAACAGGGAAGGCTGATAAACGCTCCAAATCTATTGAATCATCTGGACAATGGTCGGTTGAGGCGATCGACATCGAGAAGATTAAAACCGTCTCCATAGTTAACCTTGTTGCATCCGGGATGGTTGTTATTAAGGAAGAAGAAGAACGTGTTATTGCAGCCTTCACGAACGGGGAGATGGGAAGAGCATCGAAATTTGCTGCCGCTTTCTCGAAGCTGAAGAAGCAAGAGGCGATTGATGATTATCTCCTTAAGGAAGATCACGGTCATGCGTCTTGCCCCAAATGCGGCATGATTTATCCGGAGGAGGGCAGACAGATTTGCCCCAAATGCATAAAGAAGCATGCGGTCTTCGGCAGGCTGTTATCCTTTGCAGGCCAATATAAGAAATCGATGTTTCTCATCATTCTCTTCATGTTATTGAACTCGGGGACTGGTCTTGTTATTCCTTATTTGCAGGGCTCGGTGCTTATTGATCAAGGATTGGGCGGGAAGGGTGCTTTTGCTCACAAAATCGGTTTGATCATTCTGCTCATTATTGGATTTCGCACGCTATCACTTTTATTCGGTGTTCTGTTTGGTGTTATTAATGCGAAAATGTCGGCTAACATCGCTTTTGATCTGAAATCGAGCGTATTCTCATCGATGCAGCGATTGTCACTCAGTTTCTTCCAGCGCAAGCAAACCGGACAGCTTATGACGAGGGTCAATAACGATGCCACAGAGCTTCAATATTTCTTTGTCGACGGGTTATCCTTTTTTATTGTTAATGCCATGAATATTATCGGGATTACGACGATCCTGCTAGTGATGGACTGGAAGCTGACGCTGCTCTGTTTTATCCCGCTGCCTATTGTTATCATACTCGTCCGTAAGGTGTTCCCTAAACTATGGCGGCTGTCATGGAGAAGGCATCGAACGGTTAGCAAAATGAATTCCATCATCAGCGATACGATTAGAGGGACGCGAGTCGTGAAGGCGTTCGGTAAAGAGCAGAAGGAAATTGAACGGTTCCATAATGCCAACATGTCTTATTCGTTCGCGGAGCAATCCTTTACCAAGATGAGCGATACCGTGTTCCCGGTATTGAATATTTTGACTCAAACAGGCGGTCTTATCATCTGGGCATTCGGCGGCTGGTTGATTATGCGAGGCGAGATTTCTTTTGGTAAAGTGCTGACGTTCGTCAATTACATGCACCTTCTGTATGGACCTATTCAGTTCATGAATAATATTGTTGGCTGGTGGTCGACCTGTATGGCTGCGGCTCAACGTATTTTTGAAATTCAGGATTCAGTGCCAGATGTTATGGAGAAGGACGATGCGATCGAGTTAACTCATATAAAAGGCGACATTCAAGTGTCCAATATCGTCTTCGGGTACGAGCCGAATAAAGCGATTCTGAAGGACGTAACGCTGCATGCCAAACCAGGGCAGATGATTGGAGTCGTTGGTCATTCCGGAGCGGGCAAATCGACGCTGGTAAATATCATTTCACGTCTCTATGACGTTTCCGAAGGTGAGATTCGAATTGACGGGATTAACGTCAAGGATTTAACGACTGCATCTCTGCGTAATAACATCGGAATTGTTTCCCAGGATGTATACGTTTTCTCAGGAAGCATTGCCGAGAATATTGCTTACGCGAATCCGGAGTGCAGCGTGGACGACATTATCTATGCTGCCCGAATCGCACATGCACATGATTTCATCGAGAAGCTGCCAGATGGCTTTGATACGATCGTAGGAACCGGCGGTCATAGCTTGTCCGGCGGCGAGAAGCAGCGGCTATCCATTGCCCGTGCGATTCTGCATAACCCCAAAATACTGATTTTGGATGAAGCGACGGCTTCTCTGGATACGGAGACAGAGCTGCAAATTCAGGCTGCGCTTGATTCCTTAATTAAAGGAAGAACGACTATCGCGATTGCACACCGCATATCTACACTTAGGAATGCGGATTATCTGGTCGTCATGGACAACGGGAAAGTGGTCGAGAACGGAACGCATGATGAACTGATGGCACGAGAAGGCGCTTATCACAGCCTTGTGAAGAAGCATGATGAAGCGCTCAAAATGAATGAGGTGATTTCGGCATGACCATAATAGCTGCCCGGAACGAATCCGATCTTGCAGATGCGGCTAACATTCGTTATTTGAATCGTTTAAATACGACCTTCTCCAAGACAGCTGGCCAGATGCTGTCGGTTACGGTTGATGAGGAGGAGCATCCATCCGTTTATGTGCATTGCTCATTTCCTCATACGAACAGAAGGATCTATTTATCGATCCGGACGATTGAGAACAAGGAGATCGGTATGATCCGCTCCTTAGATGATTTCTCGGAAGAGACCGCCGAGCTGCTCGAAGAACAAGTTCAAATTCGGTATTTTGCTCCAGAGATTACGAAGGTGATTAATGTGAAGGAAGAGTTCGGTTACGCATATTGGGAAGCAGAGACGACTGCTGGGGTATGCCGGTTTACGGTTCGCGGCGGCGGGAACAACACGAAACTTATTTCAACAAGCAGATTGTTGATTACGGATGTGGATGGCAACCGCTTTGTGATCGCCGATATAAACAGTATAAGTGAGAAGGAATACCGGATGGTTGAAATGTGCATGTAGAATGCAGCCGCTAAGGATGGCATTAACAGTGTCATCTTACAAGAGGATGGAGGTTGAAATGAATCTTAATTTCAAGCTTGCTGAGGAAGACTTAATCGCTGCGCAGCAAGCTGTCGGTAAGTTAATTGTCTATTGTGTACCTGCTGATTTATCGTTATCCGGACGACGAATGCCCGGTTATCTTGTAATCGGGCAAGATAAATGGGCTTATGTGGAGAATGGTGAAGTCCGGGAAAGCCGACTTATCTCTGAAGCTAATAACTATAAGATTATTCCTCTAGTCGGTAATGCGGTTCTGGAAGCAGAAATGAATCATACGAAACGGATCATCGTAAGAGTTACGATGCAGCATGCAGCCAGATACGGCTTCATTGCTCAGATTATGAACGATATGGCTGCTAAGCGGCGAATTCGTATTTTTAATAATGAAGAAGAGCCCGTCTGTGTAAAATGCGGCGGTCCGCTCGTACACGGGACCCGGGTATGTCCTAAATGTATGAGTAAAGCAGCTGCATTCAAGAGGCTGTTTCTTGTTTCACAATCTCACTGGAAGAAGCTTGCTCTTGGACTGGTCGTTTTGTTCGCTTCATCGGGAATTTCGCTGACCGGGCCATTTTTTCAGAAATTATTGATAAACGGCTCCTTGCAACCGCCTGATGGACAAAGCGCTGATCAAAATATGTTTTATTTGGCTATTGCCGGAATGCTTCTCGTGCTTGTGCTTGGGGAATTACTAGTAATCTTCAGAGGCCGCATAATGGCTAACGTAAGCTCAGGAATTGCGGCTGATCTGCGGAAGATGGTATTTGATAAAACACAGCAGCTCTCACTCGGATTTCTGAGCTCCCAGCGGGCTGGAGATATCATGAACCGGATCACTTCGGATACGGACCGAATAAGGCATCTGATTCAAGAGCTTTGCACGACAGCGATTTTCCAGCTTATTATGCTGGTGTCTGCCAGCTATCTGCTGTTTCATGCAGATTGGCGGCTGGCCGTTGTTGTTCTAATTCCGGCTCCGATCGTTGCCTATTTACATCGTTATATCTGGAAGACGGTCCTGTGGAAGCTGTTCCATAAGCAGTGGCGGGTTAACGATAAAGCTAATTCCTTCTTGCATGATGTGCTCAGCGGTATTCGGGTCGTCAAGGCTTTCGGAAAAGAGGATCGCGAGATCAAACGCTTTCGGACGTATAACAGTGAATTTGCGGCCGCGACGGTTCAAAGCGAGAGGCTGTTCAGCATTTTATCTCCGGTTACAAACTATCTCATTGAGCTGGGACAGTATCTCGTACTGATGATTGGCTGCGGCATGATTATCGGCAAACAAATGAACATTGGTGAACTGATTCAATTTAGTGCATATGCTTCGATGATCTTCGGCCCAATCGCATGGTTGATGTTCATGCCTAGATGGGTGGCTAACGCTGTTATTTCCATCGACCGTGTATTCTCTGTCATCGACGAGCAGCCGGAGGTATTGGATTCGGAGGTTAGCGAGAAACATCCGATCCAAGGCACGATATCCTTCCGGGATGTTATTTTCGGTTACAAAACCTATGAGCCTGTGTTGAAACAGCTTAATTTCGAAGTGAAGCAGGGTGAGATGATCGGACTCGTTGGACATTCGGGCTCGGGTAAATCAACTTTAATCAATCTGGTATCTCGTTTTTACGATGTAACAGAGGGCGAGATTCTAATTGACGGTGTTGATATACGTGCGATCAAACAAGCGGATTTGCGTTCCCAAATCGGTGTCGTGCTGCAGGAAACGTTTCTCTTCACCGGTACAATTATGGAGAATATCCGGTATTCGAAACCGGATGCTGCGCATGAGGAGATTATACAAGCGGCAAGAGTCGCCAATGCCCATAACTTCATTATCAATTTCCCGGATGGCTACGATACAATGCTCGATGAAAATGGTAATAACTTATCCGGCGGCGAACGGCAAAGGCTTGCAATTGCTAGAGCGGTACTGAATAATCCGCGTATTCTTATTCTGGATGAGGCAACAGCTTCCTTGGATATCGATACGGAAATGGCGATTCAAGAAGCGCTGCAGCGGGTGACGAAGAATCGAACAACGATTGCCATTGCACACCGGCTTTCCACACTGCGTCATGCTGACCGACTCCTTGTCTTAGAGAAAGGAGAAGTTGCGGAGGTCGGCACTCACGCTGAGCTGCTTGAAAAGAAAGGGATTTATTATAATCTCATCAACGCCCAGCGCGATATGACGAAACTTAAGGTCGCACAATCAGAGGAGATTATCGCATAATTGGCCGCTCACCGCACACCATGGATTGCGATCCATAGCTTGGCAACGATAAACAGGCTGCCTCGGCAGCCTGTTTATTTACGGCGAGGCTCAAGGGGGATGTTCAATGAATGCTTATAACCCCGATAGCCGAGTAATTAATATAACTCATTCCTTCTCATTTCAGGCAATCTCCTAACCAAGCAATCAATGTCTGGTTCGTACTCCCAGTGGTATAATAGGAGGCAGACTTGAGCTCTTAATGAACGGAGGATTACCCGTGTTTCATATCATGATTGTTGAAGATGATGACAAAATAAGGTCCATCGTTGCAGATACGCTTCGTAAATGGCAATACAAGGTTCATGAGGTCACCTCATTCGACAAGGTTTTGGCGGAATTTGAGCAGGCTCAGCCTCATTTGGTGCTGCTGGATATTAATTTGCCGGTGTTTGACGGCTTCTATTGGTGTCAGCAAATACGAGCGGTTTCGAAAGTGCCGATTATTTTCCTTTCCTCTAGAAATCAAAACATGGATGTTATTATGGCGATCAACATGGGTGGAGATGATTTTGTTCAGAAGCCATTTGATTTGGATGTACTCGTTGCCAAAGTAAGCGCGCTGCTGCGCCGGAATCATACGTATCAGGATGAGAATTTGCAGGTCATACATCGGGAATTGATCGTTAACCTATCCAAATCCTCCATCCAGTTTCGAGAGCAAACAGCGGAATTATCGCGCAATGAGTTTATTATTATTCAGTTTATGATGCGTCATATTGGGAAAATCGTCTCAAGGGATGACTTGATGCAGGTACTCTGGAAGGATGAACAGTTCATTGATGATAATACGTTGACTGTCAATGTGAATCGGTTAAGACGCAAGATTGCTCAGCTAGGATTAGATGATTTTATCGGTACACGTAAGGGAATGGGGTACATCATCGAATGAGATTTTGGCGGTTTTTGAAATATGAGATGCCTTACTTCTTTCTATATGCTGTGGGATTCCTTATCGTAACGGGTGTATACTTCACAGATCCGCAAATGAACTGGCAATGGGATACTTTTATCTATACGTTGGTGCTGTCCTTATTCGTGGTGTGCGGTTTCTTCTTCCATCGGTACTTGAAGAATGTCCATGCTATCGAGCATATGGATGATGATGATGCGGAGCAGGTATCTCTAATAGCAGAAACGTATCACCAGTCGATGGAGAAGATGAGGAAGGACCATATCCGTGAGTTGAACGAAGTTAAGGCCAGGCAGAAAGAGCATTATAATTTTATCGTGTCATGGTTTCATGAGATCAAGACGCCAATTGCCGTCATGCGATTGATGCAGCAAACGGAAGTGGATCCCAAGAGCCTGGATGAAGAAATTTCTCGCATCGAGCACTACGCGGACCAAGCTCTATATTATGCGAGACTGGACAGCTTCAATCAAGATTATGAGATCATTAATTGCGACTTAGAGCCGCTAATCAAAGAAGCTGTCAAAACAATTCCAAAAATTTCATCTCCAAAAAAATTCGGCTCAGCTTGCAGCTGGAGTCTACGATCGTGCAAAGCGATTCCAAATGGCTGCAATATATCGTCAATCAGCTGCGTCACCAACTGCTTGAAGTACACGGCTGATCACGGAGAGATTGCCATCTCCACGAAGGTTACTGCTGGAGAGAAGCTTCTCCTAATTAGAGACAATGGGATTGGTATCGCAAGTAAGGACCTTCCAAGAATCTTTACCAGGGGATTCACCGGTACGAATGGACGCCATTCGATGAAATCAACTGGGATGGGGCTGTTTCTGGCTCAAGAGCTATCCTATAAACTCGGGCACTATATTACTTGCACCTCGGAACTCGGACAGTTCACGGAAATGGTCATCCATTTCCCAAAGAATCATGATCCCTATCATTCTACGGTACGACTCGATAAAAAAACGCAGGTGACCTGTTGATGGGTCACCTGCGTTTTCTATAGAACTAACGTTTATGGTTGACGATTTTATAATAGAGATTCGTGGAAGAGAGGTAGAATAAGAAGTAGATCAAGAAGTAAATGATCATAATACCCCAAACCATACTGATTAGATTGTGGAAAATCCCGCACGGAATCTAAGATGTAAGTCTTAATAATAAACCAGCTATTCAGAATTCCGAGTACAAGCGGGGGCGAAAATACGAACAGCAGCTGTTTGCGAATGACGCTTTTCATCTGCCCGTCCTCCACACCAATCTTGCGCAGAATGGCATATTGCTGCTGTTCATCTGCAGCTTCACGCAATTGCTTAAAGTAAATGACACTTGCGAGCGCGAATAGCGCAATTAATGCAAGAAAGGCGCTTGAGAATAGCAGGAGTGAGGAACCCTCGATTTGTCTGGCATATACATCCGCGAACGAAGAGTAGTAGGCTCCGGGCCCTGCGCTCACCAGCTCGTGGACTTGTTTGGATAGCAGTCCTGCATTTTTGGCATCATCGATTTGATAAATTTCATAGGTTCGACTCGCTGCATCACTTCGCAGGCTAGTATAAGCATCATCAGAAATAACAAGGACAGCAGGCTTGATACTCATGGATTTGAGAGGATCTGTGGCCCAGCCCAGCAGTGCAAAATCTTTCTTCTCAACGAGAGTGAATTTGTGTTCAGCTTCAACCTTCACTTGAAAGCTTGGCTGATTGCCCGCTTGGAGAGGCATCGGAAAATCAGTTCCTTGTGCTAAAGTAACAGCCTCATCCTTCTGTAAAGCCACTGTCTGCTCATCGCCCCGTAAGGCAATGAACTCATTATAATCATGCTCAGAGATAAGCAGTACATAAGGCGTATAATATTCCGGATTCTCGAAGGCCACACCCATATCTGAAACAGGCTCCGCTTCAAGCAGCTCTAGAGTCCGATGAAATTGGATGGCATGGCCCGAGGACTTTATCAAGCTGTCAATCTTATCATTAGTCTGCTGATTCAAGGATTGAAATGCGATATCATTCGGTAAATTACGCCCCACAGCTTCAAATTGAACCTTATAGTTAATCGATACAAAGCAGGTCAATAAAATAATAATCGTGCTGAATAACGTGATAAAGGTCAAGTTTAAAGTGTTGCTCCGGATCTGAAAGCGCAGGGAGGACGTCCACAGTACCGTATTACCCTCATGGTATTTTTTGCGGCGGCTCATGTATTGAAGGATCCAGCCAGCAAACTGACGGAAGAATAAAAAGGTCCCGCCAATTATGCCGACCGTTACGGTAATCAAGCTCGCTAGATGCATGTTCCTGCCAATATACGGATCCTTTTCCGATGCCGATTAAGAAGAAGGCAAGCCCTAACAGCAAGATGGACAGGAGCGCTAAGAACGCAGATGGTTGAACGGGCTTCTCCATCTTTTCTTTGGCATGGAACAATTCGATGAGCTGCACCCGGCGGATCATCCAATAGCTCTGAACACTGATGATAATCGCGAGCAGGAAGAATAGGGCAGCTGTTGAGCCGATGGCTTGAATCGGGAATGATAACGATATGACATGATCATACTGCATCAGATTCATAAGCAGCATGCCAAATAATTTTGATAGTAAGCCGCCGAGCAATATGCCCGATAGTAACGAAATCGCGCCAATGAACAGCGTTTCATAGAAGACCATCAACGTGATTTGCCGTTCGCTTAAGCCAAGCAGCAAATACAACCCGAATTCTTTTTTTCGCTGTCTCATAAAGAATGAATTGGCATACAGGATGAAGAAAATAATGAACAGAAACACGACAACAGAAGCAATAATAACACCATTCCGAAAATTATCGCGATTTTGGAGCGTATCCAATATATCTTGATTGTACATGAGGGACGAGAATGTGAATTGGATAACAACCCCTATAATCATGGATAACAGGTAGATGGTATACAAGCGGAAATTACGCTGAACATTCCTTTTCGTCAGATCGAGCAAGCTCATCGCTGCTTGCCTCCCAGTACACTCTGCGTGTCCAAGATTCTCTCATAGAACGTCTTCTGGGGCTGGTCCCCGGCATAAAGCTCATTCACAATACCGCCATCACGCAGAAAAATCACCCGTTTACAATAGCTGGCCGCATAGATGTCATGAGTGACCATCATGATTGTCGTCTTGAATGTTTCATTGAGACTGACAAGCTGTTCCAGCAGCTGCGTTGCTGAGCGGGAATCCAGCGCTCCAGTCGGTTCATCGGCGAATACTATCGCTGGATTGGTTACGATTGCGCGAGCGGATGCAGCCCGCTGTTTCTGGCCGCCAGAGATTTCATTCGGATATTTTCCAAGGATATCGGTAATATTCAATGCCTCTACAATAGGCTGTAATCGCTGTTCCATCGCATTGTGACCGAGAATTTACGCAAGGAGAGCGGAAGCAGAATGTTTTCTTTGACTGTTAACGTGTCGAGAAGATTGTAGTCTTGAAAAATAAAGCCCATATGCTCCTGGCGGAATTGTCGCAATGCCTTCTTATTGAGGTCGAGTAAGGACTGTCCATTCAGCCACACTTCGCCTCCCGTGAACAGATCAATTGTTGAGAGTACGTTCATTAATGTGGATTTTCCCGATCCCGAAGGCCCCATAATGGCTGTGAATTCGCCTCCCGTAATCGTTAAATCGATATTGCGCAGCACTTGTGTTTTACCGTAGTTTTTGGATAAATTTTTCGTTTGAATGACGCTTTGCATCTTGTGTTCCCTCCTGTTCATGCCCTTACTATAAGCGGATATGGAGTCTCTAACCATCGATGTAACAGGAAGCTAAGTGACAGTTTTGTCACTTAGAAGAGGGTAATGCCTTTGGAGCTATATTCTCTCAAAATAACCCTAAACATTGCAACATTCAACCCTCATGAAGCAGATTGATGTGTTACGATAATAGCTCGTACTAAATAAGAAGTGAGGAGGTACACCGTGGAAACAGCCCAGCTGCATAACGAGACGATAAACATTCAGAGAGAACGAAATGAGCTGGTGAGGAAAAAGCTTTCTCCTGAGGAAATCCATACGTTTTTCGAAGAAAAGTATCGCCTTTTCTCTAGAGAAAAGGGTTCATTAACTTGCAGCTGCTGTAATGAACGTGTCGTAATGGTGCTTTTTCAAGATAAGGCTATCTTTCGGCATTATAATGCGGAGGCTTGCGCAGGGGAGCGTAACTATGCGACTTATTCGGCTGGACGGGAGAGGAATAATGAGAAAGCGCTAAAACAAGCAGCTGCGATGGAAATGATCTTCGAGGCGTTAATGGAAGCTGATCAAGGCTATTATACGGTCCAAGAGGGTTACTTATTTAAAAAGGAGCTTTCGTTTGTCCCCGACTTTCTAGTGTCCTTCCCGAATGGAGAGCTGTGGACGATTGATTATATGGTGACTCTCCGAGGCGACGCTGCATTTAGGAAAAGGATTGAGCACCGTCTGCGGAGCTACAAATCCAACAGTTTCCAGTCGCTGTTCCTAATTGATCAGGATTGGCTGGCGATAAATAAGGAACGGAACATTTCGTTTAATCATTGCGAGCTTCGGCAGCTGTTCCGCTAATGACGCTAATGCGGCTTGGGAATCTTTTATCGTATCGCAGCAGCTGAATGGGGAGCAGTTTCGGCGATATTTTCAAACGAATCGTGGTTAAGGTGGATTCGATTCTGTATCTCGATCTTAGTCGAAGGACAATACTGCTTACACGATTTCTGCATAATCAGGACAAATGGGGCGAATTGCTGTTCTCTCCTTACGAAATGCCTCTTCACCAATTGTTTCTGCTCAATGAGGAATATTTGATCGAGACGGGTCGGTTTAGTTTCCAGTTCTATGCGGCAGACGAGCAGCGTCTTCAACAGCCATATATCGAGGAGCTCCGATTGAGGTTGGCTCAGCATGAGGAAGAGCTACGGAATAAGCGGGAGAGAGAAATACAGCGAAATCCCCGCCATTCAGCCCTGAATCGGCCGATACAAGCCAATATCGATAAGCTTCATTCCCTCTATGAATAGATGCTTATCTTCACCACGGCGTTCACTCTATCCATCCTTGGAGGATAATCTGAAGAAAGCTGCCTCATACATCGAGATCTACGAGCAGGGCGGGGACGATGCAGAGCAGAGGTATCGAAGCGCTTATAGTATTCTAATGAATATCAGCCATCCATTACTTGGGGAGTAGGACGGACCGCTATTCGAAAGAGGAATGATATGGATGCTTTGTCCAATATGTGCAAGAAACAATAAATGTGATATTACAGCAAGTGAGGGCTGCTGGTGTATACGCGAAACTTTCCCGCCAGCCATCTTCGAATTGCTGGACAAGGAGAAAAATGACAAAGTTTGTATTTGTAAGGAATGCCTGGATAAATTCAAAAATACCTAGACTTTATTGCTCCTCACCAGCGACAACGGAGTCCCGGATTTGCTCGAAGGTTATCGGTATATAATCCCAATGCTCCACACATACATTAAAATAGTTCTTCCCTTCATATTTCTGGCTATGAATATGACCATGAACATTAACGAAGGGCATATGCTTATTCATGTACATGGGCTCATGCGTAAGGAAAAAGAAATCCTTATAGATAATCGGATGCTCGGTAACCTCATCGAAACCAACATCAAGCCACCAGCTTCTAGAACGTCCCCGATCGTGGTTGCCATTTCCCATGAATAGAGTCATCCTATTAAGAAAATGAATCCGAATTTCTTTTATTTTTTCTGTTTGTAGTGTGAGAGGAGGCGGTTATGTGGATTTATATTTCAGAGATAATTTCTTCAACGCGGGTCAGACGGAGATTCTGAATGAGAGCAATGAAAGAGTCGGTGAGGTTGATTTGCGAAGCTCCTTCGGATCAGCTCTTGATGTCTATGGCCAGAAGGGCGGCCAGCTCTATAGCGGCAGCTTCCGCTTGTTCTCGAACAAGTGGAATGTGACAGATAGAGCAGGAGTAGAAAGAGGTCTGCTTCGCAATCGATTGTCTTTTTTGGGCAAAAGGTATGAGTACGAAGCCTATGGCAGAGAGACGTACGAAATCACATCGCCAGCCTTTTCCCGCGAGTATGAAATCCGAGATAGCAATGAACGATTGGCTGCTTCATTCGAGAAGGTGAGCAGCTGGTTCGCGGCATCAGCCTATTGTCTGCACAATCATTCGAATCATGTGGACAGCTATGAATGGATTACTGTCATCCTAGGCTTGCATGAAATTCAGAAGCGGCACCGGAATTAAAATAGCTAGATTCATTAATTGCGGTAAGTGTCTAAAGAAAACGCCTTGGTCTATAAAGACTCTAACAAACAAATACCCCAGGCTGCCCGTTTAATACTTCCTTATGCTAGGAGTAAGTCTCTCACTTATTATAAAGGAAAGTTCATATGACGGAAGAGCGTCTTGCAGAATAGGCGCTCTTTTTGCTGTTTCCCAAGCAGTCAAACCGTAGCTCTTATGGGGGACTTTGCAAGTTTCCCGAAAAATAGGGTTGAAAAGAAAATATTTCATGTTAGAATAAAAGTGAAATATATATATTAATAGGTTAATACAATCATTAACCTTACAAGGGGTTGATTTTAAAATCGATTGAAAATCCGTATGCCGCGGTTCGGAGCACCAATCAACAAGAATGAATGTAAGCGGTTTCTGTTCGTGTTAAGGCAGGAGTTCAAAGGATTATCAAGTGACTTGAATCATTTTATTGCAAACGTTTACTTATTTTGTTTATTCGTAAAGAGGGGCTTAATGATTGTAAACAAAGGAGGCGTTTAATTTGAGAAAATGGGCAAAGGGATTTACATTATTGTTAACGTTAGTGATGGTTTTAACTGCCTGCTCGAGTGGAAGCGGCAAAACGAACACGCCGGATAACGAACAGACAAATGCAGCTGCAGAGCAACAACGCAGCGAATAATGCCGATAATGCCAATGCAGCTAATGAAGGCGCTGACAATACGAAAGCGACGAATGCCGATTCTGGCAATGCAGCACCAGCCGCAGATACGGCTAGCATTCCAAAATCCGAAGTGGATCCTAACCTTACAGGTGAAGTCACGTTCTGGACTTTCTTGGATAACAAGAAGGCTGATGCCGAACTTACAAAGCAGTTTAATGCTGTTTATCCTAACATTAAGCTCAAGACGGTATTCGTTCCGTTTGGCGATCTGCATAACAAGCTTCAGACGACGCTCGCAGCGGGCAAAGGCGCTCCAGACGTTGCACTTGTCGAGCAAGGGCAATTCCCGCGGTACAGTACGGGCGGGGTATTAACCGATCTTCTTCAACCGCCGTATAACGCAGGCAAATATAAAGAGCAGGTTTCGGAGTACAACTGGAACCGTTGGTCTTCGATCGATGGCACTCAGCTGCTTGGTATGCCGTGGGACGTAACACCGTCGGTTACCTACTACCGCGCAGACATTTTCGAAGAGCTTGGCCTTCCGTCTGATCCAACTGAGCTTGGTGAATATATCCAAGACCCAGATAACTTCTTCACACTCGCACAGACGCTCAAAGCCAATGGCAAGTGGGCAATGGAATGGCGTGATTCGCCAGTGCACTGGCTGGGCGACAGCTTAGGCTACTACGATAAAGATTTGAACTGGGTGCGTAATACAGATGAGTTCGTGAAGTTCCTTGATATCAGCAAGCGCGTTAATCAGTTGAAAATTGCGCCTCACGATGGTATTTACAGCGATAAAGGAAAGCAGCGCGTGAAGAAGGGCGAATCCGTCATGTACGTATCGGGCACTTACGCGCCGCGTGACCTGAGCATCAACTTCCCAGAGCAAAAAGGGAAATGGAGAACGACTAATGCACCGTTCGGTCTGAATTTCGGCGCAGGCGGCTCGACGTTCGTCATTCCTGCTCAAAGCCAGAACAAGGAAGCAGCATGGGCATTCTCGGAGTGGGTTACGACTTCGGATGCGGCGTGGAAGCTGTGGCTTGAGCAATCGGTTCAGCCGGACTGGAAGAACATTACGAGCCAAGACTGGTATGTCAATCATACGAATGCATACCTCGGCGATCAAGTAGACTTTAATTTCTACTCTTCTCTCACGGGCAAGCTGCCGGTTAGACGGTATACACCACTCGATGGATTGTCATGGCCGATCTGGCTTGACAACGTCATCAAGGCGATTGATAAGAACATTGACTCCAAGACTGCGATTCAACAGGCTCAAGAGGATGTTGAGAAAAAGTTGAAACCAGAGAAGGAAAAATTGCTTAAACTGCTGCAGCAAAAGTAATGGTTAGCGGCATACGAACCATCCCCTTAAGGCGGATGGTTCGTATGTTCTCATTTGGCAAGGGGGTGCTCCTTGGTGTTACGTTTACTCAGAAAGTTCAAAGTGTCCATTCTAGTTATACTTGCCGCGGTCTGTTTCCTAGTGTGGTGGAACGGTACGCGGGGCTACGACGATACTGCAATGGCTGCAATACCAGAACTTACCGGTGTTGATGAAAGCTCGGTATTGGAAGATGGAGGAAGCAATCTTGAAGCCTCCTATCCGCTCTATTACAGCAACTGGAAAGAGAAAGGCGCGAAGGACGCGTCTGATTTCAATCTAATGCTGTCCGCACTCAAGTATTCGGCCATCAGTGGTAAGGGTGTGCATGAAGAGCAGAAGCTAGGCAGCCGTGATGGCGGTGCATTGGCATTGGTGGATGAGGACAGTTGGGTCGAATATTCATTCCAAATTCCCTCGGATGGCTTTTACCAGATGGGAATGGACTACTATGCGATGGAGGGCAAGCGTTCCTCACTCGTCAGAAGTGTACAGCTCGACGGAGCGTACCCGTTCTATCAGTCTAAGAAACTGGAATTTCAACGGATGTGGCAGGAAGCAGGAAAAACGTGGTTTGATAATCAAAACAACGAATTTAATCCGCGCAGGGAAGAAGTAACAGGATGGCAGTATCGCGACTTCCGCGATTCGGAGGGCAAAACCTACGAGCCGTTTCGCTACTATTTGACCAAAGGACAACATACGCTCCGAATTGGCAATATTCGAGAGCCAGGCGCCATCGGAGCCGTTTACATATTTTCTCCGAAGCAGATTCCTGCTTATGAGGAAGTTCGGAAGCAGTATGAGGACAAGGGTTATAAGGCGACAACAGGGACTTTCATTAAAGTGCAGGCAGAGAAAGCAGTGCTGCGGTCCGATCCTACGCTCAAGCGGATCGAAGACCGGGAGCCCGATACTGAGCCATTCAACAAAGATGCCGTTGTACTTAATACCTTCGGCGGGTCAAGCTGGCGGACAGGCGGCCAGTGGGCGCAATGGGATGTTGAGGTGCCGGAGAGCGGACTTGTATGAGATTGGCGCCCGGTTCGGGCAGTGGTTTTTGAACGGGATTCCGGTTCAGCGCTCGGTTATGATCGACGGCAAGCTGCCTTTTAAGGAAATGAATGAAATTTTATTCCCTTATAAGGCGGAATTCCAAATCGCTAAGTTCGGAGTGAAGGACGGATCAGAACCTTACTTGTACTACCTTGAGAAGGGCAAGCACACCATTCGTATGGAAGTGCAGGTCGGCGCGGTTGGGCCGCTGCTGGAATCGGTAACCGATAATGTCCGCAAAATGTCATTACTCGGTCGTGAGGTTATTCAGGTAACCGGGACGAATCCGGATCCGAACGGCGATTGGAAGCTGGAGCAGAACATTACGAATCTTGTTCCGAGGCTTGAAATGATGGCGAAGCATTTTGACGATGCGATTAATGGGCTGTATGACGTTGGTGTTACGCAAGGCAGCTCAGAAGTAAGCACCCTGTATGAAGCGCGGGACGCGATGATCAGCATGTCCAAGGACACGACGTCCATTCCAGGGCGGATGCAGCAGTTTACAGATCTGCAGTCGTCGCTTGGCACATGGGTAAACGGGATGACGAAGCAAAGCCTGCTGCTCGACTATTTGATCGTCAAGTCGCCGGATCAGTCCTGGCCAAGAGCAAGCGCAGGCTGGGTCGCACGAACAGGAACGATGACTTATGATTTCTTCCATTCCTTCACGAAGGATTACAGCGGCGTCGGCAATATCTACAAGGATGAGAAGGTGCTGGATGTATGGGTGGCCCGCGGCCGCGACTGGGTCGACATCATTAAGCAGATGATCGATGAGGACTTTACGCCCAATACGGGCATAAAAGTCAACGTGAACGTCATCCCGGCGAATCAGATGCAGGTTCTGCTGCTCGCGAATACAGCAGGGCATCGCACCAGACGTTGCGCTTGGCGTCGAAGGCGAAGTGCCGATCGATTATGCGGTCCGTAACGGACTTGTGAATTTGCAGGATTTCCAGACTACAAGGAAATTGCGGCCAGGTTCCGGCCCGGGGCGCTTATCCCGTATCAAGTATAATGGCGGCAGACTACGCGCTGCCTGAGAATCAGAACTTCAACATGCTGTTCTATCGCAAAGATATTATGAAGCAGCTCGGCTACAAGGAAGAGGAGATACCGGAGACGTGGGAGGAAGTAATGGATTTCATTCCGATTCTGCAGCAGAACGGAATGGATTTCTATTATCCGCATGCGGCGAATAACCCGCAGCTGGCGATCAATGAATTCGCACCGTTCTTATTCCAGAATGGCGGAGAGTTCTACAAGAATAACGGGGTTCAGTCTAATTTAGACAGTGCGAATGCGCTGAAGGCGTTTAAGATGTGGACGGGATTGTTTACGAACTATAAAATTCAGAAGCAGGCCGATTTCTACAACCGTTTCCGGTCCGGTGAAATGCCGATCGGCGTAGCGGACTACTCCACTTACGTGCTGCTGTCGACGGCTGCGCCGGAATTGACCGGCTGGTGGGGCATGAAGCCGATGCCGGGCATCCAGCAGGCGGACGGCAAGATTAACCGTTCGACTGGCGGGCTTGCGCAAACCGGCATGATCTTCAAAAGTACGGACATGAAGGATCAGTCATGGGAATTCTTGAAATGGTGGACGAGTGCGGATACCCAGGAACGGTTCGGTACGGAGCTGGAATCGCTGCTCGGCGTAGAAGCACGCTGGAATACGGCGAATATCGAAGCGCTCAAACGGATGCCATGGTCCACGACCGATATTAACGCCATTATGGAGCAGTGGGAGTGGTTCAAGGAACGTGAAGTCGTGATTGGCGGCTATTACACGACTCGTCATATCGCGAATATCTGGAACGAAGTCGTGTTGAACGGGAAAATTCCGCGTGAGGCGGTCGAGGAAGGCGTTCGGGCGATCAATAAGGAGCTGCGGAAGAAACGGGAAGAATTTGGTCTTGACCCGCCGGTTCAGGAACCAAAGACGACTGCGAAATCGACCGAAACTAGCACCAAGGAGGCGACAGCCCATGATAAGCGAAACGCAGACCGCAAGCATCAAGCATACGGAGGCCCGCCTCCGTGAACCGGGCAAGCTGGCCGTACTTTGGAGGGATATGAAGCGGGATCGGGTATCGTGGTTTTTCCTTGCCCCGTTCCTCATTCTGTTCACGCTTTTTACGATCATACCGGTAATAACCTCAATCGGTATGAGCTTCACCTATTACAACATTATGGAGCCGCCGAAGTTTATCGGGCTGTCCAACTACAAGCTGCTCTTCGTAGACGATGATATCTTCCTGAAGGCGATCGGCATTACGCTGAAATTCGCTTTTATTACCGGGCCTGTCGGTTATGTGCTGTCGTTCCTGCTGGCATGGCTGATTAGTCAAATTCCGATTAAATACCGTTTTTTCTATACGCTGTGCTTCTATACACCGTCAATTACAAGCGCCATTGCGATGTCGGTTGTGTGGCTGTACTTGTTTGCCGGCGACCGCAAAGGGCTGCTGAACTATTATGCAATGAAGCTGGGCATTATCGATGAGCCTTACTTGTTTCTGCAGAACGTTCATTCCATCGTACCGGTTATTATTATCGTATCACTGTGGATGTCGATGGGGGTCGGGTTTCTCGCCTTCCTGGCGGGCTTGCAGAATGTACCAAAGGATCTGTATGAAGCGGGTGCAATCGACGGTATCAGGTTCAGCTGGCAGCAGCTGCTCTATATTACAGTTCCATCGGTAAAGCCGCAGCTGCTGTTCGGCGCCGTCCTGCAGATCGTCAGTTCTCTTACCATATTCGATGTCAGCATTCAGCTCGTCGGCTTGCCAAGCCCATTATATGCGGGACATACGATTTTGGCCCATTTGTTCGATTATGCATTCATCAAGTTCGAAATGGGCTATGCAGCTGCAATTGCCGTCGTCTTGTTCTGCATGATGATCGGACTTAACCGCCTTATTTTCAAATGGCTAGGAAGGGACTGAACCGGGATGGAAGGAGTAGTGAAAGGCAAACGAGTGGATATCGGCGGCATTACGCTGTACTTGTTTCTGACTGTACTCGGTCTGCTCATGCTGCTGCCGCTTGTCTATATGATATCTTCGGCGTTTAAACCAGTAAGTGAGCTGTTTTTGTTCCCGCCCCGATTTTTCGTTAAAAATCCGACGCTGATCAACTTCCGCGACTTGCTGCTTATAACGGGTACTTCGTCTGTGCCCTTCTCACGTTATATCTTTAACAGCTTGTTCGTCAGCTCTTGTATTGTCTTCTTCGGCGTTATTATTTCGGCGATGGCGGCTTATCCGCTCGCGAAGCATAATATGCGCTTTGGGAGCACAATCTTCGGCATGGTTGTGCTCGCACTTATGTTCTCTCCGCTCGTCGTGCAGATTCCGCAATATTTGCTCATCAGCAAGCTCGGACTTATAAATACGTATCTGGCGATTATTCTGCCCTATCTGGCAGCGCCAGTCGGCATGTTCCTGATGACGCAATTTCTGCGTCAGATTCCTGATGCTCTGCTTGAAGCAGCGCGGATGGACGGGGCAACGGAATGGAAAATATTTTGGGTCGTCGTTATGCCGATGCTGAAGCCAGCGATCTCGACGTTCGCTCTGTTCAGCTTCATCAGTGCATGGAATGATCCGTACCCGGCAATGGTCTATACGACGGACAACGATATGAAGACGCTTCCGCTGGCAATTCAAACAATCAGCGGCGGTGCGGGCGTCATTGCCCGGGTCGGTACGCTTGGCGCAGCGAGCCTTCTTATGATTATTCCGATCGTAGTCGTGTTTATCATGACTCAGCGGATGGTCCTTCAGACAATGGCCCATTCAGGCTTGAAAGAATAGGGGGGCAACAATGAAAGCACTTAAGAAGATTGCAGCCGCCGCCGCGGCACTCGCCCTTATCTGTTCAATTAGCTCTGGAGCTGTGTATGCAAGCGCGCCCTATCAAGGTTATACGTACGTGAAGAAGGGCGGCGATGTCCACTCCATCAACGGGTATATGTATGAACAATCGATTGATGGATATGATTTGCCGACAGGTGCGTTCAGCGCACCTGAAGATGTATTCGTAGCAGATGACGATTCAGTGTATATCGTGGATACAGGAAACAGCCGTGTCATACATCTGGATGCTTCACTCAAGTATATCGATACAATCGGTGATGAAGACGGGGATGGCAAGCTTAGTGAGCCCAAAGGCGTATTCGTTACGAAGGAAGGCATAATCTACGTTGCGGACACGAAGAATGCACGCATCGTAGTGTTCGGTCCTGATGGTAAGTTCATCAAACAGATCGGCAAGCCAGACAGTCCGCTTCTCGGTAAGACCTTCTCTTATTCCCCATCGAAACTGCTCGTCGATAAGCGGGGTTATATGTTCGTTGTCAGTGATGGCAACACGCAGGGGCTAATTCAGATTGATCCGAAGGGAAGCTTCCGGGGGTTCTATGGCGCTAACCATGTCGGGTTTAGCTGGAGCCGATTATTCGTTAAACTCGTAGCAAGCGATGAGCAGCGGTCGAAGATCGCTACTGTGAAGCCGCTGGAGTTTTCCAATGCGGTGCAGGATTCGGAAGGTTTTATCTATACCACTACGCTTGGAACCGAGATCAACCAGCTTAAGCGCCTGTCGCCAGTCGGTGTTGATACGCTAGCTATCGGGCGAAGCTTCGGCGACATGTTTACTGATGATGGTCCATTCAGTGTCCCATCGTTTATCGATATTACGGTAGATAATGACGGGATTATGACAGCACTGGACCTGCAGACGAGCAAGGTATTTCAATACGATAAGCTGGGCAATCTGCTGTTTGTGTTCGGCGGGCTTGGTGAACAGAATGGTTTGTTCGTCACGCCATCGAGCATTGCCCAGTCGTCCAAAGGTGTCATGTACGTTGTGGACAAAGGCCGCAGCCGGATTGACATGTTCAAAGCAACACCTTTTGCTAAACTCGTCCAGCAGGCGTCGAAGTTCTACGTTGACGGCCGATACGATGAAGCGGAAGGGCTCTGGCAGGAGGTGCTCCGTCAGAACGCCAATTTCGAACTCGCGTATTTAGCCATTGGGAAGTCGCATTACAAAGCAGAGGATTACAAGGAAGCGATGCGCTACTTCAAGCTGGCAAATTCGCGCGTCGACTATTCACTTGCGTTCAAGGAGTATCGCAAGCAGTACACCCGCGATCACTTTGCTGTGATCTGTATCATCATCACAGCGATCATTGTGATGCTGCGTCTTATCCTGCCGCGTATGTGGCGTGCTGGCAAGGTACTGTGGATGAATCGTACAGTTAATAAAGCTCTGAAGGGAGGGACATCCGGTGATCGAAACGTTTCGTCTGATGCGTCAAGTCATCATTCATCCATTTAATTTTTATCACGACATTCAGGAGCCGAGGCGGATTCAGGTGGATCGATGGTCTCGTTATCGTCGCCATCGTTTATTTGGCCCGGATGGTCTCCATTCTGCTGACAGGCTACGCGTTCGAAACACGGGAGCCCTACGAAATCTCGTATTTGCACGAGATCGTATGGATGGTAGTACCATGGTTGACTTGGAGCATCTCGAACTGGGGCGTCAGCGCCATCCTTGATGGAGAAGGGAAATTCAAGGAAGTGTTCGTCGGCAGCGCATATGCGCTCGTTCCTTACGCGGTAATGATCGTGCCGGTTACGCTGTTGACCAATTTGCTGGCGCTTGATGAGAGCTCAATGTATACGTTTTTGATTCATGCAGCAATTTGCTGGTCGGGATGGCTTATGCTCGTGAAGATTAAGATTCTTCATGATTTCGAGCCGCTCAAAGTCATTTGGATTACGCTGCTCAGTCTTGTCGGCGTTGCGATCATATGGTTCATCGGCATTCTTATGTTCGGTCTAGTGAATCAGCTGATCAACTTTGCTGCGGAAGTCGTGCAGGAAGTCAATTTTCGAAGGTAGGAGGACGAAGGATGTTCAAACAACGGAAGTGGATCTTAATCGCGGCGGTGTTGATCATCGTCGTCGGTGTGTATCCTTACCTCGGAACAGCGGAAGGAAATGGCGAAGATACAGCGGCTGCACAAACTAGTGAGACATCAACAGATAACGCTAAGGCGTTAAGTTCAACAGACGGCGATGGAGCGCAGCAATCGGTGGCGTGCAGCTGAAAAGCCTGCTGCTGAACAAGCCGGCAGCGGGAAAGAGTCTGTATCAGCGGCAGAAGCTAAGCCGGCTGTGCCTGCTGTGTCTCCAGCCACCGACAAGCTGTCGCCCGTCACAGCTGTGAAGAAGATGATGGAGAACGACCATTATGAGCTTTACATCGATGAGAAGTCAGGTAATGTTCGGGTAGTCGATAAGGCAACGAAGATACAGTGGCTCGGCTCGCCACAGGTACCGCGTACGACAATGCCTAATAACAAGAAGTATATGGATTCGCCCGTTCATGTGAAATATACCGAAGGAACGGACACCGTACAGACGTACACGCTGAAAGAGAAGACGAACAAATTCACGATTAAGCAGACCGAGGATGGCGTCCGGGTATCGTTCACGCTGACGAAGGAGAAGCTCAGCTTCGCAATCCTTTATAAACTGACCGAAGACGGTCTGGAAGTAACCATTCCGAGTAAATCGCTTAAAGAGAAAGGTACGGCCAAGTTCGTCAGTATTGAGCCGCTGCCATTCTGGAATGCCGCATCGGGTGACGAGGAGGGCGCGCTGTTCGTGCCTGACGGCTCCGGAGCGCTGATCAAATATAAGAAGACTCACCCACAGTTCTTCTCCGGATATTCCGAAGTCATCTATGGTGCGGACTCCGATTATGATGCGGCGAACAATACGGATATCGACGACCGTTGGAAGAAGGCGTTATCTCCGAAGGAGAAGATCGCTCTGCCCGTGTTCGGTAACTATCGCGGGGGAATAGGTTCCGTCGGCATCGTGACGAGCGGACAATACGACGCGAAGATTAATGCGACACCATCAGGAATCCGAGCGATTCCAATGTACCGGACTTCAGTGGAGTTCCTGTACCGTAAGCAGGATGTTATTTTTATCGGAACATCCGGTCAAATTCCGTTTTTCCAAGCAGAAAAGATCAAAGGTGACCGAAAAGTCCGTTACCTGCTGCTGCAAGGTGAAGATGCCGGTTATGTCGGTATGGCCAAAGCCTACCGCGGTTATTTGCAGAAGGAGCAGAACGTGAAAGCGATTGAGCACAAAGGTGTTCCGCTGAACATCAGGCTTTATGGCGGTCTCGAACGCGATGAAATTATCGGAACGACATTCGTCAAGATGACGACGTTCGATCAGGCACGAGCGCTTATTGATGATTATGCAGGGCAAGGTGTTACAGATCTGGAGCTTACGTTCGAGGGATGGTCCGAGGACGGTATATACGGCGATCAGCCCGATCATTTTCCGGTAGAGAAGAAGCTTGGCGGGGCCAAAGATTTGCGTGAGCTTGCTGCTTATGCGAAGGAAAAGGGTGTCTCCCTCTACCTTCAGGCGAATTATGCGCGGGCGTATGAGAAAAGTGACGGCATGAGCAAAAAGAAGGATGCGATTCGCGGCATGGATCGGGAAGTAAAGGAAAGCCCGAACTATTTATGTCTCGAACCGCTGGAACAATAACAGATGAAATGTTCTATTGGATGAAGCCTTCGCGTGTCGTAGAGAACCATGTCAACAAGGAGCTGGATGACTTCGCCGATCTGGGCATCGCAGGGGTACAGCTGGCCTACTGGGGAGATACGCTGTATTCGGATTTGGATCCGGATTCGTTGACTGCCCGTGATAAGACGGCCCAAACATGGGTAAAGGCGACCGATGAGATCCGCGGCAAAGTAGGCAAGACAGCGGTAGACTACGGCTTTGCGTATATGCTTGGCCATGTGAACCGGATCGACAATGCACCGCTTGATTCGAGCCATTTTATTTATCTCGACGAGACGATTCCGTTCTATCAGATTGTTTTGCACGGCCTGATTCCATACACGGCCAGAGCGGCTAACCTGCGCGACGATTCGGCAACCGAAATGCTGCGGATGCTGGAATATGGAGCATTGCCAAGCCTGGAGCTAACGAATGCTCCAACGAGCAATTTGCAGCGGACGATGGAGGATCGGTTGTGGAGCTCTGAGCTGTCGGAATGGCTGCAGCCGTCAACCAAAGAGTATAAAGCAATCAAAGATGTATATGCACAAATCGCGAATAAAGCGATCACGAACCACGAGAAGCTGGGTCAAGGTGTCTACCGGACCACTTATGAGAACGGAACACAAGTACTCGTCAATTACGGCACGGATGCTGTTAATTTGGCAGGCATATCGATACCGGCTCTCGGCTATACGTTTCAGACCGGAGGGAAATGACCATGAAGAAAAAATTCGGATTTTCGATGAGAGGACGCCATATCCTTGAAGGCTATTCGTTCATATCGCTCTGGATTATCGGTTTCCTCTTATTCATGGCTATCCCGCTTGGAAAGTCATTTTATTATTCACTGAACAATTTGGAGATGAGCAAGAACGGTTTGATTGCGACCTATTCAGGGATGCTGCATTACCGGGAGGCGTTCACGACCGACGTCGATTTCCTGCCCTTGCTAAAGTCAACACTGACGACGATGCTGACTCAGGTACCGCTCATCCTCATATTCGCCATGTTCAGTGCACTTCTGCTAAATGGAAAAATTAAAGGACGCGGTTTCTTCCGGGGTATCTTCTTCCTTCCAGTCATTATCGCGTCAGGCGCGATCTTGAAGGAGCTGCTTCAGCAGGGCGCCGCGCAGCTGCCGATATTCTATCAATATGATTTGTTCGGTAAATTGAACGGATTTATACCGGGTGAACTGCTTGAACCGCTGTTGAAGTATGCGGATTCGCTGACGCTTGTCATGTGGGATTCCGGTGTGCAGATTCTTATCTTTATTGCCGGCTTGCAGACGATTTCTCCATCGCTGTATGAGGCGGCGCATTGCGACGGTGCAACGAAGTGGGAAGCATTCTGGAAAGTAACGTTCCCGATGATTACTCCGATGCTGTTCGTCAACACGCTGTACAGTATTGTCAATTCGTTCACGAAGGCGGACAACAAGGTCATGGATTATATTATGAATAGTGTCTTCGCCAACAACAATTATGCATATGGATCGGCGATGGGCTGGATTTACTTTATCGTCATCTCACTTGTACTTGGAATTGTGTTTCTTATTTTCCGCAGAAGCCTCGCAGCTACAGAAGGAAGGGGGTAATGGACGTGGATACGGTGAAATTGGATCGGATCGCGGCGTACCGGGATAAGGCTGACGCGATGTGGAAAGTGTCTTGGGTGAAGCGAGGGCGGAGTGCTGTCGGGATGACGATCTACTACCTCGTACTTCTGAGCTTATCATTCGTCTTTCTGTACCCGCTGCTCTATATGATTTCCAAATCGCTCCTGAGAGCGCAGGATGTCGCGGATGCAACGATTCGCTGGGTGCCTAGAGTGTTCAGCATGGATAACTATCAGGAGGCGATGGTGGCGCTTGATTTCTGGCATGGATTGCTGAACAGCATCATCATCTCGTTCGGCAGTGCGGCGCTGCAGGTGTTAAGCTGTTCCGTTATCGGTTATGGGTTTGCCCGCTATCGTTTTCCAGGACATTCGCTTTGGCTGGCGATGGTTGTCTTCACATTCCTGGTTCCGCCGCAGACGATCGTTGTGCCGTTGTTCACCTTCTTCCTCGATCTGGGCTGGGTGAACACACATCTGCCTTTTATCGTTCCGGCACTAATGGGGCATGGGCTGAAGGGGGCGCTGTTCGTCCTCATCTTCATCCAGTTCTACCGGCGGCTGCCGAATGTATTGGAGGAAGCAGCGCGCATCGATGGAGCTGGTGCATTCCGGACGTATTGGGGGATTATGTTCCCGCTCGCGAAGCCGGCGATGCTCGTCGTGTTCTTGTTCTCGGTTGTTTGGCATTGGAATGACCTGTTCGAGCCGAATATGTACCTGCTCGTACCGGAATATTTTAACCTCGCGCAAAGTATGGCGTTCTTCAACGGAAACGCAAATTTAGCCGTGCAGCAAGCTGCGCAGAGCGTGTCCGCAGGCGATGCGCTCGGTATGGCTCCGACACTGCAAAACCAGATCATGGCTGGTGTTATGCTGACCATTGCGCCGATTTTGCTGATGTATCTGTTCACACAACGCTACTTCGTAGAGAGTGTGGAGCGTACCGGTATTGCCGGGGAGTAACTTCATATTCGTACCTTCAAAGAGAAGCAGGCCCTTACAGAGGAGGGTCTGCTTCTTTTTTGGTTCTGCGTTACGATTTCTTCTGCCTTCAGCCAGCCGCGCATCATTAGAATCAGGTCCTATATTGCTTCACTCAAATCCACCCTTGAACAAAACAAAAAATGGTTGGGGGACCAACCATTCATAGGGCTGAATATTAGAAGAATCGCATTATACAAGAGTTGACCGGTTACTCGTTGGACGCTGTTCCTTAACCATTTCGGATTCAAAATATGCCTCTAGCTCAGCAAGCTTGCGAGGATCGTCGAGCGAAACTTTTGGTGCAAGGAAATTGTCCAGCAGCATCTGCCATTTGGGAACAACCTTCTGGGCAGAGATGATGCGGATTGCATTCTTGACCATCTTGCGTTCCTTGGCGTTTGAGTATACATCCTTGAATTGCTGGATGCGTTCAAAATCCAAATGCTCGAATATAGCTTTGAAAATCTCGCCCGTCATGCGAGCATCTTCCAGCGCGCGATGGGCGGAACTGTCATCTTCAATGCCTAGATCGACCAAAGCTGCTTCAACGCTGACGTCATTCGTTACGTTGCGGAACCGGATAAAGCCTTTTAGCAAATCAAAATAATGAGCTGTCATCCAGGTGGAATCGTCCAGCTTATGCATACGGGTATCGAATACGATTCGCTTCAAATCCTCACCGCCCCATGTGACGAGCAGGTATTCTTCGCTCGCATCCAGCCAATGGAGAAAATCAGCAATAACCTTTGGAAAACCTTCGGCTATATCAATGGCTTCCTGAGGGATGCCTGTCTTTTTCTTTATAAATCCATTTAATTTGGAGAAGTAAACCGGCTTTATTAATGAAGAGAACTCATCGATAAATTGCAGGGAAGAATTCAACCTTACAGCGCCGATTTCAATAACTTCCATCGGTAAATCACTTGCAAATTTTCGTCCATTAAATTCAATATCCAAAATAATATAGTCCACAGTCCGCAAGAGCCTCCGTTAACATTAATCGTAACTTCCATTGTAACAGAATTGGGCGCAGAAAGGGAAAGGAGTTGTGATAAAACGTGAATGCCCTGTATCACATACGGGATCAGCTGTTTCTCCGATGGAAGTCCCTCATATAATCGGCGAGAGCCTTACACGCATCCATTGGCACGGCATTATAAGCAGAAGCGCGCAAACCGCCGACGCTTCGATGACCGGCTAATCCCTCGAAGCCATGCTGTTCGGATTCCGAAATAAAGCGCTGCTCTAGTTCATCATTCGCCATTTTCCAGGTGATATTCATATCCGAACGGTCTTTTTTGTTAATGATTCCTTTGTAGAAGCCTTCGCTGGCATCAATGACTTGGTAAACGAGCTTCGCTTTCTCCATATTCTGTTTCTCCAGCGCTTTGACGCCTCCTTGCTGAACGACCCATTTTAATACTAAATTCATCATGTAGATCGCGTGAACCGGCGGCGTATTATATAGCGATTTGTTATTTACAAAGGTCTCATATCTGAAGATCAGCGGAATGCGCTTGGAAGCATGCTGCAGCATGTCCTCACGGAGAATGACCGCTGTAACACCTGCGGGTCCAAGGTTTTTCTGAGCCCCGGCATAGATCATAGCAAATGATTGCAGAGGCAATTGTCGGCTCAGCAGGTCACTTGTCATATCCGCAATTAGCGGAACGCCTCGCGTGTCTGGAAACTCATTAAATCTTGATCCTTCGATGGTGTTGTTCGTTGTGAGATGCAGGTAAGCAGAAGCAGGGTCCAGCTGCAGGTTTCTCATACTCGGGATGCTCTGCCAGTGTTGTTCCTTGGAACTCGCAATGATTTGGGTATTCCCGATATAGCTTGCCTCGCTGTAAGCTTTCTCGGAGAAGCTGCCCGTCAGAGCATAGGAGGCAGTGGCCTCCGGCGGCAAAAAGTTAATCGGAATCAGAGCAAACTGGCTGCTCGCACCACCACCCATGAAGAGCACATGATAGCCCTTGGGCAAGCCTAATGTTTGAAGCAGCAGCTGTTCAGTCTCCTCAGTTAGAGCCTCTACATATTTGCTGCGGTGTGACATTTCCATTAGCGACATGCCCAACTGATGATGCTCCACGAGTTCCTCTTGTGCTTGAATGAGAACGGGAAGAGGAAGCGCGGCCGGTCCGGGATTAAAATTGTAACGTCGATCTGTCATTTGATAACCTCCTAAACGTTTTTGCGTGGCTCTGCCTGATCTGCCGAAGAATGAGGCATGATCAAGCGAAAACGACCTCGAAAGCATAACCTACGTTTTTGCGTGGCTCTGCCTGATCTGCCGAAGAATGAGGCAAGATCAAGCGAAAACGACCTCGAAAGCATAACCTACGTTTTTGCGTGGCTTTGCCTGATCTGCCGAAGAATGAGGCTGGATCAAGCGAAAAAGACAAAGAACGCCCTCGTCCGATTGGGACGAGGAGCGTTCTGCTCGCGGTGCCACCCAACTTGATGACGACATCATGATGTCATTCATCCGCTTGGTTCCGCGATAACGGGCGGTGCCGGTTTATTTAGAAATAATCGGTTACGATCATTCTTGCCGACAAACGTCTCCGAGTTGGATGCTCTTCATAGGCACGGTCAGGTTTTGAAGTTGTTATGAGTATATCCTTATATTGGAAGCTGGTCAATGAAAAATTTCATCGGAAAAGGATAAGTATTATGTCCGGTCAATGAGCTTGAAATCATCATAATTGAAGCCCGGTGCGACTACGCAGGATACGAGGGTAGGTTCATCACCAAGCGGAGTCGTTTTCTGCCATACATTAGCCGGGACTAATACTTGCGGAAGCTGCCCATTCTCGATATCGAGTCCGAGGACGATTTCTTGTGTCGTTTCGGGATACTCGTCCGTTCCTCCTAAACTGATTTTGAGAGGGGTGCCGGAATGGAATAACCACAGCTCATCGGACAAAACGGTATGCCATGCGGAACATTCATCTGGATGAAGCAAGAAGTAAATCGACGTTGCTGCATAACGGGATCCGGAGTATTTGCCGCCTAAAACTTCTTTAGGAATTTCGAATGAAGCCTTCCAAAGCTCCTTGTACCAGCCGCCTTCCGGATGCGGGGCCAAATCCAAGGTTTTCACTAATGGGGATAGTTGTTTAGTAATCATATGGTTTCCTACTCTCTATTTATTCTCCACCTTTCAATTTAAAGGAATAATCGGATTTTGTAAAATAATCTTCGATTAGGCAATAACCGGTACGTTTAAAGAGAATCATTGAAGCGATTAAGCGAAGATAATCTACTATAAGTGGACAAGCTATGTGAAGGTCAGGGCAGAAGCAAGCAGAGTTATAGTAATTCGTACCCGAAAGGAATGTATAGGAATGGACATCTTTCTTGATGTATTAGCGCTATTAGCATTAATCGGCATTTCTCATGTTATCCACCGGTTTATTCCCTTCATACCGGTCCCGCTTATTCAAATCGTATTAGGGATATTGATTGTCATCTTCGTGGACATTCATATTCCGCTTAATCCGGAGCTCTTCTTTGTCTTATTCATCGCACCGATTCTGTTCAACGATGGGAAACGAACACCTCTGAATGAGCTGTGGAGCTTACGCGCACCGATTCTATTGCTCGCTGTCGGTCTCGTATTCATAACCGTCATTATTGGCGGCTTTACTATACATGCCATGATTCCGGCGATACCATTCCTAGGGTAATGGAATCGATATTTAGAACTTCCGCCTACAATAATTTTCAAGTAATCGGTTATGTCCTTATCTTGTATGTGATGTTGATTGTTATTCGTTTCGTCTGGCTTTGCCTGTTAAGCCAGGGGAAGTACAGCCGCAGAGATAATAGGGATAAAGTGTCCTATCTGTCCATTGTGCTGCTGTCAGTCTCCGGCGTACGAGGAGCTTTAACGCTTGCTGGAGCTTTCGCTGTTGCATCCGTTATTTCTTATTATGAGCAGCGAATTGCTGATCTGAAAATGAATCGTACCAGCCAGGATAATAACGCTAGAAACCGGGAGCTTGAGATTATTTCACACAGACATGCCGTAGCCGTGCAGTTAGCCTATATTCAACAATTACTGAAGGAAGGGAAAGTCAGCCGAGAAGATGCACGCAGATTGCAAGCGATTTTGCGCAGAGTGGAGCTTGTATTGACGAACCGGTTTAGTATGCTGACGATATTGCTCGCAAGCGTGCTGAACAAATTCATGAATGCATTTTTCCCTGAGAGGCAAAGCAGCGGGGAGTGTTTAACGATGGAGGAGAAAATCGGCCTGCGAAATTTAACGAAATGCTGCGAGAATTCTCCCATCCTCTACAGGTGGTGAGCTGAATCGCAGCCATCTTTGATGCCCTCTCAAATAGAATTTGTATCTTTTGGCTTCCTGCGGTGCACCTCTCGAGATGATTTCCTGAATAGGGAGCACCCTCTTCCAATACGAACATTTGTTTGGTATAATCAATACTATATCAATATCAATCCATGACGTTTCGCTAGATGGTTTTTCAAGAAATCGATCATCGAAAGGGATGAGTCCATGATACGGGTACATAAAACCACCTTCTGTACCAGTAAAGCCAATCTGGATCGCCTGTTTGCTTGCAATCGTGTCTCGGCTGAGGTTTGGAACGACTGTCTGGAAACTGCCCGTGCCTATCATCAGCAGCATGGGAAGTGGATCGGCAAGTCCGATCTTCAAAAGGCCACGAAAGGCAAGTATCCGATCCATAGCCAAAGCGTTCAAGCGGTTTGCCATAAATACCTGTGGGCCAGGGATAACGCAAAAAGCGCGAAATCGCAGGGCTATGTGCACCACCGATATCCGTATCGGCAGAAAAAACATTTCTCCACGAAGTGGGCTGCGCAGGGTTTTATCCTTCATGAGAATGGGCGGATTGAGCTCAGTCTGGGTGTTCATCAAGGGAAGCGCCAGAAGCCCGTTGTGGTTCACATCTCCCGGGTACCGATCGGTAGGGTGAAGGAAATCGAATGTGTCTATGACCAAGGGCTGCAGCTGGCCATCACCTATGACGATGGCATCGCTGACCAGCCGGCAAGCGGGAACCAGCTCGCCGCCGTAGATCCGGGTGAAATTCACGCCATCGCCGCCGTCACCGAAGATGGACATGCGCTCATCGTAACCGGGCGGAAGCTGCGCAGCATCAAGCGTTTGCGTAACATGAAGATCAAGGAGCTCTACCGCCTGATGTCTGGGTGTAAAAAAGGCAGCCGTCAATGGAAAAAGTACCGCCGGGCCCTCACGTTTGTGCTCTCCAGGAGTGAACGCCAAATTCGGGATGTTCTGCATAAGACGACTCGCGCATTTGTGGAGTGGTGCCTGGAACATAAGGTGAAAGAGGTCGCGGTCGGTGATGTGGAAGGCATCCAGCGGGGCCGTTCCGCCAGAAAGCGGCGTACGAATGGAAAGCGGGTGCGTTCCCGGATGCATAATCAGCGGATGAGCCAGTGGACCTTCGGCAAACAGTACGAATACTTGAAATACAAGTTGAAAGCAAAAGGCATCGCGATAACGAAACAGAATGAACATGGTACCACGCAGACATGCCCTGCCTGCAACCGGAAGCGTAAACCTTCCGGAAGAGTATATCGCTGCTGTTGCGGCTATACCCGTCATCGGGATGTGCATGGCGGATGCGGGATTCTATCGCGCCGTTTGTACGGCGACATTCGCATGGTGGTACCAGTCATCATCGACCAAAAGTATCTACGGACTGCCTAAGTGCTTCTTCTTAGGAAGGCTTGCCTCGTAACGATAAGCAAAGCAGGAAGTAGTAGAAGCCCTGAACCGGGCCGCGGTCTTACCGTGTTGCTGAATTTACGAGGAAAACTGTGCACCATGCTTAGTTGCAGCTGCTCATAATGAGCCATTCGGTGGCAGATTTCTTTCGCTATTCAGAAGCCCCGACCTCTTCAGGTCGTGGGAGGTTCACGAATTAAAACTGCTGAAGCAGCGATTGCTGAGCTTACTTCATACAAAAATAAGGAAAATGAATCCGCGGTCTATCCTGTTATCGCCCATTACCGCTGCCTTATTGTCGAGCTTCGGAAACAGATTTTCGCAGCCACGGATAAGGATTACGAGGAAAGGAAGAAAGAGCTGAAAATGGGATGTATTCAGGCGGAGCGCAATGAGCTGCAGACGCTGTTCGAGCAAGGGAAGATTTCTCGTAAACAATTAGGCAAATTACAAACACAGGTCAGTTACCGGGAATCCAACATTATCGAGGAGATTGGAGGAACAAGCACTGATCGGTTTAATTCCTCATAATAAAACTACGGCTTGCATATCCGCTGCAAATTAAGCAGATGGGTATGGGAGGATATAGTCAGTCATATGTTTCTTGATGAATTGAAATAGTTCAGCACTTGCAAGCTTTAACGGATATTCCGAAGCTTTGCAAAGAATTCCGCATACCATACCAAGATCACTCCCTTGGAGTGGTCGCATGATGGTTCCTGCCGGTAATGGATCCAAGACAATACGCGGCACAAGCGCGATACCTAATCCGCTTTCAACATAATATTTGAGGGCGGACATACTGCTAATTTCCATCGTATCGAGCGGGCTTCCCCCCGACTCCTGTAATGTAATCTCCAGTTTCCTGCGGTACGGACAGTTTGCTGAAGTAATCAGCAGCCGATGCCCCCGAATATCCTCCGGAACAATGACCATTTGGCATGCAAGCGGATGATGTTCCGGCATTAATAATACAAAGTCCTCCCTATACAACGGTTCAAAATATAACTCCGCTCCCACATCAGGCGCAGAACATAACGCGATATCAATTTCTCCTTGAAGAAGCCGTTCACATAAGTCAGCAGTGCTGGCGATGTCCACAGATAGACGGATTTTTGGGAAAAGGGATAAAAAGCTCGCCAGCAATGCGGGCAATCGATAACTTGCCGATGGCTCAGTCACCCCCAGCCTGATATGACCGGCCTCACCTAGCTGAAGATCTGATAATCGCGATTGTAATCGCTCAAGATCCTTTACAATATGCAGGCTCTGTTCGTGAAATAATCGACCTGCTTCTGTGAGCTGAAGCTTCTTCCCGCGCTCGATTAATTGGATACCTAAATCGGATTCAAGCTTTTGAATCTGCATGGTTACAGTTGACTGCGCGTAATTTAATTCCTCAGCAGCACGGTTGAAGCTGCCGTGAGATACGATCAATTGAAAGGTTTTTAATGTTTTCAGATCCATTATTGCACCTCGGATGTAGTTCAATATTATTGAACGGATCATTCAATACATTCAATTATACAGAATTCGGATCGTAATTTAAAATAGAATTATCCAAACGTGATTGATGAAGGAGTGTCGTTATATGCATCTAACAAACAAAGTAGCCCTCGTTACAGGCGGCGGGACAGGAATTGGCCGAGCTACCTGCATCGAACTCGCAGAGCGCGGTGCGGCTGTCGCGGTAAATTATTCGCGTTCCAAAGAAGAAGCAGACGAGACGGTACGGCTGATTATGAACAAAGGCGGCCGTGCGATGGCCATTCAAGCGGATGTGGTACAAGACCAAGAAGTCCGGGAGATGGTAAATACCGTTGCAAGGCAGTTTGGGACAATCGATTTGCTCGTCAATAATGCCAGTATCACCCGTCATATTCCGCTTTCGGATCTAGAAGCGGCAACCGAGGAAGTATGGGACGAGCTCTATGCAGTCAATGTAAAGGGGATGTTCTTTTGCGCTCGAGCAGTGGCTCCTTTCATGAAGACCAATAAACAAGGGGCTATCGTCAATGTCGGCAGCATTGCCGGCTTATCCGGCTCAGGCTCATCACTGCCTTATGCGGTATCCAAAGCAGCAGTTCATGGCCTGACCAAATCATTAGCACGCGCTCTAGCGCCGGACATTCGAGTATGCTGTGTGGCGCCAGGCGCTGTTGCAACAAGATGGTGGGCCGGAAGAGAGGAACAGATGGAGCGGCTAAGCACTAACCTGCTGCTGCAGCGGATCTCGACACCTGAAGATATTGCGCAAACGATCTGCTCTACGTTGGAGCAAGATTCGATGACGGGTCAAATTATAACGGTTGATTGCGGGCAAACGATGTAAAGAATTTCGGATAACGACCGACATTCGACCAGATAATGAATTGGCTTTCCAGTCTCATGGATACAATAGGAACAGGCCTGCATGATTAGGTCTGTTATTTTTTGTGTAAAATTTAATAAACCATTTACATTCTACGAATATGGATTGTAAAGTCCAATCTTATACTTGGAATAAATCACAACGTAAAAGAGGCGTCCTTATGACAACCGATCAATTAGCGCAATTTGAGAAGAAAATGATTATTCGAACCATTGAACCAGCTGATTTTGATAAAATCATCGAGCTGCAATTAATCTGTTTTCCGAATATGGATCCTTGGAAAAGGAGTCAATTGGAAAGTCATGTGCGTATTTTCCCGGAAGGCCAGATATGTGTGGAGTTAGATGGAGAAATTATTGGCTCCTGCTCCAGCTTAATTGTCAATTTTGATGATTATATGGAGCAGCATACCTATTCGGAAATTACGGATAGAGGCTTTATTCGCAATCACAACCCGCGCGGGGAGAGCTTATATGGTATGGAGGTCATGGTCCATCCGGATTATCGGAGGATGAAGATCGGCAGAAGGCTTTATGAAGCACGTAAACGGTTGGCCGAAAGTCTAAACCTTAAAAGTATTATCGTCGGCGGCCGTATTCCAGGCTATCACAACTATAACGATAAATTATCGCCTAGAGAATATGCAGAAGAGGTACTGCAGCAGAATATTTATGATCCTGTGCTTACCTTCCAGATGATGAACGGCTTTACGCTGAAACGGATCATTACGAATTATTTGTCCGATGACAAGGATTCGATGAACTATGCGGCGCTGCTCGAGTGGAATAATATCGACTATAAAGTGAGAAACAGTAAAACCCATTATAAGCAGTCCTTCCCCGTCCGGATCTGTGTCGTTCAGTATATGTTGAAGAAAATAGATTCCTTCGAGGAATTCGCTACCCAATGCGAGCATTACGTCGATGTATCCGCCGATTACAAGTCAGACTTTGCCGTCTTTCCCGAGAATCTGACCATGCAGCTGCTATCCTTTCTCGAGGAGCGCTCGCCAAGCTTAGCTATCCGTAAGCTGACCGAGTATACGACAGAGTATGTCGAGCTGTTCACGGATCTTGCAGTCAAATATAATGTCAACATTATCGGGGGCTCCCACTTCATTGAACAGAATAACCGCATCTATAACGTCGGGCATTTGTTCCGCCGGGACGGGACCATCGAGCAGCAGTATAAGCTTCATATCTCGCCGAATGAACGGAAGTGGTGGGGAATTAACGGAGGCACCAAGCTGGAAGTATTCGATACGGATTGCGGTAAAATATCGATTCAATTAAGCAGCGACATTGAATACCCGGAGATTTCGCGTATTGTCGCAGAGGAAGGGGCACAGATCATCTTCGTGCCGTTCTGTGCGGAGGATCGCCAGACGTTCCTGCGTGTAAAATATTGTGCACAGGCCACGCGCGATCGAGAATCAAGTATTCACCGTAACAGCGGGCACGGTAGGCAACTTGACTCACGTTGATAATGTGGATATCCAATATGCGCAATCAGGGGTATATACACCTACTGATTTCTCATTCCCAAGGGACGGGATTGCGGGTGAATGCAGCGAGAATACGGAAACGGTTATTATGACTGAGGTCGATATGGAAATTCTGCAGCGTCATCGCAAATCTACGGATGTGCTGACGTTCAGGGATCGTCGAACGGATATTTATTCGTTACAAATTCGTTCGTAGAAGAGGGAGTCACCGATGAAAACACTGATTGTTGCAACCGTTCAATACGGACTTACGGACATCAAGACGGAGGAACAATTTTGGGTGGGGATTACCGTGAAGGCTAGGGAAGCGGTGGAAAATGGTGCTGATCTGATCGTTTTTCCGGAATATGTGACCGCTCATTTGTTGAGTCTTAAACCTTTGATGGCACATGAAGAAGCCTGTAAGTACTTGGATAGCTATACCGCTTCTTATATTCATTTCTTTGAGCGCTGCAGCAGGGAACTGAACGTAACCATTCTTGGAGGCACGCATATTTGCCGTGAGAATGAAGGGTATGTCAATAAGGCCTTCCTGTTCTTCCCGGACGGTCGTATAGAGACGCAGAATAAGCTGCATCTAACTTCAGAGGAGAGGAATCGGTGGTCATTAACCGGAGGTGACAAGCTTAATGTGTTTGAAACGGTGTGGGGCAAAATCTCGATCTTGACCTGCTATGATATCGAGTTTCCAGAGCTTGCACGTTTGGCAGCTGTGAGCGGTGCCGTGCTAATTCTATGTCCGTCTTATACGGACACAGCCTTCGGTTATCATCGTGTTCGGCATTGCTGCCAAGCCAGAGCAATCGAGAACCAGCTCTTCGTTATATTAAGCGGCCTTGTTGGGTCTCTGCCGGAAGGGCTGCCGCAGGTGGACCAAGGGTATTGTCAAGCAGGCGTGTTTACGCCATGCGACTTTCCTTTCAACGAGGAGGGAGTGATACAGGTCGGTGAGACGAATCGGGATATGGTGGTGATCGCCGCAGTTGAACTCGATATGCTGCAAGTAAACCGGGTATCTGGAGTTGTGTCTCCCTTTTACGACCGGCGGCCAGAGCTTTATTGAATCTAGTTAAACCCAGTCCCTGCATGGTAAAAAACCCTGAAGTAGCCGAATGTTCGACCAATATATACGGCTGGTAATCATAAAAACCTCTGCAGGGTAGGGATGAACAATGAATGTATGATGAATTGGAAATTGTACCTGTGTCCTATGAGCAAAAATCCATCCTGCGCAATCTTCTGGAGCTTTATCAGTATGAGACAAGTCCGTTTGAAGATGATGGTGCCGGTGACGTCAACGACGATGGTACTTATGGCTATCGATATTTGGATCATTATTGGACGGAAGAAGGCCGGTACGCTTATTTTATTAAAGTATCTGGCAAGCTCGCCGGTTTTGTGATGATTAGGCAGGTGGCAAGTGCGAAAGACAACACCACAGAATGCTCAATCGCTGAATTTTTTATTATGCGCAGCTATCAAAGACGGGGAATCGGACAAAAGGTTGCTCTGGAAATGTTCAATCGGTTCAAAGGGAGATGGAGCATCAGCTGGTTGAAGGATAATGCCGCTGCGCAGCAGTTTTGGATGAAGTGTATCCGGCAATTACGAGGGACGATGTTCAGAGAGTACCGTCAACGGGAATCCCGCCTTATATTAACCTGACAAAAAGCAGCCCTAGAACGAATTCTAGGGCTGCTTTATTATTCAGGCTAAGCCTGCTTAGAAGTCAGCTCAATGCCTTCGACCATCCAGCCGAAAGGATCAGCTTGCCGCCCATTTTGAATGCCGGTTAAGCTGTCATACAGCTTGGCGGATAGTTCACCAGTCCTGCCTTCGTTAAGAATAATCTTGTTATCGCACCAGTTCAACTCACCGATTGGAGAAATGACGGCTGCCGTACCCGTACCGAAAGCTTCGTCCAACTGGCCTTTGGCATGATAATCATAGAGCTCCTCGATCGCAATCGTCCGTTCGATAACCGGAATATTCCAATGCTTCAATAACTGAATAATGGATTTACGAGTGATTCCATCGAGAATACTGCCGTTCAGCGCTGGCGTGTGAACCTCTCCATTGATTTTGAAGAATACGTTCATGCTGCCGACTTCCTCGATATATTTGCGGTGAACACCATCTAGCCACAGCACCTGGGAATAACCTTTTTCCGAAGCGCCTTCTTGAGCTTTCAAGCCTGCCGCGTAATTACCAGCTGTCTTCGCTTCGCCAATACCCCCGTTAACCGCACGAACATATTCGGATTCGACGAAAATCTTAACCGGATTTACGCCCTCCGCGTAGTAAGGGCCAACTGGTGACATAATGATGATGAACTGGTAAGACGTGGAGGGGGCAACTCCCAGATAAGCTTCAGTCGAGATAACGAAATGGACGGATATACAGTGAAGTTCCAGCTGTCGCCGGAATCCAATCCTGATCCAATTGAATCAATTGACGAAGCGCATCCAGCGCGAATTGTTCATCGATTTGTGGAATGCTCAGACGCAGGTTTGAACGATTCATACGTTTGAAATTTTGATCCGGCCGGAACAACAGAACACGTCCGTCTTCGGTTCGATAAGCTTTGAGCCCTTCGAAGATCGTTTGGCCATAATGAAATACTTTCGCCGCTGGGTCTAGAACGATCGGCTGGTAAGGGATAATTCGAGGCTGATGCCAGCCGAGCTCTACGTTATAATCCATAATAAACATATGATCTGTAAAATGTTTGCCAAAACCAAGCTGATGCTCAGGCGGTTTACTTTTCTTCTTCTCTGTTCGTTCTATCGTTAATGGATAAGTCATCTCGAACATCTCCCTGCAGCTAGTTGTCATTGTTAATTGAATGCTACCACGTAATCGAATATATTTAAAATATCTATTTTATTGAATCATCATACCTTAAAGGTATAGGAGTCGGGGTGAGTACGATGGACATGCGTCAGCTCAAATATTTCTTAACGATCGCCCAGGAAGGGCAGATTACACGTGCTGCCAAGCTGCTTAATATGGAGCAGCCTCCGCTTAGCCGGCAGCTAAAGCTTATGGAGGAGGAGCTTGGCGTATTGCTGTTCGACCGAACAGGCAAACGCTTGAAGCTAACCGATGCAGGAGAGCTGCTGAAGCAGAAGGCTGAGCTGCTGCTTCTGCAGTTTAATGAGACCATCAAGGAAGTTAAAGAACGGGAGGAAGGCGTGCGCGGGGTTCTCTCGATCGGCTCCGTCGTCTCCTGTATTTCGCTCTTGCCACAGCGTATCGAACGGTATCGAAAAAGGTTCCCGGAGGTGACGTTCAAAATTCTCGAAGGGGATCATTTTTACTTAGGGGAACTGCTGGAGAAACGCACGATTGACTTGGTTATAGCCAGGCTGCCGTTCGAGGCGTTAACTTATCCAGAGCAGTATTCGATTTTACCGCTTCCTTCCGATCCTTTCGTAGCTGTCATTCCAAGCGCGTGGACGCCTTATTCGGGCGATCAGACGATAAGTATGCGAGAGCTTGCACAGTTCCCGTTCCTTACTCTGAAGACGGATAAAACGACGCGAATGCATGAGCAGGTGGTGAGTGAATACAAACGTCACGGCTATAAGCCGAACATTATATGTGAGTGCTCCAGCGTAGCCATCATTATGGCTCTTATTGCCGAGGGGATAGGGGCCACCGTTTTCCCGAAGTCCGTCATGTCGTCCTTTCCAACTACGATCGTAAAGATGCTGAAAATTGAGGATGCGGATTTTCAATCTGAGGTTGGCATCATATGGTTGAAGGATCGTTATCTGCCCAAAAGTGCTCAGCATTTCATAGATAGCTTTCAAAACGACGGAATGAGCAGCTGATTAATCGTAAAGAATGTCAATTCGCGGCATGTCCATTTATAATAGAGGGATTAAGGTAACGCGAGATTAGAGGAGTGGAAGATAGAAGTGAGTATGATCCGGCTAGAAAATGTAACGAAGAAATATGAAGATTCCCTTATTTTTCGAGATATTTATTTTAAATTGAGCAAAGGGGAGCGGGTTGGGCTAATCGGACGTAATGGTGCCGGCAAATCCACCGTATTCAAGCTCATACTGGGCAAGGAGGAGCCGACCTCCGGGAAAGTGGAAGTTGATCCGAAGGTTAAGGTAAGCTACTTCTCGCAGTTCTCGGAGCTAAGCGGTACGAAGTCTGTGCAGCAGGAGCTGGAGACATGCTATGAGCATATTTGGCTAATTGAGCGGGAGCTTAAGGAAGTGGAAGTGAAGCTGGGCCAAGCGATGGATGATCGGGAAATGAACGAGCTGCTGGAGCGTCAGGCCGAGCTGTTTGAACAAATGGAGCTTCAGGATGGTTGGAATGTATCGGTCGAGATGGATACGGTGCTCACGAAGCTTGGATTCAATGACCACTCTCGTCATCAGCCGATTGATGAGCTCTCAGGCGGATGGCGGAACCGTGCTGCGCTCGCAAAAATGCTCATCGAGCTTCCGGATGTCGTGCTGCTGGACGAGCCGACGAACTTTTTGGATATGGAGGGCATGATCTGGCTGGAGCAGTGGCTGCACCGGTACAATGGCGCTATGATCTTGGTATCCCATGACCGTCAGTTTATAGACCGCGTTGTCACGAAGACGATTGAAATTGAGAATTATCATTTTCAGGAATATGACGGCAATTATACGGATTATATACAGAAGAAGAAGCTTCGGAAAAAGGTTTTGGACCGTCAGTTCGAATGGGAGGAGGAGCTCCTCATCATGGAGGCCGAAGCGATCGATAATCGCTCGCAGAGGAAGTCCTCGAAGGATCGGTTATCCCGGAAGCTGGCTGATATGAAGAAGAGTGTGGAGCCGAATCCCGTGAATGTTCTAATTACAGATATCTATCAGAATCTGCGTTTCCCGGATAATCTGTGTCAGGTTGAAGGAATTGGCAAGCAATACGGGGAGCGGACGATTTTTGAGAACGTGGTATTCGATATTCAGAAGGATGAGCGCATTGCGATCGTAGGTCCTAATGGAAGCGGGAAATCCACGATGATCAAGGTCCTTACCGGCCAAGAACAAGCAGATTCCGGCAAGGTTCGTTGGGAGAAGGGGGTCAGCTATGCCTACTTCAATCAAATGTGGGAGGAGCTCGACCTTAAGGATACCGTCAGCCATGCGGTTAATATCTACGGGCTCGGCCAAGATGCGCCGCGGAAGAAAGTGAATAAGTTCCTATCCATGCTGCAATTCTCGGATAATGATTTGTATAAAGTAATCGGCCATTTATCCGGCGGGCAGCAAGCCCGCGTAGCGCTTGCGAAATGCCTTCTCTCCGGCGCGGCCGTCATCATATTGGACGAGCCTACGAATCATCTCGACTTGACGAGTATTCAGGTCATGGAGCAGGCGCTGATTCATTTTCCAGGTGCTGTTGTGACCGTAAGCCATGACCGGTTCTTCATTGACAAGGTAGCGACGAAGAAGCTGACCTTTGAGCCTGATGGCAGTATTAGTACGCAGAATGCTTGATGCGATTATCAGAACAATCACGAAATCGAAGTACAGAAAGTCACTCTTCCATTTCACCAGAATGAGCAATTTACCGGCTATTGCCCATCTCGACGCCTTATTCGCCAGTCATAGAATGGATCCATCTTCAAGCGGGGCCCGCCGAACCGAAAGGAAGAAGGTAGTGCATCTTGGCATGCAAATGACCTTGAATTCACATTTGCGTATTGCAGACAGCATGATTGATCCATCGACAACTCAGGAGCAGTTTCGGGCTTGCATAGATCAACATGTATTCTTCTGGCCAACTCTGCGTTATTGCCGGGAAATGCTTGCTATGTATACCCGAAGAGAGCCTGATGAAGGTTTTGCTATTCTCGAATTTGATGCCTATCGGCTGTTATCGGGAAGCGGGGACAACGTATATGTTTCCAAATATGACTCAGGTAGCTCCCCGCGTTTCCCGGCGCGCTGCTCCTATAGGAAGAGCATAGAGATGTTTTTGCCGCTGCGTGAATTTGAGAGTACGGTCAGTCGTCTTGTACCGACCAAACCGTCTGAAATCAAAGAAGTTTTAATCCGTCATGAGATTACTCATTTATCGGATTATCTGATCTCTGTCTATGCTCCGAGCTCTGAAGGTGTCCCGGAATGCTGGAAGGAAATCACCAGATCTCTTGAGGAAGTCAGATTTGCGTATGCAGACAGCATGATGACCAAGAAATCAGGAGCGTTTGGGCTTGCTAGATCAGACATGTAGTCAGTCTGGCAGCCTTGCGTTATTGCCGAGAAATGCTTGCTATGTATACCTGAAGAGAGCCTAATGAAGGCTTTGCAATCCTCGAATTTGATGCTATCGGCTGTCATCAGGAAGCGGAGACAACGTATATGTATCCAAATATGACTCAGAGCTCCCGCGTTTCCCGGCTCGCTGCTCCAATAAGAAGAGCTTAGAGATGTTTTTGCCGCTGCGTGAATTTGAGGATCGGCAAGTCGTCTTGTACCGACCAAACCGTCTGAAATCAATGAAATATTGATCCGTAATGAGATTACTCATTTATCGATTATTTTGTTTCCGTCTATGTTCCGGGCTCGGGGATGTCCCGGAACGCTGGAGGGATATCACCAAAGCTATTGAGGAATTCAGGTTAGATAGCCTGAATAAAGGTGTAAGATAGAGCTATAACGGAAGGGAGAGGGTATAGTTGGAATTGGGACTGAAGGGAAAGGCAGCGCTAATTACGGGTGGAAGTAAAGGGATTGGTTTCCAAACCGCACTCACATTAGCGGGAGAAGGCGCTCTAGTCGCTATCTGTGCACGTAATATTGACGAGCTGCGCAAAGCGCAGCTACTATAACGGAGCAAACCGGCAGTGAAGTTTACTTCATTGAAGCTGACGTGACGAAACAGGAAGATTGCGAAGCGGCAGCAGCTAAGACTGCTGAGCACTTTGGGCGATTGGATATATCGGTCAACAATGCAGGAACCTCTGCGGCACGACCGTTTGACCAAGTAGAACTGGCCTCTGGAATCAGGATCTGGATTTGAAATCAAACGCCGCTAGCCATTGCTCTGGCGCAGCACGGCCGTATATTCGTCGATCAGGCGGGGGCGCTATCGTCAATATAGCAACTTCAGCGGCCAAAAACCTCCAGCCGCTATTTGCCTTCAGAAACGGTACCACTTCATGCTCAGGGTCTCGTCCGACCAACGAATAGTACATTTGGCTGGTGATGAATTGGGCCCATCCGCGTTCGTTGACATGGCATGAAGCTAAGTGCGCCAGAAGCTAGGCCAGTTCACCAAGGATCCGATATAGCGTGACTATTCCGGAACGTACCAGGTCGATTAATGCTTCCAGTGATTCCTTTATCGTAGTGGATGCGGTTCTACGTCCGGGTACTGCTGTCAATGTTACATCTGAGCGCAGTCGCTTCAACTTGCTTCGCAGGAGGCCATGAGATGCTTGCGGGAGAGAACCTGTCTGGATCAACCCTGCACCCATTCTCATGCCGACCTTTGCTCGCAGATGATAGCTCGTGAGATACTCTGCAGGAGCAGACTGGCTGGCATGAATTTCTCTCCTCCTTTTCTGCCGACCTTTGATTGAGATGATTGACCTCGTGACGTCGCTCTTGAAGCAGTTAGATGTTCCTAACATAATCTCGCTCTGCCCGTCGGCATATGCATCTGCCGTATCGAAAAAGTTGACGCCTGCGTCTAAAGCGCGGTCGACCAATGCTTTAGCATCGTCCTGGTTGACTTTGTAAACCTTGGGATGTTACCCGAACCAAATGTCATATGCACCAAATGCCAGTTGTGAAACCACCAGGCCGGTATTGCCTAAACGGGTATATTTCATGTTTTGTAATCCTCCTATTTCAGGTATTGTTTTGTTCAAATATGAAGTATAAATTTCCACTGTTTATTCTTTTAAATACTTTGCTTATCTTTCTCCGGAATGAACCGCGCTCCGCCGCCAAAGGACGGCTTTAGCCGTTTCACCTTGTCTACATACGTTTAGTTTAAAACATTAGGAGAAGAAACATCTTGAACAAAATGCTCATGTTTTTGAACAAAACAACCACAATACGTAAGGACAGGTCCTGCCGAAAATAGATTGATGTTGCCGGGCCGTGCAATGCTTTCATTGGAATAATCCGTCCGTACGCTCAAATACGTTAACCGGCTGGACGCATAGTATGTCACATGAGGCATGACGATAAGATGAATCCGAGGGTAAGACAGGTTTTCATATGCTTCTTGCGGAGCGACTCCCTGCCATTTAGAGAGTGATGGTAAAGATTCTTCCAGGCCGAAGAAGTATCACTGTTTAGAATGAGGCCGTATGTTGGCGATGTTCATTCCCCCTTGTGATAGAAGTTATGCATCTGCGAAGAGGTCCCACTATTAATAAATTCCTTTGGGACATATGGGAAGAAACGATAGAAGCGGCAAATTTCGATCGCATATTCTAATTTCGTTTCGGATGCAGCTTCTTACGTGGACCGGTACTGCTGAAGGAAATTTGTAAAGCATGACAAACGGGAACGGATCAACAAGAGCGATAGCCTGATGAATTTACAAATGGGTTCAGAACATGAATGAAATGTAAAAATTAATCTATCCATAATTATGTTAAAAAAAGCTAATGAATAAATCTCAGTAAACAAGCATAAAAGAAGCAGTCGTCTGAGACGACTGCTTCTTCGCTGTTATATGGCACTCTGATTCTAATCGACAAAAGCTCATGTTTTCCTCACAGAAGGTTTGACATGATTCTCAAATGACAGCCGTTACAATCTAACCTATATCGAACTGGCCCTCAAAATTCTGAGAAAGAGGTGCACTGTATGAATAGGAGTTTAAAAAAGCAATCCCTTACTTATTTAATTAGCGCGGCCTTGATCATGTCAGTAATCTTTTCATTTCATGCAATTAACAATGGTTCTGCTAGCCCCATATTCCCTCTAATGCAATCCAAACAAGCTCCATCTGTTACCTATTATCATGCCTCATTGCCCAATGTTCAAACGTTTAAGGCGGCAGCTCCTGTTCCACTGATTAGACACACATCCGCAGTTACATTGCCAGCACAAGTAAAGCCATCTGCTGCCACAATTAACCCAAGTAAAGCAGATCTAGTCTTACATAAGGAACCTGTCTTACATAAGGAACCCGTCTTACATACCTACGAAGTGACGTCCTATTATCTTAATGTGCGCACAGAACCAAATTCCAAATCAGATATCATCAAGGTGGTTAAGCAAGGTACAGAATTATCCGTTCTTACAGCGACAACAAGCGGATGGCTTCAGCTTAAGGAAGGCGGATATGTACATGGCGACTACGCAGCACCCATTGGCGTGAAGGCGAAATTATCGGTAACCACACTATCAGCTACACCTAATCGAGCTAAACAATCAGCACCACTAACGCCACGGAAGCTTATTGTGAGAACTGCGATAGGCAAGCCGGCAAGTCCAACAGCAGCGGTTAAGTCAGATTCCGGTCTGACCGCTGAGCATATCGCGGTTATTTTGAAGGGAACCAAACTTGCCGGACAGGGATTAGAGGAAGCAATTTTGGATATCGAGGAGAAATATGGAATTAATGCTTTCTTTACAATTGCAGTTATGAAGCTGGAAAGCGGCAACGGGAAAAGCCGCTTATCCCAAACGAAAAACAACCTGTTCGGTCTGAATGCAACGACGGGCAGTGAAAATAAGAAAGCATTCAGCTTTGCAACGAAAGGAGACAGCGTTCGGAAGTTTGGACAACTTATATCCAAAAATTATGTACGTAAGGGCCTGACAACAATTGAGAAGGTGGCGAAGAAATATTGTCCGGCTAATGGGCGCTGGTCCGGGCATGTTAAAAGTATTATGAAAAGCGATTTTCGCAAGCTGGCTTAACCATGAACGACACACCCGAGACAAAGTCAACGAGGAGATTGAGTGGAAGTGATACGTACTGCAATAAAAACGGTTCTAACAGTTATTTTATGTCTGAATGCAGGCTTGTCAGCGGCAAATGCACAACCAGTCGAAGATGACCTGTGCTTGGTTATCAACAAGACAAGAAATATTTTGCGGGTATATATTAATAATGATGCTGTCTACTCCTTCCAAATTGCGACGGGAAGAGGCGAGCTAACACCTGTTGGCGAGTTCAAAATCGCCAATAAGATCGTGAACCCATGGTATCTCAGAAAAAATATACCTGCGGGCGATAAGCGCAACCCGCTCGGTACCAGATGGATGGGGATAAGCGTCCCTAATACAGGCGGCTACCGCTACGGCATACACGGAACGAACGCTCCTTATTCAATTGGACATAGTGTATCTTCAGGATGTATTCGCATGCGAAATAAAGATATTGAATGGCTTTATCGTCATATCGGAATTGGAACCCGTGTAATTATTACAAAATAACTTCAATTTCAAGGAGTAACGCTTTACAAAATTTTGAGGAGGAGCAGAATGTTTAGGAAAGGTTTTGGACGTGTTGTTATTGTGGTGGTAGGTCTTTATTTTGGCATGGCGTGCTCGGCAATGGCAGCTCCTATTAAGGCTGAAATAACGATTCAAGTTTCCCCTCAAGCGGGTTATGTGACACGACTTAGCGTAGACGATGAACAACTTTTTTCGAAGCTTCAGGACCAATCGATCCGTCAAGCATCATTCCGTTCACCAATTACAGATACGTATCTGACCACTTGGAACGGTAAAGTTAAGATGACCTATACATTGGATCAGAACGGAAACTTATATGACACGGCTAAGAAGCAGCGCATCGAGCTCGCCGCAGCAATTAGGAGCAAGCTCATGAAGCAGGCCGGAGAAGCACGAGTTGCTCATTACGGGGCTCTGGTACAGTGGGATGAAGCAAAGCAAAAGATAGCGCTGAAGGACAATGTGAAGGTCATCGATATGGAAACCGGAATGGCTTTTCATGCCCAGCGCAGAGCCGGCCAACTGCACGCAGATGTTCAGCCGCTCACTAAAGAAGATACGGCGATTATGAAACGAATTTACAATGGAAAATGGAGCTGGCATCGAAAGGCAGTTGTTGTACAAGCAGGCAATCAATTTTTTGCAGCATCTATGCATGGAATGCCGCATGGAGGAGATGGTATCCCGGACAATGACTTCTCCGGTCATTTTTGCATTCATTTTCTGGGAAGCAGAACGCATGGTTCAGGACAAGCAGATCCCGGCCACCAATTAATGGTCTATAAAGCTGCAGGAAAGATCAATGATATCTGGGCTCAGTCTTCTCCTTATGGTATTGCGAGAACATTTATCATTGCGCTGAATTTGAAGGAATTTGAAATTCTTAAGCAGACCTATACAGATACCAGTCATGAGGAGCTCCAATATTATTTGAAGGAGCAGCCTTTAATTGCGGTTAATCATCATAATACGGAGAACTCTCTAGCGAAGGAAACCAATTCGCTTTCCTATAAATTTCCATTGAAGGTCAGGCTTATTCCGAATGGCGGCACACCTCGTGACAAAGTCATGGTATTTAACATGATGCGAGTTTCACTGCTGGATCCCTGGAAAATCAGTTCAATTGACATTCAATAACAACGAAAACCAATAATCACTTATGAGGGTTGCTACAGAAGCCTTAACTTCCTAACTCGAATATCGAATCATTACTCGGTGATTCTTTATTTGTAGTTAGGAAGTATTTGTTTTGCTTTATCAGTATTTTATCGACAATTGTTGTGAAGGCCTAAGGGGAGAATAATGCAGATGTACGGCAGTGGTGGAAAATAAAGAACGAGGTTCGTTCCACCTCGGAAACGACCTCGTTCACGTAACTATTCTTGTTGTTTAGAAGATGGAGCAGCTGATTTATTGGTTTCAAATACCTCTGCCGCTTCCTCTGCTGAGAACTCGGTATCTTCTTCACCAGGAACAGGTAATTTATTAAACTCACTGGATTGCACGTCCGCTTTAGAAGCCTGATTTCTTTGGTTGGCCAAGGTTAACACCTCCTTCGTTCAAATAGCAACAAGCTTTAATGTACCGCTGCAAGTTTTTTTTATGCATGCGCAGTCGTCGAATATCATTGTGACGAAATGCTATACCGATTATGGCGCTGGGGTATAATGGTTGTTGAATCATTACGCCATGGAATGAGGGAAGACGATGAAGCTAGGTTTTGATGTTGACGATACGTTGATTGATTTGAGGCAGCATGCTTTTCATCTTTATAACAAGAAGCTGAATAAAGAAATCGGCTTGGATGTGTTCGAGGCGCTTTCTACGATGGAAATCCACGAGCCGTTTGGGTTGACGCAATCGGAGGGAAAGGCGATGTGGGCCAAATGGCGGGAAGAGATTTATTTCACTTCTTGTCCGCCGTTTCCAGGTGCAGTTGAAGCACTGCAGGAATTAGTGCAGCAAGGGCATGAGATTTACTACATTACGGCCAGACCGAAGGAGCATTGTGAGCAAACTAAACAGTGGCTGTCGGATAACGGGTTCCCAATCCAGAGCAACCATTTCTATTGCGGGATGAGTGATTCTGAGAAGGTACATATAATCCGCGAATTAGGGTTAGAATACTATTTTGACGATAAGCCTGCTGTACTCCATACGCTGTCCGAATTGCCGCTGAAGATCTATGCCAAAGACCGTTCGTATGATAAACACTTGGACGTCCCGCGCATAATTTCATGGGCCGAGCTTAAAGAGATTGTGAATCGGTGATTATATAGGGGAGAGGTTCGAATCCGGCTCCCCTCGCCATATACTTAACAAAGAGCTTAGAGAAAATTCGATCCTGAAAGGAAGGGAACCGTAAGCAGGTACAGGTGATCCTAATGAGAAGAAACCCAATTATTCCTTGGATTCACAGTATGGAATTTACGAACACAACAGAGCGCCATATGGACCTGGACGCCGTTTACTCACGGATAGATGCCTTCATGCAGCAAGAACCCCACGCGAATTATTCACTTGTCATCGGAACGGATGGTCAAGTACACCGGGGATTTACAAAGCTCATTACAGGGATCATTGTACGCAGAGAGGGCAAAGGGGCATGGGCGTGCTACCGGCAGGTGATTATACCGCGTGAGATTATGTCTGTTCGTGAGAAACTTTCCACCGAAACCAGCCTAAGCGAGGAGATCGCTTGCTTTTTTGATAAACGGAAGAGAAGTCAGCTCGAAGACATTATTCTGCCGTTTGTCTATCAAGGAGCCTCATTTGATGTGTCCATTCATATTGATGCCGGCCACGATAAATTGAAAAGCAAGACTGCATTCTTCGTTACGGAAATGGTTAACCGTGTCGAATCCCTTGGATGGGTTCCAGTTATTAAACCTGATTCTTACGGAGCCTCATCCTATGCCGATCGTTATTCGAAGAGCAGCCATATACCAGTTAGCTTGGCATAAAGCATGAAGCGGGACACAGCCTGTAAGCTGTATCCCGCTTTTTCTTTGACGGTCATTACCTATAGGAAGCAAAGGAAGGGGTACTACATCAAGTAGTACCTTTTTTGACGTACACCTAGAATCTGGAACTTATTGGGGTCGTTTTATTCGGAAATGGCGATGCTCATATACAATGATTTAATTTTCTGAAAAATGTTATTTTATGCTAATATCGCAACTTTCATCCAATGGACAACGTTAAAGAGATGTGTATATACAGATGAAGTAGAAGGAGCATGTATACGATGGTGAAGGAATTTGGGAAATTAGCTTTAAAATGGGTATTACTGCTTTCTATGTTCATTGCTGCGGTAAATATTCGAATAGGCATGGCTTCTGCAGAGGGTGAGAAGCCGGCGGACCAACAACCGGTCATTCAACAGCCAGTCAATCAGCAGCCAGCAGCTGATACAGCAAATCAACTGCTTGAAAACCAGCTGACTTTAAAGAAAAACAGCAGCATTATGATTTATAAAGGTCAGGAAATTAAAGCGGTTCAGCCCTTAACCATTAAGAACGGAACTTATTATGTCGCATTGAATGGAATTGCCAGTCCATACGGCTATAAGCTGTCCTACAATGTCAAAACGAAGGAAACCATCGCAAAATCCAATACGAAGGAAATTCGCTTCAAAACCAATGATGTGAACATGCTGGTGAACGGAAAAGCGTTCAAAGGTCTATATCCAACCTTCGTCCTGAAGAATGCCCTTATGATTCCTTTGAGAAGCTGGGCTGACCTGACGGAGAGTAAAATCAGCAATGTTGGCAAGGATACCGTTATTTCATGGAATAACCCATTCCAAGTGCCTTTCACGGTAATGCCGCAAGAGATTTATGCAGGACAGACAACTGTAACGTATCAAGATGTACCATCTAACTCTGATCCGGTTTCTTACGTGGATGAGCGGTGGGAGGGTCGCGAGGATATATTTATGGAACCGGGTGTACATACAATAACTCGTTCCGTTATGGACCAAGATGGCAGCTGGGGCATGCCTTACAGTGTAACCATTACCGTACTGCCAGCGAATCTGCCGCCGGTAGCGGATTTCGTCACAAACCAGGACAGCTATCGCATCGGCGAGCAAGTGCAGTATACCGACAACAGCTCTGATGACGAGAATGCGATTGTCCGCACGAAATGGACGGGCAAAGAAAAGGTATTCTTCGATCCTGGAGTGAAGACGATTACGCTTGAGGTAGAGGACCGCCACGGATTGGTTAGCAGCATCACGAAGAATATTACGATCACAGATGAAGTGCTGTACACGAGAGATGACTACAATTTACTGTTCACAGAAGTAGGTAAGAAATACGATATGACAGGCTCGGATGTACTGAAGTATAATTCTATCGCATATACAGCTGAGCATGAGCCCATGCAGTTAGTGCGAAGCAACAGTCCGGAAACCTGGACGGACACAGGTATTGCTTATGATACACAGTTAAGCGGCAGCACAAGGTTCTTATTCCATAACATTAATTCCATCGGTTATGCAGTCAAGATGTATCTGATTGCTACTAACCTCGATACGACAACAACCCATATCGGCATCGGTGCATTCGGGATGGGAGGACCTGACCCGTATATCACGAATACAGGCAAGCTTTCAACTTCACGTTATTTGGAGAGCTGGAACAGTCACAACCCGCTTAAAGATATGGTTTTACTGCCAGGAGAATCCAAAGTCATTATGCCTGAGATGTCGGCCGTGCCATCAAGCCCAATATGGTATTCTCAGCTTATTTGGATCTGGTATCAGAATCTATGGTGCGCTATCGCGTTATCGTAGTACCGCAGGAAATCACAGATCCCCTTACTGTGCTGGAAACCATGCCGAACATGGATAGAGACAAAAAGCCGACCGGCGAGCCTTTACATGTGCGTGGAACTTTCTATGATGCAGACCGATCGATTGAAATTAATGATCTTATTGGTGAAAAACCGCAGCGTCTTGTGTTCGGTGATAATAAGATTGACGTTTATTTAACCGGGCAAGATGATTTAACGGGTCTGCTGGAATATAACCTCGGTAACTTTGGCGTCTTATACAGAGTTAAGCTCGCGAATGTAGCGGCCAACACATTGATAGGTGTCAATGCGCGCGGGGGTATGTATACAGGTGCTTTCCTAGTAAATGGAAACTTGGTAAAAGCGACAACAGACAGTGTTTTGAAAACACCAAACGAGACGTGCGTCCTGTACCGAACCGGGACTTCTGCGGAAACGGTAGACTTGATTTTCATGCTGGCTTCTGGAAGTAATCTTCCGATTAATTTGACCTTCATTCCTCTGCCGACTGCTCAATAAGATGTCATTAGACTTGTTGATGATGCATATGATCCATAATGTGTGCTGCAACTTTGCGTCGTGAACCTTCAAAACGCAAATTGATTGTTATAGAACAGCGAAGAGACGCCCTCATTCAAGGCGTCTCTTCTTTATTTGAAGCTCAATAGTTGTTTAGAAGCTTTTTGCAATTTGACGTGCTTGTTCAATAGCTTGCGCTTTAATTTCTGGAGCTTTTGCTGTGGCGCCTACGCCTTCGACATAAATAACTTCAATGGAAGGAATTCCGATAAATTGTGCAACAGCCTTCAGGTAACGGTGGCTGAATTCAAAGCCTTCCAAAGGACCTGCAGAAAGCACGCTGCCAGAAGCTTGAATATGCAGCAGTTTTTTGTCAGTTGCTAGGCCTACAAGACCAGTCTCTGTGTATTTGAACGTTTTACCAGCTACGCTGATCGCGTCAATGTAAGCCTTTAGAACTGGAGGGAACAAGAAATTCCATACTGGATTAACGATAACAACTTTATCAGCAGCGACAAATTGGTCTACGATTTCGCCCAAACGAGCTACTTTTGCTTGGGACTCCGGGCTTAGCTGATCAAAAGCGGAACCGCTTTGGAGCTGGCCCCAACCGCTGAATACATCAGCATCGATTTGGGGGATATTCAGTTTGTACAAATCTAAATGAACAACTTCATCATTAGGATTTGCTTCACGGTATGCTTGCACGAATTCTTGACCTACCGATAAGCTGTAGGATGCACTGTGGTCTAATGGGTGAGCGGTTACGTATAATACAGTTGCCATAAAATGGATCTCTCCTCGTTTATATAATATTATGCTACGTCAATATAATATAGTAAGTAAGTTACAAAAGTCAATTACCAAAACAAAAAAAAGATAAATACAATTACCGGGTATGTTACAGGTTCTCATCCGATTTCTCGCAATTTACGAAAATATTAAAATATTTATAAAGTGGGTAGTAAATTTTCAGAATATTTGATATATTCCTAAAAAGTAGTTTTTACCATTTTTGCCAACCGAATAAGAGGAGGATGAAGATGTGAGAAAAGCAACCAGGTGGCTGTCATGTTTAACTATTATTGCGTTAGTCGGAATATTGTTGGCAGGGTGCTCCGACTCCGGCAGCAATAAAAACGCAAATTCTAATGCCAAACCAACCGACCCCCCGGCCCCATCTAACACAACCACAACGAACGAAGCAACCACTAATGCAAACACTCCTGATACGACGGGCCAGCCAGTAGAAGGCGGGACGTTAACGATCAGCACATTCTCCGATATCGTATCTATCAATCCCGTATACGTTGGTGATACATCATCAGGTGATATAGAAACTTTAATTTTCGCTAGGCTGTATGATTTGGACCGCAATGCCAATCTGGCGGTTGAACCTTGGTCTATCGCGGCTGAGCTTCCAAAAATCAGTGCGGATGGTAAAACATATACCGTCAAAATAAAGAATTACGCAAAATGGAGCGACGGAGAGCCGATAACGGCCGACGATGTCGTCTATACGTATAATACGCTCCGCAATCCCGAGGCTGCTTCGCCTGGCATCAGCGCGTACGACAAGATTACATCTGTAACCAAGGTTGACGATCAAACGGTTGATATCAAGCTGAAGCAGGTTTATGCACCGTTCCAATTCTCGCTGTATATCTCCATGCTGCCCTCACACATTCTCAAAGACATACCTCTGAAGGATCTCAAGACGAATGCCTATGGCGTAGATCCTGCCAAAACGATCAGCAGCGGACCTTGGAAGTGGTCCGAGTGGAAGCAGGGCCAATACATTACCCTCGTTGCAAACCCTAATTATTGGGGAGAAAAGAAGCCGCATATCGCCAAGATCATCTACAAAACGTATGCGGATCAAAACACGGAAGTTCAAGCGTTAATTAAGGGCGATGTCCAAATGACGGAAGCGATTCCGGTCACGCAGATTGAGGCAGTCAAGCAGCATGAGAATCTAAACGTCATTCTGGCGCCGGGACCTCAATACGAATACGTACAATTCAATTTCAAGGATGAGAATTTCCCGGACAAATATTCTCCGTTCAAAGGGCAAAAGACTCGTCAAGCGATCGCGAGCGCCTTGGACCGTCAAGGTATGGTTGACAATGTTCTGAAGGGCTCTGGAAAGCTGATGAACTCGCCATTCTTGCCTGGCTCATGGGCAGATCCTGGAACTGAGGCAGTCAATTACGCCTACGATGCGGAGAAAGCCAAGAGTTTGCTGGCCGAAGATGGCTGGGTAGCAGGGAAAGACGGGATTTTGGTGAAAGACGGACATCGCTTCTCCTTCGAGCTGCAATTCAACGCGGGTAACAGCCGGCGTGAGCAAGTGGCTGCGGTTATTCAGCAAAACTTGAAGGACGTAGGGATCGAAGTCAAGCCTAAGGGCATTGATTTTGCAACATGGATTGATCAGAACATTACGCCAGGCAAGTTCCCGGCTATATTGCTTTCATGGTCGCTATCTAACCCTGACCCGGATGCAGAAAGCATTTTCTCCTCCAAGTATTACCCGCCTGCAGGACAAAACGGCGGCTGGTACAAAAACGAGAAGATCGATGAATTGTGGGTGAAGGGACAGCTGACGGTTGATCAAGCAGAACGGACTAAAGTCTATCATGAAATCGGTAAAGAAATTTCCATTGATTTGCCATACGTGTTCCTCTATCAGTACGGTCTGCCGCAAGGTGTAGATAAAACTACCGTTCACTGGTCCGAAGAGGACCGTCCGGAATCAGCCTTAGCCTATGGATATCTGTTCCATGCCATCAATTGGTGGTCCGACAAGAAATAGTAATCGAATAGGTTGATGCAAACAGGGGAAGGACCACCAGGCCCTTCCCCTGTATCCGGGATAGGGGGACGCTAGATGACCGAGTATCTGATACGCCGATTGCTGCAGTCCGTTCTAGTATTGTTCTTGATTTCCATCCTGACGTTTACTATGATTCACGCGGCGCCAGGCGGTCCAACCCAAATGTTTCTCGGGCCGGGGCTATCTCCAGAGGTAGCGAAGATCCAGGCTCATAACTTGGGACTTGATCGTCCCATCCCGGTGCAGTTCATCATATGGCTGGGAAGCTTATTGAAGGGGGATCTGGGTTATACGTTCAAAAACCATATTCCCGTTGGAGACATCTTATGGCCGACCGTTTCGAATACGATGGTATTAATGGGAGCCGCATGGCTTCTTTCGCTGTTAATTGCGATTCCATGGGGGATTTATAACAGCACAGTTGAATATGGCTTATCCGACCAAACCGCTTCATTCATTTCGTATCTCGGGTTTGCAATGCCAACGTTTTGGTTCGGGATTATATTGCAGGAGTATTTTGCATTAAAGCTGGATATTCTTCCCTTGTCCGATATGTGGACGATGGGGAAGGAAGGGAATCTGATCGATTTGTTCCTTCATCTCGTTCTTCCGGTTTCTGTTCTTACGCTGGGCTTTCTCGCCTCTTACTCCAAATATGCGCGGGCAAGCATGCTTGAGGTGCTTAATCAGGATTATATTCGAACCGCACGGGCGAAAGGGCTGCGGGAGGGTAGAGTTATCTTCCGTCATGCACTGCGAAATGCGCTTATTCCGATCATTACGATTCTCGGTCTTGACTTGCCAATCCTCGTCGGGGGGGCGGTTCTGACGGAAAGTGTATTTAACTGGCCCGGCATGGGCCGGCTGTTCGTAGAGATGGCAGTGGCAAGGGAATATTCCGTGTTGATGTCCATTACATTGATCGTCTCTCTTCTTGTCGTTATCGGCAACCTTGTCGCCGATATCCTCTACGCGATAGTAGATCCGAGAGTTCAACTCGGGCGTGAAGGGGGACCTGCGTCATGAGTAAAGCGAATGTTGGACATCCCATCTCAGGCGGGAAACGGAATCGGACAATCAAGCTTCCGGCGGGAGAAGCCCAAATCCCGAAGCTGGATAAACGGCCGCCGGGTCCATGGAGGACGGCGTGGAAGAAATTCGTGCATAACCCTTTTGCCGTAACGGGGCTTGTCGTACTGCTGATCTTCATCTTAGCCGCCATACTTGCCAAATGGATCGCACCTTATGATCCAACCCGCATTGATATGATGTTCCCCAATCTGCCTGCGGGCTCCGGCAACCACCTGCTTGGAACGGATGAGCTGGGGAGGGATATTTTCTCAAGGCTGCTGTACAGCAGCCGGATTTCACTTACGGTTGGTTTCGCAGTTGCTTTCGTATCTGTCGTTATCGGTACATTGATCGGGGCTGTCGCAGGCTATTTTGGCGGGTGGACAGATACGATTGCGATGCGTTTCGTAGATGTCATGAATTCCATTCCCTCGCTGTTTCTTAATATTTTGATTCTGGCTATTTTCGGCTCCAAAATGTCTTATATGATATCTGGTGCTTGCTCTCACCAGTTGGATGGGGGTAGCGCGGCTCGTTCGCGGGAATTATCTGCAGCTGCGGGAAATGCAGTATGTAGAGGCGGCCAAAGCAATTGGGGTGTCCAGCTGGGGCATCATATTCGGCCATCTGCTTCGTAACGCATCCGCTCCGATCATCGTCACGGCGACCTTGATGGTTGGCGGCGCGATTCTAAGCGAATCGGCACTCTCTTATTTGGGCTTAGGTGTCCAAACTCCGGATACAAGCTGGGGGCTGATGCTGAGCAACGCACAGGAATTCATGCTCATCGACCCCATACAAGCCTTATATCCCGGCTTATGTATCTTGATCGTCGTACTGGCCGTCAACTTTATCGGAGACGGCATTCGTGACGGATTAGATCCAAGGAAGACGACGATTCCTAGAAGGAGGCTGGACCAATGGCGGAAAAAATACTCCAAATCCGGAATTTGACAGCCGGCTTTCTGACCGACCAAGGTGTAGTCAAAGCGACGGATCGCGTTACCTTTGACTTGGAAAAGGGACAGACGTTATGCGTGGTTGGCGAATCCGGCAGCGGTAAAAGCGTCACGGCACTCGCCGTTATGCGGCTGATCGACTTTGCAGGGGGAGTCATCGTAGATGGCCAAGTGATTTTTAACGGAGAAGATTTGGTCCGGAAGCGCCAGAGTGACATGCTGCGAATTCGCGGAAACCTGATTACGATGATCTTCCAAGATCCGATGTCTGCGCTGAATCCTGTGTTTACGGTAGGGGATCAAATCGCTGAGGCTCTGCGGATTCACAAAAGGATGGGAAAGCGGGCTGCGTGGCAGAGAAGTGTGGAAATGCTGAAACTGGTGGGGATTCCTGATCCCGAAATGCGGGCTAAGCAGTATCCGTACGAAATGTCTGGAGGGATGTGTCAGCGGGTTGTCATTGCGATGGCGCTTGCTTGTAATCCCGAACTGCTTATTGCTGATGAGCCGACGACGGCACTGGACGTAACGGTGCAGGCACAGATCTTGGAGCTTCTCCTGAAGCTGAAGCAGGAGTTTGGGATGGCCATGCTGCTCATTACCCATGACATGGGCGTAGCAGCCGAAGTTGCGGATCGTATCGTGGTTATGTATGCAGGTGTCGTGGTTGAGGAAGGGACTGTGCAGGAAATTTTCGAAAATCCGCGTCATCCTTATACGATTGGGCTTCTGCAGTCCATTCCTAGAATGAATGGCAAGCGCGGCGGAGAATTGTATACGATCAAAGGCTCCATTCCTCCTATAAGCAGAATACCTTCCGGCTGCCGGTTTCACCCTCGCTGCCCTCATGTAATGGATGTCTGCCGCACGGAGGAGCCAGTGATTAGGGAATCATTTACCGGACACAAGTCGGCCTGCTGGCTGGATGAGGCGAGTGGAGTCGATCTGAAGTCCTATAAGGCGAACCCTCAAGAGGCAGGCAGTTGGACTGAAACCCAGACGGAGGCGACACATCCATGAGCAGCGAATATTTATTAGAAGCCAGCCATGTGAAGAAATATTTTCCGATCCGAACCGGGCTGCTGAACCGTGTGGTTGGACATGTCAAGGCTGTAGACGATGTGTCCTTCGGAATCCGTGCAGGTGAGACCTTCGGCTTGGTCGGAGAGTCAGGCTGCGGAAAATCCACCTTGGCCCGTGTATTGCTGAATTTAAAGAAGGCTTCAGGAGGAGAAATCCGCTTCGGGGGACAGAACATCCAGCGGGTAGGCAGCCGGGAGCTTCGAGCGCTTCGCGAAGAGATGCAGATTATTTTCCAGGATCCATACGGGTCCTTGAATCCGCGGTTTCTTGTTCGGGATCTTATTGGCGAACCGCTTCGTGTACACCGGAAGATGACGAACAGGCAGGTAGACGATACGGGTCGTTGAGCTGATGGAGCTTGTCGGTTTGGATGTATCCCGCCGTAATCATTACCCGCATGAATTCTCGGGCGGACAACGCCAGCGAATCGGTATCGCCAGAGCGATTGCGCTGAATCCGAGGTTCATCGTGGCAGATGAGGCGGTATCGGCGCTCGATGTATCCGTGCAATCACAAGTATTGAATCTGCTGATGAAGCTGCAGAAGGAGCTTGGGCTAACTTATTTGTTCATTGCCCACGGGCTTCATGTGGTACGCCATATATCAGATCGGGTAGGTGTGATGTACCTGGGGAAAATGGTGGAGGTAGCGAGAACGGATGAGTTGTTTGCGCATCCGCTGCATCCTTACACGGCGGTGCTGCTCTCTGCGATTCCGCAGCCTACGCTGCAGCGGAAGGCCGCGAGGATTATTCTGCAAGGCGATGTGCCATCTCCGGCTAACCCGCCAGCTGGCTGCCGATTTCATCCGCGCTGTCCAGCCGCTCAGGATCGGTGCAGGGTAGAGGAGCCTCTACTGAGAGCAGCGGCTCCGGAACGGCAGGTTGCTTGTCATTTTCCATTAGAATAGAACGAAAGGCAGCAGATAGCAGCAGATCAACATTTGATTGCTGTTAAATGGATTCGCGGCCAAGACGTTGCTGAATGGTCAGTAAGGAGTGAATTGGAAGAGATGAGAGATTATCATTGCTGCGCAACCTGCACGCATTATGAAATACGCAGAGATAAGGCGGAGAAATTTTACTGCAGCCGTCTAGGCTTTGCTACGAGTCCCAAATATCAGTTCAATTGCTGGGTGCCCAAGGATGACATCCAAGAACGGATAAAGAAAGAAACAACCTTATAAGGAGTTAATACCAGCTGCAAAAGACGAAAGCCTTAGCTCTGCTGTTCACCTTGCTAAGGCTTTTTTGCTGCCGCGTCAGCCAAAAGACGGCGGAGAAAACAAGGATACATGCAAGATGTCATTCCTTTATCTGAACACTTCCTATAAGGTTTACCCAGCAGGAGTATGGTGAATAATTAGTGACAATGACGGAATGAATCATCTTACGTGTAGGAGGCTTATATGGAGTACAAGAGCATCATTATAGGGGCGGGGTTTGCTGGCTTTACTGCTGCTGCTTACTTAGCAAGAGCAGGATTTAAGCCGCTTGTGATTAAAGGGCTGAAACCAAGCCACCATTTAATAACTACGCAGGATGTTGAATACTTTCCTGGTTTCCCAAGCGGCACCAATGGCCCTCAATTACTGGATAACATGTATCGACAAGCCGAGGATTTCGGCGCTTCGGTGAGAATGGGCGAGGTCAGCAAAGTGGATTTGTCGAAACGGCCCTTCAGCATTACATTGGAGGGTCAGGGAGAATTAATAACTGAAACTTTAATTATAGCTTCCGGTACTACGGCTAAACTTCTTGGCATACCTGGAGAAGAAGACGAACTCGGACTTCGCGTAAGCACTTGCGCTGCCTGCAGCGGTTATTTCTCCACGAATAAGAAAGTTATCATCGTAGGCGGGGGAGATTCAGCGATGGAGGAAGCTCTTTACCTTGCGCATTATGCATCCGAAATCTACATTGTCAATCGAAGCAGTCAGCTGCGAGCATCGATTTCTCTGGAGAACAAGGTTCGAGAGCTGAAGAAAATCAAATGGATGATGGGTCGGACACCGGTCGAGGTATTGGTTGGCGGGCAGGGCATAGAAGGACTTAAAGTGACACATAACGACAGCGGGGAAGAGGAAATCATTGAAGCGGACCGAATATTCATCGCTGTTGGCAGTACGCCGAATACTGCTTTTCTGAACGGCCAGCTGCCCGTTGATAATCAAGGCTACGTACTGGTGAAGCCTGGAACGACGGAAACGGATATTCCAGGCGTATTTGCCTGCGGAGACGTTCAAGATCGGAGATACCGGCAGCTTCTGAATGCTATCGGATCAGGATGTATGTCAGCTATCGACTGTCAGCGGTATCTCGTTCCGACCGTTTGATAACATGAAGCAGTGGTGATTAGAGGACCTTGTGACTGCCGAGAACCAATCTCGGTGGTCTATTTTGGCTAATCATTTAAAATGCATATTCCGTTAAGGAAATAGGATAACTAAATTAACGGGAATAGGACCCAATTGGTTAATACCCATAACATAAAGAAGTATTGTTCACGGATTGAGGTAATGTCTTACTTGTAATGGACTTATCGATTCAATAGTGCCGCCATGCACAGGTGTTCTCATAAGTAAAAATAAAGGGGTTTTTTCTGTATGTCCAAAACAACAACAGGGGACGGAAAGTTCGGAGCTGACTAATTTATCAGCCGAAGATCTTGCTTTATGGGCTGCTGTTATTGTGGTTATAGGTGACCTCTTTGGACTGTTTGCAGTCATAAAAGCGAGATCGGAAAAATAAGAAATGGCTAAATAGTATGATTAGGGAGTGATTATATAGATGTCAGTGAATAAACAAATAACCGCTGATGATCTCGCCAAAATAGCCGCAACACTTCAACTTATTGGAGATGGATTAGCATTGCTTGCACTTGAGAAAGCCGATGAGGAAACGCAAGAAAGTAAGGATAATACGGAAATAGTAGCGGTGACGCGAGCTTTAAACAACTTGTTAAATCGAAAAAAGATTTAATTAATCTGAAATCGTATCACTCAAGACTGCCATTACCTGGCAGTCTTATTTTTGATGCTCTGGCGTACAAACGTACAATTCATAGTAAATCCCAAGCATTTAATTTTACGATTGAATAGATTAGTAGAGTATTAGAGTGATAGAGAAAGGCAATTATGGCGGCGTTACCGATTTTATGCTCCATACTTTCAATCTTCAGGGAGGAATCACAAATGGCCATCAGCAAACAACAGATTTCGAAGTATCGTGGCAAGAAGATTTACGCGGTAAAGAAGGATGGAACTGTAGTCACAGGAACACTTGCGCAGATCCAGGGTAATCGTTTGATTTTCACACCGGAAAAAGGGAAAAACGTACAAACAAAAGCACTTATTCCATTAGTACTGTTCGATTTACTTGCAGTCGGTCTCTATTCTGGTTACGGCGGATACGGCGGATACGGCGGTTACGGGTATGGGTATGATTATCCAGGGTATTACTATTAAATAAGGAATCTAGGCTGTCTTTCCGATCTTTCTGCGGAAGGGCAGCCTTTTTTTCTCTATTGGGATTTCGTCCATACTCATTATTGGAGTCTAGCATACGATAAAGCAGTTTATAAGAATCCGGGAGGATGAATCCGAGATGACAACCTCAAGAAAACCGAGACGTAAATCGAATATTACTGCATTTGTGGAACAGGACCAGTACAAGGAAGCGGCTTCTGCAGGACAGAATGAAGACTTACCAGATCCATTTGCGCCATCACAAAATAATTTATCACAAGGACAAACATTCTCCGGGTTCGGAAATGCCTCTTTTTTTAATCGAATAGGCGGCATGGATGGGATCATGAGCGGTATGTCCAATATTCAGAAAATTTATAGTGCCTATAAGATGATTCAGCCTATGTTCAGTCTTCTCGGCTCGTTTGGCCCCACACTGCAGATCAAATCCGTTCAACACCAACGGAAACGCCAGGCAGCTGCAGTAGGCAAAGCACGCAAGGGAACCGCCAGAGGTAAACATAAATCGTAACGTTCTTACACATGCCAGTATCGACCGAATAGGTTTTTTCACTATAGGTATAAATGCACAAGCATAAACCGGTTCCCCACATACATTACAACGTAGGCTAAAAACGAAAGGGGAAATGACCAATGTCTTATGGCGCAGGCGTAGGCGGATATGGAGCTGGATTTACTGGTGCTGGTGCAATCTTGGTACTCTTCATCCTACTGGTAATTGTTAGTTGCTCAATTCTTATTTAATCGATAATAACTGGTACTCTGCTTGATAAGCATTCTTTTCGGCGATGACCGTCTCTGGGAGAATTCATCAACCAGACGCGGTCACCTCTATTTTTAGATTTTTTTACATAGCATATTAGGTAAGGAGCGGAAAACGATCCATTTACTTACTTCAAAATGATTTGTATGATAAATGGGTAATGCCTGGTAATATTCTAAATGGGGTTGAAAATGTGATTATTAGAAAATTACAAGAAATCGAGAAGATGGTTAATGGTAAATTGCGACTCCAAGGCAAAGAATTAGAAGTTCGGGGCGTGTCCATTGATTCGAGAACTATCGAACAAGGCAACCTATTCATTCCCATTGTCAGAATAAAGGATGGTCATGAATTTGTGGAGGAAGCCATAACAAGAGGGGCTGCAGCCACATTCTGGCAAGCCGATCATCCGAACCCGCCACAGAGCATCCCAATAATTATAGTAAACGATTGTATAGAGGCTTTACAAAGCTTAGCTGGTTCATACCGAAATGAACTAGCTGTTAAAATCGTTGGTATAACTGGGAGCAATGGCAAAACAACAACAAAGGACATATGAATTCTATTTTAAGTACAAGGTTTAAAGTTCATAAAACAAAAGGAAATCTAAACAGCCAAATAGGTGTCCCTTTGACGATTTTAGACATTGCCCCGGATACTGATATCGCGGTTATTGAGATGGGCATGAGCGAACGCGGGCAGATCGAACGTCTTTCTCGGCTCGTCAAACCTGATATTTCAGTCATTACTATGATTGGTCTGTCTCATTTATCCTCCCTTGGGTCACGTGAGGAGATTGCAGCTGCAAAGCTAGAAATAATAATAGGTATGCCAAGTGACGGAACACTTGTCTATCATGGTGACGAGCCTTTATTAGAACTTGCTGTCAAAAATATGGAGGGCAGCATTCAGACGGTTCGTTTTGGAGAGACCGAATCAAATGATTACCATGTTCATTCGATTGTTTCTGATGCTTCTGGAACCACATTTAAGGATCAAAATTCGACTCCATACTGGTTGCCATTACTCGGAAAACATAATGTGTTTAATGCAATTGCAGCTATTGCAGCAGCAGATATCCTGGGATGCAAGCAGGAAGACATTATTAAAGGTCTAGAAGAATTATCCCTTACCGGCATGAGAATGGAAGTTATCAAGTCTATATCTGGGTTTACTATTATTAACGATGCTTGGAATGCCAGTCCGGTTTCCATGAAAGCCGCAATTGCGACATTTCAAGAGCTAAATGAATATGCAAGAAGGATAGTCATACTTGGAGACATGCTCGAACTTGGTGATCAGGAAGTGGAGTATCACCATGAAATCGGGCGCTTCATTAACCCTGATAAAGTGGATTTTGTATATACTCTGGGCTGCCTCGGGAAAGAAATTGCAAATGAAGCCAAGAAGCACTTCCCTGTGGGGCGAGTATTTGCAATGGAGTCTAAAGAAGAAGTCATTACGCATATCAAGCAAATTCGTACATCTTCTGACGCTGTATTAGTAAAGGGTTCCCGTGGAATGGAGTTGGAGAAAGTGGTAAACGGACTGCTTTGAATGGAATAAGTCTCCGCAGTATTTATTGCTTGGCATACCCAATTGTGGTAAAGTTTCTCTATCTGGTTTGAAATGGAGGTGAAGGTAGGATGAATCAAGAGTCGGTAAACACCATGGTTGGCCGTCTGCCCATTGTGATGGCTGGCATCGTTCATGATTTTTCACATAACGGGAGAAGTCTGTCCATTTGCAAATCTATACGTTTATCACTTTTGAAAAGACGCCTGCCTTAGCCTTATCGGATGAAGTCCGTAAGACCGTGGGGGAATTTTCTCTGCGGTCTTTTTGGTTTGAGGGAAGGGTCTTACCTATAGGAGGATCCCTCATGTTAATCGTTAATTGTCAACATATAAAAGCGTATCACGGTGCCCAGCTGGTGCTGGAGGATGTCACGATGGATATCAAAATGACCGAACGAGTAGGTCTTGTTGGAAGGAACGGAAGCGGGAAGACGACACTGCTAAGGCTGCTAGCCAAACAAATCAGACCTGACGATGGTCTGCTCACTACTCGCAAAGAGTCACGAATCGGGTATCTGGCGCAGGTTCCTGCGGAAAGGGAAGGAAGCACGGTCTATGATGTTCTGGCTTCTGGATATCGGGAGCTGCTGGAATGCAAAGCTGCCATGACCGAGCTCGAGCGAAACATGTCTGATCCGGCTCTCTGCTTGCAGCAGGATCAATTAGACCGGCTGCTTTCCCAATATGCAGCTCTTCAGGAGCGGTTTGAAAGAGAAGGCGGCTATCAGCTCGATGCTGGGATCGATCAAGTCGCTAATGGGCTGGGAATGGATAGAGCTTTCTATACAAGGATATATTCGACTCTATCCGGCGGGGAGAAGACGAAGGTGGGGTTGGCAGCTATGCTGATCTCCAAGCCTGACCTATTGCTGCTGGATGAACCGACGAACCATCTGGATCTGAACGGGGTAGAGTGGCTCGAGGAGTTTCTGGGAAGCTATGACGGCGCCTGTCTGATTGTATCTCATGACCGTTATTTTCTCGATAAAGTGGTCACTAAGATCGTTGAGCTGGAAGACGGGGAATCACATATCTTCCTAACGAACTACACTGGATATGTGAAGGAGAAAGAAGAGCGTCTTCTTCAGCAGTTTGCCACTTATCAGGAACAACAGAAAGTAATCAAGAAAATGAAGGAAACGATAAAACAGCTGGAGGAATGGGGCAAAATCGGGGGATACGAAAAGTTTTTCCGGAGAGCAGCCTCCATGCAAAAGGCACTTGACCGGATGGAAAAGGTGAAACGTCCTGTTCTTGACCACAAAGGCGCCGAGTTTAATTTGAAGCAGGCAGATCGTTCAGGAAAACGGGTGCTGGCCTTTGATGGACTGACTAAACTGTACGGGGACCGGACGATTCTCAGCGAAGTAGATGGGCTGTTAGAATACGGGGAGAAGATTATGCTTGTTGGGGGTAACGGTGCGGGCAAGTCAACGTTATTCAAGCTTCTTCTTGGTCAGCAAGCGGCAGATCGAGGCAAGCTGGAGCAGGGCTCACGACTGGATATCGGCTATTTGGCCCAGGATGAATACTCGGATACTGGCAAGAAGACGGTGCTGGAATATTTTCGAGAGGAAGCTGGGCTAGAAGAAGGGGATGCCAGAGGACGCCTGGCCACATACCTGTTCTATGGTGCCGCTGTCTTCAAGTCGGTAAATCAACTGTCAGGCGGGGAGTGGACTAGATTGCGCCTGGCGCTGCTCGTATTGCGCAAGCCTAACCTGCTCCTGCTCGATGAGCCGACCAATCATATGGACATTGCCTCTAGGGAGGCACTGGAAGAAGCGCTGTTGGAGTATCCCGGTACTGTACTCGCTATTTCGCATGATCGGTATTTCATCAACCGTCTAGCCCGCAAAGTTTGGGAGCTCGCCGATGGGAAGCTTACCGTCTTTCATGGTGATTTTGACGCATATAAAGCAAAACGTATAGAACTGCTATCGCATAGAGCGGGCACAACTATTGCGGATGTGGATAAAAAGGTTGTGCGGGCCACAACACCATTAGCAACCAAGTCTATGCAGTCAAGCAGAGCGCAGCTGGAGTCGGCAATCATGCGAGAAGAACAAAGATTAGCTGAGCTTGAGCTTGAGCTTCATAACGCGGAACATGATGAACTTGCTGGACTATGGGCCGATAAGGAAGCCGTGGAAGCAGAGCGGGATCAGCTTTATGAACGGTTGTTGGAGCTTGAAGGATAGTTGAAGAATATGGAAATTAAAGACCCGCAGCAAGGTGCTGCGGGTCTCTTTTTTCCCCAATATCATGTTAACAAAAGAAGTTTAATTGTATATTTAACTTATTCAGCGGGCGGCTGTACATCTTTGAAGGCTTGATTGTAACAGCGCCTGCAAACCGGCTTGTAGTCTTCGTTGCCGCCAATTTGGATTTGCTCGCCCGCATTAACGGGCTGTCCATCGCGAAACCGGATCACCATTGTTGCTTTGCGATCACAATACCAGCATATCGTTTTGATTTCTTCTATTTTATCTGCCTGTACAAGCAAATTGTAACTGCCTTCAAACAGCTGATTCTGAAAATCATTCTTCAGTCCGAATGCCATTACAGGGATGTTCAATTCATCTACAACACGAGTCAATTCCAGAATATGATGCTTCTTTAGGAACTGAGCCTCATCGATTAACACGCAGTAGATTTCTTTCGGACCTGTTAAGGTTAGATGCGATTTCACGCTTTCGTAGAGATCGGTTTGTTCATAAACCGGAATTGCAGCCCGTTCGAATCCGACACGGGAACCGACCAGCTCTTGGTCCCCTCTTGCGCTGAATGAGGGTGAGTATATAAGTACTCGTTTCCCTTGTTCCTCGTAATTATGGGCAACTTTAATAATTTCAAACGATTTTCCGCTATTCATGGTTCCGTACTTGTAGTATAGCTGTGCCAATCGATTCTCCTCCAACAACTGTAGTCAACTTAAGCGGCATGAGATGAAGCCTGCTTCTAGATCACAAGAATGAAGTTCAATTATAACTCGTTTTCATTTATCGAAAAAGCATAATAATTTCTTTTCGCAATCTGTCAGAAATCCGATTCGAATACAAGTCATTCTAGTAGGTCAACTTTTGCAGCGAGGGGTTATATCTTGAATAATTGGAGTGACGAGACAACAGAATGGGAGCGCCATGAGGATGGAGAGCTGGTCCAGCTTGCGCAATCAGGCGTTCGTGAAGCATTTGGCGAGTTAGTAAGGCGGCATCGTTCTCAGGTGTATGGTTACGCCAGAAGCATTACGCATGAATCCTGCATGGCAGAGGATATTGTACAAGAGGCGCTTATACGGGCATTTCTGCATCTTGGGAAATTAGTGGATATCGAGCGTTTCCTGCCGTGGGTGCACCGGATTGTACGCAACCAAGCTTTCACGAAGCTGAAAAGCAGCTCTGCTGTTAAAGAACGGACGTTCTCCGACCTAGTAGTCCGTTATGCCAAAGAATGACGACGCCGATACGGATGAGTGGAACGATATGGATCGTATTCTGCGCCGTCTGAATCGTTCGGCAGAAGATGGGTCTGATCGAGCAGGTCTTCCAGAAGAGCGATTCATGCAAAAGGAAACGTTATCGGTTCTAACGGAGATTATCAGTTGTCTGAAACCGCGAGAACGAATGGTCTTTGAGTCCCATTTTTTTGATCAATTGTCACCCCAGGAGATCGCGAAGCTCTTCGAGCTATCACCAAGCAATGTGTATCAGATCATTTCGTGATCGCGAAAAAAAGTTATTCAAGAGAAAATCCGCGTCACGGTTGACTCCTACATTAAAACGAGGAAGGATTTGGGGACGATGAAGAAAGTCATTTTACCTGATAGTGAAACATTTAAAGAGGTTAGAACGTGGAACACGGCAGTTGATTCTCTGTACAACATGCTGCGTTACACCGATAAAGGGCTCTCATACCCGATGGCAGCGGGCCTTACGGGTCAAGCTTTTCGAATAAATATCATCCCGCAAACGGTTCATATCGCTGGACCGACAGCCTATCACTTTGGTGATGTTATGGTGAGAGGTTTGGATAATTTGGGGTTTAAAGCAAAATTTGTCGACGGAATGTCATCTTTAAGGACAACGTTAATTTAATTGGTTTTCTCTATTCAGAAAGCTATGGATAAACGAGAAATACATCATGCGCTGCCGGAAGCATTGGATTTGATACATCGCTCCTTGGACCAGGGATATCCTGTGCTAGCTTGGGATATTTTCTTCCCTGAGTTTGGTCTTCTATAGGGTATGATGATGATCAAAGGCAATTATACGCGGATGAGTGCGGCAGACAGGATACTCTTTCTTATCAGAATCTTGGCCGAATGTGCTTGAGGAAATATTTGTACTTGCCTTGGGTGAATCCTTCGAGATTACGATGCAGGACAGCTTCGCAAGTCATTGCGGATGATTTTGACCATTATGAGGGGCGTGAAATCAACAGTCCATCTGAATCGGTCAGAGGAATTAAAGCCTACGATGTATGGTGTGATGCCTTTCGTGGAAGGAAGGTGGAACCAAACGGGAATGCCTATAACATTGCAGTCATTATGGATTGTCGTAAATATGCAGGTGAATTTCTGAAGGAAGTAATGACAAGCTGGCCTCAGACTGAAGAAACGGACATTCGTGTGCGCTCTCTGCTGGGGGAAGCGGCAGAATTATATGTGGCCATCGCCGATAATTTCTACAAGCTGCATCAATTATATCCATTTCCGCAAGGCGGAGACCCAATGAGCCTTCGAATGCACAGCAATCGATCGGGCTCCTGGAAACGATCAAGACGAAGGAATTAAGAGCAGTTGAGATTCTTCGGGAAACGCTAAATCAACTAGAAAGTTAGTGTTATAAATACGGTGTTAACTGCAAATGGAAAGGTCAATATTAGATAGAAAGTTCAAACAGAAACGGCATCCCATGTGAGGATGCCGTTTGTTTGTCATTATTCGACGGAAGCCACACAGGAATCTCTTCATTAAATGATGCCACAATCCGATAATTCTAAAAAAAAGGTAAAGGTGTGCATCAAAGTGAGGACATTATTTAGAGTTATTAAAGCTTGTTTGCTTTTTTGCTTTGGCATGATTGTAATACTGAAGGGCGCTGCACATATTTTGGATTCTAAGAAATATGATGCAATTGATTATTACACCCAATGTACGACTTTAGCAGGGCAGAGACAAATCAATACGGAAGGCGCCATCTTTGAACCGCGAGAGAACATCAATATATCGGTTCTAGGTGACAATAAATACTCCATTCAAGTGAACTTTGAAACGTCTGATAAATCAAAGCATACCGTTGTTTGCGACTTTGAGAAAGATGATATTTCAAGTTTTGAAGTAAAATGATCATGCAGAAATATCTATTTGCTTACAAGCGCCTGAATTCGACATTGAGTTGATATACGCTTAGCAGGTATAATTAAATGAAACTAGACTAAAAGAAAAGGTGTCATGCATGAGCATATTAAACGTAGAACGACTAAGTCACGGCTTTGGAGACCGCGCTATCTTCAACGATGTATCCTTCCGCCTGCTCAAAGGCGAGCATATCGGACTAATCGGCGCCAACGGTGAAGGAAAGTCCACCTTCATGAACATTATTACGGGCAAGCTCCAGCCGGATGACGGCAAGGTCGAATGGTCCAAGCGTATGCGCGTTGGTTACCTCGATCAGCATGCTGTACTGAGCAAGGGCTTAACGATCCGCGATGTCCTGAAGGGAGCCTTCCAATACTCTGTTCGATATGGAACAAGAAATGAACGATATGTACGCCAAGAATGGGTGACGTAACGCCAGAAGAGCTTGAGCAGATGCTCGAGGATGTAGGAACGATTCAGGATACACTGACGAATCAAGATTTCTACATGATCGATGCCAAGATCGAAGAAACTGCCCGTGGTCTGGGGCTTACCGATATTGGACTGGATAAGGACGTCAATGATCTCAGCGGTGGACAGCGGACGAAGGTATTGCTTGCGAAGCTGCTGCTCGAAAAGCCGGACATTCTGCTCCTCGATGAGCCGACGAACTATCTGGATGAACAGCATATCGAATGGTTGAAACGCTACCTGCAGGAGTATGAGAATGCCTTCATTCTCATCTCACATGATATTCCGTTCCTGAACAGCGTTATCAACCTGATCTATCATATGGAGAATCAAGCATTAAACCGCTATGTTGGCGATTATGAGCATTTCCAGCAGGTCCATGAAATGAGAAAGCAGCAGCTTGAATCTGCTTATAAGCGCCAACAGCAGGAAATTGCTGAATTGAAAGACTTCGTTGCGCGCAATAAAGCGAGTGTCGCGACGCGAAATATGGCGATGTCCAGACAAAAGAAGCTCGACAAGATGGATGTCATCGAGCTGGCTAAGGAAAAACCGAAGCCGCAGTTCAATTTCAAGGATGGGAGAACGTCCGGTAAGCTGATTTTCGAAGCGAAGGATCTCGTCATCGGTTACGATGGACCCGTTATCCAGACCGCTGGACCTCCGTATGGAACGCGGTCAGAAGATCGCGCTTGTGGGTGCGAACGGAATCGGTAAAACGACGTTGCTGCGCAGTATTTTAGGCGAAATCAAGGCACTATCCGGCTCCGTTCAGAAGTGGTGAGAACCTGCAAATCGGTTATTTCGAACAGGAAATAAAGGATGCCAATTACAATACATGCATCGAAGAAGTATGGAAGGAGTTCCCTTCGTTCTCGCAATTCGAAGTTCGCGCGGCACTGGCCAAGTGCGGACTTACGACGAAGCATATCGAGAGTAAAATTGCTGTTCTCAGCGGCGGTGAGAAGGCGAAGGTTCGTCTATGCAAGCTGATCAACCGCGAAACGAATCTGCTCGTGCTCGATGAGCCGACCAACCACTTGGATGTCGATGCTAAGGATGAGCTGAAGCGTGCCCTCAAGGCGTACAAAGGCAGCATCCTGCTGATCTCCCATGAACCGGAATTTTATCGAGATGTCGTAACAGAGACATGGAACTGTGAGTCATGGACGACAAAAGTGTTTTAAACGATGAACCCTGGAGGCTATTTAGCCACCGCTAATTATGATGTAAGTGATGAAGGACTACCAGCTCGGGCTTGTAGTCCTTTTTATTCTGTTATTATTTTGAGTGATGATTTTCGTCCAAAAGAATGAATCGCCCAATGTGGCGATTCATTCTTAACTCGTTAAGGTCTTTCTTTCACTTGTGCATTCTTCTCCCTGTGATAGTCTTCCCATAGTGAGCCGATGTATTTTTCTAATGATTTTACGATGTCATCTCTTAGGCTCTCTTCGACATTTACTGTGTCATTTGAAATATCATTTCTAATCCGTATGAGAACAAATAAAGGAGGTAATCCAACCTCACGAAGAGCCTTAATCATGTTTTCTTCTTGTGGTGTAATATCCATAACTGCATCTTCCCCTTCAATCCGAGATATCTCATTATAAACCCTGACATTACTGTTAGAGTCAAATGAAATAAGCAATTCAACTATTCCGCCCGTTGTTTCAATGAAAAATCAATAACTAATGTTGGCTCCTTTATTTATGACTTTGGCCGTGTTAGCTTAGCTAGTGAGTCCCATTGAACAGCGGTTAAACCCGACAGACTATTAAATTGGCCTGCACCCTGCAGCCATTCTCCGCCATCTATAGTAACGACTTCACCGTTAATGTAGCCAGCGAAGTCCGAAATGAGAAATGCCGCCAGATCAGCGAGTTCTTCTTTATTACCAACCCTCCCAAGGGGAACACGGTTCTTCATTTGCTCTGCCAGCTCGGGTGTAGGCGAGAGACGTGACCAAGCGCCTTCCGTCGGGAAAGGTCCCGGTGCAATAGCTACTTGGCGGATGCCATATGGGGCCCACTCTACCGCTAACGAGCGGGTAAGAGCTAATACACCTGCTTTAGCTGCTGCAGATGGCACTACGTATCCGGAGCCAGTTGAGGCATAGGTGGTCACGATGTTGAGCATGGTCCCGGCTATTCCTTGCTCAATCCATCGTTTCCCGACCTCCAAAGAGGTGTAGAACGTGCCATGCAGAACGATATTCAAGACCGCATCGACGGCTCGGGGCGAGAGGCGCTCCGTAGGACTTATGAAATTCCCAGCAGCATTATTAACCAGCACATCTATGCGTCCAAAATGGGCTTCCACTGCTTCTATCAAATCATGAACTTGAGCAGGCTCTCTAACGTCACAGCTTTTATAGAATACTTGGCTTGTATCCCGGCTCATTTCTTCACTTGCTGCTCTAAGCACATCCTCGCGCCGGCTGGCAATCGCCAGCTTAGCGCCAAGCTCAAGAAACCTTTCACCCATTGCGCGTCCGAGTCCAGTAGCTCCGCCTGTAATAAGAATCACTTTATCTTTCAATAAATCTTTTGCAAAAGGGCTCATTTGTTCATTCTCCTTAGAATCAGAATGTCTCTGCAGAACGACTAGTTCTATTATTCATATCACGCAGAGCGGGGGCTTATGTTCAACATAGGAACAACTTGCTTGTCAATTGCTCGCAGCTGAGGTACGTTTGTAACGTTATGCTGCCAAGAGTACAGAATGGAGGAGGACGATGTTCGGTTTAACAAGGCTTCCCCCAAATGCACGCGGCTGTCTGCTGTATGAGCCTCTTTTTCTAATCCCATATAGTATGTTCGGCACGTATGCCACGATTTATATGTTCGAGATGGGGATGAGCGAAACGGCAATCGGCTGGATTACGACGCTGACTCTGCTCGTGCAGGTGTTCTCATCCTTCATAAGCGGTTATCTGACTGACAGGCTTGGAAGGAAATGGGCATTGCTGTATTTTGATCTGCTTAGCTGGACGGTGGGTACGCTGCTGTGGGCGATATCGCAAAATATTTGGTTTTTTATAGCTGCAGCTGTCGTAAATGGTTTTCAAAGGGTGCCAAGTACGGCGTTTTATTGCTTACTCGTTGAGGATACTGAGCCAAAGGACCGGACTTATGTATTCTCGGTTCTCCAGTTCGTCGCCATGCTGGGAGGCTTGTTCGCTCCGCTCGGGGGATTGCTCGTTGCCCATTATGGACTGATTCCCGGTACGCGAATCATGTATGCTCTCGCATGCATATGCATGACGATTCAATTCATCGGCCGCCATTTTGCGACTAGAGAAACGGAGATTGGACGAAGAAAAATGCAGGAAACTCGCAGTGTCGGCTTGATGGCCGGTCTGCGTGATTATAAAGGGGTTTTCCGTGATATATCCGGGAATCGTCCGCTGATGATGATATTTGGCGTCTATATTCTGTTCCAGTTTCAACTCACGCTGAAGAGCACGTATTTGTCGCTTTTTTTCGTTGAACATTTGCATTTGCACAGCGGGCTCGTGTCGATATTTCCAGCTGTAACGTCTGTTTTCATGCTGCTGTCGATGTGGCTCCTAATGCCGCGACTCGGAGATGACAAACTCAATATCGTCATGCTTTGGGGCTTCCTTATCTCGCTTGTGTCCAATTTGCTGCTGATATTGCCATTGCCGGGTATGATGTTCTGGCTGATCCTCAGTACGATTCTTGCTGCGGTAGGAACGATGATGACCTATCCGTATTTGGAAGCGATGGTAGCGAACGCCATTGACGACGAAAACCGCGCGAGTGTGTTTGCCATTTTATCAGTGCTCATTCTTCTCTTCATTTCGCCGTCCGGCATTATTGGGGGATGGGCTTATCAATGGGACCCTATCATGCCATTTCTGCTAATTGTCATTTCGTTCGCAGCAAGCATCGTGCTGTTGGTCATGTATAAGAGGAATTCCAGCCATCATGTACCTGGCCAGAGCATATAGAGCCATTTGGAGGAAATCACATTGAAGATAACGAAGCGGTTTATTGAGTTGACCGAAGCTGCATTCGCCAAGCTTAAAGAGAGTATCAATCAGGAAAGTACGGATAAGGAGACGGTCATCCAATTTTTGAAGCATTACGAGGCCGACAGGAAGATGTATGATAATCCTGATTTCACGAAGGAACAATTGGTTCAGAACCTCATCGACGTTCTAGATGTGGCTCTATATAACTACGAAGCCGAATTTGCGAAGCAGTCCAGATCAGATTTAATTGAAGCAGAAAAAGCAACCCTTGATAGGGATGATCGTGTTCTCAATCAAGAATAAGGCTTATATGGATGATGCAGCAGCCGTTTCCTGGTACACAGCCGCGGGGACGGTTGTTTGGTTTGTTCTTGGAATTGTCGTTTATTAAGGACCCAAAACGAAATTGGTTACGAAATCTGTAAGATAGATCTTTTAATACAATTTGGGATGTGATGCAGTGGAGAATCGATCATTAATAACACTAGAAGAGATGATAACCGAATCAGAACTGTTTCAATCGGTGTATCCCGAACTAACTAGCGAAATTGAGAGGGGGGAGAACGCGCGAGGCAAACTGAATGATTTTCAGCTTATGCAGGCTATTGCCCATGCCAAGAATGGGTTAGGTGTTCTCAGTTATGAACGCCGGCAGGTCGTCAACGCCATATTTGGCGCATTTTCCAATATTTACCGAAAGGACGGGCGAGCTTCAGCAGAAGTATGGGCGAGTGAAACGTTTGGATGCAGCAAAAAAGATGGGAACAAAGAGGATCGGACGGAATATCGTTATAAGAATGGAGGAGCTTGAACAGCTCATTCATGTGAAAGAAACAGAGCTGCTTCAAATTTACCGCGAGCTCCATATGCTGAAGCGATATTTGGAGCAAAATGAATGAAAATGATAGATTAATAAACAGATTACTTTTTGTAATATATTGGGTATCAGGTATATCCTTTGAATAGAAAGAAGTGATTTATTGTGCTTGAGCTTGCGATTGGTGAAGTTATGAAAATTTCAAGATACCCCATCAAATCGATGGCTGGCGAGGATGTAGAGACGACGAGAATCGATAGCTATGGGTTATATGGAGATCGCAGCCATGCTTTCGTCGATGCAGCGAAGGACGGGTGGGAGAGTTATATTACAGCAAGGCAGCTTCCGCATCTGCTCGGCTATAAGGTGAGACTTGGCGAAGTTATCTCGCTGGATGAATTTCCCCAAGTTGAAGTTCTCACGCCAGATGGACGTCTTGCAGCATGGGATGAATCGTTGTTAGCTGATATCCAATCCCATTTTGAGCAGAAGATTGCTATGCTTCGCTGCAAACCAGACAGTACGGATCTATTAGCAGTCGATGCTGGTGGAATCTTGATCGTAACGGATCATTCCCTTCAGAAACTCGAGCATTTAGTAGGGAACAGCATAGATATACGCAGGTTTAGACCGAACCTCGTTATTTCCCTGAATAGTCAGCATATAAGTAACGATTCAGATTTAGTTGGCAAGCGCTTACGAATTGGCAATACTGAATTACAACTGACCGAGGAATGCGAACGCTGTTCCATGATTACAATCGATCCAGACACCTATGAGCGGAACCCCACCATTTTGAAGAAAGTTAATGAAGAGATGAATGTAAACTTTGGCGTGTACGCATCGGTAATTAAGGTCGGTGAGGTTAACGTTGGAGATAAGGTTTATTTGGTTTCAGATGGAATTGAAGCCTAATATAGGAAGTAGAATATACAAACGACAATTATACAGAAACAAGAAATAACGATAACAATAGAATCTCACAACAATTTATCAGTATACACAAATAGCAAAAAACCATAGCCGCTAACGGACTATGGTTTTTGATTTGCCTTCTTTATTTACTTATTACTTACTCCGGCCTTACGCAAGTTTGCTTCGGACAAAACTGCTTCATACCATCCCAATTACCCCATATACATCCTTTGCACCGCTTCGGTTGTTTTGGTGTGAATATGATTTGTGATGCCATCGTATGGTTTCCTCCTGAATAAATTTAATTTTCACTTACACTTCAATGATGATGGGCAGAATCATTGGCCGTCTCTTGGTCTGGGCGTATAAAAATTGTCCAACCGATTCTTTTATGCTTTGTTTCATAACATCCCATTTGTTTACATGTGCTTCCTGTAAGCTGCTAATGGCCGTTCGAACGAGCTGATTAACGTCATTCATGAGATCTTCCGAACCGCGTACGTATACGAATCCGCGAGAAATCGTATCCGGGCCAGAAACAATCTTTCCTTCCGCTTTGCTAAGTGTGATGACAATGACGAGCATACCATCCTCAGAAAGCTGTCTGCGATCACGCAGCACAATGTTTCCAACATCACCGATTCCCAAACCGTCTACAAAAATATTCCCCGCCGTTATTTTGCGACTCTGAACGGCCTTGGAATTCTGAATATCGACGACATCGCCATTGTTAATGACAAATATATTTTCCTTCTCGACGCCAACGGATTCAGCTAATAAGCGGTGCTGGTGCAGCATTCTGTACTCTCCGTGGATGGGGATAAAGTATTTGGGTTTCATTAGCGTAAGCATGAGCTTCAGTTCTTCCTGACTAGCATGGCCGGAAACATGCATACCCGTTACACTTCCCGATCCATAGATAACTTTAGCTCCCAGAAGAAATAAATTGTCTACAATATGTGCAACATTCCGCTCGTTCCCTGGTATTGGCGTCGCTGCAATGATGACGGTATCATCTGGCAGGATATTGACCTGCCGGTGGTTTGAACTGGCGAGACGGGATAAAGCCGCCATCGGTTCCCCTTGACTCCCCGTACATAAGACAGCAACCCTTTCAGGAGCCATTCTGTTCACATCTGCTGCGTCAATTAACATGCCTTCGGGGACATTCAAGTACCCAAGATCAGCTGCAACTGCAACAACATTCACCATGCTGCGGCCGAGCAATGCAAGCTTCCGGTTTGTTTTTAACGCAGCATCAACAACTTGTTGAACGCGATGAACATTAGATGCGAAGGTAGAGATGAATACTTTCCTGCGGGCTTTATAAAATGCCTCTTCAATATGTTCCCCTACAAACCGTTCGGAAGGGGTAAATCCAGGGCGCTCCGCATTCGTGCTTTCTGATAATAGAACCAAGACCCCATTCTTCCCGTAATCAGCCATCTTATGAATGTCCGGATATTGATCATTGACAGGCGTCAAATCAAACTTAAAGTCACCAGTATGAACGACAGTTCCTTCTGGGGTGTGGAAGGCAACACCTAGACAATCGGGAATGCTGTGGTTGGTTTTGAAAAAAGTAAGGCGGATCGTTCCTAATTCAATACTTGAATCGGAGTCAATTCGAACTAATTTCGTTTGTCTAAGCAGCCGATGTTCCTTTAACTTCACTTCGATTAAGCCTAGAGTCAATCGTGTTGCATAAATGGGCAAATCCAATTGTTTCAGTATATATGGGATGCCCCCAATATGATCTTCATGCCCATGGGTAACAATTAGAGCTCGGATTTTGTCTTTATTTTCTTTTAAGTAAGTAATGTCCGGGATAATCAAGTCAATTCCTAATAAGCTTTCATCAGGAAATTTGGAGCCGCAGTCGATAACCACAATATCATCCGCATATTGTACAGCATACATATTTTTCCCGATTTCATTAATACCACCTAAAGCGAAAACTGACAATGCATGTTCTGCTGTGCCCACAATTTACGATCCTCCCAACTCGAATTATTGGTTTAATTATTCCCATTTGAAGGACATTTATGTTAGACCTAAATCGGAATTATAGGTGCAGAAACAATTGTCCTCTAAGGAGGGAGAATCATCTCAGGAAAAATGTCAATGGACATATAACCAATCCGGGCACTCGCACATATGGTATGGAGTAGAATGATTCAAAAGCCAAGGAGGATAAAATGATGGAACGTATTGAACAAGAACGTGGTTTTTTTCCAGGCGGAGGTTTTGGCGGAGGTTTTGGTGGCGGCTTTGGTGGAGGTTTCGGTAATCCTTTCTTTTTTCCGAGGCGTCGGTTTTTCCCGTTTTTCTTCATTTCTCCGTTCTTTTTCCCGTTCTTCATCAGGGGAGAGGAAGATAGAGACGGTATGTACTATGCGCAGCATCAATGTAAGGATGGAGATACTTACGGGAGTTTGGCTCAAAGGTATAATTGTCCCCAACCGATTCTTGAGGCCGTAAATCCGCATATTCAAAATCCAACTATGTTGTCGCCAGGCAGTGTTGTCAATATTCCCCGTCTGGATAAAATGTATTGCAACAAAATGTATCTGGAACAAGAAACGGCGGAAGCCCAAGCCGGCGCTCCGGGTTACCCGGCTCAAATGGGACCGGGCTACCCAACTCCAGGTGCAGCGGGTTTCCCGGCTCAAATGGGACCGGGCTACCCAGCTCAAGGTACAGCGGGTTTCCCGGCTCAAATGGGACCGGGCTACCCAACTCCAGGTGCAGCGGGTTACCCAGCCCAAATGGGACCGGGCTACCCGACACCAATGGCGCCTACGGGAAGAACATCTCCCACTTACCCAGGACAATACTAGCAGACGCTTTTACTTACCACTTTCAGGCTTCATTATAACAAAGCAGAAACAGCCGTGAATATTTATATTCATGGCTTTTCTGCTGCTTTCAATGAATTGAATTCAAAGATCGGTTAAAAGGACATTCTATAGGGAGTGAGAAGGAGGGGGACATGAGATGAAAGTTGGATTAGTGGGTTTGGGTAAAATGGGCATGAACCTAGGTCAAAATCTCCTGGGTCACAACCATAACGTTATCGCATTCGATTTACAGGCTGCAGCAGTTGAAGAAATAAGAACAAAAGGAGCTCAAGGCGTCTCCAGCTTGAAGGACCTCATTCTAGCGTTAGAGGTGCCAAGAATCATTTGGATCATGGTCCCGCATTCTGTTGTCGATTCCGTGATCAGTGAGCTTGCCGGTCTTCTATCACCAGGAGATGTGGTCATAGATGCCGGGAATTCCCATTATAAGGAATCCATTCGCAGATATAATCAGCTCAAAGAAGTCGGCATCAGCTTCTTGGATGTTGGTACTTCTGGCGGCATGAAAGGAGCGCGGTTTGGTGCTTGCTATATGGTCGGCGGTGATCCCGAGGCTTGGCATCTGGTCGAGCCCCTATTTCGGGATACCGCAGTGGAGAATGGATACCTCTATGCAGGAAAAGCAGGAAGCGGGCATTTTCTAAAAATGGTACACAACGGGATTGAATACGGAATGATGGCCGCTATTGGTGAAGGCTTCGAAGTGCTGGAGAAAAGTGACTTTGATTATGATTATGAGAAAGTCGCTCGTGTATGGAATAACGGTTCGGTAATCCGCTCATGGCTCATTGAGTTGATGGAGCATGCCTTTTCCAAAGATGCCAACCTGGAAGACATTAAAGGGATTATGCATTCTTCAGGAGAAGGAAAATGGACCGTAGAGACCGCCTTTGATCTTCAAACCGCTACCCCGGTCATTGCAATGTCGCTGCTCATGCGTTATCGTTCCTTGGAAAATGATACGTTCACCGGAAAAGTTGTAGCAGCTCTTCGAAATGAATTTGGCGGACATGCAGTTGAACTCAGAGCAACAATAATGGAGGGCATTGATCATGAAATTTTTTATTGACTCGGCCAATATCGAGGATATTAAAAAGGCCTATAAAGTCGGTGTTTTATCTGGTGTTACGACTAATCCGTCCTTAGTTGCCAAGGAAGGGATTAAATTCGAAGATCGCATTGCCGAAATTCTGAAGCTGGTTCCTGAGGTTGAATCGGTTTCTGCCGAAGTAACCCCCGATGCGGTAACTGCACAGGAGATGATCGCCCAAGCAGAAGAGCTGATCAAAATCAACAATAGTGATAAGAACATCACGATTAAACTCCCAATGACTTTAGCCGGTTTAGAGGCTTGCCGTTATCTGACTAAAAAAGGGGTCAAAACAAACGTAACGCTCATATTCACGGTCAATCAAGCTTTGTTGGCCTCTCGGGCAGGCGCAACCTATGTATCTCCCTTCTTAGGCAGGTTAGATGATATCTCCGAAGACGGTGTGCTGTTAGTCGCCAAAATTGCAGAGCTGTTCCGTGTTCATCATCTAAACACACAGATTATTGCAGCTTCTGTTCGCCATCCGGATCATGTCACTCGGGTTGCGCTTGCAGGCGCTCATATTGCCACTATTCCGTTCAGTGTCATTGAACAGCTGGCGAAGCATCCACTAACGAATCAAGGGCTTGATAAATTCGCCGCAGATTGGAAAACAGCACCTAAACATTAACAGCTGCCCTCTGAATAATTAATCGATCGGATACCATAATAATTAAGTCTCAAAAAAAACAGTACACCTTAGGAGGAAATTCCATGAATCAAATGCAACAAAATTCCCAATTGCTGACATCAATGTGAACAATTAATTCAACAGTTAGCTCAACAAACTCAGCATGCATCCGGTCAATACCAACAGCTATTAAAGCAGGAACAAAACAATGCAGCCCATTTAGAGCAAATCGCACAACGCGAGCACCAAGCAGCACACATTATCCAAAACGCATTAGAAGGTCATCACACAGCGATGCAGCAGTTACAACAAATTTCTAACCTCTGCAATCAAATCGCAAGTTCCGCTTCTAACGCTCAGAGCTACATGAATAATCCGTATAATCAACAAGCCGGGATCATGAACTATACCCAACAATAAGACAGATGAACAAATAAGTAACCCCCATGCGAAATGCATGGGGGTTTTGACGTTTCATGCGAATATCAAGTTCTTAAGTACGTTCCTTGTCACGGCCTCTCATACCAGCCAAGCCAATTAATCCAAGCAGACCGAGCCAGCCCCAATCAAAACCATTGTTATTGGCATTTACCGCTGTTGTTCTGTAATTAGTTGCGTTCATCGCGGTATTCGTACGATTCGTGTTCACGACATGACCACCCGTGTCCCGCACAGAAGTTTCTGCAAAAACGGTCATTGAGAACACAAGCGTCAAGCAAGCCATGATTAAAAAAAGCGACCAAATCTTTTTCATTTGATTATCCTCACTTTTTCTTGGATTTATGTGCTTAGTTATTCTTTTCCTAGCTTCATCAGATTATTCGGAAGTTGTTCTTTGAATAAGAAGGCTGCACATTAGGAATTTCTAAATAGAATGGAGGTATAAGACAAATGAAGATGGATAGCGACTTTGATGATGCTACAATCCCCCTGACGACAATTAAGACCGGCACCAATAAGGAATATGTAGATCAGGTGGATGTTCTGACGATTCAATTTGTAAATGTATGTTTTATCGGGACTTCTAAAGCGTGGATTTTGGTCGATGCGGGAATGCCGAACTCGGCAGAGAAAATCTTGAATGTATCAGAGGAACTATATGGTAAAAACAGCCGTCCATCCGCGATCGTTCTAACTCACGGTCATTTTGATCATGTTGGTGCCATAATAGAACTGATTGAACGTTGGGAAGTACCTGTTTATGCCCATGGGCGTGAAATCCCATTTTTAACAGGGGAATCCGATTATCCGCCTGGTGATGCAGCAGTGGATGGTGGATGGATTAGTGAATTATCGCCTTTGTTTCCTAACCATGGGATCAACCTTGCAGATCATGTGCATGCTTTGCCTGAGAACGGGTCCGTTCCAGGCATGGAGGAGTGGAATTGGATTCATACACCAGGACATACACCGGGGCATATTTCATTATTTCGGGAGAGGGACCGGGCTCTTGTGGCTGGAGATGCTTTTGTAACGGTGAAACAAGAGTCTTTATATAAGGTCATGCTGCAAGTTCAAGAAATCAGCGGACCGCCTAAATATTTTACGACGGATTGGAATAACGCTTGGGACTCGGTAAAAAGGCTGGAAGCACTCCATCCGCAAATCGCGATAACTGGACATGGCACCCCCATGAGCGGTGACCTATTATCCAGTAGTCTGAAGAGATTAGCCAGGGATTTTGCTCAAATTGCGATTCCTAAGCACGGAAAATTCGTTCATTAGTGAAAGGCCGGCGAATGTCGCCGGCCTTTCTGCAGTTACGATTCCACTCTAGGCTTAGCGGGGTCGCAATTCGGCACAGGTGCCGCGCCATTCAAAGAGAGCTTCAATAAATAATAACATTCCTCCCGGAACATGTGGTCAGGCACCAGCGGGTTCAATCTGCTTAACAGCTCCTCGCTTAATTCCAGCTCCTCGACTTCCTTCAGAAAAGACATGAATATAGTCATTTCCATGTTAACATCCGCATGAAATTTGGCTAAAGCAGGATATTGCGTACGCATCGTTCGCAAGTACCCGGTTAACTCGATCGCTTTAAGATAAAATTCATTAAAGTGCTGCTCAAATTTTTTGCTTCTTTTAATGAAACGTTTCTCTACTGCGTCCACATCCATTGCAATTACTGCTGCATGCCCTGCTGCATCCGGCAGCCATAACAAATCATGATGCAGAGAAGAGTAACGGGGTACAGGTTTTCCTTCTAATAATTCCGTAACAATTTTCTTATATTCGTCCAGCTCGTTCACCATATGATTAATAAACGTAGGCGTAAGCCCGATCGAAACCTGTCCAAGCAATATCCGGTCTAATAGATCAAGCTTATAGGCTCTCAAGCTCAAAGTTGCTTCTAAGGCCTGCTTATTAAGTTCAGGCAATCTCGCCTGGGCGTCATTCATTCGGGAGATGCTGAGTAATTGATCAAAATGGCTGATGTACTGTGCGGCGGTCTGCGCATCCTTTACTTCTTTAGGTGAGAGTGCATTATAAATAAACCTGGAGTGATCCCCCAAAATTTGCAGCCAAAACCTGTGTTCAAACAGAGCTTCCTGTGTCATTCTTACTCACCTTTCATCCCTCTTCATGTCATTTTCGATTATATGAACCCGTGCTTGGTCACTATTCGTCACTGCTGGATAGATTCTGTGTAATTGACGGTAGCTTGCCGGCGTATGTCCCGTCATCCTCTTGAACAGGGTTATAAAATAAGGCGTGTTAGACATGCCTGCGCTTGCACCAACCTCAGCAATGGGTGCAGCTGAAGAAAGCAGCTGTTCTTTAGCTCTTTCGATCCGTTTTTGTTGGATATACGCGGCAGGTGTTAGCCCTTTGACTCTCTTGAACGTTCGATGCAGATGATATGGACTGCCGTGACAAGTAATGGCGAGGATTTCCAGCGTTAACGTACCCATGTAGTTCCTGTCGATAAATTCGCTCACAAGGGCGATCCATTCGTCATCAGGCAAACGTTGGCCGGTGGGCCTGCATCGTTTGCATGGGCGAAATTCAGCAGATAAGGCTTGAGCAGCGTTTTCGAATAATCCGACATTTTCCTTTTTCGGCGGTCTGGATTTACAGGAGGGGCGGCAAAAAATGCCCGTGGTCTTTACCGCATAAAAAAATTGACCGTCAAAAGAAGCATCATTGCTGATGATGGCCTGCCATTGTTCATCTGTTAGAGATTCCGTCATCTCCATTCACCCCCACGATTAGTATAACCTGCGATATGAACGTTTGTACGAATTTTCGAGTGTAAGAGCAAGATAACGAAATGATAGATGTACATTTAAGAATCCCATATTATACTGCCTCTCCAAAGCTTCGCGTCTCCATCAATGTATATAAACGGGATCGCTAAAGACATCGCAGTTAAAGAGGTTGGTGAAAGAATCGAACGTATACAAATAGACGGAATCCTGGAAAGCCGAATATAAGCTTCCTCCCTTCCTTCAATACTCTCGTGTGGCCATTCTTTGCCTTAACATTCGGGTTTCTTATCCTTTTCTGCTCGGAAAAGTGGAGAAGAAGAGTGACTCAAATTAAATCATTATGTACATACTATTTTGGGTTGGGACAGCACAATAAACCATATTTAGGAGGAATTAAGAATGGCCGCACATTTGGGAGCACATGAGACAATGGAAGTACATGAAGTATTAACCTCTGCAATAAACGGTATTAACCATTTTCAGCTATACCGTTCGTTTGTGAAAGATCAGCAGCTCATGCAAATTCTTGATAATCAGACGCAGTTTATGATGGATGAGTATAATCAAATGGTACAAACTTTAAGCCAGCAGGGAAATAATAATGCAGTGCCATACAATTCTATAGTAAATGGGGCACCTACTTATGGGCTTAAAAATCCTGCTCCGCAAAGTCCAAATGCATCTATGAATCAGCTTGATGACCGCGATGTTTCAAGCAGTATGCTATCATGTCATAAAACCTCAGCTGCTAAGAAAATGATGGCTGCATTAGAGTGTGCGAATCCACAGCTTCGCCGCATGATGCAGCAAGGAGCAGTCAATTGTGCTGAACAAGCATACGAGGTTTGGCAATTTATGAACCAAAAGGGTTACTATCAAGTACCAACAATGAAAGAAGAAACGACCAATACCGTTCTAAATAGTTATCAAACTGCAGCAAACGTAAACTATCCGAACAATAGTATGCAATTTCAACAATAGTGAAGTAAAACAGCCTGCTTCAATAGCTTGACGTGACGTACACCTCTTAGAATAGACATTGGAACCTGCCGGGTATTCCGATGGATTCTAAGAGGTGTATTTTGCATTAGCGGAATATAGTGAACATGTTAACCAAGCACTCGCACATATCATATGGAGATGAACGATGAAGGGGATGGAGAGGAGGCACAATATGTCCAATGAGTTTGTTGCCCGATCCTTAGATGAAATTCGATTTTGGTCACGAATTATGAAGGAACATTCGCTATTCCTCAAACTCGGATTCCGGTGTGAGGATACGCAGTTAATCAATGAAGCGAACCAATTTTATGCGATATTTGAAGTAATCGAGAACAGGGCTAACGCATTCACGGTTGGAACGGATCCCCAAACGATTAGAAATTTTAACGAAGAAGTTCATAATGCTGCGTCCCATATCTGGGTATTTAAACGAAAAGTTCTCGGTTTGATTTTGCGCTGCCAAATTCCTGGGGCAAATAATTTCCCGCTGCTGGTCGATCATGTGAGCAGAGAAGCCAACTATTTTAGAAACCGGTTGACAGAATTGAATACGGGCCAACTAGAACCGCTGCCTGATGCCATTATTGATGAAAATGTTTTTTTTCTAAGAATTATGGCTGATCATGCCAAGTTTATCAGTCACTTGCTTGATCCTTCTGAACGAAAGTTAGTTGAGCAAGCGAATGAATTCAGTAATGAATTTGACCAATTGTTATTTCAGGCAAGAGATTTAGATTCCATGCGTCCACAATCGCAGACCGCTCCGCTCCTTGACCAGTTCCTAGATCAGAACCGGGTCTCTGTTGCATCATTACGTGACTTTAAAAGAACAGCGAGAGAATTAATTGAGGCTTGCCGGATAAAAAGTATTATTCATCCTCTTCTGGCCGATCATGTGTTCCGTGAAGCTGAAAGATTCCTATTCATTATCGATATATTTGAAAACAGCCTGACCGGAAAGGCTATACCCTCCTATCAAAGTATGATTATGGATTGATGTGTAGTAAAGACGTAAAAGGACGCAAAGGACGCAAAGGACGCAAAGGACGTACTGATAAGAGTAGTACGTCCTTCAAAATGAATGTAGTTCTTACCTATTACTAACTTCATCACCTGTTCGCCCGTTATACCTATGCGAATGCGGATGAGTGCCATTGATCGTCGTAAATCCCTCAAAATAATGAAGATGCCCGCCACCCGGGAGTGCAATTGCGGGACCAGTTGTTCCTTGAATGAGATGAGTATGACCTTGGCTGAAGGAAGTAGCGGTATAATAACCATGCACATGAGGTACGCCGGTCGGGGCAGGGGCGGTCCAGCTCATATACTCATGAGAATGCGCATCGTCCACAGAAGTCACACCAGACATTACATGGACATGCACAGGGGGACGATTACCATCCCAAGACGTTATATACAGTTTGTGTGAATGATGATCATCATCATCCCCTCTAGAATCCATTACAAATCCGCTAACGGGAATTTTCATTGATTTCGCTCCTTCACTAGACGAATGAACTACAGGATAGTGTATGGAGAATGATTAATGTATGGAAACGGCTAAAGCCCATAGAATCATCAGATGCGAATATCAGAGCGCGAAGAGCATGCAGCAGCCACCAGCCGGTGGTTTTTTTGTATTTCTATAATCCATAAGAATAGGAGCAATCGCGGCTTATAGAAACCAAATCTTTACATTCATAAAATCCAGCTGTTTCCTGAACAATAAGAGAGGAAATTTCAAGATAACTAAACATCAAGAATCTCAAGGAGGATGGAATCAGGTGAATCAACAAGGCTTCCAAAACCAACAACAGTTTAACCAGGCAAATCGGTATCAGCCGGTGTTTAACCAAGCCCAAAACCAAAATAACTTTGCGCAAAGCTCCAATCCAGTAATCGCCCATGCAGGTTTAACCGCTCAAAATCAACAATTTTCTGGCATGTCCCGAAACCAAAGCTTCTCGCAAAGTAACTCGCCAGTTCTAGATCGTGTAGGATTGACTGCGAACCAACAAAACATTGGATCGCAAGGCAGATTTGCACAGCAATCCTTTAATCAGCCGTCTAACCCTGTGATCGCCCATGCTGGTCTAACTGCAAACAGTCAAAATTTTGGTTTCTCCGGCAATCAGAATTTTGGGCAAAGCAATAATCAGCAAAGCAATACACCAGTTCTAAATCATGTTGGCTTGACTGCGAACCAACAAAGCTTTGGATCGCAAGGCAGATTTGCACAACAATCCTTTAATCAGCCGTCTAATCCTGTGATCGCACATGCTGGTTTAACTGCAAACAATCAAAATTACCAACAAAACGTTGGATCACAAGGCAGATTTGCTCAGCAAGCTCAGCAAGTACAGTCCTTTACACAATCGTCAAACCCGGTAATCTCACATGCTGGATTAACTGCAAGCCGTCAGAACTTTGGTTTCGCCGGCAATCAGAATTTTGGACAAAGCAATAATCAGCAAAGTAACTCACCAGTTCTAGATCGTGTTGGTTTGACTGCGAACCAACAAAACTTTGGATCCCAAGGCGGATTTGCACAGCAATCCTTTACACAGTCGTCTAATCCAGTTATCTCGCATGCTGGTTTAACTGCAGGCAGTCAAAATCAAAGCGGTCAATTCCAAAACAATCAATTCCAAAACAATCAAAATCAAATCAATCAAAACCAAATCAATCAAAACCAAATCAATCAAAATCAGAAGGGTCAAAACTTCTTTTAACCAAGGTTAATTGTTGGCCGATAATAAAAACTGGTCTTGCCCGAATCGGCTGCGATTCGGGCTTTTGGTCATCATACTCGACTAGAACCCCAGTTGGGGATAAAACGTTTTGCAAATGGCAATAATCAGGTAAAAGCAGAACGTTGAATAGGAGACCTGGTATGGATTCGGATTCGAAAGCAATGCCCAAATGGATACCGGGTTTAACGATGCTGGGCGCTGCTCTGATGATCGCTGCTTCAATCCTGCACCCAGTTGTCATAGACCCAAGAAATGCGGAACAGCCGATCCATTTTATTGCTCAGCACAGAATGCATTGGATGCTGGATCATGGATTAATGTCTGCAGCCGTCGTGCTGTGGCTTGGAGGAATGGCCATATGCTATCAGCTGCGCAGCTGCCGCCGGGTATTGTCGCCTGTCGTCTCGGCACTGTTTATCGCTTCCTTGGCGATGTGGCTGATTACACTGGCATTCGAGCTCGGTGGAATACCCGTTTCAGTCGATCGGCTGACCGATCATCCCGATACTGCCCTGCGAGCGTTATCAGAAAGCTTATTTGCAGGTGCATTGATTTCGGGCTATTTCGCAATGATTCCAGCTTGGCTGGGCGTTGCTGTGGGAGCTCAGAGCAACGCGGGGAGAATCGTTGGAATCATAGGGGCTGCTGGAATTGCATTTACACTGATGAAGCCGAATCTATGGATTTTACTTCTTACAACTGTCTTCCCTTATCTATGGACGGTCCGTTATGCTTGGCAGTGCTTGAGAATTAGGGAGACGTAAATGCGTAGGATGAAATAGGAGATAGCCGCTGCTTTCTCATGATATACTCACAGTAAGACCGATCATGGAGCGGAGGCGATCCCCTTGGAATGGATTTCTGATTCTGGAGGAGGAAGAAATCATAACCTGCAGCAATTTGCGCTGCCGGATTATCACTTTTCGTTTCAGATTCATGGTGCGCATTGGCGTACGGTAGATAAAGGATGGTTCTATCCGGATCACCATCATCCATTGATAGAGCTTAATATCGTGCTTGAAGGCCAGCAGATCATGACGATTGAAGGAACCGACTACATTCAGAACGAAGGCGATCTGCTTATTATCCGTCAGGGCGATAACCACCGGAGCAGGATCGGACAGGTTCCAGTGATGACCTATTTCTGCCTTCATCTTGATATTACCGATACCTCATTCTATCAGCGGTTGACCAGTCGACTGCCGTTATTCCATGCTTCCGAATCCAACGCGGCCCGCAGACTTCGACCTTTCATCGACCTCTTGGTCGACTTATCGAAGACATCAGGAAACAGTACAGACGATTCCTTCGTCATCCGCTCGGCGGCATTGAATATATTGCTCGTCTTAAATGACCTATGCGCTCAGCCAAGCGGCTATTCCCGGCCCGAGAGTCCGCAGAGGGAACATGCATCTGACTTGGTACAGAAATTACGCGAACGGAATGAGCTCGAACGCAAGGTTTGCGATATTTTCAATGAACCGGAAGCAGCAAAGATTCATATCGACGATTACATGCTGCCTCCCCATCGGTGGGTAGGCATGTTCTCACTGCAGATAGCCGACAGTCAGTTTTGGACCAAACCGGAACGATTTTGGGCCAAAAATCTGCTGTCAAACACGCTGTCAGAGCTTGGAACCGTTGTCATCGTTGAAGGAGAGCGGCTGCTGAGCCCGGTCACGTTCTCGAACCGGTTCACCGTTCCAGCCTTGGAGGAATACGCAGCTAAGAGCAAGCTAATACTGGAAAACAACTTGGGCGTGGAGATTCGAATGGGCTTCGGCGGAATGACGCCGATTGTCGGTGAGCTGCGAAGCTTATATCGGCAAAGCCTCCGTCTTCTCGGTCTGCTGGACAAGGACGAGTCGCCAGGTTCCGATATTGAATTCATCGGCCGGATCATCCGCTCGGCAATGCGCTGCATAGAAACGGAATATGCTAATCCCGAGCTGTCGCTTGGCTTTCTGGCCAGCAGGCTCAACCTGACACCGAACTATTTAAGCTCGCTGTTCACTTCGGAAACCGGCTTCACCTTTACACAGCATCTGTCACGCATCCGAGTCGATCAAGCGAAGATTTTGCTTCGGGACTCGAATCTTAAAATCTATCAAATTTGCAAACAAGTCGGATATGCCGATCAAGCTTACTTTAGCAGGCTGTTCAAAACGATAGTCGGACTCAGTCCGGGCGCATTCAGAGCGAAGAGTTATCGTGAATAATCGGACATCCATTAACCGCTATCTGCAGCGGTTATTTTTCTTCAATGATGAGCACGTTGGAATTTAGCTGTAAAATAGTCCAACAAATCATAGTTCAGTCACATTGCCGCTTCTTCGTACTTATGTGAAGCTTGAATCTGGAGCCATTACTTATATAAGGAGGAACCTATGTATAAGGTGCTTGTAGTCGACGATGAACCCTACATGCTGGAAGGCTGGAGGTCGATGATTGATTGGCATGCATACGGATACGAGCTTTGCGCAGCGGCTTCTGACGGAGAAGACGCATTGGAAGCGATTAAGACTTATGCCCCTGATCTAATTATTACGGATATCCAAATGCCGGTTATAAACGGCCTTGAATTGATCCGGATTATAAAAGAAGAGCTGCACATACAAACCAAGGTTGCGATTGTAAGCGGTTACTCCCACTTCCCCTATGTGAAGGAAGCCATTCGTTACCAGGTCGATCATTATATATTGAAGCCAATTATTGTAGAGGAAATACATGAAATGCTGGACAGTCTCCGCGAAGAGACCAAGCAGCGGCAGCGTTCGCATTTAGAGGCTGAGAAGGCGCTCGCCGATGCCGCTTCCGCCGCCGTTGCAGATGTATGGAAATGGGGGGGGCAGAAGGCAATCGAAACAGCCGAACGCCTGCTCCAATCAGACGGACAAACGTCTTGTCAGCTGGTGCTGATTGAGTCATGCCGGGCGGTATTGCCAGGTGACAACGGTAACGAACGAAAAGATCCAGGCCCGGACGATTGTTTGAATCAACTTAGCAAAGCTTGTTTAGCGGATGGACTGCGCACATGCCGTTTTTTCGATGAATCGGCAAGCAGAATCGGTCTGCTTGTACTGGGTAACGGCACGAATGGAAGGAAGAACGAGGAGGAGCGGCTGACCGATATTATCAAGAGGACTGCTTCATCGTTTTCGGATATATGCATTTGTGTGAGCGGGCAATCACTTGGGTTATCGGGCATGCAGGACTTGTATAAACAGGCCTGTTCAGTCCGCGATCAACTGTTGACCAGTATGAGAGCAGGAATATACTTTTATCGGGATTTCAAAGGCATACCCGCTGAGGGATACGGATGGGAGGATATGATGGGTCATTCGGACAGCCTTCTTCGCTGTGTGGAGGAGAATGACGCGGCAGGAATTCATACCGCCATAGAATGCCTGACCGATTTATTCACAAGAGCATCTATCCCTCCAGGCTGGATGCAGGTATGTATCTCACATATCCGAAGTCAGCTTCTTCGCCGAATAATAGATGTTGGAGATGATGCTGGTATGCTGAATGAATGGATCCCCTCACAGAGAGGCGGATGTTCTCCGGAATCAAGGCAGTGGTGTGGTGAAAAGCTCAGAGCATTGTGCCTAAAAGCAGCAGCGGTGATCGCCGAGCATCAATCCGGCAGGCATGCAAATACAATAACGAAGGCACTGGCATTCATCGAAAGCCATTTTCACGAAAAGGTCCAGCTCCAGGATTTAGCCAAACGATATTGCATAAGTCCAGTCAATTTGGGCCAGCAGTTTAAGAGAGAAACCGGGCACAGCTTAAATGAGTATGTTCATAAGCTAAGGATCGATGAAGCTAAGAAGCTGCTTCGGCGTACGGGTATGAAGGTTACCGCGATCGCTCAATCATTGGGATACCATGATACTGACTATTTTAACGAGAAATTTAAAGCGCTTACATCCCACTCGCCTTCTTCCTATAAAAACCAATATAAGGGTGAGCTGCATGCAACCTGGAGAGAGCCTGTTTCATAAGGTTAATGATATTCCTCTGAAATACAAGTTTTTACTGATTTATTTGTTATGCGTGCTCATACCCATTATTGCAATTAATCTATTTTTCTATCAGCAAAATTCAGCGAATATCCGTATACGGGAAGAGGAAAACCTCCGCAAATCGATTGAACGGGCGTCAGGCGAGCTGCAAAGTATGGTCGAGGAGAGCGTAGCGGTCAGCCATGCCATTGCGGGAGATCAGCCGCTCTATGAAGCATTGGATCGAAGCTATGAGAACCCTGTAGCTTTTTATGAGGTGTACGACAGCTTTCTGAGAGATAAGCTGAAGCGGTACATGTCCGCTTACCCGAACATTCTGGAAGTCGGAATCTACACGGATAATGCAACCATTGACAGCGGCGATAATTATCATGTTATTGACGAACGGATTGAAAAACAAGGCTGGTTATCCGGGATGGAGCTTATTGGCGGAGGCTTCCGCGTTGCAGCCTATGTGGATAACATCGGCCTAAATCCCAGCAAGCGAATCAGCGTCGTGAGCAAGCTGAACGAATATCCGAATTTAGCGGAGTACCGGAAGTACTTAAGAATCGATTTGAACATGAACAAGATTTACGGAATTCTTGATCGTGAAAAGGACAGTCTCCAGCTGCAGCTCATCGACGATCAGAATCGCATCGTCGCCACGGGAGACGGAATGGAGGAGCAAAATGCTCCAATCCAGCATTACGAACCGGCACCATCGCGGCCGGGGAGCGTTATCGAACGAAATATCGGCAAAGCGAATTATATTCTTAACTGGAAGCTTGTCGGCACTGCGGATACGAGGCGAATCGACGGCTTGCTGAGCGACGCACGAAGGTCCATCATTTCACTTGCGATTATCAGCACATTTATTCCATCCCTGCTCATTTTCATTGTACTCCGCTCCTACCATTATAGGGTGAAGAAGCTGTCCCGGCATATGGAGAAGGTTCGCAACGAGAAGTTTGATCTGATTTCGCTGCACGAAGGACGGGATGAAATTGGCGGTTTGATCAGGGCATTCAACGTCATGACCTTAAAGATCAATTCCCTCATTAATGATGTGTACAAACTCGAAATCCGGAACAAAAGCATGGAACTGGAACGAGTGCGCGCAGAGATGAATTTACTCCAAAGCCAGATGAATCCGCATTTTCTTTTCAATACATTGAATGCGCTGCTTGTTGTGTGCACCCAAAAAGGATATAACGACGTCACGGACATCATTAAATCCCTTTCACAGCTGCTAAGACGGCTTCTAAGCTGGTCGGACGATCTAATTCCGCTGCAGGAGGAGCTTCAATTCACGGGCATGTATTTGCAAATTGAAAAATTCCGTTTCGGCGACCGCATCGATTATGTATTCGAGGTTGATCCGCAAACGGCGAATTTTCGGATTCCGAAGATGAGTATTCAACCGCTGGTCGAGAATGCATGCAAGCATGGACTGCAGGCTATGAAGGGCAAGGGCTTCATCTGTGTCTCTGTCGCAATTCTAGAACGCGACTTGGTTGTAACGATTACGGATAACGGGGTCGGAATTGAGGAGGCTAGGCTTCAGCAGCTGCAAGGGGCCATACATTCGGATACAGAAATGGAGGGACATGTCGGCATTCGCAACGTATACCGGCGGTTGGAGCTTTATTACCATGAAAATGTGAGGTTCCGAATGACCAGTGAACTCGGCAAGGGAACGACTGCCGGATTTTCAATACCGCTTCACCCGTCTTGGACTAGAGAATGAATGAGGAGGAGCTGCCCGTGTATCGTGTGATGCTTGTAGACGATGAGCCTTTGGCGATCCAGGGGCTTCAGCTGATGATCGATTGGGAGAAATACGGATTCCGCGTAGACACGATATGTGAGGACGGAGAGGAAGCGATCCGATTAATCCGTCACTCGCCACCTGATCTCATCGTAACCGATATTCGAATGCCTCTGATGGATGGACTTGAGCTAATTGCCAGAACGCGTCAGGAAGGGAACCTCTTCAGCAAGTTTGTTATAACGAGCGGCTGCAGCGACTTTGACTATGCGAGGCGTGCCTTGAAGTTTGGCGTTTCGCACTATTTATGCAAACCGGTAATTAGCGAGGAAGCTGGTGAGGTGCTCGCGAAGATGCAGGCGGAGCTGGACGAAAGAGAGAGAGGAAGACTGATACAGGATTACGCCAGCCGTTATACCGTGGAGCATTTGCTCTGCGCTCTTCTTTACGGGGAGGGAGCGGCAGAGCCGGAGGAGGAAGCTCTGCTCTCGCGGTTATCTGAGGGTGCCGATAGTTGGACGTATGTTCATATCGAAACAGACGCCGCAGAAACCGGAAAAGCCCGTGAAACCGCGGAGCATTTCGCCGAAGAATGGGGGAGCTGTCATCTTGTGAACCACAATCAACACAGTTTTGGGCTCGTATACGGGTTCACTGTGAAGGATGAACACAGCCTGCGCTGCTTTACGCAGAGGCTGTACAGCACACTCCGTGAACAATTATCGGGCATGCTGGGCGTGGCGGTCGGCTGCAGAGAAACAAGTCTTGCGACCCTCTCCCGTTCCTACAGCAGTGCGATGGAAGCGGGAAATTTTCTTTTTTTCGGCGATGAATTCGATGTGGTGCATTATGAAGATATCAAGGATAAGACTCTTACCTTTGATTCGGAATCGTGGAAGCTCGCCGACTTGATCGTCGAATCATTGGAAAAGGGCAATCCGGGCGAGCTTGCGGCAATCGTGCAGTCGGTGTTTGACCGATTCAAGTGCGAGATGGCGCGTCCGGACATGGTGAGTGACTTCACGATGCATGTCATGCTTCGCTCTACTAGCATCTACAAGGAAATGGGCGGTGATCCTGCTGCCCTGCTGCGGGAATCCGGATGGGACAGATTTCACATGCACTCGAAGCTGAGTGATACCGCCGATTTTCTGATATCCTTTTGCCTGAAATGTCGTTACGCTATCGCGAATTTACAGGAGAAACGAACGGGCGGGATATTGGCCGATGTGGCTGAATATTTGAGGATTCACTATCGGGAAACCATTACAATCAAGGGGATTTCCGAAATCTTCTATCTCAATCCTGTCTATCTTGGTCAGGCATTTGCCCGAAAATTCGGCACCGGTATTCTTGATTTTCTGCATGATCTGCGCATTAACGAAGCGAAGCGGCTGCTGCTGGAAACGAATACGACGGGAAGCGCGGCTGCAGAATCGCTCGGATACGGCAGCTATCAGCATTTTCTGAAGCAGTTTGAAAAAAGGACCGGCATGAAACCGACCGAGTTCAAAGGCACTGTTATTTAATCCATTAATTAGGGGGGGCTAATGCTTAATTTTGATTATTTTGTAACCGCATACAATCTTGCATAATAAAGGAGTGTTAAGGATTAACCATTCAAAGGAGGCAATGAAATATGGGGGTTTCACGGAAAAAACCGCTGTTGTTCATGATGGCAATCATTCTGATTCTTAGTATGACGGTTCTCGGCTGCAGCAGCAAAAACAACAATGAGCCTGCAGCAGCGGACAATAAAGGGACGAATACGAACACGAACCAGCCTGCCGATACGGCCACAAACGGTGATGATGCCGGTAAGGCTTCTGATTCGGATCCGATCACGATCTCCGCATTTATTGGAGCGCCGAATCAGTCACCGACACCGGACAACCGCATTTACAAGAAGATCAAGGATGAGCTGGGCGTTACGCTTAATATGGAGTTCCTGGTAGGCGACCTGCAGCAAAAGCTTGGCGTTATGATTGCCGGAGGCGATTATCCCGACCTGATCACAGCGGATACCAAATTGGTTGCGGCGAAAGCGGTTATTCCGCTGGAAGATCTGATTGAGAAGTATGCACCGAGGCTGAAGGAGCATTATGCGGCTTATTGGAACCGGATGAAGGATTCGAGCGACGGCCATATTTACTGGCTGCCGAATTACGGCGCTTATACCGGGGAAGTCCATAATACTTGGTACGGCGGCCCGGCTTTCTGGATCCAGAAGGACATCCTGAAAGAAGCCGGTTACCCGACGCCAAAGACGCTCGACGATTATATGACTCTGATCAGTGACTATGCTGCCAAGCATCCAACTATCGACGGACAGCCTGCAATCGGGTTCACTACCCTTGCATTCGATTGGAGAACGTTCGGCCTGCTTAACGCGCCGGAGCATCTGACCGGACATCCGAACGACGGCGGTGTTGTGGTGGATAATGGAGTCGCATCCGTATTTGCCGATAAAGACATCGCCAAACAGTACTACAAAGAGCTGAACGACTTGTATAACAAAGGTCTAATGGATAAGGAAGCGTTCGTACAGAACTACGACCAATATTTGGCGAAAATTTCTTCGGGACGCGTACTTGGCATGTTTGACCAGCACTGGAATTTCCAACAAGGTGAAGATTCGCTCGTTTCCCAAAATAAAATCGGGCAAACCTATGTCGGCTTCCCGCTCGTCTACGATACAGCCACCAAGGATAATTACCTCGACCGTCCAGTTATCAATCTGAACAATGGGTTCGGTATCAGTGTCGACGCCAAAAATCCGGAACGTATCATTAAATTTCTGGACGCACTGATGGATGAGAAATATCAGAAGCTGCTGTCTTGGGGCGAGCAGGATGTCGATTATAAGGTCGGCGCAGACGGCAAGTTTTCCCGGACACCGGAGCAGCGCAAGCAGCAGGAAGATCCGACATGGAAGCTCGCCAACCGTGCGGATGGCTTCTACGGCGCGGCGCCGAAGATGGAAGGGACCTACAGCGATGGCAATGCGACTTCAGCGGGCAGCCAGCCAGATGAGTTCTTCGAATCTTTGAAACCCGAAGACAAGGAACTGCTTAGTGCGTATGGACATAAGACATGGACGGACTTCTTCTCCCCAGCGCCGGAGAACCCTGTTTACTACCCAGCTTGGCAGATCGACCTGATTGAAGGTTCCGATGCATCAGTCGCCAGCAAAAAAATGAACGACGCATCACTCAAATTTCTGCCGAAGGCGATCATGTCCAAGCCGGACAAATTCGACCAGGTGTGGGACGATTATGTCAAAGCTTACAGCAAAATCAACGTGAAGGCCTATGAAGACCGTATTAACGATCAAATTCAGTGGCGGATTCAAAACTGGACCAGCAAATAAAACCTAAAAGAGCGGATGACAGCGGAAGGTATGGGGGAACCGCCTCATGCCTTCCGCTGGATTCTTATCCGGCGTGCGGTAGCAATGCCGGAGGAATGGAGGAAAAAACATGGAGAGTGCCGAGAAGATAGTTCGAGAACCCGCATATTCACCCATAGCGAAAACAAACCGCTTCAGACATCTTCGCAACCAGAAGCAGCTGATGCTGATGTCGCTGCCCATTTTGGCCTACGTCATCTTATTTTCCTACTACCCGATTTGGGGATGGTCGTTTGCCTTTCAAGATTATAAACCGGCTTTGAAATTTGCCGAGCAGCAGTGGGTCGGTTTTAAGCAGTTCCAATTCCTGTTCAGTGACGATACATTTCTGCTTACGCTGCGCAACACACTGGCAATGAGTATTATTAATATCGTGCTGGGGTTTATAACGGCAATCGTATTTGCCATTTTGCTTAATGAACTCAAGAATAAGCTGTTCAAACGTTCCATTCAGACTATATCGTACCTGCCTCACTTCCTCTCTTGGGTAATCGTTACAGGAATCGTAGCGAATTCGCTGTCCATTGACGGCGGAATCGTCAATGTAATGCTGATGAAGTTCGGACTGATTGATTCACCGATCATGTGGCTCAGTGAAGGTAAATATTTCTGGGGGATTGTAGGAGCTTCTCATGTCTGGAAGGATGTCGGTTGGAATGCAATCATCTATTTGGCAGCGATTACCTCTATCGACCCTTCGCTTTATGAAGCGGCGGAGATCGATGGCGCGAACCGGTACAAAAAGATGCTTTATATAACGCTGCCGGGCATCAAGTCGATCGTCATTATTTTGGTTATTTTGAACCTCGGCTGGATTCTCGAAGCAGGCTTTGAAGTGCAATATTTGCTTGGCAATGGCGTCGTCGTCGATTGGTCGCAGACGATTGATATCTTTGTACTGAAGTACGGCCTGCAGAACGGCAATTATTCGCTTGCTACAGCGGCAGGCATGTTCAAAACGATCGTGAGCATTTCCCTTATCTTCGCGGCAAATACGATCGCCAAGCGATTTGGGGAAGAACGATTGATATGAGGGGGATGCATCGATGAAAACGAGAAATCTTCGGCTGGAGCCGGTGGTCTTCAATACCATTAATGCGCTCATCATGCTTACGCTGGCCGTAATTACGCTATATCCGTTTTTGAATACGCTGGCGATCTCCTTCAATGCCGGGAATGATACGATCCGGGGCGGTATCTATCTGCTGCCAAGAATATGGACGGAGCAAAACTACAGAGCGGTATTTGCTACCGGAACGCTCTTCCATGCTTTTGGAATCTCGGCGGCAAGGACGATTATCGGAACGGTCGTCAGCCTCTTCCTGACGTCGATGATCGCCTATACGGTTAGCCGGAAAGAATATATCTTCCGCAAGCCGATCACCATCCTCATCGTCATGACGATGTATTTTAACGCAGGGCTCATCCCGTACTACTTCCTGATCAAGGATTTGCATTTGCTTAACCATTTTCTGGTGTACATTATTCCGGGTTTAGTCAGCGCTTTCAATATGATCGTTATCCGGACGTATATCCAGACGCTGCCGGAAGGGCTGATCGAATCCTCCAAGGTGGATGGGGCAGGAGACTTCCGTATATTCATGATGATTATCCTGCCGCTTTGCCAGCCTGTACTGGCAACTGTAGCGCTGTTCGTAGCGGTCGGCCAATGGAACTCCTGGTTCGATACGTTCCTGTTTGCCTCTTCCAAGCAAAATCTCAGCACGCTTCAGTACGAATTGATCAAGCTTGTCTCCTCAACGACGAACGTCAACACAAGCGCAGCTGTCGTTAACGGTGTCGACAGGGGAGCCGTTCAAAGTATGGTAACACCCATGTCGATACGGGCGGCTATAACGATTGTAGCATCTGTGCCGATCTTGGTCGTTTACCCCTTCCTGCAGAAATATTTCGTTCATGGACTGCAAATCGGCAGTGTGAAAGAATAACACGGAGTACAAAGCATTCAACACGACTCTATATGACATCAAGCGATTCTACGCGATTCCATACGGCTCCGTATGACCCAAAGCGATGCTATGAAACGATATGTCGACTCTATTAAATAAGAGTGAGGTGTGTTTGATGTTAATCCGTTTGAAGAAGCAGATATCCCTTATAGCTGCAGCCATGCTGCTGATTACTTCCCTTTCTTTTGGCGGACCGCCGCTTAAGGTGACCGCAGAAGCGAATACGGTTACGTTTGATTTTGAGGACGGGACCTCCCAAGGCTGGTATTCGCGGGGAGATACGATCTTGGCAACGAAGGAAGCGCAGCACGGAGGGGCATATGCTCTCCTGTCGTCCGGGCGCACCGCGAACTGGAACGGCCCGGGCTATAATTTGCAAGGCGTAATGACGCCGGGGAACGTTTATGAGGTGGAAGCCTATATCCGGCTTGCGGATGGAGAAAGCGACACAACCGCCAACATGACCGTACAGCGCACATCCGGAGGAGCGGCAAATTACGATTCACTTGTGTTTAAAACTCCGGTTACTTCCGGAGCGTGGACCAAGCTATCCGCGCAGTACACCTTATCAGGGGACGTATCGGCGCTTTCGCTTTACTTTGAACTGCCGGAATCACTGGCGTCATTCTATGTGGACGACATTACGGTCACACCGGTTCAGATTAATTCGCCGGAGCAGCTGGTGACAGACTTTGAGGACGGAACGGTTCAGGGCTGGAACGGCCGGGGAGGCGCGGAAATACTGAGTGCATCGGCCGCAGCTGCTCATACAGGTTCTTTCGGGCTTAGTGTGGATGGCCGGACACAGGGCTGGAATGGCCCGCAGCATGATGTCACACCACTGATGATCGTCGGGAAGACTTATACCATTTCTGCCTGGCTCCGCCTGCCTGAAGGCACACCGGACGCTGCCGTATCAATGACCATTCAGCGGACGGCGGGCGGGACAAATAATTACGAAGGGGTCGGAACGGCTGCGGTTAAAGCTGGCAGTTGGGTGAAACTGGAGGGGGAGTATAAGCTTGCCTCTGCGGCAGACACTGTCTCCGTCTACTTTGAAGCATCGGCGAATCCGACCTTGCCATTTTATGTGGACGATTTTCTAATTCGGCGCAATTCCGACCAGGAACCAGTTGTCATCGAGGACGGCATACCATCGCTTAAAGATGTCTACGCTAATTATTTTCGCCTTGGGACCGCATTTACGGTACCCGAGATAGCTGATCCGAATGGACCGGATGCCCAGCTTATTAAGAAGCACTTCAACAGTGTGACGCCCGGCAACGAGCTGAAATGGGATGCCACTGAACCGCAGGATGGACAATTCAATTTCACCAGGTCGGATTCAGCAGTCCAGTTCGCGGTCGATAATGGGATCGCCGTCCGGGGACATACACTGGTATGGCATAGTCAGACGCCTGACTGGGTATTCCATGATGCGGATGGCAATCTCGCAGGCAAAGAGCTGCTGCTGCAGCGGCTAAAGCGGCATATCGATACAGTTGTAGGCAGATATAAAGGCAAGATGTACGCATGGGATGTCGTTAATGAAGTCATCGATCCTTCGCAGCCAGGCGGTATGCGGAACAGCCTTTGGTATCAAATCGCAGGCGAAGAATACATTGAAAAGGCGTTTATTTATGCCCATGAGGCCGATCCAGGAGCCAAGCTGTTTATTAACGATTACAATACGCATGACGCACTTAAACGCCAGTATCTTCACGACTTGATTAAACGGCTGAAAGCTAAGGGTATACCGGTGGATGGCGTCGGTCATCAGATGCATATCAATATCCAGAGTCCGTCCGTACAGGTAATGGAGGATTCGATCAATGCCTTTACAGATCTCGGTATTGAACAGCAAATTACCGAGATGGACATGAGCTCTTACACGAACGATGCAGATTCATGGAACTCATTTCCTTCGGAGCTCGCACTGAAGCAGGCTTATCGCTACAGAGATATCTTCGAGATGTTCAAACGGCATAAGGATCAGATCACAGCAGTTATCTTCTGGGGCAAGGACGATGCGAATTCGTGGCTGCGCAGTTTCCCGGTGACGCGTAAAAACTGGCCGCTCCTGTTTGATGAACGGCTTCAGGCAAAGCCTGCCTATTGGGGCGTTGCTGATCCAAGCAAGCTGCCGGTAGAAATCCAACGCGTCACCGCAGCGCAGGGCAAGGCAGATATCGACGGTCAAACCGAAGAGGTCTGGGACCCGGCACCGGTCGTACCCATCCTGAAGAACGGCGAAACGGCTGCCAAGTTCAAGGCGATCTGGGATACGGACCGGTTATACCTAACAGTCGATGTCTTGGATTCCTCGGTGAACGGCAATGATTCGGTGGAATTATTTATTGACGGCAACAATGGCAAGACAACGAGCTATGAGGCGGATGACAAGCATTATGAATTCCGGCGCAGCGGCGCAAATCCTGACAAGAGCGCCAGCTACAAGACGAAGAAGCTTGATGGCGGTTATCGGATCGAAGCTTCGGTTCCGCTTCAGGGTGCCTCGCTTGGCAAGGAAATCGGGTTTGACCTTCGCCTCCGTGATAGGAACGGCGAGAACTTGACGCTCCTATCTTGGAACGATGCGACGGGCAGTCAGGATACCGATACCTCCAAATTTGGCATTCTGACACTTGGAGAAGGCAGCCGTCTCACCGAAGCGACGAGAGGAACAGCGATCATTGACGGTGTAATGGATGCGGCATGGAAGGATGCGAAGGAGATTGTAACGGATCGCTGGGTGGCTGGGACTAGCGGATCTAAGGCGAAGGTCCGGACGCTCTGGAATAACGGCAAGCTGTATGTTCTGGCTGAAGTAGCGGATACACTGCTCTCCAAGCAGAGCCCCAATGTGTGGGAACAGGATTCTATAGAAATTTTCGTTGACCGGAACAACGCAAAAACGGACTACTTTGAAGCGGATGACGGTCAATACCGGATCAACTTCGACAATGAAGTTTCCTTGAATCCAGTAAGCCTTCAGGGTACATTGGTGTCCGCGACGAAACGGACGGCGGACGGATATGTGGTAGAGGCGGAAATTGCTCTGCCGGGAGGCCCGCCGATAGCAGGTGATATTATCGGTTTCGACATGCAGGTCAACAACGACGAGGACGGCAATGGTTCACGTGACAGCGTCGCCATCTGGAATGATACGACAGGTCAATCTTTTCAAAGTACATCCTCATACGGACTGCTGAAATTTATCGATACTGCAATCGGCCATGCAGCAGTAGTATGTTGAAGCCTAGGAGGGGAGGCATACACATGCTTGATGAGCAAAAGGAAAATCAGGTGCGGTTGTTTGATTTATTTCAGGACGACTTCATGTTTGGAGCTGCGGTTAATACAAGAACGATTGTTAGTGCGCATAATCTGCTGAAGGAGCATTTTAACAGTATTACAGCGGAGAACGAAATGAAGTTTGCCAATGTTCATCCGCAGGAATTTACGTATACATTCGAGGAAGCCGACAAAATTGCGATGTTTGCCCGGATGAATGGTTTGAAGCTGCGCGGACATACGCTGGTTTGGCATAATCAGACGCCGAACTGGGTATTTGAAAACGAAGCGGGCGGAAAGGTGGACAGACAGACGCTTCTTGACCGAATGAGGACGCATATTCATACGGTCGTTCAGCGGTACGGCAGGACGGTTTACGCATGGGATGTCGTCAATGAAGCGGTAACCGATGAAGGGGATGAATGGCTGCGTCCCTCGAATTGGTTGGAGGGTATCGGAGAGGATTATCTGGTTAAGGCGTTTCAGTATGCGCATGAAGCGGATCCACACGCTCTGCTGTTCTACAATGACTATAATGAGTCCGACCCCGGCAAGCGGGAGAAAATTTACCGGTTGGTCAAGTGGCTGCAGGAACGGGGAGCGCCTATTCACGGCATCGGGCTGCAGGCGCATTGGAATCTTCATAGTCCATCGCTTGACGAGATCCGCGCTTCGATCGAACGCTATGCTTCGCTTGGCGTACAGCTGCAAATTACGGAGATGGATGTCTCTGTATTCGACCACGATGACCATCGCACGGATTTGACGGAGCCGACCGCGGATCTCATCAGACTGCAAGCGGAACGATATGGGCAGTTTTTCGACTTGTTCCGGGAGTACCGTGACGTCATTACAGGTGTTACATTCTGGGGAGCGGCGGACGACTACACATGGCTGGACTATTTTCCAGTCCGGGACCGGAAAAACTGGCCGCTGTTGTTCGACGGAAACCACCGCCCCAAACCAGCTTTCCATAGTGTTATCCGTTCGGCCGGGCGGAATGAAACGTCATAAATAAGGTATCCTTATTGAAGGTTCCAATATGAATAGCAATATGAACAAGAGGCTTTTCGCTTGAACTCAAGCGGAGAGCCTCTTGTTTAGTAATTTTGGGTAATTGCCGCAATCGTTCCATAGGACGACGTTACTTCCCAATCGCCTTTCTAGCCGCATTGTGAGCCATTCGGTGCAGCAAATTATTCTTCTTATGTTTGCCTATGTACTTTACTCGTACTTGAAGCTCAGGGAACATCGTTTTAAGGTTTTGCAGGGACGTCAATATTTCATTTCTTACCTCCTCATAATACGGACTCTCAAAATATGGTTTGGATAAAATCTTCGCTATACAGTGGCAATCTGTAAAAATAACAGCAAATGCAGGCATGGTATTTGCTTGATGTTCGTTAAGTGCTTTTGTAAGTAATTCAAGACTATAAACAATAGCTAATAATTCACCGTAATCTGAACCTCTATCATAATCGAGCTGCAGCCGCTTGGCGGTAACATTTATTGTTCGGTTATAGACAAAGCAGCAAGCTACCCCATGGGCATTTTGCTTGGCGTAACCAGAGTAATCACAATAAAGTGAGATCATTCCTTTATTCACGATGTTAGCTCTAGTTGGAGGGAAGGCATATGCCTGCTTCATTAGAGTATCGATAGTAGTGTCCATGATCGTGTTCACGGCAAATCTCCTTCCCAGGTTCAGCTATTGGTTAGGATTGACAACATTCACCGGTTCAAAACAAGCCTCTGTCCAAGGTTCGGGAATGCACGTCTGAGAGGAGTGACAGGATTGTATGTTCATCCCTGAATCCGGATACAATATAACAGCATTGGAAATGGAAGGAGGTCAATCCCTAATGACTGAAATGAATGACGTGAAGCATGTAATGCAATATCTCCATTCGGAGATTACCCGTATTGAAACGATGGCCGGTACTTTATCAAGCATCGAACGTGAGCATTATCAGAAACTGACCAACTTCGAGCAGAAGGAACTGATCGATATCGCGGTCGAGGAACAAAGCGCGGCACGCCAGCTCGGAACGATTAAACAGATGTGCCTGAATATGTCTCAGCAAATCGACGGAATGATCCGCACTATGGATCGAGGAGCTGGGGATGAAGTTCATTGAGAATATCGTCCGATCTGTCGTCAACGAAGTCGTTGATCATACATTATCCCGCTTAATAAAGGACCAGTATACTGAAAATATGGCGGCGATGATCCCTGCAGGCCGTAAAGTGGGTTTCCCGAACTTTATGGAGATCCTAATGCGTTCCTCACAAGGAACACCGGTTCCGCGGCCTCTCGGAAGCCACATCCATTTCTCGCCATGGGAGAGTGTATTATTCAGTCCGGTACATTTATTTCGTATGCCGACACCTGAGCAGATTGGCATTCAAACTAGCGTGACGATCGGTCCGCTCGCCAGAAAGCCGTTAACCCTTTCGATTCCGATCATGATTGCGGCCATGTCTTTTGGCGGGGCGCTTAGCAAGAACGCCAAGCTAGCTCTTGCGAAAGCTGCAACGTCCGTTGGAACGGCTACGAATTCCGGAGAAGCAGGGTTAATGAAGGAAGAACGGGAGGCGGCCCATCTTTTTATCGGCCAATATAATCGCGGCGGGTGGATGAATACACCCGATAAATACAAACAATTGGATGCCATTGAAATCCAGCTGGGCCAAGGGGCACAGGGTTCTGCTTCGCAGCGGACAACGGTCAAAAACATCGGAGCGGATTATCGGGAAGTGTTCGGATTGAAAGAAGGAGAACCTGCGGTCATTCACTCCAGGCTCCCGGGCGTCAATACAGAGGATGATTTCATTCAGCTCGTGAAACGTTTGAGGGATGAAACCGGAGTGCCGGTCGGTCTAAAAATCGCCGCAACGCATCACTTGGAGAAGGAGCTGCAAATCGCCCTTGAAGCCGGTGTTGATTTCATAACCCTGGACGGAGCGGAGGGTGGTACGCACGGAGGAGCCCCGACACTTCAAGATGATGTCGGTCTTCCTACTCTGTTTGCCATTACGCGCGCTTCACATTTCTTGGCACGCAAAGGAGCAACAGGCAAAGTTAGCCTTATAGCGACCGGAGGGCTAGTTACTCCGGGCAGTATGCTGAAGGCCATGGCGCTCGGAGCGGATGCAGTCTATATCGGTACGGCAGCAATGCTCGCCTTGATCGGAGAACAGCTGGTGAAATCAGCGCCTTTTGAAGCCGCCACCAGTCTCGTCGTTTACACCGGCAAGATGACGTCCGAACTGGATGTGGACGTATCGGCGCGTAATCTGGCACGTTATCTGACCTCTACGGTGACCGAGATGGAGATGGTTGCACAGTCATTAGGCAGAACATCGCTGTCCGATATCTCTAAAAGCGATTTATGCACAATGGATGCAGATGTTGCCCGAACAACTGGGATCCAGTGGGGATGGGTCGCCCCGGGAATGCAGCACGAAGCGTTGGCAGAGGTACCATTCCATACGCCGCATCCGAGCCAAATCGGAGATAAGTTATTCGCGAAGCGGGAAGAAAGCGATGCATTGCCTCCTTCTTAAACCGGAAGCTTACTTTATCGTAAAGCGAAATACATCAAAGCCGCTGCCGAGGCCACTGAAAAAGTTCAAAAGGAGCAAGCTCTCAATTTTTTGAGAAGTCTTGCTCCTTTTTACTTTATAATTGAGTATATACGAGAAAATAGGTGACGGATTACTGCTGTTGAAATACGATTAGAATTCTTAAGTTGAAAGAGGGTTGAGAGATGATTATTTATACTAGTTCATCTATTAAAGTTCGAGAGCTTGAACAATCTGATCAAGCCTTGTTAATGAAATGGCTGAATGATCCGCATGTTTTGACTTATTACGAAGGCCGTGATCAACCTCATGACCTCTCAATGGTGATTGAGCATTTTTATAAAGAAGAACATGTCGTCAGATGTATCATTGAATACGATCATACAGCCATCGGCTACATCCAATACTATCCGCTTGATGCTGAAGGCTGCGAAGAATATGGATTTTTGAAGAATGAAAATGAAGCCATTTTTGCAACGGATCAATTTATTGGAGAATCAGATTATTGGAATAAAGGGATTGGCAAACAACTCGTTATGTCCATGGTTAACTTTCTGACCGGTCAGCTGAATGCTGATCGAATTGTTATGGATCCTCAAGAATGGAATATCAGAGCCATAACCTGTTATGAAAGATGCGGATTTAAAAAGATCAAATTGTTGAAGAACCATGAATTACATGAAGGTAAGCTAAGAGATTGTTGGTTAATGGAATATTCGAAAGGTCATCAGAGTCATATTGGTACATAATTACAACAGCGCTTGCACACCTTATAACAAGTGACCGGATAACAATGTGATGGAAGGAGTGGGCTTCATGGACCGTATGGAAATGGATGGCTCAGCGGAATCTGCCGGAATCGCGCCGTCTGCCGGAATGGTGGAGATTGGGGAGACGAATGAAACGTTAATCGAACGTTTCAAACGATATTACGAGGACTACCGGATCACGTCCGGTATGGACTCCAGTTTTCAGAACGCAAAAGAGGCTTTGTCGGCAACGGTTTTGAATCTGGTCGGCCAATCTGCCGATGAAGGGAATTTGGCTGCAATCCGGAACCTTATGCATGAATACAATGAGATTCGTCTTTCTACACAGGCCAGTAACGATTCCTTGAAAGAGCGGTTCGAGCTGGAGTATAAGCAGCGGAATAATACAAGTTCTTAGCTGCCATGAGTAACCATAGTCTGCTCATCAAAAAGGCTGCCAGCAAAGGCAGCCTTATTTCACATTTCACTCATAGACGTCTTCAATTAGCTGTTTGCTTGTTCATCGGGTTTATTCACGTTTCTGTCTTCTTTACCTATCTTCTCCGAATCGTCTGCACCAAAGCCAAGCCGTTCATGAGCAGAGGTATCTTCATAAGCTGTATTCGGGTCACCGTCGGTTTCATCAACTATTTTGTTGTGCGGCATTATTCCACCCCCATGTTTTGTTACCGATAGCATTCCTCAGGATTGCAAATTTATCCATTCTGGGCTTTATAGCCGTCGAATAAAAAGCAGCCCGCCTCCTGATATGAATAGTACGAGGAGCGAGCTGCTTATTAAGTTGTCGAGTGGATTAGCTCCCTACTGATCTCGTCCAGTGAGGTGTGTTCATCGCGGTTCGCCGCCTTCGTAATCTCACGATCCGTTTCATTTCCGCCTTGGATGGCATCTGCCGCATCCGCTTGCTGTTTCAATTGCTCTTCAATTTGCCCGATTCCATGCGCCTCTTGATGATTCCGGCTTGATGTCATAGTTATCACCTCCGTCAATATTCCTGGGAATATCCCAGCTTATAATATGTGTTGTATGAGGGATAATTATGTTATTTGATAAGGCTCAAAGCCGGCCTGGACCGGAATTAATTCGTACAGATCACGCACGGAACATCCGACCGTATCGGCGATGGAAATGGCTGTCTTGAGTGGCATTATCCTCTTATTATCCATATAGTCGGTTAAGCGCTCAGGCTTATAGAACAATGTCCGGGAGAGTTCCTCTTTCGTGATGCCAGACTCATGCAGCCGCTGATGAAGCAAGCAAAGGCCCAGTTCGAATTTCATTTTACCGCAGCCTCCTTTATTAGTTAGCTATATCATAACCATAATTCGGGAGAAATAATTGCGTCATTGCTCAATCTATGTAGATGGATAGGAATAGGTTTCTGACCTCAGACAAAAGAAGAAGAAAGAAGACAATATGAAGAGGGCTTCTTTCATCGATATGAATTAAATCATTATCCATTTACATTTTTCCATGCCAATAAAGCGTCGACAGGAGGATGGCTGCTCCCAAACGAATTCACAAAAGCGAGATTATCCGAGTCATGAAAATTTTTAAGTATCATTACTTCGTATCCCAATTGATCGAATTCCTCCGGCTCCCATCCGCTGCGATGGGTCTGATAGAGTTCCCCGCTCAAGCCGTAATGATCGACGGATTGGGGAAAGAAGCCTCTCGGAGTAAAAACAATAACACGGCTTCCCGCGATTTGCTCCGCTTTGTTCAGAAGGGTTAAGCCGTCCGTTTTGGTGAAATGCTCGATCGTATCGATTAGAGCGACCATGGCGATTGACCCAGGCATAAACAGATGATCAATTTTCATGGCATTCGCGTTCACGGGTATGATATGCGCAGATTTATAAACTCTTTGCTCCAAAAAAGGGCGGTGGATGTCCAGAGCAAGTATTAGCCGGCTGGCATATTGCTCGAGCAGCACGCCGATTCCGCTGCCAATATCGAGTACGCTCTCCGTAGATGCTAGCAGTCCATTCAATAAAGACATTAAATCTTTGCTGTACGTTTGGTTCACTGCCATGTTTGATCCCTCTTTCCATGATACTAGCTTCTTTAGTTTATAAAGAAATGCTTCTTCCTGCTTGTGCCACTAACCCGCATCGCTTCTGTATGTAACCCAAAATTTGCCGTAGGAATTCAACAGCATTACACCGATTTCTGCTATTATCTGATAGAATAGAGGATATCAAAGTATAAACCAATGAATTGAGGACAACGATGTTCGCCATTTATAAGGATTTCACCTTGAATTTTTTCTATATTTTTTTTATCCCAACCGTTTTTTTTGCTCTTGTCCGCAGAAAAGGCAACTGTGTTTGGTCATACCGCCTTTTCATCTTTCTCATTTTTTCCCTCTCGCTCGTTTCGAGTATGTCCGTTCCGGTCACGATCAACTATATGACCTATGATTTTCGCGCCATCCCGCTAACGGTTGGTTCCCTATACGGAGGGATGCCGGTAGCGTTCTTCTTGTACGTTATACTAATCAGTTTCCGTTATTTCATGGGAAATCCGAATCAGCTGGAATATATGATTGGCATCATTCCGACTTTTTTTATACTCTGCTTGATCATAAAGAAATACCAGGAACTGTCCGTCTGGCGAAAAGTGACAGCTGCAATATGCGGCTATTTTATTGTTCGATTGCTTTCCCTGATACCTTACCAAATTCTTACTGGCCGTGGCGATTTCTTCTTCAAGCCTGATTTTGCCGGGACGTTAGCCTTAATGGTGCTGCAAGGCTTAATTGCGGGATTGTTTGTTTATCTGCTGGAGTTCATTGTAAAGGTCCAAATGTTACAAGAGGAGATCAGAAAGACCGAAAAGCTCAAATTAGTAACCGGAATTGCAGCCTCAGTCGCTCACGAAGTTCGAAATCCATTAACAGCCGTACGGGGATTTATCCAGCTTCTTGGCAAAGAGGAGTTGAATCAGCATAACAGGCAATATTATCAGAAAATTTGTCTGGAGGAGCTGGACCGGGCACAGCAAATCATTTCGGACTATTTGACATTGGCCAAACCCGATCTTGAGAAAATCGAATCTGTTTATATCCATTCCGAAATCCAGTACGCGGCAAACGTATTGTCTTCTTATGCCAACATGCAAAATGTTCAAATAACAATCGAATTATGCGATGAGGACCCGCAATTGACCGGGGATCAGTCGAAATTCCGTCAAGCCATCATTAATTTATGTAAAAACAGCATTGAGGCGATGCCAGACGGCGGTACATTGACGCTTGAAACACAGATCAATAAATCCGGCTTGCTAATCCGCATCAAGGACACTGGCATCGGCATGACAAAAGAACAAATCAACAGACTTGGTACACCGTTCTATTCCATGAAAGAGAAGGGCACCGGCCTTGGTACGATGGTAACTTTCTCGATCATTCGAAACATGAAAGGTGAAATTGTAACGACGAGCGTGCCGGGGAAAGGGACGATATTCGACATCGTTTTCCCTTACTCCGACATTAACGGGTCAGCCGCTGCTAACATCTCGGTGGAGGAACTGAAAATGATGCGAAAGTAATATAATCGCCAGTAGATAAAGAGCAAGTGGAAGATTTAAGGCAAAATCTACGTTTGCGGACTAGAGTGATCGTTGCAGTACGCGATTGCAGGTTTTAAAAAGACTTATACGAACAAGCTGCCGCTCGGTAATTACCGGGCGGCAGCTTGTTGTTGAAATACCAGAAGCGGGGCGCAGGACATTTCACCCACAATTTTTCAAATCCACTTAGAGGTTTACTAGAATTGAATATCCTGTGTCTACCATATTGTGGTAATATTATCAGAAGACTACTGCTTTGCACAAATACTCAAACGAAGGAGAGATTGAGCAATCATGATCATTGAAACCAAAATCATCGAGAAACCTGCCTTTAATGTTGTTGGCATCACCGAAACGATTCATTTTGATTCGTCTTTACCGCCATCCGAGAACGCCATCGCTAAGCTATGGGGCCGATTCGGCAAGCGCATTCCCGAAATTTCGGGTCAGCTTGGCTGGCGCAGCTTCGGACTTATGCTGCAAAACCCGGACAACCCGCACGGTGCGCCATTCGAATATACAGCCGCTGTACAAATCAATCAGGAAAGTGACATCCCAGAGGGCATGACATCCATCGAAGTGCCAGCTGCGCGCTATATTGTGCTTACTTATCGCGGTCCGCTTGACGGCATCAGCGATGCTTTCGGGCATTTCTGGGGACATTGGCTGCCGAACAGCCCTTATGAGTTTGACGGAGGCACTCGCACTGGCAAATATGAATTCGAGTTTTACGATCAGCGTTACACGCAGCCAAGCGACCCGAATTCCGAGATTGATTTATATTTCCCGATTCGCGCGAAATAGAATGAAGGGAGAGGTTATTTGCAAGAGACGATCACGGTTGAATTGGTAGAAGTGGCGCCATTCAAGGCGCTGGCGGTACGGACGGGGATGACACCAGATAAGAGCGGGACACGGGTGGCGTGGAGCAAGCTGACGGAGCATGTGCCGCTGATGATGCAAGGTTGGCAGCAGGACCGTCGGCGTATGTATTCATTCCGCAGCAGCAATGGAACAAGGAAGTCGACACGCTTTGGGTTGGGTTATCGGTTGTGAGTTCGGCGAAGTGCCGGATGGCGTAGAGACTTTAGAGGTGAACGGAGGGCTGTGCGAAGCGCACAGGTGCATGGCGATGAGGCGCATATGTGGCGCGTATATGAAACAATGTTCTGTGGTTGGCAGTCGCCGGACTATGAGCTGGATAACGTGATGGCGTATTCGGTATGGAGACGGTTCCGCTGAACCATTGAACGCATTGACGGTACCTTATTCGGCAATCAAGACATTCAATTTCAGATGCTGTACCCGGTGCGCAAGAAGTCGGGGGTCTAACGCTTGGATCGCCTCAAAAAAACTGTTCGATGACGTCCGATGGGATCGGGAATAGAAACCGATTCATTTAAGGGTGAAAACCGAACATTTTTTTATATAGACAGCCAATTATGCGATCGCTTACAATTAATGCACCTTACATAACTTCCACTTTTAGCCAAATAGTTTGAGGAGGGTATACCGCATTATGATAGAGACGATCGCGTTACATCACGGAAGAACGGAAGTAAAGCCGGAAGAGGTGGGTTTCGACCCGGCCGTATTGCAGCGATTAAATGACCATTATGCGTCATTGACCGGCAATAAAACCATTCAAGGCGCGTCTTATGTCATTTCGAGGCATGGCAAAGTGTTTGCGCATACTGCGATGGGCAAGCTCACGCACAAGGAAGAAAGCTTGGATCTGCTGCCGGGTTCCATCCGAAAAACGTATTCGATCACTAAGATCATTACAGCGGCAGCTATCATGCAGCTTGTCGAACGCGGGTTAATCTACCTGCATCAACCCGTAAGCAGTCTATTGAAGCCGTTTGATACGCCTATGCATCGTGATATCACGATCTTTCATTTATTAACGCATACATCGGGTTTGCGTGCAGATCCGGGATATTATGTAGAGCCGCATCAGCTGCCTTGGTTTGAATGGACGAATCGTGAGAGAAAAAAGAATGATCCGACCACGGACTGGATTCAGATTATTTTAGCTGGACCTGTTGTAGCGGCACCTGGGAAAGAGTGGCATTACTCGACAGCTGGGTATGCAGTGCTCGGAGAAATCATCTCACGTATCTCCAAAACACCTTACCATCAATATATTCAGAATGAAATTTTGTCGCCGCTCAGAATGGAACACTCTTTCTTCCTCGTCCCCCCTGCATGGAGAGACGAGGTTTGCGTAACTGGATCTTGGGAAGACAAGGGGCTGCTTATTACTGAATTTGACCCGGAAGAGCCTCCAAAAGCTGGTAATGGCATGTATTCTACGCTTCCAGATTTATTGCGGTTCGGTCAAATGCTGCTCAGCGGAGGTACGTTGGATGGAGTGACTATTCTATCCAAACGTTCGGTAGAAATGATGACCCAAAATCATTTGTCAGGTGTTCGGATGCAGGGCTGGGGAAACGACGAAGAGAATTATCGATTCGGTCTTGGCTTCTCATTGGATGACTTCGACCTATGCACGCCAGGCACCTTCAACCATGAAGGGTACGGGCACAGCGGCCTTTATGTTGACCCAGTTGAACAGCTTGTTTTTGCGTTCTTAGTTCCGAGTACACGCGGCTACACGACAGAGTCTGTCCTCGTTCCGAAAGCGATCGTATGGTCGGGGTTGACCGCATCGCTTCAAACCACGACGCCTCAGGAAGTTTCTTTTCGTCCAGAGGTGCTGGTCCGCCTGGAACAGCATTTTCAGAATCTTGTTCAAGAAGACAAATTACAATGCGCTTCCTATTTGCTGGCCAAAGACGGAATGGTTTTTGCAAGCGGCGCTATCGGGAAACGTACATTCAGGGAAGATGACGATTCTCCAATGCTTACGGATACCATTCGGAGAATCGCTTCCGTCACTAAGCTGTTCGGGGCGACAGCAATATTTCAGCTCATTGAACAAGGAAAACTGTTCTTGAGGCAGCCTGTAGCCGAATGGATCGAAGAGTTCAAACATCCGATGTTTGAAAAAATACAAATATGGCATCTGCTTACACATACGTCCGGATTATGGCCAGACCCTGGTTATTTTACGGAACCCTATCCATTTGGTCATTGGGATATACGGTTTGCGTTCGATCCAGATACAGAAGAACCTCATGAAGCAGTAGACGAGGACGAGCGCTTGAAATTGAGAAAGTCAGCATGGATCCGTTCAATTCTTTCCATGAAGCCTGTGTGCAAGCCCGGGGAGAACTGGAACTATTCCTCTGCCGGTTATGCCTTGGTCGGCGAAATCGTTACACGTGCGAGCGGCATTCATTTTGAGGAATATGTGATGAAGCATATCACGGAGCCGCTCGGGATGACCCGGACATTCTTCGAGGTGCCGGCAGAGCTGCACGGAGAAGTATGCGTAACTAACGAGTGGGATGAATCGCGGCTGGTCAGGCGAGACAGAACGTATGAGCCGCCAAGAACAGGGGGCGGATTGCACTCCACGCTTGGAGATCTGTTCCGGTTTGGTCAAATGCTGCTAAACAAGGGGTCCTACGAGGGGCGTCATATTCTATCCCGCAAATCAGTCGAACGGATGACACGCAACCATTTTGAAGGACGTAATTTATTTGCTTATTGCTGGGGAGGCAACATTACTTCGATGCCTTATGGCATGGGGCCCGGTATAACGCTTGAAAATGAATGGGTTTCGGCTGGTTCTTATCGGCCACGAGGGCGCCGGACGCTGTAAGCTCATTGTTGATCCCAAGCAAAACGCTGTCATCATCTATATCGTTCCTACGAATCTGGATTGGCTGCCCGAATCTATTACTCATCCTCAACAAATCATAGGGTCGGGGTGGCAATGAACAGGGTAATAGGATCTATTCAAGCAATCGGCTTTGCGACGTACAAGGAATGGGCCGCCTATCGCTCGCATATGGCGGTCTCGCTTCTCGTCGGACCTATTTACTTTCTGGTGCAGTATTTCATTTGGCATGCTGTCTATACAGGAAAAGACAATATAAATGGTTTAACACTGGAGCAAATGCTATCCTACTTCGGAATTGCAGCGGTCATTAATTATTTGACATTCGATTTTGCCGATTGGAATTTGCAGATGCTTGTACGTACAGGAAAATTCATTACGTTCGCGCTTCGGCCGATGCCGCATTGGCTGTTCGCCTTAGCGCAAAAAATCGGCCATCGCTCGCTGGGCTTCATGATTGAATTCGTACCCATGTTCCTTATTTTTATGTTTATCTTTGGCATTAAGCTTGTACCAGCAGCTCCGATTTGGGCTGTCATATCCATTGTGCTCAGCTTTCTGATGAACTTCATGATTAATTACTGTGTTGGTTTAACTGCCTTCTGGCTCGTACGTGCGGAAGGGGTAAGGCGAGTGTTCCTGCTGCTTAAGGATATAAGCGCGGGTGTATTCGTTCCGCTCACCTTTTTTCCGGAATGGACACAAAAAGTGCTGTTCTTCCTGCCGTTTCAATTCATTACTTATGTACCGACCCGGGTCTTCATTGGAAAATATGAATTGGCAGGGTATTCGTTTAAGATCCCGGCTATTGTCGCGCTTCAAGCTGGTGCAACTGCACTAATGGCGATCTTCATGCTGCTCCTTTATCGTGCTTCGATGAGACGCTTCACGGGGGTGGGCGTATGAAGGGAGTTTTCGCCTGCATGGCTTCTGTACTGCGAACGAAAATTGCGGAGCAGATGGCATACCGAAGCCATTTCTTCCTGAGCATCATCCTTCTCGATTGCAGGGGATCTGCTTGTGCCGATGATTACGCTGCTCGTCTATCAGTCGGGAGCCTCGTTTCCGGGTTGGTCCCTGCATGAGGCGATGCTCATTCAGGGCGTTTTCGGCATTGCGAAAGGAATTGCTTTTCCTCTGTTTTTCGGGATGGTGGGCAGTACGTTATCTATGGTTAGAGAAGGGACATTCGACCTGCTTCTGCTTAAGCCCCGGCCAGTTTTGTTCATGACCATGCTTAATGGTCTCGATCCGGAGGATTTTGGCAGGCTGATCAGCGGTGGTGTATTGTTCGGTTACGCTTTGTCAGGCCTGCCAGCGCCTACGATTATCGGTTGGATACAGTTTGGCGGATTGTTCCTGGCATCCTTGATGGTGTTGTGCGCATTCTCGCTTTTGTTATCGGGATTACTGTTTCGATGGGTGGGGAGCAGCCGGGTCTATGATATATTCGATTCGGTTACAAGCTTTGGCCTGTATCCAGGAACAATTTACGCCAAATCTTTTCAGCAGCTGTTAACCTATGTGATTCCGGTAGGAATTATCGCTTTCGTACCAGCATCCGCATTGTTGGGGCAAGCTGGATGGGATACTGTCGGTGCTGCCGCTGCCGCAGTGCTGTTCCTGGGCGCAGGTATTCTTATATTGGCACCGAATGCTGCGAGGATATACGAGCGCAGGCGGATGAAGAAGAGGAGATAATCGATGATCGAAGTCAGCAGCTTAACCAAAACCTACATGACACATGAACGGGGGCACACCCTGCGGGAAATTACGAAAAACTTAATCCGCAGACCCATGAAAGAGGTTCTGGCGGTTAACAATATTTCGTTTACAGTTGGAAAAGGGGAAGTGGTTGCCTTCCTTGGCCCGAATGGTGCAGGTAAGTCGACAACTCTTAAAATGTTAACCGGCGTCCTGCATCCGACCTCCGGGGAAGTTAAGGCACTCGGACTAACTCCGTGGAAGCAGAGGAGCGAATATGTCAGGCGCATCGGTGCGGTTTTCGGACAGAAATCGCAGCTGCTCTGGGATATACCTCCGATTGACGCCTTCTATATGAATAAAGCCATTTATGGTGTGCCAGAGAGAGTGTATACCCAGACGCTGGACCATCTGACGACGTTATTGGGTGTTGGCGATGTGATGCGTAAGCCCACTCGCCAATTATCGCTCGGCGAACGGATGAAGTGTGAATTCATCATGGCGATGCTGCATGGCCCGGAGCTGGTATTCCTGGATGAGCCGACAATCGGACTCGATGTCTTCGCCAAGGAAAATATCCGTCATTTCATTAAGGATATGAACCGCCAAGGCGTGACTTTCATTTTAACAACACATGATTTGGACGATGTGGAACTGCTTGCGGACCGGATTATCGTTATTAATCACGGAGAGATTGTGTTTGATGATGCGCTGCATGTATTAAGGAGCAGGGTAGGAGAGAAGAAGGCGATCCGGGTTACGACGGACAGTCCCCTTCCCGATGTACCGATGCATGGAGTCGTTTTGTTAAAAAGAATTCACGATTCAGAGGCGGAGCTTGAGATCGATACCGATATTTTGCCGCTGAAGCACTTCATTAATCAGTTTAACGAGACCTATGGCATCCGCGATATGTCCATCGAACCTCTGCCGATTGAAGTTATTATGAAAGAAATATATACGGGATAAATGGTTGATGAATCTAGTGCTGATAGAGATAATAGATCCAAAGAGGAGCTTGATAAATTATGAAATTGGGAATTTAACCCCTTGGCTGTATTCCTCAATGGTTATCGATACATGCAGTGAAATGAAACAAAATTATAGGAGGTGCTTGGACATGCATATGCCAAACCCAAAGCAGGTGACTTTAGTCCTTACTGGGACACATACATCAATGCCGTGCAATAAGGTGATCTGGTACACTTGCTCGAAGATCAAGAGCAGGACCTTCTCTCGTTATTCAGCTCTTTCAGTGAAGAGCAAAACTTGTACCGTTACGCAGAGGGAAAATGAAAGAAGTGCTCGGACATATCATGGACGCAGAACGTATCATGAGCTATCGGATGCTCTGTATCGCCAGGGGCGATAAGACGCCGCTGCCCAGACATCAAGACATAGTTGTGAGTGGCACGAATTTCGACCGCCGGCCGCTCGCCGAACTGATCGCCGAGTTTCGCGCTGTCCGGGCATCTGCCTTAACACTAGTGAAGTGATGATTGTTAAATAATAAATTGGTTTCATTAGAAAAACCTCACAGGAATTTTTCCTATGGGGTTTTTGTTAGTGCTACCACTCATTAGGTTTGTGGTAGAATAAGGGAATAAATCAATAAGAAGAGAGGGTGTAACCTTTTGAAACTAAACCATCTTAATCTCACTGTCAACGACGTTAATGCGACACGAGAGTTCCTGGAGAAATATTTCGGTCTAAAAACGATGGATACTCGCGGTAATTCATTCGCTGTACTATTAGATGATAACGGGTTGGTACTTACCTTGATGAGAGGTACTGAGGTCAGCTATCCCAAAACCTTTCATATCGGCTTCATTCAGGAGAGTGAAGAGCGGGTCAACGAGATCAATCAACTCTTGAAAGCTGATGGGTTTGATGTGGATCCGCCACAAAGGTTACATGGGTGGACATTCTACGTTGAAGCCCCGGGTGGATTTACCGTCGAGGTTCTCTGTTGAGTCAGGTATAATTAATAATTTGGATGTTGTTTCCAATAGCTTATACAAAATGGCAATCTAAAATTCAACATTGGATTGCATATACCTACGAAAGTCTTGTCAATGCAAATGCGGCTTTGCAAGCTTTTCCTTCACTTGTATCGGCAGACGCCAGAACGGATATGAATGATGTGTTTTTCAAATTTAGTACATGGCAGATAAACGTATCCAAAATACTCAAAGCAAACTCAGGACCGTTAACCGATAAAGAATTAGTAAACATTTCGGAATTAAGCCGCAGCATAGCAAAGGTAGACCACTTTTATACCGGCAAATACGATTGGGAGGGAAATGTAGAGGCATTTTCCCGACTGAATGAGGAGTGGGCTGCAACTGATCAAAAATAAAAAAAGGACTACACTTTACTTAACTAGACATGGACAAACAGAGTGGAACGTTGCGAAAAAATTACAGGGACATAAGGACTCGCCATTGACAGAACTGGGGATTTTGCATGCTGAGTGGTTAGCGGAAGCAATGAGTCATATTAATTTAGATGCAATTTACTGTAGTTCAAGTGTTAGAACTATGAAAACTGCAGAGATTTTACGCAACCAGAGAAATATAACTATTTTTCCGGATGATGATTTGAGAGAGATTAATATGGGCTCTTGGGAAGGCGAAGTAAGCAGTATTATTGAGTCAACCTACCCAGACGAATATGTTGCTTTCTGGAAAACCCCACATTTATATCATCCAAAAAATGATGGCGAATCTTTTTATAATTTGCAAGATCGAGTGCTTCCAAAGCTTGAACAGATTATTCAGAGAAACGAAGGGAAAAATATCTTAATTGTTACACACGCCGCGACATTAAAGCTAATAATGACCTATTTTAATGGTCAGACATTGTCTGAAATGTGGACACCGCCCATTGTTCATTCCACTGCACTTTGCAAGGTCATAATTGATGGTGACAAGAGAATTGTAGCACTTCACGGTGATACGTCCCATTATAAGGAGGGGGAGAGTTGATTCGAAAAGCAGTCGGGGCAGTCATTCAATATGATGGTAAAATTATGCTGGTACATAAAGTTAAAGGTACTCAAGGCAAAATTAAGGGTGTTTGGGACTTTCCAAAAGGCGGTATCGAAGCTCATGATATTAATTTAGAACAAGCATTATTAAGGGAGCTGCGAGAGGAAACCGGATCAAGTAAGTATGTGATTATTAAAAGGTACAATGAAAATGTTTGCTTCAATTTTGATTCGTTTACCAGCGAAAAAATTGGGTTCAAGAGGCAAGAAACAACCATGTTTCTTGTTCAGTACCAAGGGGATGAAACGGATTTGAAACCAGAAGATGATGAAATTGATGACATTCAATTCTTCACCGAAGAAAGGGTTCCCGAACTTTTATTTCCAGAATCGAAAGAATTTTTTGAGAAGTATTTTAAATAATATAGCTTCCGAAGCATAGCTCTATTGGCTTACTTTGGTATAGTGAGAAGAACAAAGAGAGAAGAGTACGCAGGAATGTCATGATCGATAAAAATAATAGAGGAGCGAGGGCCCTTTGGCTTTTGCTCCTAGGTATTGAGCTACCGACATCACGTCCCGGATGCAGAAGCGCTCTAACAGCAGAGGAATCGAGCAACCTATCATACATTTATTTTCTCTTGTCAATTGAATTTTTTCAAAGACAAAGCTGACAGTAACCGGGTCAGCTTTTTTTCGTTATAGTTAGACTGTGGAGCCTGCCGGAAGGGGCGTAGGTGAAGTAATTGTGTGTACTAGGGGCTGGGCATGTAAATTAATTTGGATGGAAAAACAGCCGGATAAGAAGTTATCTTGTCCGGCTGTTTTACATTACTGGATCAGTATACGAAAGATGAAGGCGGCCCCGCCCAATTAATTGTGACAATCATTTCACCCAATGGGACAAGGCAAATACGGCCGGTGAGTTCCAATAAATCGTTACTTCGTTGCCGGCGTAGCTGTCCTTGTGATCTGCGAAGCATTGCGCCGGGGGCTTGCCCTGCAGATGCGCCTTCATGTATTCGTCCTGCAGGCCTGCGTTGGGACCGCCCGATACGAATCCGGGCACCGGATCTTCCACGCCATCCGACACACCGGGGCGGTAATGGGGATCTCTATAGGCACATTCGCCGTAGCCCGTTACATAGCTGGTATTGAGCACGTTGCGTCCCATCAGATAATGCACCTGCCCCAAGGCAGCGGCTTCGAACTCACAGTCGTCATGTATATGATACGCAAGCAGGAGAAGCATCGCATTGTTCATGACCAGCATGTTGCTCCCCCAAATATATTCGTCCAGGCGAAGGGAAACTCCGAACCCGTCAGACTGGCATTGCTTGGTAATCCGTTCCGCTTCCGTGCGCAGCCCCTGTTTCAATTCGGCGTAAAGTGCTGCATCCGCAGCATTCGCTTCTCCATTCAGCAGGTAAGCGACAGTACCGTAGCCGCCCATATCGGCCCAGCCGAGGCTGTATTTGGGGAACGGCTCATTTGCGTATCGACGAAACTCATCGTGGTATACAGCATCGCCCGTCGAACGGTACAGCTCAGCAGCCGCCCAATACCGTTCGTCGATGTCCTGCGGATCACCATATTCCCCAGTGCTGACGTCGGACGGATTACGGAAGCCCGGTATATCCGGGTTGGCGGCCAGCCAATCCCATGCCCGGATTGCAGATTTCAGTGCAAGCGCCGAGAACGCTGGATCGAAGGGCTTGTAAATACGCGAAGCTAGAGCCATGACTGCAGCTACGCAGGCTGTTGCAGTCCCAGAGATCGGAGAGAAATACAGGTCCGCCAGATCGTCCTCGGGTTTTGTGTCAAGCGGCGGGAATTGCAGTGTCGTCAGCTTATGGAAGACACCGCCAGTAACTTCGTCCTGCATTTTGATCAGCCAATCGAGCTCCCAACGGCATTCATGCAGCACGTCCGGTATGCGGCCGTCGGTCTCCGGAAGCGGGACAGGACGGCTGAAGGCTGCCGGGTACAGTTCATAGGCAAGCAGCAGGTCGGCTACCGCTTTGGCGCCCGGCCCGGCATATTTGCCGTAGTCGCCAGCGTCGTGCCAGCCGCCGCAGCTGTCGAGTTTGCGGTTCGGCTGGCCGTGCACGATGCCCTCAGCCAAATGACAGGCTTTGTGCGACCATGGCCCTGCGAATTCTTCCGTCAATTCCATCCCGCAGCGGTAAAAGTAAAAAGCCTTGAACAGCCCGCGGTGCAGCTCTTGGTAAGGCTGTTCGTTAATGGCGTATACCGCCGAAGCCATCCTGCCGCCTTCAAGCAGAACCCGATACTCCCCGGGCTTGTTCACGGCAGAGAAATCGCCTGGACAGACAGTAACTCCGCTTGCTGCATCTTCTACCGGCGCTCCCGTTTCACCGCGGAATACGACTGCACCTTTTAAAGTGTCTACGACCTCGAACGCTCCGCCTTCATTGACAAAATAAGCGATTTTCCTTGCATCGACCGGATATCCAATCTGATTCACTGTTATGGCGCGAATACTGCTTGTGTTCATTCGTGATTCCTCCTCTGAGTAATGCTGCAAAGCACTATCCGCAAGTGCTGGCCGGACGGCTGCAGCGTCTATCTTGGTATGGGATTATTTGCGATACACTGACCGCGGCGTAAACTTGAACGATGCGAATAACGCGAATAAAACCTGTTCATGCCATCTGTGAAACCGTGTTCACCAGTGATGTCACTTATGATTATAGGTGCTACACTAGGGATAAAGTATAAGACGAACAACCAGATCTATCAGAATTTAAACTTTTCCATTCCAAGGAGGATGCCTGAGTCGGTCATCCATTCATGGGAGGCTATCATACATTAGACAGATATACCATATAACCTGGCGACAAAAGCTCAAGGAAAATTTTGAGTTTATATCGCGAGGTTCTTTTTGTGAGGCTTCAATATAACAATTTGTCCTATTGAACTGCTAATATTATTATCATTAATTTGTGAAAAAGCTGCTGACGGAACAATAATTCCGTCAGCAGCTTTTTCAATTCCTACAGCAGGCAGTTTGGAACTTCATGTTCTGAACTGCTTTTTGATGGTAAAAATTTCTCTCTCGGAGGACGTATGATTCGATCATTTTTATGTTTTTTTTACACCCCAGACAAGATTTATTTACCCCCTTTTTACAGCGAAGCGTATTAAGATTCCAATATACCGATGAAGCGAATCCTTTCGTAGGAATCAGGAGGAAAACTTAAAAACAATTTTATTAGAGGAGTACCTAATGAAAGAATCAGAATTTATATTAGTCTTTGCGCCAATAAAGAACGGCGAACAGTTTATTCATCATTTAAAGCATAAGAATTTGCCTTTCGTTGTTGTAACGAATAATGAAAATGAACAATTGAAGCTTTCAAAGCTTGGTGTGGATCATCTTATTCTTTTGGATACGGAGGATCAAGAGAGCCTGGCAGCTCCCGAATATCCAATCGGAAAAATCTTTTTATTTGAAGATACTTTGTCCTTATGCTGTCGTTATCTTCAAATCGTCCGGAAGTGGACCTCAGCGTCGCTCTATGTCATAACAGAGCGTGACAACGCAAGATTTGTTTATCTGGGACTTGGTGCTGATTATGTCATTTATTCAAAGACAGGTAATGTTTCATTTTTAGTCAAGTAGAGGAGGCCGCCGCTAATGATTGTCATTGGAATCATTGCATTTGTCCTGATTTTGTACCTCGGTTTTGTGCTAGTAAAACCGGAGAAATTTTAGCGTATGCTTCCGAAGCGAGATTTTTGCTCGCTAGATGTCGTTTAGGATGTATCCGCAAAAAACTTAGCGTATGCTTCCGAAGTGAGTTTTTTGCTCGCTAGATGTAATTCAGGTTGTATCGCAAAAAACTTTTAGGAGGATATCTTACCATGGGTATGGGATTCGTACAGGTAGCCATAACACTGATTATCATCATGTTATTGGTAAAGCCAGTGGGCAGTTATCTGGTTAAAGTGTTTGATTATGAAAAGACGGGTCTGGATCGTGTATTCGGCCCGTTTGAGCGAATTACTTATCGAATGATGGGGGTTCGCGAGGGCGAGGCAATGGGTTGGAAAAAGTATTTGGGTGCGATGCTTCTGACCAACTTCATTATGTTGATCCTTCTATTTCTCGTTCTGCGGCTGCAAAAGTTTTTGCCGCTCAATCCGGACGGGATCGGCAATATGCCGGCAGCTCAGGCTTTTAATACAGCAGTATCTTTTATAACGAATACGAACTGGCAGTCCTACAGCGGGGAGAACGCATTATCATATTTATCTCAAATGCTTGCAGTTACGTTCCCGATGTTCACATCCGCAGCAACCGGGTTCGCCGTGGCGATTGCTTTCATTCGCGGATTAATTGGCCGGCAGGATAATCTGGGCAACTTTTATGTGGATATGACTTCGTTCAATTACTCGTATATTCATACCGCTCAGCTTCATTGTTGCATTGTTCCTGGTGTTCCAAGGTGTTCCGCAGACATTCATGGAGCAGTTGATGCTACTACGCTAGAAGGAGCAAAGCAGACGATTACCCGAGGCTTGGTGGCTTCGCTTGAATCCATTAAGCATATTGGAACGAATGGAGGCGGATGGTTTGGTACGAATGCGGCACATCCTTTTGAAAATCCGACACCGTTAACAAACCTGGTTCACATTGTATGTATGATGCTCCTGCCGACCGCTCTGGTATATGCTTTCGGGGTAATGATCAAGAACAAAAAGCAAGGCTGGGCGGTATTTGCTGCGATGGGGCTCATTTTCTTAGTCATGCTTACTACCGTTTTTGTATCGCGAGTATAAAGGAGTGCCGCGCTCTAGATGACAATGGGCGTCCATGGGAATATGGAAGGCAAAGAAGTCCGGTTCGGAATATCCGAATCCGCATTATTCACTGCAGCAACTACAGCTGCCACAACAGGTACTGTCAACAATATGCATGAATCATTGACGCCGATGGGCGGCTTCGTTCCTCTTGCCGAAATGATGTTGAACAACGTGTTCGGCGGTAAAGGTGTTGGGTTCTTAAATGGTTTATTGTACCTCATTTTATCGATATTTATTTGCGGTCTGATGGTAGGACGTACGCCGGAGTTCCTGGGTAAGAAGATTGAAGGTAAGGAAGTAAAGCTGGCTGCTATCGCGCTGTTAGTTCATCCGCTTATCATTTTGGCGCCGACGGCTTTGGCACTTGTACGTCCAGAAGCTCTTGCTTCAATATCCAATACAGGCATGCATGGTCTCACAGAAGTGCTTTATGCCTTCACATCGGGAGGAGCAAATAACGGTTCCGCATTTGCGGGTTTGAACGCAAATACGAATTTTTATAATTAGGTATCGGTATCGTCATGTTGTTTGGTCGATATATTTCGATTATTGCGATGCTGGCTATCGCCGGGTCTCTTGCAACTAAGCGTGTCGTTCCGGTAACCGCAGGAACACTGCGGACGAATACACCTTTGTTTACGGGGATTTTAATTATGATCATTCTCGTAATTGGTGCGCTGACGTTCTTCCCAGCTCTTGCACTGGGGCCGATTGCTGAACATTTGGCAATGCCGCATTAAAGGGCGTAAAATTAAGCTTATGCTTACGAAGTAAGTTTCGCTACGCGAAACTCTGAGGAGGATCTATATGGCTGTGGAACGTAAAAACACAATGACAAAGGAAATCGTATCACAGGCTATCGTTGATGCCTTTAAAAAATTAAATCCCCGTGGTTATGATTAAAAATCCGGTCATGTTTATTGTTGAGATAGGAACAGTCATCACCTTCCTTTTATCGATCGCACCGGATCTATTTGGCGCTTCGAATGTAGGCCGGGGTTATAATATTGCTGTGTTTTTCATTTTGCTTTTCACCGTTTTATTTGCGAATTTTGCCGAAGCTTTTGCGGAAGGTCGCGGCAAAGCGCAGGCAGATACGCTTCGAAAGACGAAATCCGATACGATGGCTCAAGCTTGGTTCAAAAGGATGGATCCTATAAGCAGGTTTCTTCTACCCAGTCTGAAAAAAGGGGACATCGTCCGTATGGAAACAGGTGAGATTATCCCAACAGACGGTGAAATTATTGAAGGATTCGCATCCATCGACGAATCGGCGATTACAGGGGAATCCGCACCTGTTATTAAGGAATCAGGCGGCGACTTCTCCTCCGTTACAGGTGGTACACGGGTTGCTTCTGATTACATCGTTGTGAAAGTGATGACCGATCCCGGCGAATCGTTCTTGGATCGCATGATTTCGCTCGTGGAAGGCGCCAAACGTCAAAAAACACCGAATGAAATTGCTTTAACGACGTTGCTTGCCGTATTAACGCTGATCTTCTTAATTGTCATTATCACGATGGTGCCTATGGCGGGGTATTTGAACGTTAAATTAGATGATTGCCACATTGATTGCCTTGCTGGTTTGTCTTGATCCCGACAACAATCGGCGCGCTGCTTGTCTGCTATCGGGATCGCAGGTATGGACCGTGTCACGCAGTATAACGTGCTGGCCATGTCCGGTAAAGCGGTAGAGGCAGCAGGTGACATCGATACGATAATATTGGATAAAACAGGCACGATCACATTCGGGAATCGGATGGCCTCGGAATTCGTACCTGTAAAGGGCGTAGCTGCTAAAGAAATTACTTTCACAGCCTTGCAAGCATCTGTGAAGGATGAGACTCCAGAGGGACGTTCCATAGTGGAGCTTGCGGGCAAGCTCGGGGAGTCGTGGGCATGCAAGAGAACTATGAAGCTGCAGAAGTGGTCGAGTTTACGGCAGAAACACGAATGTCGGGCCTGAATTTAGCGAATGGCACACAAATCCGTAAAGGTGCGGTCGATGCGATCAAGAAATATGTATCCGCGAAAGGCGGCAGAATTCCGAGCGATTTGGAAGCAGATCACAAACCGAATAGCAAAGCGGGAGGCACTCCGCTGGCTGTCGCGGTTAACAAGCGGATATATGGCGTGATTTACTTCAAGGATACTGTGAAACCGGGCTTGAAGGAACGATTTGCGGAACTACGCGCTATGGGCATCAAAACAATCATGTGTACAGGGGATAATCCACTTACTGCGGCGACGATTGCACTTGAGGCCGGTGTGGATGAATTTATTGCTGAAGCGAAGCCGGAAGATAAAATCGCCGCGATTAAAAAAGAGCAGCAAGAAGGCAAACTGGTTGCCATGACAGGCGACGGAACGAATGATGCTCCTGCTCTTGCTCAGGCCGATGTAGGTTTGGCGATGAATTCGGGCACGATGGCTGCGAAAGAAGCCGCCAACATGATCGATCTTGGATTCCGATCCGACCAAGCTGCTTTCTGTTATCTCTATCGGTAAACAGCTGTTGATTACTCGCGGTGCATTGACGACGTTTTCCATCGCCAACGACATTGCCAAATATTTTGCGATTATTCCGGCGATGTTTATATTAGCGATGCCGCAGCTGCAGGCATTGAATATCATGAATCTGGCTTCGCCGCAATCGGCGATTTTATCCGCATTAATATTCAATGCTATCATCATCCCGCTGCTGATCCCGATTGCCATGAAGGGCGTTAAGTACCGGGCGATGTCAGCAGATAAATTGTTTCACGTAATATTCTGATCTATGGGGTCGGCGGAGTGATCGTGCCATTCATAGGGATTAAAGTCATTGATATGGTACTTCATGGACTTAACATCGTTTAAATAGAAAGAGAAGCTAGGAGATATGCATTATGAAAATGGCTTTGATGCGATCCGTGTGTCCTTATTGTTCATGATCGATCTGCGGACTCATTTATCCCTTGGTTACAACCGGTGATAGCTCAAACCATTATTCCCTAAGCAAGCGAATGGCAGTTTGATTGAGTCAAATGGCCGTCATTATCGGCTCGGAATTGCTGGCTCAAAACGTTCGAATCTCCGAAGCTGTTCCATCCAAGAGCATCAGCAGCTAAGTATGATCCGACCGCTTCGGCCGGCTCCAATAAGGCGGTGGCTTCAAGGATTATGTGAATGGGATCGCAGAGCAAATCGAAGCTTTGAAGAAGGAAAATCCGAAATCTAACAGATATTCCCGCCGATTTAGTAACGGTCTCTGGCTCCGGATTCGATCCGGATTTGATCTCCGGAAGCGGCAAAAGCTCAAGTGCCGAGAATCAGCCGGGAAACGGGAATGAGCTGAGACAGGAATCTGGATCGATCTAGTTGATTACCTATACGAAAAACCGACAACTTGGCATATTCGGAGAACCGAGAGTCAATGTAACCGAATTAAATATGGAACTGCTGAAGCAAGTGAAGCTATAAAAACGCGGCCGCTCCCACTTTTCATGGGGAGTGGCTTTTCTGTTTTCTTTTATCTCCGTCATAAAGGGGAAGATGTCAATTGGACAGCTTTAAAAGAAAAACACCGGAGGAAATCTTATACTCCATCTCCAAACTCCACCGCGGCAGATTGAAGATCTATATCGGTGCGGTCAGCGGATCTGGTAAAACCTATCATATGCTGCGTGAAGGGCAATACCTTCAAGCAGCAGGGGATCGATGTGGTCATTTGCGCAGTTTCAACGCTGCAAAGACCGGAAACCGTGGAACAATTGGGGGATCTGGAAAGAGTTCCGAGTATTCATTGGTCCAAAGAAGGCGGTGGAATTAAAGGATTTGAATTTGGATGCATTAATGGAGAGAAATCCGGAAGTCGTTCTTGTAGACGGATTAGCCCACCGGAATCGTCCAGATGCGCCGGTTTCCAACACGGTTAGAGGATATCAAGTTTTTACTTTCTCATGACATTAGTGTGATTACTACGGTTAATGTATATGAACTGGAAGAGGCGATACAGAGCTTGCTCATAAATTAACAGGGATTGAGGTGGGGCATGCGTTCCGTCGGATACGCTGGAGCTGGCTGATGAGGTGAGATTAATCGACGTCACCCCGGAAACGATATTAAACCGACTGGCAGAAGGTCATTTAAAAGGGAATAAAGATCATGCGGTTATTCAAACGCGGTAATTTAGGGGTGCTGCGTGAACTGGCTCTTCGTCTTGTTGCAGAGGATGTTAACGATTCTTTGGAAGAGCATCGCGAACGAAATGGGGCTCGTCGGTCCATCTGGAGCGACGGAGCGTATTCTTGTGTCTGACGCAATACCATTGGAACGGCTCGATTTATGTGCGCAGAGGACAACAAATCGCTAAGCGATTGAATGGTGATCTTATCGTGGTTACGTTGCGCAATTTCAAGAAACCGATTATCCAAAGAAGCGGCAACTTTTCGCAGGAACATGATTAAGCTTGTGGAAAAAGTAGGCGGCGAATTTGAAGAATTGTCCTTTCCGGAACCGCCGCATGCATCCCACAAGATATTGGTCGAAATATGCGACCGCTGCATCATGTAACACGAATCGTATTGGGTCATTCCAAGCAAACCAGGTGGCAAATTTTGGCAGGGCTCCGATCATCAATGATCGTGTTAAAAAGAACGAAAAATATCGATTTGTTTCTTGGTTGCCGATCGTGCTGAGCATGAGGGTGAGCGCATTCTCCCTGCCAAAATCACACTCACGAAGGAACCGCATAAATATCAACGATTGAGCAAACAAGAAGTAGAGGCGAAAATCGAAAAAATCAAACGCGGTAGATTTAAAGTCTATATTGGAGCTGCACCTGGCGTAGGTAAAACGTATACGATGCTGCGGGAAGGCAATGATCATGCTAAAAAAAGGGATCGATGTGCAAGATTGGATTACTGGAAACGCATGGAAGAAAAGAGACAATCGCCCAAATCGGCGAACTCTGACATCATACCGCGGGCAGAAGATTCAGTATCAGAGGTGTAACGCTGGAGGAAATGGATACAGAGGCTATCATCCGGATCTCGCCCTGAAGTGGTTTTGGTGGATGAATTGCCCATTCGAATGTACCCGGAAGTAAAAATAAAAAACGATATGAAGATGTACTGGAGATTTTGGATGCGGGAATATCGGTGATTACAACCGTTAATGTTCAGCATTTGGAGAGCTTAAATGATGCCGTGGAACAAATTACAGGTATACGGGTTAGAGAAACAGTTCCAGATAGTATTCTTCATATGGCGGATGAAGTACAGTTAATCGACGTTGCCCCAGAGGCCTTACAGCTGCGGATGAGAGAGGGTAAAATTTATGCGATGGTAAAGGTCGATCAAGCGTTGAATAATTTTTTTAAAACAGGGAATCTGATCGCCTTACGGGAACTTGCACTGCGCGAAATCGCTGATGATGTAGATGAACGTCTGGAATCTATGGAGCGCAAAAGCTCACTTCGCGGTCCATGGCGAAGAAAAGAAGTTATATTTGTATGTGTGAACAGCATGCCGCATGCCGAGCGATTAATTCGTCGCGGCTTCCGAACCGCCTATAGATTAAAAGCCGCTTGGTATGTTAATTATGTACATGTCGGGGATGCCATTTCGGATGACCTAAAGCAAAGACTCGAAGCTATAGAAAGGCTGACAGTTAGACTGGGCGGGAAATTTATCGTTCATGAATGTCCAAATCCGAAACAAATCGCGTCGGTCTTATCTTCGAAAGCGGTTGAAGTTGAAACGACACAGCTGGTTATCGGTCAATCTAAGCTTACTTTCTGGGAAGAGCTGCGGAGGGGTTCTGTTATCAAACAGCTGATCCGTTTAACTAGGCATATGGATGTGTTAATTGTAGCTGATTTTGATCCGAATATCGCTTTATAATAGAATGGAATATATGAGTTTTGTGCAGGATGTGACGAAGATGGATTCATTGCGTAAAGAGAGAGGGAAATTGACTTTATTTCTAGGTGCAGCACCCGGCGTGGGCAAGACCTATGCTATGCTTATGGCTGCGAAGCAGCAAAGCGATATGGGGACTGATGTTCTGCTTGGATGGGTGGAAGCTGAGGATTACCCAGAAACGAAGAAATTAGCTGCTTATGAGAGGTTCTCGCGTGTATTGCCTCGTGCCATTTCGTATCAAGGCGGTTCAGCTTATGAAATGGATACGGAAGAAATTATCAAGAGACATCCCGGGCTTGTTTTAATTGATAATCTTGAGCATGTGAATGCACCTGGAGCATTGAAGCCGAAACGTTATTTTGACGTGGCAGCCATTCTCTCACAAGGGATAGACGTGTACACCACGCTCAACATTCAGCATGTAGAAAGCCTTACTGACATTGTAACCCAGATTATCGGGTGGAAAATCATTGAAACGGTACCTGATACCTTTTTGGAGAACGCGGACCAAATTCAATTAGTCGATGTCCAAACGGATGAATTGATTAGGAGATTCGATCATACTTTTCATGATGAGAGCAAAAGAGAAGAGCTGCACCGTTTTTTTCGAATCGGGAACATCAATGCACTGCGTGAAATGACATTTCGTTTCGCCGCGCAGCGTTTAGACAGCAAGCTTGAATCGTACATGCAATCCAAGGATATTGCAGGTCCCTGGCCGGTTGCGGAGAAGCTGATGGTTTGCGTAAGCGCCAGTCCCTTCTCGTCTCAGCTCATTCGAATGGGCCGCCAAATGGCCGCTAGTTTTAAATCGGACTGGATGGTCGTCTACGTCCAAACTCCCCAAGGATTGCCAGGGAGCAAGGGGCAGCAATATCAATTGGCAAGCAACTTACAGCTGGCCGAAGAACTAGGCGCTGAAGTCATTACCATAACTGGCAGCCATGCTGCAGAAGAGTTACTATCTTTAGCACGCACCCGCAACGTGAAGCAGATCATAATAGGCAAATCAACCCGTTCTCGCATCATAGAATGGTTTCGCAGCTCCGTTGTGGAACAGGTTATCCGAAACAGTCATGGGATTAGCATCCACGTCATTCCGGGTAAACCTAAAGTATCCTTTGAAAAGGAAGCTGCAACTAGTCCGGCTCGGTCCTTTCCATGGAAATTTTATATAGGGGTCACCCTTTTTATTACCCTCCTAACCGTGATCTTACATGCTTTCCGCTTGGAACTTGACTTAGTCAATATTTCATTAATGTATTTATTTCCCGTCCTTTTCAGTGCCGTTTATTGGGGGATGGGACCTTCCTTATATGCGGCTGGCGTAGGCGTACTTACGTTTGATTTCTTCTTTGTTCCTCCTTTTTTTAGCTTTACGGTTGCTGATTTGAGTTATCTTGTTTCCTTTGCTGTGTATCTTGCTGTTGCAGCATTAACAGCCAGTCTTGCTACTCGTTTAAGGCAGCAGCTCAATTTTGCGAAGCAAAGAGAAGCGAATACGGCCTCACTATATGCGCTAAGCCGGCAAATGACGGCCATTACGGACTTAAATTCTTTGCTTGAAAACGTTTCTCGTCAAGTATCAGATACGATTAACACTCAAGTCGCTATTTATTTGCCTGAGAACCAAGATGAGTTGGAATTATCAACCTATACCTCTAGTCAATCAAACTGGGGGAAAGGGGAATCAGAAATGGTCATAGCCAAATGGGTGTATCAACATGGTGAGATGGCCGGAAGGGGTTCCAACACATTACGAGAATCTCCAGGACTATATGTTCCATTACGTACGGAGGATCGAATTTACGGTGTATTAGCCATAAATCTTGAGAATCGGAATATCACACTTGAAAATCAGCGTTTGCTGGAGGCGATTGGCGGACTTGCGGCAGGTGCTATTGCCCGCGTGAAATTAGGCGAAGAGGCTAAGCTTGCCCATTTAACAGCGGAATCAGAGAGAATTAGAACCGTGTTGTTAGATTCTGTTTCCCACGAATTACGCACTCCTTTAGCGACTATAATAGGATCAGCAACCGGCTTGATCGAAGGCGACCGAATATTCTCCGCGGAAGATCGGCTCGATTTGCTTTCGACCATTAGAGACGGCGCTTTGCGCATGAATCGGTTAGTTACCAACCTGCTCGGGATGGTTAAACTCGAAAGTGGAATGCTCCGGTTACGTAAAGAGTGGTGTGATGTCGAAGACATCATGGGGGTAGTCCTGTCACAAGTGAAGGATTTCCAGCAGCATCGAGAGATCCGCGTACGATTACCGGATCAGATACCTTTCGTATTAGGTGACGATGTGCTGCTTGAACAAGTGCTCGTTAATGTAGTAAGCAACTCGATCAAATATTCGCCTGATTACAGTCCAATCATTATATCGGTCAGACAGGACGCTAATGATGTGGTCGTGACTGTAGCGGATTCTGGTATTGGCATTTTGGCGGCTGACCGGGAACGGATTTTTGATAAATTTTATCGTGGTGATCTGACAAAGCATGTGCCGGGAACCGGCTTGGGACTAGCCATCTGCAAAGGAATTATTGAAGCGCATGGGGGAACCATTACTGCACAGCCGAATATTGACAAAGGTACCGTTATCACGATCACTCTTCCCAAAGGAGATCAGAGTTTTCTTAACCAATTCACTCCAGAAGGGGACATCGAAGATCATGACAGAAACTAGCGGAGCACGCATTTTAATCATAGACGACGAGCCTCAGATCCGTAAGCTGTTGAAAGTTACCTTACAAGCTCATAACTTTGAAATTAATGAAGCTTCATGTGGAGAAGACGGCGTGTATCAAGCGAGTACAACCCACCCCGACCTCATTGTACTGGATCTCGGATTGCCTGATATTTCTGGGATGGAAGTATTGCATCGGATTCGAGAGTGGTCACGGATACCGATTATCGTCCTTACGGCGAAAGAGCGAGAGGAAGATAAAATAATCGCATTGGATAGCGGGGCCGACGATTATGTGACCAAACCGTTCAGTATGGGGGAACTTGTCGCTAGAATTCGCGTTGCCCTTCGGCATGTGGCGAAATCTGCAAATGAGCCTATTCTTCAATTTGGGAAACTTATGATTGATTTAGCGCAGCGGCTAGTAGAACTTGATGGAAATCGGGTAAAGCTAACACCAACGGAATATGATCTCTTGAAAATTCTGGCCTCCAATGCGGGCAAGGTCATTACACAACGGCAGCTGCTCCAGCAGGTCTGGGGCGGACATCATCATGAATCGAATAGTCATTATTTACGCATCTATATTGGTCATCTGCGCAAGAAATTAGAGGAAGATCCGACTCGGCCCCAGTTTATTGAAACTGAACCAGGGATAGGTTATCGGTTTATATTACAAGAGTAGGAAGATGTTTCGGGGATAATGAGTTATAGTAATTGAATAGCGATAGTGGAGGGGCTTTCTATATGGCAGCTCCCTTTTTTATGGAGGAATTTAAAATAAAAAGATTTACAATAGCGAACAAACGTTCCATTATAGGAAATAAACGTTATCTTATTAACGCCATAAGCTTCCAAATAAAAAAGGGGGACAATTATGTTTTTGGATTCGAAAGATAATGAAGAAGTTTTTGCAGATCTTAATCAAGAGCATTTGGGAGACAAAGAATCTAATTTCTGCTACAGCCGCATCGGCTTTGATTATACATAATGACATAATCGTGAATGAATGGTATTCCGGGTTTCATGAAAACAACGAGAACAGTCGTTTAGTGGATGCTGAATCACAATTCAATATCGCATCCATTCGCAAAACATATTTGGGATTTGCTATTAGTCTGGCACTTCATGAAGGAAGAATAAAGGGTCTAGATGATACGGTTTCTGACTCTTATTAAAGAATTGATACGGGTTCAAATATGTCATTTCCATCGGCCTCTTGCAAAGAGATCATATAAGAGAAGCTGTTTTTGCCATTTGGTTTTTCTAAATCAGGATGGAGAAAAGTAAAAAGTGAAAAACTTGTGTGGCTTGATGAAGTGTATGCAGGAGAACAGGGTGGGGAAGCAAACCTTTTTGTCAGTACACGGGAACTAGGTTTTTGGGGATATTATTTGAACAAGCCGCAACCATTATTACGCCTTCCGCATTTGACGGTAGTTTGCCCCGAAATGGATTCTTTTGGTGGGTACAGGACGGGCCGCGACCATCTTCGGAATTAGGAGAACAACTTCCAAAAGGGTCTTATCAATCCCTTGGAATCTACGGGAATGCCCTACTGGTCATCCCCCAATATAATGTAGTAGCAGTGAGAATGTTGAATCAAATAGAGCGTAGTCCGCTGGGATACGATTATTTGAAAGATATACAAAATTTCGGGAATATGGTCATGAAGTGTATAGCGTTTCTAAACTGAAATTGACAAGAACTTGATCCCATTTGCGATATGTTCATTATTATTTTTTAGGCAGTAACAGGAGAGACTGTGAAGTCATTCAAGTCATGCTTGAAGTTGGGAGCGCGATGCCGGACATTCATCGCATGACGACAAGAGGCGGCTTGGCGCAGATGCCAACCGGCCAACAATAACGAAATCGTTACAAGCACAAGCCGTTCCCTGCTTGTACACATACAATAATGTATGTTACGTGAAAGGGGGGGGATCTATTTATGGCGCGATTATTGGACGCAAGAACATCTCAAAATAGAAGTTACACCGACCTCGAATCAACGACTATATTAGCAGCTAATACACCGACGCCTATCGGGGTAATCGGTTTGAACACCATTGATGCAAGTGGAATCATCCGTGTGCAATTCACAGGAATTGCTGAGCTTAGGCTTCCAGAGCCATTAACACCAGATACAGTAATTGTAATTATTATTGTACGTGGAACAGATTTGACTGGTACGCCGGTTGCTTATGCTATTTATGGCACTGGAAATACTGTTTCTCCTATTCAGGTCATTACAATCAATGCTTCGGATTACAATGTTCTTTACCCTCCATCAAATGAACTCATCTATACCTTATTTCTATTTAGTACGATAGAAGCAACACAAGTGGGAATGGAAAGTTTTAATGCAATTGCATTCTCGGATTTAGCATGAATGCTGATCAAACAACATTCTTAACAAGGACAGCGCCCCAAGCGCTGTTTTTATGTATTATGATCTAAGACCACAGATATATCGACTGATTCGGACTATCCTAATTTTACCGATGACGATAAAGGGATACCAGCGCACTTAAAAGTGAGTAACAGGAGTTAAATGAGCCCTCCAGGCAGCTAATTAGCCCCGGGAGGACTTATTATTTGGGTAAACGGGGCAGGTCTTGCGCGGTAGTAAACTATTTGAAGCGGTCGTTCATTCGAATTTAGCAGCAGGACCTATGCGCCGGTTCAACCGAAGGATTGTCACATTCGCATCCGCCATCTCCGGATGGTAGTTTCCAATAGCTGTAGAAAGTAGCCCGAGTTGCCGATCATGCCAGCTCCTCCCCTTGTATACTTTACTATTGTGAGTTTAATATATAAATAAAGTTATCTAGTTTTACATAAGGCAACTAAGTTAAATTAGCTTTGTTACAATTAAAAAACATGTTAGTTTGTTAGAGAAATCCTTAAATTTAAAGTAGTTGATTTCGATGGACCATGTTGATAAGCTAATCCTTTTCCACCTTCAAAGCCAAGCGAGAATTTCTATGACGGGACTAGGCAAATGTGTCGGTTTATCACAACCCGCAGTAACGGAAAGAGTTAGGCGTATGGAGGAAAAGGGGATAATTAGTGAGTACCGCACCATTGTTTTCCCCAGAAAAAACCGGAAAACAATTCGCTGCCTACATCCTATTTCGTACAAGCGATTGTCATGCATTCCTTGATTTCTGCCGCTCCACTCCCGATGTCGTCGAATGTTACCGCATAAGTGGAGAACACAACTACTTCGCTAGAAGAAGCAAACGTCAATTTACTGAGCTAGATAAGTGTGCTAAAAGTTGCGACATAACAAAAGGAATCCAGTATCAAACCGGATTCCTAGCACCTAGAGCCATGGGGGATCCAACACATCCAAACCAAAGGAGCAAAATGATGAATAAACACACATCGGGATCTCAACAAATCACAGCATTTGCTGAGAAGAAAGTTACCTGGCTGGAACTTTTCTATGATCTGCTTTTTGTAGCGGCAGTTTCAAAAGCGAGTCATGTCTTGTTGCATGTCGAAAATGGATCCATTCCAGTTGAATACTTAGCCAAATTCGTCCTCATATTTGTTCCGATTTGGTGGGCTTGGGTTGGGCAATCTCTCTTTGTAAACCGGTTTGGACGAGATATCTTATCTCACCGAATATTTCTGATTCTACAATTATTTTTTGTACTCATCATGACGGCCAGTCTATCGGTTAATTTTGACCAATACTATGTTCCATTCTTAATAGGCTATGTTGGTTTAAGAGCGATGACAGCCATCCAATATCTTTCGGTACATAAAAAAGAAGAAGCACATAGAAAGATCACTGCCCGTTATTTAGGGAGCCGCTTTTGGATTGGATTGGTGATATCTTCTTTCTCACTTTTTTTCGACTCATGGATTCGTTATGCCGTTTTGTATGCGGGAATTACTGTAGACATTTTGCTTCCATTAATCGGTCGACACTATTTGGTGAAAAGCCCTATAAATACTCATCATCTATTAGAACGCTTCTCGTTATTTACACTCATTCTTCTTGGTGAATCCGTAATCAGTATACTTGCAGTCTTGCAGTCTAGCGACTGGACGTGGCAATCTATTATATTTGCGTCAATCACTTTTTTATTAATTATTGCTATATGGTGGCAATATTTTGACAATGTTGAAAAGAAAGTGAATAAGACATTAGAAACTGCCGGGCAAACCATCATTTATGGCCATTTATTCATTTATTTATCCTTGTGTATGATTGCAGCTTCGATCCAATTGTTATTTTTGGAACAATTAAATTATTCTTTTATGTTAAGCTTTATTTTTGGATCTGTACTGCTTTACTTTTTCTCAACTACGTTGGTTTTCCATAAATATCGACATGCTCATCAAAGACTAGGTATATATCATTTAGTGTTATTAGTAGGGTTACTTGGGATTTTTTTCACGGTGGATTTGTTTTTTCTTTTACCAAATTACATGATCATTGGAGAAGTGATGCTGTTCTTTGGTGTATATGCTAAATTAACGACTTAAAGGTTCAAATCCCTTCTGGCTGACATAAAGCTGATCCTCTGAGAAAACTAGTTTCAGTTGCTCATAAACATTGCGATAGGCGGAAGGATGATACCATTCTTCCAATCCAATTTGCTCTATATAAAGCGTCTATGCCTAGATTACGTGTTCGTTTACCGCCACTTCCGTCTCCCATGAAATAATCGTCAATGCAAACACGATTAACGAGCGGCAGCAGTTGTTCCGGAAACTTCGCTGCTCGGCAACATCGGCGCAATTGTTGCTTGAATAGGGATATCGGCTTCAGCCAAAAACTGAAGCGTCTTTAATCTAGCGGTAATAGGAGGGGCTATGGGGAAAAATACTTCCGGATATCTTCACGGTCGGTTTCCACCGTCATGCTTACACGAACCTTGTCCCCAAGAAGCGAAGCAGATCGATATCCCTACGAACAAGCGGGCTTCGAGTCTGAACAAATATAAAATCCGGGGGATCGTTGACCATGATCTCCAATAAAGATCGGGTAATTTTCTCCTTATACTCAATAGGTTGATAAGGGTCGGTGCTGGATGACATGAAGATGGTGACAGGACCTTTGTTCTTGGCTCTATGAAATTCTTTTTCGAAAACGGTTGCCGCTTCTTGCTTGATATCGACCCACGTCCCCCAATCCGCACCCCGGAAGGTAGAGACCGGCATTTGCCGTACATAGCAATAGGAACATCCGAACAAACATCCCGTATAGGGATTCAGGGAATGACTGTATCCAGAGAGAAAACCTGTTCCTTTATTAAGAAGAGCTTTTGGGGTTTTGTATATATATTCGGTTTCACAAAAACCTCCTTACCGTGTACTTTGTTCAGTATGTGCACCATCCCGCTCCAATTGCAGCAGCTTTGTTTTCATGTCCAATCCGCCGCGATAGCCAGTAAGTGCCCCGTTTTTGCCGATTACCCGATGGCAGGGAACGGTGATTAAGATTGGATTAGCGCCAATGGCCGCTCCGACCGCCCGAACTGATGCCGGCTTCTGAATGTGATGGGCAATGTCCGAATAGGATTTAGTTTGTCCATATGGAATATCGCATAGAGCTTTCCACACCGCCACTTGGAATGGCGTTCCATGAAAAGCGAAAGGAAAGGTAAAGCTATCACGTGCCCCCTGCAAATATTCAACAAGCTCAGTCGCATAGGGCTGCAGCTTCTCGTCTTCCCTAATCAATGTACTGCCTGTTGACCGGGCGGCAGACCACTCAGCCAATTCTTCAAAAGGCTGGTTTTGCGAGCCGATAAAACAAAGTCCTTCGTCTGCAGCCGCAATATACAAATTCCAATCCCCATGTGTAAGCAACGACCAATAGATCGGTGCATTAGATTTGTTCCCCATTATCGTTCACCTCCAACAACAGTATAACCCCAAAAATAAGCGTTTGTACGCATTCTTGAATGTAAGAGCAAGATAGTGAAATAGATGGCGATAACAAAGATGCCGTATCGAAGGATAAGCGCCGGCAGCACCACCGCTCCGCAATGGGCATATGTTGTGGTATCTCAGTATTCAAAAGGACGGGATATCATAACATGAAGCCCATTTACGGAAGTAATACCGAGTGTGAAACGATTCCAATTTACTACCCGCCGCAGTATCAGCCACAGCAGCCCGGTATCGAATCCATCATGATACCAAGGCCGGTTTCCGAAAACCCCGTTTATAAGGCAGGCGGAAAATTGCGTGATAAAGTTGCGATTATAACAGGTGGAGACAGCGGGATCGGAAGAGCTGTGGCGTACGCCTTCGCCAAAGAAGGAGCGGATATCGTCATCGTCTATTACAACGAGCACGGGGATGCCGAGGAGACGAGTACAAGAATTAATCAGTTGGGCCGAAGGTGCCTTACACTCGCCGGAGATATCGGAGATGAAACGTTTTGCAGGCATGTGGTGGAATCTGCCATCCGCAAATTCGGACGAATCGACTGCCTGATCAACAACGCGGCGGTGCAATATTATCAAGAAAGCATCGAAAGTATTACGCGTGAGCAGCTGGAAAGGACCTTTCGAACGAATATCTTTGCAATGTTCTATCTCACCAAAGCGGCCCTCCCTTACTTGAAACCGGGAAGCACGATCATCAACACCTCTTCCGAAACCGCAAATATCGGATTTAAAGGGTTGATCGACTATTCGGCGACCAAAGGCGCGATTAACACGTTTACGCGTTCCTTGAGCATGTCGCTGATCGACCGTGGAATCCGTGTAAATGCAGTTGCTCCGGGTAGAACATGGACACCTCTACAACCGGCATCGTTGCCTCCGAAGCTTTATATGTCGGCAGGTTATGATAATCCCATAAAAAGGGATGCCCAGCCGTGGGAGATTGCGCCCGCATATGTCTACCTGGCATCCGACGATTCCACTTATGTGATTGGACAGGTGATCCATGTGAACGGGGGGTCGTATTTTGGTCAATAACTGTAAACCCCAAAACGAAGCAATGCTATCCTTTATTAACAAAAAGAATAGCATTTTTTCGTTTTGGGGTATTCTTTGCACTGGTAAATTCCCTATTCGGGATACCATCGGGGATCGAAGCCTGGCTGCCGACCACAGGATAACGTAGTCGGGCCAGGTTTTGTTCCCTGCTAGATGAACAGTTTTCGAGATATACCAACGAACAGATCCGGCACAATTGAACGGGTTTTTATGATGAAAGGACCAATGATTTTGGTATCTACAACTGGGAATCTCAGCTTTTCGAACGTTATCGTTACTTTACTATTTGTACTCGTTTCAAGCAGGCTGATCATCATGCCGAAGTCCTTTTGGATTCTGTCTATAATTTGCTTGTTCAGTGCAGGCATCATATTATGTATGCCTTGCCGGAATTGCTTCGCAATTTCATCCTTGCTTACAAAGAGTCCGACGATAAAATCCGGCCCAGGCAGATCGATATCGATATTATCGACCTTTTCTCTAATAAAATTAGTCAGATCCGGTCCTGTAAACGGACTTAGGAATAGGTCGGCTTTGAGCGTTGCCCCTTGGTCTTTACCAACGATACCGATGGACCCGTCGTTAATAAAAGCAGAAAGACTATCCAAATTCATTTGCTGCTGGATGCCTGTTGTCATGCCGCTGATCTGAGCTTGTGTAAAAGCTTGTTTCAGCGTGCCGTCAATTCGGACAACAAAAATATCCTGCACTTTAGAATTAATTTGACTAAATTGGAAGGTTTGTGAGCGGTATACCGGTGCAGTGATGGGAACGTTAATTGGCGGCGGAATTTTCATAATCGTATGCGTTGCTAAGAGGTAAGCCTTTATCGTAGTCGGGAATCCATCCGGAACGAATATAGAGAATACGCCGTTTGCATCCGTTTTCGTTTGAAAGGAAAAGCCCGGTATAAAACTATTTGTAAAGCCTACGGGAAAGTCGGTTCCCAAAAATACCTGAGCATCTGCCATAGGTTTGAACGATGCCGGATTCGGATGTGCGGGATTCGCCGAGTAGCTGGAGATAAACAGCGGTATATTCGTGACTTCGTGTAACTTTCCATTCACATTCATTCTTGTATTCCTCCCTAATGTGGTTGATTCGATTCCTATCTTAATCTAATCCCACTGGTAGAAATATACTTATAATACTGATGATTGACAGTTGCTTTAGAATCTTGTTTGCCCTGAATACTTCAGCTATAGTGAATAAGATACTTGTGTAAGCAGCAAATTTACTGAGGGTTGGCGGTATATTCGGATTGATGGGGGGGATGATTATGACGCGGATCAAAACGTTCATTTGCGAGGACGATAAATTGTTCTGTCAAATGCTGACTGATAACATCAATAGGGAGCCTGATATGGAAGTGATCGGGACCGCTTCCTCCAAGCAGCAGCTGTTGACAGCGGTTCACACCACACATATGGACGTGCTGCTTCTGGATTTGAATTTGACGGAAAAGAACTTTGATGGGATTGAAGCCGCAATTGAAATAAAAGCGATATATCCCGATCTGCAGATCATTGTTTTATCTTCCTTCGATAATGAGGAACTGATGACACATGCGGTCGCTTATGCCCGTGTCAATAATTACATTACTAAGGAACACTTTCGAGACATTCCTGAGGCAATTCGCGCGGCTTTCACGGGTCGATCAAATCTTCATTATTCTTCTGCTGGCAAACTATTAAACAGGTTCGTAGCCACCCAGCATAAGGAGCTTAAAATAATGCTGACGGCGGTACAAATCGAAATTTTAAGAATGCTCGATCAAGGCTCTTCCAGAAATGAAGTAGCGGATGCTCTCTTTTATACACGGCAATCCATCAATAATGAGCTATACAAAGCTCAAAAGATTATAAAAGGAAAGTTCCCATATCTGGAATGGCTGCGCCTGAAGAAACATAACACCAAACACCTTATTGAGCTTTCCAAACAGCTTGGTCTTTTGGATCGGGACAAATAAGAGGATGCTGCCATACTCAAAGTTTCGAGTATATCGCCAATGTTCTTTTTTGGTGTACGCTAGCCTTCGTAAGTATCATTCTTGTAACGCCAACAACTTTAAGAAAGGATGACGCATAATGAAACGGAAACTGATCGCTCTCTTAATTCTTCCATTACTAGCGCTTGCCTTAGTTGCCTTCAACCCGCAGCCGGACCCTCCTGGTATCTATCAGACCGCCTTTAATCCGCAGCCGGATCCTCCCGGTATCTATCATAGGACCTTTAACCCTCAACCGGATCCGCCTGGATTGATCTAATGCAACTCAAACACCCCACCGTCCTAACCGATGATGGGGTGTTTCTCTGTTATGAAGTGATTTCGCAGGATCAGTTTAGCGATAGCAAAGGAGCCTCAGAGCCATCTATCCGGTCCAAGGAATTTCCTTGTTTGCATCCCGGTAAGCGCGGGGCGGAACCCCGGCCATCCTCTTGAACGCTTTGCCGAAATGCGAGAAATTATCGAAACCGGTCTTGAGCGCAATATCGGTAATTTTGAGATCCGTTTCCCGGAGCAGCCGCTGCGCTTCTTTGAGGCGGATCAAATTAATATATTCGCTGAATGCAAAGCCAGTCGTGGATTTAAATATACGGCTTAAATAATACGAGCTGATCGCAAATTGCTGCGCAATCGCAGTCAACGATAACACATCGGTGTAATGGTCGTTCAAATATTGAACGACCTTGATCATTTTCATATGAAGCGGCGACTCGGGCTCTGCTTCGATGGGTGAACTGCCTTCAAGGCTGAGCGTACGCGCAGCCATCAGCATGACCTCGATAATCGCATGCCGCAGTCGTATCGCGCAGCCAAGGGGCTGCTGTTTCATTTCCTCCACCATTTCGTCGATAACCCGCTTAAGTAGCGGGAAGCTGCTGTACTGGGAGCGACAAAACGGGGACATCACTCTTGAAGGGACTCGTTAACAGCGTGATATCCTCGGGATAGGCCGATTCTAGCCATTCATGCTGCACGTAAATCACAACTCGTTCATGGTCGGGCATCCCTGTATCCGAGGTTTTATGCAGCACCTGCCGGTCGATCAATACCAAATCTCCCGCTTTTACCCGGTAAGACCGGTCATGCACGAAATACATCCGCTCGCCTTCGCACAAATAGTAAAGCTCATAATGATCATGAAAATGATTGGCCGGCATTGAGAAATGCCCTTTGCGCTTTACATACTCGATGTCCCAGCCTCCGGAAGTATCGTGGTAGAGGCTCTGAACGGATGCACACATATAATCCCGCCTTTGACTAGCGTTTGTTTAATATTATAACAAGAAAAGCGGGGTTTACACAGAATGATGCACAAACTGCGGTGAAAATTCGTTTTATTTGCGATATGCTAGAAAACATGAAAACGAAATCAACAAATGAAGGGAAGAGAAGACGAATGGCTCAAAGGAAAAGGTATGTGCTTGTCGGGACAGGCGGACGAGCTGAATTTTTTTATGGCGCGCTTGCGAAGCACTACCTTGAGACAGCGGAATTAACCGCATTTTGCGATATCAATCAGACCCGGATGGATTACGCCAATCATCTGCTGGCGGATAAGTACAACCACCCTGAAGTGCGGACTTACCGTTCGGACGAGTTTGATCGGATGATTGAGACGGAAAGGCCTGATGCGGTCATTATCACATCGATCGACCGTACGCACCACACCTATATGATTCGTGCGATGGAGCTGGGCTGTGATGTTGTAACAGAGAAGCCTATGACGGTCGATGAGCACAAGTGCCAGGAAATTTTAGATACGGTCAAGCGTACGGGACAGAAGGTCCGGGTTACATTCAATTACCGCTATGCGCCACATCACACAAAAGCTCGGGAGCTTATTATGGAAGGCGCGATCGGACGTGTGAATTCGATTCATTTTGAATGGCTGCTTAATACGCAGCACGGCGCGGACTATTTTCGGCGATGGCACCGGGATAAGCGCAACAGCGGCGGACTGCTGGTGCACAAGTCGACGCATCATTTTGATCTTGTTAATTTCTGGATCGGCTCAGAACCGCAATCCGTATTTGCCTACGGAGATTTGATGTTCTACGGCCGTGAGAATGCGGAGAAACGCGGTGTGACGGAGTTCTACGAACGGGCGACAGGCAATCCGATCGCCAAGAATGATCCATTCGCGCTCCAATTGGATGACAACGAGCATCTAAAGTCGATGTATCTCGATGCGGAGCATGAGGACGGTTACCGCCGCGATCAGAGTGTATTCGGTGACGGCATATCGATCGAGGATACGATGGGCGTCCTTGTGAAATACAAGAGCGGGGCGATTCTGACGTATTCTTTGAACGCTTATTTACCGTGGGAAGGGTACAGGATCGCTTTTAACGGGACCAAGGGGCGCCTTGAAATGTCGATTGTCGAACAGTCGTATGTCAATTCCGGCGGGGACAAGGCACTTGAGGGCGCAGTCAAGGGAACCTCGATCATGGTCTACCCGATGTTCGAAGCTCCTTACAGCGTGAAGGCGGAAGAAGGAATTGGCGGACACGGCGGCGGCGATCCCGTGCTGCTGAGTGATGTGTTCGGCGAACCTGCAGCGGATAAATTCAATCGCGCAGCGGATCATCGGGATGGCGCCATGTCTATTCTGACGGGCATCGCCGCTAATCGTTCGATTCGTACCGGTCAACCCGTTCAAATTAACGAGCTAGTCCAATTTTAATCAATCAAAGGGAGTGCATGTTGATGAGACCATTTTTGGACGATAACTTTCTACTTAAAGGTGAAACGGCAATCGATTTATACCATAGCTTCGCTAAAGATATGCCAATTATTGATTATCACTGCCACTTGAGCCCCAAGGAAATTTACGAGAACAAGACGTTTCGCAATCTTACAGACGTATGGTTGTCTGGCGATCATTATAAGTGGAGAGCGCTCAGAAGCAATGGCGTTGAAGAGAGGCTCATAACGGGGGACGCCGACGATTGGGATAAGTTTACGGCATGGGCATCGACGGTTCCTGTTACACTTGGCAACCCGCTGTATCACTGGTCTCATCTGGAGCTGAAGAGGTACTTCGGGATAGATGAGTTGATTAACGGGGAGAATGCGAAGGTTATTTGGGAAAAAGCAAATGCCAAGCTTACCAGCGGCGAATTCGGCGCCCGTGATTTGATTACCCGATCAAACGTTAAGGTCATATGCACGACAGATGATCCAGCGGACACGCTTGAGTATCATATCAAGCTCAAGGAAGATTCCAGCTTTGATACAGCTGTACTGCCTTCATTCCGACCGGATAAAGCGCTGGAGATTAACAGGGCCACCTTCTTGCCTTGGATCGAGAAGTTGGGACTGGCAGCAGGTGAGCCGATTACCGATTACGATCAACTATTGTCTGCGCTGGATTCGCGTGCTTCGTTCTTTCATTCGGTTGGCTGTAAAGTGTCTGACCATGCGCTGGATTATGTGCCCTATGCATATGCGACCCACGAAGAAGCGGCCGAGATTTTCACTAAGGCGCTGAATGGCGAAGCGGTAAGCTTGGAGGAAGAGAAGAAGTACAAGACTTTCACACTCTTGTTCCTGGGACGAATCTATGCGAAGCTCGGCTGGGCGATGCAATTTCACATTAACGCCTCACGGAATAACAACAGCCGCATGTTCACGGAGCTAGGGCCCGATACAGGCTATGATTCTATTAACGACAGCCAGATATCCTACCCGTTAACAAAGCTGCTTGATTCACTGGAGATGGATAATGCGCTGCCCAAGACGATTCTCTATTCACTCGATCCGGTCAATTATCCGATATTGGCGACTGTGATGGGAAGCTTCCAGGGCGGAGGTGTAGCGGGCAAAATGCAGCTTGGCTCGGCGTGGTGGTACAACGACACGAAGGACGGCATGCTCCTGCAGATGAACACACTTGCGAATATCGGCTTATTGAGCCGGTTTATCGGCATGCTGACCGATTCGCGCAGCTTCCTCTCTTATACGAGGCATGAATATTTCCGCCGCTTGCTCTGCAGCTTGCTTGGCGAATGGGTTGATAATGGCGAGGCGCCTGATGACCGTGAACTGCTTGGCGGAATCGTGCAGGACATTTGCTATAGGAATGCGAACAATTATTTCGAATTTTAAAGTGTGTTAGAAAGATAAATTATATATTCACTAGAAGCCGCATAGCTACGATAAAGCCCGGCAATGCCGTATGGTGCGTTTAATTTTCATTGTCATTCAAGAATTAACGAGTGGTAATAGTATGAAATAACCGTTATTTAATCTTCTGCTAATACGGATGGGTTAGAATAAAAAATAATGTTTAGAAGATCAGAAATGAGGGAATAACGATGAGTTTAACGCAACGAGCTGGGGCATTATCCGATCCTCAGATTGACGTGAAGGCTGACTTGCTCCCGAAAAAGAAAGAACGGATAGAGGAAGTAACCCTATTAAGGGCGTTTGCTTTTCTTGCCATTACTTTGCAGCACTGCATAGCTGAATATATTTACCGTGCCGATATTTTGCAGCCCGATGCAATCATGCTGGCGATGCTGTTTAACTTCACGCGCTTCGGGACACCGACATTTGTGTTTCTTTCCGGCTTGCTGCTGTTTTATAACAACAACGGCAAACTGTCCTATTGGCCTTTTGTTCGTAAGAAGCTGACTGAAATTTACTTACCGTTCTTAAGTTGGACGGTGATCTATTGGATTACGGTACAGAGCGTTTCATCCGGTCAATTGGGTAATCTGGCAGACTGGCCGAGGACATTACTCCTTCAGTTGTTCCTGCCGACAAATGGCTATCATCTGTGGTTTATTCTGATGATTTTTCAGTATTATCTCTTGTTCCCGCTCTTTGCGGTCGCAGTCAATAAGGTGCGCCGAAAGCTTCAAGCAATGCCGGGAGGAGCGTCCTTTCGCCGCGTGTTTATGATCGTTGCCGTGATGGGTGTATTATACGGCATCCTGATGTGGCTATCCTGTTACCAGATGCCGGCTTGGGCGGCCGTATGGGGCGGGTTCTGGGCGAAATTGCTGACTTACCGGACGTACTATTTTGTTTTTTACTTCTTCTACTTTCTGCTTGGCGCGGTTTGCGCCTTCGGGCTTCAGCGCTGGCGGCGTTTTGTGGAAGATGGATTTATAGGGTACGGATTTATATTCATCGCCCTATATATCTGGCAAGGCCATGAGTTACTAACCCATTCAACGGAACAAATGAACCTGAATTTTGCCGGATATTTGAGGCCTATGACCTTCGTTCTTATCGTATTCCAGCTGCTGGTGCTGTACGGTATTGTATTGGTAGTGCAGAAGAATGGAGGAGCGGTGCGCAAGGTTCTTCACTTTATCGGCACTTATTCCTTCGGCGGATTTCTCGCTCATGCCTTTATTCTAATGCTTATTAGTTTCATAACCAGGCCGCTTGTGCTCACCGGCTATCATCTACCAGTGGCTGTTCTTACCTTTGCAGTAACGGCAGCTGGTTCGATTGCGCTTGCCAAGCTGCTCAGCAAGCTGTCTTTCGGGCGGTGGCTTGTCGGAACGACAGGGAAGAAGGCGAAGCGGGATCTGTTGGAAGTCAGGCCGGTGAAGCAAACATTTTCTCAATAAGGGTCGCATATATGGTGATAAGGTCGCGAATGCTGCGGCCTTTTTTTTGCCTTTGCAGGTGGTATTCGGCGCCGAGCCCGCGCAGAAATACCCCTAAAAGGTAAGTTGTCTGGAGAAGATTTCTCGGGCAAACAACTTGCTTAAAGGGGTGTTTCTTCGTGTATGATGTTACATTTTACATACGTCTGCCCGTGATATAATGGCTTGTCCAATGTGAACTGTTAAAGTCTGAGATCACGACACCTTTTTTAGGTAAATTGTTAATGAATTGACCATTGCCCATATAGATCCCAACGTGGTTGATCTGACCCGGTGTACTTACGCTAAAAAAGACTAAGTCGCCTGGTTGAAGCTGATTTCTCGGAATATAAGTACCTACCCGTGCTTGTGCTCTCGATCCCCAAGGGATGGATTTTCCATTAAGCTGAAAGACGTATTGCGTGAATGACGAGCAGTCCAAAATGAGACGCTTCTGATCTCGGGTACCAAAGACATATTTGACCCTGCCTTGGAACGACTTCGCGGTATTAATGATTTTGCTCCCCGAGAGAGTACCTGAACCAGGCTGTGTTGTCGATGTAGAATTATTCGTATGTACAGTCACATAAGAGCGTGAGACATAGCCAGTTTTACCATTGTAATCTACTAATACCCAGTAATTATTAGCTGCTTCGACAGGAAGGACTGTTCCCGCTTTAACCAATCCTAAGATCGGGGCGCTTGTACTTTGAGCGGTACGGAAGTTCACCCCTCTATTAACGGTAGCAGTTGCTACAGGCGATGCAAAAGCGGGGGCCGTTATTCCAGCAAACATCGATAGAGCTAAGCTCAAAGAGATGACAGCCGATTTTCCAAGGTAGTTCTTCTTCAGTTGCATTGTCGTTGTATTCCTCCTTATCGATAACGGTATAGGTGCCTACCTGTAATTACTTTAGCACAGATAAAACTCCCTAATATTTACCGATTAGAGCTGAAAGCTATGGCTGGCCTAGAAGAAAAGCACATTATTAAAACTTCATTAGAAAAAGTAAGAAATAATCCCTTGACAGGTAAATCAGACGCATTATACCATAGTAAGCGTTTTTATACAGATATCTCGTTTGCCAGATGGCGGCATTCGTGGTTAATCTGGGTTATCTGCAGCCTTTTTATCGCTTCTCCAGATGATCCATGCGAGAATGCCCATCGATACGACTCCACCGATGAATCCTAATCCCATATCCTTTTGTGTATCGAAGACATCACCCTGCAGACCAACAAATTTGGCTTCACCACCCTTGCCGGCCACTAAGGCAGCCAACATTTCGAGGATTTCGAACAGTGCGCTAAAACCGAGAACAATGACTACTGGCAGAATATAGGACCAAATTCCGAGCAGCTTAACTTTACATTTTAAAATCTCGCGGAATGGAAAAGCACAGAACAATCCGAACGCGAAATGAACGATACGATCGTAATAGCTTCTTTTAGTATGAAACGATGTTCTCAGCCAATGGTCAAATGGTGTACCCTCATATGTATAATGAGCCGCATAGGTATGAAGACAAAAGAAAACGAACATCAGGAAATAGGAAAGGGTTGAAAAATGAAATCGCTTGTAAGAGAAGGCAAGAGTAAGGATAATCACGACAAGCGGAAGGCTATCAGCGAGCCATTGTTTTCGGTCGGTTGGTGACAGGGCCATTAAACCAAAAAAGATGATGAAAATGAAAATCATCACCTGCAGCGGTTTATTTTGAGTAAAAGGAATGCTGGTACTCGTCCATTTAAATCGGGTAGAAGACATAGGAATTTCCCTCCATACATTGATGACAGTAGGGTTCCCAATTTTAGGCAATCAATACGATTTCTCCAGCAATCAAAAGCGAGAATTTCATTTTATATGCAAACGGCAAATAATCCCAGCTTCGAGTGAAGTCCAGGATTATCTGTTATTTGCTTTAAAATTCGTATTCGTTATTATCGCTTGGATCGTAACGTTTTTTCAATAGCGGCGCACATGGAGCTTGCGGCTCGGCTCCACGTCCACCTTTGCATATCGCGTCGGCCTTGAATTCCTTTGGCGCGGCAAAGCGCGGGATGTTCGTAGGCATATCTCATTTGTTTTCTTAAGCTGGCTAGGCTGGGCTCTGCCCATAGTTGTCCTTTTTGGGCAAATAAGGAACGGAAATTACGAGAAATGGCGTATTTCATACTTTGGGCAGGAGGCCTCAATTTATAGTCGACTAAGAAAGAATTCCGGGCGTTCAGAAAGTCCATTTGACCGCCCCAACGGGTCGCAATGACGGGAACTGCGCTGGATAACGATTCTAGATAAGGCAATCCGACGCCTTCCCCCCGGGAAGGGAGTACAAAGGCGTTAGCGGCGGTATAAATTCCTTTTATCTCTCCGGGAATCCGTTGTCTGAGTAAAAAGGCGGACCGGGGCCGTATTTACACCGTAGCCTAGTCTTTTTTTATAGGCATAAATTTTATTTTTGATCGCTGCGCCGCTCATATCGTTTCCAACACTGGAGGTCTTGATGACCAAAGCGACTTTATCCTTGGAGGAGAACTCCTGCCAGAAGGCCTTTAATAACGTTTCCGGGTTTTTACGGTGTTGAAAGGTAAAGACAGAGACGAAGACGAAGGTTCCTTTGGGCAGGCCTAAATGTAGTTTTTTATTAGAAGGAGAGAAAGTATGGGCATTTACACCATGCGGCACGATAAAGACGGGCTTTTTAACCCCGCTTCTTTTCATGGCTTTTTTGTTTTGCATGGAAGGGACGCATACCGCATCGAACCGATTGATGTGCGGGAACCATTGATTAGGTAATTTGGTCGTTTCCCAGACCGTGTTCAGTAAAATGTACTTGAACCGTTTCCTAGCTTTAGCCATAGGCAGAGAGTTTGGCGTTCCGTGGAAAACGAGAACCTTCTTTTTGTCCTTAGCAAATGGCTTCAAGGCTAAACGGCGTAAAATTGAATTGGACCTAGAACCGCGAGCGGTCAATATTTTTACGTTTACTCCCTTGCGGTGTAAGGCAAGGGCATATTCTCGACTGGCAGTGCCAATCCCTGTTGTTCGATGGATAGGACCGTTCCAACAAACCTGATAGCTTTTCATTTGCAATCGCCTTTCAATCGAGTTTTTAATTCCCCATGTTATTGATATGCCTTCGCGCAGAATCGGTTTATTGTCCACACGATGATGTCAGATAATAATTTTGTAAAAGTCGGAAAATTGCCTCTCGCGTAACCGATCTATCCAGAGAGAATCAGGAACTCGGTTACACACCGAAGTATCATTTTGGCACAGCACGCATGATCAGCCCGTCTCTCTTAAGCCCAGTGGGCTCCCCATGCTTTCATTTCATGTATGATGTTATGCAGCGTATGTCCCTTCTCAGTTAGATCGTATTCAACAGTCGGTGGTATAGTTGCAAAAGCTTTACGCACGACAATACCGTTTTCCTCCAGATGACGAAGGGTTTGGGTTAGAGACTTGGAGCTAATGGCGCATATATTATTTTTTAATTCTCCAAATCTTTTTTTTCCGCAAAAGAGCTCCCGAAGAACCAAAAATGACCATTTCCCGCCAATGACGTCCAAACATTTTTCGATGGAACAATTGAACAGAGTTTGAGTGTTGTTAATATTTTGTGGGTTACCCATAACCTTACCTCCGATAATCGTATTTGTTTGAATTATATACGAAGTTAATAAACTAGCAGATTATTAAATTGTAACCTTGTGGTAACTTAGTGAAGAAAAAGTGCGTACTTTTCAATTATTGGGCTTTATCTTATGATACGACGTAGACCATTTATAAGATAGGGGCTTTAACATATTGCTTACTGGGTAAGTAAAAGTGGCCTCGTGTGATGGTTAATATCTTTTATTAGGAGGAGTCTTATGCCGTATCAAGCTAATCAGGAACGGTACAGCGCCATGAAGTATAATCGCTGCGGAAAGTCGGGCATTGTGCTTCCCGCCATTTCGCTTGGATTGTGGCATAACTTCGGGGGCGTGGACACGTACGAAAACGGAAGGGACATGGTGCTCAAGGCTTTCGATCTAGGTATCACCCATTTTGATTTGGCCAATAACTATGGGCCGCCTCCGGGATCCGCGGAAGAAATGTTCGGTAAAATGCTGAAAACCGATTTGGCTCCTTACCGGGATGAATTGATCATCTCTTCAAAAGCCGGCTATCACATGTGGCCGGGGCCATACGGGGAATGGGGCTCGAAAAAGTATCTTGTGGCCAGCCTCGACCAAAGCTTGAAGCGGATGGGATTGGACTACGTCGATATATTTTATTCTCATCGTCCCGATCCGAACACGCCGTTGGAAGAAACGATGTCCGCTCTCGATCTGATCGTCCGGCAAGGCAAAGCGCTTTATGTCGGTATTTCCAGCTACAATGCGGAACAAACGGCGGAAGCCATCAAAATTCTGAAGCAGCTTGGAACGCCGCTCTTTATTCATCAGCCTGCGTACTCCATGTTAAACCGATGGATCGAAAATGGTCTTCAGGACGTTCTTGATGAAAATGGGGTCGGCAGCATCGCCTTCTGCCCACTGGCACAGGGGCTGTTAACCAACAAGTATCTTTCGGGTGTTCCATCGGACTCCAGAGCCGCTAAACAATGGGGAGGTAACGTAAAAGAATCAGATGTCGAAAAAGCGCGCCAGCTCAATAAAATTGCTCAGGAGCGCGGGCAAAGCTTGGCCCAAATGGCTTTAGCTTGGGTACTGCGCAGAGGCCGCGTTACTTCCGCATTGATCGGGGCGAGCCGTGTCAGCCAGGTTGAGGAAAATATCGCTGCGTTGAACAATCTTGATTTCAATGAGCAGGAACTGGCAATGATCGCGGATATTTTGAAAGGATAGTAAGTATCATCTGTGAAGGAGTTGCAGACATGAAAGTGCTAATTACAGGTGCAGGAGGCAATTTGGGACGAGTTCTTGCTCCGGTTCTAGAAGAGAAAGGATACGAACCCATCCTTATGGATTACAGGTCCGTTGAAAGTCAATATACCTTTATACAAGGTGATGTGACCAATAAAGAAGATGTTTATAAAGCGGTTCAAGGTGTTGATGCAATCGTCCATGCGGCGGCTTTACACGGCATTCATCTTTCTAAATATTCACGGGAAGATTATTGGAGACTTAACGTTGAAGGGACACTCAATATTTACGAAGCGGCTAGGGAATTTGGTGTGAAAAAGGTATTATTGTGCAGCACAATGGGCGTATATGGACATAGCATTAAACCTTCGCCTGATAGTTTCGCCGTTGTCCATGAGGATATGTCACTTCTTCCTGGAGACTTTTATGGCTTAAGTAAAAAGCTATGCGAAGAAATGGGTCAGTTTTACAGCCGATGCCATAACATACAAACGATTGCTTACCGACTTGGCATGTTCGTCCCCGAAGACTTCTTCAGGTATGGGTTAAGACTGCTGAAAGGCGGAGTCGATGATCGTGATGTCGCACAAGCATTTATTCTCGGATTGGAAAATGACGATATAGCCTTTGATGCGTTTAATATTATGGCTGAGGTCCCATTCTCCCCTGATGAATTCAAAAGATGGAGAAAAGAACCGGGTGAGTTGATTGATGAACATTTTCCTGGAGTTAGGGCGCTTTTGGAACGTTCAGGAACAAATGTTGAAGAACTGCTGCAAATGTGGGGTCATACATATTGGTCTATCGATAAGGCGAAAGCGTTACTCGGATATAAGCCGCAATACAATTTCCGAGAGTTTTACGTTGCTCTCAAAGACAGTAATGAGATGCACTATCCTTATGCCAACCTGCCTTGGTGGGGAGTTTAATCACTATAGCGGTCCCATTCTATTATGGGTCGCTTTTTTTGAACGATCAGCATCTTGATCCTCATGCAAGGGATCCGCAAGACCGATTGTCCATCCCTCCTTCGGCGTTCCCCACAGCGAAATATCTCCGCCATAAGCTATTGCACGGCTATGCCTGTAATTGCTGACCGTGAGTTCATTATGTACGAATCTCCTGAAACCAATCTGAAACGCTGCTGAATGTATGCTAGGCCAGCTATGGAAGGCGACCCTTTCTTGTATATAAGTGGTATAATAATTTATTAAAAAGCTAGTCGTGCTCAGGTTATACGAATAATGGTAGTATTAAAAAGAATGCCGGGTTCCATAGACTCGTTGTATACCGTACGCTAAACATACAGGGGAGCCGCAGCCGTGGACACAATACATTGGATGTCATTATTGCTATTTCTAGCAGCGGCGCTAATGGTGTACGTCGCATTCCTGTCCTACAAGAAGCGCCATCTGCCAGTCGCAAAAACGATGATTCTAATCATGCTAGGGGCGGCTTGCTACGCGTCAGGCTATGCATTAGAGGTGATCAGCCATAATCTGTACGAAGTGAAGCTGTCTCTTCAAATCGAATATTTGGGTATTCCTTTCGTCTCTACACTATGGCTCTTTCAGGTCATCCAATTTACCGGGGCTGCGGCTCGGTATCGGAAACGCCTTGCGCTCGTTCTATTCGTTATCCCAACGGCCATTTTCTTCCTTCACTTGACCAACGAGTGGCATCACCTTATTTATGAGCGCTATATCTTGAATGAGGACGCTTCGTTTCCTTTGTACACGACGGTTAAAGGACCTGGCTATCAAGTACATACCCTTTATAATTATTTCGTTTTATTGTGCGGCTTTTTACTGTTTATCCCGATGTATTGGCGCTCTTCGCGGATCGTGCGCAAGCAAATCATCGTACTCATTATGGGTGCCGCCGTGCCCATGATGTTCAATATGTTCTTCTGGTTCGGGATGATCGTTGATTTGACCCCGTTCGGGTTCGCCATGTCGGGTGTCGTCTACGTATGGGGGATTTTGCGATTTAATCTGCTTCGGTTCACGCCGCTTGCGCTGACCCAAGTGTTCGATACAATCCGGGATGGTGTCATCCTGCTCGATTATGAGGATCAAATCGTCAGTTATAACAGTGCGGCCGAGGGGGTTCTTCCAGAACTCGGTTTGACGAAGCATTACCCTGCTTATGTTGGGGCGGTTCTGCCCTCCAGTCCGGATCTGATTGAACGCATTCGCGCTGCAAGCACCGGGGACGAACGCTTCCCGTACCATAGATTCCATGCAAACCGTAGAAAGCACTATCACTGCAGCTTATCGTTTATCTACGATTCGGGCTCGGTCCCTGTAGGGAAAATGTTGATGTTCAACGATATTACGGAATTGAAAGACAATGAGACCCGGCTGCGCGAGAATGCCAGACAGCTGTCCGAGTTGAACTCGTTCAAGGATAAGCTGTTTACAGTCGTTGCGCACGACATTCGCGATCCGATCGCTCTTCTCGTCAGCTTAACCGAACTGCTAGGGGAGGAGCTTGCCGCCGCCGAAGCCCAGCATGCTGACTTGTTCCGAGAGCTCCAGGGACAAGTGCAAAGCACGTTCCATCTCGTCGAGAATTTGCTTGACTGGTATCGAAGCCAGAAAGGGAAGGTCATGTTTCGACCGTTAGGCTGGAACTTGCAGCAGGTCATTCGCCAGTCTCTATCGCTGGCAGGAGCGAAGGCAGGCATGAAACAAATTCGGATGACGGAGCGAATCGACGAGAAGCTCACGGTTAACGCGGATAAAGAGATGCTTGACCTTATTTTGCGAAATCTGCTCTCGAATGCGATCAAGTATACCGGAATCGGCGGGATAATTGAGATCGGAGCCGTTATGGAAGGTGATCTTATCATCATATCCATACGCGACAACGGTGCAGGAATCGACGATAAAATGGCGGAAATGCTGCGTCTAGACGAGCCGTTCTTCAAAGCTCCGATCACCGGAGATGATCCTGGTAATATGAGATTCGGACTGGTGCTGACCAATGAATTTGTTGGTATCCATGGCGGCAGTCTTTGGTTTGACAGCGTACCTGGAGTTGGAACGACCTTCTTCTTCACTTTGCCAGGCTCTGCTGGCGGGAGGGACGCATTCGATAATGGGCATGGGGGCGAAATAGCATGAAAGTAATTTTGGTGGACGATGAGCCGGTGATGCATTTGATTTTGCACAAAATGTTGGATAAGCTGCCTGGGGTTCAAGTTGCGGGTGCGTTTACGGATGCGCTGTCCGCTGCCTCCTTCTTAAGCGAGAACGCCGATATCGGTCTTGCTTTCGTAGATATCTCGATGAAGGGCGAGAATGGACTGGAGTTTGCTGCCAAGATGGAAGGCTCTGGTTCTCCCATGCAAGTCGTCTTCGTCACGTCTCATAAGGATTTCGCCCTAGAAGCTTACGAATTGTCCGTTTTGGATTACTTGGTCAAGCCGGTTTCCCAGGAAAGGCTGCAGCGAACGGTCAATCGCGCGTTGGCGAACCGACAGGTTTTCCTTTCTCCTTCTCTGCAGGCTCCGGTCTCCTCCGAAGATTCGAGGAGGGTTGTCATAACGGCGCTCGGGGATGTCACTGTGAGTAATGAAGCGGGCCGCGTCAAGTGGACCTCGCGAAAATGTACAGAGCTCTTCGCCTACCTGCTGCTTTACCGTGGCAGACGTATACCTCGTTCGAGGCTAATTGCAGATATTTTCGGAGGCATGGAACAAGCGGGTGCCGAGAACTATTTGAATACGACTGTGTATCAACTGCGCAAGTCATTGGAACCACTAGGCATGCGCGAGGTCGTACGCTCGGAGAACGACGGCTACGCGCTCGAATTAAAGGATGCCGTTATCGATTATGTAGAATTCGAAAAGCAAGCGGAGAAACTGCAATCCATTGAAGCCGGGGATGTCGAAAGAGCGATGCAAATCGAACGGCTGTATACAGGCGATCTGTTCGGGGACAAATCATATGTGTGGGCCACTCACGAAACGGAGTGCTATGCAAGATTGTACGCGTCATTCTCACAGAAGCTTGCAGTTGCGCTTATTTCCTTGCAAGATCCGAACGCAGCATCCAAGCTGCTGCTCAAGCTGAACGAGCGCAATCCGCTTGATGAATCCGCTGTAAGTCTGCTTATGACGATACGCGCGCAGACTGGGGACAAGAAGGGATTGACCGCTCTGTATACCGATTATGTTCAGCTGCTCAGCAGTGAGCTGGACATTCGTCCGTCCGAGGAACTGATTCAGTTATACGATTCGTTGGTGATAGGGTTCGGCGGCAGAAAATAATTAATTCTGTATGAAGAAAAAATGCTGGTTTAACAGCTCATGTGATAATCTTTTGGATGGCATTACACTCCGATACATCAGTTATCGTCTTCTTCGAATCAAACACATATCCGGTCCTCCAATCCGAATGCTTATACTTCAAATTCATCTCAATCGCATAATCTCCTTGCTCACAAACATACTCAATATAATGAGTATTTCAAGCCATTAAGAAACAGATATATAATGCAATCAGTCGATCATGTCTCTAATTTGGAGGTAGGTTAATGGAAAAAGCTTTACATGAGCATGCAGTTGTAGTTGGCGGGGGGATTGCAGGACTGCTAACAGCCAGAGTACTGGCTAATCATTTTAAGCAGGTAACCGTTTTTGAAAAGGATGAAGCCCCAGCAGCTCCAGGTTATCGTAAAGGAACCCCTCAGGATCGGCAGCTGCATGTCATGAACATGAGAGGGGAAATGGTGATATCCAAGTATTTTCCGGGTTTCTATGATGAAATTACCGAGGATATTGTTCATTTCGATACAGAGGAAGTAGCTTTTTTTCAGCATGGTACTTGGAAAATTCCCTGTAAATCGAAGGTTGATTCTCATTTTATAAGCCGCTCTTTTATCGAATACCATGTAAGACGCAGACTGGAAGCGTTTGAAAATATATATTTTTTTCAAGAGTACCAGGTGGAGCAATGGTTGTTTGATCGAGTGAATAATACTGTTAATGGCATTCGTGTTAAGAATAAAGAGGGTGTTATCGATGAAATACATGCTGATCTGTTTGTAGATGCAAGCGGCCGTAGTTCAAGGGTTCAACATTTTTTGGAACAAAGCGGCTATGAACAAGTAGAAGTAGAGAAAATTGAAATCAATGTTGCCTACATCGGCCAAACCTTTTCAAGACCGCAGCATGAGGATTTCAAATCGATTTTTATTTTTCCAGAGGCTCCCAAAGAGACTCGGTTGGGAATTGTTTTACCCATTGAAGGGGACCGAGTGCATGCCAGCATGGCAGGGTATATTGGAGATCATCCAACTATCAGCAGTGAGGGACTTCTAGAGTTCGCCAAAAGCTTGCCAAGGCCAGATATTTATGAGGCTATCCGGCATTTAACACCTGTATCGCCTGTATCAACCTTCCGATTTCCTGCGAACCTTCGGAAATATTATGAACGCATGCGTAATCGGCCTGCTAATTTAATTGTTATCGGAGATGCTATCTGCAATTTTAATCCTGTCTATGGACAGGGAATGTGCGTGGCCGCAATGGAAAGTGAAATATTAGATCAAAGCTTAACTTCTCAACCAACAATAAGCAGTGCTTCACACGACTACTTTAAGAAGATCAAGCCTGTCATTACGACCGCTTGGCAAACGGCCACAGGTGAAGATTTGCGTTATCCGACAGTCAAAGGGAAGCGATCGCTGATTGTAAAGTTTACACAATGGTATTTGGTGCAGATTTTTCAACTGTCTTCCTACAACGCTGCAGTTTGCGCTGCCTTTTTCGAGGTGCAAACTTGTATTGCCAAGCCAACTAAATTATTTACCTTTTATACGATGTTCAAAGTATTTCAGCATCGATTAGGCTTAGGAAAGAGATACACTCCGGTCTTAGATCGTCGGAAGCAGAAGAGTAAGATAGAACAGTAATATCGATGGGAATCCATCACATGATGTGCCGGAAAACAATTTTATAAAGCGGCCATTTTCAGGTGCTCTGCCTGGGAACGGCCGTTTATTTTTTCTGTTGGCTGTACCTCTATCGGTTGGGATATAATGGGTGAATCAAGGATTGTACTTATTTTTGAGAGAGGGCAGGTGCATGTTATGAAAATTAGCGAGTATCGTTATGAGCGTCCTGATGTAAAGGCTTTCGAGCAAAAGTTCAAATCAATATTGGAATCGTTCAATTCGGCTGGCAGCTGCGACGAGCAGGATCACGCAATGACAGCAATTAATAAGCTGCGCAGCGAGTTTGATACGCTGCAGCAAATTGCGAGCATCCGCCACTCCATCGATACGAATGACGAATTCTATAAATCGGAACAGGACTTCTTCGATGAGACTGGGCCGGTGGTGCAGGAATACATAACCGACTATTACCGTTCGCTCGTGAATTCAAGTTTCAGGAAGGAGCTGGAGAAGAGAATCTAGAACTTTTTGCCAAAATGAAAAATGGCAGCTTCCCGGCCTCCTCCAGAGTTGTCCGTGCAAAAATCGATATGGCTTCACCCAACATAAACCTTCGTGACCCCATTATCTTTCGGATTATCTATGCCGAGCATTACAGGACAGGAAATGATTGGTGTATCTATCCGATGTACGATTTTGCCCACCCGATCCAAGATGCCATTGAAGGTATCACCTATTCCTTATGCTCCATCGAATTCAAAGACCACAGACCTTTATACGAGTGGGTGCTGAAGGAATTGGATATCCCTGAGCCTCCCAGGCAAAGGGAATTTGGCCGGCTTAGTTTGACGGGTGCAGTTACAAGCAAGCGATTTTTGAGGCAATTGGTTGAAGGGGGCTATGTGGACGGCTGGGACGATCCAAGGCTTCCTACACTTCGAGGCTTAAGAAGAAGGGGGTTCACACCGGCAAGCATATGCAGCTTCCTTGAAGAGATTGGCAGCATCCGAACCCAGACTACGGTGGATATCTCGCTGCTTGATCATTTCCTCAGACAGGACCTGAAAGAAACTGAGGTTAGCGTCATGGCTGTTATTCAGCCATTAAAGGTCGTCATTACCAACTACCCAGAGAATGAGACGGAGCTGTTAGTGATTGAAAAAAACAGTGAGAATAAATTGATGGGAGAAAGAGTGGTACCTTTTTCCAAAACCATATTTATCGAGCGGGAAGACTTTATCGAGGAGCCGCCCAAGGGCTTTCATCGGCTGTGTCTGAAAGGTGAGGTTAGGCTGAAGGGGGCGTATTTCATCCGGTGTGAGGAAGTCATCAAGGACACGAATACGGGTGAAATTACGGAGCTTCGCTGCAGCTATGACCCGCTTACGAAGAGTGGCAGCGGGTTTACCGGGCGCAAAGTAAAAGGGACGATCCATTGGGTATCGGCGGAGCACGCTGTAAAAGCCAACGTTCATCTCTATGAGAAGCTGCTTTTGGAGCAAAAGCTTCCGAATGAAGCTGACGGGGATTGGTCCAATGCAATCAATCCGGAATCGGTTGTTATCGAAACGAACTGCTTGGTGGAGCCTTCCGTTAAAGATGCTCGCCCAGGGCAAAAATTCCAATTCATTCGTCACGGTTATTTTTGCGTGGATACCAAGTACACTACCGCCGAGAGGCTCGTATTTAACCGCATCGTTCCATTGAAAGATACATGGAATAAAAGTAGGTCAGTGAAGAATTAAAAAGATGGAGCCAAAAGCAGCCGATCATATGGCTGCTTTTTTTGGCTAAATTCTGCCCCCGCTCAGTAAGCTCATATTCGACATATAAAGGAACCCCTGGGTGAGGTGTACGTGTGTCGATTCCTTGTTCTTCTAACATACGCAATCGATCTGTTAGAGCTTTTGGGCTAATAGGGTGCAAAGAACGGCGCAATTCCCCACACGTTTAATGCCATTAAATAAGTCACGGAGGAGGAGAAGTGTTCATTTTTCCTTCTGAAATTTCCAGTATAGGTTCAAAACGCGGTATCATCGTGATAAACACATGGGCATGGCCCGCAATCGCCAAAAAAATTGTTCCACACGGGATTTACCATACTATACCGACCCTTTCCCAACTCCAGTTTGGCTGGTGAGGAGAATAAGATTGTAGTAAAATTGTTTAAAACCGTATTCAAAGGAGATAGCTATGTGCCGAAACATTAAGACACTATTTAACTTCGACCCTCTCGCAACCGATGATGAGATTCAGGCAGCCGCTCTTCAATTCGTGAGAAAAATCTCGGGCTTCACCGATCCTTCGAAGGCAAACGAGGCGGCGTTTAACCGCGCCATCTTGGAGGTAGCAGCGACTGCACGGAATCTATTGGACTCGCTGGTAACCAATGCCCAGCCTCGCAATCGCGAAGACGAAATCGAACGAGCTCGCCTTAGAAATGCTAAAAGGTTCGGAACCGGAGAAAAGCTTGAACCGCTCTAGTCTTTACTACAAGCCGGTGACTCCATCCGCGGATGAAATACGACTCAAACCGGATCTTGCAGGATGAGTATCTCTATTTTGAGATATGGCTATCTATAATTGTCTGACAATTCATGCTACAATGTAATAAAGGAGGTGAATCATTGAATACACTGCAGTCATCTTCTTTTCAAGGTAAATTATACCTCCCGAAGTATGTTTATCATGGTACTCTAAAGAAAATACATCCCGGGCTTATACGATAGGTTATTGGATGATTCCTGGTGGCGTAAAACGGATAGAGATTTTGGTGCCGGTTTCTACACGACTATAAGCTTTCGGCAGGCGGCTAAATGGGCCGTGAAAGCGGCTTTAGATTCAATGAAGACAGATTTTTCTGAGGCTGTTGTACTCAAGATCCGTGTTGATGCTGACCAATTTCCAAACTTATCTGACTGCCTTGTATTTTTAGGGGACTCCAACCCTGAATGGACACGGTTTATTGTGGATCACCGTTTGGATTGTCGCGATGATGGATTTGATCCATGTAAACACCATCCTGCAATTATAATTGGTCAAATGGCTGATAATAAAATGGAAAAGGTCCATTTTGAATATAATAGGTCGAAAATAGAAATAAAGGGTAATGAGAAGTATGAATGGTATTACAATAAAATGACTCAAAATCAGGAAGGCCATCATTTGGATTCCTTGGATTTAGGTAATCAAATCTGTTTTAGTGACCCAGGTTTAAATGAAATGCTGAGCATTGAGAAGTTCTATGTGCTTGATGAAGGTACAAGGGAGTGGATCGAACATGGCTGAAATATTAACGGAGTTTGAGAAAATGATTGTAGCTAAGTTGATTGAATATCACGGTTGCCAACACAATGAAGCAAATACAATCGTTCAAAAATACTTACCAGTTATCAGGCTTCTGGATGATAATCATGATAGTGCACGAATTCAAGCTGAACGTTATTTCAGTGCAAATGATAAAGGAACTGATCCGGAGCAGTGGGTAGAGAAGATTCTTCAGTATCGTGAGGCTTTTGAAATTGCGAATGAAAAGCTTGCTGGTACTCATAAATCAGATACAAATTCAAATTTGTTTGCAAATATATAATGAAATCCAACAAGGGGGTCGCTTATGCGACTCCTTTTTTTCTTGTTTAGAAGCCACAGTTCTTAGTTGTATGTGAGGGCAGTCAAAATCGATATCTGTTAACTGCGAGCCATCCGCTATATAATGTTCTATATTCACTCAACTCGGGCGTTCAAGAAGGAGAAATAAAATGAGAAAATTGTTATGGATAGGATGCTTATCCTATTTATTAATCGGATTGGCGCATGTAGTCATGGGAGCGGTATTGGAAGAGATGCTGCAGTATTTTCATAGAGACTACAGTGACGGCGGTCTGTTGATCTTCGCCCAGTTCTTCGGATTTCTGATCGGTGTTCTTACGATGCCTTTATGGTCGAAAAGGCTGGGACGACGGGGGATGATTTTGTTGGCATTTGGCGCATTGACCCTTGGGGAATCCGTCTACAGCTTCCTGCCTTCCTGGGAATGGATGATTGTTACCGCACCGGTCGCAGGGTTCGGATTCGGTATGGTCGAGGCCGCAATCGGATCTCTTGTCATCGGGTTCGTTCATGAAAATAAGGCCGTTGCAATGAGCCGGTTAGAGGTATTTTTCGGTATCGGGGCATTCGTCATGCCGTTGATAGGCAGTGTACTGATTTCATTGGACATGTGGAGAATATCGTTCCCTATTTTGGCCGTAATGTCGCTCGGGATGCTTCTTCTTTGGGCGTTTACTTCTTTTGGACCATTGGATACTCTGCTTGCTAAACAGGTTTTAGGTGAAGAGAACGGAGCTGCTTCCGCAAACAACATTCAAGGGCAAAAAGCGCCTGCCTTCTATGAGAGCAGTGGGATGCCGCTGTTGTTCATCATGCTGGTGTTTTTCGTCCTCTATGTCGGGATTGAGATGAGTCTGGTCAATTTTCTTCCGTCTATCCTTATCGAACATTCGGGTACGAATAACGCGCTTGCGACATTGAGTGTTTCGTTTTTCTGGATCGCGATGGCAATTGGACGTATGTTCGCTGGACATTTGTCGGAAAAATGGGGGTCTGGACGTTATTTGCTGATCAATGGCTTTGGGTCACTGCTCATTTTAGCAATTATTCCGCTCATCACCGGGATCGCCATAAGCTATTCACTCGTGTTATTGCTCGGTCTCCTAATGGCGGGACTGTTCGCGATCGGACTTATCTTCACCAATCAGATTATTCCCGGAACTGCAGAACGCACCACGAGTTTGCTGATCGCAGCTGGCGGCCTTGGCGGAGCGCTGATGCCGCTGTTAACAGGTAAATTGATGGATCAGTATAAATCCAATATTTCCATGTGGACACTCATTGGCCTTATGGCACTCATGATGGTCATGTTGGTTATCGCTATATGGTACTCGAAAGTGAGTCATCCTTCCGCGAGTACTTCAAGGGAGGCAGGACGATCATCTATCTAACATAAGATTTGTTTCTTGGACTGGACTATTGGACCCATCCAACGAAAACGATCACGTGGGAAAAGGAAATAAGTTTGTTAACGCCGGGAGTCCTCATAGGAGAGGACTTCCGGCTTTTTTTACTGCCTGATACGTGATAGAGATCAAGCTATTTGATCCTCTCTAGCCGTTGTGAAAAATCATAAGATGTGAATGCGACAGCTTCGTCTCTAATAAGCTTTAATAGATGGACAATTGGTTTAATTCCGGAGGGAGCATTCTTATGAGAAACAAGCTGGTCAATTCACCAGTCATGTATGCGTTTGGCATGCTGGCGATGATGATTCCAAGTACGGCTTTCAGCTCCTTCTATAGTTATTTCTACGTGGAAAAGCTCGGATTGGGCATCGGTCTAGCGACACTGGCCCGCACAATCTTTCTCATCTGGGATGCTGTCAATCAGCCGCTTGCAGGCTATCTATCCGACCGGACGAGTACGCGCTTCGGGCGCCGGCGGCCATGGCTGTTAGGGATGATTCCACTGTTCATGATAACGTTTATTATGGTCTACAGCGTGCCGTAAGTTTAACAGGATATGGGCTGTTCGCATGGTTCCTTACTGCGCTTGTGCTCTATGAAGCTGCCGCTACCGTTCTCTGGGTCAATTATGGCGCATTATTCCCGGAATTGTTTAAAGGTGACCGCATCCGCGCCAAAGCATCGGCCATTCAGCAGGGCTTTCAAATTGTTGCGCTGCTCATCGGCACAGCACTTACTCCAATTCTATTCACGGCTGTAGGCTTTGGAAGAATGTCCGTTATATTTGCGCTGGCCTTCGCCATTCTTATGCTGCTATGCATACGATTCGTCAAGGAAGATGAAGGAGCGGGGAAGTCTATGCCGACGGCTTCAAGGAATCGTTCCGCTCGACACTAAAGAACCATGCATTCTGGATGTTTAATATTTCAAATTCCTTCGCCCAGACGGTTAACGGGCTGATAGCCGCAACCATCCCTTTTTACGCCAAATATGTATTGAAAATTCCGGAGTCACAAGTATCACTGCTGCTGGCTTCTATCTTTGTCTCTGTTATTCCGCTCGTCGGCATATGGTACTGGATGCTTCGTAAAATGGAACCTGTTAAAGGCTGGCGCATTTCGCTGCTCGCTTATGGCCTATCGGTAATCCCGCTTTGGTTTGGAAGCAGTCTGCTGAGCGGTATTCTCGCTGGTATTCTGGTGGGCTTTGGGCTTGCAGGCTTCCTCGTCACACCTCCGCTTGTCAGCAGCATCATAATTGACCGCGATTTTGCAGCAACAGGCTTCAGAAGAGAGGGTGTCTATACGGCAGTGAGCGGATTCATTACCCGTTCCAGCGGGCTGATCTCTGCGCTGGCTTTTCTGATCGTCGGCATAATTTTCGGTTATGAAAGCGGAGAGAGGCCCGGTCCTAACCCTGAGGCGACCTTCCGTTATTTGATCAGTATTGTCCCGCTTGGGCTGCTTGCAATCGCCTTCGTCTTGTCCTTATTCGTACGGATCGAAAGTGAAATACATGATGATGACTAGGTAACGTGGAGGAGCTGCGGTTGTGCAGTTCCTCTTTTTTAGGCGGCGAGCGGTAGGAGTCAAGATCACCCCCTTCAAATTGTCTACTGATCTCGCCACAAGACTCGTTAGGCAGATACGTCGCAAGCAATGATTCTGCCGGCGGAGAAACTTAAGAGCAGCTTGCAGCGTCTTATATATGGAATTACTTGATAAATAACGGAGGGTTCACATGAAATTATTAAAGTCTTATCTATTCATTGGGTTGGTTACCGCTTTAATGGTCGTTTTTATAACCCTGTGCATGAATCAATTATCTTTAGCCAAGACGATTTTGGGGTATATTGGCGGAGGTTCATTACTATTGGGAGCTGTAATTTCAGGAGCTTTGGTAAGTGGAGATAGAATGCGAGCAAATACTTCTAGTGAAGATAACGAAACTAGAAATTCTAGAATGAAAGTTTCAGGCAGCTTTTTAAAATTAGGAGCACCTAATCTTATTTTAAGTTTCATCCTATTTTATTTAAAGGTGTAGCTGTTAATGGTGACATCAATCGGGAGGTTTATGGTGAGAAACTCTGTTATTTTTGGATTATTGGGATTAATTTTATCTTGGTTGTTTCACAGATCAATTGCATTAGACGAATTTTATTTAGCAGTTATAATCGGCATCTTACTCGACATTTATTTACTTTTAAAAACCAGAAATAAACAT